>JAJZED010000021.1 GCA_021805775.1 bacterium | reverse complement strand
TCATGTGGGGCTCCGTGTAATTACGGACGGCGACGGTATGCCCTAAGATTGACCGGAGAATGGCGTTCGGACGAAGCCGTGCATTGAAGCTGCGGCGCCCGACGGAAAAATTCCGACGACAGAGTGCGACCAGCTCCGCGAGGGCGGCATCCATCGAGCTTCCAAGCCGTTCGTTGTTGCATTTCGCGCAGAGTGTCCGGAACGTTAGACCACGACGACATTTCTGCATCGCCTGAGGTCGAACAAACTGGTCGCCCTTTAGCCGGCGGACCTCAATCATTTTGTCGTTGCCCCATCCGCGCGTCGGGACATGGTCATCCGTAAGCTTTGCCGGTTCGAGGCAGAGGTTGCAAAACTGGTCGTCGTCCGCTTTATACAGGCGGAGTAGTTCCTTTGGCTCCGTCATACCGCTTCCTAGGTCTCAGCCTCCTACTTCAATCATTATACCCCGCAGTGCCGGTTGATCGTTTCAGTCTGCTTCCAATCCAGGCCGAAGGGCTCAGGGGGCGCCCTGCCAGACTCGACGAAGTCCGAGCCGATGAAATTCTGCTACGTTGACGAGAGCGGCATGGGCGAAGAGCCCGTCGTCGTGATGGTGGGTGTAATCGTTGACGCGCACCGGATGCATAAGACAAAGGAAGATTGGGACGAGCTGCTGGCCCGATTGTCGGAACGCCTCGGCCGGACCGTCACCGAATTCCATACGCGCGACTTCTACTCGGGAAACGGTCCCTGGCGCGGGCTCCCCGGCGAGGAACGCAGTGCGATCATTGACAGCATTTTCGACTGGGTGTTCGAGCGGAAGCACGACGTCGTGTGCTCGGCCGTGGATAAGGCGAAGTTCGCGGAAGCGTGCAAGACCAACGGGGACCTTGCGGCGCTCAAGACGCCGTGGCTCGCCGCCGCGCTTTCGCTCGTGACGAAGGTGCAGCGCGTACACCAGAAACTTGAGAAGAATAAAGGGCACACCGTCTTTGTATTCGACCGTGAGCGGAAATGGGAAGAACCGCTGACGGAACTGTTTTACGAGCCGCCGACGTGGACCGAGTCCTTGTACGAGCGTGGCAAGAAGGCGACGTTATTCGATCAGATCGTGGACGTACCGTATTTTGCCGATTCGAAGCCCGTGCTCCTTATTCAGGTCGCCGATCTGTTCGCGTACATCATCCGGAGAAAGATCGAGGGTGAGCGCGGCGAGAAGGAGCGGTACGAAGGCGAGTTAGACAAGTTGCGCGGTTGGTGCAACGCGCTGGATGAACTTTGTGTGTGCGGATGGTATCCGGGTTCCAAGGGATTCAAGAGCCTGGGCACCGTGTTTTACGGGCTCCTGCCGTAAGCACCGTTCTATACGCTATTCGTCCTTGGTAATTGCGGTTGTCGCTTAAGTGGTCGGCGGGGTATTTACCGACGCATGAAAATGCTTGCCGTAGACTTCCTTGAAACGCCCGAGCATTTCCCCGTTTTCGAGAAGTCGCGTGACCATGTCCTTGACCACCTCGGTTTGGCGATTGTTCTCAGATTCGACCGAATCCGTTGCCTCGAGGAGCGCGGCATCGAAGACCTCAGAGAAGTTCCTCGCCTTCATGAATTGTTCAACGTCGTTATTGGCCGCTTGGGCTCGAATCGTGTCGATCGCATTCATAATTTGGTCGAAGGGCAGTACGAGAGCGATCTTGTCTTCCTCGCGGACGTCCGGTCCGAAGAGTTCGTTGAGAAGGCCGATGATTTCCGCGAGCGGTCCGTAGACTTTTTGGCGGGCATTGCTGGCACCGATGGCCGAAATCGGTTTGAGGCCGCCGTCTTCGCCAGCTAATAGGCTGATTTGCCCCTCGAACGTCTTCCGATTGCTTATGTGCGTCACGAGAACGCCGCTTGCGTCCGCGCTTACTTCGTCGCGTTCGAGATGGATGAGCCGGCTGAGGCCCGGGTAGAAAATCGCGTGCTTTTCAACGTCCTCGCTCACTTGCTGGGGCAGACGTTGACGTTCGAAACCGACATGACATTCAACCCGCCCACGGAGTTGAGCGAGAACGACCTCTACGACGAGGGCGCCTGACAAAGGAAAGCCGGTCCCTGCGGGCCGGCTTCTTTGTTTTCCGCGGTGCTATACTTGTCGTAACCGCTCCCCGAATGGTCGAGGGGCAGACGCGGCCCAGGACCGCATGTGACGATGAGCATCATTAAATTTTGGGACTTCGTATGTGACGAAGACTCGCTGCATCTCGCGGAAAGTCTGACCGGCGCGCGAGTGTTTACCTTGGCGGAGATCGGTATCACCGTCGGCAGAGGGACACCCGATGCTGCCGTTGTGCAGCACGCACGAGACGCCGGGTGCATCGTCTTGACCGGCAACAAGAGCGACTTCGTTCGGGAGATGCGCCTAGCCGCGCAACGATGCACGCCAGCGGAATGCTTCGAAGGCGGCGGGATGATCACGGTGCCGAGCGGCCTAGAGCGACTAGCCTTTGCAAAGATGACTCGCAACCTTCGTCTCGACGGGGAGAAGATTGACTGGGAGGACGTGTTTCTCTGCAATCTCCACGTGGATATCCATCGTAGCGGCGTAATCGTTGTGAAACGGCTACCCGTCTGCGAGTTCTTCGTCAAGAACCACGTGGTGGATTGCGAGGTATGCCAGCGTTTAAAAATCGGAATCGGAGCGTGAGGGAAGTGATGCCGGAATATCGTGGCCCGATATCGCTGAACGACCTGGAGTCCGTCCTCGGCGATTTCAATCGTGTTCGGATGGTGCCGGTCGAGGGTGGCGTACTGGAACTCGCTCCCGGCCAACGGCAGCTAACGACGCTCGGATATATTTGGCCCTGCGGCTGCGAGAGTCGCGGAACCGGAACCCCCGATTGGGCCGCGGCATGCCGCATCCGCCCCTGCCGCCAACATCGAATGGACTTCGAGGAACTGCCAGTTCTGGGAAAGGCAGATGATCCGCCCGAGACGTTCGTTGTTGAGCGTCAGAGAGCGACGATGAAGCCCGGTGAAATTCTCGTCCTCACTGAACAGTTAACCGAGGGTGATGAAACCTAGGCGCGCAACGTTGACGCGACAGCAAAAGCCGACGGATTTCTCCGCCGGCTTTTTTTCGTTTCGAGACTTGACTAAAACGTAAGTCCCAAAATGCTCGGGTGAGCGTTCGTAAGTTCCAAAATTACGTCATTCGAAGTCATTTTGGAAACAGAGCGGCTTAGCTACAGCCGCTCGTTGATCCGCAGGAATCGCACTTCTCGCACGAACCGTTGCGCACCATCGTGAGCTGCCCGCATTCGCTGCATGCGTTTCCGGTGTAGCCCTTCGCCTTGGCGGCGTTGACCGCGGCGTGCTGCGGGCGCTCGATCACCGCCGTGCCGAGGCTCGGTGCGGCCGGGGCCGTCGCCGTTAGCGTTGCCGCACCGTAACTGCCCTGCGGTGCCTCGGGATGGAGATGCGTCGAGACCGGGTGGAGGCGTTCGGCGACGCCGGCCTGCCGAACGTTGGTCGGGCCGCTCTCTTCGGCGAGATACTCTTCTTTGGATTCCGCCGCATCGACGCCCATCGCGTCCATCTCCATCGAGGGCGCGACATGCGCGAGATCGTAGCGGCCGAGATAACTGACGGCGAGCTCGCGGAAGACGTAATCGAGCAGCGAGGTCGCCATCTTGATGTGGTCGTGCCCGGCGACGGGACCATTGGGCTCGAAGCGCGTGAAGGTAAAAGCCTCCACGAACTCTTCGAGCGGCACGCCGTACTGCAAGCCGAGGCTGATCGCGATCGCGAAATTATTCATCAGCGATCGGAAGGCCGCGCCCTCCTTGTGCATGTCGATGAAGATCTCGCCGAGTTGACCGTTCTCGTATTCGCCGGTGCGAAGATAGACTTTGTGCCCGCCGACGATCGCTTTTTGCGTATAACCGCTACGCCGTTCGGGCATGCGGCGGCGCTTGGCGATATACCGATAGACGAGCTTCTCGGCGATCTGCACCGGGGTGTGATACGGCTGCGTCGGCGTCTCTTCGGCCTCCATTTCGCCGCTGAGATCGTAACTCGCAGCGAGCGGTTGGCTCAGCTTCGATCCGTCGCGATAGAGCGCGACCGCCTTGATCATCTTTTCCCAGCTGTAGCGGTAGGCTTCCTTGACGTCGGCGATCGTCGCCGTCTGCGGCAGATTGATCGTCTTGGAGATCGCTCCGCTGACGAACGGTTGCGCCGCCGCCATCATATCGACGTGGGCGAGCGGGCGAATGAAACGCGTGCCGTATTTGCCGCACGGCGTCGCGCAATCGAAGACCGAGAGATGCTCGTCTTTAAGTTCCGGCGCGCCTTCGAGTGTCATGCGCCCGCAGATGTAGGCCGAGGCCTCCTCGATCTGCCGGTTGCTAAAGCCGAGCCCATCGCGCAGGATGGAGAAGCTCCAATCGTCGAGGTGCTCGGCCGAGATGCCGAGCGTCTCGGTGCAGAACGCCTCACCGAGCACGAACTTGTTAAAGACGAAAGGTAACTCGAACGCGCCTGCGAGCGAGCCTTCGACCTTCGCAATGGTCGCGTCGTCAAAACCCTTCGCGCGCAGCGTCGCACGGTTGATATGCGGGGCGCCTTCAAAAGAGGCTGTGCCCTTGGCGTAGGTTTCGATCTTCGCGATCTGCCCTTCGCTGTAGCCGAGCTTTCGCAGTGCCGGCGCGACGGATTGATTGACGATTTTGAAGTAGCCGCCGCCGGCGAGTTTCTTGAATTTCACCAACGCGAAATCCGGTTCGATTCCGGTGGTGTCGCAATCCATCACCAAGCCGATGGTATTATGCGAAATGAAGCCGTTTGCTATGTAGGTGACGTTTGCGGGTACCGAGAGATCGTAGGTATGTTGCTCTCCGCCATCATCGTTTGAAGCGACCGAGTCGTAGAAGAACGAGAGCGCCGATTTTAACTCCGGAAGATTCGTGCGTTCGAGCAAAGCGGTAACCGTCGCGCGGCTGAGCGCCCCTTCGTGGCGGCTCTGATAAGTAGCGGCGCGTACATAGAGGTCGCTTTCTTTCGGAACGACCTTCGCGATTAACGATGCGGGCAGGAAGACGCGGTCGCCCTTCGTGCCCTGCCAGGTATCGGAAAAATGGACGCTCTCCGTTTTGCGCCTTCCAATAAATCCGACGGCGCTCATGAAGGCCCGCGCGTATGCCGCATTTCGAACGCGAAGCACGAAGAGATCGCTCTGCCCCCATCCGGAGGTATCGATCTTCGTGCTGGTTGGGATACCGAGCGCAAGCAAGAGCGTCCGCAGTTCATCTGCAAACGACGAGCGCGCCGTAGTGATCGAAGCCGTTCCATTCGTAACGGTTCCGTCGGCCTCGAAGACGCCGCGAAGAAACGCACCGTAGATCGAGGGATCGTTCGTAGCGAGGATCGCATCGGGGATTCTGGGCGTATAGCCTTTCCCGCGATGCTCCGGCGAGGGAGCGAGCTTCATGAAGCCGCAGGCTTCCCACCAATTTACGAGTTCGACGGAATGAATCGCTACTTCGATGTATTTGCCCCTGACCGTTAACTTCGGTTCGATAGTAAACAGCGAACGACTGAGTTCGACCAGACGGTCGCATACGTCGGTGTCGTCGGCGGCGACGCAAAGGCGGAGGCCCTTTGCATGCAGCGATCCGTCGCCCATAAAATACCCGACCAGTTCGGCAAGCTCACTGGTAACCGTGCGTGGAACCTGCGTCGTATAATCGCAGGTCCAATATTGTTCGCCGAGCGGAGGAAGTGCGACGACGTTGGGCTCACCTGCGAGCGTTCCCATCGAAAGCGCGACCGTATCCTTCGGAGCAACCTCCGCAAGGCGTTTCCATACCAACTGGCTCGTCTCTGGGTCTACAACTTTGACGCGGTGCTCGGGGGTGCCCTGAATGACGTAACCGTTGGCGGTCGTTATGCGGCGTGTCGGCGAGAGTCCGTTAATAAAGAATTTCGTCGCGCGTTGCTCGCCGTCATCGGTGAGGACGCGGAAATTCGTATCCTGCCATTTCGCTCCGTCAACGTTGCCGAGGCGCTCGAGGCGTTGCAAGCCACGATCGGTCGAAACGAGCGTCGTACCGACAAGGCAGCCGGTAGGTGCGATCACGGTGACTTGCGCGTTGCGATATCCGTGCACTTCGCCGATCGAGAGCGCATCGTCCCACATTTTGCGCGCGAGCGCCCAGGTATTTTGCGTGAAGAGCGAGGGTGCGTGCGTCACCGGCGAGACGCTGAGCCCTTCGTATTCGCCGGCGGGCGTTTGGTACGCGGCGCGGCGATGGTTGCGAATGACGCGGAGCATCGAATCGGCATTGGGTTGATAACGCGGAAACGCGCCGAGTTCTTCGGCCATCTCGGCCGAACAGCGATAGGCCGCTCCGGTCATCAACGCCGAGATCGCCGCGCACCAGCCGAGCCCTTCGGGTGAATCGTAGGCTAAGCCCATGTGCATCAAGAGCGTACCGAGGTTTGCATACCCAAGCCCTAAGGTGCGGAAATCGTAGGATTTCTGGGCGATCGTTTGGCTGGGGAACTGCGCCATTAGGACGCTGATCTCAAGCGTAAAGGTCCAAATGCGGCACGCCTGTGCGAAGCGCGGCGCATCGAATTCTCCGTTTGCATCGAGGAAGGTCGCGAGATTCAAGCTCGCGAGATTGCACGCCGTGTCGTCGAGAAAGAGATACTCCGAGCAGGGGTTGCTCGCGTTGATGCGCCCGTCGCTCGGGCAGGTGTGCCATTCGTTAATCGTATCGTCGAATTGCAGCCCGGGGTCCGCGCACTGCCATGCTGCAAGCGCTATGCGCTCCCAGAGATCGCTTGCGGGGAAACTCTTCGCGACGCCGCCGTCGGTGCGGCGAATGAGATTCCAGTCGGCATCGGCGTCGAGTTTATTGAAGAACTCGTTCCCCAGCCGCACGGTGTTATTCGAATTTTGCCCCGAGACCGTCGAATAGGCATCGCCGTCCCAATTCACGTCGTAGATCGGCACCTGCATCGAGGTGTAGCCCTGTTTCGCGTAATCGAGCGCTTGCGCGATATTTCCCTGCGGCACGCCGGCGGCGAGCGCTTCGCGCAACGCGTGGCGAAGATCGGGATTGAGTTGCGGATCTAAGCGCGCCTGTTCGGGAAGATTCTCGACGTGTGCGGCCTTCATGATCGCATTGAGTTTGCGTTCGCAGAGCATCGAACCGACGACGAGATCGGCGACTTTCTGTTCTTCGGTCACTTTCCACGAAACGAACTGTTCGATATCGGGATGGTCGGCGTTGAGCACCACCATCTTCGCCGCACGGCGCGTCGTGCCGCCGGATTTAATCGCTCCCGCCGCGCGATCGCCGACGCGCAAGAACGACATCAGGCCGCTCGACGAGCCGCCGCCGGAGAGTTTTTCGCCCGATCCGCGCACGTTGGAAAAATTGCTTCCCGAACCCGAACCGTATTTGAAGATGCGCGCTTCGCGCACCCAGAGATCCATGATGCCGCCTTCGTTGACGAGATCGTCGGAGACGCTTTGGATGAAGCATGCGTGCGGCGCGGGGTGTTCGTAGGCGCTGGTGCTGCGGGTGAGCGCGGCGCTGCGTGGATCGATGAAATAATGCCCTTGTGCGGGGCCGCTGATGCCGTACGCCCAGTGCAGCCCGGTGTTGAACCACTGCGGGGAATTCGGTGCGCCGACCTGGCGTGCGAGCATCGAGCACATTTCGTCGTAATAGGCGCGCGCGTCGTTCTCACTATCGAAATAATCGTGTTTCCAGCCCCAGTACGCCCAGCAACCGGCAAGGCGATTGAAGACGTCGCGCGCGTCGAGCTCGGCACCGAACTGTTCGTCGCGCGGGAGCGCCGCAAGGGCCTCCTCGTCGGGGACGCTGCGCCAGAGCCATTCCGGCACGCCCTCCTCGGCGACCCGCTTGCGCCGGGTCGGTACGCCGGCTTTGCGGCAATATTTCTGCGCGAGCACGTCGACGGCGACCTGGCTCCAGGCCGCGGGCACCATGATGTCCTTTGCCTCGAAGATCACCGAGCCGTTGGGATTGACGATACGCGAGGTGCGCGGTTCAAACGCCACCCCCGCATACGGCTCACCGGCAACGGAGTAGAGGCGAGCGAACTTCATGGTAGATCTCCTTATCAAAAACGCGGCAGCAGGGGTGAAAAACGGATGGGCAGCGGTGGGGGAACGAACGTTCGATAGTTTTCTCGACGAGGCAAGGTTTAGTGTCTTCAAATACCGGGGCCTACTATATATGGTGGGCGTCTCGAAACTCCCTCTGGGTAGCGTGTCCAAAAGCAGAAAAAGTCGTGGGTAAGGGCGGGTGCTCCTGTGGGCAACTCCGAGGATAGTGGGGATAGAGGTTACAAACCCTTGTCGCATGCCTAGCCGCCTCCAACACGTGCCGCTCCTCGCCGGGATCCGCCCCGAGAGCCTCCTCGCCGAGGGCGTGCGCGGGCTGATTCTCGACCTCGACAACACCCTGCTGGGCTTCGGGGCGAGCGAACCGAGCCCGGAGAACCGGGCCTGGGTCGCCGGGGCCCGCGCCGCCGGGCTCGAGATCGTCCTGCTCTCCAATAACTTCGGGCCGCGGGTCGCCGAGATCGCCGGGGGGCTGGGGCTGCACGGCATCCCTAACGCGCTCAAGCCGCTGCCGCTCGGCTTCCTGCGCGCCAAACGGGCGTTGCAGATGCGCGCGCGCGAGGTGGTGGTGATCGGCGACCAGCTCTTCACCGACGTGCTCGGCGCGACGCTCTGCGGCATGCGCGCGATTCTCGTCGAGCCGATCGAAGACCGCGATTTTCCGCTCACGCGTTTCTTCCGCCGGATCGAGCGGCTCGTGCTGCCGGAGCGCCGCGCGTGAAGCTCGCTCTCATCGGCGACCCGGTCGACCATTCGCGCAGCCCGCACCTCCATCGCGGATTTCTGCGCGAAGCGGAGATCGAGGGTAGTTACGTGGCGATCGAAGTGCCGGCGGGAAATGCGATCGCCGTCTTGCGGCGCATGCGGCTCGATGGATACACCGGCGCGAATATCACCACGCCGCTCAAAGAAGAAGCGCTCGCCGGGTGCGACGTTCTCAGCGACGAAGCGCGCCGCGCGAAGGCCGTCAACACCGTTTATTTCGACATGCAGATTCGCGGCACGAATACCGACGGCATCGGTTGGCGCGTCGCACTCGAAGCAATGTTGGACGATTCGATCGCCTTACGCCGCATCGGCGTGCTCGGCACCGGGGCGACCGCGCGCGCGATTTTAGCGCAGTGCCAAGAGTACGACGCGCACGCCTACGTGTGGGGGCGCAATGCCGAGCGCGTCGAGGAGTGTATCGTGGATTACGATGCGCAACCGTGGCCGGAATCGGTGCCGGAGATCGTCGTCAGCACGCTGCCGCCGGGAGCGATATTGCCGCACGATCTTGCGATCGAGCTCGCGCAACCCGAGATCGTAATGGACGTCAATTACGGCCCGCGCGCTACCTTAGCGCGACGCTTGGAGCGCGATATCGTGACCGGCGAAGCGATGTTAGAGGCGCAAGCGCGCGCGAGCTTCGATTTCTGGCTCGCGCACCTCGACCGCGTCTCAAGCGACGACCGATAGGCGCGATGCGTTCACATACAGGGCTGCGAGATCTGCTGATCGATCCAACCGGCCCACCCGGAATGGGCGCCGATCGCCACGGAGAACAGCGTCGCGACGAACCAGAGAAGCGCTCCTAGAATCGCGGTGCCTCGACCCGTGCCCTTGGTTCGCAACCGGACAACGATATACGCGAAGAACGTGATGGGAGCGCCGATGAGAAGCATCGGCTCGCCGTTCGATCGAAGGTTCGTGGTAGAGAGAGCCCAGGCAGCCGTCAAGACGATTGCGGGTACACCGAGGAGGGCATGCCAGAGAATACGCGGTGCGCTCGAGAGGCCGGCAAACGATGCAATGCTCGCGATGCCGATTGCAATGAGCCCCGAAACGACGGTTTCAAACGCGGGGCCCATAAGGCCGAATTGCGCTGCGCACGGATCGAGCGCCAACGTAAGGTGTCCGACGGTATGTAATTCGAAAACGATTTGTCGAACAGAATATGCAACGTGCGCGGCGACAAATCCCAGGGCGGGGACGGCAAATGCGTAGGCCAGCAACGGGCGACCGATAGCGAGCCCCAACGCAAAAAACGTCGTTGTGTCGGCGAGCGCCGAGAACGGAATTGCATATTTTCCGTGGAGTATTGCGACTTGAAAGAAGAACGCAGCGAGCCGAATAACGGCGGCAATATACGCGGCAATTCGTGCCATGTACCCTCGTTGTCGCCGTGCAAGAACGACAAGCGCCGCACTCGATATGCCCGCAAGCGCGAGATCGGCAAGAACGACGAAGGCGATCGAACCGCCGTGGAAGAGCAGGCTGAGCCCAATACCAAGAAACGCGCCTATTGCCAGCGAGCAGTAGGGGCCGAATAATGCGAGCACCGCAATAAGAACCGCGAGGTTCCGACTGCTTTTCGGAAAGTAATCTAGCACTGCAACCTTCGAGCGGGACTTCGGAGAGGGGGAGATTCGAACTCCCGAGACCGGTAAAGGTCTGCTCGCTTTCCAAGCGAGTGCATTCGACCACTCTGCCACCTCTCCAGGGCGACGCCCAGCCTTGGCTGCCCGCTTGGGGGAAACCTCCGCGTGGCTATTCCCCGGCTCCGTGGGGGTGGGACAACTTTCGCTGCGATACTAGACAGCGCTCGCTTGCTAGGTTACGCTCGCTCGACCTCCCCAGCAGAGTAATAGGGGGGCTTCACCCCGTTTCGTTCCGGGAGGGCGACCGTGAGTGCAGGGATGCTCGGTACCGAAGATCCGCCGGCCATTCGCGCCTGTGAGGCGCTTATCGCCGAGGCGATCGAACGCGGCGCCTCCGATATCCATCTCGAGCCCCGCTATCAGGGCGGCCTCGCCCGCCTCCGGATCGACGGCCTGCTACACGACGGTACGGAGTTCGAGCCCGTGCTCTTCGACCGAGTCGTAACGAGGATAAAACTGCTCGGCGGCATCGATATCGCCGAGCGCAGGAAGCCGCAGGACGGACGCTTCAGCGCAGGCGCCTTCGACATACGCGTCGCGACGATGCCGCTGCTCGAGGGCGAACGCGTGACCGCACGTCTGCAAGCAAACGACGCGCGATCGCCGGCAATCGACGCCCTGGGATTCGAACCGCACATGCTCGCACACTTTCGTTCGCTGATGCGCTCCCCGCAAGGGCTACTCATTGCTTGCGGCCCGACCGGGAGCGGAAAAACCACCACGATCTATTCGGCGCTCGCCGATCGGGTTGGCAACACGGAGAGCGTTTGCAGCATCGAAGATCCGGTCGAAATTCGGACGCCGGGAATCAATCAGGTGCAAGTGCACGAGAGAGCCGGTCTCACCTTTGAAAGCGCGATGCGCGGGCTTCTGCGTCACGATCCCGATGTTGTGTTCGTCGGTGAGATTCGCGATCGCGAAACTGCGGAACTTGCGGCCAGTGCCGCGCTTTGCGGGCGTTTGGTCGTGAGCACGCTGCATGCTGCAGACGCCTGGACGGCCAAAATGCGCCTGCTCGACCTCGGGCTCGCAGAGCGCCTTGTCGATGGCGCGGTCACGGCATTTCTCGCACAGCGCCTTCTGCGTCGGGTTCAATGCGACGGCTCGTACTCCGGGCGCATTGGAATATTCGAGTTGACGGAGCCGCCCTCACTCACTCGGCGCAATTTCTCCGACCCCTCGCACCCTTTACGAATAGATGCAGAGCGTCACGTGAGAGAAGGAAGAAGCACGCCCGCCGAGGTCGAGCGCGTTCTCGGAGCCAGCAATTGATGCAAGCCGTCACCCGTTGCCTCTTCGACGACCTTTTTTACGAAGCTCGTCGACTCGGCGCATCAGACGTTCATTTTTCTCCAGGTCGCGCCCCAGCGATGCGCGTCGACGGCAAACTACGCACGACGACGTCGAGTATTGTATCCGCATGGGACCTTGCAGAGCTTTTCGAAGTATCGACCTCGGAAAGTGCGATGGAGTTTCCAAAACTTTCCGATGTTACGACCGTGCTGGTCGACCCGTCATGGGGGCGTGCGCGTCTTCACTGGACGCAAGCGCATACGGGCATTACCTGCTCCATACGGCTGCTCCCGAGCGAATGCCCCGACGCAACAAAGCTCGGCTTATCGAAAAGACTATGCGAACTCGTACAATCATCGCATGGCCTTCTCTTAATCGTAGGCTCTACCGGAAGCGGTAAATCCACAACGTTAGCGGCGCTTTTGGCCGTCACCGCCGCAGCGCGATATCGTAAAATCGTTACGTTGGAACAACCAATCGAATTCGATCTTACGCAATTGCCGGGAAGTATCGAACAGCGTGCGATTGGGAAAGACGTTGCTTCGTTAAACGATGGCGTGTTCTCGGCTCTTCGCAGCGACCCCGACGTTATCGCTATCGGCGAGGTACGAAATGCGGAGGATTGCAATGCGCTCCTTCGAGCGGCGGAGACCGGTCATTTGGTTCTTGCAACCATGCACGCGGCGGACGCGGCTTCGTCGATCGATCGCATGCTGCGCTCGTTCCGTGGAGACGAGGCTGGAATAGCTCGGACGGTGCTAGCGGATGTACTTCTTGGGGTCAGCGCGCAAAAACTCATTTCCGTACCAACGGGCGGGCGCGTATTAGAAAGTGAACTATTACTCGCAACCGATGCTGTGCGAGCCATCGTGCGCGACGGAAAATGCTATCAGTTGCGTAATGCAATGACGCTCGGAGGCTCGTCAGGTATGAAGCGATTCGTCGGGTCGCAAAACTATGAATGATGCGTTTCTTTATCTCGCCAGGCGCCCGGATGGAACGCGTTCGAGCGGCGTTCTGAGCGCCGAATCCTGGCATACGGCAGCAACGGAGCTATTCGAGCGAGGTCTGACCGTTGTTTTTCTCGACCGGCAACGGAGCGTCCAGTCGCTTCTACGGCCAAGCGAACGTTTTCGAACGACGCCGGAGAAAGCACGGCGGTCATTTTATCGCGCGCTCGGCACCCTTTTAACTGCCGGTTGTTCGTTCTCTCGCTCTCTGCATATCTGTATTGCGAGGTCGGGCTCACCCGCCCTTCGCGATGCCTTAATTGGGGCGCTCGCCCGGGTGCAGTCGGGGCGATCGTTCAGCGACTCACTCACCGGTATGCCGCGCGACTTTCCCCCGAATGACGTCGCACTGATCCGGGCAGGCGAACAGATGGGAAGCCTCGATGCTGCACTGCTTCGACTTGCAAGTAGGATGGATAAAACAAGCGAACTTCGCGGGCAGGTAGCTGCCGCACTCGCTTATCCGGTCTGGGTATTTCTCGCATCGGTCGGGATAATGGTTATCCTCGCAGTCACGACGTTACCGTCGATTGCTTCGCTGCTCAAAGAGCTGGGAGCACGGCCAAGCGGCTTGCTTGCAATATCCATCGCCGCCATCCACGCGCTGTCGCGCCCCGGGAATCTGCTTGCGCTCGTCGCTTCGGCGATAACGTTGGCATTGGCTTGTGCTGCGGTATTCACGTGGCCTGGAGTTCGGGTCGTGCGGGAGACTGTTCTCCTCCGGCTTCCAATCGTGGGAAACATATTCGCCGACCGCTGCGCCGGCGAGTTTTTTTCCGTCTGTTCCGACCTCTTGCACGCGGGCGTCGGCATCGTTGAAGCAATTCGGCTCGGGGCAAAAGCTGTCGATAACGAGGTGTTACTACGCACCGCTCGCCTATGGATCGGTAAAATCGAGTCGGGCGAAACGTGGTCTTCTGCGATGGAAGATAATCTATTCGTTGACACGATGACCAAAACGATGACGGAGCTTGGCGAGGAAACCGGTTCGCTTCCCACGCTTCTCGCGGCGATCGGAACGCATCGCCTTACGGAGGCGGAGGCTCGCCTCCGCTTACTGACGTCATTTCTTGAGCCGTTGGCCATGCTCCTCATTGGCGGCATAGTCGCGCTTTTTGTTAGTGGAGTCCTTATTCCCATCTACAACGCAATAGGAGGAATACGATGACCGCCCCCGCCGTTCTTCACAGTCAGGACAAACGTCGCGACGAACTCTTTGCAGAATATGATTATCTCTGCGTAAATGCAGCACGTCGTTACCGCGGCATCCCTATTTGTTATGACGATCTCTTGCAAATCGGTCGCGTTGGGTTACTGAAGGCAATCGACCGCTATAATCCATTTCTAGGCGTCCCTTTTGCCGCATACGCATGGGCCAGCATTATCGGCGAAGTGCGCCATGCATTCCGCGATCAGACCGAATTGATTCGGACGCCCCGAACGGCACGCCATCGCGAGCGAGAGGCACGCCGCGTCTCCGAACGACTCACGCACCAACTGGGCCGAGCGCCGACTTACGGCGAACTACGAAGCGCTCTAATTGATGCAGTTGGCATTGCGCCCGTATCCGAGCCGATTCGCATTGCAACGCTCGACGCGGTCGACCGCGCCGCGCCATCGCTAGAAGAAGAAATCGATAGGGTCGTCGAATCGCTCGCCCTTAAGGTTTGTATGCGCGAACTTACCGAGTTAGAGCGTGTCGTCCTCGTGCGCATTTATGTCGGTGGGGCGGATCTCGCAAGCGTTGCGTTAGCGTTAGGTTATTCGACGCGCCAGATCTGTCGAATTCGCAAGCATGCGTTGCAAAAACTTGCCGATCGCTATGTCCAGCATTAATCGTTTTCGGGAACTCGCTAGGGTATGGAAGCAATACGGACGGACAGCGGTGGATCGACGGTGCGACGAGAACGAGGATTTACGCTTATTGAAATGATGGTGGTTGTCGCCATCATCGCCATCCTCGTAACGCTTCTTGTTCCGAATTTCATGAGGGCTCGCGCACAAGCTCAAACGGCGGCGTGCGAAGCGAACATGAAAGAAATAGCGACCGGCTTAGAAATGTATTACGCAGATAACCTGAACTATCCATCAGGCGCGACAGCCGGCTCGAGTAATCCGGTCGACGCAGCCGATCCCCTCGTAAAATACTACTTAAAACAAGCACCGGTCGATCCGGCAGCGGGGCCCGGCAAATATTATACATACAGCATCTCCGGTTCGGGAACCGGAGATGCATCCTACACGATCGTTTGCCCGGGTCTGCACGCTCCGCTAACATTACAAACGCTAAATGGTGGAACGGCTCCATCGAGCGATTCGTCAATACAATACGACTCTAACTCGGGTTTTAGCGTTCACTAAACATGATCGGTGCAATGCTCTCTGCTGCGGGAATTGGAATTATGGCTAACGGTGGTCCCTGCACGGCCGCGCGTATAATTGCGGGATCGGCGTGCTATCGCTGGAATAATCGGGCCTTAGCATTATCCGCGTTTACTTTTGGTGCCTTCGCTACCGATGTCGCCTTAGTGAGCTCGCTTGGGATATTTTTCCGAGCGCTCGAATTCTCGGGCTGGTGGTATGCTCTCGCCGTAGCGGCTACGCTGGTAGGGTTCGTTTGGACGATCACGCGCCCGGCTACTCACCGGTGCTCGCAGTTGACGAGAAACGAACACATGGGCAAGGAGCCAGTGCTCGCCATTCCGATAATTGCAGGGATCGGAAGCGCATTATTGCTTGGGGCCTGTTGCGCTCCCTTCGTCATCGCGGCAGCGGCAACCGGAGTCTCGAGCGCGAACGTGCTCGCCGTTGCAGTTGTCTATGCGGTAGCGCATGCCGCCGTACCCCTGTTGGCAACAGTCCTGTCAGTGCGGTTTTGGACGATGGATGTCGGACCGATAATGGGGGAAGCGGCGATCGCGATTCAATCCGGTATGTTGTTAGGATGCGCAATCTATTTTGGCATCCTCGTATGACCGCGCCGCACCTTGGCCGTCGCCTCTTTCTTGTGGTTTGCGCGTGCGCCCTTTCGGCGCCATTTCTGCGCGGGGCTTTATGCGATGCGTTACTTGCGCGCGGAGATGGAGCCTTAGCGGTCGGTTCGCAACGGGCGGCGTGGCGGTTTTATCAACGCGCCGAGGCGATTGGCGGAACGCGAACGGCACTTCGGAGAATTGTTACGCTGGCACTTTTGTCGAACGATCGGCTTATTCTTAAACGGGCGCTACGATCGGTGCGAACGTTGAAACCTAGTAATCGTGTTGTATCGCTTCTTTTCGATCGGGCATTGTTGGAATGGCGCACTAACGACAAAGTTGCTGCCGAGCGCGACGCCGAGACGGCCTCGCATTTCACGAACTCGGTCGCTCCACTGTTATTCGCGGGGATACTTGCTCGGCACCGCGGCGCGAAGCAACTCGCCCGTCTCGAGTTTCAACGAGCTCATCGCCTCGCACCGAGCGACCCGCGGCCGCTTTACCAACTGAATAAACGGGGGCTCTGAGATAAGCGTGCTGCAATGGCTGTTCGTTGCATGCTCGGCGGCGATTGCTTTTGCCGCAACTGACTTGCTTGCATATTCGCGTCTCTCGGATCTGTTTTCGGGAGGGATACGTCCGTTGCGAGCGGCGTTCATTTTTGTTTCCGGCACCAGTGTATTGTGGACGCGTTCCGATGAGGTCGGCAGGAACGTCGAGGTTGCGATCGTCTACGGGGCACTTTTGAGTTTAGCGATCGTAGATTTTCGTTCGGGATATGTGCCCAACGTTGCATTGGTACCGCTGATCGTGCTCGATGGCGTCCAACTGTTCCTCTGCGGCGATATGTTTTCGGGAATATTCGGATCGATGGTGGTAGGCGGAGCCGCTCTCGCCTTACATGTTGTAGGCAAGGGTGCGAGCTTTGGGCTGGGAGATGTGAAATTGCTCGCGCTACTAGGCGGCATTTTCGGTGCGTCAAGAAGCATGACGCTTCTTGGCGTTGCGTGCATTATCGGTACTGCAATCGGTTTGCTGCTTTTTATACTCGGCGTCGTTTCTCGACGAGACGCGATCCCATTTGTCCCAATGCTCGGCCTGGCCTATCTTTGGCAAGTAGTCACGCATGTTTTTTAGGTCGCCGGCACATAGAGAGCTTCCCCTCGGTATCGATATCGGATCGAGTAAGTTGCGCATGACATTCGCGCGCGCAACTCCCGAAGGCCCTCGTATCGAGGCAGTGGCCTCCCGCGAACGTGGTAGTGAATGCGGCGATGAATGGATCGGGGCAATGCTCTATGAAATGCGAACCGACCTTGGGGCGCGAACCAAAGTCTGTTCGATGGCTCTCGGTTCCGAGGATGCCTCCGTTAGGGCTATCTCTCTTCCCGATATGTCGTATCGGGAACGACTTGCGGCTGCCAATATCGAGGCGCAGCGCCGGTATTCGGACTGGAAAGCACGACTCATTCGACTCTTCCCAACGAACGCACCAGGAAAGTTCGCCTTGGTCACCGCGCCCCGCGCTACGATCGAGCAACGTAAAACTATCGCGACGAAGGCGGGCCTCCGACTTTCGATGCTGGGGGTCGACGGCATGGTCTGGAATCGCTTTTATTCAGATAAATTGTCCGTCGTTGATATCGGCTTCGGGTCGACGCGCATTCACACAATCGATCGAGGAATACCGAAGGTAGCGCATTATCCTGTTGGAGGAAGAGAGGTAACTCTAGAAATCGCGCGAGAGCTGAGGATCGACGAGCGCTCCGCCGAGCAGAGAAAGAGAATCCTCGGTGCTGCAGGCATCGGCGAGCGGCTCATCGGGGCACTCGCTACATGGATCTCCGAGCGTTGCGAAGCGAGCGAATCCGCCAACCGAGGCCCAGTGCTGCTGGTTGGAAACGGGAGCCGACTACCCGAGATCCGGCGCCTGCTCGCCGCTCGCATTCCGCAGCGTGAGTGGCTTTCGGCTTGCGGCGAATTGGAGCGCTCGCGTTATCCCGAAGATATTCGACGAGCCGCGTTCTCCGATTGGGCTCTCTCGATCGCTCTTGCATCTATTGGCGGTAACGCTCGGTGAATCTCCTCGCCTCCCCATGGTTGGAGACAGCGGAACGAGCGGCGATCGTAATGGGCCGAAGAAAGTTGCGCGTACCTCTGATCTGTCTTGTCTCTAGTTTGTTACTCGTGACGATAGGATACTTGATGATTGTCGATCGCGTTAACCGGGCCTCCGACGATCGAACGGTGGTTGCAGGCGAACGTGCACGATTGGACCGCGAACTCGTTGTGGCGCACGTGCGCGAGGACCGTCTGAATAACGATCTCTCCATCGTTCGAAATATCGCAGCGGTTGAGCGTAAGGATCGTCGGATGCTTGAATCCGTAGCAGCCGTTGCAAACGATACCCCCAACGCCGTTTGGTTTGAAGCTCTCACTATCGACCATCACAGGCTTACCGTTCAAGCGAAAACCAATTCCTTCGCGGCAATCTCTACGATGTTACGCGCCACCTCCCGAACAAATGGAGCTTTGCTTCCGAGGGTTCGTTCGATTTTACGATCCTCGGACCCCTTCGATCCAATTCTAGCGTTTACGATGGAAATTCAATACATGCGGCCGGCCACAGATCGGAGTGTTCATGCTCGAACGTAGCGTCGTCACGTTGTACGCAATCGTCGCGATAATCGTCCTAGCGTTTTACGTGGGGCCGTACCGACATGCAACAAACATCATATCGCGGGATACCGAAAGTACGACGCATGACGAAGTAGCCATCGCAGCGGATCGCAAGCTACTTTTGCAAGCGTCGTCGTTGCGGTCGCTTCAACATCGCGTACAAAAAGCGATTCGCTCTCCGCTCCAGGCGGAGAGCTTCGGAGCGGGGCAGGCACTATTTTTTGAACGGCTGCGAACCTTGTCGCGACGCGAGGGAATTATAGTAAAGACGATCGAGCAGAGCCAAGCGGCGCCCGTTCAGTCGAAGGCCGCACTCTCGAGCCTACCGATTAGCGTTACGGTGGTAGGCAAACTATCCGGGGTGTTACGATTTCTTTCATCGATCGATGCAAACGTCGGTCTCGTCGATCTCGGACGCATCGACATCCATCCTGCTACGGACGGAAAACAAGGCACGAATTCGGTTGTCGTTCGAGTAGATGGAACGCTTCTAAAATTAGCTTCAACAGACGAGTCGAGGAAACTGTGATGTTATCGGCAATGTGCGATATGCGTTCGCTCCTCACAGCGATAGGCAGCACGCTTTGTATCGGCGCCGTTTTGCTCGCCCCACTTGCCGCATCCCCGCCGAGGTTTCGGCTCGACGAGCTCCACATTCGTTTGCGAAGCGAACTCGTGCCGAACTTATCCTTCAATAGCGACGCGGCCCTGAAGAGCGTGTCGATCGATCGCGATCCGTTCGTCGAGCCACCGGAAATAGCGGCTCGGATGAGGCACGAACGCGCAGCTCGTTCAATTGGTGCGGGGATCGTCGTCGAGGGAATCATCGACGGCACGCGTCCTCGGGCTCTCGTACGAATAGGGACGACCGAACAAGTCGTCGCCGTAGGAGATATTCTTGACGGCGATACCGTTATCAGAATCGCTAGCGATGGCGTTCGTTTTTCCTCCGGACTTACGGTACCCCCCACGCAGAGAAGCCCAGAGTAATGCGCCGGTCGATCTTGTCACTTGCCGTTATTTGTCTGTGCCTAGCAAGGGTCTCTGCTGCTGGAAGAGTCATTTCGCTCGACATTTCGGGCGCATCCTTAGTAGAGGTACTAGCGATGTTCGGGGCGGCCGGGCACCAGAATATTATCGCGGACACCAGCGTTCCCAACCAGCGTATCAGCGTCCATCTCAAAAATATTCCTTTCGAACAGGCCTTCGACGCCGTGCTACGCGCAAACGCTCTGGCCGAGCGTCGCGTTGGTTCGGTCATGATTGTCGGGAGCGAGGAAGAGATGGCGAGGCGATTCCCCGATGGCTCCGATTCCCGCGAGCGTACGATTGCCCTGGTTCTGCATCGGGCAGACGCCACTCGTATCGTCGCCTCGGTGCGTCCGGTTCTCGATGCTGGCCTGACGATGATCGCCGACGAGCAAGCAGGGCGCGTCGTCGTCGCGGGGACGAGCGAATCGGTCGCGCGTGCCGTTGCGCTTATTAAGCTTCTAGATTCGCCCGCGGGGCAGGCGGCTGGCAGATTTCCTCTTCGCTATATTCGCGCCGACGAAGCCAAAGCGACGATAGGTATCGTCGTCGCGCACGCCGTCGTAGCTGTCGATTCCATGCATAATACGCTCATCGTCTCTGGGAATGCCACCTTAATTCAACGCGTTGGACGCATCGTCGCACAACTCGACCGTCCGAGCCCCCAAGTGCTTTTTGAAGTTCGGGTGATCGATCTCACTCCGATAAACAATCAAAGCAATTTTGGGCTGGAATTCGGCGGGATCGATCTCGGTGGCCAACCGATCCCGGCAGCGGCCACTTATGCGTTTACCGGCGGCAGCATACCGCTCAATGTCAAGCTCAATGCGTTACTCAGTCAGGGGCGCGCGCGCATTCTCGCTACTCCGAAGATTCTTACCCTCAGCGATCGGGTCGCCAAATTGCATATCGGAGCGACCTATCCGATCGCCACCAATGGCTCGGTCTTCGGCTCTCAGAGCGTTCAGTATATCGATATTGGCGTAAAGTTGAAAATTCGTGCGACCATCGGCCGCAGCGGCAGCGTGATCGCCGATATCCACCCGCAATACAGCGAGATACTCGGTTTTACCGCGCAGAATTTCCCTATCATTGCGAATCGACGACTCGATTCCACCCTGCGCGTTCGTAACGGTGAAACGATCGTGCTCGGTGGCCTCTTGCGCGATGTGAGCAGCGAAACGGTGCAGCGGATTCCGTTCCTCTCGCAGATTCCGATCCTCGGTTCGTTCTTCGCCAACAAAGCGACCAACCACGAACGCGACGAAATCGTCTTCCTCATCACCCCCCACGTCATCGAACCCGGCGCGACGCCGCCTTCGAAGTAACGGCAGGCGCCCCGAGCACCGGGGCCGTAGCCTAGCCCTATGTTCCGCTACCTCACCGCCGGGGAATCGCATGGCCCCGCGCTCGTCGGCATCCTCGACGGGCTCCCCGCCGGGTTGGCGCTCGATGTCGGGCGGATCGACGAAGTGCTGCAGCGGCGTCAAGGCGGGCACGGGCGCGGCGGCCGGATGAAGATCGAGAGCGATCGCATCGAATTTCTGGCCGGCCTGCGCGGGGGCTTCACGCTTGGTTCGCCGCTCGCCGTCGTGCTGCGCAATCGCGATTTCGAGAACGTGCGCGATTTGATGGATCCGCTCACCGGTGCGGGGAAACCGCTCACCAATCCGCGCCCCGGGCATGCCGATTACGCCGGGGCGCTCAAATACGGCCATCGCGATCTGCGCAACGTGCTCGAACGGGCAAGCGCGCGCGAGACCGCGATGCGCGTTGCACTCGGGGCAATCTGCGCGCAGTTTCTCGAAGCGCTCGGCATCACCACCGCCTCCTACGTCGCGCAGATCGGCAGCGTCGTCGCGCCGGAGATCGATACGATCGATCGCGAACGCATCGAGAGCAGCGCGGTGCGCTGCCCCGACCCCGCGAGCAGCGCGCGCATGGTCGCCCTAATCGACGAAGCGAAGGCCGCCGGCGATACGCTCGGCGGGCGCTACGCCGTCGTCGTCGAGGGCATGCCGGTCGGCATCGGCAGCAATCGCCAGCCCGGCAATCGCCTCGACGGCATTCTCGCGGGGGCGTTGATGTCGATGCAGACGGTGAAGGCGGTCGAGGTCGGCCTCGGCGCCGAGGTCGCCGGAAAACCCGGTTCGCAAGCGCACGATACCTTCGCGATCAGCGAGGGCGACGTGGTGCGCGGCAGCAATCGCGCCGGCGGCATCGAGGGCGGCATGAGCAACGGGCAGCGCATCACCCTGCTCGCCAGCGTCAAGCCGATTCCCACGCTCATGCGCGCGCTGCCCTCGGTCGATCTGCACGCCGGCACCGCGGCTCCGGCGAGTATCGTCCGCAGCGATGTCTGCGTGGTTCCCGCCGCCGCAATCGTCGGCGAAGCGATGCTCCGGTTGGCACTCGTCGAGCCGCTGCTGGAAAAATACGGCGGCGACAGCATGGAGGAGACGCTCGATAATCTCTCGCGTTCGCGTGCCCGCGCGGCGCAGCTTTTTGCAAAGGAACAGGTATGAAACGTCACGTCGCATTGATCGGCTTTATGGCCGCGGGGAAATCGACGATTGGGAAGCGGCTCGCGCGCAAGCTCGGCGTCGCGTTCTACGATTCCGACGAACTCGTCGTGCGCGAACACGGTGCGATCAGCGAGATTTTCTATAACGAAGGCGAGGCGGCGTTCCGGGGCTACGAACATGCGGCGATCTCGCACGCAATAGAAGAAGGCGACCCCGGCGTGCTCTCGCTCGGCGGCGGCGCGACCACCTACGAGCCCACGCAGGTGCTGCTGAAGAAACGCACCTACCGCATCTTCATCAAAGTCACCCCCGAACTCGCCTTCGAACGCCTGCGCCACAGCCGCGCGGTTCGCCCGCTCATCGGCCCGACGCCGACGCTCGCGCGTATTAAAGAGCTCTACGTCAAGCGCATGCCGCTCTACGCTCACGCCGACCACGTCGTCGAAGCCGATCAGCTCTCGAGTGCGAAAGTGGTCGACAATATTCTCGAATGGATGCATAAGAAAAAAATCGAGTGGTAATCGGAAACGATTCGCTCGGTTACCCGATTTTCGTCTGCGAAAATGCGGAGCAGCCGCTGCGTTCCTTCGTGCGCGGCCGCGGCATGCGGTGCATCGTGCTCGCCGACGCACAGCCCGCCGTGCTCGCCCGCGCGCGGGCGTTGGCAGTACGTTTACCGCGCTGCCTCGGCGTGCTGCCGATCGTCTTGGGCGAGCCGCGCAAACGGCTCGCGCGCATCGAAGAGATCGCCGACGCGCTGATCGCCGCCGGGGCCGATCGCTCGACGCTGATCCTCGGCGTCGGCGGCGGCGTCGCCAACGATACCTTCGGCCTAGCCGCTGCGCTCTTCATGCGCGGCGTTCCCTACGCGCACGTCGCCACGAGCCTGCTCGCGATGCTCGATGCATCGATCGGCGGGAAGGTCGGCGTCGATACGTCGGCGGGAAAGAATCTCGTCGGGCGCTTCAGCGACCCGATGGCGGTCTTCGCCGATCTCCACGCATTGCGCACGCTGCCGTTTCGCGAAATTCGTGCCGGGCTCGCCGAAGCGGTGAAGCACGCCATCCTCGCCGGCGGCGAGAGTTTTGAATCGCTCGAACTCCTCGCGCCGCACCGCTTCGAACGTTGGCCGTGGGCCGAGATCGTCGCGCGCTCGGTCGCCATCAAAGCAGCGGTCGTGCGCGCGGATCGTGAAGAGCGCGGGCTGCGCGCGACGCTCAATCTCGGGCATACCTTCGCGCACGCCTACGAAAGCGCGAGCGGCTACCGCATCGCCCACGGTGCGGCCGTTGCGCTCGGGTTACGGGCGGCGGGGCTGCTCGCGCTGCGCGGCGGCCGTTTCTCGCGCGCCGAGCATCTGCGCGTGCTCGCGTTGCTGGCGTTGCTCGGCATGCCGCTTTCGACGCGCGTTCCCGCCGAGGCGGCGTTCGCGGCGATGCGCGGCGATAAAAAACGTCGCGACGGCGCGCTGCGCTTCGTTCTGCCCGACGCGATCGGGCTGGTGCGCGCCGACGTGCGCGTGCCCGACGCCCGCGTTCGTTCGGTGCTGCGCGCGATGGAGGCGCCGCCCGGCGACGCGGAGCGCTAGCGGTGCGAATGGTCGAGGTGCTGCCGATCGTCCGCAGCACGCGCTTTGAACTACCGCTCACCTACGCCGTCGGGGCGCGCGAGGTCGCGCTCGGCGATATCGTTCGCATTCCGTTGGGGCGGCGCGAACTCTACGGGCTTGCGCTCGGCGACGCCTACGAAGGCGAATCGTTCGAAGGGCTGCGCGAGATCCTCGAACGCTGCGACCTTCCGCGCGCGTTCGATGCCACCGGGCTCGCGCTCGCGCGCTTCGTCGCGCGCCACGATCTCTCGACGCTCGGTGAAGCGCTGCGCTGCGTCGTGCTCGCAAGCGCGTTGCCGCATATCGAGGAGCGGCTCGCGCTCGGCGAACGCACCCGCGAGGTCGCACGCGAACGCGGCGAGGCGTTGCTCGCATTGATGCGCGAAGATTTCCCGGAGGGCACCTCGCCCGAGAGTTTGCTGCGCCATCCCGCCGTGCGCCGCCTCGGTGCGCGCAGCGAGCTGCTCGCGGAGATTACCGCATTGGTGCGCGACGGCGCGCTCGTGCGCGAACGGCGCCGCGTCGAGCCGACGTACGCGCCCTATCGCCTCCGCGTGCTCGTTCCGGGGGAGAGCAAGGTGCGCGGCAAAAAGGCCGCGGCGCTGGCGGCCTTGGTGCGCGCGCAGCCCGGCATGCCGCTCGCCGATGCGTTGCTCGCCGGATATTCGCGCACGACGATCGCGCGCGCGATCGCCGCCGGAGCGATAGCAGAAGAAGAGCGCGCGCCGGCTCCCCGCGAAGCGCCCGCACCGGTCGCCGCTGCGGCCTTCCCGCCGACGCCCGAACAACGCCGGGCGATCGACCGACTCGCCGAACTGCAGCAAGCGGGAAAATTCGCCGCGGTGCTGTTGCACGGCGTCACCGGAAGCGGAAAGACCTTCGTCTATCTCGATATCGTGCAGCGCGTGCTCGCCGAGGGCGGGCGCGCGATCGTGCTGGTGCCCGAGATCGCGTTGACGCCGCAGACCGCGCGCCGCTTCGAAGAGCGCTTCGGCTCGCGCCTCGCGGTGCTGCACTCGGCGCTCTCCGAACGGGAACGTTACGATGCGTGGCAAGCCTGCGCGCGCGGCGATATCGACGTGGTCGTCGGTGCGCGCAGCGCCGTCTTCGCACCCCTGCCCGACGTGCGCGTGACGATCGTCGATGAATCGCACGATGCGTCGTACCGTCAGGATTCATCGCCGCGCTACTCCGCACTCACCGTCGCGCGCGAACGCACGCGCCTCGGCGACGGATTGCTGATCTTGGGAAGTGCGACGCCGTCGTTTGAGAGTTTCGCAGCCGTGCGCGCGGGGCAACTCGAGGAGATCCGCCTCGCGGTTCGCGCGACCGAACAGCCGCTGCCCGCGGTGCGCATCGTCGATCTTGCGGCGGCATTTCGCAGCGGCGAGCGACGGCTCTTCAGCGCGCCGTTGGTCGAAGCGCTCGCGCAGCGATTGGAGCGCGGCGAGAAGAGCCTGCTTTTTGTGAATCGGCGCGGCAGCGCGCGAGCGTGGCTCTGTCGCAGTTGCGGAAAGGCACCGGAGTGCCCGCACTGCAGCGTGACGCTCACCGTGCACCGCCAAGAGGGGTTGCTGCGCTGTCATTATTGCGATTACCGCACCGCAATTCCCGAACGCTGCCCGCATTGCGGCGCCGACGCGTTGGCGGAATTCGGCGTCGGAACGCAGCGCGTCGTCGAAGAGGTAACGCGCCTCTTTCCGCAGGCGCGCGTTCTGCGGATGGATAGCGACACCACCACGCGGATCGGCGAGCACGCCCGCATCATCGACCGCTTCATCGCGGCCGGCGATATTTTGGTCGGCACGCAGATGATCGCCAAAGGGCACGATTTCGAACGGGTGACGCTCGTCGGCGTGGTCGCCGCCGATCTCGGCCTGCACGCGCCGGATTTCCGCGCCGCCGAGCGCACCTATCAGATGCTCGTGCAGGTCTGCGGGCGGAGCGGGCGCGCGCAGGCGGGCGAAGCGATCGTTCAAACCTACTCTCCCGAGCACCCGGCGATCGCCGCACTCACCGACGACGATGCACGACGCTTCATCGACGAAGGGCTACGCGAACGCGAAGAGCTCGGCTTCCCGCCCGCGCGACGGATGCTCTATTTAGGGGTGATCGGGCTCGAGAAGGAGCGCACGCATGCGCTTGCGACGCATTACGCGACGGTGCTGCGCGAACGTACCAGCATCGACGTGCGCGGGCCGGCGCCCTATCCGGTTGCGCGCCTCAACGATCGTTGGCGTTTTCGCATCGCGTTGCTCGCCGATTCGGGGCCGCTGCTGCGGAACGCGGTGCGCGACCTCATTCTGCCGATCGCGCGCGAAGATCGCTCGACGCACCTCGTTACCGTCGTCGACGCGTAACGCTTTACCGCAGACGGCCGAGATTCTCGCTTGCAAGCAGCGGCGAGGACGGCACGAGCAACTGCGAGAGCAGCAGCCCGGCGACGAGCAAAATTGCGGCGATCGCGGCATTTGCCGCCGAGGTAACGGCGACGTTGACCTGGCTGCGAAAGGCGAAGAGCACGCTTTCGTAACTGATGCTTCCCGGCACGAGCACCAACAGCGCGGGCACGAGCATGATCGGCTGCGGGACGCGCAGCAAGCGCGCGGCGAGGCTGGCGACGATGCCGCAGACGAACGCCGCGATGAAGGGCGCGATCGGATGCAGCGGCGAGAGCGCGAGCACGTGCGAGATGAGCAGCGCGACGGCGCAGGACGCGAAGACCCAGGCGAAATCTTTGATGCGCGCATCGAGATCGATGGCGAGCCCGATCGACATGAGTGCGGCGGCGATAAACCAGGTATAGCCGGGAACCGGTTCGGTCGCGACGTTCCCGGTGTTGAGCAGCGAGGGGCCGACGACGGCGAAACCGATCAGCGCACCGCATGCCAGGGCCAGGAGTGTCGAGAGCACTTTCCCCAGACGCGCCGTGCCGGCGACGAGATTGGCGTTGGCGAGTTCGTAGAGCGCGAGCGTTAACGAGTAACCCGGCAGCAGCACGACGACGCCGGCGACGATGGCGATGAGGACGTTGGTCGGGCCGAGCACGTGGGTGCCCAGCGCGACGATGAGCGTGCTAATGAATGCGGCGATCACCTCGAAGAGGCGCCCGACGAGCGCGACGCGCCGTCCGAGCGCGGAGATCGCACCGACGCAGGCGCCGATGACGGTGGCGACGATCAGCTCGCGCACTCCGCCGCCGAGCAGCACCGCGACACCGAGTGCGACCATCGCCAGCGCTGGCACATCGTACCGTGCGCGGTGGCGCGGCCAGTGCTTATCGATATCGGAGAGCAGCGCGCTTGCCGCGCGGAAATCAATTTTCCCGGCGACGAGATCGTCGAAGATGAGGTTGAGAATCGCAATTTTGCGCAGATCGACCGTTCCCGGTGCGACGCGCAGCATCACCACGTGTTGGTGAAGGTTCGGACCGATCGCCAACGTGATGTAGGTGGGGAGGGCAAAAATTTGCACCGGGAGGCCGATCGCATGCGCGATGCCGCCAACGGTGCTTTCGAGGATATCGGTCGCGACCCCGGCGCGGTGCAATTCGCGTGCCATCGTGGTGAGGAAGATCGCCCGTGGATCGTCGGGGATCGCGTCGCGACGATCCTCAGGTGGGGTGAGATCGATTCGTCGCGACACGATAAAGCTGCGTCGCGCCGGTTAGGCGTTCGCGGCTTTGCTCTTTGCGGCGGCGGCGCGCTTGGCGGCCGTGCTCTTCGCGGGCTTCGCTTTCGCCTTGGTGGGCTTGGTCGCAACCACGGCGGCAGCCTTCACGGCCTTCGCGAGACGAGATTTCTTGCGGGCAGCCTTATTGGGGTGGATGATGCCGCGCTTGGCCGCGCGATCGAACTCGCCTTCGACCTCTTTGGTGAGCGCTTCGTCCTTCGCCGCCACGGCCTTCTTATAGGCGCTCTTCAGGCGGGTCTTGGTATCTTTGTTGCGCTGCGTGCGGGTCGCGGACTGACGGGTCCACTTCTCGGCGGCCTTGATGTTGGGCACTACGAAAACTCCTTAGGGTAAAACGAAAAAGCGCGCGTGCGGGAACGCAGGGTAGCATACCACATGGGGCGGCCGCGGTCTAGGCAAGGAGGGGCGACATTCGCTCGGCGCTCTTCGCAAGCTCGACGGGAGGTTTATTGACATATATATGTCATGCTTGATATGATGGAGCGATGGTGAAGAAGATGATCTATCTTGATCCTTCGCAGAACGAGATCGTCAAGCGCCTTTCACGCGAGGCGAAGACCTCGGAGGCCGAGGTGATCCGCCGGGCCATCGTGAGCTACGGTGGTGCAAAGGCAGCGAAGATGGTTGCCGACACGCGCCGCGTGACCGAGCACCTCAAGAAGTACCCGGAATGGAACGACGACCCGTCGGAGTTTTTCCGCGGATGATGCCCGGCAGCATCGTCGTTGTCGACTGGCGTGATGCCATGCCCGATTCCGGGGAGCCGAGTAAGCAACGCCCCGCCGTCGTCATTGGACGCGGCGATCTTTTTCATGCCGATTTCAGTCATCTCTTGGTCGTGCCGTTAACGAGCGATAGCGCGCTCCGCGTCGCCGATGCTGCGGTCGTCATTTCACCGACAAAAGAGAATTATTGCGCGAAGGAATGCTACGCGTTGTCGTGGAGCGTGCAAACGGTTCCGAAGCTTCGCGTTCATGCAACGGAGGCTCGGGTTACTTCCGAACAGCTGGATGCAATTCGCGATCAGGTCGCTCGGCTGGTAGAACGATAGATCGAGGTTAGAACGTCCCGGTTCCAAAGCCGCGAAACATCACACTTGAACTCAGGAAGCGACGGTGCGAGTGTTGTCGCTCCCTTAATGTTCACCTAGTGTAAAGGTGTTCTTTCTGCGGCTCGCCAAGGGTGGGCGCGCCTATGGAGCGACTTCCTCGTCGGCGCAGCGTATGCGCCGGCTCGTGGTTTTCTCGTGTCGGCGCCGCAGTCAGCTGCGGCGCTCTGCTTTTGGCGTTGCTCCCGGTGCCTGCATCGCGTGCTGCGGAGCGTCGCGCTCCGTTGCAAGCCGTCGTGTTTGCGTTGCATACGATTGCGGCGTCGCGTGCCGCTGCGGTGTTGCACGGCTTATATCCGCAAGCGCGCGTACGCGTCGATGGAAGTGCAAATGCGGTGGTGGTGGTGGCGAGCCCGCGCGATCTCGATGCGATGCGTAAGGAGAAAACCTGTGAGCGAACTGCCTGAAAACGAAATCTACTTGGTGCTGTTTTACATCGAGGAGCAGTTTTGCTACCCCGCCGTATTTTCCAATGTCGAGGATGCAGCGCGTGCGAAAGATCTCTGGGTGAATCTCGACGCACTCCGCCCCGACCTTTTACGGGAGTATCCTGGTGCATCCGAAGATGATCTCAGGGGGCTTGCGTCTCGCCACCCAGATTACGAGCCATTTCGCGAGACCGTTATGTGGGGACTACCCGTTGATAATCCAGATCTGGAACACATTCATCGTATCCTGTGGCAATCAACGTCGTATCGACAAACGATCGGCGGAACGCTACTGACGCGTTCTGCGAAGAAGCAGGCTTTGCTAGACGTTCTTGCGTCGGCAAAATCGCGACTTTACAGTAATCTTATCGCCACCGCGCTTCGACTCAGTTTAGAAGAAGTGTATGAAATTGTAGAAGAGTGCGAAGCAGAAGGTCTGGTGGAAACGAACGACATGATAGAGCTTCGCTCTGGTGTGAAAATCATCGAGGTTGGGCCGGTGCGGGAACCACCAGTCGATCGATAATTTGATGTTCGCTGACGCTCAGACCTACGATGCCGACGGCAATGTCGTCACGCTCACCAGCCAGAACGGGCATTTTCCTGGTGCCGAATCCTTGCCGGTCGGAGTCACGCAGCGGTTCTACGATGCCGCCGATCGGCTCGTCGAGACGGTGTTGCCGCAAGACCCGACACACGATTACTACAAGTTCGCGTGGATGATGCGCTACATTTACGACCTCGGCGGGAGCGACACGATCGCGGGCACGGGGCCGGTCAGCGGGTACGGGAATCTCTATAAAACCCAAGAGTGCTTGCCCAGCGATCCGCTCGTCAACGCTGCGGTCAATCCCACCGGGGCGAGCAGTTGCGTTTTCCAAGACGTGCGCGGCAGTGCGTTCGATGCGCTCGATCGTGCGACGGCGAGCTACGAAGTGGCGTTTGGTGCAGCGCCCAAAATGCGCAACACCTACGACGGCGCGGGTTCTGCGGGTTTATTGACCGGCAGCATCAACGCGGTGGGGCAAGCGACGAGCATTAGCTACGACGCCGATGGGCGCGTGCAGAGCAAGACGTTCTCCGACGCGACTCCGGCACGTAGCTATAGCTACGACCCCGATGGGCGCATCGTCGCGGTGAGTTCGCCTGCATGGGGGACCGAGAGCTACGGCTACGATGCCGCCGGGGAACTCACCGAAAAGGCCGAGCCGACTGGTGGTGCGCTCGTCGATCCGGGGATCGTTCAGTACGCCTACTACCCCGATGGCGCGCGCGCGGCGCTCTCGCTGCAGATTCCCGCGCTGGAGATCAACCTACCCAACGCCTTTGCGTATAGCTATCGCATTGATGGCTTGCTGCAGAGCCAACGCGTGAACGCCGACGACGGCGGAACGTATGCCTGGACCTATACCGCTGCCGGGCGGGAACTCACGCAGAGCGATCCGAGCACCGGCAGCACCTTTACCGCGACAGCCGCGGCATTCTCAAGCAATTTTGGTGAGTCGCGCGCCACCTACCCGATGACGTACGGTGCGCGTACGCAGCGCTACGACGCCTACGGGCAGGTAGCCGGAATCACCTATCCCACTGGATTCATGCAAGATACCTATAGCTACGATGCTGCAGGGGAGCCGCTGAGTTATCGCGATATCGCACCGAGCAGTTTGCTAACGGCGCGCCGGTCGTCACGCTCTCCATCGGGAAGCTGGGCGAGGTGCAGTTGGGAAGCGGTGGATTCAACGCTCCGTACGCTATCAGCACCATCGATCGCGACGACGGCGGCGCGCAGGTGCAGCTCCATAGCGATGATTACTTTAGCGGGTTCAATCCGCCCGGGGCGTACCTCATGCGTATTCCGAAGG
>JAJZED010000008.1:35906-139012 GCA_021805775.1 bacterium | reverse complement strand
TCTACGCGGCGAACCGCGTCTTTCTTGAATTCTTCGCTATAGGTCCGATTCTGCGTTTCCATGACACCTCATTGGCCGGATATTCGCCGGCTCTATCCAAGTGTCCGGGAAACCGGGACAGCCTCAGTTCGTAGACCAACCCTGGTCCTGCGCGTGTGAATGTTTTTGACATATCGGGATTAATTGTGATCGTTCCCGTCGTTGAAGGGATCGCTCGCATCGCCGTTTGGCTCGATGAGAACGTGTAATTTATGCTTGTCGATGACCCACCCGAGTTGTAAGGGCCGCAAGTTCCTCCTACGCTAGTCGTTGGAGGAGCGGTCGTGCAAGACCCACCGATGAAATCACATGGGTATGCTCCGACCTGCACGTTTGCGAGCCCTGCATCGGCGATCGGCGCGCTCGTGCTGCCATCGCTAATCGTGACCGAGCAACTTCCGGTTGTCGAGCCGGGAATCACCGGGACGAGCACCTGCGGCCCGGTTGGAATACCGGAACTATTCAGCGGATATGGTTGCCCGAGCGAGACTTTGCCCGTGCAAACACCAGCATTAGGGATATACGTTGGTGTGCTCGCGCTGGTGTCGCCCGGTTCATACGCGATGATGCCGACTTGGGCGCTCGTTGCGGGTGCAAATGGCCCGGTGGGGCTCGGTGCGACGTTGATACATCCGTCGCTTGCGGCGGTGTAGTAGCGCGTGCCAATTTGGATCTCTCCGTTTGTCAGCGTCGTATCGACTCCCCCCGCGCCGTTTTTCGCATAGGCGTAACACGGGCCACCGAGGAATGTGATCCCGCTACCGGGGGTACTCGTTGGTGCCGATGTTGGAGCGACCGTTGGGGCGACCGTTGGTTTTGGGGAAGGCGTTGGGGATGGTTTTGGGGATGGCGGTGGGGTACCATGTGGGCACATTGCACAGATCGTTGCTTCTGCGATACCGCCTCCGAGCCAGGTGTTGAGATTGCGTGCGAAGGCAACCGCAGGCGAGATCGTAGGAACGAACGCAATGGCCATCGCGCCGGTGGTCGCAGAGGTTGCGGCTACCTGCGCTCCGTTTGCTCCCACTGCGAGCATTGCGGGCCAGGTTTTCATCGCCACGGTAGTAGCCGCGACGTTCACCGTAAACGCGACCGGGGGCTCGTTGTATTGGTCGGTGAGCGAGCCAACGCAGGTCAGTGCGGTCGTCGGTGGCGTGCTATCGGTGATGAGGAAACTATGCGTTGCCGTACCGCCTCTGCCTGCTCGATGAGCCGATTTCGCGGTCTGCACGGATGCCGTTGCGCAGCCTTTTCCCCTCCCGTTGCCCTCTAAACTGCCCCCTCCAGAAGCCGAAACGGCGCGAGGGACGTCGCCACCGGTGGACCCACGTATAACGGTACGCGACAACTATGGTGACCTTCCCTTGCTCTTGCTCAAGATGGGTAAGATAGGGTAAGATTGCCATATATGGATGAGATCGCCAACCCGTTCCGCCCAAGTGCAGGGGCGCGGCCTCCGGCGCTCGCTGGGCGCGAAGAACTACTCCGATCCTTTGCGGTGACCGTGCAGCGTGCGCGCGCGCTGAAACCAACGAAAGGCATTATCCCTATCGGACTTCGTGGTGTCGGGAAGACGGTTCTCTTGAATCGGTTTGTTAGCGACGCCGAACATGAGGACGCGAGTGTCGGGTATGTCGAGGCTCCCGAAAGCGGGCAGTTTCTATCTGCCTTTATCGCAGCGACGCGCCAGGTGCTGCTTCGCTTGGACAGCAAGCACCGCACCTCTGCTATCATACGGCGTGCGCTTGCGAGTTTCGCAAGCTTCAGCTACACCTTTCCAGATGGATCGGCAGTAAGCATTGGGGTCGAGCGCGAGCCGGGTACCGCCGACTCCGGTCATCTTCCGCGCGACCTGACTGACGTACTCATTGCAACCGGCAATGCCGCCGCCGCGCACAAGAGTTGCATAGTATTAGCGATTGACGAAATGCAACTTATCCCGACACAATACTTGTCGGCGTTAATTCAATCTCTTCACCGTTGCACGCAGTTAGATTTACCGATTGTCCTTGTCGGAACGGGACTACCACAGCTTCCGGGGCGGTTAGGTGATGCAAAAACGTATGCAGAACGCATGTTCACCTTCCCGGAACTTGGAGCGTTATCGTATGAGGCTACAGCAAAAGCGGTCGCAGAGCCAGCCTCCGATTATGGCGTGACGTGTACTGAAGGTGCGCTTGCGGCAATTTATGAAAGATCATCTGGTTATCCGTTCTTTATTCAAGAATGGGCGCACGATGCGTGGAACTACGCACAGGCCGCAACGATTGACGAACCCGACGTTAAAGCGGTGCATGATGTTGTGCAAACACGCTTGGATCAAAATTTTTTCCGCGTACGCTTCGACCGGCTTACAAACGCGGAGCGATTATACTTGCGAGCAATGGCTGAATTTGGCCAGACCGCGCGTTCAGGCGACGTGGCCGAAGCGCTCGCGAAACCTGTCGAAAGTGTCGGGAAAGTACGCGAGTCGCTTATTCGCAAAGGCATGATTTTTTCTAAAGAGCATGGCGTTGCGGCTTTTTCAGTTCCGCTATTCGATACTTTTATGAAGCGCACTATGCCGTTCTCTGCGCCGAAATTTCGAATTTAAGACGCGCGCTTTTATATCTCCGGGGCGCCCGATTCGTCGCTGTGAAGCCCTGAGTCACGGATGGCTCAGTGCACTGATGACATCAACCGACTCGTGGGGCCGTTCGCCCCACCGATCGCGATCTGCACCACTTTCGCGCCGTCATTCGGAAGGAGTTCGCAGGGGATCGGGAGAGATAGCATCGTGATGAAGCAGCAGAGCCTCTCCGCCCTTGCCGTTCTTGCGTTGCTCGCTGGCCTCGCCGCCTGCGGCGGTGGTGGAGGCGGCGGCAGTAGCCCCATTCCGGCTGGTGGTGGCGGCGCAACCCCGACCCCGGTCGCTAGCCCGGTGACGACCCCTGGCTCGCAAACCACGAACGCCTCGGGCGTGGTCGTGAACGACGCGAACGGTTCGCCGCTCGCGGGCGTCCCCGTGAAACTGATGCCTTGGGGGCCGTGCGGCGCAGTCCCGCCTGCGGCGCAGATCACCCCGGAGAACGACGGCTGCCCGACGCCGCTCCCCTCGCCGCAGGCGACGACGAATCAGCATCACGAGGAACGTAAACGATCGTACTGGACGAAAACGCCCTGTAAAATCGAGGTTTTCCGTCCGGTACGACCACAACGGTCTGATGGGAATGTGACCTTTTTGGTGACCTTTTTTGCCTGAGATCGCCATGTACTGTTCTCATGCACGCGTATTCTTATGCACGCAAAGTAGCCGACCCTGCGCTTTTAACGCAGGTGCTAGTCGTCGGAGCGGTCGATCATCGCCCGCTATCGGCGAGCAGAGATTGACGCATCCAGTTGGGTGGACTTGGACCGCAGGCTGCCCACGCAATGGGTGGGCACGACTGCGGCATTGGTCGCGCCGGTGACCGATGCGCTCCGTAAACACGGCTTCTCCGTGGGCACATGAACCGCTCCACCGTGCACTACCAATCGGTGAAGACGGATGTCCCGGCATTACGGGCGCGGATAAACGAGATCGCTGCGACCCGCGTGCGGTACGATTATCCGCGCATTCATGTCTTGCTTCGCCGCGAAGGCTGGATCGTAAATCGCAAACGTGTGTACCGCAGCTATCGCGAGGAAGGCCTCGCCATGCGCCTTCAAACGCCCAAGCGGCGAAAGTCGGCAGTCGTGCGTACGGAGCGTTCCATTGCGACCGCGGTAAACCAAGCCTGGTCGATGGGCGTCATGGCCGATAACCTCGCGGATGGCCGAAAGATCCGGCTCTTAACGATAGTCGATAACTTTAGTCGTGAGTGCCTCGCTCTCGACGTTGCATCCGGCTTCAAGGGCGGGGATGTCGTGCAGGCATTAACGCGCATTGTGGCCGAGCGCGGAATACCGCGTTGCATCCGTTGTGACAACGGCCCTGAGTTCATCTCAAAAGCGCTCGATCAATGGGCGTATTGGAACAAAGTGCAGCTCGACTTCTCACGCCCCGGAAAGCCGACAGACAATGCGTTTATCGAATCGTTAAATGGGCGCGTTCGTCAAGAACTCCACAACGCGAGCTGGCTTGAATCGCTCGAACAAGCCCGCGAAATGACAGCGATCTGGCGTGCCGAATATAACCATCATCGACCGCACCGATCATTCGGAAACTGCCCCCCAGCGGAGTTTGCCCGAGCGCACGAGAACCTTGCATCATAGGCCGGCATTTTCTAGTTCAAATTGGTCCAGATTCGGGTACACCGTCAAATGCGTGTGGGTACCTCGCGTAGAAACCATTCGAGATTGAGGACGTTGAGTTTCGCACTACCGAGCAAGCTGTAGAGCGCCGCAGCGCGCTCCTCGCCGGCGTCGCTGCCGGCTAACTGGAAGTTCTTGCGTCCCAGCGCGACGCAGCGGAACGAACGCGTGGCGTCGGCTCCGCGTTGAGTTTGCCAGCACGATAGAGCGCTTGCCATTGATAGAGACTATTGCGGCTCACACCCTGCTCGCGAGCGATCGCTTGAACTGATACACCAGCGCACAACGTGAGCTCGACGATACGGCGCTTTTGAGCGAGCGGCACGCGGCAATGGGCTCGGCGCTGGTGCGGCGCTTTCGATACTTCCATGACACCCTCGCGATGGTACAAACATTTGCTCTATCATTGCAAACACCAAACTTTGAAAGCACGATGGCCTGGAACAGATGGTTACTTTTCGATTACATCAAGATCTGGTACAATCGGCAACGTCGGGACTCGCCGCTCGGATACGTCAGCCCCGAGCAGTTCGAGAAGAATCAGCCTAAGTACACTTCGTGTCTGCGAAATCGAGACCACTCCAAGGTCCCCGCGTTTGGTGAAAAGCGCGAAATCATTCGCGCCGTTCAACTGCTCGATAACATCGAGGCCTTCGTGACTTTCGCACCGCTTCTGAATGCAAAGCCCGGCGGAGAAGGATCGTTATCACCGCTTTCCAGAGTTCCGCCAGGGCCTTGTAGGTCGGGTGTTGGACAGTGGGCAGTCATAATCGCACATGCGGCGACGATTCATGCGCAATAGGCCCCTCGGGTCATGAGAGAGGGTTTCCCCAGCAAGCGTGTAAAGGCTCCGGAGCACGATCACCTTGTCTACGGGAGATTTGCCTTGATTCTAAAGAATGCGCGCGTTAAGAACTATCGGTGCATCGACGACTCTGGCGAATTTTCGATTCGAGATGTGACATGCTTCGTCGGAAAGAACGAGTCGGGCAAGACGGCGATACTCCAGGCGCTCGAACGACTTAAGCCTGTCGTCAAGGATCACGACAAATTTGACAAAGTCAACGACTATCCACGAAAGTGGCTGAGCGACTATGACGAGCGCAACCCCAATGGGGATCCGATAGCCATCGAGACCGAATGGGAGCTCGAAGACGACGATGTCGCAGCAATCGAAGCCATCGTCGGCGCCGATGCCCTGAAATCCAAAATCATAACAGCCACTAAAGGATACGGCCCGTCGCCTTCTATAGGCGTCAACCTTAAGCATGAGCAGATCATCCGCGCATTGGCAAAAGAAAACGGATGTGTAAAAGCCGAAATAGATCAAATAGAGAAATTTACGACCCCAGCGCAGCTCGCCGACTTCGTCAAGGGGTACATTGGCGAGGCAACGCCAGGGATAATAAGTCTAAGGACGAAGCTCGCCAAACTTCGCGACTCGAACTACGATCTCGGGCTCACCGACGTGTTGTTTGCCCGGATGCCAAGCTTTCTTTATTTCAGCAATTACGATCGAATGAGCGGCCGCGTCTCCATCGACGACCTCAATGAGAGGAAACGTACAAGCAAGCCTCTCACGGAAGGCTCAAAGTTGTTCATGGAATTTTTGCAGTTCGCAAACATAACGTTGGACGAAATCGAGGACACGAAGAAAGCCGAGGATCTCCGCGCAAAGACGGAAGCCGCCTCCATTAAGATTTCCAAACAGATCTTCGAGTATTGGTCCCAAAATCGCAATTTAAAGGTCGAATTCATCGTCGAGGCGGGCCGGCCGGACGACGATCCGCCGTTCAACTCCGGCTTCATCATGCAGGCGCGCGTGCGGAATTCGCTCCACGACATGACCGTTCCATTCTCCGAGCGCAGCGCGGGCTTCGTCTGGTTCTTTTCGTTTCTTGTCCGCTTCTCACAAGTCAAAAAAGAGTTCGGGAACGTCATCATATTGCTTGACGAGCCAGGGCTGGCGCTCCACGCGAGAGCACAGGGCGACCTCCTGCGCTACTTCAATGAAAAGCTCAAAACCAATCATCAGGTGCTCTACACGACGCACTCGCCCTTCATGGTCCCCAGCGACGACCTCACCAGCGTCAGAACCGTTGAAGACGTCGTAGTAGACAAGGATGGAGTAGCCGAATCGCTAGGAACCCATGTTGGCGATGACGTCTTGAGCACGGATCGCGATACCCTGTTTCCGTTGCAAGCGGCACTCGGCTTCGAGATAACGCAAAGTCTGTTCGTCGGCGAGCACACGTTGCTGGTCGAAGGCCCATCGGACTATCTTTACTTCGTCGTCTTTTCGCGCATGCTCAAAGCCGCAGGTCGCACGAGCCTCGACTGTCGCTGGACAATATGCCCAACCGGTGGAGTCGACAAGGTCCCGGCTTTCGTCAGTCTATTTGGCGGCAACAAACTCGACATCGCCGTCGTCATCGACTTCGTAAAGGGACAAAAATCCAAAGTCGACTCGATCAAGCAATCCAAACTATTGAAGGACGGGCGAGTCATCACCTTCGCGGATGTTCTCGGTCAGGACGAAGCCGATGTTGAGGATATGCTCGGAGCTGAACTCTTCGCGGGAATCCTGACTGCCGCTTACAGCCTCAAGGGCAAAAACGTGATCGACGCTACGAAGCTCGGAGCCGGAACCAAGGAACGAGTTCTTCCTAAAGCAGAGGACGCGTTCAGGGTGATGCCCGCAACGGTCGCCGACTTCAACCACTACGATCCATCCGCGTATCTCGCGGCGAACGAAAAAGACTTCGCTGGGAATGCCGGCATGAACGACTCGCTCAACCACTTCGAAGATCTCTTCAAGATCGTCAACGCGATGCTCGCATAAGCCGTGTCCATTCAAGTGCTTGCTGTCCGGATGAAACAATCGGACGACGACGTTCGAAACATTGAGGAGCTCGTCTACCGAGATGACGACGATGGAAAACTCGGCTACATGGATCGCGGACCGTTTGCTGAATGGGTAAACGACAACCCTCAAACGCGCGTCTACCTTCGGACGCATTTAGGTGAGAACAAGGTAATTCTTACGTTCCAAGATGGCGATGTGCGTTTCTTGAAGACCGAAGAGAACTTATCTTCTCGCGATACCCTGCTCAGACTTCCACGCTTCGCAACGCCGACCAGGCCAGCAGCAGCCGCACCTGCTGAGGTGCAATCTCAACTGCAACAACGGCCATTCGGTGCTCTTTGGTGGTTGTGGTGGCTACCACGTTGAACGTCTTGTTTTACCACGGGCGCCTGTTACCCCGCATCGCAGGATACCATAACGGCGGGATAGCTTTCGTCGCAATGCTGATTTGGTTGTTGCGCATTGCGATGCCGACTTCGGCTGATTCAACCCTAGGCGAGGCGACGGCCTGGTTGGTTCAGAATCTTCCCGGACTCACGGTGAGCGAGGACGGCATGAACAACGTAACGCACCTGGTAACGCCGTTCCGAGCAGAGAGCGGCCATCCGTCAGATGGGCCGAACCTCCCAGCCGGTCAGTCCGTTAGCGGGTGAAGCGGAAAGATCGTCGTAGCTAGGCTTCAGGCGCGAAGATTTGCTTATATGGCGAGTATGGTATATACTCCCAGGAGGTAGACTATTCCGGACTCCGACACCCCAGAATGGACGACTAAGCGGCAGATGAACCTCACCGAAATCGGGATTGCTATCAAGGATCTCGTCGCGAAGCCGTACAGTCCCGAAACCTTCCCCTTCGAACTTATCCGTATCTGCAACGCCTCGAAAATGACCGTCAGTCGGCTGGAGACCGGTCACACAAACGTAGCGAAGCAACCCGGTGATGTGCTCTGGAAGAAGCACCTCTTTTTCCGCCCCGCCGAGTCCAGCGACGATGTCGGTGCAATCGGTGATGCACTTGTCGCTGATCCTCTGACCGTAAAATACAAGCCACGATTCATCCTCGTAACGAACGGCGAGCAGGTCCATGCAAGGGACATGCTGCGCGAGGACACGCTGAATGTCGAGTATGCGAGTCTCGACGAGGAGGGCACGGACTTTTTGGGCCCGATCGCCGGGTTCGAACACCGTGCCATCGTTGAGGAACACCCCGCAGACGTCAAGGCTGCGAAAAACCTCAAGAAGCTCTACGACAATATTCTCGAAGCGAATCCCGCTTGGAACACGGGCCATCACACGCATGAACTAAACCTGCTCATGAGCCGCCTGCTGTTTTGCTTCTACGCAGAAAAAACGGGCATTTTCACGGCCGCGAAGCTCTTCACGAACACCGTCACTCAATATACCCGAGAAGATGGCGTCGATGTTGCGCCTTTCCTTGATCGCGTATTCCGAATCATGAACGTCGAGGAAAAGGAGCGCGCGAAGGATACGCCGGCCGTTGCAATGAGATTCCCTTTCGTTAACGGCAATCTGTTTGAAGAGACCGTCGAGATCCCGCAGTTCAGCCGCACTGCCCGTCGGCAGATGTTGGAATGCGGTGACCTGGATTGGACGACGATCAACCCCGATATTTTCGGCTCGATGATCCAGACGATCGCGCAAGATGTCACGCGCAGCGATCTCGGTATGCACTACACAAGCTTGCCCAACATCATGAACGTGCTGAAGCCACTCTTCCTTGATGGACTCGACGAAGCATTCGAGAAGGCGAAAGACAGCGTTCCGAAGCTTGAGGCGCTGCTTGGCCGCCTCTCCGCCATTCGCATATTTGATCCAGCCTGCGGCTCTGGGAACTTTCTGGTCGTGGCTTACAAAGAGATGCGTAAGCTTGAGATGAACACTTTGGTTCGGATTGGTGAGATTGCTCCCGCAGCGCCTCTTCGGCTCTCTGGTATCGCTTTGCAGAATTTCTTCGGCATCGACGTCATCGACTTCGCGTGTGAGACGGCCAAACTATCGCTTTGGATTGCGGAACATCAAATGAACGTGGCGTTCAGGGGTGTATTCGGAGCCGCAAGACCGACATTGCCGCTCGCTAAGATCACAACGATTCGTCAGGGAAACTCGCTACGCCTAGATTGGCTTTCCGAATGCCCGATAGGTCGGGATGCGGAAATCTATGTTTGTGGCAATCCGCCGTATCTTGGGCATTTCGGGAGAACTGCTGAGCAAAACGCCGACATGGATCGCGTTTTCATCGGCCATGTCGCAAGTTACAGAGATCTCGACTACGTTGCATGCTGGGTACTCAAACTAGCGACTTACCTGCGGGCGGGCGCCGGTCAGGTGAGAGGCGCTCTCGTAACAACCAATTCCATTTATCAAGGCGAACAGGTTCCAATCCTTTGGCCTGAAATCGCATCGCTTGGCATTTCCATCTCGTTTGCTTACCCTACCGTCAACTGGGAGAATAGCGCAAGTCATAACGCAGGGATAACTTGTTCGATCGTTGGCTTTTCAGCCGCTGGCGTAGATTCCGCCCTCTTGTATAACGGCAAGCATGCTAAGCCCGTTCCAGCGATCAACTTTTACTTGATGCCTGCATCTAGCGTGACTATTGTTGACAAGCAGAACACGTCGATCAGCGATCTTCCATCACTCAAAAAGGGTTTGAAACCGCTGGATGGAGGTCACCTGACTCTAACACCAAAGGAGCGCGAGGTAATACTTCGCGACCATCCTGCGGCGGAGCGGTTCATTCGGCGCATTCTTAGCGGCGGCGACCTTCTGAATGACAAATATCGATATATCATTGTCGTCACTGACGATGAATTGCCAATAGCAAGCGCATGTGAACCAATAGCTAAGCGGCTACGGGCAACCACTATCTATCGCAACACGCATGGGTCTGACGCGAAGCGCCTGGCGCAATTTCCAAACCGTTTCGGATCTGGATTGCCGAGCGGGAGTTTAGTGCTGGCAATTCCGCAGCTGGTAGCGGAAAATCGCGCATACATTCCTGTTACGACACTGGACACGAAGATTGCGATCCCAACTCAGCAGGTGTTTTTTGCGAACGAAGCTCAACTCTGGCTTCTCGCGATAGTCAGCTCTAAGCTTATGCGGCTGTGGATGCGGATCGTCGGAGGGAAGATGCGCCGTGATGATCGTTTTTCTTCAGGTTTGGTCTACAATACATTCCCTCTCCCAGCGCTATCAGGCGCACAAAAGAAGACGCTTTCGGATCTAGCAAGAGTCATTTTGCGCGCAAGAGGGGCTTCTCCAGGAAAATCGCTGGGATACCTATACAACCCAACTACTGCTCCTCGATCGTTGGTGGAAGCGCACCAAGATAACGATGCCTACATCGAAGAGGCGATTTACGGATGCCGCAACGCCGATGAATCGAAGCGCGCAGATCTCCTGTTTTCAATGTACGCGCGCGCACAAGAACGTGCATCCAGACTATCCCTCAAGCTTGCGTAGCAAAGAAAGGCTCCTGTAAAGACAATGGACATCAAATTCCGTAGTCGCGTGGACGATCTTCGCGTTCATGTGATCAAAATAATGACCGGACGTGATCCATGGATTCTCTACTCCCATTTTTCGGATAGAGATCACAATCCAACGATTACTGCCGCCGTTTGTGATGGCGGCGAGTATGATGGCAATTTGTATCTACGTATTGCCGATATTTGCAAGTTGAAGCCGAATTTCCAGAATCGGCAATTGTTGCGTCTGGATGTTTACGTGCCCACGACCACGGCGCAAGCACTCGAAAAGTTCATCGCTACCAATCTCGGTCACGCAGAAGCGCTAGGTCATGCAGCGGCGAATCCCGGCGACTATGTGACGGGCGCTGGCATTCTGCCCAAGATGGGTCAGAGTTTTCAGGCGTGCGCCGCCCTCGTTCTCGCGGAAGGTTCGCAGTTTCGGGCCTTGGGTGAGTCCTCGAGAGTTTTCCTGGATGAGGAGTCTCCAGCAGAAGGGCACGTCGAAATGCAGGGAAGCGAGCTTCACATTGGAGTGCCGGATCTCAAACAAATCAGCAGCGTGGCGCAGGGGGCAGCGACTCAGACGGAGGTGCCTTCTACCGAGCTGAAGCGAGATCAAGCTAACCCGGTTTATAAAGCACAGGGGGACATTCATCTTGTGTTCAACTCCGAACAGTCGATGCGTATTGCCGCTACGCTAGCTCACATGTTCCCTAAAAACTAAGGGCATCGCGTCATGAACCTCGGATCCCCGCACGAACGAACTGATTCCTACGCGCTTGTCGTTTTTGGGGATATCCTAACGCCCACAGGCTCCATGCCTGCCGACGTGATATTCACTCGCCTCACTGCTGGTGCGCGCTGGTACCTGCGCCGCGCTCCAAAAATGCTATCGCAAGGGACCCGTATTTTGTTTTACCAAATCTCCGTTGGCGTTCGTGGCCAAGCGAGAGTGGTTTCCGTCGTCCCAGATTCTACCAACGTAATAGGCGGCACTCTTGTAAGCATGTCATTTGCATCCCGGGTCGATCTGGATGAGATCATCAGCTATTCGAAGCCTATTCCGTTGGCGGCCTCTGTCCCTGAGCTGAACTTCATTAAGAACAAGGTATATTGGGGCCATTCTCTTCGAACGTCGCCTCGCAAAATATCAAGAAGCGACTATAACCTCATTGTCAGTCAGGCTAAGTAAGGAACCGCCCGTGCGAAATCTAGTCACCCACGTCTGTGGCACACAACGCGGCGGCGTTGACGACATTGGCATGCGTGAGATGCAAAGCCGCGCTTTTGACGCGCGCAACTCGCAATATCTCCTTATCAAAGCGCCGCCAGCTTCTGGAAAGTCGCGCGCCCTCATGTATATCGGGCTCGATAAGATCACGAAGCAGGGTCTGAAAAAGGTCGTGGTTGCAGTGCCCGAGCGCACGATTGGTAATTCCTTCAAGACGACGCCGCTGAAGTCGGACGGATTCTTCGCCGATTGGATCGTCACGCCGAAGTACAACCTTACGACCGCTGGCGGCGGACGTAAGACCGAAGCCGTCGCGGAGTTTCTTTCGTCCGATGAAGCCGTGCTCGTATGCACCCATGCAACACTCCGCTTCGCCTACGAGAAACTCGGAGCGCCGGCGTTCGCCGACTGCGTAGTCGCGATTGACGAGTTCCACCATACGTCTGCGGATGCTGAGTCGAAACTCGGGGAACTCGTTCGCGGACTCATGGGCAACGGCAAGACACACGTTGTTGCGATGACCGGGTCCTACTTCCGCGGTGATACGATGCCCGTACTCCGCCCCGAGGACGAGAACCGCTTCACGCGCGTGACCTACACATACTACGAGCAACTAGCGTCCTACGAGTATCTGAAGAAGCTCGGCATCGGCTACCACTTCTATAGCGAGTCTTACATCAAGGCCATCGAGGAAGTGCTCGATCTTTCGAAAAGAACGATCATCCATATCCCCAGCGTCAACTCCGCCGAGTCGCCGAAGGGCAAGAACGAGCAGGTGGACGACCTGCTGGAGTTCATCGCCGACGGCGACGCGAGCCAGGTCGTGCGCGACGCGGCCACTGGTTTCTACCACATCACCCGACCGGACGGCAAGGTCCTGAAAGTCGCCGACCTCGTAGATGATAGCCCATACCGCGAGACGGTTCTCGCCAGCCTTCGCCACGTCGAGCAGCGCGAAGACCTCGACGTCATCATCGCCCTCGGCATGGCGAAGGAAGGGTTCGATTGGATCTGGTGCGAGCACGTTCTCACGGTCGGCTACCGCAACTCGATGACGGAAGTGATTCAAATCATCGGGCGTGCTACGCGAGATGCACCAGGCAAGACGCACGCCCAATTTACGAACCTCGTTGCTGAGCCGGTAGACGAAAAATCGGAGGTGACCGAGGCCGTCAACAACATGCTGAAGGCCATTTCCGTCTCGCTGATCATGGAGCAAGTGCTTGCGCCCAACTTCAACTTCAAGACGAAAGTGCCGGAGTCTCCGCTCCATGAGCCCGCGCCGGGTGTTCCGCTCTATGTCAAGGGGCTTCAAGAGCCATCCAGCGACCGCGTAAAAGAAATCGTCGAGGATCAACTCGATGAACTAAAGGTCGAACTTTTTCAGAATCATTTTATCCGGCTCGCCATGAGTCAGCCCGATGTCTACACGCCGGCCGAGATCAACACGCAGATCATTCCGATGGCCATCGCCAAGCGGTACCCAGACCTTACGGACTCCCAGGTAAACGAAGTACGCCACGCCGTGCTGCTCGATCTCAACTTCAAGAATGCCGTCTCGGCGGAGCCTAGCGACCCGGATCCCGAGATTAACGGCGAACTGACGACGAAGCGTGAAGGAGAGAATATCCTAATCAAACTCGCTAGAAAGTTTGTCAATCTGGATGACCTCTCGATCGACCTCATCGACAGCATAAATCCCTTCGAGCACGCGTACGAAATCCTTTCGAAGAACCTCGACGAGCGAATCCTCCGAGCGATTCATGGAAGCATTGCTGCCTCACGCCTCCCGATGAGCGACCAGGAAGCCGCGATGCTCTGGCCGAGCGTCAAGGCCTTCGTGCAAGGGCGCGGACATGAACCGAATATCAACGCGCAAGACCCACGAGAACAGCGGCTTGCGCATGCGCTGTCGATCATCCGCAGCGCCAAGAGGGCCACCGGCTGATGAACGACAAGTCGGCCCGATTCAGCGACATCTTCGCCGAAGAGGACACGCTAGGGCTTCTCTCTGGCAAGCCCGCTGCAGCTTCACGCTCCAGCGAGGCAGACATCGTCGTCGGTCAGTTCCAAGCCATCAATGCGTTCATCGACGAGCATGGGTTCTTGCCCGGAAGCACGGAGAATGACCGCGATCCGGACCTTCGGGAATATACCCTGGAAGGCAATCTCGATGCGTTTCGTGACGACCCAGCGCACCGCGAACTTCTCACGCCGTTGGACAGGCATGGGCTTCTTGGGCCGGCCGTGATTGTCGCGCCGATCCCTACAGTAATGGACGACATCCTTGCATCAGACGATCCGCTGCTCTCAAGCTCGGCCGACAGTATATTCAAGCTGAAACACGTTTCAGATCCAGCGTTGGCCAAGGCGGTTCCGGACGACATCGCAAGGCGCAAGCCGTGCGCCGACTTCGAGCGCTTCGTGCCGATCTTTGCCGAGATAAAGGACGATCTCAAATCGGGCCGCCGTCATACGAAGCGATTCGAAGGCGAAGCTACGATCAAGCCGGGCGCGATTTTCATTCTTGGCGGTATTGTTTCATACGTCGCCGCAGTCGACGAACTCGAGCGCCGGGGCAAGGACTACAACGGGCGCATTCGCGTCATCTTCGACAACGGTACGGAAGGCAACTATCTTTGGCGGTCCTTCGCTCGCGCGTTCTATGCAGACGAAAACGGCCGGCAGATTATAGAGAGCGCGCCGTCCGCAAGCGGAGCGCCATCTGGTTGCCCAGGGCGCATCGCCGGCCCGCTCTTTGGCGGGGAATTGGGTCCTTCCGAGTTCGCCGAAGTGAAGGGCACGGTCTACATCGTGGAGAGCCTTTCGGAAGATCCCAACATCGTCGCGCTTAAGGGCAAACTCTACAAGATCGGTTTCACGACCCAGCCGGTCGACAAACGACTTGCCGACGTAGAAAAGGACCCAACCTTTCTCTGTTCCAAAGTCCAGCTGCGAGCGACCTACGAGACGAACTTCAATCCACATAAGCTAGAGCGGCTGCTCCATCAGTTTTTCGTCCATGCAAACCTCCAGGTAGAAGTAGTTCTTGGAAGATTGGTCGTGCCTAAAGAGTGGTTCGTCGTTCCCCTCGACCTCGTTGAGGAAGCCGTGAAGCGAATCCTCGATCGCAGCATCGTGAACTACAGATACGATGCGATAAGTAGAAAGATACTTCCGCGATGAAGTCGGCTTCGAAGCAGCAGGGCATCACGTCCGCATCCGGCGGCGCGCACAAAAAAGTGACCTACACGCTCCCACCCGACGCGTGCAGCGCCGTAGATGGGAATTGGCGTTTTCACGAAACGCTTGACAAACGACTAGCGGACAGCAAAAGTGCCTACGTTGCAGACTTAATACGAAGAGACGCCGTAACGAAGAATATGGACGGTGATAAATCGCGACATTGATGCCCCCACATTAAAGAGCGTTGCGACATCCTCGGGCACTTGATCTCCGGGGGTTACTCGCGACTAGGTCGGCAATCAAATTTTCACCATACGACGTTCGCGCCGTCCTATTCGAGCCAATTGCGCTGGTTGCGGAATAATTCTCGGCTACACACTCGTCGGCGTGGGCGCCATTGGCTTTCTTGTTAGCCAGTTCCTCATGCATTTACAACGAACGCGCGGTGCGGCACATCCGCCTCCCGTTTACGACGCGTTACAAATGGCGGCAGATCGTCGCGCCGTTGAGCAGACGCTGCTCGTTCATTCCGATCGCGGGGTGCAGTATGCCAGCGATGCGGTTCAGCGCTTTTACGACCGAAACGGGATGCTCTGCAGCATGAGCGGCAAAGGCAACTGTTGGGACAACGCGGAGACCGAGAGATTCTTCGCGACGCTCAAGCGCGAACTCGGCGATCCGACCTTCGAGCCCCGAGGTGTGGTAAGGTTATGAAATTGCCTGCGAAACCAAGTTGTAAGCGCGTCGAACGGCGTCTCCGATATCATTAATGGGGTTTTCGTTTTTGCGGTCTACGCGATCCCAGGCTACCTACTCATTCGGCGCGGCAAGGCAGGTCTTCGTCGATCCGATGCTCAGTATGCGATGGCCATGAAGCAATGGAAAAATTCCCTACACTGCTTTCGCTGCAACAACGATTTCATCATTACCTGACCCTCTCTTTGGTAAAAAGGTAAAAAGCATTCCAATCCGCGCTTGGTGACACGTTCCGAAAGGGACCATCGAGCGCGGATGCGACCGCTAAAACGGATGCTCGAGATTCTTTGCGAGATCGGTCGGAATGAATGCGGAGCCAACAGGGGCATCTACGTCTTCATGCTGACGCCCGCGCGCACAGCCGAGTATCCCTTCCACGTCGGCCGCACGTACAATGGGATTATCATTTTGATTTCATTCGGCGATTGGTCGCAACCACCCAACCTACCAACGCATGATTTCACGATACAATATCGAACGCCGTTCCTTCGTGTTAATATCTACGCGGAGATACCTATACTTTGCAACACCGCCACCTCGTCGACCATAATTATTGGAGCAGACCGAAGATCGACGACGTGCTCGATCGGGGGAATCTATCCGATTGGGCGGCCTTGCGCGATGCGGTGGTGAACGACCCGGTAGTAGCCGCAGATACGCTTGCCGTCGTTCGAGGGAACCGGCGGTATGGCACATCGCCGCTTTGGGAATTATTTATTCTTCGCGCATATCCAGAGATCGACCATGCGGCGTCAACGCATTAAAAGCGTTCAAACGCAGGATGAATGGGAGCGCGTCCTCTCAACAGCCGCCTATGTTCGGCAAATAGTCCCCGATGCAATACTTGTTGCTGGAAGCGCTGCGGCAATCTACGCGAAGCACCGCTTCTCCGCCGACGATGACCATGTGGTTGCCAATCTGAAAGATCGATTTACGCAAGTCCTCACCGATCTTGAATTGGTCAGCGGGTGGAACATATCACGCACTCGCCCACCCGTCCTTATTCTAGAGAACTTCCAAGGAATCGATACGGGAATTCGGAATCTCATTCGCACGGAACCATTAGAAACAACGAACATATCTACCACTGCCGGAGATATTACTATTCCTACTATCGAAGAGATGCTCCGCATAAAATCATGGCTCATTGTCTCGCGCAACACAACCCGCGACTATATCGATACGGTAGCACTCGCCGACGCGCTCGGCGACGACCGCGCAACCGAAGCGCTCCGATCCCTTGACACGCTCTACCCGCAAGAGAACCATTCATCGGTTCTCCAGCAATTAGCAAAGCAAATGGCGCAACCATGCCCATACGACCAGAATCCCGACTTGGGCATTTACATAAATTTCCGATCCCCGTATACCGACCTAGCATATCTGCACCAACGCCTCGCGACACTCGCTCAAAAAATTGCTTTTGATGGTTATCATCTCTAACCAATATACGCATACACGCATGTGCCCATCCCGAGCATACGAGGATTGTAGGCACCTATGCTGATCTTCTGCCCGGAATGTCACCAACGGAATACTACACCGCCGCAAGCGACGGATGCCTCAACGTCGCATCGAGCCCCACCGGGCCATTCGCACCCGCAACGAGCGCCCAAATCGGCATCATCGCATACCAACCGGGCGACACCAGCGCGAGCGCACCAACGTATGCCCCTAACACGCCACGCACTACGATTTCACTCGGGCTCCCATATCCCGGCAACGCTGAGCCACAGGTACTCGTCCCGGTGATTTTTGGCTCGACGGGCGGAAGTTGCTCGGTCACAATCAGCGATGGCAGCACAAGCGCGCCGATCGCCGATGCAGGGATCGCCACGGTGCAAACAATCATCGCGGGGGCATCGCCGTGTACACCCGACGCTGCGGGATGATGTGAAACGACAGTTTCGAACGCCCCGGCAGCGATTGCCGTCTACGTCGGCTATGTTGCGCGAGCGCCTCATAAAATCGCGAATGAATCGCCTCGTGAACGTGGGGAATCGCTGACTGTTAATCAGCTCTAAGGGAGAAGATTGTCGCACGTTTGATCGAGGGTCGGCGCTGGCATTCATTGCGACGTAGCAGGCATAGCATCAGAGAAATTCGCGAAATAGGTGAGCCGTAGAGTCACCTTCGGCGCAATTTCTGCATCTCACGCATTTCGTGTTCGTCTCATCAATGTCGCGACCATAAAACCGCGTTAGAAGCAGTTGACTAACCGGCTTGTCGGCAGCGCCGTGGCCAATCGCTGCGGCGGCCGACAAGCCCCGGCGGCTTCGCGAGTCCCGGCTTCTTCGGCGCCTCGACGAGAGGACCGCGGCTCGCGCGCGCGATAAGATCCAGACCTAAGATCCTAGATTAGGTCTTACGCGCGCGTAAGCGCGCGTTAGTTATAATTAATTTACCAGGTCCGTTCTCTAATTTTTTTGTAGCCTATTCGCGTGCGCGCGCTACGTACGCGTATGCGCGACGGCGCCCCGCCGGCAGGCCTCGCATCCCCTCGAACAACTCGCCTTTTTCTCGTCGATGCGCAGAAAGGCCATTTGCTTGGCCTCTGAGGCCTCAATAACGATCGGCGCAGTATTCACCCTCTCCCGAGCCCGTTCGAGCGCACCAGGAGCCACCAGAAGCCCAAAGAAGCGCATTGGCTGCCAGCCATTCGCCCCGAAATCAAGGCTGACCGCCTCGCGAGGCTGACAAAAGGCCCACCGGCCCGGCAAACGCTCCTGCTCCCCGCCAGTGCCGGATCGCCTGTCGCCTCGCCATTGGACCCATTCAATTTCTCAAGCCGCCTGGCCATCGACAGCAACCGTGCCCATAGAAACAATGGCCGAGCGGCTTGCGCTTGCGACCCGCTCCGCCGGCTGGGTCAGGGTCGCGTCTGGGGCGAGCCGTCGCAGACGACTCCGAGAACGCAGCCTGCTCACTCACGATCGTCGCCCGGCTCGCATAGAGGGCCAAGATCGAGTCAATCTATTTGCTCGGGGGGTTCCAACCGAAACTCTGACAACCGCGCCACCAAGCCCTCGCAGGCCTTCAGAGCGGCACTCTTGCCAGCAGCACGCGAAGACCGCGATCGCCCGCATCGCCGTTGGACGCTCGCCGATCACACGGCTTCTTCGCAAAACGTAATACAAAAGCCCGATGGGTTTTCCCGAAAAACTTCACCCTCCACCCATCGCGCCCACCAACTTTTTGCAGACCAGCCTATAAAAACTCATTTCGCTAACGACGCCTGCGGCGAATAGCGGGGCGAAAACATCATGGTCCACTCCACCCGCCACACCCTCGAAAAAAAGCCAAGACCAAAACCCCAAAGCATTGCACCTCAAAAGACCCCGAATGCGCCGAGAGGGCGCGAGCATCAAGTGGCCCGCCCGGAAGATCTCGAAGGCCCTGGGACCAGCAGAACAAAGCCCTTGCCCCGACCGGGCCTGCGGCCCGGGCGAAAGGCCCCGACACGGTTCTCGCCCGAACGCTGTCTCGATGCCTCGCCCCATCGCTCGACAGTCGCTTGCGATAGGCTCACCGTCGCTGTTCACGATTGCGGTTGAATCGCAAAAAAGTACGTTGGCAAGGCGTCTCGATTCCATGACGCTTTTTCGCTGCAGTTGCACGTGCTCATGTCGGTCGCCATTCTGTCCACTTTCGCAGACACGCAGTCGTGCAAAATTTTCGGTCATCTTTTGCTTGACGATCGCTGCCAGCCAACCGCGCAGTTTGCGTGGCCCACCAAGATAACACTCAGGGTCTATTGCGACCGACATCCGAGCAGCTATTGCGACCGACCGGCGAGCAGCTATTTCGACCGACATCCGAGCAGCTATTGCGAGAGCTATTTCACTATGAGAATGCGGGGGGTCGTTGGAGCATCAATGCAATCATTATATCGGTATAAATACGGTTCATATTGCGAGTATAAATACAATCGATATATCGGGTAGGAATATCAACATAAATCGGACGAAATTTAACGACTTTTGGTCGTGCCCCTATAATGCTATAAATTGGCGGCGGCAAGGTGCTCCCGCTTCGGTTCGAAAAATTTATTTTGAACGAACTTTTCAACCGAAAAGACGAAACGATGGCCGATTACAATTTTACGCTATTGCAGGCACTTCTTCCAGCCCAATGATGTCCTTATAATGCTGTAAAAGCGGCGGACGAGGTGGCCACGTCACGTCCCAAAGTTGCCGTGAAGTCGGTTCGTGTAGATCGAGCGGTTACGCCGCTCTCGCGCTCTCTTTCGTGGGTTGATTTCGGTCCGCGGCCCGCTCCTAGTCGTCGCCCACCCCTAAGATAAACCCGTTCTTTCCACGTCTCGCTCACCTCCGCGAGCAACGCGCCGATGAAGCAAATTACCGAGGCTTCGTTCGGAAATACGCGGATCACACGCTCGCGCCGACGGATTTCCTCGTTGAGCCGTTCCATCATGTTCGTGGTCCGCAACCGCCGGCGGTATTTTTCGGGCCGCACCATCACGGCCATGGCGTCGAAACCATTTCCCACGCATGCGACCGCCTTCGCGGCGGTCTTCGCGAAGCGCTTCGCAAGGTCGTCACGATGCCGGTGAGCGGCAACGATGTCTGTCGACGAGAAGATCATCTTCATGGCCGCCGCGAATGCGGTGCGTTCGAGGTTCGGAGAATGCCCCAGCGACGCGTCCGCCTTGCGAATGATCGGGGCGCTCCTCGCCGAGACGACCAAGGAGTGGCAGAGCCGGGAGATCGCTCCGGCTCAGAACGGCTCCTAAGCGCTCACGATCTCTGAATCGAATTTACAACAGTTTTGGGCCTTGACTTGCAACTCGATTTACCATGATGTTCCAGCATGCTCGGCTGCGAAGTGATACAGGCATGCCCATCTATTCTTGCGAACTGCGAAGCCCCTGGCAACGTGGCACCAACGAAAATACGAATGGCCTTCTGCGTCAGTCTTTCCCTAAAGCCACAGATCTGGCGTAAGCGTAGTTCAGAGGCCGTCTTGACATCGGGCTCGCGATCACGGCGCGGCGGTTTGCTCGGCTACTCGGCGACAGGTGCTTGGTGACGCCGGCATCTGCGAGCGCGTGGCCGTGCGTCGACTGGAGATTCCACGGCAGCGGTTCGGCGATGCGGTTTCGGATGGTTGGCGCTACGCGCGAGTTCCTCGCGTAGAAACGCTTCGGGGTTGAGGCCGTTGAGATTGGCGCTGCCGAGCAGGCCATAGAGCGCCGCAACGCGCGTTGGACGGCGTTTTTATCAATCTCGATGCGGCCGTCCTCGCAAAAGCGGCACAGCGCCTCCCAGCGATGGAGCGCAGAGAAGATTGCTTTGGCAAGCGCGGATTTGCGTGAGAGCGTGATCGGCGTCTGCTGCAGCCAAGCGCGCAACGCATCGAGCGGCGGGCGGCTGCGTTTCTAGCGGACGGCGCGGCGTTCGTCTGGATGTCGCCCGCGAATCGCTTTTTCGATGGCGTAGAGCGCGCCGATCCGATCGAGCATTTTTTCGGCAATCGCAGACGTTCTTCGTCGCCAGCTGGCCCACGAGGGGGTCGCACCGGTCGCGCGAAATGTTCAGGTTGCTCATCGGATTCCTTCTCTTCATGCGTTTTCTTCAATCCGAAGGGTTTTCCCGACGTGGTCGCCTTCATCTCTGGATCAGGAGAAGGGTCGCCATTCTACACGCTTTGGCCGTTTTTGAGGAAGAGCATTTCATGCAAAATTCAGCCTCGCTGCCACCGCTCCTAACATTTCTGCAGCAAAACGCGGCGGGAGTGATCACGAGTATCGTTGCGACCGCCATGGTCGGAGTCGCAATCGTGTTGCACAAGCGCCTCAGCGCCGCATTCGGTATAGCCGAAGTCGAGATCAAGGCGGGCGAGGGCGGCACCCAGAAGCCAGCGTTGAGGTGGGATCCCATGCCAGGTCAGAAGGCGGTCCTCGAACTTCTATCCTGGCGGGTGCGCCTCGCTCCCCTCATTGGACAGGACGAGAAGCGCGAGGACCTCCTCAAGTGGGCAAAGGACAAGGGCGGTGGGAGGGTCCAAATTCGCGTCCTGACGGGGCCTGGCGGAGCGGGAAAGACGCGTCTTGCCGCCGAGATTGCCGACGCACTCAAGCGCACATGGAGTTGGCGCGATGCGGGATTTCTCTTTACGAGAGAGCATCCGAAGTTTCAATGCCCGGCGTTGCTGATCGTCGATTATCCAGAAGATCGGCGTGCCTTCATTCTCGATATGTTGGAGAAACTGGCCCGCCCCGATATCGAGTTCAAGCGGCCGGTGCGTGTGCTGCTACTCACGCGCGACCCGCAACAACGTTGGGTGAACGATTTTAAAGAAAAGGGAATCTCGCACCTCGTCGATTATCAGGAGCTTCCCGTCCCGCGACTGAGCGTCGTGGATGCGATGGCGCTTCACACTAAGTCTCTCGATAGGCTGAACAAACACTTTGGCGTTCAGGTGCCAACCGTCGAGCCCGATGAGTTCGCCAAGTGGTTCGCGAAGGATCCGAGCCTGCATAATCTGCCGCTCTTCATAACGGCTGCCGCGATTCACGCTCTCGAACCAGCAGACCAGGGGCAGAACCAATCTCCTCAGAACACGATGAGGTTAACCGGCAAGGATATAGTCGACGCGCTCGCGACTCGCGAGCTTAGTCGGCTGAACAGCATCGCGCTGGAGCAAAAGGATGGGAGGCTCGGCTTCGGCGAGAGTTCCGTCGGACGACTCACAGCACTTGCCGCGATTCGCGGCGGTTTCGGCGTTACCGACCTCAAGAAATTTGCTGATTCGAAAAAGGACCTGGATCTGGATATCCCTGATCCGGCACACATTGTTGACGCCGTCAAAAATTTCCCGTGGTGGACGAAGGACGGATGGGAAGCTCCGCAACCGCATATCATCGCGGCGGCGCTTACGTTCCGAGTCCTTAAAGAGCGCTCAGACATGGGCTCGAAATGGCTTTGGGCCGCTATCGAGGGCAAGGGGCCGGAGATAATCGAGCGGCTTGCACGCCTGGTGTACGATGTCGGAATCATTTACGGTGCTGACGATCACAACCAGTTCGTTACGTGGCTCGGTGACATGGTGGACAGTCCCGCCCGAGCGGAGGCTGTTTCGTTCTTTGGATATGAGAAGGTGCCGTCGAACCTTGCTCCACTAAGCATCGCGGTTACAAAGCAACTCTTGAAAGGCGCCTCCGGCGACACGAGGGCCGGGTATCTCAACAATCTCTCCATCTGCCGGAGCGTCATCGGCGACCACGCTGGGGCGCTCAAGGCGATTCAGGAGGCAGTCGGCATCTACCGGGAGTTGGCAGCGGAACAGCGCTCAGCCTTCGAGCCCGGACTCGCGACCAGTTTGAACACCCTCTCCGCGTGCCTGAGCAAGATCGGCGAGCGTGAGAAGGCGACCAAGGCGATTCAGGAGTCAGTCGACATCTACCGGCAGTTGGCAGCGAAACAGCCTGAAGCCTTCAAGCGCGAACTCGCGAACAGTTTGAACACGCTCTCCCTCTGCCTGCGCGACATCGGCGAGCCCGAGAGGGCGCTCGCGGCGATTCAGGAGTCAGTCGACATCTTCCGGGAGTTGGCAGCGCAGCTCGCAGCCTTCGAGAGCGACCTCGCACGCGGCTTGAACACGCTCTCCATGTGCCTGAGCAAGATCGGCGAGCCCGCGAGGGCGCTCGAGGCGAGTAAGGAGTCAGTCGACATCTACCGGCAATTGGCAGAGGCGCGGCCCGCAGCCTTCAAGAGCGAACTCGCGAATAGCTTGAACACCCTCTCCAATTGCCTGAACAACATTGGTGAGCCCGCGAGGGCGGTCGTGGCGATTCAGGAGTCAGTCGACATCTACCGGGAGTTGGCAGCGGCGCAGCCCGCGGCATTCGAGCCCGGACTCGCGAATAGCTTGAACACCCTCTCCAATTGCCTGAACAACATTGGTGAGCCCGCGAGGGCGGTCGAGGCGATTCAGGAGTCAGTCGACATCTACCGGCGGTTGGCAGCGGCGCAGCCCGCGGCATTCGAGCCCGGACTCGCGAATAGCTTGAACACCCTCTCCAATTGCCTGAGCGTCATTGGCGGTCCCGCTGGGGCGCTCAAGGCGAATCAGGAGGCAGTCGACATCTACCGGGAGTTGGCAGCGGCGCAGCCCGCGCCATTCGAGCCCGGACTCGCGAATAGCTTGAACACCCTCTCCAATTGCCTGAACAACATTGGTGAGCCCGCGAGGGCGGTCGAGGCGAGTAAGGAGTCAGTCGACATCTACCGGGGGTTGGCAGCGGCGCAGCGTGAAGCCTTCGAACCCGGACTCGCGCGCGGCTTGTACAATCTCTCCAATTGCCTGCGCGACATCGGCGAGTCCGCTGGGGCGATCAAGGCGAGTCAGGAGTCAGTCGACATCTACCGGGGGTTGGCAGCGGCGCAGCCCGAAGCCTTCGGACCCGGACTCGTACTCTGCTTGAACAACCTCTCCGATCGCCTGCGCGAGATCGGTGACCACGCTGGGGCGATCAAGGCGATTCAGGAGTCAGTCGACATCTACCGGGGGTTGGCAGCGGCGCAGCCCGCAGCCTTCGAACCCGCACTCGCAGGCGGCTTGAACAACCTCTCCGATCGCCTGCGCGAGATCGGTGACCACGCTGGGGCGATCAAGGCGATTCAGGAGTCAGTCGACATCTGCCGGCAGTTGGCAGCGACGCAGCCCGAAGCCTTCGATCTCGAACTCGCGCGCGCCCTGAACAATCTCTCCAATCGCCTGCGCGAGATCGGTGACCACGCTGGGGCGATCAAGGCGATTCAGGAGGCAGTCGACATCTTCCGGAAGTTGGCAAAGGCGCAGCCAGCAGACTTCGGACTCGGACTAGCACTCTGCTTGAACAACCTCTCCGATCGCCTGAGCGACATTGGCGAGCGCGAGAAGGCGACCAAGGCGATTCAGGAGTCAGTCGACATCTACCGGCAGTTGGCAGCGGCGCAGCCCGCAGCCTTCGAGAGCGACCTCGCACTCTGCTTGAACACCCTCTCCGATCGCCTGAACGAGATCGGCGAGCCCGAGAGGGCGCTCAAGGCGATTCAGGAGGCAGTCGACATCTACCGGGAGTTGGCAGCGACGCAGCCCGCAGCCTTCGAGAGCGACCTCGCACTCTGCTTGAACAACCTCTCCAATTGCCTGAGCGAGATCGGTGACCACGCTGGGGCGATCAAGGCGATTCAGGAGGCAGTCGACATCTTCCGGGAGTTGGCAGAGGCGCAGCCCGAAGCCTTCGGACCCGTACTCGTACTCTGCTTGAACAACCTCTCCGATCGCCTGAGCGACATCGACGATCACGCGGGGGCGCTCGAGGCGCGCAATAAGGCGGACGCGATCAAACGGGGGCTAGAAACGTGAGACGTCGCAGTCGATGGCTCTTCCCGGTTCGTTCGCTGATAGGCAAGTGTCTTTTGAAGGCCGTCTTGAGGACGAGCGAACCGTGTGTTGAGCCTGTGATCGGCTCTACGCCGGAAGTGCTAACGTTTCGGCGCATTCGGTGATCTGCATGGCTTCGGGCGACTTCAGATTCCACGGCAGCAGTTCGGCGATGCGGTTTCGGATGGTTGGCGATACGCGCGAGCACCTCGCGTAGAAACGCTCCGAGGTTGAGGCCGTTGAGATTGGCGCTGCTGAGCAGGCTATAGAGCGCCGCCGAGCGCTCCCCGCCGGCGTCGCTGCCGGCGAACAGGAAGTTCTGCCGTCCCAACGCCATGCAGCGCAACGCGCGTTCGGCGGCATTGTTGTCGATCTCAATGCGGCCGTCCTCGAAAAAAGCGGCACAGCGCCTCCCAGCGATGGAGCGCAGAGAAGATCGCTTTGGCAAGCGCGGATTTGCGTGAGAGCGTGGTCAGCGTCTGCTGCAGCCAAGCGCGCAACGCATCGAGCGGCGGGCGGCTGCGTTTCTAGCGGACGGCGCGGCGTTCGTCTGGATGTCGCCCGCGAATCGCTTTTTCGATGGCGTAGAGCGCGCCGATCCGATCGAGCATCTCTGCGGCGATGGCGGATGCGTTGGCCGCGTGCAGATCGAAGAACTTGCGCCGTATGTGCGCCCAACACGCCGCTTCGCGCACCTGCCCGCCCTCGTAGAGCTTGGCAAAGCCCGCATCACCGTCGGCGTGCAAGACGCCGGTAAAATTTTCGAGATGTGTCTGCGGGTTTTCGCCCTTGCGATCGGGCGAGTAAGCAAACCAGACCGCTGGTGCCGCTCTCCCGGCACACGGGCGCTCGTCGCGCACGGTAGGTACACAGCCGCCCGGTTTTGGTCGTCCAGCGACCGCGCGCGATCGCCAGAACCGATTCACCAGCGCACAAGATTCGCTCGGCCAGGCGACGTTTTTTCAGCGAGCGGCACGCGGCGATGGGATCCCCGCCGATGCGGCGCTTTCGATACGTCCATGAGAACCTCGCGATGGTACGAACGTTTGCTCTATCATCGCGAGCACCAGGCTACGAAAGCAAGACGGTCTGGAACAGACGGTTACGATCTGGCGCGCTATCGAAATGAAGATCTCGCTGCGGTCGCAGACGCGCTCAATAACCGTCCTCGCAAAGAACTTGGTTGGAAATCTCCGGCCGAAAACTTACGCGCGTACATTTCATCACTTGCATAAGACCGTGTTGCAATCTTTCTGGAACGCCCAATCGACCCGAATTTTGTCGATAACGAGCGTTAACATCAAACCATGGACATTGAGAATGAATTCCCCTCAGATTACGACGACGATCCTTCGGAGGCGGCCCGCATGGCCGCAGAGTACCCGCTCGAGTGGTATGATTGGGCCGCCACGCTCTCAGACTGGCACGCGCAGGTTCAACGAACCGATCTATTAATCGCCGCAGCGCGTACCGGTGGGATGCCAGAATGGATGATCGGCCAACTGCTGAAAAATCCTGACTTTTTCGCGGATTGCATGCGCGCGACCGCACGCACGATAGCGTATTCGACACGGGGCCACAATGTCGAAACATCCGACCTGCCACTGCCCGCGTGGGCCTACCGGCGGTGGTGGTGATCGTTCCTCGCTCAAGGTCGCAGTGCAGGCGATCTACGACGCAGGTTTCGTTAGAGGGTCCAACGCCGACGAAGCGGACCCCCTAAACCACTTTACCGCCTACAACGGCTATCGCTGCGATGGAACGGCCTACGCGCCGTTCCTGGCCTACGACGACTCTCGCTTTCTCCTCCACCGAATCGATGCCGCCCTGAGCGCGAGAAGAATCATTGCGCGGGAGTAGCCAGGGCCCAGTTCACGCTGCACCAATTCGACCAATTCATCGCGCGATATCTCACCATTTGCGATCTTCTTCATACAAATGCGCGCGACGCTTTTCAGAATGGAGACGAGTTGCCTAAATTTTCCGCCGACCGGAGAATGTTGCTCGACCGCGCGGCGAAGACGCGTGGCGCGATCAGCCTCTGTGTCAGTATCCATTGCTATTGTCCTTTCCGTCTAGGGAGCGGGTGGGTCGATCGTTGCGCGCAATCGACCCGCTCGCCGTAGTTGTCTGAGTACCGACCAGCGGCAATGCTCGCAACCAGTCCACGAGATCCTCGGCGAGAATCACGAAGCGCCGCCCCAGGCGGTGGGTTGGCGGGCCCTCACCCCGCCTAATCGCCTCGTAGAGCGAGCTCCGGGGTATGCCCGTCGCCTTCGCCAGGTCCGAGATCGACCAGGCCATCGTATCGCGCCGAAGTGAACTATGGGATCGCATTGTGAACCTCGCTGGTGCTATTGTGCCCATAGGCAACTACGTTCAATATTTTAGCATCGTTTTCCTCTTTTCGCAAAAAAATGTGTCGCCATGCGATCTGGCGCCCCAATCACACCACAGGAAAACTGTCTCCGATAAGTTTAGTCGACTTGCGTTTTTTATATATATGCTGTATACTTCCACCATGAAGGACAACCCATCACCCCCGGCATCCCTGGCAGACCTATTAGCGAACGAAAAGCCGGCGAAGGCTGCAAATATCACCCGGCTAATCCTCGATCATTTTGACGAGATAACCGAACTGACGAAGCGCGGATACTCGGGCGACCAAATTCGAAAAGCGCTCGGCGAGATGGTCGGGCGCGATGTCAGCCGCCCGGCATACGCCTCGGGGCTGAAAAGTGCGCGTCAGCGTTCCAAAAGCACCTAACCCGTCCCGCACGAGCCAATTGACAGCAACCACCCTTCCCTGGCATGATCCTCCTCCGGTGTCGACACCACGTTCTCGCCGCTCGCGTTCTTGGAGCGCTTTATGAGCATCAAAGAAATTTCACGGAAGCGCAAAGGCACGGTCTATCAGAGCGTCGTCGATCTCGGGCGCGACCCACATGGCCAGCGTGTGCAACGCCGCGTTACTGCAAGCACGAAACGCGATCTACGCGAAAAAATTGATGCGCTGCGCGCCGAACGCCGGAACGGTGCCATCGTCACACGCGGACGCGAAACGCTCGGAGCGCTCGCCGATCGCTGGCTGTCGAGCAAACTCAAGGCGTGCTCACATCGGACCTACGCAAGCTATGTCGACATCGTCGAATCGTTCATTCGACCGCAACTCGGGCACTTTACATTGCGCTCCCTTAGCCCTGAACATGTCGAACGCGCCCTCAGCATCTGGCGCGTCGCACAACGACGCGATCACCGCAAGCGCAGCGATACGGCACCGGCCTCGCTTTCCAACCGCACACTGCGATACATCGTCATGGTCATGCGGGGGCTTTGCAATTACGGAGTACGGGTCCGCGCGCTCGCTACCAATCCGGCGGAGTTCGTTGAATTGCCACGCTTGGAAGAGTATGAAGCGAGGGTTCTTCCGATCGATCGCTTCGCTCAATTATTGCACTTCGCACGCACGTGGCCCGGTGACGATCTCTCGCTCCATTTCCTACTCGCCGCTGCGGCCGGCCTTCGGCGCGGCGAACTTTGCGCGTTGCAGTGGGGCGATGTCGACCTGCACAATGCGACGATTACCGTTCGCCATGCAATCGAGGTGCGGCGGGACGGTACCGGTATCGGCATGAAAGAACCCAAGGGGAAAAAGGTCGCCATCCTCGCGATTCCCGAGGTCCTCGTGCAAGCGCTGCAGGAGTGGCGCACTCGGCAAGAAGCGCGTCTCGGGAACGTCACCGCCGAGACCCCCGTTCTCGACACCGAAGGAGGCTGGTCACACCCCGACCGACTGAGCAAGATCGCCATGCAATGCATCCGTGCCTCGGGCCTTCCTCGGGTTCGTCTGCACGATCTTCGCCATAGTTACGGCTCCTGGCTTGCTAACGCCGGCACGAGCACGCGCGTGCTCCAGCAATCGCTCCGCCATAGCAGTCTCACCATGACCGAGCACTATACGAGCCAGGTTGGACAGGCCCACCGCAACGCCGTCGCGACCCTGGGAATGCAGCTCCTTGATGCCGGAGTGAGCGCCCAAGCGGACGCCGACGGTATCGGCACCGAGGCCCAGCCTAAATGTGACTAAATGGTGACTTTTTTTTATGGCCCGAAAAGACAAATCCGCCAAACGCTAGATTTGACGGGCTTTTTCTGGAGCCGACGAGCGGACTCGAACCGCTGACCTGCTGATTACGAATCAGCTGCTCTACCAACTGAGCTACGTCGGCACGTGGGGACCGAGCCCGGCTATTCTGCGCGACCCGCGCGTTAGCCCTCCCGGTCGTGGAAGGTTCCCCGCTGCGCGCGCTCGTCGAGATCCAGGTCGTCTAGCAGATAATAGACGATCTTCCGGTCGTCGAAGCCGACCTTTGCCAATTGCTTGCCTTCAATCTCGACGACCTCGTGGATGTGCCCGGGCACGCCGATGTAGCGGCGGTTCATCGGGCCGTACGCAGGGTCGCCCTCCGGTTTGGTCTTCGGGGTCGCCCGGACGCCCCGTAACGGGGTCTGGTGGCGATGCGCTGCCACGTTACGGCTTCGGCGGGGCGAGGCGGAAGGCTTCGACGTAGGAACGATCGCCTTCCGGCCAGCCCACCCAGATATCGCCGGTTTGCGGATCGATGGTGCCCGTGTGCATGCCGCGTGCGATTTTTTTCTGCCCGATCAATACCGGCGTTCCACCGGCGCGTATCGAGAAAAGCGTGAGCGAGGTACCAAAACACGCAAGCAACCGGCGCCGCGCGCTGAAACTGCATTGGTCGACCCCGCCCGGAAAATTTGCCTCGTGCAGCAGCTTGCCTTGCGTCGAATAGACGCCGAGCTTGCCGTTCTCGCCGACATCGATTAACGCGTTATCGGCCGCATCGAAAATCAACGGATGATTGCCCTCGAGTAACGGCGTCTTCATGATTCGCTTGACCGCGAAGCTCTTTGGATCGATCGCGGCGATCGCCCGCAGGTCGGTAAGATTTTGATAGAGCGTATGCGTGCGCGGATTCACCGCGAGATATTCGAGTTTCTTTGCCGGCAATTTCAGCGTCTTCAGCAATTTCATCGAACGCGCGTCGATAATATACACGTGCGAGCCGTCATCTTCGTCGGCATAAATGTGCTGCGTCGCCGGATCGAATGCGATTGCATCGACGGGGCCGCCGACCTTTACCGTGCGCAAAACGCGCCCGGCGACCGGGTCGACCTCGCTCACGCTCTTGTCGGTTCCGTTGCCGGTAAAGACGCGACCGTTCGCGGGGTTCACCGCAACGCCGTGCAAGGGACCGACGCGCACCGTGCGTAGCACCCGCTTGCTGTCGGCGTCGATGACGACGAGATCGCGCGCTCCGGAGTGCGCCGCATAGATGCGTCGGCGCTTCCCGTCGGCGGTAAAATAGTCGTAATAACCCTTCCCGGGCACCAGCACTTTGGTCGAGACCGCAACGACGGGCGGCGGTGTCATCATCGGCATAGTTGCGGGGTTCTCCCCGGCTGAAAACGAAGCCTCGTCGGCATGCTGGTAACCTTTCGCGGCAAGACGCCGCGGGTCGATCCGTCGGCCTTCGTCGCCCCTACCGCCGTTCTGATCGGCGACGTCGAGGTTGGCCCCGAATCGAGTATTTGGTTCGGCGCCGTTTTGCGCGGCGACAACGGCCCGATCCGCGTCGGAGCGCGCACCTCCATTCAGGATAATGCGGTCATTCACGTCACCATCGCCACGAATATCGGCGACGACGTCACCATCGGCCATGCCGCGGTGATGGAAGATTGCACGATCGAATCAAAAGCGCTCATCGGCAGCAATGCCGTGTTGCTTAATGGTTGCGCCATCGGGCGCGGCTCGCTCGTTGCTGCCGGCAGCGTCGTCGGCGAGCGCGTCGTCGTACCGGCGAACGTTTTGGTTGCCGGCGCACCGGCAAAAATTAAAAAAGCAATCGAAGGCGAGGCGCGGCGCTGGATCGAGATCGCCTCGGATGAATACATTCAACTGACGCGCGCTTACCGCGCCGAAGGCATCGGCGCGCCCGATGCGCACGAGGTACGACCGTAGGCGCGATGGAGTTCCTGCGCGACCGGATCGCTCGTTTTATCGCCGACGAAGGGCACCGCACCACCATCGACATTCACGGTGAGAATGCCGACGTTGCGGCGATATCGCTTCGCGCGCGCGGCCAGCAAATTTGGGTATCGGTGAGCGAAGACGACGAAACATTCTACGTCGTCGCAGCGATGCACGAACTGCCGGCGTGGGCGCGCGATGCGAAACAGAACGCCGCGCTGCTGCTCGAACTGCAAGAATCGATGAAGGCCGTAAAATTCTACCCTTCGCAGGATCGGGCCGGCATCGTTGCAGCGGTCGAACAGTTTGCCAGCTCGCCCGAAGAGTTTATGCAACATTTTTGGAAGCTCGTCGAGCTGGTGCGCGAGAGCGGGGCGAGTGCCGTCGCGCGTATCCTCGACCGAACCGAGAGCAAATCGGCGGCGGAAAAATTCATCGATGCATTCATGAGAGGCAGCCAGTGATTGAAGAAGTCGTACGCGGAATCGAGGCGGCGCTCGACGAGGAATGGCTCCTTCACGACCGTGACGACGATGAGGATTCCTTCCGCGTCTCTTTCAAGAGCGAGGGCGCACGCTTTTTTGCAATCGCGTATCGCGACGACCCGACTTTTGTGATGATCGGATCGGGGTGGACGCTCCCCGACGACGTAGAATTCGCCGAAGCGATAGAACTTGCCAATAAATTAAACGCGCGCAAGAAGCTCGTGAAAGTCGCCGTTTGGGAAGAGGAGCGCGACGTGCTGTTTACCATCGAGACGCTCGCGGCAACCGGCGACGAGATCCAGCAGCACGTGGAGCGGATTCTCGACGTCCTGCGCGACACGGCGCAGAGCTTTTTTACGACGCTTCGCAGCGACGACACGCCTTAACCGACGAAAAATATCTCGATTTCGTAGTTGTCGGGATCGACACAGAACAGCGAGCGCGAGTTGCCGTGCGTTGCCGGCCCCGAAACGATATCGACGCGCGCCGCGCGCAGGCGCTGCGCCCACATGTCGACATCGGCGGCGGCGCCGGCTTGGAAGCCGAACGAAAATTTCCCGCGCTCCGAAGGCGGGCGCTCCTTGAGTTCCAACGTAAAGGCCGGCCAGCGGACCGTCACGATATCGGCAGAGCGTTGGGTTGGCAGGCCGAGGACGTCGCGGTAAAAGCGTTCGGACGTCTCAATATCGGAGACCCCGAGCACCAACCGCGTGAGCGTCATCGTAGACGTCGCGTTCATAGGCGGGCGATTCTATGGAGCCGGGTAGTTCGCCTCGTCCCCGTACGGCTGGAAGAGGGTGTACTCCGCCTCGAAACGGAGGTTCACTTTCCCCGTCGGGCCGTTCCGGTGCTTGGCGATGATGAACTCGGTAAGCTCGGGGTCCGCGGCCTCTTTGTTGTAGTAGCCCTCACGGTAGAGGAAGGCGACGAAATCCGCCTCCTGCTCCAGCGAGCCCGAGTCGCGCAGGTCGGCGAGCATCGGTCGTTTTTCGTTGCGCGTCTCGACGCCGCGATTGAGCTGAGCGAGCGCGATGACCGGCACGCCGAGATCCTTTGCCGTCACCTTGAGCGTGCGGCAGATCTCGCTGATCTCTTCGTTGCGGTTCATCTGTCGCTGCATCGAACTGGGGTGTAAGAGCTGCAGGTAATCGACAAAGACCGCGCCGAGGCCGCGCGTCGCTTTGAGACGTCGGCAACGGCTGCGCAGTTCGCTGACGCTCAAGCCGCCCGAATCGTCGAGAAAGATCGGCAACGCATCGAGTTCGTCCATCACCTTCGGGATGCGACCCCAATCTTTATCGCCGATATTTCCGCGTCGAATATCGTGCATCGAGATGCGCACCGTCGCCGAAAGCAAGCGCAGGACCAACTCGCTATTCGACATTTCGAGCGAGAAGAACGCGACCGGCTGGCCGGCGGCGCGTGCCGCCGCCATTGCCATGTTCAGCGCGAACGAGGTCTTCCCCATGCCCGGGCGCGCCGCGACGATGACGAAGTTCCCCGGCTTAAAGCCGGTGGTGACGGCATCGATATCCGGGAATCCCGTCGTGACACCGCTCAACTCGCCGCGCCGATAATAGTACTCTTCGAGTTCGTCGAGGGCGGGTTTCATCAGCGAGCCGACGTGTGCGAAATCGCCGCCCATCTGCCGCTGGCTGATGGAAAAAATCATCTGCTCCGAGCGATCGATCGCTCCTTCGACATCTTCTTCGGCCTCAAAACCGGTCTGCACGATCTCGGTGCCGGCGTGAATGAGCGAGCGCAGCGTCGATTTTTCGCGCACGAGTTTTGCGTAGTATGCCGCAGAGGCGGCGGTCTGCACCGAATTCACCAACGTGCCGAGGTAGGCCGGCCCGCCGACACGTTCGAGCGCGCCGCGACGTTTTAATTCCTCGGCGAGCGTGATGCGATCGAGCGGTTCGTTCCGTTCGTAGAGTACGAGCAGCGCCGAAAAAATCGTCTCGTGGGCGTGCACGTAAAAATCGCTCGCGCGGACGATCTCCGAGATCGTTCCCATAATCTCGCGATCGATGAGCACCGATCCGATACAGACGCGCTCGGCGTCGACGTTCTGCGGGGGGATGCGCTCGACGCTTCGAGCGAGATCGGGTTGCGCGAAACTCATGGATTGCTAGTTCCCGCGCGGGCCTGTGGAACGCTTGCGAGTCTTAATCGAAACGGGGCTTTTTGTTGCGAACAACTTCGGCGCGCGTTTGATGCGAAGGGCGCGCAGCACCTCGCCGACGTCGTGCGCCGCAACGACCTCGATTCCCGAGAGCCGCGCGTCGATCTCGCGCGCGTTCTCGGCGGGCAGCACGATCGCGCGCATCCCCGCTTGCCGTGCCGCATAGAGCTTCTCGACCACCCCACCGACGCCGCGCACCTTCCCCGCAAGCGAAAGTTCGCCGGTAACCGCGACATCTTGCGGCAACGGCACGCGCGCGAGTGCGGAGTAGAGCGCGAGCAGAATCGCGAGCCCCGCCGAGGGGCCGTCGATGTTCCCACCGCCGATCACGTTGACGTGCAAGTCGAAATCGGCGGGGTCGGTGCCGAGCAACGAGCGCAGCACGCTGCCCGCGTTGAAGACCGAATCGCGTGCCATCGTCCCGGCGGTCTCGTTGAAGCGCACGCTCCCCTTCCCGGGCGCCGAGGCGGGAAAGGCGAGCGCCTCGATCTCGATCAAGCTGCCGACGTGGTGGAGCACGCCTAAGCCGAAGGCCTTGCCGATCTCACGCCGCGCGCGTGCGCGCGCCGGCGTATGGGCGACGAATCGCCCGCTGCGTAGGACCGCCTGCAGATCGTCCTGCGTGATGGTGACGTGCGCGGGGAGCGCTTCGGCGCGCCGCTTTCCGGCGCTACTGCGCGCGAGCGCGACGCCGTACGCATCGGCGACGAGTTGCACCGCTTTGCGCCCCTCGATGGTGTAGGTCGCGATCTGCTGCGCGATGCCGCGCGCGGCGGTCGCGCCGAGCCGACGCATCGCGGCCTGCGCGATGGTGACGATTTGGTTCTGGGTGAGCGGCGAAAAATAGAGCTCGGCGCAGCGCGAACGAATCGCCGGGTCGATCTCGTCGGGCTCGCGCGTCGTTGCACCGATCAAAATAAAATCGGCGGGCGCGCCTTCGCGAAAGAGGCGCTTGATATACTCCGGCACGTTCGGCGCGCTCTCGTCGAAATACGACGATTCGAAATGCACGCGTTTGTCTTCGAGGACTTTCAGCAACCGCGTCTGCAGCACCGGATCGAGCTCGCCGATCTCGTCGATGAAGAGCACGCCGCCGTGCGCGCGCGAAACGAGCCCTAATTTTGGTTCGGGTATGCCGCTCTCGGCAAATTCCCGACGGCTCCCCTGATAGATGGGGTCGTGTACGCTGCCGAGCAGCGGGTTGGTCGTCTCGCGCGGATCCCAGCGCAGCGTCGTGCCGTTTGCTTCGACGAACGGCGCATCTTTTGCAAACGGCGCATAGGGGCGCGCTTTGGCAGCCTCCAGAGCGAGGCGCGCGGCGGTCGTCTTCCCTACCCCCGGGGGGCCGTAGAGAATGACGTGCTGCGGATAGGGCGAGGAGATTTTCGCGATGAGCGCGGCGACCGCTTCATCTTGCCCGACGAGATCGCGCAGATGCGCCGGGCGCAGGCGCGCCATCGCATCGATCGCGAGTTTGCGCGAAGAGAGTGCGTCGAGCTCGGCGAGTTTCGCTTGCGTCGCCGGGCTCTCGGGGCCGCCGTCTTCGCGCAGCGCTTCCATCTTGAGATCGTTGAGATAGCTCTGGTGGCGCGCGCTGACTTTTTCGTTGACCTTGCGATCGATCGCATCTTCGACCGAACGCTGCGCGAGCAACTCGGCGAGCGCCTCTTCGATCTCGGCGATCGCTTTGCGCTGTGCGGTGCGCGTCGTGACGCGTTCGAGCGTCGGATCCTCGAAGACCAAGCGCCCGAGCGCACAGAGGCGATCGGGCAGCGTGGCCGAGCGAAGGAGTTTGAGCGCGCTGACTTTTCCGGCGCGCAGGACGACCTGATCTTGCCCGATCGCTCCGGCGAGAAGATCGAGCAGTGCGCCGACATGGCGCAGCAGCTCTTCTTCGGCACCAACGCGCCGGCGGAGGCGTCGCTCGGTGCGCGTGTCGGCGCCCGACGCCATCTCGTTGCGCTTTCGGTTAGGCCGCGACGACGCTCACGGTGCCCTTCGCGGTGACGTTGCGATGCAACTTAATTTCCACCGGGTAGGACCCGAGCGCCTTGATCTGCGCCTTGATCTCGATCTTGTGCTTGTCGACGGCGACCGCGAGCTCGCGTTCGAGCGCTTCGGCGATATCGGCATTGGTGACCGCGCCGAAGAGCTTGCCGTTGCCGCCGGCTTTTGCCGGGACCGCGATCTTCGCTTCGGAGATCCGCTGCGCGAGCGCCTCGGCATCGGCGAGCGCACTCGCTTCGCGTTTGGCGGCGGCGGCGCGTTGCTGCCCGAGTTGCGCGATCGCCCCTTTGCTCGCCTCGGCGGCGAGGCCGCGCGGCAGCAGGTAGTTGCGGCCGTAACCCTCGGCAACCTCGACGACATCGCCGGTTTTACCGAGCGACTTTATATCCTGGGAGAGAATAACTTTCACTACGTCTCCGCCTACTCCGCAACGAAGGGAAGGAAGGCGATAACGCGCGCGCGTTTTACCGCGACGGTGACCATGCGCTGATGCTTCGAACATGCGCCGGAGATACGGCGCGGAACGATCTTCCCGCGCTCCGAGACGTACTTGCGCAGGCGGCTCACGTCGCGATAGACGACGTCGACCGCTTTCTCGATGCAGAGCGAGCACGGTTTTTTCTTGGGGCGGCGATCTTTGGTCGCGCGCTTCACTTTCGTTGGGGTTGACATCGGTTCAGCCTTTCGTTCGCAGATCTAGTGATCCGCAGCCACGCCGCAGGGAAGCCTCAAACTGACTCAACCGAATGACTCCTCTGGACGCCGGATGCAGACCCGGACGACCCTGACCTCTAGCGGCAGGGCAAGAGCGTTCGTGCGAAAACGCACGCACAAGTACCCGTGAGGGCAACCCAGAGAGTCTACCACCCCCGCGGAGGCTCGGCAAGCGATGAAGGGCGACCATGGGGGCATCTTCGCAGCTTCCTGTGCCAACAGGGTGGCAGCGTGCGGAGCGCCCCGGCAGCGTTACGAGGCGGCGCTCCAGAGGGGCGGGCGGCGTTCGCGCCAGGGCTGCGCCCGTTCGAGTTGCCCGGCGAGCGCGAAGAGCGTCGCCTCGTCATCCCGCCGGGCGGCGAACTGCACGCCGATCGGCAGGCCGTCGGCGCTCCAATGCAGCGGCACCGACATCGCCGGTTGCCCGGTGAGGTTGAAGACCGGCGTCGAGGGGAGCCAGTCGAACATCCGCGCGGCGATCTCGCGCGCGGCTTTCCCGATCAGTGCCGGGGCTCGTAGGCGGGTCAATAGCCCCACCTTCAGCACCTCCAAGCGCGTGAGGGCGAGTTCGCCGATGCGCACCGGCGGCGCGGCGAGCGTGGGGCAGAGCACGACGTCGTAGCGTTCGAAGAACGCCTCGTAGGCGGCGATAAGTTTTTGCTGGTCGGCGACCGCGGTGGTGAGTTCGTCGAGTGCGATCGTACGCGCGATCGCGAGCATCGCCGCGGCGATCGGTTCGATATCGTCGCCGCGCAAGCGATGGTGCGGCGTCGGATTTCCCGCGCCGAGTATCCAGCCGACGTTGCTCGCGAAAAGCAGCAACAATGCGTACGCCGTCGCCGGGTAATCGATGCCTGCCGGCTCATCCTCGACGACGTGATGGCCGAGCGATGCGCAGAGCGTCGCCGCGGCATCGAGCGCATCGCAGGCATCGGCAGAGTAGCCGTGCCCGAGTAACGGGCCGCGGATCACCGCGATGCGCAAAGGTTTTGGATCGCGCGCGACTTCGGGAAGAAAGCGCGCGCCGTCGTCGGAGCGCACCGCATCGAGCATCGCCGCACTATCGCGGACGCTGCGCGAAATCGCGTGGTCGATATTCGCGTGCCCGATAATGCCGCCGACACCGGGCGTTCGCGCGCGGCTCGGTTTGAGCCCGAAGAGCCCGGTGCAACTTGCGGGAATGCGGATCGAGCCGCCCATATCGTTGCCGTGCGCGATCGGCAGCACGCCCGCGGCACAGAGCGCGGCGCTGCCGCCGCTCGATCCGCCCGGCGTGCGCGTGAGATCCCACGGGTTGCGCGTCGCGCCGAAGAGTGCGGTTTCGGTGTAGGGCGAGAGCCCGAATTCCGGCGTGGTACTCTTCGCAAACACCACCGCGCCGCTCCGTTTCACGCGACGAAAAAATTCGTGATCTTCAGTTGGGACGTAGCGCGCAAAATAACGGCTGCCCATCGTCAGCGGCAGCCCGGCAAGCGGCGGCCCGAGATCTTTGGCGACGAAGGGAACGCCCGCGAACGCACCGTCGCGCGCGCTGCGCTCGGCATCGACGCGCGCATCTTCATAGCGCCGCGCCGCTATCGCGTTGAGGTGCGGGTTCACCCGTTCGGCGCGTGCGATCGCTTCATCGAGCAGCTCGCGCGGCGTCACCTCGCCGGCGCGAACGGCGCGCCCCATCTCGAGGGCGTCGCTGCGGCCGTAGAACTCCGCGATGCTCATAGGCGGCACTTGCGATGGCCGGCGGCGGTTCCCTCTTGGGGCGAGGGGCGTACGGGCGCGCTGAAACAAAAAGCGATCGCCGGGCGTACCACAGGTACAGACTGCAAGAAGGAGCCTATTCATGACGCTACCAGCCGCACTCCTCGCTATGACGATCTTCGGTATTCATGCCGGCGGCTCGGTGAAATCCACCGAGCACTTCACGATTCCGCTCTCGACAGTTCTTCCGCTCAGCGTGACGACGAGCAGCGGTGACATCACCGTGGTCGGCGGCTCGCAACGCGCGATCATGGTCACGGTGATCAAGCGCGCACGATCGCAAGCGCGGCTCGCCGACATGCACGTCGATCGACATATCGGCGCGCATTCGATTCGCCTCAGCACCGATTTATCTCACGCTTGCCGCTGGAATTGCGGCGACATTTCCTATCGCATATCGCTGCCCGCCGACGCGGCGTTGACGCTCCGCACCCTTTCGGGCGACCTCCGCGTTCGCGCCATGCGCGCGAACGTCGACGCATCGAATTTGAGCGGCGATATTCTTATCGATGGGGCTGCGGCTTCGCGTAACGAACGGGTCCGCGTCACCGATGAATCCGGCGACATTCGCTTGCGCGATATCGGCGGCGACGTCGTCGCCGAGAACAGCAGCGGCGACGTCAGCCTTCACGAGCCGTCGTTGAGCGCTCTCAACCAGCTCCGCCTCTCCAGCGTCAGCGGCGATATTTCGCTCTATCTGCCGCGAAAACCGTCGATGCGTTTTACCGCACGTACCACGTCGGGATGGATCGACACGAACCTCGGAATTCGCGTTCGCGGTCGATATGCAGACCGGCACGCGTCGGCACAGTTGGGAAGCGGCACGACCAAAGCCAACCTCTCGACTACGAGCGGCGATATAACGATCGACGGCGCGCAGTAGGGAGAGACGAAGCGATACCATTCGAGCGCGCGCCGATCCTCGAAACCCCGCGCCTGCGGCTGCGCCCGCACGCAGCGGGGGATCTCGATGCATGCGTTGCAATGTGGGCCGACCCGCGCGTCACGTTGCATATCGGGGCACCGTCGACGCGCCTGCAAACCTGGGCGCGGATGCGCGGCTACGTCGGACTGTGGGAGTTTTTGGGTTACGGATACTGGGCCGTCGAAGAAAAGCAGTCGGCGCGCTTCATTGGCGAAATCGGCTTTGCCGATTTTCAACGCGAGATCGCAGCGTCGATGCAGGGTGTTCTTGAAGCGGGCTGGGCCTTTTGCGCCGATGTATGGGGCAGAGGCTACGCCTCCGAAGCGTTGCACGCGGCGACGGCGTGGGTCGACGCCAATCTCGCTGCGGAACGCAGCGTCTGCCTGATCGAAGCGAAAAACCTTGCTTCGGTTCGCGTCGCAGAAAAATGCGGCTTCGTGCGCTTCGACACCGCTGCAACGGAGAACGCCGAGTTACTTTTCTTCGAGCGCTATCGCCCTGCAAGCGGAACGCACGGAGCCTCGGCCGAAACCCAAAGCTAGCATGGTAACGCTAACGCTCTCCCCGTGGCACGGCAAAAATCTTCCGACGGTAAGCGGCGAAGCCTACCGTTACGAGCTGCGCGTCGCGGGGCGCCCCAAAAAACACGTGACGCTGACGACGCAAGGCCTTCCCGCAGGGTGGATCGCGGCCTTCTGCACCGAGACGGTATGCATGCCGATGCAGGCGCGCCTCACGCTGCCGCCCGACGGGCGCGAGCGCTTGGAGTTCGGGTTGATTCAGGAGAGCAGCACCCGCGTGCGGGCGATGCGTATTACGATTCACGGGAGCGACGGCAGCACGACGCGGATCGTCATTCGGCCCCAGCATACGCCGCACCCATAGCGCCCGGGAAGCCGTCGCCCTCCGGCGAATGTCACCGCATGAAATTGCGTTTTGTAGCGATTGCATCGCTTGCCGTATTGCTCCTGGCAACGATGCCTCGAGCGCCCTTTCACCTCGGCGCCCTGCAGATTGGAAAGCCCGCAATCGGGCTTCCGGCCTCCGCGGGGCGACCGCTCGTGATCGTTGCCTTCGCTTCGTGGTGCATCGGCTGCGTCGAGGAACTGCCGCAGGTCGTCGCCGACTACAAACGCTTCAAAGGACGCGTCGATTTTCTCGGCGTCGATTACATGGATAATCCTACGGCCGGAAGAGCGCTCGTAAAGAAGTTCCACATTCCATTTCCCGTGGTGAGCGACCGCCCGTCGAATACTGCGCTGCCGCCTGTGAAGGCGAATGTCCCCGATCCGAACATGACACTCCATCTCAACGGCGTCACGCCCGAGACGCTCCCCGCGATTTTCGCGCAGTCAGGCAATAAAGTCCCGGCCTTCATTCGCCCGATCGTTTCGAAGGTGGCAACCTATTGCAAAGGACACACGGATGCCCAGTGCCTCGCATACGCCTCGGCACATCATGTCGTGCTCTCACCGGGGGGCACGGTTGCGCCGCACGCATCCGCTTCGCCGCACGCAAGCGCTTCGCCTCACGCATCCGCTTCGCCGTCAGGGAAAACGACGCCAACCTATCTTGCGCTGCCGCATACGTTTGTGATCGATGGGCATGGAATCGTCCGCGCCGACATCACGGGGTATTACAGTTCGATGAATCCAATCGCAGCGCAACTTCGCAAGCTCGGCATCACGGCGCCATAGGTCCTGAAGCGATGTCGGAGCACGGAAATTATATTTCCCGGGCACGATTGATCCAAGGCGTTCTTGCAACCGGCACACTCGCTGCGTGCGGCGGTGGAGGCGGAGGCTCGATGCCGAGCCCGATTGCCACGCCGACGCCGCTTACCGGGCTCTGCGTCCCGCTTCCGACGAATTCGTTCGGCCGATACGGCTTAGACGGCGTCCTCTCGCACCCGGCCCTCGCGCATCTCGACAAGCAGTGGTTGCTCGATACGTTCGACGTCGCACCGGCGCTTGAAGCGCTCCATCGGCGTTACCTGAGCGCGTCGTGCGGACAGGTGCAGCAGGGTAACACGATCTTGTCTATTCCGAGCTCGGGGATCTGCATCACCTCACCCGGCACGTACACGCTCGGCGGCAACCTCACGTGGAGCCCGAGCACGAGCGCGATGGCGGCGATAACAATTCAAGCCAGCAACGTCACGCTCGATCTCGGCGGCTACACGTTATCGGCAGCGATCGCCGATAAGAGCGCACAGATCAGCGCCATCAGCGTCGTAGGGCCGGTCGACAACGTCACGATCGCCAACGGCACCCTCGCGTCGTTTACCGAGCACGGGGTTTTTGCCTCGGGCGTCTGCGGCCTCGCCGTCTCGAACCTCACGGTCACGGGCCTCTGTATGCAAAACCTCAACGTGCGCGAGCTCACGCCCAGCGGCATTCTCGCTATGAACGGGCAAGATGTTGCGATCGCCAATTGCAGCGTCACGAATATGAATGTCACGACCGACGCGAGCGCGGGCTTTCAATTGGTCTCGACGAATCTCTCGACAATTACCAATTGTACGGCAAACGCACTTACGAATAACGACGGCGGCGTGAAAGGTTTCAGCTATCTCGGCTGCGCCTACGTGACGACGACAGGCTGCACAGCTTTGGCGCTTCAGTCGTTTTTCCACAGCAACGTGCTGACATCAGGGCATACGACGATCGGCTTCCTACCGACATTCTGCAATAATTTAGCGTTTCAGAATTGTTCCGCGGCCGATATCACCGGGTGCTGCGACGACGCACATGGAATGTCGTTCTTTCTCTGTTGGTTGAGCAGCGTTCAAAGCTTCAGCGCGACGCGCGTTCTTGACGGTTCCAACGACCTCGCAACGCATCCCGCCTCCGGAGCAAAAGCGACCGGGCTTGAAGTCTATAGTTTGGGAGGCATTACCGCGACGGATTGCACTGCGAATGACATCCGCGCGATTAACCCCGAAGACCTGCAGGCTGCGGGCTTTAGCTCGTGGGGACCCGCGATCGGATTCACCAATTGCAACGCATCGAACGTATCGGTGCAGAACGATAACCACGTACCCGACATGCGCGGGATCGGATTCGGATGGGCTCCGGATCCGCGCCCCAACTTTAAGAATACCGTTGCGTCGAACGTCACCTATCTCGACTGCAACGCCGCGAACTGCGACGTCGGTTTCGACACGTGGGACCACGTCAATTCAACGTGGACCGGTACCACGCATACGAATTGCACGATCAGCTATCTCGTCGAGCCCTTGCTGACGGTGCGAACCGTGTCCTGCGACCCGTGCTCGGAGTGTCTCACCCCGATTCCGAACCAGCCGCTGTATAATGCCGCCGCCGGCAACACCTACCCGAGCACGTAACGCTTAGGGGGTCGCGGGCAGCGACGGCTGCGCCCGCTCGCCGCTCCAGCCCCCCATCGACGTCGAACCCGGAATGCTCCAACTTCCTTCGAACGCGTTGCGGTCGTCGGAGAAGATAAAGCGCAGCGAGCCGGTTCCGTCGGTTTCTTTCCACGTACCCACCAGCACGTTGCCGTCGAGCGTGCCTGAAAGCGAGGCCGTTCCACCGTAGTACGACCCGGTAACGCTCTTCCCCGACTGCGTCACGGTCAGTTGGAAGCGCCCGACGGAGTCTCCGCAGGAGCCTTCACCGCTCGCGGTGCTGCTCCAGTCTCCGGTCAGGCCGGCGACCGCGCGCGCCGAGGGCGGTTTTGCCGAGGCCGCGAGTGCGCCCGCAGCCGACGTCGTGACGAAAGCAAGGCGATTCATGGCGGGGATTTTCGTCGAGAGCGCTACAGCACCCACTGCGGATGGTGAAAGAATAGAAAATAGACTTGCGCGATGATGACCGCGATGAAAAAGATCACCACCCACGGCGGCTTCACCCAGCAGCGCCAACTTCGCACTCCCATGGCGTATGCCGCGATGTAGAGCGCCGCGGCGGCCAGCGAAAGCACCAGTACGGCGTACTTCCCGCAAAGCAGCGCCAAAAAAGCGGCTTTGCAGAAGGTAAACGCCCACCCCTCGAACGTTGTCCCTCGCTCAGAGCGATCCACGCGTTACCATCCCTTCCCGCGCTCGCGCACGGACCTTTGGAAAAAGTCGTGCCGCACAGAACGGCATCCGCACCGGGTCATTCCCAGCGCCCGCGACGTGAACGCAGCACTGCTCCAACCGTTCGGTAATCAGCGTATGAGCGTCCATGAAATGCTTAATGGTGACGCGCTTCACGCGCTCGCCGACGAAGCGAGCCGTCGCATTGCCGCCGAATGCGGCGCGCAGCAGATCTCCGAGACCGCCGACACCACACGTGCTGCACAGCGTACGCAAGTGCTTCACCAACTCGGGGCGCGAGAGGGTCATGCTCTCCGACATCACGCCGGTCAGCGCCGCTCGAACCTCCTCAAGTCCCTCGCTAAAAGCAATTTGATTGCCGAAAATGCTGAGCGATCCTCGCAACGATTCCTCGCCGAGAAGCGATGCCAGGCCGACGAAACGATCGTCCTTCCCCTTGAGGAAATAACCGATCGAGCAACAGTCCGGGTGGCTACAGGGGAGCGCGATGAGGTCGCGTGCGCGGAGACCGTGGCTCGACTGTTCTTCGATACGCTCGAGCACGCCGGTCGTCGTAATGCGCGCCATCGGATCGAGTTGCGGCGCGCGTCCCGAAGCGAACAGCGGTTGGAACATCACGCCGCCGACGTAGGGCGTCGCAAAAGCCGTATCGAGTACCTCGCCGATCTGGCCGGCATTATAGCGGTCGACCGTCATCACGAGCGTCGTGAAAATACGTTGCCCGCTCAGCCGTTCGACGGCACGCGCCTTTACTTCCGTCAGATCGTCGGCACGCATCCGCTCGTGCGTCGCTTTGCTCTGCCCATCGTATTGAAGATAGACTTCGACGCGGTCTCGCAATCCGGCGACGACACCGAGAAGAGCGTCCTCGTTCGCCAAGCGAATGCCGTTGGTATTGATGAGTACGCGGGTTACCGGAAGTGCAGCGAGCCGTTCGACGATTTCGAGAAATTGCGGATGGACGGTAGGTTCGCCTCCGGAGAGCATGACGACATCGATCCGCCCTCCTTCCCGCTCGATCGCTCGCTCGACGGCATGGAGGATCGCATCGAGCGGCAGGTAGTGTGAGAATGCCGGGCTCGAGCTCGCGTAACAAGCCGGGCATTCGAGGTTGCACTGCGTCGTGATGTCGAGCAGATAGATACAGGAATGCTGCAAATGCGCCGGCCCTAAACCGTACTCGTAGCCGGTCGGGACGGGATAGATCGTTTCGGTGTCGGGGTTGACGATCTTCGTCGGAACGCGCCACTGCTGGAGATAGCGCCAGAGTTCGGCGTTTTCTTCGTAGAGCGACCACACCTCGCCGTGCCCGCGGCGGCAATGTCGACGCAAGAAAACGCGCCCTTCGCGTTCGACGAGATGGCCGTCGCAGATGTCGATCGGGTATTGAGGGTCGAAGTTTTCGTTTTCCTCAAAGCATCGCGGGCAGACCGCACGTACGCTCTTCAGGAGCGTATAGTCGTGCGTTGCTAACGTCATGCAGAAGCCGCCGCGAGCGCGCGAGAAGTCTGCCGCGTTCGTGCGTGCATCCGCAGGGCGAGCGTTCCGAATACGACGATGCCGGCGAGTGCGCCGAGTTGCGCGGCGGTTAAGCTGAAGGCAAATGCTGGAGCGGCGCGGTAAAATTCAATAACGAACCGCCCGGAACAAAAAAGCAGCCCTTGCACGATGAACAAACCGTTCTCCGGCAGCACCCGCCGTCGGTCGAGCACGACAAGGAGGCCATAAGTCAGCGCCGCCCACGCCGCGAGATAGAGCTGCGTCGGCTGGCGAAGCGCGCCGCGTTCGTAGGTCGCCCATGCGAGCGTGGCGGCTTTGCCGTAACAGCAGCCGCCGATGAAGCACGCGATCCGTCCTATCGACTCTCCGGCCGAAATTGCGAGCGCGAAGAGATCGCCGGTCGGGCGACGAATGCGCAGATAGCGCTTTGCGAGTATGACCGCGATCCACCCGCCGGCGATCCCGCCCTCAATGCTTTTGCCTGGCTGGCCCGTAAAGATCAGTTGCGCGAGATTAGCCGCCGCCAAACCACCGACAAGCCCGACTACCAGAAGCACGGATATCCCATCGGTAGCCATATTCCGTCGCCGGGCGACACGCCAGAAGACGAGCGCCGCGACGAGGTACGCGAGGCCGTAGATCGGGGCGGCGACGAACGCTCGGAGATGAGTTTCAAAGAATTCCAACGCTGCGAACCTCCATGGGGCTAACGATGGTACCGCTAGTTGCCAAGCGCGCTATATACGAAGACGTCACAGAGCAAAAAGCCACCGAGTAAGAGAAAGGCGACCGTGATGGCGAACGCCCGTAAGAACGGACGCATTTGCCGTTGAAAGACGAACAACACCATCAACGAGAGCGCAAGAACGATTGACACGACCATATCGAAATCTGCCTCTCCTCTTGCAACCCCAAATTCGGTATTTGGCGGGGGCGGCCCTATATTACCGAAGGAGGCGCTCCCGAACGACAATATGGCCACATAGAAGAACGGCGATGTAAATATTCCTGTTAGAAATCCAGCTGTACCGGATTCTAAGATTCCGCGCCCCGATGCGCTTCGCGGCGGTGCATTGACCGCGTAGCCGCAGTTCGCGCAATAGCGTATATCTGCATCGCCAGCAGCACCACAGTTCGGGCAAGTCATCGCATGGCGGTCAGCGAGGATGCTGCCGTAAGCGTGTAGCCGATGCCCAAAACAAAGGCGGTGGTGTAGAGCGAGGCGCCGAGCAACGTGTGCATTCGAAGGCGGCGCACGATCGACACAAGCATGCCGATCAGGAGCCCTATTCCAAGCACCAAATGAAAGGTCGCAACGCGTTGCGCTGCCTCATTCGGGTGGGTGGTCGTGAAAAGGATGGCAAGCGATAGCGGGCCGACGAGCATGTTATTGAGAACCCATGCCGCGACGGCTCCGAGGAAAACTCCGCCGACCACAGAGAGGTAGTCGGAGAGGCCCTGCGAGTTCGCTGCCTGAAGCATCCGCCCGCAATTCGTGCAAAAACCTGCGTTCCCCGTAACGGAAGTATCACACTCCGGGCAGTCGATCATACGAGGTCGTTTCGAGCGCGGCCGCATGTCGCCTTCCGCTCGGGAATCGACACGGGCCCGCTCGATGCGCGGGCCCGTTCTCGGCCTCAATCCCAGATCGGACAGGCGTTTTTCGTTCGTCAGTGGACTAACCGAACTTAACGAATCTACTGCCCGTCAGAAGGGTTATATGCAACAAGATTTGTTAATGTATCGACCGGTCTCAGCTCCTGCGAGCTATCCTCCCTGAAGGAAATTCCCAAACCGTCAAGTTCCCCAAGGAACGCATCGGGATGCTTCATGCCGACCGTGTTATCGAGCGACCTCTGCCCACCCTATTACGCTGATCCAGATCGCGCCGCCGATCAAATCCGGCTGCGTGGGCTGAGCGATGCCCGAAAGGCGATATTTCTCTTCGATTCGCCGTTCGGGGCTCGGGTGAAATTGGATCGATGCCATCTGTCAATCCCCCCAAGAGCTGGGATGAATATGTAATTAAGCGGTTTGCTGCTCTGATATCCCAGCTAATCCTCTACGGTGCTGGTGGATCCTCACTCAACTCTCGATAGTAAAATGGCAAGCTGTCGACGACTTCCGCCAACGTCACTTCGCAGATATCGCGAACATCGAAGCCCGTCAGCTCAATGAATTTCAATTGCTCGGCAATTTGGACCCATGACGAGAGAATTTCGGTAATCTCGACAATTTGCTGCTTCGAAAGACTATTACTGATACACAAAATCGACGCGCGATCTGCCCTTGCTGCCGATGGTTGCGGGAAGACGCGGACCTCGTAAAACTGGTCGTCTAGGGCGTTCTCCTGGAGGAACTTCCCAAGCGATTGCAAGAGGTCTTCTAGGCCGCGCGAGAACGCCCCACGTCGGCGGTGTTCGCCAAGCACCTTTGCAAACGTGTAGGCGCTGTCGATGTCGGCAAAGCCTGGCTCAACTCGCCGCCCAACAACCATACTCTTCTCGATCGTAAACTCGAAACGGAGGTCGGCAACATACACGTCGTCTTGCAATCCCGGTCCGGTCAGCCGACACAAGTATTTCGCATTGGCAATCGATCCTGGGTTCCGCGCCAAACCGAGGTCAATTAGCTTCACGGGGTATACCGGAGCAACGGCCAGCAGCGGGTTCCGACGGGCAGGACCGCCACGGATGTCGCAAGTCTGTGAAAGAACAATCACGGATATTTCATCGAGAATTACCGCACCTTCGCCCTCGGGCGTTACCTCGCGTGCCTCGGCAGTAATGCCTACCTTCCCATTTGCGGTGTATACGCAAGGCACCGCGTGGATAACGGTGCCTTGATCAATTGCTTCAAGCGCGGCAAGGACGTCGTCCGGCCACGTATAGGTCTTTTTCAGCAAAAAGGGTGCCGCGTTCAATGAATGGGGATTCCTTGCGCACGAACGGGTCCGGGCTCAGGAGCTTCCTCGTCAACATCGGTGTCCGGTTCCAGCGATATCGCTATCGCTTCTGCGTTTATGCGGCCGCGCGCCAAAATTGACCTTATCTCTCGCTCAAGTTGGACTGTTCCTCGGTCGAGTGCGGCACGACCCGTGGCTGCGAACCACGCACGGGTATATTCCTCGCCCTTCGCCTCAACCATTGGCACAACGGTGCCGTAGAGATTAAGCACTTTATTCGCTGTCATCGGCCGCACCTTACGGTCGGGGGCGTTGATGTATACTATCGTAGCCTTGGACAAGTCGAGTAGCTTGGCCAGATCCTCGAGTGAGAGTCCGAGCCAACGCTGTAATGACGAACGAATCTTCCCCCAATAGTCCTCGCGCGACGCAGTATTAACAACAGCTTCGCCAGGCGCCGTTTCGGTATGCCGTAGAACCTGAAACGAAGGTTTATCGTCGACGAGCCGATTGATTACCACCTCAGAAGGCGCTGGCTGCGACTCGCTGCCACGTGTAAATCGCACGCGAAACTGCTCCCGGAAGCGATCTATATTCGCCGCATGGGCACGCGCCCGATCGGCCCCTTCCTCAAGCACCGTGTCCGCAACTTCGAGAACATGCGAGGAAACGCCGGCATCACTAACAACGTGCTCCACTACGTCAAGCTGAGATGCGATGATGTCGTAAAGGGATTCGGAATCAACAAACATAGAACCCATCGTCTGAACCGCGGCATGGGCGTCGGTAAGATTAAGGTTGCGCGGCGGCCGCGCATACAGCGAGTTACTATTGGAGCCTATCAGCTCAGGCGCAAGGCGCCACGTCCTCCAGTCGTCGTAGTCGATCAAAGCCGTGGCCTGCTCCTCGACCATATACCCTGCCATTGCGGCAACATCGACCGCGGCCAAGCTATTGCCAAAGGGCGGTGGGGAAACTAGCGACGTGCGTTTAGACATCTGCGCGGCGCTCGCGTAAATAGTTTTCCGTTAGCACGGCCTGAAACATCTGAAGCGCACCGCGGTTCATCTGCTCAACTTCCTCAAGCGATGCTGCCATATCGAGATCGACCGGCGCTTCATCCTTAACCTCGATGTCGAACACGTACGCTATGTTGCCGGCAATCGCGGCGTCCGCCTGGATCGCATGCCGCAAACGACATGAGAACCGCTCACCCTGAAAATCGACGATTCCCATTTCGTTAGTTAGCATATCGGCAAACCGCTCGTCAGCGGCCAACCCCAGGAAGCGCTCGTGGACACGTGTTTCCCAATACGTAGCCGACGTGGCGCCCTCTTCGCTAAGGGCATTAAAGTACTGGATCGATAGGCGCGATCGTACCTGCGGATCGAGAATATCTGCGTAGACAGCCCAAACGGCGCGCAACTGTTCGCGAAATACTACGAACCCCGGGAACCTCGTCGCGGCGACGGTGCAGCTACCGGCAAACATCTCGGCATAGCCAGCGCCGTCACGCCGTACCAGACGCCACCCTTCCTGCATTTCGGGCTGTCCGGTCGCCTGAGCCCCAAGGGGGCCCATGCGGAGATTGACGGTTTGCTGAATGACGCGATTTAGCGACCCTGCCGAATAGGCCTCGGCCAGGCGACGCTGCCATTGAGTTGCGTCACGCGATTTGAGCGGCCGTTCCTCATCGATAGCAAGGGTGCAGAGAACGAGACCGAGGGGCGAATTACCCAGGGGGGTAGTATCTGGCTCGGGCAGGCGATTGAACATGGCTGACTTATTATACCGAAACTATACCGCCCCTGCTACAGCCACGCTGCTTCCTTGCTTGGTGCCCGAGGTCTCTACGGCGGCGAGCGGCTACAACCAGCCTACCTTATGCTCGTGACCTTGGGACGACGCTCCCTCGTGCCCCTGCTGTTGCGGCAAAAGTCGCCAACGCCCCGAAATTACGCTACCCGTCCACCGACTACTCGCACATCGCCGATCGTTGCCGCATCTCTGCTATCCTCGGATAGCTATATCTTGATGAGCCCTCGGATGGAATACATTGGACGGCCCACCTCGGGGCACGTAACCATCGGACCAAAGAACCCGCGAGCATTTCGAGATCCTCGAGCCATCTCATCTGGCGAGCAGTTGCATTTCTAACACATATTTTTCAAGCGCTCATTGAACAAAATTAGCCAGTACCGAAAAGTGGTTTCTCGCAGGCATATGACGCTCCGATGCTAGCTTGCTTCGCTGACTATAGGAGACAAAAACGAGTTAAGGAAATTCCCGTTTCGCCGTACCACGTTGCCCTGCTACGCCGCCGCATTCTTTCGGACCTTTTCGAGAATGTCGACGATCTGCGACGCGTCGGCGTCCGAAAAGACGCCCGAGACGCCCATCGGGTCGACGTCCGTGAACGGCGATTCGTATAAAAGACCCGGGTCGACAACCCCGCGTGCGGTAAGATGCTCGATGAGCATGTTCACGAACTCCAGCTGGTTGGCCGTCAATGTCCGGCCGGCAAGGAAACCGCCGAAAGCGGCCTTCGCCGCTTCCCGATCGATGCCAACCAGCGACCGGATAAATAGTCCGAGGCCGCCCTGTGCCTTTATGCGCTCGATCTCGGCACGAGCGCCAAGGCCTTCGTCGTTAAACATGCGTTCGAGCTCTGCGATGTCGGACGGTGTCAGCTGCTCGTTACGGCGTACCTTGGCGATCGCAATGTGATCCGCGTGAGCTTTGAAGAATTGCCGCGCTTTTGCGCGGAACCGTTCGATGTCGGCACCAACCTGCGAGCCCAGGAACGAAAACTTGGTTCCGATTCCGATCTCGTCGGTGAAATCTGTCACCACAAGTGCACGCTTCTTGAATTCGAGTAGCTTTATCAAACTTCGCAGCCGAAGCCGAATCGGTTCCAGCATTGGCGCGGTGGTGTCTTGCCAAAAGTCGTCGGTCTGAATCTCGTGAATGAGCTCGAGCTCCGCCGCGACCATCGGAATGTTACTAATTGCCTCTAAGGCGCCGGCAAGGTCTCGGATCTTTCGCTGCAGTTCCAGAAACCGATTTTCCGATCGCAGTAAGGCAAGTTGCGTTCGCAATATTAGGAGATCGAATTCCTTTGCATCGACATCATCATCAGCCAACGTCGTTGGCAAACCGGCAAGTTCGCTCACCAGATCGGAGCGCGTGGCCAGGTCCCAATTCTCCCAAGCGGCCGGTTGCGAATACTTTTCGACGAACTGCCGCTTCGGGCGGACGAGGAAATTGTCGACCGTCATCGCTGAAATCTCGGACCGAAGCCCATCCGCAGTGGCCTTCGAGAGCGCGTCGAGCTTAGCGTCTTCCGAGCCTCCGGTGCGGATGCTATCGATCAGCTCGACACGCGCAGTGAACAACCGTTTTGCGAGGGTTTCGCCAATCGCCGCGTCCGCAATCTTCGGACTCTGATTGAAAAATTCAAAGTTCATGCAGAAGTCGAAGACGTAGAAGAACTGCTTTGGAAACCCTGCACCAAATAAATCAGGGCGAAGGCGCGTCCCGCGCCCAAGCATCTGCCAAAACTTCGTCTTCGACCGAACGACTTTGAAGAAAACGAGGTTGACGATCTCAGGGATGTCGACACCTGTATCCAACATATCAATCGATACGGCGATATGCGGAGCCTTATCGGGATTCGAAAAATCGTCAATCAAATTCTCGACATACGAGTTCGTCGTGTCGATCACACGCGCGAACGAGCCCTTGAGGTTGGGGTAGTTTTTGTCGAAGCGCTCAACGATGAACTTCGCGTGATTGAGGTTCTTCGCAAAAATGATCGTTTTCCCAAGGCGATCGCCGGCAGCAACTTTAATGCCGTGCGTCATCAGATACTCGAGCACTTTGTCCACCGTATCGATGTTAAAGAGCCAAGTGTTTAGCGCTCCGGCGTCGATGGATTGCGGCGGCCCTCCTTCACCCCAATCGATCTCGTCCCACTCTTCTTTTTCTTCTTCGGTCAGGTCGTCGTAGGTCATCCCGTCACGGATGAACTTCAACGGTACCGAGACCGCGTTCGCCGGAACCAAGAAGCCATCGCTCACGGCTTCATCGAGGCTGTAGGTATCCGTTGGAAGGCCACGCTGGAGATCAAAAAGCCGGTAGGTGTCTCGGTCAACTTCGTCCTTCGGCGTTGCGGTTAGGCCAATAAGGTAGCTATCGAAATACGAAAAAATCGCGCCGTACTTGCGGTAGACGGAACGATGGGCTTCGTCGATAATCACGAGATCGAAGTGCCCGACTCCGAACGGTCGGCGACCGTCGACCTTTTCATCTATCAAGCCCATCATCGTCGCGTAGGTCGATACGTATATCCGGCCATTTCCGTTTTTCTCCGTAAGGAAATTGACGGTCGTCGCGCTCGGCAGATGCTGTTTGAAAGCAGCGACGGCCTGCTTGACGAGCGCGCGGCGATCGGCAAGAAAAAGCACGCGTTTTATCCAGTTCGCGCGCAACAAGAGGTCGCACAACGCTACGGCCGTGCGCGTCTTGCCCGCCCCCGTCGCCATGACGAGCAACGACTTGCGCAAACCGTCGCGGTCGAAGCTCTCCACCACTCTGCGGATCGCGCGATGTTGGTAATATCGTTCGACGATTTTCTCATCGACATCGAGCGCCGACGGTGAACGCCGAGTCTGGCGGCGCTGAACGATGAGCTGCAACTCGTCCCTCGTGTAAAACCCTTCCACCGCCCGGGGTGGCGATCGCAGGTCATCCCACATCCAATGTTCGTAACCGTTCGTGTAGAAGATAACCGGGCGCTGCCCGGACTGCGCTTCGAGACAGTCGGCGTAGAGCTTCGCCTGCTGCTGACCAACCCGTGCATCTTTGCGCGTCCGCTTGGCCTCGACGACAGCGAGCGGCTTTCCGTCGTCACCCCACAAAACGTAGTCGACGAAACCATTTCCGCTCCCGTTCGGCATTCCAGTCACGGGGAATTCCCGATCCTGTTCTTTATCGAGCGGCCAGCCCGCTTCGTGAAGCAAGGTATCAATAAAGGTGTCGCGGGTTTCCGCTTCGTTGTAGTCGTGGGTGTCCGCCTTGGCTGCATTGGCGGCCTTGACGGCGGCAATCTCCGCCCGGGCCGCGGCGAGTTCCGCTTCAAGCGTCGCGCGGTGCTCCTCGCTTTTGAGCCGCGTCATCTTTGCCTCGTCCAGCGCCTCCATGGCGGCCGCGAAGTTCCTAGCGATCTCCTGAAGTTGTGCCAATGTGGCTTTCGCGACTTGCTCCGTTTGCGGGAGGGCAGCCGGTGAAAACGCCAAACTCGGATCCGGCTGGCTCCGCCCATACGTCCATGCGAGCCAATACGTAAAATTGAAGAGTTCACGGACCGATGCGACGGCCTGTCCCTCTTGCACCGACCTTGTACCGTGAACGGCGATATTACCGAAGTCGCGGATGATATTCGCGCTGGCGAAGCGTCCCAGCCCGACGACCTTCCGGAATGTTGGTTCGTGAATACGAGCTGCGAGCGTGTTCTCGTAAGGCGATTTCAAGGTGCCGTCGTTCGCAAACATCCAGTTCACCGCGACTTCGAGCGCTAGGCGCGCATAAAAGCACGCCGCGCGCGGATCCGATCGCGCTGCGCGTTCTGCCGTCACGGCATGCGTAATGATGTCCGGGAAGTCGGCGGCGAGGAAGGTGAATTGGGTAATCATTACATCATCGAACCGCCGAAAGCGTGGCTTCGATGGGGGCTGACGTCAACGTCCCTGCGAACGCATGGTGTTGCAGCGAGGCGCACAGAGCGTCCATTTTATTCAGGCTATTCTCGCAGTGAGCAATAATTGTGTCACTTGCTCTGAGACGCTGAGCAAAGACGTCCTGAAGATCACGCGGCGCATCGAGAATCAGCGTCTCGGCCAATTGTTTGATATTCAGGGTCGGTTGCGCAACCGTTCTGGTTTCGCTAACGAAGTAACGCTGCGTTTGTGGAAGCCTTAGAAATGCGGCGATAAAAATGCGATTCGCTTTCTTAGGATCGACGGGAACGCGGGCAACCGCGCGCGCTATGTTCATTCCTGCGAGATCAGGGGTTACAAGCGAAACAGAACCAATCGATCCAACACAGGCGACTAGCACTTCGGAGCCGCGAAGACGAGATCGCTTATACTTGGATTCAATCGCCCTTGATATTCGCTTTAACGACTCAAGCTTAAAATTGTTCGTAACGATATTAGCCACGCGCACGAGCGGGACGCCTTCGGGGCTTTCCGAACCTGGCTGAACTACGCCGTAATTGATTCGATCGTCCTCGTCGATAAGAGAGTCGAGTCGAGAAAAACTACCTCGCAAGAACAGGTCCCCGAACATTTCTTGGAAGATGGCTTGCGGAAGGGCGTTGAGTTTTTCGAGGGCGAGGCGGCGTTTGCGGCGGAGGTCGTCGACCTGGTCGAGGATTGTGGCAATTCTGTGCTGCTCATCTAGCGGGGGCAGCGGGAGCTTAAGCGTGAGGCAGCGTTCGATGCTCAAGTTGGAAATGTTCGTCGTTTTATTCGCACAGTTGCGCAAGGAATTCTGAGTTTGCGGCAATCTTAGCCAGTGGAACAGATAGCGTGGACTTGCCTTAGTCTCGTCCGTTCGTATGGCGGCGATAAACCCCCCAGGAACGGCATCATATTGAAGACTGGGAACCCAGGCACATTTGCCGACGAGATTCCAGCTGTTGGCGGTTGATATAAGTATATCGCCCTCGCGCAGAAAGAGGTCGGGTCGACGTGCAAATGACCGCGGCAAATACCAAACGTCCTCGAGCTCAATATCCTCCTGGACATTTGAGGTCCGAAAACATGCGACCGTCGCATCTGCATCAGGTGGGACTAAGTCGTCGGGTCTGAACGTTATTCCACGAATGAAATCAGCGACTGATCCGAGTGGCAGCAATGTAGCTGTCATGCGATATGCTCTTCGAGCCGGGAAAGGCTCTCGCTGATTTCGCTTTCTAGCCGACGTAGTTCGACGATGATCTCAGCGGGCGACGCGTGGTCGATCTCCTCGTGGCTAGATTCTTTGTAGCGATTGATCGAGAGATCGTAGTTGTTTGCCGCGATCGCGGCTTTGTCCATGCAGAAGCTTTGAGCGGTGCGTGGCCTGTCGCATTCCGACGTTGCACGATCGCGCCAACGCGTTGCAACGTCGGGGAGGTTGTTTTTCCCATGTTCTCCCTCGTTTAACGCCGCGGCTGGACGTGGGCCGAGCTTGTCGTCGCTTAGCAACGGTTGGCGTTTGTCATCGAGGGACCAGCCGTCGGCCTCGATATCGTAGAACCAAACGAAGTCCGTCCCGCCGACGCCAGTCTTCGTGAAAACCAGAATTGCTGTAGAGACACCGGCGTACGGCCGGAAGACACCGCTCGGGAGCGAGATCACCGCGTCGAGTTTGTGATCCTCGATGAGCATGCGGCGCAGTTCTTTGTGCGCTTTGGAGGAGCCGAACAACACGCCTTCAGGGACTATGACCGCGGCCCTACCGCCGACCTTTAGCAGTCGCAGGAAGAGCGCCAGAAACAAAAGTTCGGTCTTTTTCGTCTTGACGATCTGCTGGAGGTCTTTAGCGGTCGCCTCGTAGTCGAGCGATCCCGCGAACGGCGGATTCGCGAGAATGACGCTGTAGTGGCCTGAGTCGGCCGTGTGATCCTCCGCGAGCGAATCGCGATACGCCACATTGGCACCCTCGACGCCGTGCAACATCATGTTCATCGCGCCGATCCGCAGCATCGTGGCGTCGAAATCGAAGCCGTTGAACGCTTCATCGTGGAAGTGCTGGCGAAGCTTCGGGTCTTGCATCACCTCGGGGTACTCGCGCCGCAAATACTCTGAAGCGGCGACGAGGAAGCCGCACGTCCCGGCGGCCGGGTCGCAGATGATGTCGGTCGGCGTCGGCGCAACGAGTTCAACCATTAAGGCGATGATGTGCCGCGGAGTCCGAAATTGCCCGTTCTGTCCAGCGCTAGCGATTTTGCCGAGCATATACTCGTAGACGTCGCCTTTGGTGTCGCGGTCTTCCATCGGGACAGCGTCAAGCTTCTCGACCGCCTTCGACAGGAGCGCCGGGGTCGCGATCGCGAGCCGCGCATCTTTCATGTGCTGCGCGAACGCGGAACCTTCACCGCCGAGGCGCTGCAGAAATGGGAAAACGTGCCGGTCGACGACCGCGAACATCTCGCGTGGCTCAAACGACTTGAAAACAGACCAGCGAAGGTCACGGTAAGGGCGCCCCTCCGGATCGTTTCCCTCGGGGAAGGTTGGGCGTTCGAGCGGTCGCTTGAGAACTAACGCCTTTTTTTCTTCAAGGGTTTGAAGTTCGTCAAGGCGCTTGATAAAAAGCAGATAAGTGATCTGCTCGATAACGGAGAGCGGGTTGGATACACCGCCCGACCAAAAATCGTTCCAAATACTATCGATTTGGCTACGAATCTCACCGGTTAGCATAGTCCTCCTATGTGCGCCACCCAAACGAAAGGCGACGAAGCCCACTAGGCGCCCGAACCGGATTTCGATAATCCGTGGGGCCATTACTGCCCTCGAAGCCCCGATGAGTCGCTGAAGCCGCGACCGGGCCGGCCGCGCCGCAAATCGTCCGAGTGACGACAAGGCGACGAGGGTGAGGAAAAAAGAAAAAGGACCCGCGCATAGCGCAAGCCCTTTCCGCCCTCAATCCGTTATATGCTAAGGACTATTCGTTCGTCAGTGGACTAACTTAACTTAACGAACTTACTGCCCACTCAAAACGGAATTTCGTCGTCGAGATCCTCGTGCGAGAAATTGTTCGCGGGCGCAGCGTTCGCAGTCGGGCGCGAATACCCACCTCCGCCGTCGTGCGCATCATCGCCGCCCATGCCTTGCGGGCGCGAGCCAAGCATCTGCATGTTATCGATCACGACCTCGACGGCTTTCCGTTTCACGCCGTCTTTATCGTCGTACGAACGCACGACGAGTCGCCCCTCAACCAGACAGTTGCTGCCCTTCTTGAGGTAGGTGTTGCAGGTCTCGCCCAAGCGATCCCAGGCGACGATATCGACGAACGTGACTTCCTCTTTATTGCGCGGGTTATTCACCGCCAACGAAAATTTGGTCACGCTCTTGCCGCCCTGCAGCGCGCGCTGCTCGGGGTCGCGGGTCAGGTTCCCGACGAGAATAACGCGATTGTACGAACCGGCCATGATGCATCTCCCCTCGCTCGGAGCGTCATGCGCCCCGAGTCAACGTGTACGAGCGATTCTCTCGCGCTCCTGTGCCAGGTGCCTGGCACGGTGAAAACGCTTAGTTGCGGTCGCTCGGGTATTCGGTGGTTTGGGGGGCGGCGGCGCGGGCAGCCATCGCGGCCATCGCCGCGAGCATACGCTTATCGAGACGAACCACCAGCGCGCGCATCACATCCTCATGAAGGCCGAGTTGGCGCTCGAGTTCGTGCGAGGCAGCCGCGCTCGAGCGGAACTGCATCGTCACGTACGAGCCCTCGCGGAGATCGTCGATCTCGTAGGCGAGGCGCTTCTTCCCGAGCTTTTCGGTTGCGACGATCTCGCCGCCCTGTCCCTTGACGATCTCGGCGATCGCTTCCGCGCGCGCGTCGACGTCGGCCTCTTCGAGGGTGGGACGTAAGATGTAAGTCACTTCGTAGTCGTTCATTTTTTCCTTCTTCGGACACCTCGGCAGGCGAGCGCCCGTCGTATGGTGGCCCCCCGCAACGAGGCGGCGAGCAGTGGAACGGCGCCTGATGGCACCGCCGGACAACCCCAAGAGTCTATCACGCGAAAGCCTCCCAGCGTCAAGGGCTCGGCGAGATTTCCCTCAGGGCCCATCCAGGGAGAGAGGCGAAACTGGTTGACTGTGGGTTTAGCTCGTTTCGCCGTCAACCGCCGCGTCGCCGTCTCGATGATCGCCTTAGCGTTCGTCGTCTTGGGGGTCTTCGCCATCCCGCGGCTCCCCGTCGCTCTTCTGCCGAGCTTCTCGCCCCCGGTGATCACCGTCACCGTCAACTACCCCAACGTCGGCCCCTACCAAATCGAATCGCTCGTCACCCGCCCCATCGAAAACGCCGTCAGCCGCGTCAACGGCATCTCGATGATTAACTCGACGAGCGAACAGGGGCAGAGCCAGGTCCGCGCCACCTTCCATTACGGCACCAACCTCGATACCGCCGCCGTCGACGTGCAGCAACAGATCGATCGCATCCGCAACCAGCTGCCGAACGATCCGACGCTGCAGCAACCGCAGATCTTTAAATTCGACGCCAATTCGCTGCCGGTGATTCGCGGCTACGTCACCGATCCGAATTACTCGTTGCGCGATCTCGGTTCGCTCTTCACCAACCAGATCGCCGATGAGTTCTCCGCCGTCAACGGCGTCGCGCAGGTCAGCATCGGGGTCGATCAACAGCGGGCGGTCATGGTCGAGCCCGATGCAAGTCTGCTCGCCGCTAACGGCCTCTCGCTCGACCAACTCGTAAGCCGCATCGGCCAGGAGAACGTCAATCTCCCCGCCGGCATCATTCGCGTCGGCACGAACGAATATCAGGTTCGCACGAACGCGCTCTTCAAAGATGCCGCGCAGATCGGCGACATCGTCGTCGCGACCAAAAACGGCGTGCCGATCTACCTGCGCGATGTTGCCAGCGTCAAAGACGCGATCGAAGAGCAGCGCAGTTTCGAACGGCTCGATGGTAAGCCCGCGCTCGGCATCACCATCAACGCGCAGCCCGACGCCAATATCGTCGCGACCGCCGCCGGCATCTACGGAAAAATCGCGCAGCTCGAAAAGCGCTATCCCGGCATGCATATCGGCATCGTCTTCGGCCAGCGCACCTTTATCTTACAAGCGGTCAACGCACTCGAACACACCGCTATCTACGGCGCGATCCTCGCGGTGCTCGTCATCTTCCTCTTCCTGCATTCCTGGCGTTCGACGCTGGTGGTCGCAATCTCGCTGCCGATCAGCGTGCTCGGCACGCTCTTCGGTGCGTATGTCTTCGGCTATTCGCTCAACGTCATGACGCTCGGCGGGCTCGCGCTCGCGGTCGGCCTCATCGTCGACGACGCTATCGTGGTGATCGAAAACATCGCGCGCCATCGCGCGATGGGCAAAGATGCGAAGAGCGCCTCGATCGATGCGACCGGCGAGATTCTTACGGCGGTCATCGCGTCGTCGATCACCGTCATCACCGTCTTCGTTCCGCTCGTACTGATTCCGGGCTTGCAGGGCCTTATCTTCACGCCCTTTGCGGTGATGGTAATGCTCGCGGTCGCGCTCTCGCTGCTGGTGGCGGTGACGACGGTGCCGATGCTCAGTTCGCTCGCCGGCAACGAGATCGCCGCCGGCAACGGAAAGCTTTCGCGCGATCCGTTCAAGCGCTTTTCGGCGCGTTTCGAAGTGCAATACGCGCGGTTCGAGCGGACCTATCGCTCGCTCCTCGCGCACGCCGTCGATCGGCCACGGCTCGTCGCGGGAATCGCGTTGCTGCTGGTGATCGCGACGATAGGCGTTGTAAAACTCGGGCTCATTCCCACCGAGACTTTCCCGCCCTCGAATTCCCGCTACGTTCGCTTCTTTTTGCGCACGCCCAACGGCACCGCGCTCGCCATCACCAACGCCGAAGTGCAAAAAATTGAAAACGCGATGCTGCGCGACCCGCGCGTGCAGAACGTCGGTATCATCGTCGGCACGCAAGGGCTCTTCAACGCGCTTCCGGTGACCAATCAAGCGACGCTCTCGGTGACGCTGAAACCCAATATCGTCGGCAACGCGGCGGCCGCGTACGTCGCGCAGTGGCAAAAAAAGCTCGAAAACATCCCCGGTCTGCTTTCGTTTGGACACACCGTCGATATCGTTTCGAACATTATTTCGCGCGGGCAGAGCGATCTCGACATTCAGATCTACGGCCCGAGTTTCACGAAACTTTACTCTATCGCTAAAGATCAGGTGCTTCCCGTCGTGGAGAAGATTCGCGGCATTTCACGCCCCGATCTCGGCATTACCGCCACGCAGCCCGAACTCGACGTCAACATCAAACGCACCACCGCCGCTCGACTCGGCGTTTCGACTGCCGATATTTCGCAGACTATCGACACCGCGACCGCCGGCAGCATCGCATCGTATCTCCAAATCGACGGCACGCAGTACCCGATCGTCGTGCAATTACCGCCCACGCAACGGCGCAGCGAGGCGGCGATTGCGATGCTCGGCGTCCCGATTTCGACGACCTCGAGTGCGCTTTCGCAGAGCGTGACGCCGAGCGCGCCGCTCACCCAAACCACGCTGCCGACGATGCCGCTAGGCGAGCTGGCGAACCTGACGTTCGGCGTCGGCCCATCGGAGATAACGCGACAGAACAAACAGCGCGAGATGGACGTCACGGCGACGCTTCTCAATGCGCCGCTCGGCCAGGTCGTCGACGAGGCGACCGCCGCCATGTCGCGCATCACCTTGCCCCCGGGTTATAGCTGGCAGTTCGGGCAATCGGTGACCGACCAAGCCAACACCTTCGCGAGCCTAGGGCTGATCGTCGCACTCGCGATTTTACTGGTCTATATGTTGCTCGCGGCGCAATTCGAATCGTTGCTCCATCCGTTGGTTATCATGCTCTCGGTGCCGCTGGCGAGCATCGGCGTCGTGCTGGCGCTCCTGCTGACGCATCGCTCGTTCGGCCTCACCGCGTTTATCGGCGTCTTGATGCTCGTCGGCATCGTCGTGAAGAACGCGATTCTCGTCGTCGAGTTTACGAACCGTCTGCGTTCGCGTGGGTTAAGCGCCCGCGATGCCGTGCTGCAAGCCGCGCCGCTGCGGCTGCGCCCGATCGTGATGACGACCCTCGCGACGGTCGGCGGCATGCTGCCGATCGCGATCGGCATCGAACAGGGCAGCCAAACGCAGGCCCCGCTCGGCACCGTCGTTATCGGCGGCTTGCTCGTTTCGACGACGCTCTCGTTGCTGGTGATTCCAACGCTCTACCTGTGGGTAGCGACGCACGTCGAACCGCGCATGCATCGTCGTTCCGGCGGCGAGAGGATCGCCCCCGCGGGTGAGGCTACCGAGGTCGCGGGAAGCTCGCGCTGATCCGTGCGCTACCGCGACATCCTCATTTGCATCCCATCGCGCGCGGAACTTTCGAGCGAAACGAGCGCCGCCCTTGCGGGCAATCTCGGCAACATCGCGTACGAAATTCGCAATGTTCGCGGAAAACCCGTCATCGAGGCTCGCAACGAACTCGCGCTGGCGGCGCTTGCCGTCAACGCCGAATTTACACTTTGGCTCGACGACGATGCGTTCTTCGAACCCGGCACCATCGAGCGCCTCATCGCTTCGCTGCGACAACACGACGAGATCGATATACTCGGCACCTATTCATGCGATCGAAGGCCCTTCTGCTCGCCTAGTTCTTATGTCGCTCGCGACGGCGCGCTCTACGCAATCGTCGAAAAGGGCATGCCCACGACGGTTCAGGTTCAGCAGTATGCGCCGCGCTTTACCATCGGCGAGATCGTCGAGATCGACGTGTGTGCGTTTCACTGCGTGCTAATGCGCACTTCACTTCTCGAACGCACCGGAGCGCTGTCGTTTAGCCTTGCACCGAAGAGCGGCGTCAGCGAAGATTTTAATTTCTGCATGCGCGCAAAGCGCGCGGGCGCAAGGATTGCGACCGACACCGGCGCCACCGTCGCGCACGTCGATATCGAAACGGGTTCGGCGTTCATCCCCTATCGACGCCCCGGCAATATCGTCGAGAACCGTTTCGTCGTGCGCCCTGACCCTCGCAGCAGCTTAGAGATCGCCGCGGAATGGCGCGATAAGGATATCCGAGCTCGCCGCCGATATGGCGCGAGCCTCGACCGCCTCTTTATGGTAGCAGCGGAGCGGCTCGCTCTGCGTGAGAAGTAGTAATCGCAACGGCGGCGAAGGGGCACCTTACTTCTTTCGGAGGTACTTCTAATGCTCCATCGCGCCGGTCTCGGAATTCTCGCGCTCCTCGGAGCGGCGGCCGTTCTCGCCGCATGCGGCGGAGGCGGGAGCGGCTCGATTCCGTCGGCGAGCAACCCGACGGTCGGGAGCACGGGGCCGAGCGCCGCGATGACCTTCCACTTTCCCGCGCCCTCGACGGCGAGCGCCGCTCGCACCCCGCGCTATCTTTCGCGGAACACCACCTCGGTGAAGATCACGATCACCGCCGTCAACGGCGTGCCGCCAAGCCCGGCGATCCCGCCGACGACGATCGCCATCGCGCCGGGGCAAGGCAGTTGCACCGCACTCACCAGCAGTGGTTTCACCTGCACCGTGACCGTCGGCGCCGTCGCCGGTAACGACACCTTCCTGATTCAGGCGTATAGCAGCACCGGCGCCCTGCTCTCCTCGGGAACCCTCACGGTCGCGGTGAATCCGGGCGTTGCGACCACCATCGTCACGCAGCAGCTCGTGCTCGGCGCGGTGACCACCTCAGCGAGCATCTCCACACCCGCCCCGAGCGCCGGCTCGGTATACAACGCCACGCAGGGCACCTGGATTCCGCCGGTCGATGGGAAAACGAACACGCTAACATTTACGATCTCTGCAACCGATGCTTCCGGCAACACCATCGTCGGCGCGCTCGCATCGCCGATACCGATTGCGCTCACCGATCCCAGCGGAACGACCCCCAGCAACGGCACGCTCTCGTACTCCGTCTACCCAGCTGCGAACGCAACGCCAAGTGCGAGCGCAAACGGTACGAACATTATCGCAGTCCCGGCGAACATCACGCTGACCTACTCCGGCGCAAGTTTTTATGCCCCCGGCACGCCAACGTCGGGAACGAATCTGAAGTCAGGTACGCTGCAAGTCGGCATCGGAAGTACTCCGATGACAATCGCGATCGCCCCACTTCAGGTCGCGGCGTCGATCTCACTCACGAACGCGACGGTCGGGATTCCATTCAACGTCACCGCAACCGAAGCGGGAGTCTCCGGTGCGACCTTCACCGCGGCCGCGGCATCGAGCGGCGGCACCCTGCATGCGGTGTGTCCGCCGCCAGCACCCCCGCCGACCGGAGCTACGACGCCGTGTTCGGCGAACTCGGGTATCGTCACGTTTGACGTTATGCCTTTCGGCCAAGGCGCTGGCGGATATGTGATTACCGACGCGAATGGCGTCAGCGTCACGCAGTCATTCGATGTAACGCCGCAAACTGGCGGCGGCATCAACGTTCCACCGCACACGATACGTGAAGTTTCGGGCGCGATCTTCGTCAACGCAGAAGGTTTGAGCGTCGGGCCAACCGGAAACCACATCTGGTTCGGCGGCTCAAATGGGAACCTGGAGGTCTTCAGCCCCGCAAGCTGCGTCGGTTCGCCGACATCGTGCATATCGAGCGTTTCGCTTTCCCCCGGTACGTCGCACTATCCGGTCAACCTCGCGTCGTACCAAGGGTTGCTCTGGTACACCGACGCATCGGCGAATGGAATATTTAACCTCGCCCCATCGACCGCGTGCTCGGGCACGACATCAATCACGTGCAATGTCACGACGTCACTTTCAGCAGTATCATCGGTCACGGGTGACTTCGTCGTCTCGCCCTCGGGCTTCATGCTCTTTTCGACGCAATTAGCCGCGTACTACGCATACAGTCCCATTTCGCAGTCATGGACCACGGTCTCCGAAGCGAACCAACTCGTCCAAGCGGCATTAGGCCCGAACGGCAACGCGTTCGTTACAGAAAAGCCGACGACCGGGGGCCCATCCCTTGGTGAAATCATATCGCCGGGAGCACCGACGACCGACTTCAGCTACAACTCGTTGAGCTTCTGCGCGCCATCTTCAGGAACGATCTCCGATCCGAATAACGATCTCAGCGGACTCGCAACCGGCAGCGACGGGAACCTCTGGGTCGTCGAAGGGACCTCCCGGAAAGTCGATGTTCTCTCGACCGCCGGCGCGACCGCCGGTGCGCCTCCCTGCGTCGTCGCGCAGTATCCGCTTCCAACCCCTCCACCCGGCACGCTCCCAATCCCTGACGTATACACGGCCGTCGAGGGACCCGACGGAAACATTTGGATTACCGACCCACCGAACAACTCAATCGATCGCATCACACCAAGCGGTGCCGTCACCGCGATTTCTATTCCTAGTGCTAGCGCGAGTCCATATGATATCATCGTCGGCCCCGATGGAAATCTATGGTTCACCGAATATAACACCCACAACATCGGCGAGGTCGTACTGCAATGAGACGCATCCGGCGCAACATTCTCAAGCATCTCCAATCGCTACGCCGCGAACTCGCGGCATCGGGGCTCGCGCTCGCGCTGCTCGCCGGTTGTGGCGGAGGAGGCGCGGGGGCGGGCATGCCGTCGCATGCGTTACCGAGCGTCGGCGGCAGTGGGACGCTCTCGATCACGATCCACGTCCCCGCGCCGGCGCAGCAAGTCCAACTGCGATCGCCAAAATACGTTTCACCCGATACGCAGTATATCGGGATTAATTACCTGCCGGTTCCAAATTCAGGGTTTTCGCCAACACAGCTATTGACGCCGAGCGTCCCGGCATTCTCCGTATCGTCGTCGGGTGTCTGTACGTCGAATGCGAGCACCGGTCAGAAAACCTGCGCCGTCAACGTCTCACTAATCCCGGGAACCTACAGCGTTGCAATCACAACTTGGGATGGCGCACCGAACGCTAGCAATAATACGTTCACCTCAACACAGGAACTTTCGCAGACAATACTGCCGGTAGTGCAAGTTGTCGCCGGCGCCGGCGCGGCTCTGGGTAACATCAGCGCTTCTCTCGATGGGATTCCCGCGAATGTCGCGGTCACTCCATTGCCGGGGCAATCGCACGTCGCGCAAGTCGGCCAGGCGTACGAGATCGTCGGAATGTCGCCGATTAACTTTCTCGTCGAACCGGTTGATGCGGCGGGAAACATCATTGTGGGACAAGGTGCGCCGACCATCGCGCTACCAACGGCCTCGCATCCGGACGTCGCGCTCTTGCAACCATTTCCATCCACGATCCCAAGTGAGATTACCGCACAGGTTGTCGGATGGAGCCCCACCGTACTCTCGATTCCTATAACCGTCACACCGGCTAATGGCGTAACTGCCTCGCCGAACGCGTCGATCAATATCGAAACGATCCAAGAACTCTGGACTGGGATGAGCGACGCAGGCTCACCGATCGGAGGAATCGCCGGATATGCGCTACTTCCAGAATCAAGCGGTGCTGGCTTCGCACCACCATCGACAGGAAGCGGTTCTGCGTTCAACTCGACACCGATTGATGAATATATCGGCGTTCCCCCAACTGGCTTGTACGCCGATGATGACGTGGCTGTCGATCCACACGGAAACCTGTGGGCCGTCGACTCATATTCGTCGCTGGTGGTGATCGAAGAATTTGGAGTTCCAACGAATAGCGGCCCCCTTGCCATCGCGCAAACATTAGCCCCACCATCTACGGCATTCTCGTCGGCAACGACCATCGCGTTCGATGCCCAGTCAAACCTCTGGGCGTTCGATCCGATCGCTGGAAATTTGTACGAGTACGCCGCCCCAAGCTATAGTAGGGTTACCTCTACTATCGCTGCTTCAGCGTTGGTGTCGCTCGCATCCACCTCGCAAACCGAGATTCAGATCCCTCAGAATGGCCCGTACGCGAACGATATCGTGGTGATCGCCGAGACCAAAAGTGGAGCGCCTCCGACTGAAATCATCGCAATTGACCCACCATTCTCGGCGAGCTCTTCGACATCGACGGTACTAGCGCTCCCATCGGTTACCCCGACTGGCTTTGCCTTTTCGAACTCCGGTAAAACCTTGTGGACTCTCCAATCGCCGGTGCCTTTCGGGACTCAGAGCCTCGATCTGTACGACGTGATCGCGGTAGGTAGTTCGCCCACGTTGGTCACGGCGACCACCACTGCGTGCAGCAGCCCGACGGGCTCTTTCCAAGGATTCGGGGACCAGATGGCCGTCTCGTTTACCAATACGCTTTGGAACGCAACCGGCGGTACGTCGGATACGGCCTGCGAATATGCAAATGCCTCCGGGTCATTAGGGTTCTCCGGTAACCTAGTTTTCTTGCAGACTTCTGGCGGCGCAGCTGCGGCGCAGTACGGGGTAGCGATCGCCCCCTAAATGCACGCGCCAGCTTTCGCGCCGAAAGAGTCCGTACGAGTACGGAGGTTTCTGAGCGCGCTCAATGGTCTTCCGCCTGTTTTTTCTGCTCGCATTCGCCGCGGCGTTTTCCGCGTGCGGCGGCGGTAGCGGCGTCGGCAGCGGAGCGGTTCCAAATCCAGCCCGCCCCGGATCGACCACGACGAGCAACGCCTCGATGGCCTTCCGCGACCTCTGTCGTTGCTGCGAATCAACCTGTCGTCGCCATGTGTACCAGAGAATAGAGCGACAGGGAGCCAAGCCGAAGCCCCGAAGTACGCGCGGCTACTACTATTTCGGTGGAGGAACGTTTTTTTTGAAGCGGCTGGGCTACTGCTGCCTGACCTACGGGTTGCTGTTTGCGCTGGTCGCCTGCGGCCCCGGCAGTACGCCGATTGTCGTTCCTGCCGCCTCGCCGAGCAGCGCGCCGCCGAGCGTCCTCACCGTCAGCCCGAACCCCATCAACGTCACCGGAACGGGCCCGAGCAGCACGACGAGCATCTCGGTGCAGCAGACCGGGTATAGCGGCGCCTTCACCGAGAGCGACACCTGCTCCGGCATTGCAACGATTTCTCCGCCGAGCAGCAGCAACGGCCCAACCGCAACGTACACCGCCGTGGGAGTTGCAGCGGGCACCTGCTCTGCGAGCTTCACCGATACGCTCGGCCAGAAAGCCTCCACCTCGGTCGTCGTAACGACCGGTGGAATCAGTATTAGTTCAGCCCCACTACCGCACATTCGAAAGGACCGCTAACGTGCAACTTCGCTCGCTCCTACTTTGCAGTCTCTTCGCACTCGCCGCGTGCGGCGGGGGCGCATCGACCGGATCGAATCCCGCCGCGCCAGCGAACCCGCCGTTGAAAACCAACGGGCTCGTTCCAACGAGTTTCACGTTCACGCTTCCGAAAAACGGCTCGACAACCGGCCGCAGCCCGAAATATCTCACTTCGAGCGTTGCCTCGGTTGTGATAACGCTCGATAGCGTCAACGGCGCAGCTCCGCCATCTGGCCTCATCGCAAGCGTGACCTCCAATTTCACGCCGACCTGCTCGACCACGTGCACCGCAACGGTTCAGGGGCCAGCGATTCCACCGGGTAGCGACCGCCTCACGCTAACAACCTACGACGCAGGCGGCCACGCAATTTCAACCGCGAACCCGCTCTTCACGATTACGCCGGGAGTCGCGAACAGCCTCTCGGTCGTGCTCGACGGCATCCCGGTCTCCTTTACGATCGCCGCACTTCCGAGTGGAACTGCCGGAACCGCGTTCGGCACGGCGAAGAGTTTTACGCTCGCAGTGAAAGACGCCGACGGCAACACCATTACCGGAACCTACGCAAATCCGGTGACGATCGCCGATAGCGATAGCAGTAGCCTGACGCAGGGCACCGCACTTGCCGTCAATGGCGGAGCCGGTGCGCTGAGCGTTGTGAGCACGGCGAGCACCGACACGCTCGCACTCAATTACGGCGGCTTAGCGATCCCAACGGCGACACTCACCGCAAGCGCATCCGGTGCAACCAATGCTACTGCAACCTTCACGCCGACGCTCCAACCGATCGTATACAGCGGCCCGCTCAATGGCTCGACGCCGGAGATCGATCTCTACGCAAGCAGCGGGTACGGATCGACGTTCTCGTTCAACGCATCCGAAGTTGGCTGGACGAATGCCCCGTACGGCAAGTCGCTAGCAGTAAACGCAAGCACGTGCAGCACGTTTGCGACGGCAACCGCAGGCGTCGATGTTCCGGCGAGCGGAACGCCGATCGCCGTCACTGCAATCGCATCACCGGTTGCGGGAACCTGCACGATGACGGTGAGCGACCCGGTCGGCCAGACGAAGTCGGTCACCGGAACCTACACCAGCACCGGTATCGGGATTCAGTAGCGAGGGGTTTGGGGAATGCGGTTAGGAGCGCGGCTCGCAGCAGCGGCGATTGTTGTTGCGAGCATCACTGCCTGCGGCGGTGCTGCGGGTACACCGCTAACCCCCGGCGGCGCGCAGCCGCCCGGGCCGGCGATTCCCTCACCGAGCACCAACGCAACGCTCGTTCCAACGACGTTCACGCTCGCGGGCGCAACGCACGCGAGTTCGCAGCGTGGGCCACAGTACGTCGGTGCGGGAACGCGCTCGGTAACCATCACGTTGGTCAGCGTGAATGGCGCGCCGCCGCCGACCGGGCCGACCGCGACGGCGCACGACAACGTGACGCTCTCGGGATGTCCGTGCGTGCTTCCGGGGCCGAACGTACCATCCGGCACCGACGTCTTTACGGTTGCAACCTACGACGGCACGTATTCAGGCGGCGTGCAGAGCGGCAACCTGCTCTCCGCCGCAACGACGATTGCCGAAACGATATCGATCGGCGGAGCGAATCACATCACGTTAACGCTCGCGGGCGTGCCGGTGAGTACGCGTGTCGCACCGGCTTCTCCATACAGCACCCCAAATGGCAGCGGCGGTTTCAATATGCCCGACCAGGGTCCGCACACGTTCGTGGCCGAGACACTTGATGCCGATGGTAACGTCATCGTCGGCCCCGGCGCACCACGCTTCAACATTGGGACGCCCTCCGGCACACTCGCTGGCGTTACCACCTCACCTACGACGACAACCATCAGCGCGCCGGACTCATTTACGGTGACACCACCGACGACGTACTCTCCTGGCACCGCATCATTCACGGTTACGCCGACATTCGTGGGCCAAGCGACCAACGGTTGTGCGCAGCCGGGCGCAAATTGCGCCGCAATAATGGTGACGGTCGACATGACCCGCATCACCGAGTACCCCGTTCCGACGACGAGCGCAGGTCCTTTGGGCATCGCGAGTGGGCCTGATGGCAATCTATGGTTTACCGAATACAACGCGGGAAAAATCGGCAAAATCACCACCGCCGGTGCAATTACCGAATTTCCCATTCCGACGAGTCCTGCAAATCCTGAAGGTATCACGAAGGGGCCCGACGGCAACCTCTGGTTTACCGAATGGAGCGGAAATAATATTAGCAAGATCACGACCGCCGGCGCGATTACCGAGTTCCCCGTTCCGACCACCGGCCCATTTCCTTTTGGCATCGCGACCGGGCCCAACGGTAACCTTTGGTTTACCGAATTCTTCGGAATCGGCAAAATTACCACCGCCGGCATGATTACCGAGTTCCCCCTTCCAACAAGCGCCGCAAATCCTGATGGCATCACGGCCGGGCCGGACGGCAATCTCTGGTTTACCGAGACTACCGCGAACAAAATTGGTAAAATCACCACCACGGGCGTGATTACCGAGTTCCCCCTTCCAACAAGCGCCGCAAATCCTGATGGCATCACGGCCGGGCCGGACGGCAATCTCTGGTTTACCGAGACTACCGCGAACAAAATTGGTAAAATCACCACCACGGGCGTGATTACCGAGTTCCCCCTTCCGACGAGCGGCGCATATCCTGTTAGCATCACGGCAGGGCCCGACGGGAATCTCTGGTTTACCGAAGACAACGGGAACAACATCGGCAAAATTACCACCGCTGGCACGATTACCGAGTTCCCGCTTCCGACGAGCAGTGCAGGTCCTGCAGACATCACGGCAGGCCCCGACGGCAATCTCTGGTTTACCGAATTGAGCGGAAACAAAATCGGTAAAATCACTCCGTAGCAATCGACTCGACGCAGCCGCACCCCGTCGACGCAAATGCTTCGGCAAGTCGCCCTGCGCTGACGCGTCGTCAAAGGTCCCGTCGGGTCACCTATGGCTACACTCGCTTAATTGGCGCTCCAACCACGTCGATGGGTAGGTTCTCCTTTTTCCTGCAGGAACGCGCGCCCGTGCGCGGCAAACCTAGTCCTTCGTCACCGAAGCGCCGCGTGAGGTTTGAAATGCTCCGAGCCGTTGGTTTTTCTGTTTCCATCCTGGCTCTCGCTATCGCGATCGCCGGGTGCGGTGGCGCGTCGAGTTCGCTGCCGCCAAACTCCGGAGGCGGTGCCACGCTCGCCGGGAGTAACGCGGCGATGACGTTTCATTTTCCGCCGCCGTCGTCGACGGCGAGCGCGAGTCGATCCCCGCGCTATCTCTCGGCGGACACGAAATCGGTGGTCATCACGATTACCGCAGTGAACGGAACCCCGCCGACGCCAACGATTCCTTCGACTATCATCGAAATCACTCCAGGAGTCGCTCCATGCAAGCCGCTCACCGGGCCACCGGGGCAGCAGAGTTTCAGTTGCACTGCCATCGTCGGTGCCGTCGCGGGCAACGACACCTTCACGATTCAAGCCTACAGTGGTGCGAACCAGAGCGGGCAACTGCTCTCGACCGGCAGCATCACCTTCACCGTCGCCGCGAGCGGCACGACACCCGCACCATCAACGTTCACGCTCAGCGGTGTCGTTTCGAGTTTCGCGATCGCCTCGCCAAGCCCCAACCCCGCGATCGGTATCGCCGTTTCGGGAACCGGCGTCTCCCTCTACCCCATCGCCGACGGCACCCCGCACGGCATCACCATCACCGCGGTTTTCCGCGATGCGAGCAACAATGAGATCGTCGGACCGATTGCGTCGCCGATTCCCGTTGCGGTCTCGGGTAGCGGCATCGCGGTAAGTTCGAGTGCATTCCAAAGCGGCACGACGACCATCGATCAATCGCCCGCGCAAATAACCGCAACCTTTACCGCAAGTTACACCGGCCAACCCGGCGGAGTGATTACGGCAAGTGGCTCCGGAAGTATTACCATCGGTGCAGGCAGCAATGCAGTAACCACCGAGGTCGTTCCGTTCGTCGTCGCGACCGCATCGCCGGGCCCCGCAAACCTCGTCGCCGGCGGCTATCCGCAGGCATTGCAACTGCAGGAAGCCGGAGCGACCGCATTTAGCATCGCCGGCCTCGGCACGACGACTCCGGCAACGATAACCGGGCCGTCGTCGGTGTGCAGTACGAATGCATCGACGCTCACGTGCACCGCAACGAACGGGGTGGTCGGCGGGCTCACGATCGTTCCCAACGCGGCGATCTCCGGCACCACGACCTTTACGATCGGCGACGGGCACGGCGCCTCTTTCAATCTTGCCGCATCGGTGGCCGGGCAATCGGGTACCGCGCCGACGTTCCCGACCAGCTACGCCGTTACGCAGCTTGCCGTGACGCCGCCGAGCGGATATGCCGCGACCTCGCTCGGGGGAATCGCGCTCGGCCCAGACGGGCAGACGCTCTACACGATCGCGGTCGCTTCACCGGGGCTGAGCGCTCCGACTGCCTACGATAACGTATCGCTCGTGGCAATTTCTTCCAACGGATGTTCGAGCGCCGGTTGCGCGCCGACGCTGACAAGCTACGCGCAGCCGACACCGAATCCAAGCTCCGGAACAGCCCCTGCGACCAACGGTTTCCTCAATCCGCACCCCGGCTACATCGCGCTCGGCGGCGACGGGCATCTTTGGGTCGCCGATAACAGCTCCGATGTCCTCACCGATATGGGGCTCCCCTGTAGTGTCGCGGCGATTCCGCCATGTCTCCTCGCGCAGGGCCCGCCGACGACCTTCACGCCGCCCGCGAGTGGGCCATCCTACAACGCCATCCTCGGCGTTGTCGGCGACACCGTCATTGCAACGAACGACTCGAACCCGAGTGACGGGGCGGGCCTCCTCGAGGCATCGGTCAACGCATTCATCCCGCCGTTCACGCTGAGTACCTTCACTCCGACCGGCGGTGGCCCGGCCGGGCCGGCGACGGGGCTCGCCGCCGCGGCCGCCACATCATCTGCCGCCTCCTATGGAACGACCGACGTCTACTCGGCAACGAATACATCGACCTATGGTTGGATGCTCCAGGCCCTCGCACCGGCGAGCCTCCAGATAGTCGGCTCCTATAATTTAGGCGTCGGGAGCCCGACCGGGACCTCGATCCTGGCGTGCTCGCCCGGTGGCGTTGCCGTAACCGGCACGGTTGCAAAGGCCGGTGCGATCGCCACCGATGCGCAAGGGAACCTCTGGCTCTCGGCGCTCACGACGGCACCCACAAACGCGCAGGTATTCGTCGAGATCGCACCGCTCTCGACCGGGCTCTGCGGGAGAGCGATCGTACCGGTGCCGACATCGGCGGTCGCATCGCAGATCCTCTTGGGCCCCGACGGCAACCTCTGGTTTATCGTGCCCGGCGTTCCACAGATCTATCGCCTCGCACCGACGCTCGTTGGAACGGCGACCCCTGCGGTGAGCGCCTTTCCGCAGACGCCGCTCGCCGGCGTCCCAATCGAACTCGCGCCCGGCGGCGATGGGAATATTTGGTTCACTGAGGCCGGCGGCATGTACGGCGCGCTCCAACTGCACTAGGAGATCGTGATAATGCATCGACACTCGGCGTTCACTCGCTCGCGTGCGCTGACGGCGGGCGCGGTTGCGCTCGCGCTGCTGACGGGATGCGGCGGCGCTTCGTCGGCACTGCCAAATGCAGGCGGAGCCTCCCCGCAGAGTCCGCTAACGGGAAGGATCGCGCAAAAACTTTCGCTGTTGATTCCCGCCAAGGGGTATGCGAACAGCCGCCGCGCACCGCAATATACATCGATTGCAACCAAGGGTATCGGCATCTCACTGGTCCTCCAAGGGCAGAGTGCACCGACGAACCCGGCGACGCTGACTTCACCTAACGTTGCCATCAATCTCACGACAACGACGATCTCGATCGTCGGCGATCTCGGGCCGAACGGACAAACGATCGCCTGTACGGCGGTTACATCGCCGCAACCCGGGCAAGATTGTACGATTACCCTCTCGTTGCCGACCGATGTCGCCGAAATATTCGTGAACGCTTGGGACGCCGCTCCCACCGCCGGAGGCACGAGCTTTTCGCCGACGGCGCAGTTGCTGTCGAGCGCGGCTGCACCGGTAACGGTCACCGGCGGTGCGCCCGGCCCGACGATTGCGCTCGTGCTCGACGGCATAGCGGCCGCGTTGCGTATCGTCCCGAGCCCGCAGCAGACACACTTCGTTCCCGCGGGCAACGGAAGCGCGGGTGCACCTGCGACCTATACCGAGATCGGCGCCGGTCCGGTCAGCGTAACGTTCGACGCACTCGATGCCGATGGGAACACGATTATCGGGAACGGCGCTCCGACCGTGCAATGGCAGATCACCCAGAACGGCGCGTCGGCGCTCGCTGGAAACATCGTTAGCGGCCTTCCGACGAATGTGAGCATCGCGCCCCTGTTAACAAATCTCGCTGCGTTCTCGTCATCGTTTGCGCTAACGGCGACCGCTTCGACGCCGAGCGGCACGCCGGTCTCGACAGCGATTGCGATTCAACCCGCACAAGAGCTCTGGGTTCCGGGTAACAACGGGCCGGCCGGGACGACCGGGCGCGGCCCGCAAATGATCGCCTCTGCATCATCGTTACTCGCCGGCGCCGAAATCCCGCCGACGAGCGGAACGCTGTCGATTTCGCCGATTCCACTGCCGGCCGATTCAGTCGCCTCCACGGCGCTCGCACCATGTCCGATCCCAAGCGGAGCGACCGCTGCTCCGTTCGGTAGCAGTACGAACGTGTCGGCCGATCCATCGGGGAATCTATGGCTGCTGGTCGTTACGCAATTCAGTTTGGCAGCGAGTCCCGGACAATCTTCATGCGTCGAAGGCTTCGCCATTCAAAATAATGCAAACCCTCCACAACCGCTGCCGAATTCGATGCGACTGCTTTCGTCAACCGATGTTTTTTCCGGCTGTACGATCGATCGTTACGATACGCTCTGGTGTGTCGATAGCACCACCGATACGATCGAGGGATACGATCTCCAAGCAGCCGGGACCGCCCCGTTTGCAACGCCGAATGTTACGCTTCCCCTCAGCCTTCCGCCAGCCGGTGCAGTACGCACTCCCATCGCCATCGCCGTTCAGCCGGGTGGCACGAACCTCTGGCTCGCGATGGCAGCAAACTCCGTCGGCACTTCGACCATTTCGACGTTCTACGCACGCGAAATTCCGATTACGACGGCGAGCCCATCTGCACCGAGCCTCGGGATATCTTCAAACTGGGCGCAATTCGGAACTGCGTACAATTCAACAGCCGTTGCGAATAGCGCAATTCCCGTTCCCGATCCGCCGATTGCCGTCGATGCAAACGATAACATCTACTCCGTCGATGTCGGGAATACGACCGGCACGCCGCTCACCCAAGCCCCACTCATCGGCATGTGGACGCCCTCGCTCGGCGGTGGAGCTCTCTCTTTTGGATTCTCGCCTGGCTTCGCGCCAACGGCGAGCGCTCCTTATCCTTTCTACGGCAGCGGATTCGGTTATTCGAACGCCGATTCGCCCTTCGCGATCGCTCCCGACGGTGCGCTCTGGGCTGGTGATTCGTATCAAGGTATTTCTCGCTACACGCTGTCGGGCGGCAGCCTCGTTCCCGACGCACAACTCAACCCGATGGCCTTGCCATCCGGAGCGATCTACGGTTTCGTGATCTCGCCGTAGCCGAATCTCGCCCCAAGGAGCCGCGCTGCGGGCTGCGAAGCAAGCGACCTCGGATCTTTCACGCAGAGTCCGCCCTAAACCCGCGATAATAGCTTTGGTACTATACGCCGCGGAGAAAAATCGCGAGTGCCATCGTGATGCCGAGCGCGATGACCGCGGCGCGCATCACCGAGGAACTGACGCGTAGCGCGAGCCGCGCGCCGACGTAGCCGCCGAGCATCGCCGCCAGCGCCATCAAGATCGCTTGCGGCCACCAAATAACCCGTGCGATCGCAAACGGAACGATTGCGATGCCGTTGATCGCAATCGCGAGCGCGTTCTTGATGCCGTTCGCGGCGTGAACGCTCGGCAACGGAAAGAACGCGAGCAGCGCGAGCATCGCGTAGCCCATTCCGGCACCGAAATAGCCGCCGTAGATCGCAACGCCGAATTGCGCGGCGAGTTGCACCCAACTCGCCTTATGCTCGGCGCGTGCCCGCTCGGCGGCGACGATGCGCGGCCCGAACGCGAAGAGTGCGACGGCGGCGAGCAGCAGCCACGGCACCATCCGTTCGAAGAGCGTCGAGGGCGTGCGCAGGAGCAGCAGCGCCCCAAGCGTCGCGCCGACGAGGCTGACGACGAAGAGCGGAGCGATCAAGCGACGTTGCTCGGCGATCTCTCTGCGATATCCGCGTGCGCTCCCGATTACCCCAACCCACATCGCCGTGTTGTTCGTTGCGTTCGCGACGATCGGCGGAACGCCGACGAAAAGCAGTGCCGGAAACGAAAGAAAGGATCCGCCGCCTGCGACGCTATTGATCGCACCGCCGATAAAAGCGGCGATTGCGAGCAGCCACCACGCGTGGGGGAGCAACGCTACGATGTTGCGGTACGCTCGCGCTTGGTGACGCGATAGACGCGCCGCACGCCGCGCAGGTTCTCGATCTTGGTCAGCAGTTTGTGGAGATGTTCGAGGTCGCGAATTTGTACCGTGAGGCTGGTTACCGCGCTGCCGTCTTTGCGCGCACGCGCCGTCACCGAGCTCACCGAGGTCTTCAACTCGGCGAAGACGCCCATGATGTCACCGAGCAACTGCGCGCGGTCGTCGGCTTCGACTTCGACATCGACGGCATGCGTTTGGTCGGCTTCGTTGCTCCATTCCGCTTGCAGAATTCGCTCGGGGGTCGCGTTCATAAAGGCGACGTTCGGACAATCGGCGCGATGCACGCTCACCCCGCGCCCGATCGTCACGTAGCCGATAATCGGGTCGCCCGGCACCGGCGAGCAACACTTCGAGAGCCGCACCACCACGTCGTCGACGCCGGCGATCAGCACGCCGCTGCGCTTGCGAACGCCGCGTCGCGCCGTCGTTTTCCGTATGACCTTGGTGAGATCGACGACGTTCTCCGATTTAAGCTCTTCCCGAATGCGGTTGACGACCGAGCTCGCCGACGCGTCGCCGAAGCCGATCGAGGCGTAGAGATCGGTCGGGTTGCTAAAATTCATCTTCGCGGCGATCCGTTCGATCGTCGATCCACGCGCGAGATCGACGCGCAGGTGGTTGCGCGCGAGTTCGTTCTCAACCGCCTCTTGCCCGGCAATTACGTTTTCTTCGCGCCGTTCTTTACGGAACCACTGCTTGATGCGGTGCTTCGCCCCGCCGGTTTTAACGATCGAGAGCCAATCGAGCGACGGTCGCCCGCTCGATTTGTTGACGAGAATTTCGCAGATGTCGCCGTTCTGCAACTGCGAGTCGAGCGGAACGATGCGCCCGTTCACTTTCGCGCCGACGCAGTGATTGCCGACATCGGTGTGGACGCTATAGGCGAAATCGATCGGCGTTCCGCCGGCGGGGACGGAGAACACGTCGCCGCGCGGCGAGAAAATAAAGACCTGCGAATCGAAGAGATCGAGCTTGAGGCTCTCCATGAACGTGCGCGAATCGCGCATATCCTTCTGCCACTCGAGCAACGCCCGCAACCACGAAAGTTTGTTCTCGAAGTTGTCGGCTTTGCCGCCCTCTTTATAGCGCCAGTGCGCCGCGATGCCGTACTCGCAGATGCGATGCATTTCGCGCGTGCGAATTTGGATTTCGAGAGGTTCGCCCTGCGGCCCGATCACCGTCGTATGCAACGACTGGTACATGTTCGGTTTGGGCATCGCGATATAATCTTTGAAACGCCCCGGCAACGGCGTCCATTTCGAATGGACGGCCCCCAGGGCGCCGTAGCAATCTTTGACGTTGTCGACGAGAATGCGCACCGCAGTAAGATCGTAGATCGTCGAAAAGTCGCGCCCCTTCTTCATCTTTGAATAGATAGAATAGAAGTGCTTCGGGCGACCGTGAATTTCGGCGTCGATGTGCAACTGCTCGAAATCATCTTTGAGCGAAGCGATCGCTTCGCGCACGTCCTCTTCGCGATTCGATCGGGTCTTATTAACGCGATCGACGATATCTTGATAGGCGGCGGGCTCTAGATAGCGCAAGCAGAGATCTTCAATCTCCCACTTCACGCGCCAAATACCGAGCCGATGGGCGATCGGCGAGTAGATATCGAGCGTCTCGCGCGCGATCGCCCGTTGCTTTTCTTCGCGGAGACTTCCGAGCGTGCGCATGTTGTGCAGACGGTCGGCGAGTTTGATGATGATGACGCGAATGTCTTTGGCCATCGCCATGAACATTTTACGAAGGTTCTCGACCTGTGCGTCTTCCTTCGATTGGTAGGGAATGCGGGTGAGCTTGGTCACCCCCTCGACCAGAGCGGCGATCTCTTCTCCGAACTCGGCGGAGACCTGCTCGCTGGTGATCGTCGTGTCTTCGACGACGTCGTGCAAGAGTGCCGCGGCGATCGTCTGGCGATCCATTTGGAGGTCGGCGAGAATCGCGGCGACCGCGAGCGGATGTTCGATGTAAGATTCGCCCGAGGCGCGGTGCTGGCCGTCGTGGGCCCGATCGGCGAGCTCGTAGACCCGCATAAGCCACGACCCGTCGAGCGACGGGTCGTAGGTCTGCACCTTGGATATGAGCTCCGCAATCGTCATTTCATTCGCCTATGGCTCCATTGTGCCATAAAGCCGCGACGATTGTCACCTCGGAGGCGAGGGTGGGCGCCTGATACGACCGCGAACGCGCCCTACTCGGCATGACAAATGCTTCTATGGCGTGAGAGCGCACCCGAGAGCGCGAGCGGAGCCTGCGTGCATCCGACGAGCGCTTAAGCGAGCGGCGAGGACCCTGACATTGCTTGTCCGAGCCGCGAGCGTCTAGCGAGGAGCGGTGCAGCGCAGGCGAACGTAAGCGCACGCGGCGCCTCGATACGGTTGCTTCGCAACCTACTCGGCGTGACAACGCAATCTACTCGGCGTGACAACGCAATCTACTCGGCATGACAAATGCTTCTATGGCGTGAGAGCGCACCCGAGAGCGCGAGCGGAGCCTGCGTGCATCCGACGAGCGCTTAAGCGAGCGGCGAGGACCCTGACATTGCTTGTCCGAGCCGCGAGCGTCTAGCGAGGAGCGGTGCAGCGCAGGCGAACGTAAGCGCACGCGGCGCCTCGATACGGTTGCTTCGCAACCTACTCGGCGTGACAAATGCAATCTACTCGGCGTGACAAATGCAATCTACTCGGCGTGACAACGCAATCTACTCGGCGTGACAGAAGCGGCGCCTCGATACGGTTGCTTCGCAACCTACTCGGCGTGACAACGCAATCTACTCGGCGTGACAACGCAATCTACTCGGCGTGACAGAGGCGGCGGAGGCTATTTGCTTTTAAGGGTGTCGCGAAAGAGAATGCCGCGAACCAGACCAGCCTTCGTCAGCGCGATCTCTTCGTAGACTCGGCCGTTGGAGCAGATCGCCCGAAAGAGATGCGCGATTCCGCCCCCCGGAAACGATCCGTCCCGAACGAGGCCGAGATAGACGAGGTGATCGAGCGCGCCGAGATGCCCGAGCTCGCGCGAGGTAACCTTAACGCGAGCGGGCGTGGCCTCGACGGCGAGCGGGCCGACGTAGTGCGTCGGATCGATGCTCCCCAATTGCCAGGCGAGAAATTCGCGGCGGGCAGCGTCAACGATGCGCGGAGCGGCGACCGGCGTCGGGGTCGGGGCCGTTTTCGCTGCGGCGCCGAGCGCGAGGAAGAGCGCGAAAATCGCGCCGAGACGCGCGATGCGCATTATGGGTACCTCAAGAATGAAACGATATCGTGCCCGGCGAGCGAGGCGCGGCCGTTGAGCGCTTCGAGTTCGATCAGAAACGCGAAGGAAACGATCTCCGCGCCGAGCCGTTCGATGAGCCGCTTCGTGGCCGCCGCGGTGCCGCCGGTCGCGAGCAAATCGTCGACGACGACCACGCGATGCCCGGCACTCAATGCGTCGGCATGAATCTCCAGCGAGTTCGTACCATATTCGAGGGCATAGGATTCCGCGAGTTTACTGAACGGCAACTTGCCGGGCTTGCGCACCGGCACGAAGCCGGCGCCGATCGCATAGGCCAGCGGCGCGCCAAGCATGTAGCCGCGCGCCTCAACGCCGACGACGTAATCGATCTTTGCGCCGCGAAAACGCGCGACGAAGAGGTCGATTGCTTCCTTGAATCCCTTTGCGTCGCCAAGCAACGGCGTAATGTCGCGAAAGAGAATCCCGGGAATCGGAAAGTCGGGAATCGCGCGGATATGTTCTTCGATGCTCACGAGGCGGGCAGATTCGGTGCTCGCCCGCCGAGGCCTCCGCGGGATCGAGCGCAAGCGAAACGCATGCGTGCCGCGAAACCTCTGCTCGATGCATAGTAGCGAACGAGGCGAGGCACGTCGCTTCGCCCTGGCGCTGGTAGCCGCCATTGCCCTCCACGCGCTGCTCGCAAGCATCCTTCCCGGTTTTCCGTCGCTTCGCACCTCGCGCCGCGCCGTTCCCCCGGTGCGAATTCACATCATTCGGGTGGCACGCGTCATCCCAACACCGCAGCCGACGCCGAGCCCGGCGCCGATCGCTCCCCACGCATCGCAAGCGGTGCAGCCGATCCCGCAGACGCTGAGCGGCGCGCAGGCAGCGCGGCGGAAGCTGCACGAAGCGGGCGGGGCGAGCGTCGTGCCGCCACCGATTGCGACGCCGATAGCCCCGGCGCCGCTCCCATCGAGTGCGGGGCAGAGCGCCGGAGCGGGCACAAAGAGTGGTGCAGGAAGCCTCGGAGCCGGCGGCACCGGGAGCGGTGCGGCGAGTACGGGAAGCGGCAGCGGCGCGAGTGCGGGAGTTACGCCGTGCGGCTACGTCAACATCATCGCACTGCAACGCGAACGCGTCGGCGAATACGTGCGCGTGCGCGTCGAGATCTCCGTGCGTTTAAGCGACGGCAGCGCGCAGATCGCGCGTCTCGATTATCCGTTTCTTTACCCGAACGACGTCGGCGACCCGTTCTCACCCGCGCACCTGAACGATCCAAAGTATCCGGTCACCTTTCAAACGCCGCCGCCGGAGCTGCGCGCAACGGAGCCTCCGCTCGTGCAATACGTGATCGCGCACTCGACGCCGGAGGGATTCACCGTGCTCAAACCCTGCCCATAAAAGAGAACGCGTAAACTAGGGAACGAGCGTCCCGAGCGCGCTTGGAACCGGGCCGCCGCTCCCTGCAAAGAGCGCGACGCCGTTCACCGTGCCGCCGTAATTGAAGACCGGCGTTGCGTCGGCCGCGCCTGCAGTAGCACTGCCACCGCCTCCCGCTCCCCCCGTCGCATGAGAACCGGTCGCCCCCGAATTCAACGTGGTCAACGTTCCGGCATAAACGAGGATCGCCGGACCTGCCGCCGCACCGCCCCCGCCGTTGCCGGTCGTGTCGCCGCTCCCACCGGAGAGCGTCGTCGAGAGCGCACCTCCCAACCCCGGCGTAAAGGTCGCCGAGCTGCAGCCGCTGCTGCCGCCGCCGGGCCCACCGTTGGTGCCGTTCCCGAAGTCGACACCGCCGCCGCCGCCGCCGAAACCGGCGGCGCCGCCTGCTCCTTCGCCGCCGCCGCCTCCACCGCCGAAGCCGCCGGCCCCGCCGATGGCTGGGCCGCTCAGGGCATAGAACGCACCGCCCCCGCCGCCGCCGAATCCACCGGCCGAGCCGGCGGCGCTCGTGCTTCCGCTCCCACCGCCGCCGGCGAAGCCGCCACCGCCGTTGCCGCCGCTGGAGCTACTACCTGGCTGGCCGGTGCCGAGGAGACCGCCACCGCCGCCGCTGGAAAGGTTCGCACTACCGCCGTTGCCGCCGAGCCCGCCGCCACCACCCGCGCCCGCATCGCCCCAGCCGCGGGCGCCGCTGCCGTTCGCGATACCGCCGTTACCGCCGAGCACGGTATTCGCGCTAAAAAAATCGTTTACCAGCGTCACATTACCGCCGGAGATAAAGAGCCCCGCTCCAAGTCCGGCTCCGCCTCCGCCCCCGTCGTTCCCCGTTCCATTGCCGCCGCTTCCGCCGGTCGCGTTTGCATCGGCGATCTCCATATTCGCGAGAATGACGGTGCCGGCGCTCACCCAGAACGCGCGATAGAGATTCTGCCCGCTTACGATCACGCTGCCGTACGCACCGCCGTCGATCACCGTATTTGCAGCGATCGGCGGAAGCGCTCCGCTTAGCGCGATCGAGCAAGGAGCGGCGGGCGTACATCCACTAAACACGATCGCGCTCCCCGGCGCGGCGTTGGCAGCAAGGATCGCGCTACGCAGATCCCCCGAGGCTCCGCTTCCGGTCCCTGCAGGCGATCCGGCGTTCGCATCGGTGAAGGTCGTCACCGTCAACGTCGATCCGTTTGCAATGGCAAACGGCTGCGCGCCGCTCGTACCGTTGTTCGTCGTGACGGTGACGCCTTGCGTTCCGAACGTCGCACCGGCGGCAACCGTAAACGTGGCCGTCAACGTCGTCGCGCTCGTCACGTTCACGCCGGTGACCGTGACCCCCGCTCCGGAGCTTACCGTCGCACTCCCGGCCACAAAATTCGTTCCGGTCAAGGTTTGCGTAAACGTCGAACCCGCCGTCGCCGACCATTTCTGCAAAGCCGAGAGGGTCGGCGCGGGAAATGCCACCACGGTGCTCGCAGTCGCGACGCTTGCCGACGAAGATCGAGCCGTTATCGTCGGATTCGTATCGAAGCTCGCCGTGTAATTCAGCGTAACACTGCTCCCCGGCTGCGTGATGGTGCTCTGCGAAAGCGAGGAATTACCTGACGTATCCGAGTCGCCCAATGAGATCGTCATCGGATTTCCGTTCGCGTCGACGTATGTGCCCGGTCCCACGATGGTGTTGCCGGAGGCATCCAACGCCTTCACGGTAACCGCAGCCGAGCCGGCCGCGCCCGGAGCGATCGTCGGAAGCGACACCGCAATCGACGCCACGACGCCGTTGAACGTCATCGTCACGGTGTTTGCTCGATTGGCGACGATGCTCTGCGTGAGGCTTCCCGTCGAGAGCAGACTTCCGCCGCCGTTCGTGCCGCTGTAGAGATGCGCTGCAAAAATATCGCTGCCGACGGGAGCGCTGACCGTTCCGCTACAAACGCTCGTGCAATTGACGACCACCGGCGTTCCGGCGCTCCCACCGCTCGGCGTCACCGTCACCGAGGCCGATTGCGTGCTCGGTGAAACGTAGGCCGGACGGCGTGCGACGGTTTTCGCGGGGACCGAGATCGAGAACGTGACGTTGGCCGTTCGCGAGCCCGCTACGGGAGGCATCGCCGATTGTATGGGATTGCTCGGCGAGCCCGAGCCGCCGCAGCCGGTTATAAGCGCTGTGGCGACGATGCACGCGAATACGCGAAAGGCTTTCACGTTTACGATCCTCCTACCGTGGTGGTCGTCACACCGACCGAAAGTGTCGCTGATATGCCGTTTGCTCCGGCGATCGTGAACGTGCAACTCCCGGCCGCAACCGGCGTTACGGTAAAGGTCGTTCCGCTACTCGGCGAGATCGTCGCGATTCCGCTGCATGTCGCCGTCGAAGCGCTAAAGCTTCCGCTGAACTGTGACTGTGAGGCCGTCGTGCTTAGCGCGTATGCCGCCCCAGTCGCAGTAAAGGTAAGCGCCGACGGCGTCAGAGCGACTGCACCGGGCGTCGGAACCGGCGTCGGGATCGGCGTCGGAACCGGGCTCGGCGTCGACACCGTAACCGCAAATTGCGCGCGGTCTCCGAACCAGTCGCTGACCCATATCGTCGTTGCCCCGTCGCCGATCGCCGTAACGGTAAAAGAACCGGTACCGGAGTGTACTTGCAGCGGGTTGCGGGCAACTGCGCTCGCTTGGATCGTCGAGGGCGTGACCGTGGCGACCTTCGCGTTCGTCGACGTCAGCCGGAATTGACCGATATAACCGCTTTCATTCACGCCGATCGCGGCGCTGCTTCCGATTCCAATCAGCGCAAGCGACGACGCCCCATTCGGTAGCGAGATCGCAATGGCGGCATTCGTCGGGGCGCCACCGGTGACGCCCGAGCACGCCGACAGTGCAAATGCGAACAGAGCGGTCGTCATCGCAAGAATTTGTTTCATGGTACCTTCCGGGGCGCGACGATGCGAACCGCCGCACTTCGTCCGCACGCGTGCGACATCCTGGCCTCTTGCAAAACGACGGAATGCTCGGTTAAGCAGATAAGCATTACAAGCGAAGCAATAATTCGCGTGTTGCATGCGATCCCGCCGATCGCAGCCGACGGCGGGCTCTTGTCGTTCGACGGCTTCGTCGCAGAGGGGCTCCGAATCACTCGTCTCGTTTCGGAGGAGCCATGGACGCACTCACCCTTCAGCCCCGCGCGGTGCAATTCGGCATCTATCGCGATGGCGACAACAACCTCGATTCGAATCAATGTAACGTGCTCGGCCAAGCCGTCGCGGTCAGCAAGCACGACGGAGCCGTCGGTTTTACGGTGCAAGATACCACCGCACGAAACGGCGAAGCATTGCACACCAATAGCTACCAGATCGCCGGCGGTCGCGTGCAAGGCGTCCAGGTCGGCAAAGCACACGATATGGCCGACCCGAAGAATCTCGCGGCGTTCGTCGCGCAAACGCTCGACGACGCGCAACGCAGCGGCGCGAAGCGGAGCTGGATCGAACTCGTCGATCATGGCGGCGGCGACGGCGGCGGGCTCGAAGCGGATAGCAAGCACGCATTGATGTCGATGCCCGCTATCGCTTCTGCGATCGCCGAGGGCGAACGAATGCATGCAGCCGCCCATCCCGAAGATGCGGGCCGGGGCATCGACGGCGTCGTTGCCAATCAATGCCTGATGTCAACGATGGGTTTCGCCGACGCGCTCTCCAAAGTCGGCGTCAAATATCTCGCGGCATCCCCCGAAACGATGATCTCGCCGGGGACGCCGAGCACCGTTGCCGCGAGTATCGCCGATAACGTCGAGAATCCATCGGCGATGGCGCGCGGCGTCGTCAACGATGTCATGAAAGCCGACTACCGCATCGACGGCATGCCGTACGCACCCGCTGCGGCATACGACGTGCTCGATCTTGCGCCGCAAAAAATCGGCGTTGCAGAGAACGCCATCAAAAAGCTCGACGACGCGCTGGTGCGCGCGGCGCATCGGGGCGAGCGCACTGCGATCCGCAGCGACGTTGCGCGCGAAGACGGAATGGTGCGCTTCCCAGGCTCCGATGGATTACCGTGGCACGCCGATCGCCCGGCGATTGCGACCTACGATCGCATCGCCGCCGATTCGCGCCTCTCCGCCGAGGTGCGCGCCGACGCAACGACTGCGGCGAGCGCAGTTCAGCACCTCGTGCTCGCACATACCGAATCGAGCGCCTACGCCCCGTTCGGCGGCAGCGATTATCGCGATGCCGTCGGCCCAACCGTGCATCTGCCGACCTCGCATTCGCAGGTCGATCCGTGGGCGCCGAAAGTGAGCGAGACGGCGAATGCGTTCTACCATGCCACCGACGAGGATCAACTCGCCGGCGTTCTTGCATAAACCCACGCAAGCTGCACGCGCGAATCGCCGACGATCGGAGGATCGCCGGCGATTCGCTCTCGCTCCCGTCCTGGGATCTTTGAACCGCTACATTACGGAGTAGCGGTTGGTGAGGGCATCGCGCTCGGCGACGCACTCGGGGCGGCGCTCGGCGACGCACTCGGGGCGGCGCTCGGCGATGCACTCGGGGCGGCGCTCGGCGATGCACTCGGGGCGGCGCTCGGCGATGCACTCGGGGCGGCGCTCGGCGATGCACTCGGGGCGGCGCTCGGCGATGCGCTCGGTGACGCGCTCGGCGATGCACTCGGGGCAGCGCTCGGCGACGGACTCGGGGCGCAGGTCGTGCTCGGTGCAGGCGAGCCGCTCTGCGCGGTGACCGCAGTCAACGGCGCTTCGATCGAGAGAATCTTCTGTCCGTTCGAGAAGAGTTCGAGATCGAGCCGCGCCGACGCGGCGAGAATCGGCACGCTAATCGGAGCATCGAACGGCGAGAAGCTTTGCTCGAATTGCGCCGCATTCTCGGAGTCGTTCTGCTTCTCTTCAACGTTGAGCGAGAGGTTCGGCGGTGCGCCAGCTGCCGGTGCAATCGTAAGCGTCGTCGCGCAGGCAGAGATGACGATCGGCAGATTCGCCGGAAGCAGTCCATTATCGTTGCTATTGACATCGGTCGCCTGACCGTCGCTCGGGTTCTCACTCTCGGTCTGTTGCGAGGCGTCACCGGGGTCGACTTTCCCATCGCCGTTATTGTCGGCGGAGCTCGTCACGGTCACGCTCGGCGGAGGTCCGGCGTTGTAGGTGACATCGGCCGAGGTTCCGTTCACCGCCGAAGCGACCGTGACGGTAATGACGACGGCGCTCGCGCCGCTACCGATGGTAACGGTGAGCACCGCGCCCGCCGGAACGCTCTGCGAAAACGTGAGGTCGGCAAATCCGCTGCCGTCGAGCGTGCCGCTTGCGACGATCGTCCCATTATAGGCAACGGTTACCGCTGCGCCCGACGACGTGCTCGATGACATCGTATGCCGGGCGACGGCGAATGGTAGCGAGGAACCCGGCGCCGCGGCGACCGTCAGGCCGAGGTGCGAGGGACTGCTCTGCGGAGCACTGGGAAGATTCGGAGCTCCGCCTCCTGCGCCGGCGGCTCCGCCCCCGCCGCAGGCGGCGAGCAGAAGCGCGGCGGTGGTTACTGCGGCTAAAGGCACGAGTGATGCGAACGGACGTCTGGACATGGGCGCTCTCCTTTGTGTCGCCTATCCTTCCCCGAGAGCGCGAAGCTTAAACAATCCTGGGAATACTTTACGTTTTCAACACAATCCGCAATCGCCGTGCTAGCCGGCCCTTGCGGCGTAGGGTTCATTTCTGTCGCGCCGAGTAGCGGCACGTGTCAGACCGGCGGATCGACCCGCCGCTAACGGCGCTCGAGCTGAGCGCTCAGCCACGGATCGATGAAGTAACGCCAGAGAATCTTGATCAATGCCGCCGCGGGGATACCGAGCAGCAGCCCCGGGATGCCGAAAAGCTCGCCGCCGGCAAAAACGGCGAACATCACCGCAATCGGGGAGACACCGACGGAATCGCCCATAATTTTCGGAACCAGCACGTTGTCGCTGATGCGTTCGACGACGAAGATGATGATCTGCACCCACAGCACCATCCACCAGCCCTGCGGCGCGCACAGAATGACGGCGATGAGTTGGCCGATCACCGAGCCCAACATCGGAATCGCATATGAAATAGCGACGATGACGCCGAGCAATAGCGCAAATTTGAATCCAACGATCGCCGAGAGCACCCACACGGCGATGCCGGTAATCGCGCTGACGATCACTTGCCCGGATATATAACTGCCAAAAGTGCCCGCGATCTCGGTCAACACCTTATGCGCGACCGGGCGGCGACTCGCAGGGAAGAGCGATGCGATACCATCGGCGATGCCGGCATCGTTCAACAGGAAAAATATCGATAGCACCAACGATGCAAAGGCTACGAATAGCCCCGTCGCCGTACCGACCAAAATTTGTCCGACCGAACCAAGCGTCGTGCCGGCGAAACGTTGCAGCGAACCCGTGCCGATATGCGTGAGATCGAGGCCGTTCGTCGGAATGTTCATTTGCGGGAAATGTTGCTGGAGCGATTGTTCGACGGATACCGTCCACGCTTCGACCGCAGCGGTAATCGCGGGCAGATTTTGCGCGATTCCCTGCATCTGCACCACCATGAGCGGAACGATGACCAGCAACGTGACGACGACGAGGAGAATTAAAACGACGAAAACGATCGCGACGGCCAACGGCTTCGGCACGCGCATCGCTTCGAGCCGTTTAACGATCGGGCGCACGCCGGCGGCAATAAAGGCCGCGATGATAAAGACCGCGAGCGTTCGCGGAATATGCATCGCAAAGAAGTAGGCGAGAACGGCGAGCAGGACGCCGGCACCGACCATGAGCGCCCGACGCCAAGGGAAACTCATAGCTTCTTCCCGAGCAACCGGCGTTCGGTGCGATATCCCGCACGTTCGTAGAGCCGCTGGGCGGCGGCATTCCCCTCGGTCACCATAAGCCCGAGATACGGGGTTTCGTGTCGGCGAGCCTCTTCTTCGCAGGCGTCGAGAAGCAAGCTCCCAATACCGTGCCCGCGTTGCCCAACCTCGACAGCCATATAGGCGAGGAATGCCTGCGATAGCCCGGTCACCTCATCGGGAAGATCGAAGACCACCATGGCAAAGCCCAAGCGTAACTCTCCCTCGGCGGCAACGAGGATCGCGTGCGACCGCGAGTGGACGATATCGAGTAGACGCAGAAAATTCGTTCGCAACGCCTCCATCGGCGCTTCGCGCAGCGGCGAAGCGCTACTTTCGAGCGATTCAGCTCCACAACGTTCGATAAATGCACGGTCGGCCGCACCCGCGGCCCGGCGCACCGTCGGCGCGCTCATTCGCCCCCTCCCGAGCTCACGTCGTCGAGTGCGGTAAGAAAGGCATCGTTCTCCTCGGGCGTTCCCACCGTCACCCGTAATCGCCCCGGCATACGCAGTGCGTCGCCCGAACGCACGATAATGCCGCGTTCGAGAAGCGCTTCGTAGGCGGCGTGCGCCGCGATCGGCACCGTGACGGCATAAAAGTTGGCGCCGCTCGGGTAGCAATGATGCCCGCGTCGCTCGAGTTCTGCCGTTACGCGCGAGCGCTCCGATGCGTTAAGCGCCACGCTTTTTTCGAGAAAGGCAATATCATCGAGCGCCGCCGCCGCGCCGATCGCGGCCGGGCGCGAAACGTTAAACGGTAGGCGCACCCGTTGGAGCCAACCGATACTCTCGCGATCGCCGTACGCATACCCAAACCGCAGGCTCGCAAGACCGTATGCTTTCGACATCGTGCGCAGCACGACGACGTTACCGCGCTCGCGTATTGCCCGAGCGAGATCGAAACCCGGCTTCTCGAGATACTCCGCATACGCTCGGTCGATCACCAACAGCACGTCGGGCGGAAGGCGCTCGAAGAGCACGTTCCAAACCGGTGCCGAAAGAAACGTTCCGGTTGGGTTGTTGGGGTCGCAAACAAAAAACGCTTTCGTGCGTGCTCCGACCGCCGCGAGCATCCGCTCGATATCGTGCATGCCGTTGAGCAGCGGCACTTCAACCGGTATCGCACCGACGAGCGATACCGCCGATCGATAGAGCGAGAACGTCGGATCGGCGATGATTGCTTCGTCGCCCGGGTCGAGGAAACTCTGCGCGATCGTGTTGATGAGCTCGTTACTACCGTGCCCCAGCACGACGTTTTCGGCATGCAGCCCTTCGCGCGCTCCCAATCGCTCGCGCAATTCTTCGTACGCGTCGTCAAGATAGAGATGGAGCAAGTCGGCCGAGCGTAGCGCCGCAAGTGCGAGCGGCGAGGAGCCGAGCGGATTTTCGTTCGACGCGAGCTTGACGATTCGCGCGTGCCCGAAACGGCGGCGCACCTCTTCGATGCTGTTGCCCGCCACGTACGGTGCGATCGCACGAACCGCCGATCGGCTCACGCCCGGCGCGACCCCGGATCGTTAATCGGCTCGCCGCGAGCGCAGAGCGGGCACTCTTCGGCGGCGAAGGACTCGATCGGCATCTCTAAGAGCGCTTCGAATCGCACGCCGAAATCGGGAACGGAGCGCGCGACGATCGCACCGACGCCGACGCACTGCGCGCCGGTCGCTCGAACCAGATCGAGCACCTCGCGAACCGATCCGCCGGTCGTGACGACATCTTCGACGACGAGCGCGCGGTCCTCGGGAGCGAGCGAAAAACCGCGGCGCAAGACCGGAACGCCGCCTTCTTTCTCGACGAAGATCGCGCGCAGCTCCAACGCGCGCGCCGTCTCGTAACCCAAAATAATTCCGCCGACCGCCGCGCTCACGACGATCGTCGGCCGCTCCGCCGCGAATCGCGCGGCGAGCGCTTCGGCGACGGGCGCGACGAGCTTCGGCTCTTCGAGAATACGAAATTTCTGCACGAAGCGGTCGCTATGCCGCCCCGAAGAGAGGCGGAAATGTCCCTCTAAGAGCGCGCCGCGTTCGCGCAGTGCCGCGCGCAGTTGGGCCGCGTCGATCATGCCCGCGCCTCGACGATCTCATCGAGAATCGCGCGCGTGGCGGCGAGACGATCCGGGGCGGTGAGAATCGGGCGCCCGACCACGATATAATCGCTCCCCGCAGCGACCGCACTACGCGGGGTCGCGATGCGCCGTTGGTCGTGCGACTCGGCGTTTTCGGGGCGAATCCCCGGCGTAAGCGCGAGAAAGTTTCCGCCGTACGCCGCCTTCAGCGCGGCAACTTCGTGAACGCTGCAGATCGCACCGTCGCAGCCCGCACTCCGTGCGATGCCCGCCAGGCGCATCGCAATGCCGCCGATATCTCCACCGATCCCCAACTCGTCGGCGTCGCGCTGCTCCATGCTCGTGAGCATCGTCACGGCAAATATCTCGGGGCGCGCGATTCCCAGTTGCTCCGCGCGATGCGCCGCCGCGTCGACGGCGGCATGCATCATCCGCGAGCCTCCAAGCGCGTGAACGTTGACGATCGATGCGTTCGGTCGAACGAGCCGTTCCATCGCCGCACCGACGGTGCGCGGAATATCGTGCAACTTGACGTCGATAAAGAGCCGCACGTCGCGTGCCTCCGCATGCGCGAAGATCCGTTCGGGGTAGCCGCAGAGCCCTTCGAGTCCGATCTTGAAAATAACATCGGTTTCGTAGAGCTCATCGATGCAGCGTTCTGCTTCCTCGGCGGTCGGCAGATCGAGCGCCACGATTAATTGGGCCATGTAGTTATCCTTCATCTCCTTCGATTTGATTGATGTTGGCAAAACCGGTGTTCGCCGTGCCGACGAGGTCGCGCAGGCGGCGAACGTTTTGCTGCGTCATGTACTCGACGATTCCATCGAGAATTCCCATCGGCGCGCGCGGGTCGGCAAAGTTCGCAGTCCCCACTCCGACGGCGCTCGCGCCGGCAAGGATAAACTCCAGCGCATCGCTCGCCGTCGCGATGCCGCCTTGCCCGACGATCGGCACCGAGACCGCGCGCGCGACTTCGTAGACTGCGAGGAGCGCGATCGGCCGAATCGCCGCGCCGGAGAGCCCGCCGGTTACATTTCCCAAGCGTGGTTTGCGTTGGTAAATATCGATCGCCATCCCACGAACGGTATTGACGACCGCGAGCGCATCTGCTCCGGCCGCGACCGCCGAACGCGCGATCGTGGCGATGTCGGTAACGTTCGGCGAGAGCTTTGCGATGAGCGGCTTATCGGTCGTCGCGCGCGCGGCCCGCACGACGCGTGCCGTTAACTCGGGGTCGCAAGCAAATGTCTCGCCTTCGTGTGCGACGTTCGGGCACGAAATATTGAGCTCGATCGCGGCGATCTCGCTACGGGCAGCGAGCCGTTCGCAGACGTACGCGTAATCGTCGACGCTGAAACCGGCGACGCTGCCGATCGTCGCGCACGGCGTCTGCGCGAACTTCGCGACATCGTGCTGCAGGTACCATTCGATGCCCGGATTCTGCAACCCGATTGCATTGAGCATTCCCGCGGGGGTATGCACGATGCGCGGCGTCGAGTTCCCCATGCGCGGTCGGCGCGTCACGCTCTTGAGTACGACCGCACCGAGACGCGAAAGATCGACGTAGGGAGCGAACTCCGCACCGCTGCCGTAACAACCGCTCAACGCGACGGTTGGATAGGGAAGAACGAGCGATCCGATCCGCGCGCTCAGGTCGAATTTCGAAAGCTCTACCATCGCAACTCACGCGCCCGGAAGACCGGGCCTTCGACGCAGACGCGCGCGTGCACGACGTCGCTTCCATCGGCGTCACTCGGAGGAAAGGACGGCGCTTGCGCGCTCGTGCGCACGATCGGCACGACGCAACCCCAGCAGCCGCCGACCCCGCAGCCGAACGCTTCTTCCAACGAGAGTTGCGCGGGAATGTTGCGTTCTTGCGCGTAGGCGGAGACGGCGCGCAGCATCGGCGTTGGACCGCAGGCGAAAACCGCTTCGGCGGCATCTTCGCGCGCGAGCAGCTCGGTCACCACCCCGTTATATCCTCGCGAGCCGTCGTCGGTTGCAAGCAGCAGTTCGCAGCCCTCGGCGGCGAAGCGTTCGGCTTCGACGAGCCGCTCCGCCGTTCGCGCTCCGTAAAATAATCGCACGCGCGCGCCGCGCGCAAGCAACGCCTGCGCCGGCAAGAGCACCGACGCGATTCCGACGCCCCCCGCGACGATCGCAACGTCGCGTTCCGCTCCCTCGCAGTCGAAGCCGTTCCCGAGCGGAGCCACGAGATCGAGCCGATCGCCGACGCGCAATGCACCCAGACGACGCGTGCGATCGCCGGCGAGAAAAAAAAGAAGCGAACAGCGCTCGCCGCGTGCTTCGTAGATACCTAATGCAACGCCGGCGGCCTGGCCGCCGGGGAGTAATGCCATCGCAAAGTGACCGGGGCGCACTCGCTTCACGAGCTCCGGCGCCTCAACGCCGAGGAGTATGACGTCGCGCGCAACCTCCGAACGGTCGAGGATGCGGGTAGGAACGAGAGCCGAAATCGGTGATGCGAGCGCCACGGGCAGGCTTTTTCTCCAAATCTTAAAAAAACTCTCGGGATTATCACTGAACCTTCTCATCGTTTTAGCCGTTATACGTAGTAGAGTCGGAGGACTCAGTAGGAAAGGGGGGACCGACAAATGTCCGGAGTAATGGTCTTCACCAGCTTGGCAGAGGCGTTACGCGCAGGTTACCAAGTGTACGAACGCACGAATGAAGGGTATTTGGTTCGGACCCGAACCGATGCGGGTTGGGCACTCGCACTGGTGAACTGCAAACCGTAGTCTCTTTCCAAATCACGAACGTCTCCTTCAACGAAACGTAGCAGCAAGCGAAGAGGCCGCCGGATCAGTCCGGCGGCCTCTTCGTATCCTTCCCGCTTCACCTTTAGCGGCGGTTCGGCGGCTTCGGCGGCTGGTCAAGCCCCGGCGTAGATCCGGGGCGCCAGCCCCATGGCGATCCGCTCGGCGGTGGGGCATTCGGCGGCATTCCACTCGGAGGGACCGGCCCCGGCGGCGGCATGCGGTACGAGCGCCCGATGCCGAAGCCACCGATCTGCGCGCCGGAGAGCACGGCTCCGCTCACCTGAGCGAGCCCGATGAAGAGCGGGATCAGCCCCGCGATGAGCCAGGGCCCGGGTGAAATCGTGCCGTGGTGGTAGCCGATGAACGAGAGCCCGACGACGATCGCCATGCCGACGAAGGTGGTCGTGATGCCGCGCTGGAGCCGCGCGTTGGCATAGAAGAGGTAGGCAGCGTCGCCGTCGACCGAGGGCGGCACGCCCATCTTTGCCGCCATCTTCATCGCTCGATAGGCGTCGCGGGGATCGGCGTCGACCGGGAAGCCGTGCTGGATCATCGCGATCCGTTCCTGGTGTTTGAGCACCCGATGGACCATCATGGCCACGATCGGCAGCCCGAAGATACAGAAGACGGCGATCGCACCGACTGCGTTGTCACTCATACCCGAACTCCTTGCCTGGTTTCATCATACCCCACATACGTCGAAGGCTCGCCCCAGGTTTCAACGCCGGCCGACGAAACAATCCCGGCAGTGCGCGCGTAGAGGAAGCATGTCAGCGATGGCGGTGGAGGTGCATATCGAGGTCGAGCGGCCACGAACGAGCGATGCCGAGTTGGTTATGCGGACGCTCGCCGGCGACCCCGCCGGTTTCACCGTCTTGGTGGAACGCTACGAGCGCTCCCTCTTTACGCTCGCCGTGCGGACCATGCGCGACCGCGAAGAGGCACGCGACGCCACCCAGGAAGCGTTCGTGAAAGCCTATCGCTCGCTTCACACCTTCCGCCCCGATGCGAAGTTCTCGACCTGGATCTTCTCGATCTGCTACCACTCCTGCTGCGACCGCCTCAAGCGCTCGCGACGGTACTCCGGAGAGGAGATCCCCGACCGGGCCGACGCCGCCCCAGGGCCGGAGGCGCAGGCAATCGCCAACGACGACGCGGGACGTCTGCGCGCGGCGATCGAGTCGCTCCCGGAAAAATATCGCAGCGTCATTACCTTGTACCATCTGCAGGGAAAGCAGTACGATGAGATCGCCTCGGTGTTGGGAGTACCGCTTGGAACCGTCAAGACACACCTCTTTCGCGCCAAGGAGCAACTGCGGCAGATTCTCGCCGCCTCGGAGAAGCAACCATGAACGACCGGACTGACGACGAACTCGACCGACTGCTCGCAGCGCTCCCACTCGAGGAGCCGCCCGCCGAGTTACGCGCCTCGATTCTCGCAGCGACCGTGCGGCGCGTTCCCGCAGAACCGATCGATCCGTGGGAGGCGGGAGCCTGGGGCCTGCTCCTGGCGTTCGCAGCCTGGGTCATTCCGCATCTCTCCGATCTCAACGGCATCATCGGGACGATCGACCGTGTTGCCTTCACGCTCGCGCAGCCCACGACGCTGATCTGGCTCACCGTCGGCAGCGTCGCCGCCTTCGCAGCCTCGGCGATACCGGATTTCTCACCCCGGATTCATCTCGCGCGCAAGGGGCGCTAGGCCCGCGGCGGGTAGAACCGCCCCATGGATGCTACCGAAAAGCAGCACCGCATCGTCGTCGTCGAAGACGACGCGGCGATCGCGCGCGTGCTCCAGTTGGAACTTCAGCACGAAGGCTACCTCGTCGAACTCGCCACAAACGGCGTCGAGGGGCTCGAGCTTGCGCTCAAGGAGCCCGACCTCGTCATTCTCGACATCATGCTGCCCCGCATGGACGGCATGGAAGTCTGTCGTCGCATTCGCGCGAAGAGCCGCGTTCCGATCGTCATGCTAACGGCAAAAGATCGCATTCCCGATCGCGTCGCCGGGCTCGATATCGGCGCGAACGATTATCTCACCAAACCTTTCGCCACCGAGGAGCTGCTCGCGCGCGTGCGCGCGCAGTTGCGCGAACGCGAACCGCAAGATCGCTCGATCCGATTTAAGGATGTCGTTATGGATCGCGATCGGCACGAAGTGCGGCGCGGTGGGAAAGAGATCGCACTTACCGCAAAGGAGTACGCGCTACTCGAGTATCTTCTGCTCCATCGCAACAAAGTACACACGCGCGACGAGCTCTTCAACGGCGTCTGGGGTAGCGATTTTCTCGGAGACTCGAACCTCATCGACGTCTACATTCGGTATTTGCGCGGGAAGCTCGAAGAGGGATTTGAAGAGAAACTTATTACGACGGTGCGCGGCATCGGTTACTCGATGAAGGATTAGCGGCATGCGTTCGGCGCTCCGCACGATATGAACTCGCTAAAGTGGCGGGTCGCCGCTTGGTATGCGGGTTTACTCATCGCCGTGCTGCTCATCGTGAGCGCGGTCGTCGGCATGCGCTTGCAGTCGATACTCTTCGCACAGGCACGTTCGCGCGTCTCCGAAACGATGGCGCAAATTGCCTCCTCCGTGCAGGCAAGCGAGGAACCGTTCTCGTTGGGATTCGGCGGCTCCGATGCCTATGCGCTGCTCACCGACGCAAATAATCTCACCACGTGGTCCTCGCCGACGACGTTCGTGCAGATCGATTCGAGCCACGGATATCCGCTGGCCAAGAGCAGTAACCTCGGCGGCACCACCATCCCGAAAGCCGTCGGGCTCGATGCCCGCGTGCCGATCGCCAGCCGACAGATCGTGCTGCCGATCGGCACGCTCCTCGTCGAGGATCGTTTTTTCTCCCTCGGTTCGCACCGCGTCATCGTCCACGTCGCCGAACGAATCGACGCACTCGAACGCAGCATCGCCCAGACCCGCGAAAGCATCGCGCTCGCCGTGCTCGCAGCGATGCTCGCAATTCTCGCCCTATCGTGGTGGCTCGCCGGGCGGGCATTCGATCCGCTCGAACGGCTCGCAGCGGCGATGCGCGAGATTGGGTCGGAACGGCTCGACCGTCGCCTGCATTGGGCGAAACGCGACGACGAGATCGGACGGCTCGCCGAGAGCTTCGACGACCTGCTCGCGCGCCTTCAGGAGGCCTTCGCTCGCGAACGACAGTTTATCAGCGATGCATCGCACGAGTTGCGAACCCCGCTCACCTCGATTCATGCCAACGCGCAAATGCTGCTCCGCTGGGGAGATCGCGATCCGGCGATTCTGCGCGAGAGTCTCAACACGATCGTCGCCGAGAGCGCCGAGCTCTCGCAGATGGTCGGCGGCATGCTGCTGCTCGCGAAAGCCGATCGTGGTGACGCAATTCCGATGGAACCGATTGCCCTCGGCACCCTTGCCGCCGAAGCAGCCGAATCCGAACGCGCCGTGGCGACCGGCAAAGGGCTCGCGCTCCGCATCGAGGCCGAGAACGGCGTCTTCGTATTGGGCGAAGCACATCTGTTGCGTCAGGCGATCGCCAACCTCATCGAAAACGCCGTCAAGTTTACCGAGAAGGGCGCGATCGAGGTTCGCGTGCGTGCCGCGGAGGAACGCGCGGTCGTCGAGGTGATCGATAGCGGTAGCGGTATTCCCGAAGAGCAGCAGTCGCAGATCTTCGAACGTTTCTACCGCGGCGATAGCGCGCACGCTCGCGCCGTACCCGGCACCGGGCTTGGGCTCGCTATCGTCCGGTCGATCGCCCGGGTCCACCACGGTGAGGTGAGCGCCGAGAACCTCCCCGGCGGCGGGGCACTGCTCCGCGTGACGCTCCCTCGACTCCCCGAAGAGTTCACCGAACCCTCATGACGCGGCCCTTCCCCGGCGCTACCCTAAAGGCACGATGAAAGCGTTCGGGCAGGGAGCGGCGTCAGCGGCCCTCGCCGTTGCGCTCGCACTCACTTCAGCGGCGTGCGCGCGCGCCGCCGATATTGCCGTGGGAGCCTCCCCGGTGGTTAGCGTTCAATTGCGCTCCGGATACCTGCGCGTCGTTACCTGGAATCGCCCCGATGTCGAGGTCGAGACCGGAGGACATATCGGTTGGCAGCATTTCGATGCTGCCAGCGTGCGCGGGCATATTCCGCACGACATCACGCTCTGGGCCCAACACGTTACCAACGCGCGCGGCGAGAGTTTTAATTTACCGGCGGAGCAGTTCGTACTCCCCACCCTTCCGCCGGGAAATCACGACGCGCTCGTCATTCGCGGCGGAGGGCCGACCGTCATCCACCTGCCTGCATCGACACAGATGCTTGCGGTGCGCATCGCCGGCAGCGGCATCGTACGCATCGAAGGCTATCGCGGCACCGCATTTGCCGCGCTCGTCCACCAGGGCGGAATCGCGCTCGAGGGCGTGCACTCCAGCGGCGTCGCTCAGGTGGGGCGCGGGCCGATTCTCGCCGAGAACTCCACGTTCGGTCGCCTCCGCGCCCGCAACGCGCTCGGGAACATCTTCATGCGCGGCGTAACGGCGACGCAGATCGACGTCGGCAGCGTCGGGGGCTCGATTCTCGCCGAAAACATGCGCTTCCGCACCGGGCTCGCGCGCTTTCAGTCACAGCGCGGAAATGTCGTCCTTGGCGTGAGCGGTGCGGCGCAGGTCAACGCGCAAGGGCGCGGAGCGCGAGCGATCGCCACGAGCTTTCACGACGCGCACCAAATATCGCGTTCGGGAAGCGGCGCGCGCGCCGTCGTCGACGGCGGCGGGCCAATCGTCACCGCACTGAGCCCGCGCGGGCGCGTCCTGCTCTTCGACGGCTCGATTGCATCGCATCCGCGTCTCGCGCGGCACGTGCCGGCGATCGCGCGCGCCTTCCGCCAGGCGCGCGCACGAGTGGAGAGAGTGCCGAAACGCGCACCGCGCGGCGGAACGATCCGCGCGGTGCGCCGGATGGCGCCGCCACGCAGAAACGCGATGCACGGGCGCTTTCCCCCAAACCGCCGGATTCCCCCGCGCCGGCGCAGGCCGCCTCGAAGCTTCGGCTAGAGGAGAAACTTCCGCAACATCGCGACGTCGAGTTTGAAATCGTGCTGCGGGAGCAACGCTTCTTGATGGTAACCGCAGGCCTCGAAAAATCGCTGCGCTTCGCCACCGGCGAGAACGCCGACCGTCATCTTGTGGCAGTTATAGTAATTCGCGACGTCGTCGAGTTGGAGGAGCAGCGCGCGCCCGATTCCGCGGCGCCGAAACTGCGGATCGACGACGACGCGCTCGACGTGCCCGAGCGAGGCAGCGATGCGCAGCCGCGCGGTTCCGACGACGGCATCCTCTTCGAGTGCAAGCAGATCGACGCTCTGCTCGTGCCACACGACCGTAAAGGCCCATGCGCTTTTCAGTGCTTCGCGGGCGTGCGCCAGATAGAACGCATCCGCGCGTTCGTCGGCAGAGCGAACGATCTCAGCCACGGACGGCCGCGACCTGGGTGGAGAGATCGATCTCAAGGCCGTCGTAGGCGGCAATCGCGCGCAGGCCGAGATCGTCCTCCACTTCTTGTGCGAGCCGTGCCGGGTTCTGTTCGAGCATCTTCGTTCCGAAGTGCTGAAAAATCGCGAGGCTCGGCCGAACGCTCGCAACAATCGCGCGCGCCTGCGACCACGTGAGGTGATCGACCTGCATCGTATCATCGAAACGCAGGACGTTGACGATTAAAACGTCGGGGCGATGCGCGGCATAGTCGGCGACGATCGCTTCGTCGTATCGTCCGCAGGGGAGGTAGGCGACGCGCAGGCCGCGATACTCGAAATGAATGCCGAGCGTCTCGACGGCATGATGGTGGAGCGGAGAGCTCGCGATATTCACCTCGCCGACCCGATACCCGGCGCTCGAGGGCTCGAGAATCTCGCATCGTTCGACGAACGCCGCGGCGTATGGCTGGAGCAGCGAGGCACCTTTGAAGGCGTCGCGCGGCGCGAAGAGCGCCCCGCGTCGACGAAAACCGCCGGCGGTCATCGCCTCGATCATCGCATTGATATCGCCTGCATGGTCGAGGTGTTTGTGCGAGAGAACGATTGCATCGAGCTCGCGCGGGTTGCGCGCAGGAACGTGGGAGAGCGCGCGCACCAGCGCGCCGGGACCGGGATCGACCTGCACCTGGGTGGCGCCGAAGTGAAACCACATGCCGCCCGAGGCACGCAACTGTCGAGCGACGACGAAACGCGCGCCGCCGCTGCCGAGAAAGAGCACGCGAGCTTCGGAGGGCACGTTCGGATCTCCGGCTATGCGCCGACCGCCGAGGATGTCGTTCCGGGCTCTGCGCCGTTGTAGAGTTCGAAGAAGGAGTCGAGATGGGAGCGATACTGCTCGAGCGCTTCGTTCCAAAGCGCGAGCGTCGAGCGCCCGGTCACGGTGATTTGGTAGACGCGCCGCGCCGGCCCGCACTCACGCGAATCCCACCACGACGAGATATACCCATCGCGTTCGAGGCGGCGGAGCGCCCGATAGAGCGAGCTAGGGTCCGTGCTGACGTCGAAGCGTTCGCGCAATGTTTTCATTATTTCATATCCGTGCAGGTCGCTGTGGTTGAGCATGACCAGCAGCCACGCGAGCATAAAATTCTTCGGCATGCCGCGGGGCGGCATTCCGCTCTCCCGGCCGATCACCGGGACGACGCTATTCTCATCGCGTAGGTACAAAAAACCACTTCTGTCCACTCGCGCGGACAGCCTCCGACGGGTTCTGTGACGTCCTACAAGATTAGAGGTTCCTGAGAGCGCTCCTGCGCCTTTTGGCTCACCCGAGCATCGGCAGCATCGGAAAATCTCCGGCGAGGACCGGGCGCGCCGGTCGGCCCAACCAGCGCTCCAGAACCGTCGCATAGACGCTGCGAAAATCGGTCGTAAAACGGAGATTTCCGGAGTCGTGATCGGCGAGGTCGGGGTACGCACCGTAGATGCCGCCCTTCAGGGATTTGCCGATGAGGAAGAGCGGGGATGCTTCGCCATGGTCGGTTCCGGCGTTACCGTTCTGCGCGATGCGCCGCCCGAACTCCGAGAAAGTCATCGTCAGCACGCGCCCGTCGTTGCCGTGCTCGCCGAGATCGTCGTAGAACGCCGCGAGCGCATCGGAGAGCTCGCCGAGCAGACGGTTCTGCGTCGGCTGTTGATTCACGTGCGTGTCGAAGGAACCGTGCGCGACGTAGAGGACGCGCGTACCGGTACTCTTCGCGGCGATCTGCGCGGCCAAGGCAAGGCTGCGTCCCAAGGACGTCGTCGGATAGCTCGCTTTCGTTCGGTAGCCGGCGATCAGCTTCGGCAACTCCTGCGCTCCGCTCTCGGCGTTCTCAGTAATCTCCGTAACGTGCGCGAGATAGGGCGAAGAGAACGGTAGCGCGCGATCTTCGAGGATACCGCCAAACGCGCGCCGCACCGGCGCATAGCGATTGCCGACGAATCCGTAGCCGCGCGCGCGAGGAATCGCTGGTACGTCGACGCGAATGCCGATCATCACCTCGGGGAGCACCTCGGCGATCGAGACGCCGGCAAAAAGCTCGCCCTTCGGAATCTCCGCTTCGTCGAGGTAGCGCCCGAGCCAGCCCGTATGTTCGTAGCGCTCGGGAGCGGCGGTCTGCCAGATCTCGGTCGAGCGAAAATGCGAGTGATTCGGATGTGGATAGCCGACGCCCTGAACGACGGCGATCGTTCCGCGATCGTAGAGCGCCTTCATGGAGCGCATCGCCGGGTTAAAACCGATGCGAGCATCGAGCGCGAGCACCTCGCTCGCCGGGATCGCCAGATGCGGACGCAGTTGGTAATAGAGCGGGTCGCCGTGCGGCACGACGCAGTTGAGGCCGTCGTTCCCGCCCTGCAGATTGATCAGCACGAAGACGCGATTCTCCGCACCGGGGAGGCCGGGGCGCTGCGCGCCCGAGAGCGCGCGCGCGAAGACATGTTGCGGGTTTGCGACGAGCGCCAAACCTCCGAGCGTTCCGAGAACGAATTTCGAACGTTTCATCGAGTCACCGTACTTTCTCCGCGCCTCACGCGAGCGTGAAGGCCGGCATGGCCAGCGTAAGGTAAGCGCCGCCGCGCATGCGTTGGTCGAAGTTCTCACTTGAGAGCGCCCCGAGCGCCGAGCTCTCCGAGCCGCCGAGGTATCGCTCTAACGCGCTCCGCGCTGCAGGCGAAGCATCGCTCTGGAGCATTCCCGCCAGCATCGCTTCGGCGGCCTGCCGCGCATCGGTCGGCGCGTTCGCGAGCCACGAACGCTCGATCGCTCGGCCGGTGATGAGCCCGGCGAGAAAATTATCGCGGGCGATCGCCATGTCGCTGGTGATCCAATTCTCTCCGCCCGGCCACCCGGCGACGTTGGGCGGAAAGAAGAGCACTTGCCCCATCGCGCGTAGCGCCGGGCGCGAACGCGGATCGATGCGCGTAAGGCCGGCGGCCTTGTGCGCGCCGACGAGGAATTCCACCGGGCTCTTCACCAGCGCGCGATAGGCGCGCTCGGAGTAAAAGGCGTTGCTGCGGAGGAGCGTCCCGAGAACCGGACGCAGTTCGTAATCGTGTTCGCGCAGCAACGATGCCGTTGCGTTCACGAGCCCATCCTCGGGATCGTTGTAGAGAAATGCATTCAAGAGGCTCGTCGCCCAGAAGCGCGCGCACGGCGGTTGTTCGTAGATGATATCGACGATATCGTCACCGCTGAGGTTTCCCGTATGCCCGAGAAAAGTTTTTATGCCGTCATCGTGCTTGCGCGGATTGTAGCGCGCTATCCCGCGCAACGGAAAAACTTCATAGCCCGTCCAAGCACGCGCCGCCTGGCGCACGTCCTCTTCGGTGTACGCTCCTAGGCCCAAGGTAAAGAGCTCCATGAGCTCCCGTGCGTAATTTTCGTTGGGATGCGCTTTATTGTTGCGGGCGTTATCGAGATAGAGCAGCATCGCCGGATCGCGAGAGAGCGCCTTGGTGAGATCGCGCAGATTGCCGAGCGCGAAGCCGCGAAAAAGTTGGTTTTGGTCGAAGGTCATCTTTGCCGTGACGCCCTTTTGCAGCGACGCGGTCGTAAAGTGACCGTGGAAGTAGAAGCTCATTTTTTCTTGTAGCGGAGAGCCGCTCTCAAGCATCCGTTGTAACCACCACTGCTGCAGCGCGAGTATCGATCGGCGCTCGCCCATACGAATGTGTTTGAAAAGCATCTGCCGTTCGGCGGCGTCGTGACGGAGCGCGCGAAAACCACCGTTCGCCTCGACGTACGCGACGGCGTCGAAGAGCTCGCCGGGCGGTGCGACGTTCTCGGCCGACGGAAGTTGCATCAACGTACCGACGCTCCGTTCCATGCCCGTTGCGGCGACGCGAGCGATCTCGGTCGGGGTTCCGCCGAAACCGGCGCGGCGAAGCAGGTGCGCGGCGAGCCGTGGCGTCCACGGGCCGCGATAACTCGTCAGCGCAGTGCGCTCGTCGAGCGCTCCCGCGGGCCGCACGAGCCCCGGAATATCGACATGCCTCGGAATCCGCAGAGCCTCTCCCATCGGGCACCTCCTCTCGATTGCGCGAACTTTTATCACTCTAGGTCTTCAAGCGGAGCGAAGCATGAGAGGGCGATGAAAAGCGCCGGGGCTTTTTGCGTCCCGAACGCGAACCAAGGCGACCATGCAATTGCCGACCCATCTCGACACGACCGACGATCGCTTTACCCGTAATGCCGCCCGCATGGAAGGGCTGGTCGCCGAATTGCGCGACCGCCTGCGGCGCGTGCAGGCCGGAGGCGGCCCCGACGCCGTCGCAAAACACCGCAAGCGCGGGAAACTCACGGCACGCGAACGCATCGAGCGCCTGATCGATCCGGGCACTGATTTTCTCGAACTCGGGGCGCTCGCCGCGGGCGGAATGTATAACGACGAAGCGCCCTCCGCGGGAGTCGTTACCGGAATCGGTTTCGTCGAAGGGCAGCAGGCGGTCATCGTGGCCAACGATGCGACGGTGAAAGGCGGAACGTACTATCCGCTCACGGTCAAAAAACATCTGCGCGCGCAAGAGATCGCCGAACAGAACCATCTACCGTGCATCTACCTCGTCGATTCCGGCGGCGCATTTTTACCGCTGCAGGCCGACGTTTTTCCCGACCGCGAGCATTTCGGTCGTATCTTCTACAATCAAGCGCGAATGTCGGGCAAGCGCATTCCGCAGATTGCAGCGGTGATGGGCTCCTGTACTGCCGGCGGCGCCTACGTTCCGGCGATGAGCGATGAGACCGTCATCGTCAAGGGAAATGGGACGATATTCCTCGGCGGCCCGCCGTTAGTAAAGGCTGCAACGGGGGAGGAAGTGAGCGCGGAGGATCTCGGCGGTGCGGACGTTCACACCCGCATCTCGGGCGTCGCCGACCATTTTGCCGAGAACGACGAACAGGCGCTCGCGATCGTGCGCGAGATCGCACGCAACCTCCATCGCGAAAACCCGCGCCAATGGGATACCGCGCAACCCCAGCCTCCGGCCTACGATCCGCGCGAAATTTACGGCATCATTCCCGATGATAGTCGCGCGAGCTACGACGTCCGCGAAGTCATCGCCCGGCTCGTCGACGCATCGGAGTTTCACGAGTTCAAAGCGCGGTACGGAACGACGCTCGTCTGCGGCTTCGCGCGAATCGAAGGGCACCCCATCGGCATCGTTGCCAACAACGGCATCCTCTTTAGCGAGAGCGCCGTGAAGGGCGCGCATTTTATCGAACTCTGCGCGCAGCGCGGCACACCGCTGCTCTTCTTACAGAACATTACCGGGTTCATGGTTGGGCGCGAATACGAGAACGGCGGCATCGCCAAAGACGGCGCGAAGCTCGTCACGGCGGTCGCGTGCGCCGAAGTACCGAAATTCACGGTCGTTATCGGCGGCAGTTTCGGAGCCGGGAATTACGGCATGTGCGGGCGCGCCTATTCTCCGCGCCAGCTCTGGATGTGGCCGAACGCACGTATCAGCGTGATGGGCGGGCCGCAGGCCGCCGGCGTGCTCTCGACGGTACGCGGTGATATGTCGCCGGAAGAAAAGGCCGCCTTCGAAGCTCCAATTCTCGAAAAATACGAACGCGAGGGGAACCCGTACTATTCAACCGCGCGGCTTTGGGACGACGGCATTATCGACCCGCTCGATACGCGCCGAACGATCGCGCTCGGACTCGAAGCTGCAGCTCACGCGCCGCAACCGCCGACGCGATTCGGCATCTTTCGCATGTAGCGCGCATGCGCAGCGTTTGTCAGCCCGAGTAGGCTGCGCAGCAGCATTTGTCAGCCCGAGTAGGCTGCGCAGCAGCATTTGTCAGCCCGAGTAGGCTGCGCAGCAGCATTTGTCAGCCCGAGTAGGCTGCGCAGCAGCATTTGTCAGCCCGAGTAGGCTGCGCAGCAGCATTT
>JAJZED010000008.1:0-35896 GCA_021805775.1 bacterium | reverse complement strand
TTTGTCAGCCCGAGTAGGCTGCGCAGCAGCATTTGTCAGCCCGAGTAGGCTGCGCAGCAGCATTTGTCAGCCCGAGTAGGCTGCGCAGCAGCATTTGTCAGCCCGAGTAGGCTGCGCAGCAGCATTTGTCAGCCCGAGTAGGCTGCGCAGCGGCGTTTGTCAGCCCGAGTAGGCTGCGCAGCGTTTGTCAGCCCGAGTAGGCTGCGCAGCGTTTGTCAGCCCGAGTAGGCTGCGCAGCAGCCGTATCGAGGGCGCTCCCTCATGCCGCCTCGATACGAGCGCTTCGCGCTCTACTCGGCGTGACAAAGCTCTACTCGGCGTGACAAGGAGTTTATGCGCCCTAAGAACGCAACCGCGCGCGCGAACGGAGCCTGCGTGCATCCGACGAGCGCTTAAGCGAGCGGCGAGGACCCTGACATTGCTTGTCCGAGCCGCGAGCGTCTAGCGAGGAGTGGTGCAGCGCAGGCGAACGCGAGCGAACGCGACGCCTCGATACGAGCGCTTCGCGCTCTACTCGGCGTGACAGAGGCGGCGCCTCGATACGAGCGCTTCGCGCTCTACTCGGCGTGACAGAGGCGGCGCCTCGATACGAGCGCTTCGCGCTCTACTCGGCGTGACAATGCGCTCCACTCAACGCGACAGAAGCGATGCCGCGTTATAGCGAGCGGGCCAACGCATCGGCCTCAGCGGCGGAGAGATTGAGCCCACGCTCGTAGAGCCGATCGAACTCGTCGGAAAAAACCGTTTTGCGTACCTCCGCGAGCGTCCGGTCGAGCAACATTTGGTCGCGCGGCTGCCGCGCGCCCCGCTCGCCGTGGGCAGCGTCGGCATACCCGGTGAGAATCGCCGCTTCGCGGTGCTTTCCGGAGAGTGCCGCGAGATGAACGGCGGTATCGAAGCCGTTGCTCTGCACGAGCGCATCATCGAATCGTAACGCATAATCGAAAGTTTTCGCAAGCGCTACCCGGGCGGTTACGAAATCGCGCGTAAACGAAGCATACACGGTAAGATTCATATATTGCAGGGCGATGAACCACATTTCATCGCTTTGTTCGTAGATGGCGATCGCTCGGCGAACGCGAGCGATCGCATCGACGATGTCGCCGGAGTGGAAAGCAACCTCGGCGCTACTTCCGTAGAGCCGTGCCGCTCGTTCCCGATCGCCGCTTGCTTCGAGCCGAGCGATGCACGACGAGAAACATTCCATAGCCCTCGCCAGCAATGCCGAATCGATTTGCTGCGCGTAGAGGACACCCAACCGATGCATGAGGTCGACGGCAAGCGTCGCTTCACCGTGCTCTTCGGCGATGGCGATCGCATCTTGTAAAATCGACGCCCACTCCATGCCTATCGTTCCGGTCGCCATGAACTCACCGGCAAGAAACGCATTGAGGGCCTGGTAAGCTCGGATCCGGTCCCCCAGCTTTTCGTAAATATCGTAGGCAATGCGAGCGTAGCGCGCGGTACGCGCCGGATCGTTCCGTACGTATAGCCCGGCGATCGCCAACGAAAGTGCCGCTTCGGCGCGTTCGCCGCATGCCCGAACGCGCGGTGCCGCTTCCTCGAGACGTTCCACGAGGGTCCGCAGATGAAGCGCGCCACGTTCCCACGTCCACGAGCGCAGGCCGTCGAGAAGAAGCGCGGCGCGTTCGAATTCTCCTTCGGCGAGCAACATTCGCAACACCGCGCGAATATTTGCCGATTCGTCGTTAAGCAGCGCAATCCAACGCATTGACGGCTCATCGCGAAAACGCATCGGCATCGAAGCGGCGAGCTCTTCGTAATATTCGCGATAGCGAATTGCCACCATCGTCACCTCCCCGGCTCGCGCGAGGCTGTCGTGGGCCGCGGCGCACAAAGCATCGATCATGCGATAGCGCGTCCGTTCGCCGTGCGCTTGCTTACGCAGAAGCCCTCGATGGACGAGGTCGTCGAGCGCGGCGACCGTCGCGCTGAAATCGGGTATTTCGTTGCGACAGAGCGCGTGTGCCGCCGTTGCGCTCCAAACCCCCGAGAACATCGAGACCCTCCGCAAGAGCCGACGACGATCTTCGTCGAGTGCCGCGTAACTGCGCTTGAAGACCCGCTCCAAGGTTCGATCGGAACGAGCGGGTGTGCCGAGGCCGCGAAGCCTGCCGACACTCTCGATGCCAAGGGCGCCTCCGCGAGCGCGAAGTTCGGTGGGGAGAGAGCTAAGATAATTTGCACTGAGTTCGATCGCCAGCGGATGGCCGTGTAACGACGGGACTTGCGCCTCGAGCAAGACCGCATCGAGCGGTTCGCGTGCCGACTCTTCAAAACGCACCGAAAACAATTGTTCGCTCTCGCGAGAGTCGAGCCGGTCGAGTCGGAGCGGCGCTTCACCAAGCACACCGAACGCCGTACGCGCGGTTGCAACGATGCGCATTTCGGGCGCTCCTTCGAGAAGCCGATCGATGCACGCGCCAACCGCTCGCAGGCCGGCGTCACAGGCATCGAGCAACAGCAAACCTCGCGCGCGTTGAAAGGCGCGAACGCATTCGCGCATATTGGAACCCGGCCGCACCAATGGAGCGAGCCCTTCCACGATTGCAGCCTCGGCATCGCGTTCGTCGACGCACCCAGCGAGATCGACGAACCACGCGCCGTCGGGAAAGCGATGCAGCAGACGAGCGACGACCTCGATGGCCGTGCGAGTTTTTCCTATTCCGGCGCTCCCGATCAATGTCACGAGGGCACTGCGCTCGATTGCCACGGTGAGACGTCGAATTTCCTCCGAGCGTTCGATAAAGCGCCCGGCGAAAGTCGGAACGCCGTCGAACGCGCTCCGGCGCTCCACCGAGGGGCCGACGTTTATGGGGTGATCCGCCGCAACGCGATTTCGTCCGGCATGTTTGGCACGGTAGAGCGCCGCGTCGGCCGCTTCAATGAGTTGTTGGCGTTCGGAGTTTCCCCGCGGCGTGCCGCTTGCACAACCGATGCTCACCGACACCGTCCCCAAGGTCGAACCGCCATGTGGAATGCCGAGAGCAGAGATCGATGCGCGTATAAGTTCGGCTACCCCTAGCGCTCCGGAGAGTTCGGTCTCGGGAAGCAAGACGACGAACTCCTCACCCCCGTACCGAGCGACGAGGTCGGTCGGTCGCCTTAACGTCTGCGAGATCGTCGCGGCGATTTGCTGCAAACATGCATCGCCGGCGATATGGCCGTAACGATCGTTAAATTCCTTGAAGAGATCGACGTCGATCATCAACAGTGCGAGTCGACGGCCGATGCGACGAGCGCGCGTTGCTTCGCGTTCGAAACATTCTTCGAAATTGCGCCGGTTCGGAATTGCAGTGAGTTCGTCGACATGCGCGAGGCGTTCGAAACGCTCGGCATCGCGGCGGCCGAGATCGCTGTGCATGCGCGCCCCAAGATAAAGTGCGCAAGTCTCGAGCAACGCGAGATCGTCGGCATCGTAGGCATCGGGTTGCGTGGATTGAACGGAGAGAACGCCGATGCTTCGCCCGCCGAAGAGTATGGGGACGAAGATCGCCGATTCAGGCTCGCGAATGCGCTCGCCAAGGCGAAGATAGTTCGTGGCGTTCCACTCGCGAGCGCGCCCGTAGAGGCGAGCGTCGGCATCGCGAAAGACACGAGCGCTGGTGCTCTCGTGCGGAACGCCGGGGTTATCGGGAATGCCGCCGATCCCGTCGAGATAGGCGTAGACGCACTGCAAAGCTCCTCGCTCCGGCGCGAGGATGAGAACGATCGAGGCATCGACGAACTGTGCGAGCAGTGAAACGAATTCGTCGTAAAGATCGGGAAGCGGTCGGTCGGTAGAAAGCAGGAGGGCCGCGCCTTTGACGAGATCGCGGTCTCGCCGTTGTCGCTGCTGGGCACGTTCGGGCTGCGAAGGCCCGTCCATAAGGGAGCCTTCCCCTACGGCGTTCCTTTTTACTGCCCCGAGAGAGGCACGATCTTAAAGAGCTGCGGCCGTTCGATCCAGCGTCCGCCTCGATAGCTCAAGCGGGCCTCGGCGTGCGCCTTCGTCGGGCAGCAGAGCGCCGCATTCTCCGCATAGTACGGGCCCGAGAGAAGCAATTCGTCCCCCTTCGCGCCGCGGAGAATCTTCACGTCGAGCGAGCATGCGTTCTCAACGCTCAACAGTCGGCCGACGCTCCCCGCCTTTCCCCGGAGTCCCAGCAGAGCGACGGTCACCGATCCACAATCCGCGCCGGACTGATAGACGCGAACGACGAGTTGGCGCCGTTCGCCCGGAAGGAAGCGCCCGTCGCCGAGCAACTGCGCCTCCTGATTGGGGAACCAGAGGTTCGCTCCACTCGCCTTCTCGACGCGATCGAGCAGCGTATCGGTGCCCGGAGTTCGATAGACGAATCCCGCTCCGAGGCTCCGTGGGCGCTCGATCTCGATTCGCCATTGTTTGAAGCTCCGCGCGTCATCTCGACCGAGTAGCTCGGTCGTCACTCTTGCCAACCACGTGCCGCGCCCCGGCCCCGCAAAATCGACCCGGCGACTCGCCACCGTTTGCCGAGCGGCAGCCTTCGTCGCTGCGGCGAGCGCAATCGACGACGGAGCAAGGCCGAGCAACGAAAGCGCGAGGAGGAGGCGAAGTTTCACACGATGTCGGTGCCACATGCATTTCGTGCTTTCGCATTTATCGCGACCTTCCTATGCTTTCCGGCGGCAGGCTCTGCGGCGGCCGCACCGGCATCGGCGGGCGCGACATTGCTGCTGCATGGCGATACGCTTGTCGCCGCGTGAATACCCGATACGAAGCAAGCACCGCCGGTCGATGCAATCATGCGTAATCGAGATAAAGCATTCGTTCCCGACATCTTCGTGATTCCGGTCGGAAGCAGCGTCCGCTTCCCCAACGAAGATCCGTTCTTTCACAGCATCTATGCGGCGAACTCACCCGACGATTTCGATATCGGGTTTTATGGGACGGGGACCGAAAAAATCAGGGCGCTTTCTTCGCCCCGAGAACGGCGACATAGCGTTGCGTGCTGGGGTCGGCGAGCGGCGCGTAGGCAGTTCGCACGCGCTCGCCCGAGTGGAGGTTAGATCCCGGCGTACCACTCGTAACCTTGGTCCTCCCAGTATCCGCCCTTCCCGCCGTAGAGATGCGTGAACGAACCAAGCACTTCGATCTCGCGAACCCATTTTGCACTCTTATACCCAAGTTGGGTCGGCACGCGCAGACGGACGGGGGCACCGTGATCGGGACGGATCGGCTCTCCGTTAAGTTGCAGGGCGAGAAGGGTTTGCGGCTGGTAGGCTTGCGCCATATCGAGGCTTTCGTAATAGGGCATCCCTTGGTCGTCGCTATCCATGCAGCGGAAAATTGCGTAGCGAGCCTCGCGGCGCGGCCGCGCTAGCTGCAAGATGCGGCGTAACGGCACCCCGGTCCACGCGCCGATCGCGCTCCAGCCTTCGACGCAATCGTGCCGCGTGATCTGGCGCTGCTGCGGCATGCGTTGCAGTTGCGCGAGCGACAGGCGCAGCGGTCGTTCGACCGCACCGACGACGCTCAACGTATAGTTCCGAAAATCATGTTCGAGAAGGCTTCGGTAGGTCGACGTCATCGGCGTCGGCAGACTATCAACGGGGAAATGCTTGCTGATATCGGCGAGCGAGTATTCTCGCGCAAGCCCGGGAAGGTTTCCCATCAACGCTGCATCGAGCGAACCCTCGAGGCCCAGAAAGTGATGGAAGCCCGGATTATCGTTGAGCGCCGTTCCGATCGGCGCGCATCCGGCGAGGGCGGCGGCAATCGACGATGCGATAAAGAGGCGCCGCTTCATGGCCCCACGCTTTCATTTTCGCGCAAACGATACCAGCCGGAGATCATCGAGCGCATTTGATTGAAAAAACCTTGCGCGACGACTTGAAAGATATGAACGAGCGCGAAGCCGACAAAGAGCAGCATCCCTACGAAGTGCCAGAGCCGCGCAAATTGACGGCCGCCGAAAAGGACGGTCAACGGATGGGCGATAGCATCGATTCCCGGAGAGAGCGCGAGGCCCGTTAAAACGATAAGCGGCGCGAGTACGAAAAGCACGAACGTATAGGCGGCTTTTTGCAGCGGATTATAGGTGCCGTGCGGCGGCGGCTCGCGCCGCAATCGCAGATAGTACGCCTGCATCGGCCAAAGTTTGCGCAGATCGCTCGGACGCAGAAGCATCTCTCCGAGATTCCCTTTCACCGCACTGGAAAGCAGCCATGCAATCCACGCGAAGCTCGCGACCCAGGCGAAGAAAAAGTGCCACCGGCGGCCGTCGGCGAGATCCTGGTAGGCCGGGATCGTGAGCCAGCCGGGGAACGCTCGCGCCCCCTCGCCGCCGGTACCGTCGCTCCCCCACCCGAGGACGCCGGTCGTGGTGAAGGAGCGGCCGAAAATCGTCGTCCGGCCGACGCCGTCGGCGGGAGAATCGATGGAGAGCACCCGGCGTGCCGGGGTGCTGCGATCCGCGGCGTCGAGGTAGGGCGCCGCGTTGAAAATCTGTAGCCCGCTCGAAATCAGGACCGCAACGGCGAGCGCCCCAAACCAATGGGCGAGCCGCGTCAGCAAGGCATAGCGGTACACGAGTCTCTGCACGATGCAACTATAACGCATTCAAGGCGCCTTTGGATGGCGGCGAGAAGAGGGGCGGGGTATGAAAGAAGCACCTCTTCGCGTCGCGCTCGCCGACGGCGTCGCGCGCGTCACGCTCGCTCGGCCAAAGGTCCGTAACGCATTCAACACCGAGATGATCGATGCGTTGCGCGAGACCTTCGAGCGTTTTAATAACGATGACAGCACGCGCGCCGTATTGCTGACAGGGGAGGGACCGGTTTTTTGCGGAGGCGCCGACATCTCGTGGATGCGCGCATCGCTCGATCTCACCCGCGAGGAAAACGTCGCCGATGCCCGCGCGATGAGCGAGATGTTTCGTGCGATCGACCGCTGCAGCAAGCCGACGGTTGCCGCCGTTCACGGCGCAGCGCTCGGCGGCGGAGCGGGGCTCGCGGCGGTCTGCGACATCGTTATTGCGGCCGATGACGCCGTTTTCGGATTCACCGAAGTAAAGCTCGGCATCATTCCGGCGGTGATATCCCCGTTCGTTCTCGCCAAGATCGGACGTAGCCACGCGCGCGCACTCTTTCTTACCGGCGAGCGCTTCGATGCGCAGCGAGCTGCGGCGATCGGTTTGGTGCATCGAGTCGTGCGCGCCTCGCACCTCGACGATGCCATAGACGAAACGCTGCGCGAACTCTTCAGTGCGTCGCCTGCTGCAACCGCAGCGGCAAAGGCGCTGATCCCACGCGTCATCGAGAGCAGTTACGACGCAACGCTCGCGCTGACCGCCGAAGCGATCGCCGCGCAACGCACCTCCCCGGAAGGGCAAGAGGGGTTGCGCGCATTTCTCGAACGCCGGACGCCGACTTTTTCACGATGATTCGTCGCCTTCTCATCGCCAATCGCGGCGAAATTGCTATCCGAGTCGCACGGACCGCGCATGAAATGGGCATCGCTGCGCTCGGCATCTATTCGACCGCCGACGAACGAGCCTGCCATGTCCGCGCGATGGACGAGGCGCGCTGCATCGGCCCCGCGCTCGCCCGCGAATCGTACCTAAACGTCGAAGCCGTGCTTTCCGCCGCGCGCGCGATGGGGGCCGATGCCATTCATCCCGGTTACGGCTTTCTCTCCGAGCGCGCCGATTTCGCGCGCGCGGTCCGCGATGCCGGGCTTATTTTCGTAGGTCCCAGCCCCGAAGCGATGGCGGCGATGGGCAGCAAAATCGAAGCAAAACACAAAGCGCGTGCCGCCGACGTACCGGTAATACCCGGCTATGACGGCGCCGAACAGGATCTTGTGACGTTGCGCGAGCGAGCGCAAGAGGTTGGTTTTCCGCTGCTCATTAAGGCGAGCGCGGGCGGCGGTGGGCGCGGAATGCGCGTCGTCGAGTCGCTCGCCGACTTCGACGAAGCCCTCGACGCAGCAAAACGCGAAGCGCTCGCTGCCTTCGGTGACGAAAACGTTCTGCTCGAACGCTATCTCCGTTCGCCGCGCCATATCGAATTTCAAATTCTCGGGGATTCCTTCGGTAACTTGGTCTATTTCGGCGAGCGCGAATGTTCGATCCAGCGCCGCCATCAAAAGGTGCTCGAAGAAGCGCCGAGCACCGTCGTCTCGCCGGAGTTGCGAACGCGAATGGGCGAGGCCGCGCTCCGCGCCGCGCGCAGCGTCGGCTACAGCAACGCCGGCACGGCCGAGTTTATGCTCGACGCGGATGAGTCGTTTTACTTTCTCGAAATGAACGCGCGCCTACAGGTGGAGCACCCGGTTACCGAATTTGTGTACGGGCTCGATCTCGTAGAATGGCAACTCCGCGTCGCATCGGGGGAGCGGTTGCCGTTTTCGCAGGAACAGATTCAACCACGCGGCGCGGCGATCGAGGTGCGCATTTGCGCCGAAGACCCATCGATGCAGATGCTCCCATCGACCGGGCACATCGATCGTTGGGAGGTGCCGCACCCCTGGGAGGCGCGCGTCGATAGCGGCGTTGCGCTTGGCAGCGAGGTAACGCTCTATTACGATTCGTTGCTGGCGAAACTCATCGTCGCGGCACCGACGCGCGATGAAGCGGTGCGTCGTCTGCAGCACGCGCTCGATCGCACACAGATCGGCGGCCTGCGAACGAATTTACCGCTGCTACGCTGGATCGCCCAAGATGAAGCCTTCATGCGCGGGGATACGACCACGAGTTTTCTCGCGCAACGGCTCGATGAGGCCCGCTTCGCACGGACCGCGTTTCCCCGCGAGGTACAAATTCTCGCATTGGCGGCGCTGCTGCGCGACGGCGCACTGCCGTGGCGGATCGCCGGTATTGCGATTCCGGTCTTTCTCGCGCACGACGACGCGCGAGCAACGTTGCGCATCGACCGCACTGCCGACGGCGTCATCGTGCACGGCGACCTATCGGGGCCGCTGCGAACGCTGGGGAACGGCGCGACCATGCACGCCGCAGTCGGAGAGATCGAAGCGCGCGGGCGCGTGCGCCATCACGACCGAGGCTATGCAATTTTGTGGGAAGGGATCGAATACGAAGTAGGGCTCGCACCCGCGCCACAAGTCGAGAGCGCCGGCGGCATCGGCGACGAACGCTCCGGTAGTATTCGCGCACCGATGCCGGGGAAGATTCTTCGCGTCGCCGTCGCTCCCGGCGACCGCGTCGAAGCGCGAAGCTTGCTCGTGGTTCTCGAAGCGATGAAGATGGAGCACCGCATCGAAGCCCCCGGTGCGGGAACGGTGGCCTCGGTCCACGCGCGCGAGGGCGCGACGGTCGCCGGCGGTGCAACGTTAGTGGAGATCGAAGCGTAGATGAAGCGGCCCAAACGCGTCACCATTGCCGAGATGGGCCCGCGCGACGGCTTACAGAACGAGCCGGAGACCGTTGCGACCGCGACCAAAATAGCGTTCGTCGATCTGCTCTCCGAGAGCGGGCTACCGATTATCGAAGCCACGTCGTTTGTCAGTCCGAAGGCGATTCCTCAACTCGCCGACGGCGCCGAGGTCTATGCCGCAATAGCCAAACGCCCCGGCGTTCGCTACCCCGCGCTCGTGCCCAACATGCGCGGATACGAACGCGCGCGTTCGGTCGACGTGCGCGAGATCGCGGTGTTTACCGCCGCCTCCGAACGATTCACGGAACGGAACATCCGCATGAGCATCGCCGAATCGATCGCCACATTCCGTGAAGTCGTTCGCAATGCCAAGGCCGATGGGCTGCGGGTGCGCGGTTACGTTTCGACGGCATTCGGCTCGCCGTTCGGCGACGAAGTGAGGCCGCAAAAGGTCGTGGAGGTCGCGGTTGCACTGCTGGAACTCGGCTGCGATGAACTTTCGATCGGCGATACGATCGGGGTCGGCGTTCCCAGCCAAGTCGAGGAGCTCGTTCCGCTGCTCGCCGATCGGATTCCGCTCGAGCAGTTGGCGATGCACTTCCACGACACGCGCGGAACCGCACTCGCAAACGTTTACGCCGCGCTCGGCTGCGGCATTTCGATTTTCGATTCCAGCTGCGGCGGCCTCGGCGGCTGCCCGTACGCCCCGGGTGCGACGGGAAATCTCGGCACCGAAGATCTGCTCTATCTTCTCGCTTCGATGGGCATTGAAACCGGCGTCGATCTTCAACGGGTTCGCGCTGCCTCTCGTTTCATCGCGCGCGAACTCGGACACGCATTGACCAGCAAAGCGTTTACGGCTATGGAGGCGCACGATGCCCTACTCTCAGGTTAACTCTAAGCAGCCGCAAGAAACATTCCGCGTCGGCGTTTTTTACGATGGAACGCTCTCCGATGCACGGCGCAACGTTGACGTCACTATCGCCGACGGACGCATCCTCTCCGTCGATGAAGGCGCGGCGGGAAGCGAGAGCATTCGTAAAGTTCCGTGTATGACTCCGGGGCTCACCAACGCTCACGTTCATTTAGAAGGGAGCGGTGAAGCTGCATCGCAAGATGCTTGGTCGCGCAGTTCGGCGAACGAACGCGTGATCGCAGCGGTGCAGAATGCGCGTAAATCGCTCTATGCCGGCGTTACGAGCGTCCGCGATGTCGGTTGCACCGGCGGTAGCGCGATGAGCATAGCGGCCGGCATCGCCGACGGCAAAATCGAGGGCCCGCGCATCTCCGCTGCCGGCGCAGTTATTTGCATGACCGGCGGACACGGCTGGTTTCTCGGCCGTCAGGTCGACTCGCCGTGGGAGGCGCGCAAGGCGGTACGCGAACAATTGCTCGCCGGCGCAACGTGCATCAAATTTATCGCAACCGGCGGCGTTCTCACGCAAGGTGCGGTTCCGGGAATCGCGCAATTAACGCCCGACGAACTCGACGCCGGCGTCGACGAAGCGCACCGGCACGGCCTGCGCACCGCGGCTCACGCCATCGGCACCAAAGGCATTAAAAATGCGCTGCGCGCCGGCATCGATTCGATCGAACACGGACATATGCTCGACGATGAAGCGATCGAGCTCTTCAAGGCAAACTGCGCATATCTCGTTCCGACGCTTACTGCGCCGACCTGCATTCTCGAACACGCCGACGATGGCAAGCAGCCGGCCTGGGCGCTGGAGAAAGCCCGCATCGTCGCACGCGAAATGCAGGTAAACATCGCGCGCGCCTATCGCGCCGGCGTGAAAATTGCCGGCGGTTCCGACGCCGGGACACCCTATAACTTTCACGAGCGCTACGCCTACGAGATCGAACTGATGCATCGGCTGTTAGGCATGAGCCCGCAAGAAGCGCTCCACGCAGCGACCGCGGTTGCATCGGAGTTGGTCGGACTTACCGGCGGCACGCTGGCGCCGGGCGAGCCCGCCGATCTCCTCTTCCTCGAGCGCGATATCGCCGAAGACCTTGGGACCCTCTATAGCCCGCTTGCGGTAATGAAGAACGGATCGCGGATCTTCGACCGTGCCGGATAACGACGGCGATCTGCGCGGCCTCCGCCTCGCGGTATTGGCGCCGATTGCTTGGCCGGTGCCACCGCCGGGCTACGGACCCTGGGAGCAAATTTCTTATAATATCGCCGCCGGAATGAGAGCTCGCGGCCTCGATGTCACGCTCTATGCTTCGGGCAACTCGCGCTTCGACGGAGGATTGCAGAGCGTCGTTCCGGTCTCGCTGAACGAAGATCGCGCGCTCGACGGCAATGTGTTCGATGCGATGCATATTGCGAGGCTTTTTGAAGAGGCCGACCGATACGACTTGATTCATAATAATTTCGATTGGAAACCGATGACCTATGCGTTGGCGCGCCCAACGCCGCCGATGCTGACGACCATTCATGGCTTTTCGCAACCGCAAATTCTCGCAGCGTACTATGCCTGCGCGCACCGCAGCTTCTTCACTTCTATCAGCGACGCCGACCGCGACCCGGGGCTGCGATATCTCGGTACGACCTACAACGGCATCGACGCGACATCGTTCACCTTCCGCGACCGCCTCGGCGACTATCTGCTCTTTCTTGGCCGCTTTCATCCCGAAAAGGGAACGCATCTCGCCATCGAGATAGCCAAGCGTGCGGGGATTCGCATCAAGCTCGCCGGGATTCCACACGACGAGCGCTATTTTAACGAGCTCGTCGCTCCGCATATCGACGACGATGCGGTCGAGTATCTCGGTGAGGTGCGCGGCGCTCGTCGTGACGAGGTGCTCGGGGGTGCCTTGGCACTCGTGCATATGACGACGCGCCCGGAGCGATTCGGGCTTACGCTCGTCGAGGCGATGGCCTGCGGCACGCCCGTGCTCGGCGCGCGCATGGGATCGATCCCCGAGATCGTCGTCGACGGAAGAACGGGAATACTCTGCGACGATATCGACGCGGCGGTCGCTGCGGTTCCTCGGCTCGCTTCGATCGATCGCGCGTTCTGCCGGGAGCACGTCGAGAAACACTTTAGTATCGAGCGCATGGTCGACCGTTACATAGAAGCCTACCGCATCGCTCTTCGCGAACGCCTGCCGGGCGCACCGAGCGCGACGGAGTCGGCGGCACGCGCGCATGACTGGTGGGATCGGCCGATGGCGTTTACCGATTTTCCCCCGCGGCCGACTTCGCTGCGTTTCGATGAGGGGCACGCTCCTCGATACAGCGCGCGTTCTCATCCCGAGTAGCGCTCGGCGCGTATCGAGAAATTCATCGCGCGCCTCGATACGGGCGCTAGCGCGCCCTACTCGGCGTGACAGCTGCGCCCTACTCGGCGTGACAGCTGCGCCCTACTCGGCGTGACAACACAACGGCGCACGCGAACGAAGCGCGCCTGCGCGAACGGAGCCTGCGTGCACCCGACGAGCGCTTAAGCGAGCGGCGGTGCAACGCAGGCGAACGCAAGCGATCGGCGGCGCCTCGATACGGTTGCTTCGCAACCTACTCGGCGTGACAACACATCCTACTCGGCGTGACAGTTGGCGCCCTACTCGGCGTATCAGCGAGTCGCTAAGGGAGCCAGCGCAGCCGCCCGTGCGCGCTACGCGCGCGTTTAATGGCAGCTTCATCGACCGCTCCGTCGACGATCGCCGTGACGTGCCCCATTTTGCGGCGCGCGACGGCATGATGTTTCCCGTAGAGGTGCAGGACGATACTCGGATCGGCGAGCATTTCGTCGATGCCACCGAGCGTGTCGCCCTTCCCCGCGCCGAGAATATTGATCATGATTGCGTTGGTAAAAAGGCGCGGCGGGGAGAGCGGCAGCTCGCAGATAGCGCGCACGTGCTGCTCGTACTGCGAACACGGAGTGACGTCGATCGTGTAGTGCCCGCTATTGTGCGGGCGCGGTGCGATTTCGTTCACGAGAAGATCGTTCCGTTCGTTGAGAAAAAACTCAACGCAATAGGTCCCGACGATGTCGAGCTTCCGGCCGATCGTCGTTGCCATCTCGGCGGCGCGCGCCGCTAAATCGGCTTTTATGCGAGCGGGTGCGATCGTCATCGAAAGAATTCCCTGATCGTGAGCGTTCTCGGCGACCGGATAGGTGACGACCTGGTCGTGCGCGTTGCGGGTTGCGATAACGGAGAGCTCTTTTACGAAATAAATGAGCCGCTCGAAAATCATCGTGGCGCCTTTGCCGGCGGCAAAAGCCGCTTGGGCCGCGTCGAGCGTATCGACTCGCCACTGCCCTTTCCCGTCGTATCCACCGCGCACCGTTTTCATGATCGCGGGAAAGCCGACCATCATCGCCGCTTCCGAAAGATCGCCGATGCGCTCGATTTTCGCAAAATCTGCGGTGGGAATTCCACATTCGCGTACGAACGATTTCTCTAAAAGGCGATCTTGCGTTATGCGCAAGACCGAACTCCCCGGCGTTACCCGAAACCCGGCAGTTTCGAGAAATTCAATCGATGCAATCGAGATGTTCTCGAACTCAAAGGTAACGATATCGCTTTTTTTCCCCAACTCCTCAATCGCCGCAAGATCGTCGTAGGAAGCGACGATCTGTTCGTCGGCGACCTGACCGCAGGGCGAATGCTCCTGCGGATCGAGAACCGTTACGTGGTACCCCATGCGCTTGGCGTCGAGCGCAAACATGCGGCCGAGCTGACCGCCCCCAATGACCCCCAGACGATGCATCATCGCGGCGTGCTCGCCGCCGCATCACCATGCATGCGCGTAACGTAGGCGAGTAATGCCTCGGCGACGCGCGCGTCGTGCTGCGCTAGCATCCGTGCGACAAAGAGTGCGGCATTGACGGCCCCGCCGATCGCCATCGTTGCAACCGGAACGCCGGGCGGCATCTGCACGATCGAGAGCAAAGAATCGATTCCGCGCAACGCTTTCGACTGCACCGGCACGCCGATCACCGGGAGCAGGGTTTTAGCGGCGATCATGCCGGGCAGGTGGGCGGCCCCGCCGGCCCCGGCGATAATGGCGCGCAGCCCTCGGCCGGCGGCAGCGGCGGCATACGAAAACATTTCATCGGGCATGCGATGAGCGGAGAGCACCTGCATCTCGCAGGGGATATGCAGTGCGACGAGCGTATCGTGTGCGGGAAGCATCGTCTCCCAATCGGATCGACTCCCCATGACGATCCCGACGAGTGGCGGCAGGCTATCCATATAGTACGGGCGTTTCGCGCCGAACCGGGGCGCAACCTCGCAGCGATGCGCGGCGATTGGAGGGATCGAACCGATGGAGAGATTTCGGCTAGGCGTAAATTATTGGCCCGCCCGCAGCGCGATGTATGCCTGGGAGCGCTTCGAGGCTGCGGATTGGCGCGCCGACATGAAGCGCATCGCCGCCCTCGGCTTCGATGTGGTGCGTTTTTTTCTGCGCTGGGAGAGCTTTCAGCCGGAGATCGATCGCATCGACGACGTCGCGCTCGCTCGTTTCGACGAAGTGATGGATGCGATTGGGGAGGCGGGGCTGCTCGCCATGCCTACGCTCTTCTGCGGGCACATGAGCGGTGTGAATTGGCTGCCGCAGTGGAGTCTCGATCCGAAAACAGCGCACGGGCGCTTTCGCAGCATGACGCTTGCCGGTGAATCGCCGTACGGCATCGGCGATTTCTATGCCGACCCGCGATTGCTCGAAGCCCAGATGCTCTTTGCTCGGAGGATCGCCGAGCGCGCCCGCGGCCGCAGCGCGCTCTGGTGCTGGGATCTCGGCAACGAGTTTTCCAACCTGCGCGAGCCGCGCACGCCCGAAGATGCGGCGCGCTGGAGCGCATCGCTCTCCGCGATTCTCGCCGAACACTCCGGGGCGAGCGTGACCGGCGGCATTCACGGCGAAGATTTCGAGCGAGATCGCCATATCCGCCCCTCGAGCATCTCTGCGCCATGGCGATTTGCAACGATGCACGGATACTCGGTCTATAGCGCCTTCGCACGCGACCGACTCGACGCCGAGGTCGTTCCGTATCTCTGCGAACTCGCGCGGTCGTTTACGGAGAAGCCGGTCTTGTTCTCGGAATTCGGAAACCCGGCGTGCGCGCCGAACGAGCTGCACCCCGAGCAAGCGAAACCCTTCGCCTGCCTCACCGAGCGCGAAATGGCCGATTATTGTATCGCCGTCGTCGATCGCTTGCAGAGTCGCGGCGCGATCGGTGCGATGTGGTGGTGTTGGAGCGATTATGATGAAGCACTCGCATCGCTTCCGCCGTTCGATCTCGCACCGCACGAATTTCGCTTCGGCATGGTTCGCGCCGACGGGACGTTGAAACCCGTCGCGCACGCGTTGGGCGCACTCGCCGCTCGCGAAATGAGCGTGCTGCCGCAGACGCGCTCCCCGTTCGTCGACGAAGCAGCCTACTACGCTGCGATGCCTGGAGCGATCGCCGCAAACTACGAGCGATATCTTACCGATGTCCGTTAAAGAGCGACACGGCATCATCGTTACCGGTGCGAGCAGCGGCATCGGGCGTGCAGTCGCGCTCCTTGCCGCGGAGCGCGGCTACGCGGTGCTTGCAGTCGCTCGCCGCGCCGACCGCCTTGCCGAACTTGCATCGGAGATCGGCGAGCGCGCACCATTTGCAACGCTCGCGTGCGACGTCACCTCGGCCGACGCACCAGCGCGCATCGCGGCGGCGGCCCGTTCCGCCCTCGGCCGCATCGATATTCTCTTCCACAATGCCGGCGCCGCGCGCGCCGGGCACCTTCTCGAACAGAGCGATGCCGCGCTGCGCGATCAGTGGGAGTTGCATCTCGCCGCCCCACTGCGTATCACGCGATCGCTCTTACCCGATCTCCGCGCCACGCACGGCGCCATCGCCATGATGGGCTCGGGGCTAGCGGTCATGCCGGTTCCCGGCTTCGGCGCCTACTGTGCGGCGAAGGCCGCCGTACGAGCGGCCTGCACGCAACTCCGTCGCGAGCTCCGCGTCGACGGAATCGCCGTCTCGTATTGCGACCCGGGAGTCGTTGCAACGGAGTTCTCCTCCGTTTCAGGAACGGCAGCGCCGAAGGGAATGCGACGCGCCGACCCGCGGCAGGTCGCACGACGATTGCTCGATGGAATCGAGCAACGACGCCCGCGCATCGACGCCAACCGCTTGCAGCCGTTGTTGCTGGGAATCGCTCGCGCGTTTCCGCGGCTCGCCGACGCGGCGATCGCACGCATGGTCGACCGTACGAGCGGCGTAGAACCGACGGCGACGCCGATGACGACGGCGGCGCCGATGACGACGCCGGGTGCCGACACGGCGCCACCGCACGAAGATGCGCGGACGCCCGAGGGCGATCTCGTCACAACGCTCGCACCGCTCGCGCGGCGCATGGAGCGCGCAAAACTCGGGCTCCCGTTTATCGCATCGCTCCTCCAACCCGGCGCAACGATCGATCTCAATGAGGCCGCGATGCGTTGGGCGGGGATGCCGAACAAAAACGAGCGCGCGTTGCTCGGCGAGCTCTTCGCTGCACTCACCGAGGCAGGCTATCTCGAGCGGATCGATCCGCAGCGGGTGCGCGTGCTACGCGGGGCGGAGCCGCTTGAGCGCAACGGCGACGAAAAATAACAGCGTCGCCACCAAGACGATCGTCGCACCGCTCGAACTGCCAAGAAAATACGAAGCGTAGAGACCGCCGACGGTGCTCACGATACCGAAGCCCGCCGATAGCAAGAGCATCGGCGTAAAGCGCTTCGAGAGTTGATAGGCCGCCGCCGCCGGGGTTACGAGAAGCGCCGCAACCAAGACGATGCCGACCGATTGCAGCGCGACGACGATGGTCAGCGCGAGTGCGACGAGCAGGCCGTAATCGAGCCATTTCACCGGCAGGCCGGCAGCCTCGGCGACGACCGGATCGAAGGAGGCGAATAACATATCGCGATAGGCGAGCATAGCAGCGATGAAGACTGCAGCGCCGACGACGACGATAAAAACGAGATCGCCGCGCGTTACCGAGAGAATATCGCCGAAGAGAAAGCTCTGCAGATCGAGCGTGTATCGCGTCTGCCGACTCATGAGAAAGATGCCGAGTGCAAATGCGGCGGTGAAAAGCACGCCGATCGAGGTGTCGAGCGAGACTTTCCCTTTACGGTGAACGAAGCCGATCCCCAGTGCGGTGAGGACGGCGACGACCGCGGCGCCGAGCTGATAATCGATATTTCGGAGATAGGCGATCACGATACCCGCGAAGGATGCATGCGCGAGCCCATCGCCGATGAAGGCGAGCTTTCGCAGCACGACGTAGGTGCCCATCATCGAACAGAGTGCACCCACGATCAACGCGGCGACGAGGGCGCGCTGCATGAATGAATAGGCGAACGGCGCGAGCAAGGCGTGCATCATAGCCGCACCTCGGGATGCGCTTCGTGCCCTTCGTGCGGATCGTGGTCGACGCGCAGGTGGCCGTGGGTGTGCGTGTGCTCGCGAATCGCCGCATAGGCGCCCGATGCCGCAACCTCGGCCGGCGTTCCCAACGCCAGCGTACGGCGGTCGAGCACCATCAGGCGATCGAACCATTCGTCGACGCGTTCGAGATCGTGCGTGGTCATTAATACGGGCGTTCCGCGAGCGACGACCGCGCGCACGACGACGCGCATCGCTTCTTCGGTGACGGCATCGACGCCGGTCGTCGGCTCGTCGAGCAACAGCAATCGCGGCTGCTGTGCAAGCGCTCGCGCGATAAACGCACGTTGTTGCTGTCCGCCGGAGAGCTCGGCGATGTGGCGCCCCGCCATCGATGCCATGCCGACGGCCTCGAGTGCTTCTTCAACCAACGCGCGATCCGTCGCCCCGAAGCGCTGCCACCACGGGAGGTGGGCGAAGCGCCCCATCGCCACGACATCGCTGACGGTCGCCGGGAAGGCCCAGTCGACCGCTTCTACTTGCGGCACGTACGCGATCGTTCCACGCGGTAACTTTCGCGGTGCGGTTCCGAAGACGCAGAGCGAACCGCGCTCGGGCTGGAGGAGCCCGGCGATGGTTTTGAGCAGCGTCGATTTACCCGAGCCGTTCGGCCCGACGATGCCGAGCGCTTCCCCAGGCTGCACGCAAAGATCGATGCCGTCGAGCGCGCAGAAGGCATCGTAGCAGACGCGTACCTTGTGGAGCTCAACTTCGCAACTCACTGTAAGGCGTGCACCAATTGTTCGGTGTTATACCGCATCATCGAAATATAATCGCTCACGACGGCGCGGTGACCGATGGAATCGTCGTAGAGATCGGTGACGACTTTGATGTCGGCACTGCCGGCAAACGCGTGCGCGAGTTTCGCACTATATTCAGGCTCGGCGAAGACCGCACGGACGTGAAGTTTTCGAGCGAGCGTCACGAGCTGCGCGAGACGGCGCGGATTCGGTTCTTGCCCCGGAGCCGGCACGAGCGAGCCGACGATGTGGATACCGAAACGCTTTGCAAAGTACGGCCATGCATCGTGAAAGACAATCAGTTGACGCTTCGCGGGCGGAATGGCGGCGATCTTCGTGCGGATCCAGGCGGTCAGCGCATCGAGCTTCGCATCGTAGGCGCGAGCGTTGCTTTTGAATGCCGATGCGTGCGCGGGATCGATGCGAACGAGCGCTGCGAGGATCTTCGCGACGTAGGTTTTCGCAAGCACGGGATCCATCCAGAGGTGCGGATTCCCCCCAACCACCGGCATGCCGTCGGTAATAACGAGGACGCGCGAGCGCGGAACATCGGCGCCGCGCACCATACGATCGACCCAGGCATCGATGCCCGTGCCGTTCTCCACGACGAGCTGCGCTCCGTTTAATACGGCGATGCTCCTCGGTGTCGGTTGGAACGTCTCGGGCGATGCGCCGACCGGAACGATATTGGTCGAACGAACGTATTTTCCGCCGACGCCGTTCACGAAGGAGTTAAGCGTCGAAAAGGTCGTGACGACATCGATAGCGCTCGCACCGGGCGAGCTCGATGGCGATGGCGATACCGAGGACGACGTCTGCGAGCCGCCGCAGGCGACGACGGAGAGAAGAGCGAGGAGCGCGAACGCGCGCTGGATCAAACGCATGAGCGACACTTTCCGTGGAATTCGAGTGAATGGTCGTCGAGCTGGAACCCGTGGAGCGAGCGCAACCGATCGACGAAACTATCGAGCGCGCCGCATGCAACATCTTCGACACGGCCGCACGAGCGACAGATCGCATGATGGTGATGGCCGTTATCGCAGGACATAAAGGTCGCCTCGCCGCGGTCGTTCAGCCGCAATGCGGCTTCGCCTTTTGCTGCGAGCCGTTCGAGCGTCCGATAAACGGTCGCCCGCGAAACGGGTGTGCCCGATTCGTCGAGGCGCGCGCAAAGCTCGGCCGCCGAGAAGAAACGGGGCTCGGCCCGCAGGATGCGAGCGATCGCCTCCCTCGGCCTTGTCTCGTATTCGGTCTCCATACCCCCTGATTTTGAGACAGAGTCTCAAAATCCTTTGCCCCCGAGCTAATGGGCCTCCGGTGAGGCTTCCTGCGGAGCTTCAGGCTCTTCTGGGTTTCCTGGATGCGCCCAAACGCTTTGACAGGGCCGGCAGCCCCTGCGTAGAATCGAGCCCGGCGCCCTTGGGGATGTAGCTCAGCTGGTAGAGCACTTGCTTCGCATGTAAGGGGTCAGGAGTTCGAGTCTCCTCATCTCCACCAAGTTAGAAACCGCCCGCATTTACAGCGGGCTTTTTCATTTTGCGGGACAGGTTCGGGGGCTCGTCGTCGCGATCGCGTTTGCAACCATGCTCTCGCTTTTCGGTAGAGTTGCGAGGTTTTTGCGAGGTTTTTGCGCGGCTGCAGTCGACTACGTACATTCAGTTCGCTCAATACCTTTCGTTCGCCCGACCCCATAGAAGGAGCACAACGATGCCGGAGATGACCCAACGGATCGATCCCAAGCGGGCGGCGTTGCTCGTGATGGATTTTCAAGCAGGAATCATTGACATGCTTGAGGATGCGGACGCACTCGTCGCGAGAGCCGCCTTTGCGATTCGCAGCATGCGCGAGCGCGGCGGACATGTCGGCTACGTCCGCGTTGCCTTTGTCGAGGCCGAGTTCGCCGCGATCCCCGATCGCAACAAGGGTTTCTGGGCGGCGAAGAACTCGGGACGAGCGTTTCAGGCCGATGCACCGACAACGGCGATCGACGGACGGCTCGCTCCGCAGAGCGGCGACATCATCGTGCGCAAGACGCGTGTCGGGGCATTCTCAACCACGGATTTGGCGGAGCAGCTCGACAGCCGCGGCATCGATACGTTATTTCTCGCGGGAATCAGCACCAGCGGAGTCGTGCTCTCTACGCTCCGCGATGCAGCCGACCGTGATTATCGTCTCTTCGTTCTCGCCGACGTCTGCGCCGATCCCGCCCCGGACGTTCACGCGATGCTCGTCGAGAAGGTCTTCCCCCGCCAAGCCGATGTTCTTTCAAGCACCAATCTGCAGGCGCTTCTTTCGTAGCCGGCCGGCGACCGAGACGTTCGAAAAGCCGCGCAAGCCGGTCGTGCCCCGCCATATTCGCTCGGCGCTCGCGGGGATGCGGCGAACAGCGGGAGGAGCGACCTAGGAAATCCGGGAACGAGCCTACGCGCGTACGTCCGGAGTTCATCGCACCAGCTCGTCGAAAGGCAACACCGCAATGCATCGGCTGCTCGATCATCCATTTCTCTATGCGATTATTTGGCTCGTCGTCTTGCTGGTCGCAGCCCTGCTCGGCAGACAACTCCGCGCTCGCCGCAAAACGCTCGGCGAGGGCGAAAAGGAAGATCTTAACCTCATCCTTTCGGCCACGCTTACGCTCCTCAGTTTGCTCGTTGGTTTCAGCTTTTCGATGGCCTCGGCTAGATACGATCATCGCAAGGGCCTCGAAGCCCAAGAAGCAGCGGTCATCGGCACCGAGTACGAACGCGCGGAGCTCTTGCCGCAATCGCAAGCGCTGCATGTCGAGCAACTCCTTCGTTCGTACGTCAAGGAACGCATCGCTTTCTACAACGCGCCGAACGATCTCTCCGATGCGAAAACCCTCGCCAACACGTTGGCGCTACAAAATAAACTCTGGGATGCGGTCAGGGCACCCGCGGTCGCGCACCCGAATTCAATTACCGCACTGATCGCCGACGGCATGAACAAAGTGACGGATTCGGAGCGATCGACGCAAGCCGCGTGGGAGGATCGCGTCCCGATCCCGGCCTGGGCACTGATGTTCGTAATCGCGATATTTTCGTGCGCGTTGATCGGCTACTACGAGCAGCCCAGCGAGAAACCTCGACGTTTCTATATCTTGCTCCCTCTCCTTCTCGCGGTCGCAAGTTACATCATCGCCGACCTGGATAGCCCACGCGGCGGCCTCATCACGGTCGCCGCAAAGAATCTCGAACGCGTCACGCAGAGTATTTCGATAAGCCATAGCCCCGGAGGCCGCACCCCTTCCTCGTGACTCGGCATTTCCTTCGACGGGCCCTTCGTTACGGGGTTACCGAAAGCGCCGGCCGGGTGATGACGAGGTCGAATAAACTATTTAAATTCGAGGTCTCGATCGCAAACGTCGGCTTGCTCGCACTCGTAATCGGTGGAGAGAACTCCAACAATCCGCCGCTCCCTGCGCCACCAGATCTGTTTGTAACATAGAGATTGCCCGCCGCATCGAAAGCGATACCCAATGTATTGTAGCTGGTGGATCCGCCGCCGACCGGCATAGAGATCGTCACCGCCGGAGTTTCGCCGGTGCTAAACGGCTCGGTGAACTCCTCGATCGAGCCATTACTAGAAGTTCCACCGGAAGAGTTGGCAACCCAGATATTTCCGCTTGCATCGACCGCACTCCGATAGGCAGTCCCGATACCGTTACTCAGCGTCGCGATCGGCGTGCTCGAAGCGGTCAACGGCAACGAAAAGACGTCAACATCAGAAGTCTCGCCGACGAAGAGCGTCGTGCCCGATACGGTGAGCCCGTTGGCAACCGAGGAAAGGCTCACGGTCGTCGGCGAGCCGGTGTAGGGCGGCGCGAGCATCGCTAGCGTGCTGGCGCCGCTGTTGCCGAAATAGAGGTTGTTGCTCGCATCGAAGGCGACTGCGACGGCTCCTCCACTAAGTCCGCTGGTAATCGCGGACGGGGCGGCCGTATAGGGCGGCGCGTAGAGCGAGCCGCCCGCGATTCCGGCGATATTAGCCAACGCGAGATCGCCGTTCGGCGCCACCGCCATTTGGTAGGAATCATCGCCTCCGAGAGAATTGGTAAGCGTCGCAGAAGTGTACGGCGGAGGAATCTCGAGGACGGTCGTCGTCGGGGAGGTAAAGCTCGCAGCAAAAACATTGCCGCTTGCGTCTTCGGTAAGAAGGTAAGCGGTGTACAGTGGAATGGAAACGGCGGGGCTCTGCGTCGCACTCGTAAGCGGCAGCGTGTACCCGAGGACAGTATTACCGCCAGAGTTCGCGACCATCGCCATCGGCGCCGATACTGTCGCCGTCATCGCCGACGCGAGCGAGCAGACCGCCCCCGTCTGCGTGCACGCATTACTCTCCCCCGCCGGGTAGCCCGCCGCGACTGCAAACGTCTCCGTACCAAGAACGGTGGGCGAGGCCTGAACGAACGAAATCAGGTTCGGGTGACTCGCCGTCGGTTGCACGATCGTTGCGAGCGCCGGGCCCGAACTCGCGCTCGCCGTAAAGGTCGGCGCGCCCGCGCCGACGATGAAGTTGCCGTCGACATCCTGTGCCACCACATCGACTGCATTTACGCCCGCACTCGCTACGTGGATCGCCCTCGGAATGCCGCTCAGCGTCAGCGGAACGAGATTATTTTGATTCGCCGTTACGGTGAAGGCAACGCTCTGCGCCGTCGAGAGCGCGTTCCCCGTCCCATTCGCACCGTCGTACGTCGTAATCGACGCCGTGTACGAACCAGCCGCCAAACTTAACGAAATCGTGCAGAGGGTACCCGCGAGCGAGGTGGTACACCCCGGCGAACTCGGCGTCAAACCGAGCGTTTGGTTCAGCACGTTGGTCGTGCCCTGCAACACGGCAATCGTCATCGATTGCGTCGCCGGCGAAACGTAGGCCGGGCTGCGACCGCTGCTCGCCGTTTTCGGCGGCACCGTAATCGCGAAACGAACGCTGTTCGTCGCTCCATTTGCCTGCTTCGGCAGCGTCGAACCGAGCCCGCCGGAGGCCGCTCCGCCGCCGCAGCCGGCGAGCAAGAACAGGGCGGTCAATGCGGCCGCAACGCGCGAACCGGAAACAGAACGCAGGCGATCTCGTTTCATCGTTATGGGGTTACCGAGAAGGACGGGGTGATGACGAGGTCATATAGGCTATTCAAATTCGCGGTCTCGATCGCAACGGTCGGCTTGCTCGCACTCGTAATCGGTGGAGAGAACTCCAACAATCCGCCGCTCCCTGCGCCACCGGAAGTGTTTGTAACATAGAGATTGCCCGCCGCATCGAAAGCGATTCCAAATGGATTGTAGCTGCTCGATCCGCCGCCGACCGGCATAAGGATCGTCACCGCCGGAGCCTCGCCCGTAGTAAACGGCTTGGTGAACTCTTCGATCGAGCCCTCATAGCTCGCTCCGCCGGTATCGTTGGCAACCCAGAGATTTCCGCTTGCATCGACCGCGCTCCGATGGACCCCGCTGATACCGCTACTCAGCGTCGCGATCGGCGTGCTCGAAGCGGTCAACGGCAGCGAAAAGATGTCGACAGCGGCACTCTTGCCGACGAAGAGCGTCGTGCCCGATACGGTGAGCCCATAGGCAACCGAGGAAATGCTTACGGTCGTCGGCGCTCCGGTGTAGGGCGGTGCCAGCATCGTTAGCGTGCTGGCGCCGCTGTTTGCGAAATAGAGGTTATTGCTCGCATCGAAGGCGACCCCGTACGGACTGCTCAGTCCGTTTGAAAGCGTGGTCGGGGCGCCCGTGTAGGGCGGGGTGTAGAGCGAGCCGCCCGCGCTTCCAGTGAAATTAGCCAACGCGAGGTCGCCGTTCGGCGCCACCGCCATTTGGAAGGAATCATCGCCTCCGAGAGAGTTGGTAAGCGTCGCAGAAGTGTACGGCGGAGGAATCTCGAGGACGCTCTCCGGGGAGCCATAGTTCGCGGCAAAAACATTGCCGCTTGCGTCTTCAGTAAGACGGTAAGCGACGCTCAGTGGAATGGAAACGGCGGGGCTCTGCGTCGCACTCGTAAGCGGCAGCGTGTACCCAAGGACAGTATTATTGGACTGATTCGCGACCATCGCCATCGGTGCCGATACTTTCGCCGTTACCGCCGCGGAAAGCGAGCAGACCGCCCCCGTCTGCGTGCACGCATTACTCTCCCCCGCCGGGTAGCTCGCCGCGACTGCAAACGTCTCCGTACCAAGAACGGTGGGCGAGGCCTGAACGAACGAAATCAGGTTCGGGTGACTCGCCGTCGGTTGCACGATCGTCGCGACCGCCGGTCCCGAGCTCGCGCTCGCCGTAAACGTCGGCGCGCCCGCGCCGACGATGAAGTTGCCGTCGGCATCCTGCGCCAGCACGTCGACTGCATTCGTGCCCGCACTCGATACCTGGATCGCCGTCGGAATGCCGCTCAGCGTCAGCGGAACGAGCGTACTCTGATTCGCCGTCACGGTGAAGGCAACGCTCTGCGCGGTCGAGAGCGCGTTCCCCGTCCCGTTCGCTCCGTCGTACGTCGTGATCGACGCCGTGTAGGAGCCCGCATTGAGACTGAGTTCGAGGGTGCAGGTGGTACTCGCAGCCGAACTCGTGCATCCGGTCGAACTCGATGTGAGGCCGACCGTCTGGTTCAGCACGTTGGTCGTACCCTGCAACACGGCAATCGTCATCGATTGCGTCGCCGGCGAGACATACGCGGGGCTGCGGCCGCTGCTCGCCGTTTTCGGCGGCACCACGATCGCGAAGCGCACGCTCCCCGTCGCTCCGTTTGCCTGCTTCGGTAGCGTCGAACCGAGCCCGCCGGAGGAGGCCCCGCCGCCGCCGCAGCCGGCGAGCAAGAGCAGGGCGGTCAATAAGGCCGCAACGCGCGAACCGGAAACAGAACGCATAGGAATCTCCTTCATAGCGGTATGAACCATGCGAGCAGGGCGATATCGTTTCATCGTTTCATCGTTACGGGGTTACCGAAAGCGGCGGCCGGGTGATCACGAGGTCGTATAGGTTATACAAATTCGCGGTCTCGATCGCAACGGTCGGCTTGCTCGCACTCGTAATCGGTGGAGAGAACTCCAACAACCCGCCATTCCCTGTGCCACCGTAAGTGTTTGTAACATAGAGATTGCCCGCCGCATCGAAAGCGATCCCCCATGGATTGTAGCTAGTGGATCCGCCGCCGACCGGCATAGAGATCCTCACCGCCGGAATTTCGCCGGTGCTAAACGGCTTGGTGAACTCCTCGATCGAGCCCTCATTGCTCGCTCCGCCGTGCTGGTTGGCAACCCAGAGATTTCCGCTTGCATCGACCGCGCTCCGAAAGACCCTGCTGATACCGCTACTCAGCGTCGCAATCGGCGTGCTCGAAGCGGTGAGCGGCAGCGAAAAAATGTCGACATCAGCATTCTCGCCGACGAAGAGCGTCGTGCCCGATACGGTGAGCCCGTCGGCGTACGAGGAAAGGCTCACGGTCGTCGGCGCTCCGGTGTAGGGCGGCGCGAGCATCGCTAGCGTGACCGCGCCGTTGTTTCCGAAATAGAGGTTGTTGCTCGCATCGAAGGCGACCCCGTACGGACTGCTCAGTCCGTTTGAGAGCGCGGTCGGGGCGGCCGTATAGGGCGGCGCGTAGAGCGAGCCGTCCCCGACATTAGCCAACGCGAGATCGCCGTTCGGCGCCAATGCCATTTGGAGGGCATCGTTGTTCCCGAGGGAGTTCGTAACCGTCGCTGCGGTGTACGGCGGCGGAATCTCGAGGACGATCGTCGGGCCGCCAAGGTTCGCGGCAAAAACATTGCCGCTTGCGTCTTCAGCAAGATACTCGGGATTGTTCAGTCCGATGGAAACGGCGGGGCTCTGCGTCGCACTCGTAAGCGGCAGCGTGTACCCGAGGACCGTATTATGGGACTGATTCGCGACCATCGCCATCGGCGCCGGTATTTTCGCCGTCATCGCCGAGGAAAGCGAGCAGACCGCCCCCGTCTGCGTGCACGCGTTGCTCTCCCCCGCCGGGTAGCTCGCCGCGACTGCAAACGTCTCCGTACCCGAGACGGTGGGCGAGGCCTGAACGAACGAAATCAGGTTCGGGTGACTCGCCGTCGGTTGCACAATCGTTGCGAGCGCCGGGCCGGAGCTCGCGCTCGCCGTAAAGGTCGGCGCGCCCGCGCCGACGATGAAGTTGCCGTCGGCATCCTGCGCCACCACGTCGACTGCATTCGTGCCCGCACTCGATACCTGGATCGCCGTCGGAATGCCGCTCAGCGTCAGCGGAACGAGCGTACTCTGATTCGCCGTTACGGTGAAGGCAACGCTCTGCGCGGTCGAGAGCGCGTTCCCCGTCCCGTTCGCTCCGTCGTACGTCGTGATCGACGCCGTGTAGGAGCCCGCATTGAGACTGAGTTCGAGGGTGCAGGTGGTACTCGCAGCCGAACTCGTGCATCCGGTCGAACTCGATGTGAGGCCGACCGTCTGGTTCAGCACGTTGGTCGTACCCTGCAACACGGCAATCGTCATCGATTGCGTCGCCGGCGAGACATACGCCGGGCTGCGGCCGCTGCTCGCCGTTTTCGGCGGCACCGTAATCGCGAAGCGAACGCTCCCCGTCGCTCCGTTCGTCTGCTTCGGCAGCGTCGAACCGAGCCCGCCCGAGGAGGCCCCGCCGCAGCCGGCGAGCAAGAACAGGGCGGTCAATGCGGCCGCAACGCGCGAACCGGAAACAGAACGCATAGGAATCTCCTTTATGGCGGTATGAACCGCGCGAGCGGGGCGATATCGTTTCATCGTTTCATCGTTTCATCGTTACGGGGTTACCGAAAGCGGCGGCCGGGTGATGACGAGGTCGAATAAACTATTCAAATTCGAGGTCTCGATCGCAAACGTCGGCTTGCTCGCACTCGTAATCGGTGGAGAGAAATCCAACAACCCGCCGCCTGCTGCGCCACCAGATCTGTTTGTAACATAGAGGTTACCCGCCGCATCGAAAGCGATCCCCCATGGATTGTAACTGGTCGATCCGCCGCCGACCGGCATAGAGATCGTCACCGTCGGAGCCTCTCCCGTAGTAAACGGCGTGGTGAACTCCTCGATCGAGCCCTTATTGCTCGCTCCGCCGGCATTGTTGGCAACCCAGAGATTTCCACTTGCATCGACCGCGCTCCGATAGGCCGCGCTGATACCGCTACTCAGCGTCGCGATCGGCGTGCTCGAAGCGGTCAACGGCAACGAAAAAATGTCGACATCAGCACTCTCGCCGACGAAGAGCGTCGTGCCCGAAACGGTGAGCCCGTCGGCGTACGAGGAAAGGCTCACGGTCGTCGGCGCTCCGGTGTAGGGCGGCGCCAGCATCGTTAGCGTGCTGGCGCCGTTGTTTCCGAAATAGAGGTTGTTGCTCGCATCGAAGGCGACCCCGTACGGACTGCTCAGTCCGTTTGAGAGCGCGGTCGGGGCGGCCGTATAGGGCGGCGCGTAGAGCGAGCCGTCCACGCTTCCGGTGGCATTAGCCAATGCGAGGTCGCCGTTCGGCGCGATCGCCATTTGGAGGACATAGTCGCCCCCGAGGGAGTTCGTAACCGTCGCTGCAGCGTACGGCGGAGGAATCTCGACGACGCTCTCCGGGGAGCCATAGTTCGCGGCAAAAACATTGCCGCTTGCGTCTTCGGCAAGACGGGTAGCGCCGCCCAGCGCAATGGATACGGCGGGGCTTTGCGTCGCACTCGTAAGCGGCAGCGTGTACCCGAGGACAGTGTTACCGACAGAGTTCGCGATCATCGCCATCGGCACCGATACTGTCGCCGTCATCGCCGACGCAAGCGAGCAGACCGCCCCCGTCTGCGTGCATGCATTGCTCTCCCCCGCCGGGTAGCTCGCCGCGACCGCAAACGTCTCCGTACCAAGAACGGTGGGCGAGGCCTGAACGAACGAAATCAGGTTCGGGTGACTCGCCGTCGGTTGCACGATCGTTGCGACCGCCGGTCCCGAGCTCGCGCTCGCCGTAAATGTCGGCGCGCCCGCGCCGACGATGAAGTTGCCGTCGGCATCCTGCGCCAGCACGTCGACTGCATTCGTGCCCAAACTCGATACCTGGATCGCCGTCGGGATGCCGCTCAGCGTCAGCGGAACGAGATTATTTTGATTCGCCGTTACGGTGAAGGCAACGCTCTGCGCCGTCGAGAGCGCGTTCCCCGTCCCATTCGCACCGTCGTACGTCGTAATCGACGCCGTGTACGAACCAGCCGCCAAACTCAATGAAATCGTGCAGACGGTACTCGCGAGCGAGGTGGTACACCCCGGCGAACTCGGCGTCAAACCGAGCGTTTGGTTCAGCACGTTGGTCGTGCCCTGCAACACGGCAATCGTCATCGATTGCGTCGCCGGCGAGACGTACGCGGGGCTGCGGCCGCTGCTCGCCGTTTTCGGCGGCACCGTAATCGCGAAACGAACGTTGTTCGTCGCTCCGTTTGCCTGCTTCGGCAGCGTCGAACCGAGCCCGCCGGAGGAGGCCCCGCCGCCGCAGCCGGCGAGCAAGAACAGGGCGGTCAATGCGGCCGCAACGCGCAAACCGGAAACAGAACGCATAGGAATTTCCTTTATGGCGGTATGAACCGTGCGAGCGGGGCGATACGGTTTCATCATTACGGGGTTACCAAAAGCGGCGGCGGGGTGATGACGAGGTCAGCTACGAAAGATAAATTCGAGCTCTCGATCGCAACGGTCGGCGTGCTCGCACTCGTAATCGGTGGAGAGAACTCCAACAACCCACCCTGCCCTGCGCCACCATTTACATTTGTAACATAGAGATTGCCCGCCGCGTCGAAAGCGATTCCCCATGGAACGTGGCTGATGGATCCGCCCCCGGCCGGCATAGAGATCGTCACCGTCGGCGTTTCGCCGGTAGTAAAAGGCTTGGTGAACTCCTCGACCGAGCCCTCATTGCTCGCTCCGCCGCTCTCGTTGGCAACCCAGAGATTTCCACTTGCATCGACCGCGCTCCGATGGACATAGCTGATACCGCTACTCAGCGTCGCGATCGGCGTACTCGAAGCGGTCAGCGGCAACGAAAAGACGTCGACAGCAGTACTCTCACCGACGAAGAGCGTCGTGCCCGATACGGTGAGGCCGAAGGGGACTGAGGATGTATTTACGGTCGTCGGCGAGCCGGTGTAGGGCGGTGCCAGCATCGTTAGCGTGCTGGCGCCCCTGTTTGCGAAATAGAGGTTGTTGCTCGCATCGAAGGCGACCCCGTACGGTGTGCTCAGTCCGTTTGAGAGCGGGGTCGGGGCGGCCGTGTAGGGCGGGGTGTAGAGCGAGCCGCCAACGGTTCCGGGGATATTAGCCAACGCGAGATCGCCATTCGGCGCCACCGCCATTTGTTCGCTCTCGTCGCCCCCGAGGGAGTTCGTGACTGTCGCCACAGCGTACGGCGGAGGAATCTCGACGACGCTCTCCGGGGAGTTATAGTTCGCGGCAAAAACATTGCCGCTTGCATCTTCGGCAAGAAGGAAAGCGCCGCCCAGCGCAATGGAAAAACTGGGGCTCTGCGTCGCACTCGTAAGCGGCAGCGTGTACCCGAGGACAGTATTACTGCCAGCGTTCGCGATCATCGCTATCGGCACCGATACGTTCGCCGTTACCGCCGACGCGAGCGAACAGACCGCCCCCGTCTGCGTGCACGCGTTGCTCTCCCCCGCCGGGTAGCTCGCCGCGACTGCAAACGTCTCCGTACCAAGAACGGCGGGCGAGGCCCGAACGAACGAAATCAGGTTCGGGTGACTCGCCGTCGGTTGCACGATCGTTGCGAGCGCCGGGCCCGAACTCGCGCTCGCCGTAAAGGTCGGCGCGCCCGCGCCGACGATGAAGTTGCCGTCGGCATCCTGTGCCACCACGTCGACTGCATTTACGCCCGCACTCGCTACGTGGATCGCCCTCGGAATGCCGCTGAGCGTCAGCGGAACGAGATTATTTTGATTCGCCGTTACGGAAAAGCCAACGCTCTGCGCTGTCGAGAGCGCGTTCCCCGTCCCGTTCGCACCGTCGTACGTCGTGATCGACGCCGTGTACGAACCAGCCGCCAAACTTAACGAAATCGTGCAGACGGTACCCGCGAGCGAGGTGGTACACCCCGGCGAACTCGGCGTCAAACCGAGCGTTTGGTTCAGCACGTTGGTCGTGCCCTGCAACACGGCAATCGTCATCGATTGCGTCGCCGGCGAGACATACGCCGGGCTGCGGCCGCTGCTCGCCGTTTTCGGCGGCACCGTAATCGCGAAACGAACGCTGTTCGTCGCTCCGTTTGCCTGCTTCGGTAGCGTCGAACCGAGCCCGCCGGAGGAGGCCCCGCCGCCGCAGCCGGCGAGCAAGAGCAGGGCGGTCAATGCGGCCGCAACGCGCGAACCGGAAACAGAACGCATAGGAATCTCCTTCATGGCGGTATGAACCGCGCGAGCGGGGCGATATCGTTTCATCATTACGGGGCTACCGAATTACGGGGTTACCGAGAACAGCGACGGGGTGATGACGATGTCGGATAAGTACTGGAAATCCGAGGTCTCGATCGCAAACGTCGGCTTGCTCGTACTCGTAATCGGTGGAGAGAACTCCAACAACCCACCGCTCCCTGCGCCACCAGATTCATTTGTCACATAGAGATTGCCCGCCGCATCGAAAGCGATCCCCCATGGGTAGTAGCTGGTCGATCCACCGCCGACCGGCATAGAGATCGTCACCGCCGGAGTTTCGCCGGTGCTAAACGGCTTGGTGAACTCTTCGATCGAGCCCGCATTGCTCGCTCCGCCGCTAATGCTGGCAACCCAGAGATTTCCGCTTGCATCGACCGCGCTCCGATAGGCAGTCCCAATACCCCTAGTAAGCTTAGCCATCGGCGTGCTCGAAGCGGTGAGCGGCAACGAAAAGACGTCGACAGCAGCATACTCATTAACGAAGAGCGTCGTGCCCGATACGGTGAGCCCATTGGCAGCCGCGGAAATGCTCACGGTCGTCGGCGCTCCGGTGTAGGGCGGCGCGAGCATCGTTAGCGTGCTGGCGCCGTTGTTTCCGAAATAGAGGTTGTTGCTCGCATCGAAAGCGACCCCGTACGGACGGCTCAGTCCGTTTGAGAGCGCGGTCGGGGCGGCCGTGTAGGGCGGGGCGTAGAGCGAGCCGCCCACGCTTCCGGCGATATTAGCCAACGCGAGATCGCCATTCGGCGCCACCGCTATTTGTTTGACATTCTCCCCTCCGAGGGAGTTGGTGACTGTCGCAGCGGTGTACGGCGGAGGAATCTCCAACACGGTCGTCGGGATGCTATAGCTCGCAGCAAAAACATTGCCGCTTGCGTCTTCAGCAAGATAACCGCCATTGTTCAGTGGAATGGAAACGGCGGGGGGTTGCATCGCACTCGTAAGCGGCAGTGTGTACCCGAGGACGAGAGAGTTGCCATAGTCCGCGACCATCGCCATCGGTGCCGATACTTTCGCCGTCAGCGCCGAAGAAAGCGAGCAGACCGCCCCCGTCTGCGTGCACGCGTTGCTCTCCCCCGCCGGGTAGCTCGCCGCGACTGCAAACGTCTCCGTACCAAGAACGGTGGGCGAGGCCTGCACGAACGAAATCAGGTTTGGGTGACTCGCCGTCGGTTGCACGATCGTTGCGAGCGCCGGGCCGGAGCTCGCACTCGCCGTAAACGTCGGCGCGCCCGCGCCGACGATGAAGTTGCCGTCGGCATCCTGCGCCAGCACATCGACTGCATTCGCGCCCGCACTCGCTACGTGGATCGCCGTCGGAATGCCGCTCAGCGTTAGCGGAACGAGATTATTTTGATTCGCCGTTACGGTGAAGGCAACGCTCTGCGCCGTCGAGAGCGCGTTCCCCGTCCCATTCGCACCGTCGTACGTCGTGATCGATGCCGTGTACGAACCAGCCGCCAAACTTAACGAAATCGTGCAGAGGGTACCCGCGAGCGAGGTGGTACACCCCGGCGAACTCGGCGTCAAACCGAGCGTTTGGTTCAGCACGTTGGTCGTACCCTGCAACACGGCAATCGTCATCGATTGCGTCGCCAGCGAAACGTAGGCCGGGCTGCGACCGCTGCTCGCCGTTTTCGGCGGCACCGTAATCGCGAAGCGAACGCTCCCCGTCGCTCCGTTCGTCTGCTTCGGCAGCGTCGAGCCGAGCCCGCCGGAGGCCGCTCCGCCGCCGCAGCCGGCGAGCAAGAGCAGAGCAGCGGAAAATACGATAAGGCGCGAGTCGGGGAAAAAGCGCATGAAACCCTCTCTAACGAACGCATCGAGCGGTCATAGCCACGTGGCGATGGGCGGGGAATTTCATGCAAAGTCGGCGCCTCCTTCTTCGATTCTTCTCGCTTTTTTCTCAATAAGGCGTTCACATAAATTTATCCAATTCACCCTAACGTCAAGAAGGAGGCGCCCTATCGCGAGCGAATCGAGGTGCCACTCGCTATTTTTAGGAGAGCCTTGATGTATCTTCGACGGTCGTTTTTTTGGGGATTCGCGCTCCTAACGATAGGTGCGCTCGCTGCATGTTCCTCGGGTTCGAGTTCCGGGCCCGGGAGCACGACGCCACCGGCGGCGCCGCCGGTCACCGTCAACCTCAGCGGACCATTGCAATTTGTCGGGCAGATCGCCGTTTTACAGGTCAGCCAGCCCGGCTATCTCGGCCCCTTCACGATCACCTCGAGTAACGGTGCCGTGCTGAGCTTACAGCAGAACTTGCAGTCGACGCAGCGGTCCCCAAAAGGCGCGGGCCCGCAGACGATCATTAGCCCCAACGGAAAAGCGACCGTGACCGCGATCTCGCCAGGCAGCTCATCGATTACCGTGAACGGCTTTAACGGGCTTATCGCCGTGCCGACGGGGTTACAGAATATTACGATCGGTGCGGCGACCCCGAGTCCGAGTCCGAGTCCAAGCACGAGCCCGAGCCCGGGTTCGACGCCGACGCCTGTGCCGACGCCTGTGCCGACGCCCGTGCCGACACCAACACCGACGCCCAACCCACTCGGCATCGCTCCGAGCACCCTAGCGATTACCGGGACCGGCGCGAGTAACGCACAGACGCTCGTTGTGACGGAGACCGGCTACACCGGCACGTTTACTGAGAGCGATACCTGCAGCACGATCGCCACGATAACCCCAAGCAGCGGCACCGGGCCGAGCTTCACCTTCACCGTGACCGGCGTCAGTGCCGGAAGCTGTACCGCAACCTTCGCCGATACGAACGGGCAGCACGTTACCGCAACGATCGGGGTTACGACGACGGGCATCATCGTTCAATAGGCAATCCACGGAGGCCGTGAGGCTCTACATAACGGACGCTCCCGACCCGTGGTCGAGAGCGTCCGTTATTTTATCGGTAGTTCTTCGCACCAAAGGCTACCGGAAATTGCGATGCGGCATTAACGGCCTAAACGGGACTCCGACGCGAGCATTGGGAATCGTCTAGCCCAATGAAAATCGACGAAATTCTGCATGGATTCGAGCGCCCGTTCTGGGTCGCCAACATCAGCGAAATCTTCGAGCGACTCTCGTACTACGCCGTCTTCTCCACGCTCGCACTCTACCTCAACCAGACGCTGGGCTTCTCCAGCGCGCTCTCGGCGAGCCTGAGCGGCATCTTCGGCGGCGCGGTATGGGTGATGGCAATCTTCGGCGGCGCACTCGCCGACCGGATCGGTTTTCGTCGAGCGCTCTCCGCCGCATACTTCATTCTCACCTGTGCCTACTTTATGGTTGGATCGATCGGCGCACCGTGGCTCGCACCCGTCCGTTCCGTCGTTCCGCTCGGGTTGCTCGCAGGGGTCATTCTTTTCTTGCCCGCGCTCGGAGTTGCGCTCGTCAAACCCTCGGTCGTCGGCACTACCGCACGCTCTTCAAAAGAAGGTGTCCGTTCGATCGGGTATGCGATTTATTACACGATGGTCAACATCGGCAGTACGCTCGGACCATTTCTCGCCGGTTGGCTGCACTCACGCCTTCCGCCGCAAGATGTCTTTTTAATCGCCGCCGTCAGCGTGTTTTTGATGTTTTTTATGGTGCTTATTTTCTTTCGCGAACCGCGAGTTCGCGAACGTGAAGCATCGACCTCGCTCGCCAAAACCGCTCGCGACTTCTTAACGGTCTTTCGCAACTGGCGTTTCGTGCTTTTTCTCGCGATCTTTTCAGGGTACTGGATCGTCTATTGGCAGCAATACTTAATCCTTCCGATCTACATCCACGATTACGTCGACCCCAACGCTAATACGGCGATGATTCTCATCACCGATCCGCTCATCGTCATCACGCTCACCGTTGCGATGAATGCGCTCACGCGACGGATCCCGTCCTTTCGAGCCCTCACGCTTGGGACGTTAGTCACTTCGGTCGGCTGGTTGCTCGTCGCGACGAAGGCGAGCGTTCTGATGGCGATCCTCAGCCTCGTGGTGCTCGCTATCGGAGAGATCATTCAATCCCCGCGCTATTATGAATACATTTCACGCCTCGCGCCGCCCGGGCAACAAGGCACGTATATGGGCTTTGCCTTTCTCCCCATCGGCATCGGTTCGATTGTCGGAGGTTGGTTCGGCGGCACTCTTCTCCAGCATTTCGGCGGTGCCGGGCAGCAGCCGGCAACGATCTGGTGGATCGTCACCGGCGCCGGAGTCGTGACCGCACTGATGCTTTGGATCTACGATAAAGCGCTGAAACCAGCGACGTAGCGGCGCACCGATGTCAGCCCGAGTAGCGCCGCACCGATGTCAGCCCGAGTAGCGCCGCACCGATGTCAGCCCGAGTAGCGCCGCACCGATGTCAGCCCGAGTAGCGCCGCACCGATGTCAGCCCGAGTAGCGCTGCACCGATGTCAGCCCGAGTAGCGCGAAGCGCGTATCGAGGGCCGTTTCTCGCACCGCCTCGATACGCTGCCTTCGGCGGCTACTCGGCGTGACAAACGCTCCGCCTCTGCGTGAAAAGCGCGCCAACTTGTCAGCCCGAGTAGCGCTGCACCGATGTCAGCCCGAGTAGCGCCGCACCGATGTCAGCCCGAGTAGCGCGAAGCGCGTATCGAGGGCCGTTTCTCGCACCGCCTCGATACGCTGCCTGCGGCAGCTACTCGGCGTGACAAACGCTCCGCCTCTGCGTGAAAAGCGCGCCAACTTGTCAGCCCGAGTAGCGCTGCACCGATGTCAGCCCGAGTAGCGCCGCACCGATGTCAGCCCGAGTAGCGCGAAGCGCGTATCGAGGGCCGTTTCTCGCACCGCCTGATATGTTGGGGTTGGCCGGGAGATCCGGCGGCTTTGCCTCGAATCTGGGGTGAAGTACCTGTCGGCCACGCCGGAGGCGCCTCGGGCTCCGAGCCCGTTATCGAGATTGGCGACCGACAG
>JAJZED010000007.1 GCA_021805775.1 bacterium | reverse complement strand
GCGAACATGGCTACCCAAAATGCCTCAGAGTAGACAACGGCCCCGAGTTCATCGCCAGTGCGCTTGAAGTCTGGGCGCACGAACACACCGTCGAACTGCTCTTCATCCAGCCGGGAAAGCCAACGCAAAACGCGTTCATCGAGTCGTTCAACTCCCGCGTTCGTGACGAGTTGCTCAACGCCAATCGCTTTAGGACGATCTTTGAAGCCCGAGACGGAGCCGAGGCCTGGCGGTGTTCCTACAACAGCACGCATCCGCATAGTTCACTCAATGGCATGACACCCGAGGAGTTCCTCGCGCTTTACGAAATTACCCAACCGCCACAGAAATCACTGGCCGCATGACGGGGCCTAGCCCACCGGCAGTTCCCATCCGCTACCGAAAACCTCGATTTTCCGAGGGATTCCGCGCATCCGCCTCCCGTCCGCTACCCCGCAATCCCGGCTGTTTCCGACCGGTCTGTTAGACGATTGTTAGACGGTCGGCGGCATTTATCAGCGTCCAAAGGGGATCCCTCGGCCGGGGAGGCTAGCTAGGACAATCTAGCCGAGCATCAAGAGGCCGGCATTTTCTACACCGTCACTATCCATAAGACCCCGTCCTCGACGCGGCTCGTGGCTTGGAGCACATTGGCTCGGTCTTCGAGTTGGTTGACCAGGTCAGGACCGCGTCTCGCCAGCACCGGTCTCGATCCGCAGCGTTGCACTGTACCGCGATACTCAAAATATGCCCTAGATTTTACCTCGGACATACGGCTCGAAAATGCGCATGAATTGCGGCGCTATCGCAACGTAGTTGGAATACTCAAAATATTCTTCGTACAAGGCGTAGTTTAGTGTAAATAACCCTTCTCGCTTGAGAAGGTATGTTGTGTAGTCTCGCGATTTGAGGAACGACATCGCCCCGAATAAAGTGTCGCCAGCCAGCTGCCATGCGCGATTATACTCGAACTGCACGACTGCGATGCTATGGGATTCTAATGCCTCTCGAGCGCCACGAAGAACGTGAAAATCGTATCCTTCCGCATCGATCTTGATGCAATCAACCAAGGGCCACCCGAGCCGTTCTATTTCATCGTCCAAGGTGGTCACGTTCACAACGCGATTCTCGCCTGTAATACGCGTGAGGCCTGGGACAAGCGTACTGCCTTTCCCAGCATTGGACTCCTCAAGGAGCGTCATCGTGCCTGGGCGATCTCCGACAGCACTATCGAAAATTTGAACGAATGGATCGCTAGCGAATTGTTCTTTTAAAATTACGAAAGCACTTCGTGAAGGCTCGTAGGCGGCAAATTTTGCTCCTGCACCCGCAAGTTTTTTTAGTGCTAACGTCCAGTCACCAATATTGGCTCCAACATCGATAAAGTGAAGTCCCGTTTGCGCTATGAGTTCGCGAAGCCACGTTTCTCCGGTTGCCAACGTATCCGGGCTTTCGGCGAGGTGGTATTTAATGACACATCGACATTGATTTCGAAGGAGTATTGCAAAGTTTACGAGGACCGACGATTTTGCTACAATACGATGAACTGGGTCAAGAATTTTTCCGATACTCAAAAGAACGCTCCGTCCGCTAATATCCACTCAGTGAAGGGCTTGCTTTTACCATTTGTATTTGAATCTCGCTCTGATTCCAGTGAATCTTAACCAGATCAATGCTGTGCCGCAAAGGAATCACTTCAGCGCGGGAAATTCTATGTCGCGGTTCTGGGTCGTCGAAGGGCTATCCTGTAACCGAAAGATAGCCCCCTTTCTATCCTTAGCTTTTTTGTAACACTGAAGTCGAGATTTAAATAACGTGACGCTGACGATGTTCATGCTCTGAGAGCCCTCGATGTCGTGGTACGCGGCAGTTTCACTTGGACCTCTTAAAGAGACCCGGATGGTGGCAATAATTGGCTGGCTGATTCCAAACTGGTTATTTCGCGGAGGGGTGTTGCACGGAATGAGTTCCGCTGAATATTTGAATATTCTTCCTGTCGAAGATATCCGGTAGGTTCGGGCTTCGTTCCTGGGGCATACCACAAGGCGCCCCAAGAGGTTCCGTTTCCATAGTCCACCCTCGTCACTCGAACACTCAATTTCCATACATCACTGTTGTGAAATTTAGGGCTAAAATCCCAGGCATCGTTCCTTGTCGCTCTCTTGGTGTATGGATCGCGACAAAGTGGATCATAGAACGGTTGGCTCGCGGTGCCACCCGGCCAGAGCACTTCCGGTTTTCCGTATGCGAATACACCTTTCCCTACCGCGCGCGGGCGAACGTCGAGAGGGTCCTCGCCTTCCGGCTTTCCAAGCGCTGATGTCCATGAAAAGAGAAATTGTATATGCGTGACCGGGCGCGGGTCACGATTCACGAAAAAGACACATTCAGACGGCCACCATTCGCGGGTTTTCAACGAGGGACTGAGATAACGTGGATCTGGGATCTCAACATAGAACGCACGTGTAATTTCAATCCCTGAAGCGGGCTCCTTAATTATCGTTCCGCTGAATAGTAGTCCATAGTTCGCATAGGACAGCGGCACGAGCTTTCCGGTCGGCGCCGGTGCGGGCGAAGACATTCCATTCGACGGCCTTGCAGCGCCAATGCCAAAGCAATCTGCAGCCAGGATCACGCAAACAAGGCTGGAGAGCGTCACCGCGAGTCCTCGGCTATACATAATAACTCTGCGCTTGATAGGATATACTGAAGTCGGCACCTGGGGGAGGTGGCGTTCCGGGCGCCGCCGAGGCATCATAGTAGCTTAGTCTCGATGCTTGCCCGCTTGCAATTGCCTTTGCATATGCAACCTGGTATTGGTTTAGAACCGCATCTAACTGCGTATATTGATATTCTGCTCCGCTCAATCCTGAGGCACCCACGACCTGTTGGTTATTACAGTCCTTTCCGCTCCCGCCGATGCCGATCGATAGTTTCCCGGAACCCGTGCTGCTTTCACCAAACATTGCTTTGAGTTGGTTGAATTGTGGCTGTAGCCATTGAGGAGCATTCTGCACCGTCCCATACTGTGCGAGCGTCTCCTCCACATCTTGAATTCCAGTTCGTCCAGCGAATACCGCCTTTAAACTCGGGTTCTCGGTGAACGACTGTCCGTTCGCACCCATCGCTCCCTGTAAATTCGCGACACCTTGTCCGTAGTTTTTGGTATCGTATTTGTCCGGCATGTTCGCCGGAGTATCGTGACTTCCACCGAAAAACAGGGAAGCTAATGCAATCACGACACCAATTATGATGGCCGTTTCCTGAACGCCCGGAGTGGTCAGAGAGATTTTTTCAAGGCCGTCCACAGCCTGTATGAGCGCATCGGCGCTCCAGCCCGCTTCGAGGCTGCCGGTTACGCCGCCCTGGTCGAATCCTTGGATAATTCCTGCCAGATCACCAAGGGCACCAGCGAGGTTCGCAAACGTTAACGCCTCTGGGCTCTTGGCCGTATAGATTTTAAGCGCTTCCTGAACACTCGAAATCGTCTTAACGACGGCCTGTGCATCGTAAGCGTCTGTTGAGGGCCGTCTTGACGACGAGCGGACGGTGTGCTGATCCGGCGTCGGCTCTATGCCGGAAGTACGGGCGTCTCGGCGTTGTCGCTGATCTGCATGGTTTCAGGCGCCTTCAGATTCCATGGCAGCAGTTCGGCGATGCGGTTGATCGGATGATCGGCGATGCGCGCGAGCACCTCGCGTAGAAACGCTTCGAGATTGAGGCCGTTGAGTTTGGCGCTGCCGAGCAGGCTGTAGAGCGCTGCAGCGCGTTCGCCGCCGGCGTCGCTACCGGCGAACAGGAAGTTCTTGCGTCCCAGCGCGACGCAGCGCAACGCGCGTTCGGCGGCGTTGTTATCGATCTCGATGCGGCCGTCCTCGCAATAGCGGCAGAGCGCCTCCCAGCGATGCAGGGCATAGAAGATGGCTTTGGCAAGCGCGGATTTGCGCGAGAGCGGTACGAGCGTTTGCTGCAGCCAAACGTGCAACGCAGCGAGCAGCGGGCGGCTGCGTTCCCGGCGCACCGCGCGGCGTTGGTCTGGAGGTTGCTCGCGAATCGCTTTTTCGATAGCGTAGAGCGCGCCGATCCGATCGAGCATCTCTGCGGCGATGGCCGATGCGTTGGCCGCGTGCAGATCGAAGAACTTGCGCCGTACGTGCGCCCAGCACGCCGCTTCGCGCACCTGCCCGCCCTCGTAGAGCTTGGCAAAGCCTGCATAGCCGTCGGCGTGCAAGACGCCGGTGAAATCTTTGAGGTGCGTCTGCGGGTTTTCGCCCTTGCGATCGGGCGAGTAGGCAAACCAGACTGCCGGAGCCGCTTCACCGGCACACGGGCGCTCGTCGCGCACGTAGGTCCACAGGCGCCCGGTTTTGGTTTTTCCGCGCCCGGGCGCGAGCACCGGAAGCGGCGTATCGTCGCCGTGCACGACGTCGGCGGCGAAGACGTGTGTGCGTAGCGCATCGGTGAGCGGCGCGAGCAAGGCCGCGGTATTCCCCACCCACTGCGCGAGCAGCGTGCGGTCGAGTTCCACCCCTTCGCGTGCGTAGATCTCCGCTTGCCGATAGAGCGGCAGGTGATCGGCGTACTTGCCGACGAGCACGTGGGCGAGCAGCCCCGGCCCGGCCATGCCGCGTTCGATCGGGCGCGTCGGTGCCGACGCCTGCACGATCGTATCGCAGTGGGTGCAGGCGAGCTTCGGGCGCACGGTGCGAAGCACTTTGAAACGCATCGGTTCGAGTTCGAGTATCTCGGCAACGTCCTCGCCGAGATGCGCGAGCGCACCGCCGCAATCGGGGCAGGCTTCGTCGCACGGCATGATGGTATTCGTTTCGCGCGGCAGATGCGCGGGGAACGCGCGCCGCGGTTTTTTGGCGCGCTCCGCAGCGGGTGCTGACTGCGCGCGTTCGGTCGGCGCGCTCGTGCGCTGCGCTTCGGTCGTCTCGAGTTCTTCAACCCAGAGCTCCAACTGCTCGATTTCTTGCTCGCGCTTTTCGCTCCGGCGTCCGAATTGCAAGCGACGCAGCTTGAGAATCTGTAGCTTGAGGCTTTCGATGAGCAGCGCGCTGGATATTATCTGCGCATCTCTGGCGACGATCTGCTCGTCCTTGATGGCGATCTGCTCATCCTTGGTGGCGATCCGTGCGTGCTGTTCGTGTAGCAACGATTTCAATTCAGCGATGCTCAACCCGTCGAGATCGGGGAGCGTTCCGTTCGCTGAATCCATGCAGCTATCGTACCGAATAAACGCACCGTGTCAAGCACATTGCGTCATCATCGCAAGAAACAAATCAAGAAACGCAACGCGCGCATCGCGCTGCAATATCACACCTCGATCGATGGTGCAGCGGTGCGCACCGGATGGCGCCAATCGATTCCTTCGAGCAACATCGAGAGTTGCGCTGCGCTCAGCGAGACGCTCCCGCTCTGCGCCTGCGGCCAAATGAAACGCCCGCGCTCCAGACGCTTGGCCATCAAGCACAACCCCGTGCCATCCCACCACAATACCTTGAGCAGATCGCCGCGCCGTCCGCGAAAGAGAAATAGATGCCCGCAGAACGGACTGCGCGCCAGCGCGTTCTGCACCAGCGCGCTTAAACCGGTGAAGCCTTTGCGCATATCCGTCACGCCGGCAGCAAGCCAAATACGCGTGCCGGTCGGCACACTCGTCGGCACCACGCTCATCGCTGCAACGCCGCTACCAGCGCGCAGAGCAACCCGGCGTCGAGCGCATCGCTCTCGATCCGTAGCGTCGCACCGGAAGTGAACGTCAGGTGCACGACACTCAAGGCGCCGGGATGCGAACCAGATGACGGTTGCGGCGCACGCCCAGTAGCAGCGATCGTCACCGGAAGAAACGTCGCGCTCGACGCGACGGAACGAGCGCGCGACCGCGGCTCCGTGGTGAGCTTGCCGGCACGATAGAGCGCTTGCCATTGATAGAGACTATTGCGGCTCACACCCTGCTCGCGCGCGATCGCCAGAACCGATGCACCAGCGCGCAACGTGAGCTCGACTAGGCGACGCTTTTCAGCGAGCGATAGGCGGCGTGCTGCGCGCCGATGCGGCGCTGCCGATACTTCCATGAATGCCTCGCGATGGAACGAGTGTTTCCCTTATCATCGCGGACGGCAGGCTACGGAAGCAAGACGGCCTGGAACAGACGGTTACTGTGCATCTTGCAAGTCCTTCACTAATGATCCTGGGCCAGCGTTCGCCTTAAAGAGCATCGCGAGGTCGCCTAAAGCTAACGCGGCGCCCTTGAGGTACATATCTGCTCCACCAGCACCTGCGGCGCCTCCCGTGAGCGAAGCCTCTGCAAGTTTCGCTGCGGTCTGCGCCTCAGCAAAACCATTTGCAAGTCCCTTTTTCCCTTGCATTTCATTAAGGAGTTGATCAAGTAATTGGGCGAACTTTACATCCTTTAATAAAAGCGAAGCGTTTGCTTTCTCCGCAGAGGACATTGTAAAGTCGCCAGCGGCCGTTAGGGCTTGAGCGATACTCGCGAGGTCGTTGCTAATACCTCCTTTCTGGATATCAAGCATAAATTGCAGGAACGCAAGCCCTGGTGTTGCTCCGTCTTTATAGAAAGTTGTGTTAGAAAACGGTTTTAGGATTTTTTCCAAGTCCTTAAGATCCTTGACTTCCTGCGCTAGGTTTCCAGCCGTTGCTTGAGTTTTCGGCTTTGTGTTTGGCGGAATTGCATCCGCTTTGCCGTTTATCGAGAGCGGTATCGATCCATTAGAAGAAACGGGGATTCGAGCATTCAACAGATCGACTTGCGTTACTGTTCCCGTGCCGCCGGGATTTGCCGCGCTATCTGCGACATATTGCAATTCGTATTTCGCGCCATCGCTATTCGTAATCGTTTTCGTAATTGAGCCTTCACTAGCTGCGATTTGCACACTGCTCGTGGACGTACTGCCAGCGCTCCACCCAAAATCGAACGGCGTAGCAGGGCCGCTTGCCGGCCCAGCGGTAATGCCAGTCATGACTGGCGCTACGACGAGCATACTGTCACCACCGACTGTACTTCGACCGTTTCGAATCGTTGACTCGGTAAGCGATGCCCATTGGAGCCGCTGGAGCTCATCCTGCGAAGGAATATGATTAATGAGCGGCGCCCCATCGGCACCAACCGAACTTGATATCGGGGAGGAGGGGAGCAGTACACATTCAACATCGTTGATAAGTGCGGTATTTAAGGATGATCCCACACCTTGGAAAGTAATGCGATGCGTTCCAGGGCTCGGAACGAACACCGATGTCGTAAAGGACTGGTACGATGCACCCGGAGTGTAGGTTCCAACGACCGTGCCATCGACAAGCACGTTGAAGGTTTCGGAACTTCCCGCAGATTGCGCCGCCCGGAATGACAGTACGTAACTGGACCCTATCTGAAATCCCTTTAGGTTTTGTGAAAAGCTCCCGTTCCCTTGCACGTACGCAGCGTTGGTTCCGCTCGGAGCAATCGGGTCCGCAGCCGCATTTGCTCGAATTCCCGACTGCGAACCAAAGGTCCAGCCGCCAGCGCTCGGATCGAACGAGCCATTCGTAATCGCAGCACCGTCGCTTTTGAACCCAGTTGCAAGAACACGCACGTTCGTGAAGTCCGCCTCGCCCGAAGCCGCAGAGCCATTGACGGCGCGGAATGTGATGACGTGAGACCCAGCGCCTGGGGCAAATGAGGCAGAGTACTGCAGACGATAATTGTGATCTTGCGGTGTCACGGTGTCCACTACGTTTCCATCGACCAATACTTGAATTGCCTGATTAGCTGAAGCACTTCCTTGTGCGGCATCAAATGCGATCGAGTAGACGCGATTATTCTCAAATCCACTAACGGTTTGTGAAACGCTCCCGCCACCAGCGAGATATGCAGCACTGTCTGGTCCAGCGATTCCACTAGCAGCGGAGAAGGTCCACGGCGATGGTGCAGGACGGGTGTTTGGCGTGAGAACGCCTTCGGATGCTTTAAAGAAACTCCCGTCCTGCAACGTTGCGCCGCCGCTCAAGACCGCCGCGTCCCCGGCGAGGGCAATATTCAAACTATCCACAAGCGCCGTGCCCGTACCACCGAGTCCTTGGAAGGTCACTGTATGTGGGCCGCCGGATGTGATCGTAAAGCCATCCGTCTCCGAAGCGTTGTAGCCGGAACCTGGTTTATAGGTACCGACGACTTTCCCGTCAACGAGCACGTTGAAAGATTCGTTCGAGTGCGCGCTTTGTGACGCGTTGAATGCGATTTGGTAGTCTTGGTTAGGTGAGAGGCCGCTGATTGTTTCAGAAAAGGACCCCGTTCCTTGAATGAACGCGGCATCATTGCCATTGGGCGACTTGAGAGCACCGCTGAGGATGCTATTATTCGCGGTAATTCCGGCGGTCCCATTAAACGCCGCTCCGGTATTCGGATCGTCGTATTGATAGGTTCCCTGAGCAAGGTTCGGGTCGGCGAAACCTTTTGTAAAGTTTGGCGTGGCGCCCGGCGCATTCATATCGTAAAGCGCCAGCGCTGTAGCGAGGGCGGTCGAGGTCGTCTGCGTCGGCATCGCACCGTCCGCGAGCGGCGCAATGGGCATGGCGAGCCAGTCATTTAGGCTCATACCTCCAGCGATTGGCGGAAGCCCTGCCTGCGCTGCCGCTGAAATCGATGCGATGCTAGACGATGGTAGAACGGCCAGCTGGAACGAACTGAGCCCCGAGATTTGAGTAGCATTGAACAGCGACCATGCCCCTGGATTCAATGCGAGAACCTGAGAAGGGTCGAGCGATGCCATCTGGGAGCGCGTCAATGTCGCATCTTGCTGAGCCGAAAACTGCGCAAGCGTTGAAGGCGAGACGGCGTTGAGATCATGTGTCGTGATGGTTCCCAAAGTCGGAAGCGCTTGAAGTTGCGACGGGTTCATTCCGTTGATGACGCTACTTCCAAGCCAAGCAATTTGATCGGAACCAAGTGACGCGACCTGTGTCGTGGTCATCGAATCGAGTTGTGATGGAGTAAACCGCTGAATGGCAGCGCCATAGAAGAATCCAAGTTGCGCTGGTGTTATAGCTTGGAATTGCTGTTGCGTCAATTTATTGAGATCGCTATCGTTTGCTGTAACGAGCTGCTCGGGCGAAAGCGCAGCAATTTGACTAGGGCTTAGCGAGGCAATACCACCGCTTGGCTGAGAAATATTTCCTGCAGGAGCGACTTGCAGAATTTGCAAGTTATCGAACGTCAACGATGACGACTGCCCATTCGGTCCTAGGCCAGTAATGGTGAGCGTGTGTGATCCGGCCGACCCAAGAAAGGCTGCCGTTGCAAACTCCTGCCAAGCGGATGACGCGTAATTAGTTAGATTCGTCAAAGAGCTGGTCGAGAAGATGCCAATATTTTGCCCATCAAATGACACCTTGATAGTTTGTGGTGCAGCAGCGCCACGGCCGAGAACCTGCGATGGTAGGTCGCTGCCTTGTGCCATTTCTTCAAAGGCTGACGTCATAGCTGAGAACGAAATTGAATACCATTGCCCGGAATTCAGTCCGCTGATTGTTTGCGCGATGCTCCCGGTGTCGCCAATAACTGCCGCCGTCGAACCGTTCGTCGGAGAGAATGCGGTGCTATCGGCTGGATCGGAAAGGACGCCGGTATTCCCCAATATCGATGATGGATTCCCCGGGTTGCTAACAAACGTCTGTGTCCCATTTGTTGGATTCGCTGTTAGCCCGACTGCTGTATAGGTCTCTGGTGGCGGTAATTCGGATGGCGCATTGCCGAAAGCACGCTGGTACAGTTGATATGCTTGAACGTACGATGTTGGGCTGCCTAAGTTATTTTGGAAAACGCCTCGACCTGTTGATATATCCTCGAAGTCCCACTGTCCAGTTGAAGGTTGATAGCTAATTTGAAAATTCGAATTGTTGGGGTCTGCTGCACTATACCATCCAGGATTGGAAGCCACAGTAGTGCCAATGAGATTGACGAACGGTGTATTTGGCAGTTCAATCTGCGTGCTAAAAAACTGAGTGAACGTTCCAACGTAAGCGTCTGTTGAGGGCCGTCTTGACGACGAGCGGACGGTGTGCTGATCCGGCGTCGGCTCTATGCCGGAAGTACGGGCGTCTCGGCGTTGTCGCTGATCTGCATGGTTTCAGGCGCCTTCAGATTCCATGGCAGCAGTTCGGCGATGCGGTTGATCGGATGATCGGCGATGCGCGCGAGCACCTCGCGTAGAAACGCTTCGAGATTGAGGCCGTTGAGTTTGGCGCTGCCGAGCAGGCTGTAGAGCGCTGCAGCGCGTTCGCCGCCGGCGTCGCTACCGGCGAACAGGAAGTTCTTGCGTCCCAGCGCGACGCAGCGCAACGCGCGTTCGGCGGCGTTGTTATCGATCTCGATGCGGCCGTCCTCGCAATAGCGGCAGAGCGCCTCCCAGCGATGCAGGGCATAGAAGATGGCTTTGGCAAGCGCGGATTTGCGCGAGAGCGGTACGAGCGTTTGCTGCAGCCAAACGTGCAACGCAGCGAGCAGCGGGCGGCTGCGTTCCCGGCGCACCGCGCGGCGTTGGTCTGGAGGTTGCTCGCGAATCGCTTTTTCGATAGCGTAGAGCGCGCCGATCCGATCGAGCATCTCTGCGGCGATGGCCGATGCGTTGGCCGCGTGCAGATCGAAGAACTTGCGCCGTACGTGCGCCCAGCACGCCGCTTCGCGCACCTGCCCGCCCTCGTAGAGCTTGGCAAAGCCTGCATAGCCGTCGGCGTGCAAGACGCCGGTGAAATCTTTGAGGTGCGTCTGCGGGTTTTCGCCCTTGCGATCGGGCGAGTAGGCAAACCAGACTGCCGGAGCCGCTTCACCGGCACACGGGCGCTCGTCGCGCACGTAGGTCCACAGGCGCCCGGTTTTGGTTTTTCCGCGCCCGGGCGCGAGCACCGGAAGCGGCGTATCGTCGCCGTGCACGACGTCGGCGGCGAAGACGTGTGTGCGTAGCGCATCGGTGAGCGGCGCGAGCAAGGCCGCGGTATTCCCCACCCACTGCGCGAGCAGCGTGCGGTCGAGTTCCACCCCTTCGCGTGCGTAGATCTCCGCTTGCCGATAGAGCGGCAGGTGATCGGCGTACTTGCCGACGAGCACGTGGGCGAGCAGCCCCGGCCCGGCCATGCCGCGTTCGATCGGGCGCGTCGGTGCCGACGCCTGCACGATCGTATCGCAGTGGGTGCAGGCGAGCTTCGGGCGCACGGTGCGAAGCACTTTGAAACGCATCGGTTCGAGTTCGAGTATCTCGGCAACGTCCTCGCCGAGATGCGCGAGCGCACCGCCGCAATCGGGGCAGGCTTCGTCGCACGGCATGATGGTATTCGTTTCGCGCGGCAGATGCGCGGGGAACGCGCGCCGCGGTTTTTTGGCGCGCTCCGCAGCGGGTGCTGACTGCGCGCGTTCGGTCGGCGCGCTCGTGCGCTGCGCTTCGGTCGTCTCGAGTTCTTCAACCCAGAGCTCCAACTGCTCGATTTCTTGCTCGCGCTTTTCGCTCCGGCGTCCGAATTGCAAGCGACGCAGCTTGAGAATCTGTAGCTTGAGGCTTTCGATGAGCAGCGCGCTGGATATTATCTGCGCATCTCTGGCGACGATCTGCTCGTCCTTGATGGCGATCTGCTCATCCTTGGTGGCGATCCGTGCGTGCTGTTCGTGTAGCAACGATTTCAATTCAGCGATGCTCAACCCGTCGAGATCGGGGAGCGTTCCGTTCGCTGAATCCATGCAGCTATCGTACCGAATAAACGCACCGTGTCAAGCACATTGCGTCATCATCGCAAGAAACAAATCAAGAAACGCAACGCGCGCATCGCGCTGCAATATCACACCTCGATCGATGGTGCAGCGGTGCGCACCGGATGGCGCCAATCGATTCCTTCGAGCAACATCGAGAGTTGCGCTGCGCTCAGCGAGACGCTCCCGCTCTGCGCCTGCGGCCAAATGAAACGCCCGCGCTCCAGACGCTTGGCCATCAAGCACAACCCCGTGCCATCCCACCACAATACCTTGAGCAGATCGCCGCGCCGTCCGCGAAAGAGAAATAGATGCCCGCAGAACGGACTGCGCGCCAGCGCGTTCTGCACCAGCGCGCTTAAACCGGTGAAGCCTTTGCGCATATCCGTCACGCCGGCAGCAAGCCAAATACGCGTGCCGGTCGGCACACTCGTCGGCACCACGCTCATCGCTGCAACGCCGCTACCAGCGCGCAGAGCAACCCGGCGTCGAGCGCATCGCTCTCGATCCGTAGCGTCGCACCGGAAGTGAACGTCAGGTGCACGACACTCAAGGCGCCGGGATGCGAACCAGATGACGGTTGCGGCGCACGCCCAGTAGCAGCGATCGTCACCGGAAGAAACGTCGCGCTCGACGCGACGGAACGAGCGCGCGACCGCGGCTCCGTGGTGAGCTTGCCGGCACGATAGAGCGCTTGCCATTGATAGAGACTATTGCGGCTCACACCCTGCTCGCGCGCGATCGCCAGAACCGATGCACCAGCGCGCAACGTGAGCTCGACTAGGCGACGCTTTTCAGCGAGCGATAGGCGGCGTGCTGCGCGCCGATGCGGCGCTGCCGATACTTCCATGAATGCCTCGCGATGGAACGAGTGTTTCCCTTATCATCGCGGACGGCAGGCTACGGAAGCAAGACGGCCTGGAACAGACGGTTACGTTCCAACTCTATTCCCAAGGTCATATTGATGCACTTCACCACTATAAGGATCGTGATAGACGATCGAATCAACGCCGTAGTAATAGTACATACCGGAGTTATTGGGATCCGCCGCCGTCCATCCCGGCGTTCCCTGATTGGTAACGAACTGGCTCCAGTTGAGTGCGGCGGATACGCCATACGGTAATTGCGGTGCTGGCGGTCGCGTCCAGATGGGAAAACCCGCAGGCGGAGCGAATGCCGTCGGAGCAAAGCCACCGGAAATAGCCTCGGCAAAATTTCCGTTTGGAATGCTTGCGCTTGTGCCAAGAACTTGCGTCTGAGCGCCATTCCCGTCGTATACGACAACAAAGCCACGATTTGGAATATTTGACGTGTCACCAGCAACGAGCGAGCCAGCGCTGCCTGCAGCATCAGCACCTAAGTATGGAGCTCCTCCCGGATTGACAATTTGATATCCTAGCGTTGCAAGCGGAACGATGAGTGAGGCAATCTGCGTGGGCAGTAGATTCTGCAGTTGGCTCGTGGAGAGCGATTGTAGCTGCACAGGAAGCAATTCGGAAAGTTGTGTTGTGCTCAGTGCCTGGAGCTGTGGCGCCGTGAGCGAGGCGATCTCCGCCGGTGTCAACGCTTGCAGTTGTGCTACGCTCAACGCACCAATTTCCTGCGGTGTCAGATCGATAACCGCAGCATCGCCGGGGGCGGCTGCCAGATCGAGATTGCTCTTGAGATCGGCGAGTTCTTGCGGCGTGAGTGCCGCAACCTGCGCGAGTGTGAGCGCCTGAATCTGGCTCGTCGTCAGCGAGCGAACCAGGCGCGGCTGGAGGTTGGCCAGTTGCGATGGCGACACCGACTGGATTTGCGTCCCCGAGAGCGCCTGCACTTGCGCTCCTGAGAGCGCGTTCAACTGCTCGGCCGAGAGTTGCCCGACCTGCGCGTTAGAGAGCGCTGCAATTGCACCAGGCTGCAGGTTGGCAACGTTGTGGGGATTCAGCGCTGCGATTTGCGCCATACTCAGCGAGGCAACCTGCCCTTCGTTCAGGGCCGAAAATTGCACCGGCGCTAACGCATTGATCGTACCGTTTTGCAATTGCGCGAGTTGTGTCGAGGTCAGCGCCGCAACTTGCGATTGATCGAGCGTCTGCAATGCCGACGTCTGAAGACTTCCCAGCGTGGAGATGTTTGCGACCTGGTCGGGGGTAAGCGCGGCCAGTTGCTCGCTCGACAGTGCGGCGACCTGCGGTGCGCTCAACGCACTGATTTGCGTCGTATCGAGCGCCGCAACGTGTAGGGGACCGAGCGCGGCAATCTGCCCTGGCGCAAGTGCTGCGACTTGGCCTGTCGTGAGGGCTGCCATTTCGGTGGTTGAGAGCGTCGCGACATGCTCGCCAAGTGAGGTTACTTGCTGCGGAGTGAGCGCCGCGATGTCGGCAACGCTCAGCGAGGCGACTTGTTCGGTACCAAGGCCCGCAATCTGCGCGGTACTCAACGACGACACGGCGGTCGGCGAGAGCAGCCCGATGTTTCCGGCATTCAATACTGCATCGACTGCGGTCCCTGCCGAGGCAAGCACGCGAGGTGTCAGCGCGGCCATCGTGCTCGGCGCGAGCGCGGCGAGCTGTGTTGCGCTGAGCGCATTCATTTGCTGCGTACTGATATACGGCGCCTGCACGGCGGTGATCCCGGCGAGTTGAACGTCACTCAGCGATGCGAACGCTTGCGGTGACAGCGCACCGAGCGCCGGACCGGTCAAGAAGCCGATCCCGTCCGGGCTGATGACTGCGAGCTGCGATGGTGCAAGCGCGGCCACTTGGTCCGGACTGAGAACGCTGAGTTGGCCATCGGTCAACCCCGCGATTTGGCTCGGGGAGAGCGCAGCGATCTGGCCGGGAGTGAACCCAGCGAGTGCACCGGCACCAAGCACCGAGAGACCCTGCGGTGAGAGCGCGGCGAGTTGCGCGCTGCTCAGCACGAGGATCTGCGCTCCAGTAAAGCAGCCGATCTGCCCGGCGGTCAATCCTTGAATCGTTGCAGGAGCGAGCCCAGCAATTTGCGTGGTCGTCAGCGCGCTGATATTCTCCGGGCCAAGAGCGGAGAGCTGTGAGGGCGTGAACGCGTTCAGCTGCAGCGCACTCAATGCCGATGTCTGCTGTGGGGTGAGCTCGACGACTTGATCGTAACCCAAGGCTTGCAATTGCGATGGGTCCAGGGCCGCGATCGCGCTGGGGGAGAGGCTGCTGACGCTGTCTCCCAAGGCGGCTTCTTGCGCTGGTGACAGCAGCGCGATGTCGCTGGCAGGAAGGGCTGCAAGTTGCGCGGGGGTGAGAGCGGCAATCTGCGTTGGGCTCAGGGCTTCAAAGGCAGCGCTTGATATCGCCGCCAAGGCCGTCGGGCTAATTGCGGCCAATCGATCGTTCGTGAGCGCCGCGAATTGCACGGGAGATAGTGACGCAACTTGCGTTGCCGTGAAGTACGGGAACTGACTGACCGCGAAGCGGTCGATCGCAGCGCCCGGCAGTTGCGCGAGTTGCGTGGCGGTGATCGCGGGGATTTGTACTGCGGTCGCGCTCTGTAACGCCGCATCGGTCAAGTCTGCAATGGAGGACAACTGTGCAATGTGTGACGGAGAGAGTGCGGGAAGTTGGTTAGCAGTGATCCCTGCGATCTGCGCTCCGGACAATACCCCGATTTGCGCGGGAGTGAATGCGGCAAACTGGCCAGGCGTAAAGGCGCTGATTTGATTTGAGGAAAGTGCTGCGATCTGCGCGTTGGAGAGCACGGGGATCTGCGTTTCGAGCAGAGCCGGGAGTTGCGCGACGCTCAGGTCGGAGATCTGTTGCACCGTCAACGCTTCCAGCTGTCCGTTGCTGAGATGAGCGATCTGCGTTCCCGTGAGCGCCTGAACCTGCGCACTCGTTAGCGATGCAATTTGCCCCGATGAGAGCGCTGCGAGCTGCGATACCGAGAGCCCGGCGATCTGCGGCGTTGTTAACCCGGCGATCTGCCCATCGGTCATTGCCGCAATCTGGCTAGGCGTCAGCGCCTGGAATTGCGCTTGTGAGAGAACGTCGAGTTGTGCGTTTGAGAACGCCGGGATCTGACTGGGCAAGAGCGCCGTTACTTGAGTCGGTGTCAACGCGGAGATTTGATCGAGCGTCAGCGCTGCGATCTGCGCATTGGTGAGTGCTGCGACCTGTGCGTTGAGAAGGCTTGGAATTTGATGTGGGGTGAGCGCCGCGATCTGCGTGGGCGTTAGCGCTTGGATCTGCGCATCGCTGAGCGAACGCAGTTGCGATCCGGTCAGTGCTTGAATCTGCCCCGTCGTCAATGCCCCAATCTGCGCGCTCGTTAGTGCGCCGATCTGTGGCGAAGAGAGGCCGGCGATCTGTGACGCCGTCAGTTCAGGAATCTGGCTGATCGTGAGTGCCGCAATTTGCGATGGCGCAAACGCAGCGAGCTGCGCGCTCGACAACGCATCGAGCTGCGCCCCGGAGAAGGCGGCAATCTGCGTTGGCAATAACGCGGCAATTTGCGAGGTCGTCAAGGCAGCAACCTGACCCGTGGTGAGCGCGCCAACCTGCCCGGTGGTGAGGGTCGCGATTTGCGACGGGGTAAAGCTGGGAATTTGGCTCGGTGTGAACGCTGAGATTTGCAGCGGTGACAACGCACCGACTTGCACGGTGGAGAGCGCCGCAATCTCGGCTCCGGTCAGCGATTGAAGCTGGTCGGATAAAAGGGAGGCAATCTGATTGGTCGAGAGGGCGCCCTCTTGCGAACCATTCAACGCTGCAATCTGGCCATCGGTGAGCCCCACGACCTGGCTGCTGCTCAAAGCGCCCATCTGCCCCGGCGTTACGGCTGCAAATTGACTCGTGGTCAAACCGTCCAACTGCGCAATCGAGAACGCGGGCATCTGCTGCGGTGAGAATGCAGCGATCTGTGATGGCGTGAACGCTTGCACCTGCGATACTGAGAGCGCACCGAACTGCGCGGGTGAGAGCGCCTGTAGCTGTGTCGCCGTCAGTGTTGGCAGTTGAAGCGTCGTGAGGGAGCCGATCTGGGAGGGCGTCAGCGCGGCGATTTGCGTCGTCGTGAGCGCGGGAATCTGACTCGTCGTGAGTGCAGCGATCTGGGCTCCGGACAGCGCTTCGATTTGGCTTCCCGAGAGCCACGGAATCTGCTGTGCAGTGAAGTCCGCGACCTGCGTCGGAGCGAGTGCCCCGACCTCGGTCGAGGACAGCGCTGCGACCTGCGGCTGCGTGAACGCCTGAAGTTGTGCGGCCGTTAGCGCCTGTATTTGTGGAGCGTTGAACTCGCCGATCTGCGCGGGGGCGACTTCCGCAATTTGCGTCGGAGTAAACGACGCGATCTGCGAAGGCTGCAATGCTGCAATCTGTGCGCTCGTCAATGCCTGCAGTTGTGCGCTGTCAAGGGCTTGGAGTTGTGCCGAACTCAACGTCGCAACTTGGCTTGGCGCGAATGCTGCAATTTGATTCGGCGCAAAGGCGTGCATCTGTGGCGCTGACAGCGCGGCGACTTGCGGATTCGTGAATGCTTGAATCTGCGGCTCTGATAGCACGCCGATTTGCGCGCTCGTGAGCGCTCCCACTTCATCGGGGCGCAGCGCACTCACCTGCGAAGGCGATAGCCCCGTAATGTCCGTCGTCGTCAGCGCTGCGACCTGTGCATCGCTGAGCGAAGCGAGTTGTTCGCCGGTGAGCGCGGCAATTTGCGGCTGCGTGAGCGCGTCGAGTTGCGCGCCACTGAAGCTCTGAAGCTGTACCGCCGTGAAGTTTGGAATCTGCGCCGGAGTGAACTGCGCGATCCGCTGCGGCGCGAGCGCGCCGATCTGCTCGACCGTCAACGCCGGGATTTGCTGAGCGGTCAACGCCTGCAATTGGCTCGCGCTGAACGTCGCCACCTGCCCCGACGTCAAGCTCGCGACCTGTGCCGATGCGAACGCAGCGATCTGCGCTGACGAGAGCGCGGCGATCTGCCCGGTGGTAATGGCCTGAAGCTGCCCTACGGTCAAGGCTTGCAGTTGACTGGCGGCAAACGCGCCGATTTGTTCAGGGGTGAACTCGGCGATTTGCGTTGGTGCGAACGCGGCGATCTGGGATGATGCGAGCGCTCCGATCTGTGGGAGCGTGAGCGCTTGGATTTGCGAACTGCCCAGTGCCTGAAGTTGAACTGCACTCAATGAACCGATTTGCGAAGGCGTGAAATTCGCGATTTGTGCAGGCGTGAATGCCGCAATCTGCTCTGGTGACAATGCCGCGATCTGCCCGGCCGTGAGGGCCTGGATTTGGCCCGCCGTCAGTGCCTGCAATTGGCCTGACGTCAACGTTCCGACCTGTGCCGGCGTGAATTCCGCGATCTGCCCCGGCGTGAACGCTGCAATCTGATTCGACGCAAGCGCAGCAATCTGCAGAGTCGTCAGCGCCTGGATCTGCGGACCCGTCAACGCCTGAATCTGGCTCGCACTAAGCGTACCAACCTGCGCCGGAGTGAACTCGGCAATTTGCGTTGGCGTGAACGCAGCTATTTGCGTCGGCGTCAATGCGGCGATCTGCGTCGGCGTGAGGGCTTGAATCTGATTCGATGTGAGCGCGTCGAGTTGACTGGTCGTCAACGTACCGACTTGACTCGGTGTAAAGTCTGCTATTTGGCTGGGCGTGAACGCCTCGATCTGCGTCGGCGTCAACGCGCCGATCTGGGCGGTCGTTAGCGCTTGCATCTGGTCGCTATCAAGCGCCTGTAACTGGCCCGCAGCCAGGGTGCTGACCTGCCCCGGTGTGAATTCAGCGATCTGCGCCGGCGTGACGGCCGCAATCTGCGCGGGCGCGAGCGCCGCAACTTGTGCGGTTGTCAGCGCTTGAATCTGCGCGCCGCCCAGCGCCTGTACCTGACCCGGTGTCAGCGCGCCGATTTGCTCGGGCGCAAATTCGGCAATCTGCGACGGCAAGAACCCGGATATCTGCGATGGCGTAAAGTCCGGAATTTGTGCAAGCGTGAATGCTTGCAGTTGGGCCGTTGCAAATCCCTGCAACTGCGGCACCGTGAGTGCCTGAATCTGTTCTTTGGTAAGCGAAGGAATTTGCGCCGGCGTCAACCCGGAGAGTTGCCCCGGCGTGAATTCAGCGATCTGTTGAGGGGTGAATGACGCCATCTGCGCGCCGGTAAATGCCCCAACTTGGCTCGGCGTCAATGCCTGAATCTGATCGGCCGCAAACGACTGGAGTTGTGTGGGCGAAAACGTCTGAACTTGGCTAGTGGTAAATTGGGAAATTTCGTCGCCACGGAGAGCGGTGAGCTGTTGCGTCGAGAGCGCTTGGATATCCGCGGCCGTCATCTGTTGAATCTGCCAGGGACGCAACGAAGCGACTTGACCGAGGCTCAGTTCGGAGACATCCTCCGGTCCATCGAACCACGAATAGAGTTGCCACGGATGCGTTTCTTGCAGTGTGCGGACCTGCTGCGAGGAGAACGCCCGCCATTGCGGCCCGGTGAGGGCATCGACCTGCGCGCTGCGCAGGCTGGCCAACTGATCCCACGAGAGCGATTGCAGTTGCGGCGCGGTCAACGCCTGCACCTGGGCTGCAGTCAGATCGCGCACCTGCCAATCGGTCAGCGCACCGATTTGACTGGTCGAGAGATCGGCGATCTGCGTGGTGGTGAGCGCGCGCATTTCCCGACGACTCAGATCGGATATTTGATCGGTGGTAAGGGCGGCGAGTTGTTCGGCACTCAGCGCTTGGATCTGTGCATCGCTTAACGATCGAAGTTGGTGATCCCGCAAGCTGGCGATCTGCTCAGGGGTAAGCACCCCGACTTGGGGGATCGTGAGCGCCCGAATTTGGTCGCCGGAGAGATTTCCGAGCTGCGCCACCGACAAGCTCGCAATCTGCTTGGTCGTGAGCGACGCAATCTGCTCGGTAGAAAACGACTGGATCTGCCAATCGGCAAATGCGTTGAGTTGCGTAGTGGTTAAGGCCTGCATCTGCGTCGTCGTTAGCGACGCGATTTGATCGGACTGTAACGCCTGAATGTCGGCGACGGAGAATGTGGCAATCTGCTTGGCCGTAAACGCCGCCACCTGTTCGTCGGTGAACGCCTGCATTTGATCGCTGCTCAGAGCTGCGAGTTGCGATTTGGTTAACGCCTGCACCTGAGCGTCGGTGAGCGAGGCGATCTGCTCGCCGCGCAGGGCAGCGATTTGAGTTGGCGTAAGCGCCTGGATCTGCGTCGTCGTGAACGACGCAATCTGCGCTCCTTTGAGCGCGCGGATTTGGTGCTTGAGGAGAGCGGCAAGTTGTTGACCGGTAAGCGCTTGCAGCTGCGCCGTGCTCAACGCATGGAGTTGACGCGCGGTGAAGGCCGGGATTTGGCCAGGGAGGAACGCTGCAATCTGCGAGACGGAGAGCGAGTGAATTTGATCGTTCTTCAGCGCTCGTATCTGCGGCGCTCGCAGCGTCTGCAGTTGCTGGGTCGTAAGGTTGCCGGTCTGCGCGTTCGTGAGCGCTTGGATCTGGCGTCCACCGAGGTCCCAACTCTCCCGTTTCGAGAGCGCTTGCAGCTGTGCCGTCGTGAGAACGTGCATTTGCTCGTGCGTGAGTGAACGCACCTGGGCGTTGGTCAGTGCCGCAATTTGTGTCGGCGTGAGGGCTTCAACATCTTTCGCTGACCGCCCAAGTGTGACGGTCTGCGGTACGTCGCCGTACGGGTTCGCCGGGTCGGAGGTTCCGGTTTTCGAATCGGCCCTCGCCGTGTCGCCAGCCGTCGTATACTGTCGCGAGCTGCCGTCATTCGCGTAGGTGCTCTCGGCGAGCAGCGATGCGTTCTCATAGGTCACTCCTCGTGCAGACTGCTGCGGCGCGCCATGCTGTCCGCGATCGTTCGCGCGACTGATTCCCTGCAAATATTCACTTGCAGCGTGGCGGGCGGCGTGGCGCTGCTCGGGCGGCACATCGGCGAGAAAATCGCGGTTGTTCGCATCGACGAGTTTCCCCTGATTCGCACCTATGCCAACGTAGGTTTGCACCCCGCAAATGGTCGGACCCGATTGCAATAAAGAACTTATCGCAGTGGATAACTCGGTAGCTACAGCTGACAAACGCACGGAGACTCTCCCTTACTGAGGATGACACAAATTCAAAGAGGCACGGCCAATTGGTCTGCCTGTAACGCACGGGAGGCGTCGATGAGGTTGCTACCGGGAAGCGTTCAAATCGCTACCGACTCGTGGGTAAGCGATCACGTCCAATGTTGAAGAACGTCCCTGTTGATGCATCCGATCGTATGGCGTCCATTGCCCTACAAGCGATCGAATGTCATGCGGAGAAATGCGACCGTGGCCGAACGTAGCATGAGAGTTGTGTAAAGGTCAAGTAAGGAACGGCCTGGTGTAGGAGCAATGCAGAGATGTCCCCTCGACGGCCAACGGGCCTCCGATGGAGTTCATTACGATGCCTCAGAGAGAACTTTCCTGTCTTCATACCGCCCAGCGTGTCGTCGACCGCTCCATGAGTGTGGCGGACGCTACCGCTTCAACTTGACAGAAAAGGGCGCGGGCCGCTAAAGTTTTACGTGCGCCAGTGCTGAAGAAGTCGCGCGGTCTCCGGCGTTACGCCCCACGTTGCCGGATTCAGGCGCGCCCTCCACTCGTCGACGCGAGCGCGGATATCGTTGATCGTCGAAGCAAGCAAGTATTGTTGGTCATCCCCCGGCGACTGGCCTCACGCTACGTTGACACAGAGGGCAACGAACCCGGCCTCGCGAGGTCGTAACGAGCCGATGCGGCGTAGTAATAGATGTTTTTGAAGGCGCATACATCTTCCAGCATAGCGAGATCGCGAGAAGCAACCTGGCCGATTTGCGTCTGCAGCATTGCTGAAACATCATAGTAATGCCGCGAGAAGAACTGCTTCGCCTTAGCTTGGAAACTCTCGACGTGCAGTGCCGTCACCTTTTCCCAAAACGCCCTGTCGGGGACAAGGACGTTGCAGATTACTTGCGGCTCTTCCACCAGCATCGGTATCTCCGCCAGGTATGGCGCAATCGACCTATACTCGGATGGGGCAGTCCTCGCGCGCAAACCGAGCTCGATTGTCACGGTATCTCGAAGGTATGCGTACGTTATGCGAGGGTCGCTCTTTGGGTAGCTAAAGAGCAGCGCGTTTGGATCCGTTGGGTCGACACTGATGGCCCATGTTTCGCTCGAACCTAGTCGCGCTGCAAACTGCGACCGCATCGAGAGTAACTGCCCCCGATGTAGGAAGCACAGGTCGCATCCAGTTGCTCCATGCGCTTCTGGCGCTGCGTATTTCTGATGCCCGGCTCTTCTGGATCCGAAAGTCCCTTTGCGGTGAAGAAATACGGATCTGTAACAACGTCAATATCCTCCGAAAACCGATCGGTCAGTCCATAGGCTTTCGAGAGAGACGTTCCACCCTTGAATGTCATCGCCGGATTCCCGGAAGGGAGCGCGAAGAGCGACTTAAGCGTCCAGCAGACCCAGAAATCTTTTTCGACAATCGTAAAATCAACGCGCATCTGACATGCGCGTTCCTGGAAAATCTCTCGGCGCTCTTGTGCAGAAAGACGGGCGAATCTATCCATCTGCGTCGTGATTTTCGGCAAGAATGTCGTCAATTATCCGGAGCATCCACAATGGCGAACGACGAGCCCGTTGTCGGAGCTTCTTCTCAAGCCCGTGCTCGCGTACGAACTCGCGCACCTTTTCGACTTCACGTTTGGTGATGTGGGCTTTGCCAATCGCCTGAAGCGCGTCGATGACGAGTTCTGCCGGGTTTGTATCGCGCGCAAGCGAACGTGGCCCGGCCGTTTGAAGCCGGATCGTCTGCCCTCCGATCTTGAGTTCGCGCGGGAAAAGGTTCGTCCGATAGATGGGGCGCGCCACAACCTGTGTCGTCAGGCCGAGCCGATTGGCGGCGTCGAGTTCCGGGCGCTCGATCGTAGCGCAGGTCTTTCGAACGTGCGCAGCGATGATCGCTTCGGGGGTCGGGCTCAGGACGCCGATCCGCGCATTCACCCGTGGGACGTCGTAGTAACCCTTTGATAAGCGGCGTACGGTGCCTCCTGCGACGAGACGTCGCAGCGTCTCCCGTACCGCTCGATCTGAGCCGACGCGCTCGCGGACAAGTTCCGCTGGCGTGAACACCGTTCCGGGCTCGAGGCGTCGAACATACCGGCGGACGGCCTCAGCCGTCGTCTGAACTGCCATGTATGGCATTATACTATAGAAAAACGCCATAAAAAAAGTTCGGGAAGCGAAATAGCCTTCGGGGTTTCCTCGATCGTTCTTACAGTGTTATACTGTCCCAGTGAAGACGACGCTCGGGATGAACGAGGCCCTGATCCTAGCCTGCCTTTCCGGTGGCCAAGAGTCCACGGTTGCTGCCGTAGCCGCCCAGCTCGAAGCTGACGAGCGCGGCCGTAAGGTCGATGACGGAAGCATCTACATGGCGCTCCAGCGGATGGGTCAGCGAGGGTTCGTTACGACGCGTAAGGAGCGTGTGACGTCTGCCGACGGGCGGCCCCGAGACATCGGAGTCTATCGCATCACCGGCGCTGGCTCACGATCCATCGATCAATTTCTTGCTGAGACGCGAAGTGTCGCTCGCCTGCGTCTAGCGATAGGGGAGGGATGACCGTGGATCACTTCACCCAGCTTCTCACCGACGAACTCCTTCGCTTTCTCTTCCGCCGAGTGATCGATCTCATTATCAAAGTTGCACCACGCGACTTTGCCGACAACGTCGTGCACGCGCTCTATGAGCGAGCCGAAAGATCGGGTTACTGGAAGGCGTTTCGCTTTAGCGTTCGCGATCTTTGGAGCGCGTGCAAAGCCGCGCTCAGCATGCAACGCCAGCATCCGCTTGCAGCCGTCGATTGGGAAAGTGCGTTGGCGTCGTCGCCCGGTGTTGACTCAGCGCCGTTGACGTTCGAGATCCCGGCTCTGAAAGGCCGCAAGTACTTCAGATTTTCAAACATCCAAGCGGCCATCACACGCGATCCCGTAGCCCGCGCTGGCGGCTATTGGATGTTCCCGAACACTGGGGTCTTAGGGTACGAAAAGACCTCAAATCTCCCCGTTGCTGCCCTCCCTTTGCAATGCGGCGGCACGGCTGGCGCGCTCACGATCGCAGTCTTTGTCGCCGCAAACGGGTACCCTCAACTCGTTGGGGTGATTCAGCAAGGCGACAAGCAAGGCGTGTTCTTTGTCGACGGCACCTTGCACGTGGCAACTCCGGTACGGGATGCGGATGAACCGAGCTGCTCGTGGCGCCGAACCAGGATCGCGCGATACAGTATCGCTCTCAACGAGATCAGTAAGATCGACGAAGCCATAATAACCACTGTGCGTTTCAATCGCCTCTACGGAAACATCATCAAGTCTCAGCGGCGTTCCGTAAGTACAGTCACGTCCTAGCGGCCACCGCCGGGGTTCGGCGGCGGTTCCTCTCGAACCTTTGGTACCATGGTTTCCACGGATTTCGCAGCGCTCAACGAGCGCCGGAAGCAGCTGGCGGACAAACTCCACGCCGCCGGCATCTTCATGACCTACGGCGCGCCACTCGACGACGAGATCGATATGATCGAGCAGGCGCTGGAAGACACGGCTCCGATGGAACCGCCGTTGCGTCGCACACGCCTTGGATCAGTAATAACACGCGTCTTCGAGGCCGACTTCGGCCGCAAGGTTCGCGCCGTAAACGACGTTCTTCTCCCGCTTGGGCGCTGTATCAGCCCCGCCTACATGCCGAACGGCGTCTTTATGGCCTTGCTACACCGCTGCGAGACCATCGCGACGGCCGTTGCGACCGGCGGGCATCCGGCCTCCGACGTAGACTGGGTCGTCCAGGAGATCGCGCGAGTCTATTTCGCTCCGCATATCCGAGCGTTCATGGTCGTCCGCGCACAGCGGTTGCCCTTCCTTAGCCTCGTCTCGCACTACCTTGACGACGCCGCGATTGCGTTCTACCGACGAAACTATTTTGCGTGCGCGAACGCACTCACGACGGCCATAGAGCGCCTGCTACTCGAACACGTCGGATGGAAGTTCGGAAATCCTGACATGCGTCATCGCGATATTCGCGCGGCCGTGGCAGATCTCACGCCGAGGTCTGGAAACTCACAGATGGACGCGCGCTTCGAGACGTACAAGACCTACGTCTTGCAGTTTCTTCAAACTTATCAAACGCCTTCCAAGCACGCGAACCTTTCCGTGTCGCGTTTCAATCGCGCCTTCATCCAGCACGTGAACGATGATCGCTCCTACTATACGTACGACGACTGCGTAACGGCGTTTCAATTTTTCGACCTTTACGTCGAGTTCGTAGCGGCGCAGCTCGGGCAAGAGATGTACGTCTTCGTTCCCGAGGACAACGCAGACATGAACCTGCGAACAAAGCACTATACTCGAATGATCATTGAGGATTGGCTGCACGGCGATGCACCATCGACGGAGCGGGCGATTCTCGAATCGAATCCTCGGTTCCAGAAGGAGACTGGCGACTCGAACTTTCTTAGCTTGCAGGCGCGGCACCCCAACCATAGCGCTATGCTTGCGGTGATGCTGAACAGCCTCGGGGTTCGCAAACTCGACGACATCGTTGCGTTCGTCCGCGAGCCCCCGGACTCGAATCGGCTCGAACTCTTGCAAAGAGTGATCGCGCCGCTGCCAGCGTTAATGAGCCTGCTCGATAGCGGCAAGACGGTGACGCGCAAGCCGAGCGTGGCCGAACCGGAAGCATAGCCGAAGCCAGCGTCGGCCTTCGGCGTCTCCTCACGCCGATGCGCCCGGGAACTCGCAAACCGCCGGACTGATACAATCGCGCTCATCGTTCCCGCTGCGGTCCCTGACTTTGCGACATCTCCTCCGCCCGCGAGAACTCGCCCCGCTCCCGGCGAACCGTCTGCTCTTGTTCTTCTCGCCGATCGACGGACGGCCGGACCCGTTCCCGCAGCTCCTCTCGCTCGTGCAGCCATTCTCCAAAGGGCTGCGGACGCAGTTCGCGATAGACGGCAATCACCGTGGTCCTCATTACGCGCAGCGCGTCCCGGCTGGCATCCAAGCGGTCTTCCATCGATAGCCCCGATTCGGCGATCTCGCTCTTGCGTTCTCGATAGGCTTCACGAGCCTCGTCGACGCGATCCAACTGCAGTGCTCGAAGCGGCTCGACGACGTCCGCCTCATAGATGCGACGAAGCGGCAGTGCCGCCCGTTGCACTTCGATGTTCTGCACGCGGATCGTTTGCTTGCCGCCCGTTCGCTGCAACACTTCGTCGTACGTTCTCGTCGTCGTCTTCAACGATATCCGCTCGGCGACGTGCTCTGCTAATTCGTGGATGTCGCGGAATGCCGAGCGAGGCACGACGATATCCAGATCTCGCCGCGAACGGCTTGCGGCAACAAATAGCAGTTCGGCCGACGCGCTGCGATCGATCAGCGAAACCGCAGCCTCCACGCTGGCTCCCTGTGATTTATGAACTGTGCAGGCGTTCGCATAATCGAACGCCTGATACGCCTTCGGCGAGAATGTCACTGTCTGCTCTTTCTTGCCGTCGAGCTGCACGGTAATTCGGTTGGGCTTTACCGCAAGCACCGTCCCGCGATCCCCGTTGCGAACGCCAAGGCCATTACGGCGCAGACTATTCTCCAAGAACATCAGCCGATCTCCGGGCGCGATCTCCCGAAGACCGCCATCGGTCACATAACGCCGCCCCTTCCCCTCGCGTCCGTTGCGCCGCCGATCCTCTTCCGAAAGATGGCGAACGGCGTCCTTATCAGAAGCGAGCGTCAATGTATCCAGGCCGGCACTGCGGCGCGCCTGGGAGCATCCAATAGCTGCATCGATCGCCGCATCACGATCATCAGCCCACGTGATGGCACCGTGGTCTTCCAAGAGCCGAAGTGCAGCGCCGACCTTCGCGAGACGCGTATTCTCATCACGCTCGGCGATCGCATCGGCTAATTGCACCACCGCTTCGCGATGCCATCCTCGCTCCTGGCGCTGGATATCGCGAAGCTCGCAGTACGTCCCAACGCCCCGTGCCGCATCTCTGACGATTCGGAAAGACGCGCCAAAGTCGATCGGTTGCAATTGGCGCACATCGCCAATCTCCACCACCACACTTCCGCGCGAGCGCGCCAGATCCAAAATCTTGCCGTTCGCACGCGAGTCGACCATCGCAGCCTCGTCAACGACCACGATGCCATTGTGTGGAATGACCGGATTGTGGCCTTCCTCCAGCATCCGCGCTCGCGCGGTATTGACGCACCGAAAGCCGGCTTCAGATTCGAGACGCTCCGCAGCGGTCTGAGACAGCGTGAGTCCAACCACTTCACGGCCAAGCTGCTCTCCGAGCACACGCACCACGCCTTGAATTGTGGTCTTGCCAACTCCCGGCAAGCCTTCGATAGCGACGAGCGAAGCGCGTGAGAGTTGCTGCAGCGACACGCGCTGCTCGTCCGACAACCGGAAGGCATGCCCGCGACGCGCGGCTTCTTGCTGCTCGTAGGACCGAATCGCGGCATCGATTTCAGACGGAATGATACCCGAGGCGGTCGCTGCCAGGCGACGAGCATCGGCATCCAAGGCATCTTCGATCGCCAATATCTCTATCGTCGTCATCAGGGGCTGCACCGGATCGGCAGATAGCACCCGGACGCCGTCTGCGCGAATTATTAGATCGCCTAGTCGTTCGATCGCATCAGGATCCGATATCCGTGCTGAAAGCCACTGATCGATATCCTCGCGCGTGAACGTGCTGCTTTGCGCAGTTACCGCGCTGAGGACAATGGCCGAGTTGCGCTCGACCTGCTCGATGATGGAACGCTCCGATTGATCGGCGTCTTGATATTCCGAGAGAGCTCGCAATCGTTCTTGCAACGCAGATGGTAACTCGGCGACATCTCCAGCGGCTATCTTGCGTTCGCGTTCAATCGTTTCTTCTGTCGCATGCTTCGCGCGCAGCTCTGCAAGCTGTTCGTCAACTTCCCCGCGATCGAGCCCATCGGCAAGGAGCCCGGCGCGCGCGTCGCGTCGCTCTTGCTCGTGCGCGGCGCGCATCGCGCCCACGCCAACATCCCGAACGACGACGGCGTCGTTTGGCCATACAGATAGCTCGCATCCATAGCGCGCCGCAACAGTATGCAACGTCGCCCAGGAGGCTGCAATACCGCGCTGCCGATCGAGGTCAAGCGCAGTCAATAAGCGCGGACCCACCGTCGCATCGACATAGCGTTCGAACGACACGTCGCGCTCGCGATAGCCCTCGAACGAACGGCGTTCCTGACGAACGAAGCGCTCCTCGCGCCGTTCCGCACGCCACGCTGCGAGCTCGAACGTATCAGCCCAACGCACGTGAGCGGTGGAAAGCCCGGCGTCTTGGACGACGGCGAGGCCGCGATCGTGGTCGAGGCCGTTGACGAGCTCGACTTCGCGTTCGGCCCATGCCATCTTCCGGTGAAGCCCCGTGCGATCGTAGGCGAGTCCCGTTCCCGGGTCCACGGCACCGACGGCGCAATGGACGTGCAAATTGTCGGTATCACGATGAAGCACCGCAACTGTTCGATGATGGCTCATGCCGAGTTTTTCGAGAACCTGCCCAACGTACGCGTGCGCCTGTTCGTCCGATAGCAATCCGGTCTCGCGTTCATTCCACGACCAGACAAAATGCAACGCGCTCGACCGGATACCGGGGTTACGCGCGCCATCGGCGTCGATCTCCAAACTCGCGGTCGAGGACGAGGCGCAGTTCCGCACGAGTATGGACGAAGGCCGCGTCCCGCCGCCTGCTGCCGGTCGCCACACAGCGTCTACGCCGAGGTCGGGGCGCTGCTCGGATTCCGCGTACACGCCATCGAGCGCGTCGGCGATCTCGTGGCGCGTCGCACCCTTCTGTGAGATTGCGTAGCCAACGAGATACTCGATCAGGCCTGAGGCCGCGCCTCCTTTTGCAGGTGCAGCGCAGAGCTTACCGACCATCAGCCACCCCAACCGCCGGCGCGCCGCCCATCGCCCAAGCGAACCTCTTCGGCGTGCGGAGACGCTAACGGGCGCATCGCCTCCGCGGCAATGCGACGTGCGAACTCAAGTTCTGCAGTCAACGTCGAATGATCGTGCCCAGCGGCGGCCTGCTGCGCGCGGGAGATCCGATACGAAAGCTGCACGAGCGGCTGCGCCATCTCGGCGGACGTCGTCGCGAACACGCGTTCCGGTCGAGCGAGCGCGACGCTAACGTATTCTGCCATCGAAACGCCAGCAACCGCCGCGCGTTCTCGCAAAGCATCGCGCACACGCGGTTCTACATCCAGCGATAGCACGACGCGGCCGCCGTGTCGTTGCGTTTTCGATCCTCGTTTGCCCTTGGGCACCATCCTGCATCCTTATCTGACGTCGATTTAACGGCTAGGTGTAGTGCGTTCGGCGTCGCGATTCGTTCGCGGCGGCGTTGCCGTGCAGTATGGCACAGTGGGCGGATTCGCGTGCGGCACGGGCTGCATGTTTCGTGCGGCATTTTTTGCTGCACCGGATGCTCAGTAGATGTCGCGCACAACATTCTTGAATCGGCTAGACTTTCGCAATAAACCGCATTACCTATTGAGGTCACCCGATGACAACAAATGAACTCGAAGCAGTTCTACAACGCTTGCAAGATGCCGATCCGACGTCGCGCGTGAGTCGAAAGCGGCAACTGCTCTCAGGCGCTCGCGAACCTATCATCGCACTGCGCCGGCGCGGCTACTCGTGGCGATCCCTGGCGCGAGAGCTCTCGGCCGCAACCGGCGAGAGTATCAGCGCCGACCTTCTCCGCGCGGCGTGCATTCAACGCTCGCAACGTCGCTCACGTCGGCGTTCGTCAAATGAATCGATCACACCGAAGAGCCCACCGACGAACGCGCCCAACGCAGCCGTAATGCCGCTATCTAAGCCGGCGCCGACGAGCAATGAACGCTTTGGGTCGAAGGGATTGAAGCTGTGAGAGCGCGCCGCGTCATCGTGACACTTGCGCCGAAAGGCGGCGTTGGCAAGACGTTCGTATCGAAGCTCCTCCACGATCTTCTTCCGGTGCGCGATCGCCGCATAGCGTCATGGGATCTGGACGCCTCGACCGGCACGTTCGCCGTGTACGACGACGCGATTAAGACGTTCGACCTTAACGCAATCGCCGCGAAACAGTCCTGGCTTGACGACTGCTATCGCGGCGACGTCGATGACGTCATCATTGACGTGCCGGGCGGCCGCATCGACGATCTGCTGAGCACCTTTGGCGAAAGCGGGGCACACGGACTGGTCGCGACTGTCAAATCGTCGGGCCGCGAACTCGTCGCTGTCAACCCGATCGGCGCAATGGTCGCCGAGACCGTTACGGCACAGGTCGTACTCAATGCGTTTGCTGGAACCGGCGCGCGTATCGTCATCGTCAAGAACGGGCGTTTCGGCAACGCCGACGATTTCGTTATCTACGATGGTATCGAGGAGAACGGATTGCGTCGCTACGGCGCCACGAGCGATCTCGCAGTTAGTGTCGGCGCCGAAACGCTGTTCTTACCGTCGATAGCGCCACGCCTGTTGGCTCAAATCGACGCGGAGCGCCTGCGCCTGATTCACGCCGCCGGCGTGAGAGGCGTGGAGCAACTTGGACGCCTCAGCGCGGCGCGCATACAGATATACCTAACATCCGCCGCCGACGCTCTCCGCTGTTCGTCGCTCGATCTCGACGGGAATGTCCCGGAACAAGCGGTGCTACGATGACCGCCACCGCGCGCGAGGTCTACCTCGCATCGCTCGACCCCAAGGCCGAGTTGAGCGCCCGGCGTCTCGCCGAGCGATCCCGCATCCCAGATGACGACCCAATGTGGCTGCTGCTCCACGAAATGCAGCAGGCCACCCGGGAGCTGACGCGCGGCGCAAATGCAGTTCTCACGAACGACGCGTTCGCCGAACGCCTCTCGTCGGCAGTTGCCTCCGGCATCACCAACAACCAGCGCATAATTGCAGCTGTGGCCGACGGAATTTCCGGCATTCACGACGCCTCCGTTCGTGCGATCCGTTCGCTTGAATCCGAGGTTCGCGACGCGGCGCGCAAGCGCGCCATCGCGCCAATCTCTTCGCTTGTATTCACACTCGCGCTCGCTCTAATCGTCGGGCTTGCGGCCATGTGGGCGAGCTACAACGTCGGCTACGGATACGGATTCGACGCTGGCTATCGTGCTGGTTATCACGACCGCGTTCTCTACGAAAGGAACCATTAAATGACACCGTACCACCTTCGCACAGCGCAGAATCACCTCACGGCACTCTGCCTCGCCCTCATTGACCCCATCCTCTCGATCCTCGCTGGCTGTTGGCTCGTCATTAAACTGCTCCCCGTGATCGATTCGTGGATGCAGCATCACCCTCTCCACTACCTAGCCTGGGCGGTCGCCCTGTATACCGGCTACGCACTCATCGCATCGAACGTGATGGCAATCGTCGTCCCGATAGCTCGAGGTTGCGGCGTTGACGAAGAGTTCTTCAGCGCATCGAAGCCTCGTTATATATTGTTCTGGTCAGGAACCGCGCTAGTCATCGCATCACATGTCGCACCTGCGATGGAATGGCTAACTCTCCAGGACCGCTTCCCCGACTATGATGGGACGGTCGCTCTCCTGATCGTTGCCACGATGGTGTTGGGGTTGGGCGCACGTGACCTGGCTATCGCGGCGTGGAGCGCATTTTGTACCGCGTTTGCCGACGCGGGCGTCGCTTCGCGAAATAACCGGCGCTGGCGCGCACTCGCTGGTCAACTTGCACTCTGCGGCGGTGTCGCTCGTGGCGCATTCCGCGAGCGCAATCTCGCAACGGGAGCACCCGAGAAGGGCGCGGTCCTGCTCTACGGCGAGCGCAGCGCGAATCGCGGAACGGTCGCCATCGGTGCTCCCGGTTCGTCAAAGACTCGCTGCAAAATCTATCCCGACTTCTACTGGGGTCTCAGGACGTCACGACACGCCGGCGCCCTTGTCTTCGTCACGAAAAAGCGAGCGACGAACGACTTTCTCGCAATCGCTCGACGCTTCCGTCGTCAGGATCAGATTCATGTCGTGGGTATCGGCCCGGGCCGCTCTACGATGGACATCACGGCGGGCATGACCCACGAGTCCATCGGCGACGCTATCAAGGATGGGTTGGGCGAATCCCACTCGGAGTTCTGGAAGCAGGGGCCGTCGGCATTCGTCGAGGGTTTCGTGGAACTGATACATGCTCTCCGCCCGGCGATGATCCACGTCCCCGCAGCGACCGAAAAGGACGGCAACGAAGAGCCCGGCGGCGAGGCCTACGAGTTCGAAATCGGCGACACCCTGCCGACGGTGATCGACCTCATTTCGCTCGACGCTCGTCGTCTCGACGCCGTGTTCACATACGGCTTCCACCGCGCCACGGACCTCGAAACATCGCAAGCGGACGAAGCCGCAAAATTACGCTCACTGCTGCGCGAAGTGAAGGAGCGCGTTGTTCCGCTCTTGCGTCGCGATGGAAAGCTCGCCGAAGAGCTCCGCCAATCGGCGCTACCGCAACTCCAGCCCTTCGGCCGCGGCCCCCTACGCAACGCGTTTTGCAATGGCCGGGGTGTCGATCTCGCGGTAATCGAGAAGGGGCATGTGATCCTCATTGAAATCGACGAGGCCGAGTTCCCGCGCGCCGTTAGCACCGTTATACGAATGGTCTTCAGGCGCATCGTGCAAATGGCACGCGAACGCACGACGAGCACCCGTGTCCACAGCCTCGACCCGATTCTTCTCATTTGCGATGAATATGGAAATTACGGTAGCGCGGGTCACATCCAAGCCTGGAACACCATCCGTGAAAGCAACTTCATTGCATCGGTCGGGATCACGAGCATCAGTGCGCTCGTGAAGCAGCTCGGTGATCAGCACGCTGCCAGCGCAATGATCTCGAACTTCTCGAATAAATTCTTCTTCGACTCAGACGACAAGGCGACGCGCGATCTCGCGAACGAGCTCGTCGGCAAAACAACGGTGGTTCGCCGCAGTACCAGCGAGGGGAGGTCGACGACGAGCGGAACGTCTGCAACCGGATCGCTGGCAAGCGGTGGCTCGCACCGTTCGCGCAGTACATCCGAAACCGAGAGTACGACTGAACAGCGCGAAGATGCGCTCGACGGATCGATTTGGCGAACGCTACGAGCCGAGCGCGACTCCGCAACGGCGATCGCCTTCATTCGGTCGGACGAGGGCACGACGACCGATGTCGTCACGCTCGGTGTCCTCGATCCGTCAAACGGGATCGTGACGGCGATACCGGAGCACCATGGCTTGCGGTAAGCTGCGCGACTCAAGGCGCGCAGCCGAGGAGCGAATCGACGTTTGCATACATCGCTGGGTCGACGCGAATCAATCGCGTCTTAGTGGCCCGCGGCCACGGTGACGCCGGATCGTTCACCTCGGCGTAGGCCCGAACGGCCTCGGGCAATTATGTGGGGTTAAAAAAAGAAACGGCAGGGCGGGTGAGCCGAGAACACGCGGGACAGGGAATCTGCTAGCACCAGCACCCTATCGGGCCGTTGGGTTTGTCTCCGATTTGTCCACCGCCTTAGTTGGCCTCCAGCGCCTGAGGCGAATGCTAGGCCCGCAAGATATCGATGGCTGGAACACAGTTGCCAACACCGTCGTAGAAAAGATAACGCCATGAATTATTCCCGTATCTCAGACGTTCTGCGTTGGCGACACGCATTATGTATTGTTGGGCGAACGGTCCGCCCGATTCACGAAGTACCTCGCGACAGTCATCCCATTCTCTTGAAGCATATCGTGCGAAACGCCGTTCCAACCTGATGTACGCCCTATGCCTTTTGCTGTGATCGATCTCATTGGCAGACATGTTGGGACAATGCAGCTGCAGATCAAAGTGCGGGGTGACATGTCGAATCGTGATGCTGCATTTGAGTTGCAAGCGGCTAAGCACCGGCGAGAAGTACGGGTGCAGTTTGTCGCATCGGTTATTCTTGATGGCTGATTGCGATCGATTGCACCCCCGACATGAGGGGACGAGATTTTCAGGATAGAGGCTGAATTCGGGGAAAAGCGCCTTCTCTAAGTAGTGGTCAATAGTCGATGGTGCCCGTCCACCGCAGTATGGGCATACGAAAAATTTTGCTGGCAAAGCGTGAGCCTTCAATATGTCGGCGCCCGCGGGCGGGCGGAGATAAAGGTTTTCGAACAGCCGCTTCTCAGTAACGCTGTTGGCATAGAGACTCGTCGGCAGAACAGGGCTCGTAATAATCCCCTGATAACCGTTGAAAGATCCGTTCAGTTTTGATCGATCGCGGCGCACCACTGAGGATATCTTGGCGCGCGAAGAGGCAATCTCGTCGTAGACGGTTGATACCTTGGAGACGTCAGGCGCGGGCAAGCTATTCATGCTTCGGGGCGTCCTCTTCGAACAGCGCTGTCCTCGCATAGCGCATGGCAGTCGGGCTGATTAGCTCCGCGTACTTATCGTAGAACTCCCCAAAAGATGAGCTCTTCGCGGCGATATCTTGTAGCTGATCTTCGTAAGCAGGATCTGCGTCAAGGTCTCCAAAGATCTCGTCCGATATTTTGCTGACGTTAGATCCGAACGTTTCGAACCTCGGCTCTCTGGTCCAGCACTGATCTCCGTCTCGCTCCAAGATCTGAACCTGACACGCGCGGGTCTCCCTTACAAAATAAGGTGAGTGAGTGGCAAGAATCGCAGCTGATTGAAACCGAACTAGCATGTCTTTTAGCGACCGTATATAATCGACTTCAAGATTTGGATGCAGGCCGAGCTCTGGCTCGTCAATGAGCAAGATACTCCGCTTTTGCAAATATGCGGCGAGGACTATCAGCTGCAACACGTACTGAGACTGGCCAGCGCTCAGAATGGCCGGTTGTCCAGCAGTTAGCAATTCGAAGCGTGCATCGATTGGTTTCGATTTTTTGATTAAGCCCAGTCGCTCTCTAGAGCTGAGCATTACGCCGCTTTCGCCTTCGGTAATATCGACAGTGTAACTCGCCGACTCGCTGGAGAACCAGAGGCGAATCGTGTCAACTTCTATTTTTGTGAGCGACCTAAGGAGCAGTGGGATGCGCTCGCTGTCCGAACGCACAATGGGATGTTCATGGTCGTTGAGCATCTTGACGAGTGCCTCAGCCGCTCTGCCTCGAGCAGCTGCTTTGCTTATGGTGCGGTGCTTGGTTCTGAAACCGAAATGAAGGTAAGTCGCGTCCTTGGCGTATGCCTCCAAATCGTCGACGGGGAAATGATCATAGACGCTATACGAGATGGAAGTCACCTGTCCAAAGGAAGGCTCGGGCGTAAGTGTTACATCTCTACGGCTCGACTTATATTGCTGTCTGGATCCCCGTCCTGATAGTCTCTGAGCTAGAAGCTCAAGCGCTTGTGTCTTCCCCGCTCCGTTTCGGCCAATCAAGATTGAGATCGGCGTACTCAGGGGACTCAGCGAAAAATCGAAATTAAGGAGCAGCGGCTGAAATAGCCAAGGCAATGAAATCGATGCCGAAAACCGCTCAACCTCCATAGCCCCCTGCGTCGCGTGGAGCATCAGCCCTCTTTCGAATGCGCGAAGTTCCGTTGTGCCGCGCATGAGCGAATTTGAGTATGCCGCTGTAGACTCGAGCTTCTCTAGATGGTCTCGTTCGTAGCCGGTAGACTTTAGATACGAAACGTCGTGTATGGCGCGTAGAAGGTCAAAAACTCGTCGTAGAGACAGTGCAGCCAGAAGGCGTTCGTAGACATCAGGAGTTTCCGGCAGCGATAGGTAAAGGGCTTTGGTGAATGGGAAATCAACGACACCATCGGAGCTCAGCGCGTGCTCAGAAAAATACGAGGCTGAACTCTCAGCTGATTGAACTATTATTCGAAGGCGTCCTACGTAGATGCTTTCGTCGCCAATATAGAGCGTGAGATTGAACATATTCTTTGCACCGAAATCGTCCCAGTCGTTGGCGGTTAATATTGCTGCATCGGGGGATGTTCCGTCATTTGGATTTTTGTAAAGACGAGTTCGTGAAAAATATGTCCGAATTGGATCGTCGCTAGGGCTCATTTAGTTGCGCTACCTCCGTGCATCTCCAGCACGAGTTTGTACAGTTCCTGAAACAAAGCCTCTGCATTGCCGCCTCGGTAGTGCTAGCGGATCATGGCACGGGCCACCTCGCGATTTTTCGAAGCCCGCCACTCCTGCCGCGATTAGCTACAGGACGCCAGATTCCATGTGGTTTACAAGTATTCATCGATTCCCGTTGCAGCGTAGGGTGTAACGACGCTGCGCGCAGCTAGAAAGGCTTGGCGAATCTTCGATTCGATTCCCGGGAGATAGATGCCGCCGCCGAGCGCGCAATCGATCGCGTGGCCGAACTCGTGCGCGACGGTCATCGGAGAACGAGAGCGCAGATACACCGTGCGCTCTTCTACGACGAAGAGACCCGCGGGCGGCGCCGGCCACGCATCAACGTCGAGGCCGAGCCGACGCAGCGCGGGTGAGACTTCGCGATAGCGTTCGCCTTTCTTCAACGGTCGCACAATGGTGTTCGCCTCGACGACACGATTGAGAATCGCCTGGCTAAAGTTCCCGGGCATATCGGCGATCTGAGTCTGAACGTCGCTTTCAACGTCGGGGTGAGTGCGCTGATGACTGAGTCCATCGTAACTCCTTCCGGCCTGTGGCCGACTCGTGATGAGCCGTGCAGGGCTGTTGGAGCTCCGATGACAAGGGCAAAGAGCGTCGCGTCCCTTGCATCGGCAAGCGAGGACGGGCTGGGATCGAGCGATTACGAGTGCGCGGGCTGGAGGAGTGCGATAGACTTCAGTCCACGCCATCCAGAAGCTTCTCAACATCGCCGAACCACCAGAAAAGTTCGGTTCGGATGGTCTCGGTCGGATACTCGAACTCCGGCTGATGCAACATATCGAGAACGGTCGCCAGCCCTTCGGGCGTCGTTAAGCTATCGTAGTCCGACGGCGTGTAGTCGCTTGTGACAGAATATTTGCTAAGCATTTTTGCCGCATCCTTGGGCAGCGTAATCATTTTACGTAAGTGATCCCCGATTGATGAATCGGAAAACAGCGTATTGTGAAGATCGCTCACTTTACAGTGCACCGATGGAAACGCCTCGTCCCTTAGAATAACGTCGAACCTTCCTTCAAGTACATACGCGAGCTCCTTCGAAAGGGATGCTAAGTCCCTATCCAATGGACCGACCAAACACGATATTACCCACAATGGCTTCCACCACGTCTTGAGTCGTCGCAGCTCGTCAATATCGCTCCGGGTTTGCTCGCCACGCTTCAGTCGTTCAAGGCTAGGAGCTATCGGCTTAAGGATCCGAGCGACTAGAAGATAATACTCGCGCTCGTAATCGAGCACCGCAAGGGCTAGTAGACCGGAAGCTTCTGGGATTTTTAGATTCGCCCATCCATTTCGATATGCCTCGGCAGGCAGCACGCGATTACCGCTCGGCGCTATGAGTTCGCGTAGCCGTTTACCGAACTCGGTCGTTCCGAATCGATGGTTCGAGAGTAACTCAAAGCGCGGTGATACTTCAACAGGATACTTCAGTCGACGATAGAGCGGTTCGGAGTTGTCCCCGTCGTCATCAAAATATGCGCGAATATCTTTGTTCGCAACATGCAGAAGAATTCTGTAAGATCGTTCGTAAGTGGTCGAATCGTCTCTTCGCTGCTGCGCACGCAAAAGCGAAACTGCACGCGAGAGACAGGGAGCGACGTTGGCGAAATGCTCCTCACGCTCCTTAGTTGCAAGTTCTGATGCGTTGAATGCGTACCATCGCTGCCACGCGGCATCAAACATGTCGTGGCGAGTCGGATTCACATAGCCGTAGTGCCTGATGTGCTTGATCCCGCTCTGATCTTGATTGCTGAACCACGATCTATGCCAGAGAAAATCGTACAAGAATCCACGCATCTCGAAATGCATTGGATCGAGAACGAGCTCACCGACGACGCCAAGCAGATGAGCGTCGTATCGCGGTTCTATCGCTAGTGCCAGCGGTCCCGACATGTGCCGGACACCTATTTTTCGTAATGCAGCACCGAGACGCCAGAGCGCATCCGGCGATAGCCCCAGCTCTTGGCGCATAACGCGATAGATTCGACCACGCGTTGTGCCGAGTTCCTCAGCGAGCGTCCTCGCCAGCGCTCCCTTCGAAATTCGCAGTTCGCCGCGACACCACTCAAGGACGAAGCCTAGCTTCCGCCCACCTCCCTGCCGTAAAAGTGGCCGGCCGTTTTTCGCCTTCCGGCGGTGCCTGATATATTCGCGCTCGTCCATGACCGGATTCAGTCTAGCAGGGGTTACCTTGTTTTGGACACTACTTATCACTCGTCCAGGCCTAGTCGATCGGCGTCCACGTCCGCTAGGATTTTCCCATCGTGACCAGACCGACCAGGCACACATCACAACACCTCTCACCGGACGCATCGTCCGAGATCATTCGAGCGCTCAGAGCCTACCAGGAGGCATACGATCTCGGCGATTATGATCTAGCGGCTATCCTTGGGGTCTCGCGCGATACCGTCGGTCGCTGGAGACGACACCCGGTGGGGCTCCCGGCGAAGACCATAGAGCGCTTACTCGCCGGCATCGAGGAGCACACCGAGACCACAAGCGCCGCGCACGCGGCACTCACACGTGCGCTGACTATCGCGCAACAGGCTCTTATCGCTGCCGAAGGCACACCAGCCGAACGGCTCCGCCGCCGACTCAATGAGCGCGGCTATCGCGGAAACGCTGTGCTTGCGGAAATCGAGGCCGCTGGTCTCCAAATAACGAGCAAGAAGGGCCCCTGATGGTTGCAAAGCCGCAAGCAAACCGCGCGCGTCTGATCGATTTTCCGCAAACTGCGGAGAGCGTGATCGCGCGGAATCCGCTAACTGCTGCGCACTTCAGATCGAACGCGAGCGCAACCGAGCGAATCAGTAATAGGATTCGGCTTGATGAGCTACCGGAGGTATTAACCGCCGCTGATGTTGTCGCATACCTACGCGGCATTCTCGGACGCAACGCCGTTTACGAGTTGCTCCATACCCAACGTATTCGCAACCGTCGGCATGGCCAAAAATTCTTGATCCCCAGGACTGCTTTGCGGGAGTTCGTAGAGTGTCGCGGCGAAGCCCCCGAGGCCGGGGCCCCACGGTAAGGAAAAAATCGTGGGATACCTCAAACAACTTGGTGACAAGAAATGGCGGATCGTCTACGACGCTTCGCCGTCCGATGGACGACGAAGGCGTCAAAAAACCGAGACGCTCTTTCCAGTCACCAGGGCACAGGCAAAGCTGATCCTCGCAAAGCGCGAAGAGACCGTTGCGATTGGCAAGTTCGTCACCGACGACGTTACTGTATCAACGCTTTTTGAGAGGTTCATCCAAGCCAAGAAGGTCGCGCAGCGCGCTCCGAAGACGATCGAACGTTACGGAACACTCTACGCAGCCTACATCGGTCCAAGGTTCGGTGAAATGACGTTGAGCACGCTGAAGCAGCATCACTTGACGGACGCGTATGCGTCCTGGCTCCAAAAGGGCAAGAGCGGCCGGGCGCTGAGCGCGCGAACCGTTCGTCATATCCACGATCTGCTTCGGACGATGCTCAACTACGCTCTTCGCAAAGAGCTGATCCATTATAACGTCGCGACGCTCGTCTCGGAGGATCTTCCCAGAGCGAAGAAGCCCGAGCCAGTTGCGCTCACCGAGGAGCAACTGAAAGCACTCCTCGCATCTTCGTTGAAGCCGACGGATTGGGCGCGCAAGCACGGAGTCGTGAGCGCGCAGTCGTGGTTCGCACCGGCGGTGTGGTTCGCCGCATATACGGGAGCGCGCCGCGGCGAGACGCTCGCGCTTCGGTGGCGTGATCTCGATCTCGAAGCGAAGACGGCGACGATCCGTCATTCGCTTACGGAGACAAAGGCAGGCGGCCTGCAATTCAAAGAGCCAAAAAACGGCAAACACCGTACGGTCGTTCTGCCCACATCGCTCGTCGAAGTGCTCCGCAAGCACCGCGGCGAGCAGCAAAATGATCGCGGGCTCTTCAAGGATGCGTACAAGGACGACGATCTCGTCTTTGCCGCACCGGACGGAGCGCCGGTCTTGCCCTGGAGCTTCACCGCGTCGTTCCGCTATCTGGTGGAGCGGGCGAAGGTGCCGTATATCCGGCTCCATGACCTGCGCGACACGCATGCGAGCCTTCTCGGCAAACACGGCGTGCCGTTGGAGGTCATCTCGAAGCGACTCGGCCATGCCACGATCGGCATCACGGCCGAGCGTTATCTGCACGTCTATAAAGAACGAGACGCCGAGGCGGCGGCTGTGTTCGAACAGCTCGCCAGCTAGGGCGTCTCGTTAGGTTCTGTTAGACGATTGTTAGACACGGGGGTCCAACAATGGTCTAAATCAGCGGAATCCCTTGAAAAATCGAGGGCTCATGAGGGCTCATGTGGTAGCGCCAACGGGAATCGAACCCGTCTTTGCCACGTGAAAGGCGGCTGTCCTAACCGATAGACGATGGCGCCACGTACTCTGTACCCGACAACGGAGTCGGGGGACACGCGTAGGTTACCCGTCGCGACGGGGGCTGTCAACTCGATTGGTGGGCCCGGTAGGATTCGAACCTACGCGCAACCAGTTATGAGCCGGCCGCTCTACCGCTGAGCTACAGGCCCACGAATCGGGCTCCAGCGCGTTCGCACCCTGGAAACGAAGCGCCTGCCGCAGCTATTGCGTGGTGAAGGATCCCACGGTTCCCGAGATATTCGGGCAACCGGCGGGCTGGGTGAAGGTCGCGGCGATCGTATAGGTGGTGTGCGCTGCGAGCGGGCCGACGGCATAGCCTGCCGGGGTCGCGTTCGGCGGTGCGGTCGCACTCGGGCTCGGCAGCGGGCTCGGCACCGTGGTGGTCGCAAGCGAGAGATTCCCACCGCTACCGCCGCTGAGATAGACCCCGATGCCGTACGTCGAGGAGAGCACCAGCGTGAAGTTGCCGTCGGGAACGGCCGTTGCGTTTGCGGTCGGGTAGAGCATCTTCGGCGGCACCGGAAGGAGCGCGTAGCCGCCGCACTCCGCCTGCCGCACGCTTGCAACGGCACCGCCGCAACCGGCGAGCAATGCAACGCTCAGAAGCGCGCCGAGCGCTTTAACGCCGCGCACGAAACGCCGCTTTGCCGAGGTAGCGAGCGGCCGCCCCAAGTTCGATCTCTATTGCCATGAGTCTATTATACTTTGCCACGCGGTCGCTGCGCGAGAGCGAGCCGGTTTTTATCTGTCCCGCACCCATCGCCACCGCGATATCGGCGATCGTCGTATCCTCGGTCTCTCCGGAGCGATGCGAAATCACCGCCGTGTAACCCGCTTTGTGCGCCATCTCGACGGCATCGAGCGTCTCGGTAAGCGTGCCGATCTGGTTCACCTTGATCAGAATCGAATTGGCGACACCTTCGCGGATGCCGCGCGCTAAAATGGCGGTGTTCGTGACGAAAATATCGTCGCCGACTAACTGCACGCGCTCCCCGAGCGCCTCGGTAAGCGCGCGCCAACCGCTCCAGTCGTCCTCGGCAAGTCCGTCTTCGATGGAGATAATCGGGAAACGTTCGCAGAGATCGCGATAGAGTTCGACCATCTCCGCCGCGCTCAAACCATGCGCGGTGTCGCGCGCGTAATATTTTCCGTCCTGGTAAAACTCGCTCGAAGCGGGGTCGAGAGCGATGGCGATATCGCTGCCCGGCTTATAACCGGCGCGCTCGATCGCCGCAACCAGAATCGCCATCGCCGCATCGATCGACTCGAGCGGCGGCGCGTAACCGCCTTCGTCGCCAACCTGCGTCGGCAGGCCCTTCTCGTGCAAGAGCGCGCCGAGTGCGTGAAATGTCTCCGCACCGTAACGGACCGCTTCGGCAAAATTCGCCGCGCCGACCGGGACGATCATGCACTCTTGAAATTGCAACGCGCCCGATGCGTGTTTGCCGCCGTTGATGACGTTCATCATCGGCACCGGCAACGTCGAGGCCGAAGGCCCGCCGAGATAGCGAAACAAGGGCTGCGAAAGGCTCGCCGCGGCGCTGCGAGCGACCGCGAGCGAGACCCCGAGCAGCGCATTCGCGCCGAGTTGCGCTTTGTTCGCGGTGCCGTCGAGTTCGATGAGCTTCTCGTCGATCTCGCGCTGTGCGGTCGCGTCGAGCCCTTCAAGAATCGGGCCGATGCGGTCGTTCACCGCCGCGACCGCCTTGCGCACGCCTTTTCCGCCGTACCGTTTCGCATCGCCATCGCGCAGCTCGACCGCTTCGTGTGCGCCCGTCGATGCACCCGAGGGTACCATCGCTTCTTCCACCGCTCCGAAACTCGTCGCGACGCTAACCGCCACGGTCGGGTTTCCGCGCGAATCGAGAATTTCGCGGGCGCTCACACCTTCGATCAGCGGCCGTCCGCCGCCGCGCAACGACTCCAACGACACCGAACTACTCGCGAATCCAGCGCTCGAGATCGTGTTTGCGCGAAACGAACTCCTTGGGTTCGAAGAAGATCGCGAGTTCGCGCTCGGCGCTGCCGGCGCTATCGCTGCCGTGCACGAGATTGCGTCCGATATTTTGCGCGAAGTCGGCGCGAATCGTTCCCGGCGCCGCCGAGAGTGGATTGGTTGCGCCCATCATCTGGCGGCAGCCTTCGATCGCGCCGTCGCCTTCAACCGCCATCGCTACGATGGGGCCGCTGGTGATGAAATCGACCAGCCCTTGGAAGAACGGTTTGCCGGCATGTTCGCCGTAGTGTTTGCGCGCGCGCTCGCCGTCGAGCTGCATGAGTTTCATCGCCGCGATGAGGTAGCCGCGCCGTTCGATGCGAGCGATAATCTCGCCGGCGAGCCCACGCGAAACCGCGTCGGGCTTACAGAGAATCAGGGTTCTTTCGATTGCCATAACGTGCGCTTGGGTACGCCCAAGCGCACGTCGAAGCCTCTCGCCGACGATGAAGCAACCGCAGGATCCCTACGCCGCCCTCTCCGTCCGGCTCGCCGGCACGAGATTCTCGCAGATCCGCTACCGGGAGCAGACCGAGAGTACGAACCGCGATGCAAGCGCGCTCCTCGGCGAGCCCGGTTCGGCCGGCCTCACCATCGTCGCCGGTTTCCAGCGCGCGGGGGCGGGACGCAAAGGGCGCGCCTGGCTCGCCCCACCGGGGAGCGCACTCCTCTTCACGACGATTCTGCCCGAGCCGCTGCCGAGCGCGGCGCTCTGGCTGGTGCCGTTCTGGAGTGCCTGCGTCGTGCAGGGCGCTCTCGCCGAGGCCGGGATCCACACGCGCGCCCAGTGGCCGAACGATCTCTTGGTGGAGGGGCGCAAACTCGCCGGGATGCTCGCCGTCTCGCGCGTCGCGGGGGAGCGGGCCTACGTCGGCTGCGGCGTCGGCATCAACCTGGTGCGCTACCCCGATGCCGAGCGCGCGGTGGCGCCGCCGCCGGCGTTCTGCGACGATCTCCGCCCGGTCGCCGGCCCCGATCTCCTCGCCGCCATCCTCGAACGCGCCGAGGCACTCTTCGCGGCCTTCGAGCGCCCCGCGGAGCTCGTCCAGCTCTGGGAGCGGCTAGCGGGAATTCCCGGAACGCGCTATCGCTTGCTGCCGGAGGGTGAGAGCGAGCCGTTCGAGGCGCGCGCGCTCGGGCTAGAAATGGGCGGAGCGCTCCGCGTGGAGCGCTCCGATGGGTCGATTCTCGCAGTCGGTCTCGGCGACGTGCGCGCGCTGCGGTAGCGCTACTTCGATACACCGCCGAGGTTGACGCCGGCGCCGGTCAGAGCGCTCTTTGCCGAACTCTCCGCCGACGCATCGATACTCAAGCAGAGGTTCGCCTCCGTAGCGACCCCCGCCGGGCGCGGGATCATCTTCGAGGTAACGCCTGCATCTTTGAGCGCTTTCGTCGCGATCATCGTGTCGGCGTTACTGGCAAAGAAGAGGACGATATCGGCCATAGCGATTCCGCCTAGTGCGCCGCGCCGTACGCCGCGCGGCAGGACCCGACGAGGGATCTCTCGTCGGGGTTAGGCGCGAAGAGGGAGCAACGCCGGAGCGTTGTGACCGACGAGCAACGACGCACGGGGAGGCACATTAGCTCTGCTCGCCCGTGACGAGTTCGTTCAGGCCGCCCGCAACCTCGTTGAGCTCCGAGACGCGATCGACGGCCTGTTTCATCCGCGAACTCATCTCTTGGGAGAGCGTATCGATGACGATGACGTCGCCGAGCGCTTCGTCGTTGAGGCTCTTGAGTCGAGCGATCTTTCCGCTCGCGTCGCCCGCCTTCGCTAACTCGTCGATGATCGCGCCGCTCTTTTCAATCGTCGTCTTCGTCTGAGCGACGTGATCGCCCGAGACTTCGCTACCGACGATAACCACGCCGAGCTCCTTCGCGGCGGTGCGCACCTGTTTGCTACGCGTTGCGAGGTGCTTCGAGAGCCGCTCCACGATGGGAATCGCGAGGAAGAGCGCGAGAATCATCGCGAGCAATCCCCAGAAGAGCAGCGTGTTGGTGGTGTGGGTGATGATGCCGGTAATCTGCGCGCGCGGGATACCGTACCAGAGCGCTCCGACCACTTTACTCTGATCGTTGAGAATCGGATCGATATGCGCGATATAGGTAATCGGGCCTAACTGCTCGCTGCCGGTAAACGGCGTCCCGGTCGCAACGACGGTTTTCGCGTCCTTCACCTGGCGGTCGACTTCGCGTAAACCTTGTTTGGTCTTGATGTTGCTGGAGACGATAACGTCGCCTTGCAAGATCGCAGTCTTCCCGCCGAGCGCCTTCGTGCTTTGATCGACGATATCGTAGGCGTGATTGAGCAAAACTCCGCCGTAGACCGCGCCGATGGTGCGGTCGGCGGCATCGCTCATCGGCGCAGCCGCAACGAGCGCAAGCCCCGAGGTCGAGGTGCCGACGGTTGCGCCCTCGGCATCGGTGATCGTCATGTGCGCTTGGAGCGCGAGCCCTTCGGCGGCGAGCTCTTTTGCGGTAAGAATCGCAGCGGTGCTAACCGTCTCACCTGTGAGCGCACGTGCGACGATGCTCTCGCTCGCAAGCGATCCTGGTTGCATCCCGTTTGCGCGGGCAAGCACTTTCCCATTCGCATCGACGACGGTGAGGAACGAAAGATTCGAGGTACGAGCGATGTTCGCGAGCTGATCCTGCAACTGCGCCGTATCGTGCGACTGAACGGCTTTCAGCAGCGCGCTCGATGCAGCATCCTGCGAGACCAGGAGCTTGATAAGATCGCGATGAGAGTTCCAGTAACCGCTAAACGCACCGGCGCCGTTCGTCACTTCGCTCTTACCGAGGTTAAAAAGATCGCGTTGCAACACGACCCGCGTCGCGATGACGCTCACTAGGAAAAATAGCACCACGGCACCGATGATCGTGCCGAGCAATCTGACGCGTAACGTCATTTTCATTCGCCGATTCCCTCCGTCGTTGAGTCGCTCACTTTGAAGTGGTTCAGTCGTTCGTCCATCTGTTTCATCCCGGCGGTCATGCCGTCGAGCGACGTCAGGATCCGTTGTGCGCTATCGGTTACCTCTTTATTAACGTACGTCAGCACTTCGACCGAAGAAGCATTCTGAGCCGAGATCGAAGAGATATCGGAGAATGCTTTATTCACATCGTCGGACTGGCTCTGCATCGATCCGGTTGCTTGCATGTTTAAGGCAACGGACTTGGTGATCTCTTCGATCGATCGAATGACTTGGTAGGAATTCGAACTCATCGCTCGCGCCACCGAGCTAATCTCGCCGATCTGCTGGTTGGCGGCGAGAACGGCGTGGACGATGGCTTGCAGCGCCCCGGAGGCCGAGTTCGTGCTGTTGACGTTCTCTTCAACGCGTTCGGTCAGGCGATCCATCGCGTCGACGACTTCGGAGATAACGGCCTGCGTCGAACTGATATGGCCGGCGATCTCCTTGGTTGCCGAGACGCTTCCATCGGCGAGCTTGCGAATCTCGCTTGCGACGACCGCGAAGCCGCGTCCGTGCTCGCCGGCACGCGCCGCTTCGATCGCGGCGTTGAGCGCGAGCAAGTTCGTCTGTTCGGCGATACGGTCGATCACCTTGACGATGTCGCCGATCTGTTCGGAGTTACTGCCGAGTTGCCGGATATCGCCGGCGAGTTCGTTAATCGTCGAGCGAATCGACTGCATCCCGGCGACGATCGTCTCGATCGCGGTGCCGCCGCCCGCGGCGGTCTGCGACATCTCGGTCGAGATCGAGGATAGGGAATCGACTTGCGCGGTTACCTGCTCGATCGAGCTCGCCATGTTCGATACGGAGAGCGCAGTCTCGTCGAGGCTGCGCGTCTGCTCTTCTGCCGCCGCGGCGATCGATGCAATCGCATCGGTGAGCGCGCGCACCTTCACCGTCGCTTGGTCGACGATTCGCGACTGTTCGTTAATGCCTTCATCGAGTTGCCCCTGCGCGACCGATGCGCCCTCGATAACCGCGAGCGCCGTCGATGCGGTCGAACGCAACTCGGCGCCGGAGGCACCGAGATTCGCCGAATTTTGATGGAGTTCGCGGAAGAACTCGCGCAGACCGAAGATGAGTTTATTGAGCGCGACGGCGAGTTCGCCGAGCGCTGCATCGGGGGAGGCGATGTTTTTCGTGAAATCGCCGCCGGAGACTTCGCGGATGCTCGCCGCGAGCGTCGCAACGCCCGAGCGCACCTCGGTGGATTCGCCGCGCGGCAGTGCGGGGCGCGAGACGGTCGCGCTGCGGAACGCATATTGTCCGGGTTCGAAATCCTCGGCGCTATCGACGCGCGAAACCTCGCCGGCAAAAAGGAAACTGACGGCGAGGCCGACGACGCCGAGCAGCACGCTGCCGGAGATCGCTTGATGGCTGTGGTGGGCGTGTCGCGTCCAGTAATCGACGAGCGCGACGACGATAGCAAGGAGCGAACCGATCGGGACGCCGACGAAGGCTGCCCCGATTGCGACGATCCCCAGGAGAAGCACTTCAATGGCAACGGCGTTTCCATACCATGCCGCGAGCCCGGCGACGATCGCCGCAATTGCAGCGATCCCGATCCGCGCCGGCAGCCCGAAGCGCGAACGCATTGCCGCAATTTTCGCATAGAGCACGACGACCTAGGAACCTCCTCTGGTGCTGGCGCTGGCCTTCTTTCGCGCTTCTTTAGCCTTGCGAAGCGACTTTTACTGCCGCGCCCGACTTATTCTGCCGAGACAGGCCTCGCAGAGGTTCGGCGACTTCGAATCGGTTTCGAATACCGAGCTGGTCGCATGCATGGCACAACGCGGCGAATGGCAGCTCCGCAGCCCCATCGCGCGGCCGAGCGCATAGACCGATTCCTTGAGGACGCGCTGAAAGAGGAGGTTGGCATCGGGCTCCTCCCCATAGAACTCGGGGCGGAGGCGATGGAGCGCAACGACACCGGTCCCGGCGTTCGCGTCGGCATCGGCAAAGAGGTAGCGCTGCGAGGTCTTGTAGCAATCGTACTCGGTGACGGCGAGCGCAAGGCCCTCCTGCCCCGGAAAACCTTTGGCAATGCGCGCGTAGAGCGTCGGTGCAAAGAGCTGGTTGCGCGTTGCATTGAGCGCGGTGCGCGGAAGCGCCAGCGAGCGTTCGATACGGACGCCGGTCAGAAAGCGCTCCTCGATGCAGACCGCGAGCCGATCGGCAAGGCGCGCGTCAACGGTGTTCACCGGGATCAAACGAATGATTTTTGCCATGCTCCTTCGTCGCCCGCTATTCGTCGCTCCCTACCGGAAAACTTGTCGGCGGCGGGGAAGGCTGAACGATGATCGTTGGTTTGGGGATCGACCTCGCCGAGGTCGAGCGCTATCGTTTCGACGAACGGACGCGCGCGGCGTTCGCGCGCAAGGTTTATACGGAAGCGGAGATGAGCTATGCGATGCGCAAGCGCAATTGGCCCGAACGGCTCGCCGGCTTCTTCGCGGCAAAAGAAGCCGCGCGCAAAGCGTTCGGACATGCCGTTCCGTGGCGCGATGTTGAAGTCGGGCACGAACCGAGCGGACGGCCGACGATCCTCCTGCACGGTGCCGCGCGCACGCTCTTTGAAGAACGCGCGATCGCACGCATCCATCTGACGATCACCCACACTGCAACGACCGCAGCCGCCGTCGTCATCTTCGAACGATGATCCCCGTTCTGCTTCCCGAGCAACTCCGCTCGCTCGACGTCGCATCCTGCGAGCGTGTCGGCGAAATCGAACTCATGCGCACCGCCGGCCTGCGCATAGCGGCCTGTATCGATGAGTTGTTGCCGCGCGGCGGACGCGTGCTCGCGCTCGCGGGCCCAGGGAATAACGGCGGCGATGCGTACGCGGCGCTCGCGTCGTTGGAGAAGCATCACGAACGCATCGTGCTCGCACTCCCCACCGGCAAGCGCTCGGCGGCGCGCGCCGACGCCGAAGAGCGGGCGCTGCAATCGGGGGTTCGCACGATTGCGTGGAACGATACCGACGCACGCGACAACGCGCTTGCCCGCGCGGAACTTTTCGTCGACGGGCTCTACGGTTCGGGCGCGCGGCTTCCGCTCGATGCGACGGTCTGCGACGCAATCGCGGCGGTCGAGACGCGTGCGGTTCCCTGCGTTGCGATCGATCTGCCGACCGGTCTCGACGCGGGAAGCGGCGCGGTCCCGGGCAGCGCGATCCGCGCGCACCTCACCGTCGCGCTAGGAGCGCTCGTTCCGGCGCATCTCCTCGACCCGGCGCGCGCATACGTCGGCAGGCTCGTCCTCGCCGATATCGGTTTCCCGGCCGATCTGCTCGCAACGATTCCCGCGCGTTTCGTCACGCTCGATATCGCGAGCGCGCATGCGGCGATGCCGACGCGCGACGCACGCGCCGATAAACGCTCGGCGGGCAGCCTCCTCGCGATCGCGGGAAGCGAGCAATTTCCCGGCGCGGCAGTGCTCTGCGCGCGCGCTGCGGCACGAGCGGGGGCCGGCTATGTAACGGTTGCCGCTCCCCGCGCCGCCCTCGCCGCACTGCGCGCACATCTTCTCGAAGAGATCGTCGTTGAGATTCCCGACGATCCGCTCGCAGCGAGCGCGCTGCTGCGAGATCTCGAAGCGCGCCATAGCGCGCTGGCCATCGGGCCGGGGCTCGGCCTCTCCGAGAACGTCGGCACGCTCGTGCGCGAACGCTTGGCCAACACCACGTTACCGGTGGTCGTCGATGCGAGCGCGCTCTTTCACCTCGCAAAACATCTCGATATTCTCCGAGGTCGAACGGCAATTCTCACCCCGCACGAAGGTGAGTTCGCGCGTCTCTCCGGTGAAGGAAGCGTACGCGAGGGGACGCGCGTCGCGCGGCTGCGCTCGTTTGTCGAACGAACGGGCGTCGCTACGTTGCTGAAAGGCCGCGACACGCTCGTCGATGACGGCCACACGACCGCGATCAACCCCAGCGGCACCAATGCGCTGGCGACCGCCGGCAGCGGTGACGTGCTCGCCGGAATCGTCGGCGCGTTGCTCGCGCGTGGTTGCAGCCCGTTTACCGCCGGAGCGCTCGGCGCGTTCTGGCACGGTCGCGCGGGGCAGGCGGCGCAGGCTCGACGACGGGTCGGTGTCGTTGCCGGCGATATTATCGAGGCGTTGGGGAACGCGCTTCCGTAAGCATTCGGCGAAACGTTTCTTCGTCGATCGCGGGAACGCCGAGTTCCTTCGCGCGTTGCAGTTTGCTCCCCGCTTCTTCGCCGGCGACGACGAAATCGGTCTTGCCGCTCACCGAATCGCTGGTGCGAGCGCCGAGCGCTTCGAGTGCAGCCTTCGCTTCGTCGCGCGTCATCGAAGCGAGCGTTCCCGTCAAGACAAAGCGCTTGCCTTTCAATGCGGAGTCGGGCGGCGGTGCCGCGCCGCGCTCCACCATCTCGACACCGGCGGCGGCAAGCGCTTCGATCGCATCGCGATTGCGTTTTTGCGCGAAGAAGAGTCGCACGCTCGCCGCTACCTCCGGCCCGATCCCCTCGCTGCGCCGGAGACTCTCCTCATCGGCGGCGGAGAGCGCCTCCATCGTGCGAAAATCGCGCGCGAGAATCGCCGCCGTCTGTTCGCCGACATAGCGAATTCCAAGCCCGATCAGCAAGCGCGTGAGGCCGCGTTTCTTACTCGCAGCGATCGCCTGCACGAGATTCGCCGCACTCTTCTCACCGAGCCGCTCGAGCGAAGCAAAGCGTTGGCCGTCGAGCGCGTAGAGATCGGCGAACGTCTTCACTAAACCGCCCGCGACGAGTTGCTCGGAGAGGACGTCGCCGAGCCCTTCGATATCCATCGCCGCCCGCGATGCATAGTGGCGCAGCCGTTCGACGAGTTGCGCCGGGCACGATGCGTTGGTACAGCGCGCCATCGCCTCGCCTTCGGGGCGGTCGACGTCGGCGCCGCAGACCGGGCACTTCGTCGGCATGTGAAAAATGCGTTCTTTCCCCGTGCGCAACTCGCGGATCGGGCCGACGACGCGTGGAATAACATCGCCGGCGCGAACGACGATCACCCGGTCGCCGATGCGGATATCGTTGCTCGCGATATAGGCCTCGTTGTGCAGCGTCGCATTGCGAATCGTGATTCCGCCGATCTCCACCGGCGCGAGCACCGCATTGGGGTTGAGCGTTCCGGTACGGCCGACGCTCACGGTGATATCCTCGAGTTTCGTCGTTGCCTCGCGGGCCTTAAATTTAAACGCCACCGCCCAGCGCGGGTCGCGCGCGACCGTCCCGAGACGCGCCTGATAATCGAAGCGGTCGACCTTGATCGCCACGCCGTCGATCTCGTAATCGAGTTCGTCGCGGCGCCGTTCCCATTCTTCGCAAAATGCAACCGCCTCGTCGATCGACGCTGCGGGGCGCACGTTGGGGTTCACCGGGAATCCCAGAGCGCGTAAACGTTCGAGCGCGGCATGTTGCGTTGCGATTGCGGGCGGCGGTTCGACGAACGTATAGGCGAAAAACGAGAGATGCCGCTCGCGCGTCATTTCCGGGTCGAGCTGACGCAGCCCGCCCGATGCGGCGTTTCGAGGGTTGGCAAAGCGCGGCGCGCCGTCACGTTCGCGCCGCAGATTCAGTTCGTGAAAATCGCTCTTGCGCAGATAGACCTCGCCGCGCGCCTCAAACTCACCGGCCAAGCGCTCGCGTAGCCGTAAGGGAACGCCGGGAATGACGCGGAGATTTCCGGTAACCTCTTCGCCGACGCGCCCATCTCCGCGGGTCGCGCCTTGCACGAAAACGCCGTCGCGATAGCGGAGCGCGACGGCGAGCCCGTCGATTTTTAGTTCGCAAATGTACCCGACCTGCGGTTCGCCGAGCAGCTTGCGCACCCGTTCGTCGAAGGCGCGAAGCTCGTCGATTGAAAAAGCGTTGGCGAGACTGAGCATCGTCGTTCGATGTTCGACCGGTGCGAAACGGGCCGACGGCGCCGCCCCGACGCGACGAGTCGGCGAGAGATCGCTCTGCAATTCAGGGTGCGCCGCTTCGATCTGCTGAAGTTCGCGCATCATCTCGTCGTACGCGGCGTCGGCAATCGTCGGCGCGTCGAGGACGTAATACCGATAGTTCGCTTCGTCGAGCTGCGCGCGTAGCGTCTCGACGCGGTCGCCTGCGTTCACGAACCGAGGCGCGGGCTTGCTACTTGAATGGGGTAGCCGTCGGGGTCGCCGATAACCGCGACGCGCCCAAACGGTTCGTCGTAGGGATCTTGGAAGATAGGAACCTCGAGGTGACGACAGTCCGCGAGAAAGCCGTCGACGTTCTCCACGCAAAACCCCAACTGTAGCGATCCGGGTCGCACCGCCAAGAGGCCGCTGCGAGCGTGCAAGCTCAACGCGACACCTTCGCGGAGTTCGAGATCGATGCGAGCCGGCGCGGCATCGGCGGTAACGCGGAAACCCAAAATATCACGATAAAATCGCAACGAACGATGCAGATCGCCACAGACAAGCATGACCGCCGAAAGGCTCGCTACTCCCATAGGGCTACGCTTCGACGACGGAACGCTCACCCTTCGCAAGATCGTCGAGGGTGGCGAGATTTTCCGATTCGATGCGTCGCAGCCGCGCCGAGTTCGGGCGCTTTCTCCCAGTCGCGCGTTCGTCGGCGAGCACCGGCTTAAGATACGCTCCGGTATAGGAAGCGGCATTTCGCGCTAGTTCTTCGGGGGTTCCAACGGCAACGACGGTGCCGCCCCGGTCGCCGCCCTCCGGCCCAAGATCGATGGCGTAGTCCGCCGTTTTTATAACGTCGAGATTGTGTTCGATGGTTAAGACCGTGTTGCCGGTTGCGACCAGCCGCTGGAGTACCTCGAGCAATTTGTGAATATCCGCGAAATGCAACCCGGTCGTCGGCTCGTCGAGCACGTAGAAGGTGCGTCCGGTCGACCGGCGCGCAAGTTCGGTCGCGAGTTTCACCCGTTGCGCCTCGCCGCCGGAGAGCGTCGTCGCCGGCTGCCCCATTTTAATGTACCCGAGGCCGACGTCGCAGATCGTTCGCAGGCGATTATGAATCCGCGGAATCGTCGCGAAAAATTCGTCGGCTTCGTCGACGCGCATGTCGAGCACGTCGGCGATGCTCTTTCCTTTATATTTTACTTCGAGGGTCTGGGCGTTGTAGCGCTTCCCTTTGCAGACTTCACATGGGACGTAGACGTCGGGAAGAAAATGCATCTCGATCTTTATGATGCCGTCGCCCTGGCAGGCCTCGCAACGTCCGCCCTTCACGTTAAAGGAGAAGCGCCCCGGCGTATAGCCGCGCATCTTCGCTTCGGGAACCATCGAGAAGAGATCGCGGATGAGATCGAAGGCACCGGTATAGGTCGCCGGATTGCTCCGCGGCGTTCTTCCGATCGGCGATTGGTCGATGACGACGAGTTTGTCGAGCGCGTCGACGCCCTTGAGCGCGCCGTACGTCCCCGCCGGGGCCCCGCCGTGTAGGTGCTGATTGAGCGCGCGCACGATCACCTCGTTCACCAGCGAGGACTTGCCGCTACCGCTTACCCCGGTGACCGCACAGAACACGCCGAGCGGAACGCGCAGATCGAGATCGCGCAAATTGTTGGCCCGCGCTCGCCGCACGTCCAGCCATCCCTTCGGCGCGCGCCGCTCCGTGGGAACCGGGATGAATTTTCGCCCGCTCAAATAGGCGCCGGTCTCCGACCGTGGGTTCGCGAGGATCTCGTCGAGCGTGCCGACGGTGAGAATTTCGCCGCCCTCCGCACCGGCGCCGGGCCCGATATCGACGATGATATCGGCGGCCCGCATGGTGTCTTCGTCGTGTTCGATGACGACGAGCGTGTTGCCGATATCGCGCAAGGTTCGCAGCGTAGCGAGAAGGCGGTCGTTATCGCGCTGATGCAGCCCGATCGAAGGTTCGTCGAGAATGTAGAGGACGCCGACGAGCGCGCTGCCGATCTGCGTCGCGAGCCGAATACGTTGCGATTCGCCGCCCGATAGCGTCGTTGCCGAACGCGCGAGCGTTAGATAGTCGAGCCCGACGTTCGAGAGAAAGCTCAGCCGCGCGCGAATTTCCTTAACGATTTGGTGCGCGATCTGGAGATCTCGCTCCCGCAGTTGCAACGTTTCGAAAAAATGCTCCGCGCGCTCCACCGAGAGGCGCGTTAATTCATCGATATTGCTCCCCGAGACGGTTACCGCAAGCGCCTCGGGCTTGAGGCGCGCGCCCTTACAAGCGGGGCAGACCGAGGTAGCCATATACTTTTCGATATCTTCTTTTACATATTCGCTCGACGTCTCGGAATAACGACGCTGTAAATTGTTGACGACTCCCTCGAACGTCGCTTTATACTCCCACGTCTTTCCCGATCGCGTTTTGTACGCGAAATCCTGCTCGCGCTCGGTCCCATAAAGGACGACATCGAGCACTTCGTCGGAGAATCGTTCTACCGGCGTAGTCATGCGGACGTTATAGCGGCGCAACACGCGCTCGAGCTGCTGCAAATAGTACGCGTTCATCGAAGGGAAGCGCCCGGTGCCGAGGGTCTTGCTCCACGGCACGATCGCTCCGTCGGCGATCGATTTACTCCGGTCGGGAATAACTTTCCAAGGATCGATCTCGACTTTTTCGCCGAGGCCGGTGCATGCGGGGCAAGCACCGTACGGCGAGTTAAAAGAAAACAGTCGCGGTGCGAGCTCTTCGAACGAAAGGCCGCACTCCACGCATGCAAACGCCTCGCTGAAGGTGACTTCGCGCGCCTTGCTTTTGGGTTCTTCCAGGGAGGCCGTAACGATACCGGTGGAGAGCCGTAACGTCGTCTCGACCGAATCGGTCAGGCGCTTGCGAATGTCGGGTTTATTGACCAGTCGGTCGACTACCACTTCGATCGTGTGCTTACGCTTTTTATCGATCGCGATTTTTTCTCGCAACTCGTGCATCTCGCCGTCCACCCGAACGCGCGCAAAGCCTTCTTTCGCAATCTCTTCGAAGAGCTTCGTATATTCGCCCTTTCGCCCGCGAACCAACGGTGCCAGCAAGACGATTCGGGTGCCTTCGGGAAGCTCGAGTATCGCATCGACGATCTGCTCGCTGCTCTGCGTCGTGATCGCACGGCCGCATTTCGGACAATGCGGAACGCCGATTCGAGCGAAGAGCAGCCGCAAATAATCGTAGATTTCGGTAACCGTTCCCACGGTCGAGCGCGGGTTGCGCGAAGTCGACTTTTGGTCGATCGATATCGCCGGCGAGAGGCCTTCGATATAATCGACGTCGGGCTTCTCCATCTGCCCGAGGAATTGACGGGCATACGACGAGAGCGACTCGACATACCGGCGCTGTCCTTCGGCATAGATCGTGTCGAACGCGAGCGACGACTTGCCCGACCCGGAGAGCCCGGTCACGACGATCAACCGATTGCGCGGCAGCGTTAGATCGACGTTCTTCAGGTTGTGTTCCCGCGCGCCCTTAATAACGATCGAGTCGAGTCCGTGCCCCATTCCTTATCCGTTCCGAGACCGCGCAGCGGCGATCTCCAGCGCTCGACCAACCCCGGAAAACGCGGTGACGGTTGCATGCGGGGCCGGCGCGCCGGGCGGCAGGCTCTCGCCGCGAATGTTGAGCCAGATCGCCGTCATCCCCGAAGCGAGGGCGCCGACGATATCGCGCTCGTATCGGTCGCCGACCATCGCCGCACGTTTCGGAGCGACGCCGAGGCGCCGGCATGCGTGCTCGAAGAACGCCGGATCGGGCTTCAGGAGGCCGGCGTCATCGGCGAAAAAGGCTGCGTCGACGGCATCGGCGAGGCCGAGCAGCGCGATCTTCTCGATATGCGTCTCGGAGAAGCCGTTGGTGAGGATGCCGAGGCGGCGCCCGCGCGCGCGCTGCTCCTCCAATAATTCAAGCGCGCCCGGAAAGAGCGCGAAGTATTTTTTTCGCAGCTCGTAGTAACGTTGCGCGACCGTTCGTGCAAGCGTTGAGTCGACGATGCCGGCCTCTGCGAGCGCCCGCTCCCACATACTTTCGCGCAGCCTCGCAAGCGGCATCTGCAAGTTTTCGGTTGCCAGGCTATGCCAAAAACTCGCCGCCTCGCGCGCGTAGGCGTCGGCGAGTTTGCGAGCGTCGACGTTGCGTTCGCGAGCGACTTCCTCGGCGGCCTCCATGCCGGCGCACAGACAGGCCTGCGTATCGTCGTGCAGCGTATCGTCGAGGTCGAAGAGAACGAGATCGATCATTACGGCACTAATTCGTCGAGTGCGCGCTCCAGCACTTTCGGCGCCCGAGCTCCGAAGAGAATCGATTCCGCCGCCCCGCTCTGTTTGCGGATCTCGATGAGCTCGTCGCGAACCGCTGCGGCTTTCTCGAATTCCAGATTGGCCGCGAATTCGCGCATTTTCTTTTCGAGATCGGCGGCCATTCGCGCCGCGACTTCGCGCGGCAGACGGTCGCGCGCGGTCGCCTTCTTTGCGCCGCGGTCCCCACCGCCGACCATCGCCAAAATATCCCGCACTTCCTTACGAACGCTGCGCGGCTCGATACCGCGTTCGAGATTATAGGCGGTCTGGCGTTCGCGGCGGCGTCGCGTCTCCCCAATTGCGCGCGCCATCGATTCGGTGATGTTATCTGCGTACATAATGACTTTGCCTTCGACGTGGCGGGCCGCGCGGCCGATCGTTTGAATCAGCGAGGTCGCGCTTCGTAGATAGCCCTCTTTATCGGCATCGAGAATCCCGACGAGCGAAACTTCGGGAAGATCGAGCCCCTCGCGCAACAGATTGATGCCGACGAGTACGTCGAAAACGCCGTTGCGAAGATCGCGCAATATCGAGATGCGCTCGAGCGTATCGACTTCGCTATGCAAATAGCGTACCTTAAGCCCCGCTTCCACCAAGAAATCGGTAAGGTCTTCGGCCATTTTTTTCGTCAGCGTCGTTACCAGGACGCGTTCGTTACGGGCTACCCGAAGCCGAATCTCCTCCATCAAATCGTCGACCTGATGGCGCGTCGGGCGCACCTCGATCTCCGGGTCCACCAAGCCGGTCGGGCGAACGATCATCTCGACGACTTGCGCGCTTCGCCCCGTCTCATACGTTCCCGGCGTCGCCGATACGTAAATCGCCTGATGGATATGCTCGTCGAACTCTTCATAACTCAGCGGGCGATTGTCGAGCGCGCTCGGCAGGCGAAAACCATGTTCGACCAACGAGAGCTTCCGCGCGCGGTCGCCGGGTAACATGCCGTGGACCTGCGGAAGCGAGACGTGCGATTCATCGACGAAAAGCAACCAGTCTTTCGGAAAAAAATCGAGCAAACACCACGGCGTCGATCCCGGCTCGCGCCCCGTCAGGTGGCGCGAGTAATTTTCGATGCCGTTGCAATAGCCGACTTCGCGCAGCATATCGAGATCGTACCGGGTTCGCTGCTCCAACCGTTGGGCCTCAAGGAGTTTATTCTCTGCGCGCAACGTCGCCAGCCGCTCGATGAGTTCGGCTTCGATACTTGCGATCGCACGGCGCAGCTTCTCGTCGGGAGTGATGAAGTGCTTGGCGGGAAAAACCAAAATCTCGTCCTTCGATTCTACGTACTCTCCCGTCATGAGATTGACGACGTTGATCGCTTCGACCGTATCGCCGAAAAATTCGATCCGATGCACGAGCTCTTCCTCGACGCCGACGAGTTCGAGCGTATCGCCGCGCACTCTGAAGGTGCCGCGCACCAAGTTGAGGTCGTTGCGGCGATATTGCATGTCGACGAGCCGCCGCAGCAGATAATCGCGGTCGATCTCTTCGCCGACGGCGATTCGCTGCGACATCTCCATGTAATCCGAGGGCGAACCGAGGCCGAAGATGCACGAAACCGATGCGACGATCAGCGTATCCCGCCGCGTCAGCAGCGATTGCGTCGCGGCGTGACGGAGGCGTTCGATCTCGTCGTTGATCGATGAGTCCTTTTCGATATAGGTGTCGGTCGCCGCGACGTACGCCTCGGGTTGGTAGTAATCGAAGTACGATACGAAATATTCAACGGCATTTTGCGGGAAAAATTCACGGAATTCCGCGCAGAGCTGGGCGGCAAGAGTTTTGTTATGGCAGAGCACCAGCGTGGGCTTACCGACGAGTTCGATGGTTCGGGCCATCGCCATCGTCTTTCCGGAGCCGGTAACGCCGAGTAAAGTCTGAATGCGGTCGCCGCGCTCCACGCCGGCCGCGAGAGCCTCGGTTGCCGCCGGCTGGTCGCCGGCGAGCGAGAAGGGTGATACGAGGCGAAAAGTTCCCTGCAAAGCCACTTTGGAAGCGATTCGGCGAGGAGTGCGAGCTGCCCGCTCGGAACCACATGCCCTACCCGCCCGCCTTAGGAGCCGTCCCTTGAGCACCACGCCTCTCCTGTTCTCCGGGAGTTCGAATCCGCAACTCGCCGAGGCGATCGCCAAGCGCATGAAAATTTCGTTAGGCGATGCGCTGGTGACGAAGTTCAAAAACGAAGAGACTCGCATCGAGATTCGCGAGAACGTCCGCGGCGCCGAGGTCTTCGTCGTGCAGTCGATCTGCAAGGCACCGAACGGAAACGGCGTGAACGACGCCCTCGTCGAGTTGCTCCTGATGATCGACGCGCTCCGGCGCGCCTCGGCGGCGCGCATCACCGCAGTCGTTCCCTATTACGGGTACGCCAAACAAGACAAGAAGACCAAGCCGCGCGAGCCGATCTCGGCGAAAGTCGTCGCGAATTTGCTCAAAACCACGGGGACCAAGCGTATGGTGACGATGGATCTCCATGCGGCGCAGATACAGGGCTTCTTCGATATCCCGGTAGATAATTTGACGGCGACGCCGACGATCTGCAACTACCTCCTGCGCGAGGGGCTCAGCGACGACCGCATCGTCGTCGTCTCTCCCGACGCGGGCGGCGTCCACCGGGCCGAACTCTTCGCCAAGCGCCTTAACGCCTCGCTCGCCATTGTCTTCAAACGTCGGCCGCAACCCGATGTCTCGGAGGTCACCGATATCGTCGGCGACGTCAGGGGCAAGATCGCGGTGATCGTCGACGATATGATCTCTACCGGCGGAACGCTTGCTAAGGCCGCCGAAGCAATAAAGGCGCGTGGAGCGACGAGCGTTCATACGGTTGCCACGCACGGACTTTTTGCAGATAACGCCATCGAGGTTCTCACGAACTCCGTTATCGAACGCGTCATCGTTACCGATACCATTCCCATCCTGCAACCCGCAGGCGAAAAATTCGTCCAACTCTCTATCGCGCAAACGTTCGCCGACGCGATCGGCCGCATCACCACCAACCGTTCGGTCTCCGAACTCTTCAGCGTCGAGGAAATCAAGCTCGACGCGAACTTCGTAGAATCCATCACCGTTTCTTAGAAACGCCCCCACGAGAAAGCAGAGGAACCCATGCCTACCAAAGTCCACGTTCTCCCCGTTGAACTCCGCGAAACGACGGGGACATCCTCGGCGTCTGCGTTGCGCGCAAAAGGGATGGTGCCTGCGGTTCTTTACGGACACGGCGACGCGCCCCGTCATCTGTCGATGGAAGGCCGCGCGTTCGAAGATCTTGCGGCGCGACACGAAGCAAGCGGCGTTCTTACGCTAGTACACGCGGGCAAGACGATCGACACCGCGTTGTTGCGCGCCGTCCAGCGACACCCGGTAACGCGTCGCGTCATTCACGTCGATTTTCAACGCGTCGGGCTCAACGAAGCGGTTACCGCCCGCGTGCCGATCGCAACGGTCGGCGTAGCACCGGGCGTTAAAGAGTTCGGCGGCGTTATGGACCTGCTCTCGCACCATCTGGAGATCGAAGGACCCGCCGACCAGCTGCCGGAGCATATCGATATCGACGTTAGCGAGCTCGGCGTTCACCGTCACGTTAGCGCCGGCGACGTCAAGCTGCCGAAGGGCTTCCGCCTCGTGACGCCGCCCGATACCGTACTCATTACGGTTGAAGCTTCGAAAACGGCACGCCAGGTTGAAGAGAGTGCGACCGCTCCGCAAGAGCAGCTCGAACCTGAAGTGCTCGGGCAAAAGAGCGAGAGCAAAGCATAAGCAATCGGAGCGAAGCGCCCAGCCTGATCGTCGGGCTGGGCAATCCCGGCAAAGAGTACGAGGCAACGCGCCACAACGTCGGCTTTGCGATCGTCGACGAATTGGCGCGACGGTTCGGCGTGACGAGTTGGCGCAAAAAAGATCAGGCCCACCAGGCACTCGTCCGCGAGCGCAACGTGCTGCTCGTAAAGCCGACCTCGTTTATGAATTTAAGCGGCGTTCCGCTGCGCCTGATTGCGTCGTGGTATCGCACGCCGCCCGAACGCATTCTCGTCATCAGCGACGACATGGATCTCCCGCTCGGCCGCCTGCGCATGCGCGCCTCGGGTGGGCACGGGGGGCATAACGGCTTGCGTTCGATCATCGGTACGATCGGCGAGCGATTCGCGCGCCTGCGCGTCGGCGTCGGCCGCCCGGAGGATGGCGACAGCATCGATTACGTCCTCGGTGCATTCCCGGTCTCGCAGCGCGAGACGCTCGCGCGCGTTATCGTCGCGGCTGCCGATGGGGCCGAACGCTGGCTCGCCGAGGGCACCGAGCGTACGTTGCCGAGCGTTAACGCGTTTCGCGCCGACTAAACCGGCGCGAAACACTGCCGATTCCCTAGAGTAGGGGGAAATAGATCTCACGTGAACGGACGAACATTTTCGGGTACGACCTTCGTCCTGCGCTGCGATCGCGAGACCGCGGATTTCGGGAATGCGACGCTCTTCGCCGACATCGACGTTTTGCGCGATGAAGGAATCGCCGCCGTCATCGTCGCTCCCGACGCACCGAGCGCGCGTTCGCTGGTCATGCGGATGAATCTCTCGCACAACCGCGCCGTCGGCGTCACCGGTGCCGATGGCGCGCTCCTGCCGCGAGCTGCCGATGGCGTCGGGGCGGTGCAACCCGAGGTATTGCTCGCTCTGCTTGAGGCCGGATTCGTGCCGATCGTCGAACCGATGGCCTACGCTCCCATCGCCGCGCGCGAAGAGTCGGTCGAGGCCAATGAGGTCGCTCGGGCGATCGGCGTCGCGCTACGGGCATCGCGAGCGATCTTCTTCCATCGCGCCGGCGCGATTGCAAACCCGCTCACCAACGATCCGATCGCCGAGCTAACCGCCGCCGAAGCGCTCGCGTTCGCCGACGACGATCGTTTCGCGCCCGACATTCGCGCGACGATGCGCGCCGCGGCACGCGGCGTACGCGGCGGCATCGGGGCTGCGGAGATATGCGATGGTCGGATCGCGCATGCAGCGGTCATCGAACTCTTGACCGAGCAACATTTGGGCACGCGCGTTACCGGCGGAGTCGTACTCGCAGCGTAAACAGGGCGGGCACCGAAGCAACGCTCGATGCCCGCCTTGTTTACGCGAGTCTTTCGCGTGGGTCGTTAGAGCCCCGCGACGCCGGTTGGTCCGTCGTAGCCTACTTCACCATTGCAGACGTAAGCGTACGTGCAAGTACCGCTGCTTCCCGACGTCACGTCGTTGAGGTCGGCGGCGTGCGAGTAAGGGTAGGATCCGTAGACCACCGACGAAGCGTTTCCGGCGAGTGCGTACGCCGACGCGATAACCGGGCTTGCAACGCTGGTTCCACCGAAGACGAGCCAGCCGGTATTCCGTTTCGAACCGTAGCTGTCGTAGACGGCTGAAGCCGGCTCGCTTCCGTGGATACTTTCCGCTTGGCGGAGAAAGGTCTACCCATGGCCGGAAAACATACCCACCCCTACCCAGCGGACTTCCGGCAGAAGATCGTCGAGCTTGCTCGATCGGGCCGCGGCATACATGACCTCGCGGTGGCGTTCAAGCTCGCAGGATAGACGATTCGCAACGGGATCGAGCAAGCCGATTTGAACGCCGGGCGCCGCAGCGGCGGCTTGACGACCGCCGAGCATGAAGAGCTTGCGAAGCTTCGCAAGGAAAATCGACAGCTCAAGATCGAGCGCGAAATTGTGGGGAAAGCCGCAGCCTGGTTCGCGCGGAAGAGCGATTCGATTCCCCCAAGGTCTTCGAATTCGTGAAAGCCACCAGGCCATTTGGCCCGTAACCACGCAATGCCGCGCGTTGGAAGTCTCATCCAGCGGGTACCACGCGCGCCGTCAGCGTGCTCCGTCGCAGCGGCGACGAGACGATCTCCTGCTCGGCGACCGAATCGAGGCGCATTATCGACAATGGCGATGCACCTATGGCCGCCCACGGATCCGAGCCGATCTTCGCGATGAGAAGATCTTCGCCAGCGACGAGCGGCTGGCGAGATTGATGCGCGAGCGCAACATTCGGGGCGCCGGCCGTCGTAAGGCTTTGAAGACGACGATCCGCGACAAGGAGGCACGACCGACGCCCGACTTGGTCGACCGACAATTCAACGCCTCTGCCTCCGATCAGCTCTAGGTTGCAGACATCACCTACGTTCCAACCGTGACCGGTTTCTTGTTTCTTGCGATCGTACTCGACGTATTGAGCCGCCGCGTCGTTGGTTGGGCGATGGCCACGCACATGAGAGCAGAACTCGTCGTCGACGCGCGCGACATGGCTCTCCACAACCGAAAGCCGAAGGACGTCCTTCACCATTCCGACCGAGGCTCGCAATATACGTCAATTGCTTTCAGCAAACGTTGTGAAAGCGCCGACGTCCGACCCTCGATGGGTTCGGTTGGAGATGGCTACGATAACGCCACGTGCGAGAGTTTTAACGCGACGTTGGAATGCGAGCTGCTCGTCAAACATCGTTTCACGACCCAGCGCGCAGCGGCGCTTACGGTTTTCGAGTTCATCGAGAGTTTCTACAATTCGCGTCGTCGGCACGCGTCGCTAGGAAATCTCTCTCCCATAGAGTTCGAACGGCGGAATCGAGCCGCCTGATGTCCAATCAAAAACCCTCCGCGAAAGCGGGTCCGCTTCAATCGACCGAATCGGTGGAATGCCGATTCGGCATCATTGGGGGTCGGCCGCCGATTTGAAGGATCACATGGAGATGGCAATGGACGTCGAAATCGTTTCGAGTTTAGCACCCGCGGCACCGATTCTGCTCTACGAATACGGTCATGCGCTCGGTCAGAATATTACCGATATTTGGGGTGGTATGAATGCGATCGATAGCGAAGACGCTGCAGCGGTTGCAAGCATTAGCTACGGCCTTTGTGAGGGACAAGGTTTCTTTGAGGCTTTTAACACGTGGGAAGCAAACGGAATGAACCAGGCTGCGGAGCGAAGTTCTGCAGAGAACATCTCGTTTTTTACCGATACCTGCGACTACTCCAATGAAGATAACCACTGCGCGTCCGTCAACATGCCGGCCGGTAGTCCGTCCGTCGTTGCGGTCGGCGGCACCGAGCCTGCAATGTCTGAGTTTTCCTACAACCCAGCTCCAACAACGGCGTACCGTAAAGGCGAGCAGATGGCGTGGCGCGGCACGATGCGTGGCGCATCGGTACATTTCCAGGATGGCTTCCAAAACATCAGCGGCTGCGGCGGCCCATGGCGATGCGTTCCCGATATCTCCTTTGCATCCGATCCGTTCCACCCGGCATACATCGTCGTTGATGGCCAGGCTGAAAACGACAGCGAAACGTCGCTTGCAACGCCGATTGCCGCCGCACTGCAAGTCGAAATCGATCAGCGGCACGGGACACGCAAAGGCAGCGTTACGTCGCGCCTCTACCAATTGTTCAGCCGATACGGGTATGCGCCGATTTATCCGGGCTACCCCACGCTGTACGCCGACGTGACGCTCGGGCGCACGGGAAGTACCGGGTGGACCGTGACGCCTGAATCCGGGTGGCCCGCGACCCCTGGATACGATTGGGCATCGGGTATCGGTACGGTCGATGGGTGGGCGCTGAGCGATGTCGATTAGAGCGATTCTGCCGGTTGCGGTCATCCTCGTAACGATCGTGCTGGCGGGCTGCGGGATTCACGATGCGCCCGGACCGTGCGGCACATTTTATGGTGCGACATGTACAACTGGCGCGGGGAAGCTGCCGCCCGCACTCATCTATCCGCTTCCCGGTGCGAGCGCGATTCCCGATGCGAGCGTTACCGTCGTGGTTGCCGCCGAGTCGAACGCAATAACGCTTACGAAGGCTCCGACACTTGTGGGCTCGGGCGGCTCGCCTGTTCTCGCCTCGCGCTCGTTCGTGACACCTCCAAGCCCGCTGCCTTCTCCGCACGCAGTGGTGTATCCGAACGAAATCCTGTATGCGTTCACGTATTCAGCGCTGGCGGTGCATACAACCTATACCGTCGAGTTCGATCCGAACGCAACGGGATGCGTTGAGACCGGGAACGGATGCGACGCAGGGACCTTCACGACGCAATAAGAGGCTCGCATCGCAAAAAACGCAAGCGCCCTTTGAGATCCATCTTGACGACGAGCGAGCCGTGTGTTGAGACGGGCCCGCAGCAGACGCACATCTCCCTGGCCGGTTACTTCGGCGTTCCCTCCAACCAGAGCGTGCTACCGTCGTCGCGCAGCGCAGTACAGTCCGCCGCGGAGGCTGCGGGCTCTGCGCCTAGATCGAAGTCGGTTCGGATTGGAGTTTATTTTGCCCCAATTCCGCCGACCGCGGAGGGCTATCGGCAGGGGTCGGGGCGCCCCTCGATGAGCGCGATCCGCTCGCCGAGCGGGGGGTGCGGGTCGACGAGGAGGAGCGCCGCAGCTCCGGGGCAGAGCCCCTCGACGCGATGGTCGCCTTGGCGCACTAAAGCGCGCACGGCGGCGGCGGGGTCGTGCGTCATCGCGACGGCAGCGGCGTCGGAGGCGATCGCCGCCGATCGCCGCATCGCGAGATCGACCGGAGCGATCGCCGCGTATGCGAGCACCAGGAGCGCGGCCAGCAACGCTACGCGCGCGAGCGGGTCGTCGTCGCGGCGGACCCCCAGCCGCTCGGAGAGCACGACGGCGAGGGAGACGCCGAGCAGCACGAGGAGCAGGTCGATCGCGGTTCGGCGCACCGGCATGCGCGCGGCGAGCATCGCATCGACGCGCGCGAGCAAAAATGCCCGTTCGCGGAACGAATAGGCGCGTTCGATCGAAAGCGACGCGAGGATTTCGCGGGTTGTAAATATTCCGGCGGCAACCACTCGCTCCGATAGCCCGGCATAATCCGCTTGAACGACGCGCACCGGAACCGGAACGACGTCGAACGCAGTTGCAAGGGCGCGGTTCTCGGTCGCCAATTGCACCGAGCGTTCCTCGTGCGGCCATAGCACGGGCACCACGACCACCGGATAGAGCATGCCGCCGACGAATGCAGCGATTGCGAGTATCGCCGCGGTCGGAACGTACCAACGTTTCGTCCGCGCGAGCAAACGGAACACGACGGCAAGCAGCGCGCCCCCGACGAGCATCGCCGTAATCGTACCGAGCAGCCATATCCAAAGCCACTGCGCACCGAGAACCTCCGAACGGCCGAGATCTCGGTCGAGCCGATATTGCGCGTAATTCGGAATGAGCCCCGCGAGACGGAGAACGAGCACCAAACTCGCTCCCATTGCAAATTCGGCGACCGCATCCCCTCGTATTTTTCGCCGAAGGAGATCGCGCAAACGTGCGGCATTGCCGGAATTCCAAAGATAGAACAACGCGATGAACTCCGCTGCCGTTGCGAGGATCCAGAGCGGCAAACGCCATCGGAGCAATCGGTGCGCGGCAGCGCTGCGTTGCGGGTCGAGCAAGCGCTGAATCGGCATCGCCAAGAGACGGTGGTCGGAGATCGCATTGAGTTGCTTATCGAGTGCATCGGGACGGAACTCGCGGGCAAAGAGCGCATGCGGCGCAAGAACGAGCGCGAAAAGAAAGCACGTAGCGGCGATTCGCGCGATCCGGAAGCTAAGCGACATAGGCCGGGCATTCGCCGGGTAACGCGTACCGCCTAGGAGCCCCACGGAACGTCGAGGTGCCTATCGGTAGAGCGCCGCCTCCCTCCCCTCCACGGCAAAGCTCACCCGGTCCCGACCCGCGTTTTTCCCCACGTACATCGCGCGGTCGGCCCGCTCCAGTAACGTCGCGGCCGTTCGCGCATCGAAGGGATAGGCGGCGACGCCGATGCTCGCCGTTACCCGCAACGGAATCCCAAAATCGTGCGAGCGCACCGCATCGCAAAATTCCTGAGCGCGTTCGATTGCGAGGGTTTTCGGAATGCCGATTAATGCAGCGCAAAATTCGTCGCCACCGTTTCTTGCAACGAAATCCGTTCGCGCGACGGCATGCGTACGGAGCAGCTCGGCCATCTCTTGCAGCACGCGATCTCCGATTGCATGCCCAAAGGTATCGTTGACTTCCTTGAATCGATCGGTATCGACGAACCACAGCGCAACCTTTCCTCCGTCGCCGTTCTCCGCAAGGGCACGCGCCAGCCGCTCGCGGAACGCGCGTGGGGTAAGGAGGCCCGTGAGGCCGTCATAGAGACTACGGTTGAGTTCGCTTTCGCGCTCGCACGCTATCGCAAAGGGAGCGGCAATCTCCGACGCGAGCGCGCAACGACGCTCGATCTCGCCTCGCGGAAGATGCTTTACGAATCCCAGATAGAGCACCGCTACGGGAATTCCGCGATCGAGGAGCGGAACCGCACAGGCGCTCCGTTCGGTAGGCAACAACGGCGGCAACTCAGGCGAAGCAAAAAGGGTGTGCCGAGCCGACCAGGCACGCGCGACCAGCGCTGCCGTATCGTTCAAGCGTAGGTGCATCTCCAGCGCATATTCGACATCGGCGCCGAAGCGTTGGCGACAGCGTAATTCATCGTCGACGGGAAGAAAGAGCAGGGTATTTTCGCCCTCCGTGCATTCCTCCGATCCGCGCTCAGCATAGGCACGAACCACCGCCTCGGGGCCATCGCGAATTGCCGCTACGGCCGAGCGAAGCAACGGCAATCCGTCTATCCGGTCGAAAACCGCCCCACGCTCGCGCCTCGCCGACGGCATGTGAATGCCGATGGTCGCCAGGAGCGCGGGGGCGCTCCCGAAAAAGATGCTCGTCATGCAGCCTCCGATTCACGACGTTCCCGGCAGTGGGGCGAACCAGACATCCCTCGGTGACGATTTTCGTCGCGCCAATCAGGAAGCGCTGCGCCTGCATTCGATCGGCGATCTCCCCGGAGCGCTCGCACTCCTCGATGCGGCAATCGATCGGTCGCCGCCGGTCGCGGAGCTTTTCTCGAATCGCGGCTTCATCGCAGCAGAACTCGGCGATCGAGAACGCGCTCGCGCGTCATATGCGCGCGCGGTCGAACTCGATCCGCAGTTGCTCGCCGCGCGTCTCGGATTCGGTGCCGAACTCTACGCCGTAGGAGAGCTCGAGGGCGCTCGTTCGCAGTATCGCCTCGCACTCGGCATCGATGAAGAAAACCTGGTCGCCCATCTGGCGATGTACGAACTCGAACTCCAACTCGGAAACCGAGCGAAAGCACTCGCCCACCAGAGACGTGCGCTCGCAGTGCGACAACTCTTCAGTTCGATTGCGCCGAAGGAACGACGGCGTATTTTGGCGCTCTGCGCTCCCGGCGACTGGTTCGCGAACACGCCGGTTGAATTTCTCATCGACCGCGAAACGACGACACTTCATAAGCTCTTTCTAACCACGCCGGACAAACTGGCAACGCTACGCCTTCCTACCTACGACGCGCTCTTCAACGCCATCGGCGAGTCGAGCGAGAACGTCGAAGTACTACTGCTTGCCGAGATCGTCGCCAAGATGCTCGGCCGTCCGGTCGTCAACGATCCGCTGCGCGTTCTCGAGACCAATCGCGTGCGCTGCGCTCGGATCGCCTCACATATCGCCGGTTGCAATGCCCCCGAAACGATCGAACGCTCGCGAGCGGCGCTCCAAGGCGAATCGATCGATCGGCCGACGATCGTTCGACCGATCGATTCGCATGCCGGCAAAGGGGCGCGCCTCGTCGGCAACGTCGCCGAGTTACAGGCTTATCTAAACGAAATCGACGGCGAGCGGTTTTTTCTTACGCCGTGGGTCGATTATGCCTCCCCCGACGGCTATTTCCGAAAATATCGCCTCGTCGCCATAGACGGAGAGATATTTCCCTATCACCTTGCCATTTCTTCGAACTGGATGGTGCATTACTATAGCTCGAACATGAAAGCCGAGCAGTGGATGCGCGAAGAAGAACGGCGCTTTCTTGAGAACTGGCGCGCCGTTTTTCCGGCGACGGCCGCAAGCGCCCTCGAGCGCCTCACCGAATCGCTGGGTTTAGAGTACGTTGGATTTGATTGCTCCATCGACCGCGAAGGAAGGTTGTTGTTTTTTGAAGCCGACCCGGCGATTATCGTGCATCTCACCGACGATCCGGAGCTCTTTAGCTATAAGTACGAACACGTTCCAAAAATATTTCGCGCATTCGAACGTCTGATCGATCGGCAACATGCTCGACCCGCGTGATTGGGAGGCGTTCCGCACGGAGGCACATCGCGCGCTCGACGATGCCGTCGATTTTCTGCGCGACGTTCGCGAGCGCCCCGCCTGGCAAGAGATGCCCGAAAGCGCGAAAGAGCGCCTGCGCGAACCCTTGCCGCACGCGCCGAGTGCATTCTCCGACGTCTACCAGAGCTTTGTAGAGAATATTCTCCCCTACACGGGGGGAAATATCCACCCACGATTTTTCGGCTGGGTGCAGGGAACGGGAACGCCGAGCGGAGCGATCGCCGAACTGCTCGCCGCTACGATGAACGCAAACGTCGGCGGCCGCAACCACGGGGCGGTGTACGTCGAACGCCAAGTTATTGCGTGGTCGCGCGATCTCTTCGGCTTTCCGCCCGGAGCAACCGGAGTCCTGACGACCGGGGCCTCCGAAGCGAACCTCATCGGCGTCCTCGTCGCACGCACCCGCGCCTTGGGCGGCGAGGTGCGCGAGCGAGGCATCGATCCGCAGCGCGCGCGGATCACCGGCTATGCATCGGCCGCAACGCACGGCTGCGTCCGGCGCGCCTTCGAGATTGCCGGCATCGGAAGTGAAGCGCTGCGCATACTCCCCACCGACGCGCACCAACGGATCGACACCGTCGCGTTACGGGAAGCGATCGCACGCGATCGCGCGGCGGGGACGCGCCCGTTTCTCATCGTTGCCAACGCCGGAACCGTCGATGTCGGCGCGATCGATCCACTCGATGAGATCGCCACGATCGCGCGCGATGAAGGCTGCCACCTTCATGTCGACGGTGCTTTTGGGGCGCTCGCTATTCTTTCGGAGAGCCTGCGCGGCCGACTGCGCGGAATCGAACGCGCGGACTCGATCGCCTTCGATTTTCATAAATGGGCGCACGCTCCATACGATGTCGGCTGCGTTCTCGTTCGCGATGGGGAGGCACACCGAGCAACGTTCGCCTCCGAAGGGCCCTATCTCACGCGTATGACCCGCGGGCTCGCAAGCGCGACCCCTTGGTTCACCGATTATATCCCGGAGCTCTCGCGTTCGTTTCGCGCACTCAAGGTGTGGTTTACGTTGAAGGAGCAGGGAACCGACCGCATCGCCGCCGCGATCGAACGAAATGTCGAACAAGCGAGCGCTCTGGGCGCCGAGATCGATGCGGACTCACGGTTCGAACTGCTCGCTCCGGTGCGCCTGAACGTCGTCTGTTTTCGCTATCGCCCGCAGGGGCTCGACGAATCCGAACTCGATGCATTCAACGACGAACTCGTGATTCGCATCCAAGAGAGCGGGATCGCCGTTCTCTCTTCGACGAGTATCGGTGGGAGGCGGGCGCTACGCGCCTGCTTCGTCAACCATCGCACGATCGACGAGGATTTGCAGATCCTTCTCGCGGGCATCCGCGAGCTCGGAGAGCGGCTCGCCGGCGAACGCTTGTTAGGGTAACGGGCGCGCGGGATTTCCCGCGACTCGGCCACCGGGTTCGATATCTTTGGTAACGACGCTTCCGGCACCGGTTAACGCTCCGTCACCGATCGTTCGCGGTGCCACGATCGAAGTATTCGAACCTATCGAGACATCTCGCCCGATCTTCGTGCGGTGCTTCTTCTTCCCATCGTAATTACAGGTGATCGTTCCGGCCCCAATGTTGCTCTCTTCGCCGATCTCGGCGTCGCCCAGATACGAGAGGTGCGCCGACTTCGCTCCTCGCTCGTAACGAGAATTCTTAATTTCGACGAAGTTTCCGACGCGATTCTCGCCGACGAGGACCGCGTGTCCGCGAACGTGAGCAAACGGACCGACCGTCGACCCCGCTCCGATCTCGCTCTCGACGATAACGCTCTCGCGCACGGTCACGTCATCGCCGATGCGCGCATCGGAGATTCTCGCGTGCGGTCCGATCGCGCAGCGGGCACCGATGCTCGAGAGCAACGAGATCGTCGTGCCGGGGTAGATGACGGTATCGGCGCCGATCGTCAGCTCCGGCTCGAGATAGGTCGTCGCCGGGTCGATAATCGTCACCCCGGCCAGCATATGCTGCTCGCAAATCCGGCGATTCATCGCCGCGCGCGCGCGCGCCAAGTCGCTGCGATCGTTGACCCCGAGAACTTCCTCGTAATCCTCTGAAACGACCGGCGAGGCGGGGCGATTCGACTCTGCAAAGAGCGCGATAGCATCGGTGAGATAGTATTCGCCCTGCGCGTTGTCGTTGCGCAAGCGAGCGATTACCTCGCGCAGATGCGATTCCGGGAACGCATATATCCCCGCGTTCATTTCCTCGATTGCGCGTTCGCTCTCGCTCGCATCGCGCACCTCGACGATCCGCGCAACGTGATGACCGAAGCGAACGACGCGGCCGAAGTTCGATGGAAGCGGCATCCGTGCCGTTACGAGCGCGACCTCGCCGCGATCTCCGGCGGCGAGGACGCGCGCCAGCGTTTGGGCTCGCACGAGCGGCATGTCGCCGTTGGTAACGAGGATCCGAGCCTCCCGCCGAGGCTCCAAGGCCGCCAGCGCTACCTGCACGGCGTGCCCCGTTCCGCGTTGCTCGCTCTGAATAACGGTGCGAATTCCCATCGCTCGCACGTGCGAATCGAGCTCTTCGTTCGTCACCACGACGATCTCTTCGATACCGGCGTCGCGGAGAGCCGCGATTGCATACCACAGCATCGGGCGCCCGCACAATTCGTGCAGAACCTTCGGCCGCGCGCTCTTCATGCGCGTGCCTTTGCCGGCCGCCAAAAGTATCGCTCGCGCGTTCACGCCGTTATCTCCACGCTCGCAGTCCCGATATTTTTCCATTCTTCTTGCTCGCGTTTCGAAGGCGCGCCGAGCATCTCTAAGGCGTGGCGCAGACGCTCGCGCACGATATCGCGCCCGAGAATCTCCATCGCATCGTAGAGCGGCACCGAGGTGGGGCTCCCCGTAACCGCGATATAGAACGGTCGCGTCAAATCGCGCACCTTGATCTCGATCGCCTGGGCGACCCGCCGAAAGAGCGCGTCGATGCCGGCGCTCTCCCACGTCCGCAAGAGGTCGAGTTCGCGTTGGATCACCGCGATCGCCTTGCGCACGGTCGCAACCTCGATTTTTCCGGAGGCGAATAATGCCGCGTCGTACGACAGGCGCCCCGCGAAGAAAAACGCGAGCAGATTGCCCATATCGGAGAGCCGTTCGATGCGCGGTTGCGCGAGCGCGGCGATGCGAGCGTTACGCTCGGGCGAAAAGCCCCATGCGGCGACGCGTTCGGTGAAACTCTCGGCGTCGAGCCGTTCGCGCAGGTAGCGCCCGTTGAGCCAATCGAGTTTCGGCACGTCGAAGACCGGCCCGCCTAACGAAATGCGCTCGAGCGAGAAATGTTCTACGAAGGCCGCGAGCGGGAAGAGTTCTTCACCTTTCACGGCGCCCGCCGCGAGCAATGCGAGAAAATTCAGCACCGCCTCGGGCAGGTAACCCATACGCTCGTAGAACGATATGCTCGTCGGGTTTTTGCGCTTGGAGAGCTTGCTTTTATCCGGATTCCGCAGCAACGGGAGATGCGCGATTACCGGCGGCGTCCAGCCAAAATACGAATAGAGCAGCAAATGCTTCGGCGCGCTGCTCACCCATTCTTCGCCGCGAATGACGTGCGTGATCTCCATCAGGTGGTCGTCAACCACGTTTGCGAGATGGTAGGTGGGAAGCCCGTCCGATTTCATCAAGACTTGCATATCGACGTCGCTCCACGCTATTTCAATCGGCCCGCGGCGTGCGTCGTCGACCACGCAGACGCCTTCCGACGGAACCACGAGGCGCACGACGAATGGCTCGCCGCTCGCTTTCCGGCGCGCAACCTCATCGGGGGTGAGGCCGCGACAGAGGCCGTCGTAGCGCGATGGCTGCCCCGCCGCGCGTTGGGCGACGCGCAGATCGTCTAATCGGGACGGCGTGCAAAAACAAGGGAAGGCATGCCCGTCGGTGAGGAGGCGTTCGACGTGTTCGCGATAGATCGCGGCGCGCTCGCTCTGGCGATAGGGCCCGTGCGGGCCGCCTTTATCGGGGCCTTCGTCCCAATCGATGCCGAGCCAACGCAGCGAGTGCAGAATCGCACGTTCGCTCTCGGGCGTGCTTCGCGCGCGGTCGGTATCTTCGACGCGCAGGAGAAAATCGCCACCGTGCCGCTTGGCAAAAGCGTAATTTACCAGCGCGACGTAAGCCGTGCCAACATGCGGGTCGCCGGTCGGCGACGGCGCGACACGCGTTCGTACCTTCACGTATTCCTCTTCAGCAGTAGCGAATCGAATGAAACCGAAATCGGCAGGCTAGCCGACCAATGCGCGGCGCTTACCGCAGGCGCCGTTGACGAAATCGACGATCTCTTGCAACGGTGCACCGGGAGTGAAAACCGCCTGCACGCCGCGTTCCCGCAGCGCCTCAGCATCTTCGGGCGGAATCGTTCCGCCACCGAAAAACACGATATCTTCAGCCTGCTGCGCCTTGAGTTGGTCGAGAATCAACGGGAAGAGCGTCATGTGCGCGCCCGAAAGAATCGAGAGCCCGATACCATCGGCATCTTCCTGGATAGCCGTCTGAACGATCTGCTCGGGCGTCTGAAAGAGCCCGGTGTAGATCACCTCCATACCCGCGTCACGAAGTGCGCGTGCGATAACTTTCGCGCCGCGATCGTGGCCGTCGAGCCCGGCTTTCGCTACGACGATGCGTAGGGGTCGGTCCATCGTTATTGTTTCCTCCGTTTGCGCGCGAGCGCCGCAGCTTGTTCGAGAAGCTCGCGCACGCGAATGAGCGTCTTGCGGACGCGATGCCGCTCGAGTTCGTTGAGCACGGTCAGCGGCATTAGAAGACCGACCGTTCGGTGTAGCGCCCGTAGACCGAGACCATGGTATCGACGATCTCGCCCTCGGTGCAATAGGCGTTGACGCAGTCGATCAGGTGGGGCATCAGGTTGTCCTTCGGGTCGGCGCAGGCCGCCTTCAGGCGCCCGAGCGTCCGAGCGACCGCGTTACTATCGCGCGAATCGCGCACCGAGCGCACCGAGGCCGCCTGCTCGCGTTCGGTCTCCTCGGTGATCTTGAGGAGATCCATATCCCCACGTTCTTCGGGGCGCGTGAAGTGATTGACCCCGACGATCACGCGATCTTTATTCTCAACCGAGCGCTGATAGCGATAACTCGCATCGGCGATCTCTTTTTGGAAGAACCCGGCTTCGATCGCTTCGATCACGCCGCCGAATTCTTCGATCTGGGCGAAATACGCTTCGGCTTGCCGTTCCATCTCGTCGGTGAGCGCCTCGACGAAATACGATCCCCCGAGCGGATCGACGACGTTGGTAACGTTGGTTTCGTACGCAAGAACCTGCTGCGTGCGCAACGCGATCTCCACGGATTTTTCCGTCGGTAGAGCGAGCACTTCGTCCATCGAGTTCGTGTGCAGCGACTGAGTTCCGCCGAGCACCGCCGAGAGCGCTTCGTAGGCAACGCGCACGATATTGTTTTCCGGCTGCTGGGCCGTAGCGCTGCACCCTGCGGTCTGCGTGTGAAAGCGGAGCTGCCACGATTTTGGATCTTTCGCGCCGTATTTTTCGCGCATGCGACGGGCGTAGATGCGCCGCGCGGCGCGGAACTTCGCGATCTCTTCGAAAAAGTCGATATGTGCGTTGAAGAAATACGAGAGGCGCGGTGCGAACGAATCGACGTCCATACCGGCCTTCATGCACGCTTCGACGTAAGCAAAGCCGTCGGCGAGCGTAAAGGCCAATTCCTGAGCTGCGGTCGAACCGGCTTCACGAATGTGATAGCCGGAGATCGATATCGTATTCCATTTCGGCATCTGCTCGGTGCAGAATTGAATCATGTCGACGATAACGCGCATGTGCGGCCGCGGCGGGAAGATCCATTCCTTCTGCGCGATATACTCTTTGAGAATATCGGCCTGAATCGTTCCGCCGAGCATCGCGCGGGGAATGCCTTTTTTCTCCGCAGCGGCGATATATTGTGCGACCGCGATTGCGGCCGGCCCGTTGATCGTCATCGACGTCGTGATCTTGCCCATGTCGATGCCCTCGAAGAGCACCTCCATATCGGCGAGCGAATCGATCGCCACGCCGCATTTACCGACCTCGCCGCGTGCGTGCGGCGCGTCGGAATCGTAGCCCATCAGCGTCGGCATATCGAAGGCGACCGAGAGGCCCATCTGCCCTTGCGCGAGCAAAAAGTGATAACGCTCGTTCGTTTGCCGCGCCGTACCGAACCCGGCGAATTGGCGCATGGTCCAGAGACGATCGCGAAATCCGTTCGGGTGAATGCCGCGCGTGTACGGATATTGCCCCGGCCACGCAAGATCGCGCGCGAGATCGAGCTCGGCGGTATCTTCGGGGCCGTAACAGGTCTTCAGCGGGATATCCGAGAGCGTGCGATCGGTCGCACCGGATCCGGGCCCGCTGCGCGGACGCCCCTTCGCCGATGCCGCCTCCCAGGCGACCTGCTGCGCTTCAAACTCCGGCGTGGGCTGCCCGCCGCCGGTCGGGCGATCCATCATCTTAGCCATGACCCCACCCGTTTCGCTATGAGGCTCCCGGTTTCCTAAAGCGGGTACTCCCCCGGGGAGCCGGAAATCCGAGCTTCCTATTCATTGCACGTTAGGAGAACCAGGAAATAGGTCGCCGCCGCGATTACGACCGCAATCTTGAGCCGCTCGCTCGCAGCCCACGCACGGGCCGGAGATCCTCCCCAGCACGCTCTCGGCGAACGCCGGGAAGCATACCGCCGGCCTCCCGCTCTATCGTGGAAGCGCAAACGGCGAGGCGGTCTGGTACGTCGTTACCGACGCCTCGGATGCAGCGACCGCGCGCCGCCTGCACGCGATCTACTCGCCGAGCCTCGCCGCTATCGGCGCGGCGGCGACCCAGAGCGCCCGGCGCGTCGCGAAGCCCGGCGGCATCGCCGACGCCGGCGGGGTTTTTCGTCAACTGTCCGGCGATCGCGTTCGGCGATTCGAACGCCGCGGGGTATTAAAACTCCGCGAGAATTCGCTCCGACGCCGCGTACGGATCGATCGAAAGATCGGGGTGCGAGGCGATCGCGGCATCGAGGCGATGCTGGAGCTTGCCGAGTGCGAGTTGGCGCACCTGATGGTTGAACGCGGCGCGCCGCTTGCGCTCGATCTCCCCCGTCTCGAAGAGATAGGCGCGGTGCCTTTCGATCGCGCTCCAAAGTTCGTCGATCCCGGTCCCCTCCAACGCCTGCGTCATCGCTAATTCGGGCACCCAGGCGCCGTACTGTAAAATCTCCATCATCGAACGAATTTCGCGTTTGAGTTGGTTGGCCATCGGGTGGTCGGCTTTGTTTACGACGAAAATATCGGCGATCTCCATGATGCCGGCTTTGAGTACCTGAATCGAATCGCCGCTTCCCGGCTGCAAGGCGACCAACGTGCTCTGCGCGAGTTCGGCGATCTCGATCTCGCTCTGCCCCACGCCGACGGTTTCAATAATAATAACGTCGAGCCCGAAGGCATCCATTAACAGCACCGCGTCGCCGGTCGCTCCGGAGACGCCGCCGAGATGGCCGCGCGCCGCCATCGAGCGAATGAAGACGTTGGGATCGACGAAATGTTCGGTGAGTCGAATGCGATCGCCGAGTAACGCACCGTGCGAGAACGGCGAGGATGGATCGACCGAGATCACGCCGACGCTCTTTCCGAGGCTCCGCGCTTTCTTCACTAGCGCCGAGGTAAGCGTCGATTTGCCGACGCCGGGCGGGCCGGTGAGGCCGATCGTCAACGCCTTGCCCGTGCGCTCGTAGAGCGCGCGCATCAGCGAGGCGCCTTCGCCGGATTCCGCACGCGTTATCGCCCGCGCGAGCCCGCGCGGGCGACCGGCATGAAATTCAACGAGGAGCGTATCGAGGCTGAGCATCTCGTCGGCTTCGGTGCTATCCGTCGTTCGCGGGCACCTGCCGCGCGCCGCGATTTAGCCGCGTTGCAGCGTAATGCTGCCGTTCACCGTCGAGAGATGGAGCAACCCGGGGCCCTCTCCGCTGCCGAAAGGATCGCTCACGCGGCCGTTCACCGTCGAAGTTGAGACGCGCCCGCTGAAGGCACCGGCGAGCGTGATATCGATCGCGCCGTTCACGCTGCTCGCGCGAACGTTCGGCGTCGAAGCCGGAAGCGCGAGGTAGAGCGATCCGTTCACCGTCGAGGCGCGAACGTCCGCGCTATCGCGCGCCCAAATACTGCCGTTAACATCGGCGAGCGAGAGGCGAGCGCGTACGCCGCGCACGTGAATGCGATCGTTGGTATTAGAGAGATCGAGTTCGTTCTCGCTTGGAACGCTCAACTGCACGGTGGCGTAGGCGTTCGGGCGATACCAACTGGAGGGATGAAAGATATTGCTAACGGCCGACCAGATCGATCGCGACGACGAACGTTGGTCTTCGAGCGTAACGACGAAATGCGCGCTGCCCGGCCTGCGTACGATCTCAACGTTCGCGGCGTCGGGCCCCGAGAGGTGCGCCGTCACCTCCACCCGATCGGTCGCCGAGCCGACCGCGACGATATCGCAGGAGACGCGAGCCTTCGAACAGTCGAAGACGACGCGCTGCGAAGGTGCGACCGCCGCCGTTTGCTGGAGCGTGCGGTCGACGGCGCCGCGTGCCAATCCTACGGCGGCGGCGCCGAGCATCGTCGCCAGGGCGATCGAACGGAGCAGGGTACTACGGTCGGGCGTTGCGGTAGCGTTCATCTCTCAACCTCCGCTTACTCTACGCGGGGCCGTAGAAAATGTTTCAGCGGTTCGCGTAGACCTCGATATTCCCCGAGAGCGACTGCAGATCGAGACGACCTTCGGCGAAACCGGCGTCGAGCGGATTGCGGACGTTCCCCTCCAACGAACGGGCATGCACGCGCCCGGTGAATCCACGCGGCACGGTGAGGGCGATCTTTCCGCTCTCGGTCCGCACGCGCACGTTGGGCCAAATTCCGGGAAGCAATTGAATCGTGACGCCGCCTGCCACCGTCATCGCGTCGACCTTCGAGCACCCCGCGATACCCAAGTCCATGGAAGCGACGTTGAAAATACAGGCACCGCGCAGGCCGCTTACATCGTAGGCGCCGACGATGCCGGTCGCATCGATCGACGCGGCAAGCGGTACATACAATCGCGCGCGAAGATACGCGTGCGCGTTGGCGCGCGAGGAGTAACGATTATCGACGCCGAGCCAGAAATGCGGCGAGCGCGGCGAGCCGCTCACGTGGAGATGTACCACCTGCGCATCGGGGCCCCAGAGCACTCCTTCGAATAGCGCGTTGCTATTCGCCGTCGCAATGACGTGAATGTAACACGCGACGAATCCGCGCCCGCAACTCACCCGCACGGCGGCATTCGGGCGCACGAGCATCGATCCGTGAATGGGATAGCGCTTGGGAAGCGGAGTACGCGCGGTCCGCGGTGCCGGGTGTACGCCGTGCGACATGAAGAAATTTTCGATCCGTCGCAAAAGGCTCGGCGGCCGCGTCGGCGCGGGGGATGGGCTCGGCATAGGCCCGGAGGCGATGCCGACCAGGAGCAGCGCGCAGAGGAGCGCAAAGCGGCGGTGAACCATGCAAGGCTCTTCGCGAACCGAATGCCGCACCTTTGCCGCCGTCACCGTGCTGACCGCGTTTTTTTGCAGCACTGCGTTCGGCTCGGCCGCGGCATCGGGGCTCGGCCCGGTGCGCGAGGTACGCATCGACCGAATCGTCCGCTACGTGATGCGCGACCTTTCGATTCCCGGGCTCTCCCTGGGAATAGCGCGGGGCGGCGTTCCGCTCTACGTGCACGGTTACGGCGTCATGAGCGCGGGCGGGCACGCCCGCGTCGTTCCGACGGCGATCTTTGCAATCGGCTCGCTGACGAAAACCTTTACCGCAGCGGCAACGCTTGCGGCGATTCGCTCCGGAGCACTCGCGTTTTCATCGCCGCTCCCCGGCGATCCGGCGGCGAACGTCCGCGACGCCCTTGCGATGGCCGCCGGGCTCGCCGATTACGCCGCTCTTCCCGGCTTCTCGTCCGCGCGACGCGAACCGATCTCGCCGTTCGCCCTGTATCGAACCGCGTTGCGCGCACCGCGCCGCTTTGTTCCGGGGAGCCGCGGCGCCTATTCGAACAGCGATTACCTCGCGCTCGCTCTGAGCGTACAGAGCGCCGAGCGTCGTCCCTACGAATCGTTCCTCCAGCAAACGATCCTCGTGCCGCTCCGCCTCGCTGCAACGGCGGTCGCGTGGCCGGCCTTTGCTTCTCCGGCGATCGATGCCCGCGGCAACGTGTCGGCGGGCTCGCCGACGCTCGGGTTCGGCACCGCCGATCTCGCCTCGAACGTCCCCGATCTCTTGCGGTGGTACGCTGCATTTTTCGGCGGTCGAATCGTATCGAAGGGTCGGCTCGCCGCGACGCTCCCGCCGGTCTCCCTGCCCGCAGGCGGCGAGAGCCGGTACGGCGACGGCCTGGTTGCCGCGCATTTTTTCGGTCGCTCGGCTTGGCTGGTGCGCGGTTACGTTGCGGGGTATTCGAGCATCGCCGTGCATATCCGACGCGACGACATCGATCTCGTTATTCTTACCAACGCCGACAGGGTCGATCTGACGCCGTTGGCGCGCAGCATCGTTGCCCGCGTGCTCGACATTCGCGACCCGCTGCGGTGAGCGTACGCCGCACCATCGCCGCGACGCTTCTATTTGCGTTATCGATCGCGCTCGCTCCGCGGCCGGTACTCGCGTGGCAATTGATCGTTCCGCTGACGGGGCACCGGCAGAAAACGATCGATCCGCGCACGCTATTTCACACCTTGCTAACCGATTTTTTCCCGCAATCCGACGGCACGACTTACGTGCAGACCGGCGATATTCCGGCGATGTGGCTTCGCGATTCCGCGGCGCAAACGATTCCGTATATTCCGTTTGCACGTTATTACGAACCGGTGGCGGTACGCGTCCGCGGCGCGCTCGCTCGCGAGGCGCTCGACATCGAGACCGACCCGTATGCAAACGCGTTCCAGGCCGATTTTCATATCTGGGAGCGCAAATGGGAGATCGACTCGCTCGCCTGGCCGGTTCTGTTAGCGTGGACCTATTATAACGAAACGAACGATCGAAGCATCTTCACGCCATCGCTGCATCGCGCATTCTCGACGATCGTTACCACCTACGCCTGCGAAAGCCGGCATGCAACCTGCAGTCGGTATCGCTATCCGTACAAAGTCCCGACGCATCGGGCTTACAACCCCAATGCCGGTATGATTTGGAGCGCCTTCCGCCCGTCGGACGATCCGGTCGTTTACCGCTATAACGTCCCGCAAAATGCGCTGGCGGTCGTCGCTCTCGAAGAAATAGCCTCGCTCGCCCGCAGCGGCTGGCACGATACGACGTTATCGGATCGCGCGGTTGCCTTGGCAGAACGCGTCTATGCCGGAATCGTCCGCTACGGAATCGTTCGCGATCCTCGCACCGGGCGGCGCATCTACGCCTACGAAGTCGACGGTCTCGGTAACGCGAAATTGATGGATGACGCCAATTTGCCGAGCTTGTTGGGGCTTCCGTATATCGGCTGGTGCAGCACCGACGACCCACTCTATATTCGCACCCGCAATTTCGTTCTTAGCAAGCATAATCCATATTTTTTTTCAGGGCTCTATGCCGCCGGTATCGGAAGCCCGCACACGCCGTACGGCAACGTCTGGCCGCTCTCTATTATTACGCGTGCGCTCACCTCGACATCATCGCCGGAGGTAGCCGAAGCGATTACCGAACTTGCCGAGACCGACGGCAACTTGGGGCTCATTCACGAAAGTTTCTACGTAAACGGCTGGTGGAGATACACGCGCGCGGATTTTGGTTGGGCGAACGCGCTCTATGCCGAACTACTTTTTCGTTCGATCGCCACGTTTCGCCAGCCGCCGATGCTCCCGTTCGGTACGCTCGTGGGGCGACATCGCATAACCGAAACCCCAACGCTTGTTTCGCCGATCGTTCAGTTCGAGAATAGCGGAACGATTTTTGCCGCGCTCGACACGGCACTAAACGAACGGCGTGCGGAGGCCCAATAGCGCGAGAATCGTCGCAGATCCACATCGTCATCGAGAACGACGAAGGGATCCTCGGGAACGATCGTAACGGCGATCTGCTCGCCGAGCCTCTGAAAGCGACGCCGTAGCGCCGGGTCCGCGCTCGCGGTTACGAGCACGCCGTCGGCTTGGTGCAGGCGCGCGAAGGCGAGCGATTCGTCGACAAAATCACCGGCCCGATACTCGGCGCGCATCGAACCGAGCGCGGCGTAAACGATCGTGCGCCCCACCTGATTGACCGCGGCTTCGTCGTAGAGCGCGGCGTCGTTCACGAAGAGCGAGGGCGCATCGGGTGCGAGGCGCGCCGCCGGGTGCGCCGGACGCATGGCGTCGTAATGGTGCAACACGATCGGGCGCCCGGGTAATCGTTCGATGGGAACGCAGCGGTCCGCGGCGGCGCGCAGTTCCGGCGCTCGCCCGGGTTCGTCGGCCTTCGCGGGGAAAAGAGCGGTTGCAAGGCGCTCTACGTCGCCTGCGAACGGGCAACCCTCGAACTGCTTGGGGCACGACGTACAGAAGCGGCCGCCGGAATGCCGCTCGAGATCCGCGCGATTGAAAATAGTCGGCGCGTCGGAGAAGCTCGATGCGATCGATTGCCAAGCGATAGCGTTTGCCGCAAGGTCGCCGTCGATTGCATACTCGAGAAAAAATTTCGCTCCGCTCTCCCACGCGATTCTTCGCCAGTGAACGAGATAGGCGGCGAACCACACGCGCGCTCGCCGGTGGAGATATCCCGTTTCGCGCAACTCACTACTGAAAGCATCGATGCAGGCGAGCCCCGTCGTCGCATCGAGCACCTCCTTTGGAAGCAAACGCTCGTAGGCATCTGCGCCCCATCCGGTCTTGAGGGGCTCGATCGCGCTTCGAACTTCCTCGCCAAGCAATGAAAGAACGCGTCGAGCGTAATCGTGCTGCGCGAGCGCCATAAGAAATCGCTCGCGCGACGCCTCGTCGCACTCCGCGGCGCACGCGCGGTCGCGCACCTCGGCAAGCGAGAGAATACCAAAACGAATATATGCCGAAAGGTGCGTGACGTTTCCGTCGAGGTACTCGCCGCGCTCTGCGTAGCCGCTAAAGTCGAGCGATTCCAGTCGCCGCAACGCTTCCTCCCGGACGTTCATCGGCCGCTACAACCACGATCTCTCGCGCCGCGTTGCAGGCGGAACCGGCGACCGCAATCGCCAAGACCCTCAAGGCTATGAGTCAAGGCTACTATCGCTATCCCACCATCGCGGGAAATCTTCTCGTCTTCGTCTGCGAAGACGATCTTTGGAGCGTCTCGCTCGAGGGAGGCTCCGCCCGTCGTCTTACCACCGGTTTCGGGTCGGCAACCTTTCCGCGGCTCTCTCCTGACGCTCGCTCGATTGCCTTCATCTCCAACGATGACGGCAACCCCGAGCTCTACGTGATGCCCGCCGAAGGCGGCGTTCCGACGAGACGAACCTTTCTCGGTGCGACGATGGCATCGATCTCGGGTTGGAGCCACGACGGTAGCGAAATCTTTTTCTCCGCCAATCCGTCGGCGTGGTACGAGCGCGAGATGCGCGCCTTCTCCATTTCGGCCGATGGAGGCACGCCTCAGGAACTGCGACTCGGCCACGTACGAGCGCTATCGCGCGATGCACGAGGTCGCACCGCGATCGGGCGCAATGCCGACGATCCGGCGCGCTGGAAACGCTATCGCGGCGGCACCGCCGGCGAGATTTGGATCGACGCGGCGGGAAACGGCGATTTCGAACGTCTTGCGCTCCCTGCCGGCAACCCCGTCTGGCCGATGTGGATCGGCGAGCGCATCTATTTTCTGACCGACCACGAGGGGATCGGTAAGATTTATTCCTGCTCGCCCGATGGTAGCGATCTCCGTACGGAGAGTAACGAGTCGGAGTATTACGCGCGCTTCCCCGCAACCGACGGCAGCCGCATCGCATACGGCGTCGGCGGCAATATCGCGATCTTCGATAGCACCGACCACACGACGCGAGTCGTGGAAATCGCGACCCATTCATCGGCGCCGCAAAGCGCCCGCCGTTTCGACGAGGCCTCGGAGATGCTCGAAGATTTCGAGAGCTCCCCGGCGGGTACGCACGTGGCCTTCGTTTCGCGCGGTCAAGCCTTCTCGATGCCGCTCTTCGAAGGGCCGGTCGTTCGTTACGGAGAGGGAAGCCGCTCGCGGATTCGGCTCGTGCGATGGATGCGCGACGGAAAACATCTCGTGGGCGTTACCGATCGCAAGGGATACGAGCAGATCGCTCGCTGGGATGCCGGAGAGAACGGCGACCCGAGATTGCTCACCGTCGGCGACATCGGACGTCCGATCGAACTCGAGCTCTCGCCGAACGGTGAAACGCTTGCCTTTTCAAATCATCGCCACGAACTCTGCGTCCTCGATCTCTCGGAAAATACGATTCGGACGCTCGACCGTAGCCTCGGGCGCCCGATATCGGGCCTAGCGTACTCTCCCGATGGCCGCTACATCGCGTATTCGTGGTCGCCAAATTCCAATTCGTCGATCGTCCGCGTCGTAAAGGTGAAATCCGGAAAAATTCACGACGTGACGACGGCATTGCGCGTGGACAGGTCGCCGCACTGGGATCCCGACGGTAAGTATCTGTACTGCATTGCGTCGCGCGATTTTCGGCCGCTCTACGATGCGTTGCAATTCAATCTTGGATTTCCGCAAGCGGAGCGCCCCTATGCCATCGCCTTGCGCAGCGACGTTCCGTCGCCGTTCGTTCCGAAACCAAAACCGGTCCATCGCGACCAGCACGAACATCACGACGACGAGCACGATAAGAAAGAAGAGAAACAACCAAATATCGAGATCGACTTCGACGGCATCGCCGGGCGCATGCTCGCGTTCCCCGTCGATGAAGGCAATTACGGCGAACTGCTCGCGGTAAAAGGGCGCGTGCTCTTCACGCGCCATCCGGTTCGCGGCATCGCACCGCAAGGCGGGGATGACGACGATCGCGGCAACGGAGGGGTGCTGCTCGCCTACGATTTCGAACAACAACGCTGCGCGACCCTCGCTCGCGACGTCGACGAGATTCGTCTCGGTCCCGACGGCCGCACGCTGCTCTATTCCGCCGGGACGCGCTTGCGCGCAGTCGACGCACTCGGAGATCTTCCCGACGAAGAAGACGACGGCAAAGCTCCGCCGGAGACCGGACGAAAGAGCGGATTCATCGACTGCGACCGCGCGAGTGTCGAGGTGCGACCGCAGGACGAATGGGCGCAGATGTATCGCGAGGCATGGCGCCTGCAGACCGAACAATTTTGGGTCGCCGACCTCAGCGATGTCGACTGGGACCGCGTCTACGACCGCTACAAAGCGGTCCTTCCGCGCGTTCGCACGCGCAGCGAGCTCTCCGACCTCATTTGGGAGATGCACGGCGAACTGGGCACCTCGCACGCCTATGAGATGGGCGGCGACGTGAGAATACCACCGCAGTATCGCCGCGGGTTCCTCGGCGCCGATTACCGCTGGGACGGCGAGCGAAACGGCTTTCGCATCGACCGCATCTATCGCGGCGATTCCTGGGACCGCAACGCCGATTCGCCGCTTGCAGAACCGGGGCTCGACGTACGTGAAGGCGATCTCTTGCTCTCGATTGCGGGAACGCGCCTCAGCCCCGAACTCGCTCCCGACCGTCTGTTGGTCAACACCGCGGGAAGTGAGATCGCACTCGGGATAATGAATAAGCGCGGCGACGAGCGCACGATCGTCGTGAAGACGTTGGCAAGCGAAGCCCCGCTACGCTATCGTGCGTGGGTCGAACGCAACCGCCGCTACGTCTCCGAGAAGAGCGACGGAGCCGTCGGCTACCTGCACGTTCCCGACATGGGGCCGTGGGGTTTTGCCGAATTCCATCGCGGTTATCTCAGCGAGTTCGACAAGCGCGGACTGATCGTCGATATTCGCTACAATCGCGGTGGGCACGTGTCGCCGTTATTGCTGGAGAAACTCAATCGCAAACGCATCGGCTTCGACGTCTCGCGTTACGGACCGGTAGAGCCGTATCCGCCCGAATCGGTCGGCGGGCCGATCGTCGGCATCACCAATCAGTTTGCCGGCTCCGACGGCGATATCTTTAGCCATGCGTTCAAACTCTATGGGCTCGGGCCGCTCGTCGGGAAACGGACGTGGGGCGGCGTGATCGGCATCAATCCCTACCATCACCTCGTCGACGGAACGGTAACGACGCAACCCGAGTACTCCTTCTGGTTCGTCGATGTCGGCTGGAACGTCGAAAACTACGGCACCGATCCCGATTACGATATCGATATCGCACCGCAGGATTACCACAACGAACGCGACCCGCAACTCGATCGGGCGCTCGACCTGATGGATCGCAGCCTCGCCGCTCACGTCGAAATTCGCCCCGATCTCACCGCGCGGCCCTCGCTTCGCCTCCCCGAAAGTTAAAAAACCGCCCTCTCGTCGGCGCGCAATCGAGCGCACCATCGAACTGCTTGGAAAATAGTCGAGGCGCTATATTGACATAGCGTCTCGACTTTTGTATAACGTTGGCATACATCCAACGATTCATTTGCTGTCATCCAATAGATCGGTCCAAGTGGATGTTTGCTTTCATCCAATGATGATAACCAGGGAGGATTGAACCGCACCGTGAGCATCGATCGTAGAGCCGCCGCCATCGCCGCCGACTGGGCCACCGCCCCTCGTTGGAAGGGAGTCGAGCGGCGTTACCGCCCCGAAGAGGTCGTCCGACTGCAAGGCAGCGTGGTCGTCGAACAGAGCCTCGCGCGGCTCGGCGCCTCTCGCCTTTGGGCGAGCCTTCACGAATCGGAGCCGGTGGCGGCACTCGGCACCATGACGGGTGGGCAAGCGATCCAAGCCGCGAAGGCGGGGCTCAAGGCGCTCTACTGCAGCGGTTGGCAGGTCGCCGCCGACGCTAACGTTAGCGGACAGATCTATCCCGACCAATCGCTCTATCCCGTCAACAGCGTTCCCACCCTCGTGAAGCGCCTCAACAGCGCGCTCGCACGTTACGATCAAATCGAATCGCTCGAGGGGAAGGGCGGCCCGGAATCCTACCTACCGATCGTCGCCGATGCCGAAGCCGGTTTCGGCGGCGCGCTCAACGTGTTCGAGCTCATGAAAGCGATGATCGAGGCCGGCGCGGCCGGCGTCCATTTCGAGGACCAACTCAGCAGCGAGAAAAAATGCGGCCATCTCGGCGGCAAAGTCCTCATCCCCACGCAGCAAGCGGTGCGTCACCTCATCTCGGCGCGCTTGGCCGCCGACGTCCTGGACGTACCGACGATTATCATCGCCCGAACCGACGCGATGGCCGCGCAGATGGTGACGAGCGATATCGATCCGCGCGACAAGGCCTTCTGCACCGGAGAGCGCACCAGCGAGGGCTTCTTCCGCGTTCGCAACGGTATCGAGGCCTCGATCGCACGCGGGCTCGCCTACGCACCGCATGCCGATCTGCTCTGGGTCGAAACCTCCGAGCCGAATCTCGAGGAAGCGAAACAGTTCGCCGACGCCATTCATGCGCGCTATCCCGGAAAGATGCTCGCGTATAATTGCTCGCCGTCGTTTAACTGGAAGCGTAAGCTCGACGACACGACGATCGCCGAATTTCGCGACCGTCTCAATGCGATGGGCTATAAATTCCAGTTCATCACGCTCGCCGGGTTTCACGCCCTCAACCACAGCTTCTTTACGCTCGCGCACGATTTCAAGGAGCGCGGCATGAGCGCGTATGCGGAGTTTCAGCAAGCGGAGTTCGCGGCCGAAGCATTCGGGTACACCGCGACGCGACATCAACGCGAGGTCGGAACCGGATATTTCGACGAAGTTGCTTCGGTCGTCAGCGAAGGCCAATCGTCGACGACCGCACTCCACGGTTCGACCGAGAGCGAACAATTTTACGAATCCGCCGTACAGATTGCCGTCGGCGCGTGAACGTCGCCGCACCCGGGTTCGATTTAAAAGACGATCTCGCCGAGGGGTTTGCCGATTTCTTCCTGCCGCTCCATCGGCGGTTTACTCCCGAGCAACAGCGCCTGGTTCGCGCTCGCGCCGAACGGCTCGCGCGCGCCCATGCGGGGGATCTCCCCGATTATCTGCCGCCCTCGGCGGCAACGAGTACGGACTGGAAGATCGATCTTCCGGTTTGGGCGAGCGACCAACGCAATCAAATGACCGGCCCCGCCGACGATGCCGAACTCGTCGTGAAAATGATCAACTCCGGCGCTCCCGGAATCATGCTCGATCTCGAGGATTCCATGGTCAACGAGTGGGAGCATCTTCTGCTCGGACATCGCAACGTCGTGGCGGCACTGCGCGGAGCGCTCACCTACGAAGATCGCAAACGCGGGAAGAGCGTCGGAATCGCGCGACGCGACGCCGTCGTCTGGACGCGGGTGCGCCCGCTCCACGTGTCGCAGGCCGGCATTATCGATGACGAATTGGCGAGCGCTTCGGTTCTTGACGTTGCGCTCTTGGCGTATTCGCTGGAACTCGACGAGTTACCGCACGGCCTTCTGCTCTACATTCCCAAGAGCGAATCCGCCGAAGAGGCGATCTTCTGGCGCGATCTCTTCGCCGCCGTCTCGGCCGCACGCGGTTGGCCGGAGCGCGCGATCTCGTGCATGGCGTTGGTCGAAGCGCATTCGCTCGCTTACGAAATCGAAGAATTTCTCTACAACCTTCGTGGATCGATCCTGGGCTTAAACCTCGGACGATGGGATTATATGGCGTCGTTGATTCACTTCAATCTCAACGATCCACAGTGGTTGCTCCCCGATCGCAACACGATTCCGCTCGACGTTGCATTTTTTCAAAATCTCCGTACGCTGCTGCCGCAGATTTGCCACCGGCACGGTGTGTTGGCGATCGGCGGAATGACCGCACTTTACCCCAGCCGCGAAGACGCCGAACTCAACGCTCGCGCGCTCGACGTTCTCGAACGCGATAAACGCAACGAAGCGCGTTGCGGTATGGACGGCGCTTGGACGGGGCACCCGGACCAGAACGCGATCGCCGTCGCGCAATTTCCCGAGCCGAATCAACTTGCGTTTCTCACCCCCGGTGCCGATCTACACCCCGATCTGCGCCCCGCGCCGACCGGCGTGGGGGCGACGACGCTCGATGGCACGCGCGCGGCGATTCGCACGGTCATTCGCTATCGGAAAGGCGTGCTCGACGGACGCGGTGCGAGTTTGATCGACGGGTACATGGAAGATCTCGCAACCGATCGCATCTACCGCTTGATGATCGCGCAGCGCCTGCGCTTTCCGGGCGACTATACGCCGCACTCGCTCGCCGACACATTCGACGAGGAGCTCGATGTGATTCTCGCCTCGCTTCCACCGCAGAGCTCGCGCGAGGAGATCGCCCGCTATCGGCGCGCGCGGCTGCTCGCCGAACAGATGATCCTCACCGGCGCCTTCGACCCACGCTAGCGCTTAGGCCAACCACGGGGGGAATGAAAACTCCTCCGTCCGTGCGGGGTGACGACCGTCATGTACGATCGCAGCCTGCGACGTGCCTGAGTCGCTGCGGGCGTCACCTTTCTTATCCATCTCGCGGCGAATCCGCACTACGGGTTCTTCCGAGACGAACGCTATTTCATCGTCTGTGGCCGTCGCCCGAGTTGGGGATATGTCGATCGACCGCCGCTCGTGCCGCCGATCGCCGCCGGCTCGCAACTCTTCGGCATCTCGTTGGCGGCCTTGCGCGCCACCGCCGCCCTCTGCGCAGCCGGTTCTGTATTGGTCACCGCGCGGATCGTCACGCAACTCGGCGGCGCGCGTTTCTACGGCCGTCAACGCATCGTTACACGCTTTCACAACCCGTTGGGAATGCCGTACGAAGACGACCTTCCCATTCGTATCTGTCGAGATCCGCGCTCTCCACTTGCCGCGATTTGGCCCGCGCTGCGCCACTATAATTAGAACGAGGGCGCCCCGCGTGAAGCAGGCGAATCGGCGCCTCTGCGCGTAGGGGGTACAAAGCGTAAAGGAGCGCCGATAGAATATGAGTTCACTCCGAAAAATCGGTTTCGTTGCGGCGGGCTTGCTGTTCGCCCTCTCCGCATGCTCGAAGAGCACGACGAGCTCTTCAACCTCTGCTAGCAGTGCGCCGCAAAGTTCGACTGCGGCATCGCCGGTCGGCAGCCCAGCGGCCGCGACGAGTCCGGCAGCGGCGGCAAACACCGCCGGAGCCTCGGTCTTCAACACCAACTGCGCGAGCTGTCACCAAGCGACCGGCGAAGGCGTCGCCGGAGCCTTTCCCCCGCTCGCCGGCAACCCAACGGTGACCGGTAGCGCGGCGAAAGTCATTCATATCGTCAAATACGGCCTCAAGGGCGCGATTACCGTGAAAGGCAAGAGCTACAACGGTATGATGCCGCCATGGGGAACGACGTTATCGAATGCGGATATCGCCGCCGTTATTTCCTACGTTCGTTCGTCGTGGGGTAATGCTGCGAGTCCGGTTACCGTCGCCGACGTGAAGGCAGTCGCGAAGTAAGAACCTACCGCGCGGTACAGGTGTCACCGCCGTGCGGCACGAGCGTGCCGCGTTCCAGCGATGCGAAGGTACGCACGACGTGCCTCGCATCGCTTCGTTTCCAGGTGATCTGCCCGGCTAACGGCGCGCTTCCGCGCGGAGCCGCATAGGGATAATAAGGCCCGCTCCACGTCCAGGTGCCGTCACTTGCCCGCGTGCCATGCATGTTGGCGTAACTACCACCGCCGTGAAAATCACGATAGATCCAGATCCCGCGCGCCGGAATATACCCGACGAACGCGCTTCCGCTCGGCCTACCGTCGGCGCGGATGCCCCAATCGACGCGCACCCAGCGACTATCGGGAACCCTGCCGATCCGCCAGAGCGAGGGCGCTTCGCCCTTCGCACTACAACTCCAGGTGCCGCCAAAATCGTTCAGAAATGCGTTCGAGGATTTTGCCGGGGCGGCGACCGCCGCTACCAGCGCAAGCGATGCGAGCATCCGTCAGCCGTTCGCTCCGCCCGGCAAGGCTCCTAGTGACCGAACGAACGCGCGATGCCGACGAACGGTATCACGAAAGCGTCGCGATCGGCGAGCTCGTGATAGGGAAAGAACATCGAAAGATTGATATACCGAACTCCGTAGGTGAACGAATAACGGCGGTTGCTCACGCGATTAGAGAGCGACGCATCGACCTGCGAACCTACCTCGGGGAAGGCAAACCTAACGCCTTCGTCGCCATCGGCATCGTTCGTCGGTTCGTACTGAACGAGACTCGCCGAAAGGTGCGGATTCACGGCGAGTTCGGCGTGCCACTGCGAGTGCAATGTTGAGTAAATCTTGCTCCGAATTTCGTAACGCATTCCAACGATACGCGACGAATCCGCGGAATTCTCGCCGAAAAGTTGATTGGTTTGGTATATCGAATTTTGATTGTAGATCGTTTCCCCGATCCCTAAGGAGGTAATCGCGTTGATGCGATAACGCACCGCGGTGTTGATATACGACGCCTGCACGCTGGCAAGACCGCTATTCATCCCCCCCGTCGAAGTCACCGGCACGGGCCCAAGCGAGCTGGCGATCTCGGCGAAGAGGCTCCAGCGCTTCTCGGAGGTCGTGATACGGAGCGTCGGAGCCGGCTGCAGGGAAACCGTCGAGGTACCGCCGCTCTCGATGTGGCTTCCGCTCACGACGAGCGCACGCAGTTCGATACGCGTGGTCGCGGCATCGGCGGGGTGTGCGAGCCCAAAAACAACAAGAAATAGCGCGCCGCATCGTAGGAGCGTCTTCACTGTGAAACCTTTCATGAAGAAGTGCGATAGATGGCGCGACATTAAACGCCCGCTATGCGGCTCCTCTACCCGGCGCTCCCTTTAAACCCGGAAACAGTCGGCGCTGTGGTCGTCGACGATGCCGACCGCCTGGAGATACGAATAGACGATCGTGGGGCCGACAAAACGGAAGCCGCGCGCGTGGAGATCCTTGCCGATTCGGGACGAAAGCTCGGTACGTGCCGGCAACGCTTCGCCGCGGGGTCGATGCGTGACGATGGGGCGCCCATCGACATAGGCCCAGAGCCACTTTGAAAACGATCCGTACTCGCGCGCAATATCGAGAAACGCACGCGCGTTTTCAATGCTCGATTCGATCTTCAGTCGGTTACGTACCAGGCCCGCGTCGGCCATCATCGCTTCGACCTGCCGCGAACCGAAGCGCGCGACGAGTTCCGGTTCGAAATTTTTATAGCGGCGTCGATAGCCGTCGCGCTTACGTAATATCGTCGCCCAGCTCAAGCCCGCTTGAGCTCCCTCTAAAACCAACATCTCAAAGAGATGTCGATCGTCGTACGAGGCAACGCCCCATTCTTCATCGTGATACGGAATCGAGAGGTCGCCGCTCGCCCACGCACATCGTACGATGGACTTCATCGTGACGATTTACCGCTAAGCAGCTCATCGAAGAGCGAAAGCAGCATCGGATAGCTCCTTTCCGTGCGCGCGCGCGGCGAATCCGGATCGAACGGATCGTGATTGAGCGGCTCGGTTACCAACTCTTCATAGGTCGCAGCCGCACCGTGAGCCCGCCAGCGTTCGACGAGCCTGCGCGTCGCGAGATTGTTCACCGCCGGGTCGCGCGCGACGACAACGGCGCGAATTTTTTTTGCGAGCGGGGCGCTCCGCCGCGCGGCCCGAAAAGTCGCGTCGGCAACGCGCATTACCGCAGCGACCGCGCGCGTCGGGAAGCGCGGATATGCTGCAGAAGGGCGGAAGCGCTCGCGCAAATCCGGGTCCCACCAGATATGAACGTTGGGGACGATCCGCGCCCCGAGCATGATGGCGCGGCTCACCGGGCGAGAAAAGCGGAGCACCGCAAAACCCGGACAGACCGGAATCGCAAGCGAAATGCCGTTGCGAAATTGCGCCGCGTATGCAGCCAACGTACCGCCGGTTGAATGCCCCATCACCGCGACGCGTTCGCCCAACATTGCAGCGATATCGAGCGCATCGTCGAGCGTCTTGACGAGCTCCGTGCTTTTTAACGACGCCAGGTTGTTCGTCAGCCGGTTGCTTTCACCGTGATGCGGCAGCCGAACGGCGAGAACGTTCGCTCCTCGCTCGCACAGCGCCGGCCCGAACGCTGCAAATTGTGCCGGGTTATTGGTTAGCCCATGAAATAGGAGTACGCAGAGCGGGCGACGCTCTCCGTGTAACCACGCCTTCGTAAGCGCCGACGGTAAGATATCGGGACCATCGAGTGCTTGCATGCGTGCGAGCGCAACGAGCCCTTCCTGAAAACGATCGCTCACTTTTCGGTGACGATCTGCAATAGGTGCGGCAAGACCCGATCGGCGAGATCCGGGTGGCGCTCCGGTTCGATAATATCGTGCGAGATCCGCAGCCCTCGCAAGCGTTCCTCGCGAATGCCGACCGCTCCCGAAGCGTTCCATGCCGCCACCAAGCGGCGCACCGCGCGGTTGTTAACGGCCGCTTCACGATCGTTCGTTACCGCGATGATGTCGCGCGTGCGCGGCGGCGATAGACGCGCGTCGGCGAGCAGCGCATGCGCCAGTTCGTATGCGCGGGCGACTGCGTGCGTGCTATAGCGCGGATATCCGTGTGCGGGCATCTGCGATTCGCGCGCGATAGGATCCCACCAGGCAAATGCATTGGGAAGTCGTAATGCCGCGCGCGCCAGCGCCGGTGCCGCCCGATTAGGAAGCCAAGCGAAGCCGAGAAATGGCGCGATCGCAACCGCACGTTCCAACGGCTCGTCGTGGGCGAGCCGAAGAGCGAGCGTCCCTCCGAGCGAGAAGCCGACGACGGTAATGCGCGTCGCGAGCTCGCGCGCTGCCTCAAGGGCAAGGCTCGAACGATCGACAAGTTCGGCGACACCGAGTTTGGCGAGTTCGTCGGTCAACCGATCGCTGCGACCGTGGCGAGGGAGTCGCGGTACCACGACCGCATAGCCGCGCTCCGTGAGGCTGCGGGCGAACCGCTCCATCTGCCCCGGGCTCGCCGTTAGCCCGTGGAGCAGCAGCGCCGCACGGCCGTTCGATTGTGAGGGTAACGCGAAGAAGCTCCGGCTGCGATCTGCGATCTCCGGAGTATCGCGTTGCAGTAAACGTCGCAACGCCGGGGCCGTGGCGAGGGCATTTTCTCGGGCTAGAGAGTCGTCGAGCGAGGAGGGCGGCACAGCGGACATCCTTAACTCCTACGGGCAAGTGTTCCTCGAATGTCGGATGAGAGACGCGCCCCGGCATTCCCGTTCGCAGCGGTAAACACACGTGGCGTTAAAGAGTTCGAGACTATGAACGCGAGCGACCGAAGTTCCCGCTCCCTGATCGATGCCGAAGAGCATTTCGGAGCCCATAATTACCACCCGCTCGACCTCGTCGTCGACGAAGCTCGCGGCTGCTGGTTAACCGACGTCGAAGGGAAACGTTATCTCGACTGCATCAGCGCCTACTCGGCGGTAAACCAGGGGCACTGTCACCCACGTATCGTCGCCGCGCTGGTCGAACAAGCGGGGCGCGTCACGCTTACCTCGCGCGCGATGCGCAACAATCGCTTACCGGAGTTTCTCGAGCGACTCACCCGCCTCTGCGGCTTCGAGATGGCGCTGCCGATGAACACGGGCGTCGAGGCAGTCGAAACGGCGATTAAACTCGCGCGGCGCTGGGGATACGACGTTAAGGGGATCGCTCCCGACCGCGCCGAGATCATCGTTTTTACCAATAATTTCCACGGGCGCACGACGACGGTCATCAGCGCTTCGAGCGAACCGGCGTACCGCCGTTCGTTCGGCCCTTATACCCCGGGGTTCGTTCTCGTGCCGTACGGCGATGCCGACGCACTCGAACGCTCGATCGGCCCGAACACCTGCGCGATGTTGATCGAACCCATTCAGGGCGAGGGCGGCGTGATCGTCCCGCCCGAGGGTTATCTCAAACGCGCGTGGGCGGTCTGCAAAGAGCACGACGTGCTCTTCCTCGGTGACGAAATTCAGACGGGTTTCGGGCGTACCGGTGCGCTCATGTGTCTCGACCACGACGGCATCAAACCCGATATCCTCATCGTTGGGAAAGCCTTAGGCGGCGGCCTCTACCCCGTCTCGGCGATTCTCGCCGATCGATCCTTGATGTCGCTCTTCCAACCCGGCGACCACGGCAGCACCTTCGGCGGGAACCCTCTGGGTAGCGCCGTTGCAATAGCTGCAATGGACGTACTCGTTGAAGAGCGGCTTTCCGAACGCGCGCGCTATGCCGGCGCAAAATTGATGCAGGGCCTACGGGCGTTGCAATCGCCTTCGATCCGCGACGTGCGCGGGCGCGGCCTCCTCGTGGGCGTCGAACTCGACCGCCCCGCGCGACAACTCGCTTATGCTCTGCTCGAACGCGGCATCGCTGCAAAAGATACGCACGAACGCGTTTTGCGCATCGCACCTCCGCTCGTCATTACCGATGGCGAGATCGATCTCTTACTCGAACGACTCGAAGACGCACTCGTCGCCTTCGACGCCGCGCCGTGAACGCCGGGCGCGAGGGATTCCGTTGGGAGGTACCGCAGCGGTTCTCTTTCTCGCGCGACGTTATCGACGAACTCGCACGAAACGATCGTCGGGCACTCGTTTTTCTCGATAACGACCGAAGTCGGCGTACTTATACGTTCGCCGAGATAGCTCTCGCCTCTCAACGCTACGCTCGCGTTTTCGCCGACGATGGAATCGGCCGCGGCGACCGCGTTCTCGTTGCACTTCCTAAACGACCCGCATGGATATTTACGATGCTTGCGCTCGACCGTATCGGCGCGGTCGCCATTCCATGCGCCGAGCAACTTCGCGCGAAAGATCTGCTCTACCGCGCCAATCACGCTGCCGTTAGCGCGGTCGTCGCATGCGCGAGCAATCTCGTCGAGTTCGATGACATTCGCGCCGATGCCGTCACTTGCACCCATTACTACCTCAGCGAGGCAGAGGCTCCCGGTTGGGAACGGCTCGATACGCGCGCACAAGCGGCGACGCCGCATCGCGGAATCGATGCCGAGAGCAAGGATTGGAGCTATATCATCTATACGAGCGGGACGACGAAAGATCCCAAAGGGGTCATTCACGACCGCGCCTACACGTTTGCCAAGCGCATGCAAGCGCGTTTTTGGCTCGATTGCACCCCCGATGACTTAGTGTGGAGCACCGCCGCTACCGGTTGGGCAAAATCGCTCTGGAACGTATTGCTTGGGCCCTGGTCGTGCGGCAGCGCGATCGTCATGCACGACGGCGGTTTCGACCCTGTCGAGCGGCTCGATCTGCTTCGCGATTTAGGCGTTACCGTGCTCTGCCAAGCCCCGACGGAATATCGGCTCGAAGCGAAACGCGACGATCTCGGAACGCGATGGAAATTACCGCTGTTGCGCCATTGCGTCAGCGCGGGCGAGCCGTTAAACCCCGAGGTCATCGAACGATGGAAAGCTGCGTTCGGTCTGACGATTTATGACGGATACGGACAGACCGAGAACTCGCTATTGATCGCCAACCTCCCGGGCGAGGAGGTTCGCATCGGCGCGATGGGCCGCCCGACGCCCGGACACGAGATCGCCGTCGTCGACGAAGACGGTCGACCATGCGCGACCGATGTCGTCGGAGATATCGGTTTGCGCGGCGCTCCGCCGACGCTCTTTAAGGGCTATCTTCGCGACGACGAACAAACGTCGGAAACGCGGCGCGGCGAGTGGTATCTCACCGGCGACCGCGCGCGGATCGATGCCGATGGTTATTTTTGGTTCGTCGGGCGAGCGGACGACGTCATTTCCTCCGGTGCATATCGGATCGGTCCGTTTGAAGTGGAGAGCGCACTGCTCGAACACCCGGCAGTCGCCGAATCTGCAGTTGTCGGAAGCCCCGACGCCGACCGCGGAAATGTCGTAAAGGCCTTCGTCGTTCTACGCAGCGGTTTCTCCGCCGGCGACGCACTCGTTCGCGAGTTGCAAGAGCACTGCAAGCGCGTTACCGCTCCTTACAAATATCCACGCGAAATTGAATTCGTCGCCGATTTGCCGAAAACGCGTTCGGGAAAAATTCGGCGCGTCGAATTGCGTCAGCGCGAACTCGACCGCAAGGGGCGCAGCGCGGCCAGCGGCCAGGTCTAGAGGCGACCTACTCCGCCGGATGTTTCGATGAAGGACGCCGACGTTGCAGCAAGACGATCGCCGCAACAAAAATAACCGACACGAGCGAAAGCACGAGGAGATCGACGCTGCTCTTCGATATCCACGTCAAACCCTTCGGCGCGGCAGGATGAATTTCTTGAATCGTGATGACCAAAACGCGGCGTACGGTAGCGATAACTGCGATAAGTAGAAACGGTATCGCCGAAAGTCCCTTCCCGCGAATAGAGATGACGACCGTATAGGTTATTTCCGAAATCATCAAGATCAAGAGAACGAGATCGATGAAGTGCGCGGTCGTTCCGACCAGCGAGTCTCCGCTAACGCTAAAAAGCGCTATCGCTTCGCGCACGCCGTGAATCGCCAGCGCTACGGCGGCGACAAAGAGCAACAACCCCACGAATACGAACATGATTCGTTCGCCGAGCGCGAGGACGCTTGCGAACCGATCGAACGTGCCTATGCGGCCGCCATGTTCGATCACTTCGCGTTCTTCGGGTTGCTGCTCCATCGTTCGAACCTACTTCGTGTAGGGTTTGACGACCTGCGAGAGCCGGTCGGGCACGCCTTTGATACGTACCAGATGCGGATATCGAAGACCGCCGGTATAGCGAATTTGAACGGTACGATAGACGTCGCTATGCTCGACCAACAGCGAAATAGGCTGCTTGCTCTTCGCCGCTTCGGTAATGGCTTGTGCCAGGACCGGCGCGGTATAGCCGCGTCCGTTGACGGCAACGATCCGCGTGTCGATTCCCAACGTCGCATTCGCAGCGGCCGAGCCGAAGCGAACGTCGCCGATTTCATCGTTGTTTACCGTAAGGCCGACCGAGTACCAAAAATTATTCTTCGGCACCCAGAGCGTCGGCTTCGTCGTATAGACGAGTTTCCAGCCATCGGGGGTGAATCCGTTTGCCGGGTGCGGCGCTATGTTATCGATCCACTTATGGAAAAACCCCGTCCAATTATACGGCAGCACCTTATCGAGCCCGGCGATAATGTCTTTACGCGTGTACGTGACGACGATCGGTCCCGTCGTCGTTCTTCCAAAAAAAGCACGCGCGAAAGTGTCGAGCGATTTTTTGTCATGCGTTTTCGCCCGGATAATGCTGTCCGCGCGCAGCCACATCAGCGCGCCTTCAACATAGAAATCGACGCTGCGTCGCTCCGCATTGTAGCCGTAGGGCGCCGCGTAAAGAAAAGGAGCCGACGTTGCGGTATCGCCCAGCGTTCTCCACATACGTCCGGGTTCGTTGTCGTAATAGGCATACATCGCCGCTACTTGATCGGGCCACTGCTTCGCCGGGCGGATACCGTCGCGGAACGACATGACGTCGCCGTAGTATTGCGTCATGCCTTCGTAAACCCAGAGTAACGAATCGTCGTACGGGATCTGCAAGTTATCCGGATATAGGCCTGCCGGCATACGGTATTTCCCATCCCACGAATGGTTGAACTCGTGCGAGAGCAAATCTCCTCCACGAACGAACGTTTTATGGTTGAGGAAATACGAACCCGTCTCGCCGTCGTCGCTGGATTCGTGATGTTCGATTCCTTCGCCGGGCATTTGGTCGGAGAGCGTTAACAAAAAATTGTAGTTGCGCCAGTGACGGGCGCCGTACATCGCCATCATTTCGCGGACGAGCTTCGCGTAGTGCGGTTCGCCGATCTTTGCAGAGTTCGCCTCATGTTGAGTGTCGGCAAACACGTTGAGGTATGCGCTTGCATTCCCTTGGTGCCAAATGCGCTTCCGATAAACGTGCGTGCCGGCGTCGAGCGGCGAATCGATGAGGTGTTCGAGCGAAACCTCGTCGAAGGTGACGGTATCGCCGGAGCGACTCGCTCCCGTTAACGCCGTCGCAAACTTCCAGGCGGAACCCGGTAAGATGATGGACGGCTTAAAAAACGTGTCTTGAATCGTCCCGGTCGACGGATAAAGTAAATTCTGGTTCCACGTCGTGACGAACAAATTATGCGTGGCTAGCCGCGAAGATGAATAGTGACCGAATGTTGCACCGAGATAGGTGAAATGCACGTCGATCGCCGTGGCACCGGCCGGCACGACGAACTCGAACGCAAACATATCGAGCGGATCGCGGCGCCAGGGAATGCGTTTCCCGGCCGCGGTGATCACCAGCGACGAAACGTTGGCGATCGGGCCGACCGGCTGATGTTCGCCGGGAATCCACTTGGGATAGTAAAGCGTCATCGGGCCCGGAGCGACCGGGATGACTTCATGGGTAAAGACGATGTTCTGTGTCGGCGCCTGCCGCGCATCGAGCTGCAGCTGAATCGGCAGAGTTGCCGCCCGTAACGGGGCGAACCCCAGCGAACACAGCAACAAGGAGAGAGCGAAGCCTCGAATCAGATGAGTGCGCATGCATCCGCGGTACGCGCTCGGCAGGCGGCTCCCTGCTATACGCTCGCGCGGAGTACGAAGTGGTAGGGAAATTCCGGTGCGTCGAGCGGCTCGACGCGCGCGAAGCCGCGCGATTGCAGGCGAGCGATCGCCTCGTCGCGCGTGTGTGAATGCTCGCGCGGCGGACCGACGGACCGTTCGATTCCGGCCTCCCAATCGATGACGAGCATCCAACCCTCGGGGGAGAGGGCAGCTCGCACCGGATTGAGATCGAGATCGGTCATCTCATGTAGGACATTCAGAAGTAAGATGCGGTCGGCCGGGGGGCCGGCAGGCGTGTCGCCGGTGACGACATTATCGAATTGACCCTCAAGGCAACGCTCGGCGATGATCCGCACGAAGCCGGGCTGCGTGTCGACGGCGACGACGAAGGCATCGGGGTGCGCCTTGGCAATCGCAAAGGTGTAGCGACCCGTCCCCGCGCCGAGATCGATGACCCGGCCCTCTTGAGGGACCTCAAGGCGTTCGACGATCGCCGCTGCAGGCATGTACTCCTCGCGAGCGGGGTCGTCGAGCCGCGCGGCGCGTTCGGGGGAGAAAAGCTCGGGCTGCCGGGCTCCGGTACGATCTTGAATGTCGCTCATCGTCGGCAGATTCGGCGCGCGAGGCTCGCGCTCCGTTTACCAGCGTGTCGCGCCCCCTGCGAGGAGCGCGAGGAAAGCCGCACGGCAACACCCGTCTGCGCCGCCTTCAGCGTGACTGCTCGACAGCACATGCGACCCCGCGCGATCCGTACGGCAGCGTTGCCGACCGCATTCCGACCGAAACGGCCGGGTTTGCCCTGCGATAGCGGGCGAGGATTGATAAGTTGGGGTTTAGATTCCCGTCACCGAAAATATAGCGATCGCGCCCGGACCGACGTTGACGGCGACCGACGGGCCGACTTCGTGAACGATGAAGGTTTTCGGCGGCAACGAGAGTTTGTCGTGTAGCGCTTTCGCCATTTCGTCGGCGAGCGCCGGGGCGTGCGTGTGCCCGATTGCAAAACGCGTCGCGGCGGCGTCGGTCACGTGACGCGTTGCGATATCGATAATCAACTCTTTCGCTTTATCGAAGGTGCGCGTCTGCCCGGCCGTTTCAACGATGCCGTCGCGCACTTGAAGAATGGGATTGACCTTCAAAACGGTGCCCAACGCGACAATCGCCTTGTTCAATCGCCCGCTGCGCCCGAGAAATTCCAGCGTCGGCATGATCTGATAACCGTTCTGCGTACTCTTGCCGCGTTCGAGCGCGGCGACGATATCGTTGGCGCTCGCGCCTTTCTTGGCCATCTCACCGGCGACATAAGCGAGCAAAAGGAGGCCGCCGGAGAGCGTTTCGCTGTCGATCACCTGCACTTTGCCCGCAAAGCGCGATGCCGCGGCCAAAGCATTTTCGTAGGTTTTCGAGAGCTTGCTGGAAACGATCGGAACGACGCATTCATCGCCCTTGTCCACATGCTTGGCGAAGATCGCGGTGAAGCCCGCCGCATCGAGCGGTTCGCTGCTCGGTAGGTCCTTCGCCGCCGCCATGCGCGCGTAAAAACTCGCGCGGGTGATATCGACGCCGTCGCGGAGACGCTCGCCGTCGATATGAATCCAGAGCGGCGCAACCTCGACGCCGAATTCGCGGGCTTGTTCGGCCGAGATATCGGCCGCGCTGTCGGTGATAATTGCTGTAGCCATAGGGGGCGCTCCTGACGCCGCGCTCGCCAGCTTCGCCCGCTCGCCGCGCCACTCATGCCCGGCGACTCGGAGCACCGATCTGCCGCTTGACGCCGGGCATCGCGCGCCTCGACGGGGCTTTCTCGGCGCTCGCCGACCCGACGCGTCGGGCGATCGTCGAACGGCTGGCTGGCGGCGAACGCACCGTGGGCGAGATTACCGCCGACCGCCCCGTCTCCGCGCCGGCAATTTCGAAGCACCTCCGCGCGCTCGAAGCCTCGGGGCTTCTCCAGGGTCGCATCGAGGGGCGCGCCCATCACCTCGGTGGAATGAAGATGCTCGTGCATATTGCTGCGTCAAGGAGGTGGCCTGGCCTCAGTTTCGTGGACACCATGATAGGCCTCAGGGGGAGGCCGGAAAGAATGGTGCCCCATGGCAGACCAACGGCGGAAATTCCCGCGTGAGTTGAAGATCGAGGCGGTACGCCGCGTTATCGACAGTGGTGAGACCGCGACGGAGGTTGCGCGGTCGATCGGTATAGACCCGAGCCTTTTATATGGGTGGATGCGCCAGCTCAAGGCTGAGGACAAAGAAGCGTTTCGCGGCAACGGCAAGCCCACCGCTCAAGATGAAGAGATTCGTCGCCTTCGGCGACAGCTTGCCGATGTAACCGAGGAACGGGATATTTTAAAAAAAACGGCAATTTGGTTCGCGAAGCAATCGCGGTGAGATATGCCTGTATTCAAGAACATATCGGCGTGTGGCGAGTGCGCTTGATGTGCCGCGCACTGAATGTTTCGCCGTCCGGATTTTATGCATGGCAGCATCGGCTGCCGAGCGCGCGAACGACACGAGACGGCGTGCTTCGCTTTGAGGTCGTTACTCTCCACCGCAAGAGCCGCTCTCGATATGGCAGTCGACCGATCGTACGCGATCTCCGCGATGGCGGCAAACGCGTTTCCCGCCGTCGCGTCGCCAAGCTGATGCGGGAAGCCGGCATTCGCGGCAAAACGCCTCGTGCATTCAAGGTGACCACCGATTCCAAACACGGCAAGCCGCTCGCCGGAAATCTGCTCGAACGACACTTCGCTCCAGCGGAAATCGAAGCGCCGAATCGCGTGTGGACCAGCGACATTACCTACCTGCGTACGCGCGAGGGCTGGCTCTATCTCGCCGTGGTCCTCGATCTTTTCTCGCGGAAGATCGTTGGCTGGTCGATGAGTCATCGACTCGAGTCGCGACTCGTTCTCGACGCGTTACAAATGGCGGCAGATCGTCGCGCCGTTGAGCAGACGCTGCTCGTTCATTCCGATCGCGGGGTGCAGTATGCCAGCGATGCGGTTCAGCGCTTTTACGACCGAAACGGGATGCTCTGCAGCATGAGCCGCAAGGGCAACTGTTGGGACAACGCGGTGACCGAGAGCTTCTTCGCGACGCTCAAGCGCGAACTCGACGATCCGACCTTCGAGTCTCGAGAATCGGCGAGGGCGATCGTTTTCGAGTACATCGAAATCTGGTACAATCGGCAACGTCGGCACTCAACGCTCGGATACGTCAGCCCCGAGCAGTTCGAGAATACTCAGGCTGCCTAAACTTCGTGTCTACGAAATCGAGGCCACTCCAGTTCTCATACATGTGGGCACTCGCCCCAACGATGCATTTCATTGTCTATGATCACACTCCAAGGCGAGGTTGCAAGTGATTAGGCGAGTCTCCCCGATTTTTTTTCTTCTCGTGTTGTGTATCATAACTTTTGCATGTAGCGGACAACGATCGCGTACGCAGATAACTCGTACTCTTACTGGCTCGGGGCACCGTGTAGGTCGAGTCGAGACGATGATTTTCCGTCCGCCGGAGGCTATTTTCGAACCCGAGGGGGCACTAATGCCCGTTGAGGTGCAAATCGGGTTAGGCACCGCATGTTATCTTAACGGACACACCAGCTCCGCAAGCTTTCCCGTTAGCGATATTGGAAGGCCGGGCATCCCCAAGGTAAGCCCTTCGGATCTATCCATGTTGCATAGAATAATGCGCTATGTGCATACCCGAACATTGCGGTTTGTTTTCCTCAGCGGAAAATTTTATGTTTATGATGCATCGGCAGGTTTGTGTAATCCACGCCCATCTGGCTATTATGTCTTGAATGCCGCGTCATGTAATGTGTATTATCAACCGCCGCTTGACCTTAAGGCCCCTCACGCCGTTCCGGGTTGTTGGAACGTGCCTCGGCCCTGGATACCGCATGATCGTGGGCGTGGAAAGGGATCTTGGTCACACTATCCTTCCGGTAACCCCGGGGGACAAATTACGGGTAGTGCTTGACCCTGACCCGACCCTCTATGTCATGGAATCCAATCCTACAATCCCTAACCCCAAGGTGTCGGCGAAGGCAACTCGCCGCCGCTTTACTGCCGCGGAAAAGGCGCGCATCCTCGATGCCTACGACGGCGCATCGGCCATCGAGAAGGCCGCGCAGTGTCGGCGCGAGCGCATTTACTCATCGCTGCTCTCGAACCGGCGTAAGCAGCGATAGTCAGGCAAACCGTCTTACAACGATGCTGAGCGTAATCTTGCGTTCACCAAGCAGTGAACGCAAGATTACGCTACTAAAGGACCTGCCGTGAAGATGACGTTTCCCGAGAAACCACTTACCCTATCGTTACTGATTGTGACGGTGTTAATCGCTTGTAACCGCCATGTTCCTACCCCCAGCTCCACGATTTCACGAATCACCGCATCAATTCTTCACCCCGCACGTGGAGAAGTATCAACGGTACAACCAATTCAGCCTCGTAGGGTGCAACCTAATCCAGGAAAACAAGTAACGTTCTCTTTTTCATCGCATTATACCGGGCTGGTGTTGCTAAGCGGTATAGGCCAAAATACGGCCGATATAGGATATGTTACTCGTTTTTACATTCGACCGGTGACAATGTCGAGTGCTCGTACTCTTATTTTGCTCATAAATAAACAGGGAAAATTGCGGGAAGCAACCATCGATGATGCTAACGACGGAATGCTTTATAAATTATATGACGTGCAGGTTATTGGGAAACGTTTCGCAGGATTGGCGGGATCGCATGCCGGCGAAATCTGGATTACGTTAAGCGTCGGCTTTCTCCGGTTCAGATGCGGGCCACCCTCTTGCAAGAAAGTAACCTGGGGAGAAACGACATTTGGTTCTCGCTAACTTAACTGCACGGCGGATTATGGTTTTTGCGCTCGGGTTTAGCCTCATTGGGTGTCAGGCGAGATCGTCAACCGCGTCGCCGAAGCCGTCCGCGTCCACTGCGCCGGCGCCGCATATATCCGCTGCCCCAACCGCGATCGCGACAAAGTCTAACATCAACGCCCCTATCCTGATAGTGCACGCCGGATTAGGCGCTGCGTGCAGCCGGAATGGCGTCGTTGGTCAACCAAGTTACTTAGCGAGTGACATCGGGAAACCCGGCGTCCCAACCATCGATGCTCGTAATCTATCGATACTCCACAAGATCATGCGCTATGTCCGCTCACGTACATTACGTTTTTCATACTTAGGAGGCACGACGTTCATCGTCTTCGATGCCGGTTACGGACCATGTGGCGGCACACCATATACGGTGCTTAACGCACCTTCGTGTGGCGAGGTTTTCATGCCGACCGATGTAGACACGCCCCGGGGCAACCAGATATTCGCCGGACCAGGGGGGTGTTTCCATCAACCTCGCCCATGGATGCCGCATGGCGGAGGAAACCCGAACGGCGCGTCGTGGTCACAAGACAACAATTCTCCACAATGAGATCCTACGTCCGCCGTTGAGGAATGCTTGCCGGGTTTTCGATTCGTTCCATCGTGTGAAGCGATCCGCATCGCCGAAGAAGCGGTTTCGCACCGCGATCAGCTTCCCGGCCTCGGGAAACTCTTCGATGAAGACGCGTAGCAGATTGACTGAATCGACGGAGCGATTGAGGACGAAGAAGGTCGCGAGCGAGCGCTTCAATTCGCGCAGGGCATCGCGAAAGAAATCCCCTGCATCGGAGAGTTCCGCGCCGATATTTCCCGGCAACACGATGGCCACGTCGTTGGCCGAATAAACGAAAGTACGACCGTCCTTCCCGCGACGTTGACGATGCGGCGGACGTTTCTCGCACCACGCGCGCGTCGCCGAAGCGACCGCCGATCCCCGCGTCGAGCGCATCCATCGTGTGAGGATCGGGGTGAGCTCCGTTCCCGAGATCCTCCGGCAACGCCGAGGAAAACCTCCGGCAATCGCCGTACGCTACTCTTCCACCATGGACGCCGAACCGAGCCCCCGCGAGATCATGACCGCCGTGCTCGATCTGCACGGGGCGGTCACCAATGGCTTCGCCATGGTCGAAAGCCGGCTCGATCGCGTCGAAAGCCGGCTCGATCGCGTCGAAGGTCGGCTCGATCGCGTCGAAACCCAGCTCACCTCGGTCTCCGGGGAGGTCGCGGGGCTCCAGCGTTGGCGCCTCACCGTCGACGGCCGGCTCGACCGCCTGGAGCAGGCCTATTACCGCTAGCGGATCGGGCTCCGGCCCCGCCCGCTTGCATGGCGCCCCCCCGCCGTGCTATCCTCTCCGAGCCGAAGCAGCACCCTCGGAAGGGGGCGCTCACCGGATGCCTGCGGGCGATCCGGTCTTCACGTAAAGGAACCGACGGTAGGTTCCATTGATGTGAGGTCGCTGCGGCGGCCTTTCTTCGTTTTTTTCGACTAGGAGTATCGCCATAGCACGACCGCTACGCGTCAACGAACAAATCCGCATTCGATCCGTCCGCGTCATCGATGACAACGGCGAGCAGCTCGGCGTCATGCCGACGGAGGAAGCGCTCTCGCGAGCGCGGACCGCTGGGCTCGATCTTATCGAGATTTCGCCAAACGCGCAGCCTCCGGTCTGCAAGATCGGCGATTTCGGGCGGCTCAAATACGAACAAGCGAAAAAAGACAAAGATGCCCGCAAGAAGCAGCGCCACGTCGATCTACGCGAAGTGAAGCTGCGCCCGAAGATCGAGCAGCACGATTACGAGACCAAGGCCCGTATGGCCGAACGCCTCTTGCTCGATGGAAGCAAAATAAAAGTAACGATCATGTTCCGTGGCCGGGAAATTACGTATCAGGGCTTTGGAAAACGTTTGCTCGATCGCATGGTGGAGGATATGATGCCTCTCGCGCTCCTCGAACGCGAACCAAAACTCGAAGGCCGAAATATGTTTATGATTTTAGCGCCGCGCGCGACGCCGACGGGACCGCCCAAGTACTCCTCGATGAAGGAGCACGAACGCGCCCAACCCCCGGCACCGACTGCAGACGCTGAGCAACCCAAGGAGTCTACCGATCATGCCAAAGATTCGAACCCACCGCGGAACGGCGAAACGAGTAAAGATAACCGGGACCGGGAAAGTGATGCACCGACACCAGTTTAGCGGTTGCGGGCACATCCTTTCGAAAAAGACGCGTAAGCGCAAACGTAACTTCCGCAAGGATCAACCGACGTTTAAGGGCGATCTCAAACGCCTAGCGCCGACGATCCCCTATTTGGTGTAAGGAGGCTCTTCACACATGGCACGCATCAAACGCGGCGTTCACGGCCTCAAACATCGCCGCAAGGTTATGAAGCTCGTCAAGGGCTTCCGCGCCGCGCGTCGTCGCAACTATCGCGTTGCGAACGAAGCGCTGCTCCACTCCCTTGCCTACGCCTTCCGCGACCGTCGCGTCCGCAAACGCGATTTTCGCTCGCTGTGGATCAGCCGCATCAATGCGGCGGCTCGCCGCGAAGGCATGAGCTATTCGATGCTGATGAACGGCTTGAAGAAGTCGGGCGTCGCGCTCAATCGCAAGGCGCTGGCCGATCTCGCCGTCAACGACAGCGCGGCATTCGGCTCGCTGCTCGCGGTCGCCAAAAAAGCGGTTCGCGCTTAAGCCTCGATCGACGGCTCTCCAAGCCCCGCCCGCACGTCCTGCAGGTGGGGCTTTTTCTTTCACTAATCAGCCGCAGAACGCCGCTTCCCAAAGGGGGTCACTGTGGACTGCGAATCCCATCGTTGCGACCGCCACTCGTTTCTCGCACGCGCCGGGCTCGGAATCGCCGCCGGTGCGCTCGCGCTACCGAGCATCACCGGAATCGCCGAGGCCGCCGGCACCGCGCCGCCCCCGATGGCCGCCGATGCGAAGGCCGGGCTCGCACGGTTGATGGCGGGGAACGCGCGCTTCATCGCCGGTCACCCCACCTGTCCGCCGCTCACCCAGCGGCGCGCAGCGCTCGCCGACGGTCAGAGCCCGTACGCAATCGTGCTCTCGTGCTCGGATTCGAGGGTTCCGGTCGAAACGATCTTCGATGAAGAACCGGGTAATATTTTCGGCGTGCGCATTGCGGGAAATTTTCTCGACGACAACGGCATCGGCTCGATTGAATACTCGGTCGCCGTTCTCAAATCGACGCTCGTCTTGGTGATGGGGCATTCGGAGTGCGGCGCAGTCAAAGCGGCGGTCGACAACGTGAAGAGCGGCGCGATGCCGCCGGGACATATCGCCGGTCTCGTGCGCGCGATCGAACCCGCTGCTAGAGCGAGCAAAGGGCACGCCGGAGACTGGCTGCACGATGCAATCGTACAGAACGTGCGCGAGAACGTCGCCGCCCTACCGCACCGTTCGGCGATCGTCGCCGATGCGGTGCGTAGCGGAAAACTTCGCGTCGTCGGCGCGCTCTACGATCTCGCGAGCGGAAAAGTTACGTTGTTGTAATGAAGCCAACGCACTTTACGATCGACGAATCGAAGCGCTGCTAGAATATGCATGAGTGTTCCTGGGGACGAAGGCCTATACCGAACTCGTCCCCAGCCAAATCGTGCATGCTCCAGATATTGCGGCCGTGAATTGAACCGTAGCGTTCCGCGTCGCTCCGCCCGGAGCCACGAACTACCGAAGGCGCGCCTACACTTTGTAATTATGCGAGAGGGAAATGTCTTTTGAGCGACTGAAGTGGAAGGTCTAAGTTTGTGTGCCATGCGCCGGACCCAAAAAAAGATCGCATAAGCATCGGATTGGCCTAATAAAGTCCGCTCGGTCTCGCAATAGAATTGGAACTTCTCTTGATTAATAAAACCAAATCATTTTATTTGATCGTTTCGTTCTCCCTAATTTTCGTTTTTTCGAACGTAAACATCGTGTACGCGCAGGGGAAAATACGTCCTCGCGGGCAAGCGGTCTATTCTTGGTTGATTTCGACGATGAAACAAGTCCCACAGCCCGCTTTTGCAAATTACGATATTCGATTCGATATTCACGGTCTGTGGTTGCAAATATCGTGCGAAAACCCTGGCATCGAACCGACCGTCGTTACACCAACTCTCGAGCCGAATCAGAACGTATCCTTCATATACCCTGTTATGTTTCGCTCGTCGGATGGGGCCGCGCTCGTCAAGGCAGTGAAACTCAATACAGGAACGGTCGCCCCCGCCTCTCGCGACGGATTCAGTTGTCGACCATTCCCGTATGGGGCAACGTGGGCCGCCGTCCGAAAAGCTAATAACAACGTGGCGCAACGATCGCCTCGAATAACGCCAAGAATTTCTTCCTCTCCAGCAGACGAAGCCCGAGTTGGAGCCATACCCAAGCGTTCACCCTTTACTACAATAGCCACCGTAACTGCCTACGTAAACGTTCACTATCGCATCCAAGATATCGGAATTAACGATCGCCGCGGCATTCCTGTATATCATCTCAAACTGACCGCGTTGGGGGACCCCTCGAAATACCCTATTACGGATATCTACGTTGGCGTTCGAAATCATCGTATACATGCAATTACCTTTGGTGGTGGGCAACGCGGATTGATTGAGGGTGGTGGAGGGTCGGCGACTTTTACCTTCGGACCGGTTGGCCCATACTGGCTGCTAACTGGCGGCACAGTCACCGCGAGTGGACATTTCTTGGTGCTTCATGAAGGTGGGGCGTATACATTCGTTATTACCTACATTGGGTTTCCAAAAAGACTTCCGGCGTCCGACTTTACTCCCTATCGCTAAGAAACTCAGGCCGATATCAAGAAGGTCTTCCCGTCAAGAATCGCGCGGGTAGGTATCTGTGGTCGCGGTAGGTTGCCCGCGGAACCGAGCCGGACACCACGGCAAGAACTCTACATTATCGCACGATCGTGCCTGTCGACGTCGCGCCCCAAGCGTCGAGGAGAAATCGATCGGCTTGTCGCAAAAACCTTGCCCGTTCGATGTCGAGGCGGTCTTCAACGTACGATTACAACGTAGTGGAAACTTTACGGCATTTTGTTTGATGCGTAATGAAGTCCGTACGGATCTTCCCCGTTTTCGTAATATGCATATCGTGACTTGTATACCATGTTTAAGACGCCATATAGGCCGACGCTGGCACTGCATGGTCCATTTATTGCGTCAAAAACGATAAATCGCTTCGTTCGCGATCTTTTCAATGATAAAAACACAAACCGTAAGTTTTTGCTGCCGGTTCTCTTAAGCAAGATATGAACAATTGCTTCCTGCGCGGGCGTTAAAATCGGAACGTGGCGCTTACCGATTTCACGAATACTATAATTTTTCGGCGGCAAAGCGTATTGGCCAAACAGCCGTCTCTTCATTTTCTCCGCATTAGGACCGAAGTAGCCGCTGCACCGTACGCCCGGCCAGCCAGGGTCGCGTTCGTAGCAGCTAAAGCCGGGAGTTACGTTAACATACGTCGTGCAATGAACGCCGTTGGGGGTAACATCGTTTTCGAGAACCGATCGTTGTGCCGGTCGTTTTCCTTGCGACGCGTTCGCGCACGAAGTAATGCACATGAGTGTAACGAAAAACATACACAAATGTTTCGCTGCCCCAACACGAGTTTTTTTCATTAGGATAAACTCCCTGCAACTTTGAACGAGCGGCGGCCGAGGTGGTCGCTGAGTCGATTCGAAAGATTGAATTTGTACAACCAATCTACGATCGAAAGGACGAGGCGGTGGCCGATTACGAGGAACACCGCACGTTTAATGCAGATACGCGGGCACCCCATTACGCTCCCCCTAGGTTGCCCAACGCATGCACTAGAACACCGTACCAAATGTTCGTTGTACGCTGGTAAACGTAGCCGGCAAAAAGAGCGAGCGGAAGTGCCGACAGTACTTCGAACAGTACGCGCGGCATCGCCACATTTCCGGCGAGCAGGGCGAAATGCGCGCACGAGAACGAGATCGCGGAAATAAGCGTACCCAACCGAAAGCCGATGAACGTCTTGTTCCCAATCGACGTTCGGTTGAGTGACGTTTGAATCGCCCCCCGGAACGCGAACTCTTCGGTTATCGGCGCCAAAACGACTCCCGCGAAGAGCCACAGGTACCACAGAAATGAATGGTTCTGGAAGAGCCCCTGAAAGCGGGGCGCCACGAGCGCGATTAAGAGCGCAAACACCCACAGCCACCGGAATCGATGCAAGGCATCGCCAAGACCACCGACTGCAAAGTCGGGGTGTCCGTAACCTCTCCGCATCAGAACGACCACTAGTAGAAATAGCAAAATCCCGACGCTTTGCGCGACCGCGAGCCAAGGGTGCCCCGAGAGGAATCGGTACGCCATGTTCCCGGCCACGTTTACTCCGACATACAGCGCGTAGAGCAACCCTGCATCGAACCATGCCTGTCGATCGTATGCCTTCGACGAAATCGAAAAAACGTCGGCCGGGTTAGTCGCCATGCAATACAATCCTCCACTTGCTGTCGTTCGGTTTTGAATGTTCGTAAAACGAGCTACTTTTCATCACCGGTCATTTTGCCTTCGATGTCATTCAGTGATGAGATCGTTCATGTCGTGGTATGACGAGCTCTCGATCGACAGTTACTTATAGCGATCGGCACGTTTGTCGAGATGGCTCTCCGCCTTGACGTCCTTCTCGCTCGTCTCAATATCTTCCCGAACGCACGCTGCGCCGTTAACCGAAAGGCTTCTAGTTGCGAGATCGAATTACATCGGCAGCCCAGGCACCGCTTTCCGCAGCGCCTTCGGTTGTCGGCGTACTCATGTAATCACCGCACAGTAGTACGTGTGACGAAGCGCATCCACTCAGCCGATACTCCCGAACGTCGCGACTTCGGCCGACATACGAATACGGCTCTGCGTTCTGCCAGCGGTGAAGATAGGTGCGCGAAACACCTCCGATTCCGGGAAAATATATTTCGATCTCGCTGAAAAGTTCAGCGATAATTTGTTCGTCCGAAGACCCGATGAGACGCTCTCCGGATATTCCGTCGAACATCACGTTCAAAAGTTCGCCGCGCGGAACGTACGAAGCGCATTTGCGCGATTCTATGCCGATGCCCGCGATCGCGCGTCGTTCGCTCCGCGGAACGAGTAGGCCGTAGATAGAGCGCGCCGCCGGCAGATCGGGAAGGCGGTCGTCAAAGATCAGCGCTGCGTTGATCGTCGAGCTGTAACGCGTCTGAAGCAGCCTTCGCTCGGCGTCCGTTCGAGCGGCGTACGCGGAGCGCGCCGCCGGCGCTGGAACTGCAAGAATCGCGTCGTCGGCTACGATCGTTCCGCCGTCTATCGAAATCTCCACCCCCTCCTCGCCCGAGGCTCTGACGGAGCGAACCGGTGAGGAAAGCCGCACGTTCAATTTCGATGCAAGGGCATCAGGTAGGCTGCCGATGCCGTTTTTCAGCGCGAGACTGCCGTGTCCGCGCATTGCGTAGTTCCAGACCCAAGCCGCGAGTGCAGCCGAGACGTGCTCCGGTTCCTGGAAGTAGAAGCCGGCGATCATCGGTTCGAACACGTACTCGAGCACCTCGGAACCGAAGCGCGCTCTTAGCCAGTCCTCCGCAGGGCAATCGTCGAATGCGCGCCACGCGGAATAGTCGCTCAGCGAGAGTCCGGCACTGCGCGCACGCAGTTTGAGGCTCTCCGCTGCCAGGCGTAGGGCCGCAATTGGGCCGAGCAGTCCACTGCCGACGATGCTTGTCGGCATTCGTTGGTTGACGCGCCGTATGCGGCCATCGCGAACGGTTCCGCCTAGCAACGACGTCGCGTGCAGTTCGCGCTGTAACCCCGTCTCGGCGATCAAGCGCCCGATGACCTCATATCCGTCGGAGAGAAACTGCGCCCCGCGATCGATGAGGTAGCCGTCGCAACGATCCGTACTCATTCTTCCGCCGACCCGCTCCGATGCCTCGAACACCGTAACATCGGCGCCGCTCTTCGCGAGTTCGTAGGCGGCGGTAAGGCCCGCAATTCCCGCGCCGATTACGGCGACGGATTTGGTACGCACGGGCCGCGTAGTTCTGATGCCTAGACTTTTTTGCCTGCCGCGCAAATGCCCCGCCGTCAGCGCCGTCACCGGCAACGTGCCGGCGATGGCGGGCTTCGCGTTTCTCGCGGTCGTTCTCAACGTGTTCTACCGGCGCGCAGTCGGCTGGGCGATGGCGATGCACCTGCGCGCTGACCTGCTCGTCGACGCGCTCGACATGGCGCTCTACCGAGGCAAGCCATCGGGTGCCCTTCATCACTCAAACCAAAGATCGCGGTACACCTCGCGTACGTTCACCAATCGCGGCGAGAGCGCCGACGTGCGGCCGTCGATTGAATCGCTAGGCGATTGCAACAATTATGCGATGTGCGAGAGTTTTAACGCGACGCTGGAATGCAAATGACGCGTCGCGATTCGATTCAAAAGCCACCGTGAGGCGGAGCTTGCAATCTTCGATTTCATCGAGGGATGGTTCAACTCGCGGCGCCGACATACGACGTTTCGAAATATCTCGCCTATAGAGTTCGCGCGGCGAAAGGCTCGGGCCGCATAATATGCAACAGAAACTCTCCACGAAAGCGAGCCGGCTTCATAGCCGCGAGTCGTGACGTGCTTTCTGAAGCGCGCCATGTCCTTACCCCTTATCCGTCACGCAAGCGTTCCTCTTCCTCATTAGGGCCGCCACGTCGCCTGCAGGATCAGCGTATGGTAGAAGAGGTTTTGGCGTGTGAAGTAAGCGATTGGAACACCGTACGTCAGCGCGATGCCGTAATGTCTTCGAGCGATCCCAATCGTTCCATCCGACTGGTACGCCTGGTACCGCTCGTCTCCGGTGACACTTGCGCCCGAAATGTCCGCCGCGAAGTAGAGTCCGCTTTTTGAAAGGTCGACAATTGCGCGCGGAGTGAAGGTAAGCGCCTGCGTGCGCGGCGCAAACTGCAGTTTCGTTCCACCGACATCGAAGCGATATTTCGCGATCGCAAGCAGTGCGATGCGGTCGCCGAGTGCGTAGGAAAGAGCATACATTGGGGCGAGTTGGGTTCGTCCCGTGGAGAAAGCGGCAGCTCCGGTAGCGAAGCCGACCGATGCGCCGGCAACCTGTGTGAGACGCCCGACTTTCCCAAATGCTTTAGTGTACCGGACGATCGCATCACCGAGACCATAAGCGTTTCCGACACCGGCGATGCCGAGATGGTCGTGAATTGGTAACGAGAGCGTGAGCTGCTGATTTCCGTGCCACGCAAACGATCCAAAGACGTCGTTCTCATGACGCGTTGCGCTGCCGTTAAGGACGATCGTGGACGCCGATATTCCGGCGGCGGTAAGCGGGCACGCCGGGTCGAGGCCAGTATTGATCGTGCAAATCGTGCTCGTTCGCGTCGCCAGCGCGATCGCCGGTTGCAGCGCGAATGCCAGGAGCACGGCCAGGGTAACGAGGAAACTTCTCACGATCGCTGATTCCTTATTTCGAGTACGGAAAGGTCGTGCCGACACAGCCGGGACACGCGAAGGTAATCGTGTTACGGCCCGGTTGCAGGGCAAATGTGAGAACCGTGCCCGCGCGTCCTGCGGGCGTGACATTTGGCCCCGCAATTCCAAGCGCAGCGGGATCGCTCCAAATTGCGACGCCGTAGCGAAGTGCACCAGGTGACTGAAAGACGAACGCGATCGAACCATTCGTGATACTGACGTTCACGAGCACAGGCGTTTGCGAGGCGGGCAGCGCAACTAGCGGAACGTTGTAGAACGACTGTGGATCCGCGGCATACTCGAAGACGCGGGTCGGCGTCGTATGACCGGCAAGAAAAGTCATCCCAACCGTGCTGTCGTGGTAGTCGATCGTGGCGGGATAGAGCGTTCCTCCATCGAGCACCGGCGAGGGCACCAGCGTGCCGCCCGGAATATACGGAAAGGCAATGGCCCGCGGCGCGGCAGCGAAGGTACGCGCGTCTGCGTTGACCGTTGCGAATGTGTCGAGCTTCATCCCATCCTTCACCGCCTCTTCATAGAGCGCGGACATCAACTGGTCGTCATGCGGATCCGCCGCCTCGTCCGCACTCTCTTGCTGCGACATGACAACGAACGGTGCCGTTTCGCCCGCGGCGGCATATGCGTCGATGATTTCGCGCTCGTACTGCGCGCCGGCGGCGACGCCGAAGCCCGCTCGTTGTAAAATGTCATCGGGATCCGTTGAGAACCAGGCGTCCAAGCCGGAGAGATAGGCGCGCGTAAGATCGCGCGCCGTCCACTCGTAAGCGATGAACGAGCAGTTGCCCGATGGATCTGGGCGCTTGTACGACGATGGATCCGCGCAGTACTCACCCCACGGCGCACCCTCGTCAGTCGTTCCGTCGACGTTGCGGCTGTCCCACGTGATGCCCCAGAAGCCCCCGAATCCCGAGGCGATATCCACAGCTGGATCTCGCTCGTGCCCTGCTCCATCGACAGAAACGTGCGGCGAGTACCACGAAAAGGCGGATTGCATCGCGGAGATGGGCACCCCGATTTCACCCGTTTCCACGTCGTCGCCGTTTTGCGCGTGGTACTCATTGTACAGCGCCGAGCTGGATAGATATCTGCTGTTTCCGATCATCCACGTCATCGGCACGTGCGCCGTCGACGCATCATGCTCGAGCATCTGCATTCCGGTCAAAGAATACGCCTGCTGCAGTGATGTCGCGACGAAAATCGCTTTTGTCGGTCCGCTCGGTATCGCCCAGGTCGGGATTACGGCGTTAGGAGTATCGCCGAGGCCGCCCGCCCCGCAGGTCGACTGACGAACGTCGATGGGAGAAAAGCTTCCCGATGGAACTTTATACCAAACAAAGCCGTCATACGAAACCGTGCACGCTTTCGCGCTTTCGTCAAACACTCCGATTCCCGGAATCGACGGAGGGGGCGGCGCCACCTGCGGCAACCCCGCCCCACTGCATGCTGCAAGGCAGACGGTTACGCCAAGCGCGACCGCCATTAGGTAACGATTGCTATTCGCCAGCCTGTTTACTTGCATTTGCGAATGCTCATTGCGCAAGGCGCGATCATTTCTCGGACATTGTTGTTGCGCATTACCCCGACCTGCAACCTGTGGCGCAACGGCGTTCATTTGAATAGGCGGTTTCCTTGCTCCGATCGCAAAGCGCATTCGTCCCGCCGTTAGCAAAGACTCCACTTATCGCTCAACCCGGTTTCCCGGGGCTACCTCTCTTTGTCGGTAAGCCTGCCTGTCTGCCGCGACCTACAATTGGTGAAGCAACCGGAGTTGGAGAAGGCGTCGGGGTCGGCGGTACAATATGGGGAAGCGTATATCCAACACCGCCCTGCCGACCGCACGCTACAACAGATGCGACAAGGAAATAGGCAGCAGCAACTGCGCGAAGTAGATTTGTTTTCATCGTCATTCCCTACTATTCAAACGGCACTCAGTGCCCATAAGTCTACCGAGCCGAGACCTGAAGCCCAATCGTAGCCGGAACCAGCAGGGAATCCGTTATTTCCTTGCGCGACGTCGTGCAAGATGCTCCCATAGCCTGGGAACGATCCGTACCCGTACGTTCGAAAGAGTGCGTAGAGGGTTCCGACAACGTTTCCTTTTCGAGTTCCTATACGGCGGTCTATCTCTTCTCGATCCGCAGCGAAGATCGGCTTTGCGAGTGAGGTTCCGTATGCCTCCGTAGCGACATCATTCATGACGAGCTCAGATCATTGGCCAAATCTGTCGATCGTTCCACCAACACTAGACGCGAACGAGATATCGGGCGCGCAGTTTAACGGACCACCGCAAATATTGAGTCGTTCGCTTATTAGCGAGCGTCGTTTTGTAACCACAGGAAAGCGAGTACCGTCTTCGCATCGGCGATCTCGCCGCGCGCGATCATCGCTATCCCCTCATCGAGCGTCACGGCACGGACGTCGATGCGTTCGTCCTCGTCAAGCGACTGCAGGCCCGCCGTGAGATCGCGCGCGAGCGCGAGGTGCAGCACCTCGTCGCAGAAACCCGGCGTCATCGCAACGCTCGCGAGCAGTTCGAAGCGGGCGGCACGATAGCCCGTCTCCTCTGCAAGTTCGCGCGCTGCTCCTTCGAGCGGAAGCTCTCCCGCCTCGCATTTTCCCGCCGGAATCTCCCACATCGTCGCGCGCAACGGATGGCGATATTGCCGCACCAGCAGCAACGCGCGCTCGCCGAGCATCGCCGCAACCGCGACCGAGCCCGGGTGCTCCACGACGTCGCATGCGAAACGATGCCCGTCGGCATAACGCAGCAGATCGGTGCGCACGCGAAAGACCGGGCCGCGATAGCGCTCCGCGCTCGATTCAACCACCGGCGCCGCTCCCGCGCCTTCGTCACCAGCATTTCCCATCGTATCGGCAAGCATTAACGGAATCGGCGGCGCGGGCCTCGTACTCTCGATAGTATCGTGAAAAAGAATGCTCCGAACAACTCCTCGATCGGCGTCGAGATCGCTTGGCTCCTCGGCTTCCTCGTCGTCTTCGCAATCGCGCTGCTGCTGTTGAATATCTATCTCGTTCCCCATCACTTCAACGATAAAGTCGCCGATACGGCCGCGGGCGTGATCGCCGCAGTCGCTTATGTCGGGGCGCGTCGCTGGGCAATGCTGCGGACGAAACGCTAGGCGTGGAGATCCTCGGGCGCCACAGCGCCGAGCTTCGCTCGCTGGTAGCGCTCGCGCGTCCCGAGGGGCGCGCCGAACGCGGGCTCTATCTCGTCGAAGGGCCGACGCTCCTGGAGGAGGCGCGCCGCAGCGGGGTCGCCATCGCGGCGATCTACGCGACCGAGGAGGCCTTTTCGCGCGAGCCGCAGCTCGCGACAGCCCGCGCCGAGGGCATCCCGCTGAAGCTCCTCGACGAGCGCTCCGCCCAACGCCTCTCCGATCTCGAAACCCCTCCGGGGATCTTCTCGCTCGTGCCGATGCTGCAATGCGAACCCGCCTCGATTCTCGCCCGCAACGGCCTCGCGCTGCTGCTCGCCGACCTCAACGACCCTGGGAACGCGGGCACGCTTCTCCGGGCCGCCGAGGCCTTCGGCGCTACCGGAGCGCTCCTCGGCGATCTCGGCGTCGACCCCTACCATCCCAAGCTCGTGCGCGCGGCGATGGGGGCGCATTTCCGCCTCCCGATCGCGCCTCTCTCGCCCCCGGAGCTCGCGGCCCGGCTCGCCGAATTTCCGGCTCGCACGATCGGCTTGAGCGCGGAAGGCGCGCCGATCGCGAGCCTTCCGCACCACGGAGCGCGCTTGCTCGTCGTCGGGAACGAACGACATGGCCTGGGGCGCTGGGCCCCGCTCTGCCGCGAGCTCGCCGCGATCCCCATGCCGGGCCGGGCGGAGAGCCTCAACGCCGGGGTCGCTGGGGCGATCGCCCTCTACGAACTTGGGGCGGCAGGAGAAGGGCGGGGGTTCCCGGGAGGCTTGTCAAGAGAGTAGTTTCGGAGCAAAAAGTCAAGACTTCCCCAGAGAAAAGTCGCATGGTATGCTCTGGGAGCCCCATTTAACGGGTCTTTTGTCGGAATGCTTCGTGTAAAGGAGACTCACCGCCTCATGGCTACCTCCGAATTGTTCTGGAAGCTCTTTGCCAACACCGGATCGATTGGCGCCTACCTCGCATACCGAAAGACACATCCGACTCCGAGTCACGGCTGACGACAGAAAAGCATTAGAAAAGAACGTTTGGCGCCCGGTATGATGAAACGACCGGGTGCCTTTTTTTTGCCCGACGATACCGTGAACGATAGGGAGCGATGAGCGCACTCCAACCACAACTCGACGAGATAGCACGGCGGCTACGCGATGCAGCCGACGCGGTGAACGATAGCGCCGCGCTCGAAGAGCTCCGCGTCCGTTTTCTGGGACGCAGCGGCGAAGTAACGCTCGTGCGGCGCGGCATCGGCGCGCTTCCGCCGACGGAGCGCCCCGATGCCGGGAAACTCATCAACGATGCCGTCGCACGGATGGAGATGGTGCTCGATGCGGCGAGCGCGCGCATCGCGCGCGGCGCACTCGACGAAGAACTCCAGCGCCGCGTCGACGTCACTTTCCCCGCACCCGATGCCGCATTGGGCTCGATCCATCCGGTGCGCCGCATAATCGAAGAGATCGCCGAGACGTTCGAACGACTCGGCTTTGCGACCGTACTCGGCGCCGAGGTCGAACCGAGTTACTACACCTTCGATGCGCTCAATATCCCCGCCGATCACCCGGCGCGCGAAGGCTTCGACTCGTTCTTCATCACCCCCGAGCTGTTGCTGCGCCCGCACACCTCGCCCATGCAGATCCGCACGATGCAACAGCATCGTCCGCCGGTTGCGATTCTTGCGCCGGGGCGCTGCTACCGTCGCGATGCAGTCGACGCGCGCCACCTCTTTCAATTCCATCAGGTCGAGGGATTGCTCGTCGCCGAAGGCATCAACTTCGGGCACCTCAAGGGAGCGCTCGCGCATCTCTCGCGCACGCTCTTCGGCCCCGACCAACGCGTCCGCTTCCGGCCGTCGTTCTTTCCGTTCACCGAACCGAGCGCCGAGGTCGACACGACCTGTCCGAAATGCAAAGGCAGCGGCGAGAGCTGCTCCATGTGCGGCGGCTCGGGGTGGATCGAGATCGGCGGCGCCGGTATGGTTCATCCCAACGTGTTACGTGAAGTCGGGTACGACCCGGCGGAGGTAAGCGGTTGGGCGTTCGGCGTCGGCGTCGAACGCATCGCCCTCGCTCGCTACGAGATCGACGATATTCGTCGCCTTATCGAGAGCGAACCCGATTTCTTGCGTCAACTCCAATAGGAAATCCAAACAAGCATGCGCCTTCCACTCGCCTGGCTCCGCACCTACATCGATCTTCCCGACGACGTCGATGCGATCGCCGAAAAACTCTCGATGCTTGGCTTTCCCGTCGAGAGCATCGAACGCAAACCCACCATCTCCGGCGTTGTCGTCGGCCGAATTACGGCGTTGGAGAAGCACCCGAATGCCGACCGACTCCAGGTCTGCACGATCGAGATCGGCGCGAGCAAACCGTTGACCATCGCGACCGCGGCGACGAACGTCGCCGTCGGGCAAACGATCCCGGTCGCGCAGATCGGGGCGGTGCTCCCGCATATCACCATCGCGCCGCGAAAGATGCGCGGCGTGGAATCCGAGGGAATGCTCTGCTCCGCCGAGGAGCTCGCATTGCCGGCGGAGTGGTTCGAAGACGGCATCATGCAGCTCGATGAAACGTTGCCGCTCGGCACCGACGTCGTCGCCGCATTCGGGCTCTGCGAACCGATTCTCGAAGTCGAGATTACCTCGAATCGCGCCGACGCGATGTCGGTCCTGGGCATCGCGCGCGAACTCGCCGCCGCATACGGCACGACGCTGCGCGCGCCGTCGCTTGAAAACCCGGGTGGCGAAGCCGCCCCCACCGAGCACGCTCCGCGGATCGAGTTGCGATCCTCCGATTGTACGCGTTTCGTCGCACAGCGCATCGAGGGCGTTCGCGTCGCCCCCGCCCCGAGCGCGATTCGCATTCGGCTCGCACAGGCTGGCCAGCGCCCGATCGACGCGTTGGTCGATATCTCGAATTTCGTGATGCTGGAGATCGGACAGCCGCTCCACTTCTACGACGCCGATGCGATTCCGCACGCGCACCTTATCGTGCGCGACGCGGCACCCGGCGAACGGTTAACGACGATCGACGAGCGCGAACTCGAACTCGACGCACGCGCGCTCGTGATCGCCGACGAAAACGGCGTTCAAGGTCTCGCCGGTATCAAAGGCGGCGCCATCGGCGAGATCCGCGCGAGCACGACGGCGCTTCTTATCGAAGGCGCGACCTTCGTCGGCGCACGCATTCGGCGCACGAGCGCGCGCTTCGCGTTACGCACCGAGGCCTCGGCACGCCACGAACGCACCTTGCCGCCCGCGCTCGCCGATGCCGGCGTCGCGCGTGCCGCATCGCTTCTCGCGACGTTGGGCGCGAGAGCCTTCGCACCGGTCGTCGTCGGCGATGCGATCCCGCAAGCGACGGCGATCGCTCTGAACGCGCTCTCGGTGAAGCGACTCCTCGGCATCGAAGCCTCGCCGGATTCCATCGCGTTCCATCTGCGCGCGCTTGGATGCGAGGTAACCGTCGAAGGCGAGCAACTCGCGGTACGGCCGCCTTGGTGGCGCCGCGATCTTACCCAGAGCGTCGATCTCATCGAAGAGTACGCACGCCTCGAGGGCTACGAACGTATTCCCGAATCGTTGCCCTGCGTTCCGGCAACGGAGGTTTCGAGCGCGCGCTATCGGCGCGAACGCGACGCCGCACACCTGCTCGAGGCGCTCGGATATCGCGAGGTACTCACCTACTCGTTAGTCGGCGAATCGCTACTTGGCGCGCTTGCAAAGGGTGGGCTCGACGAGCGCGCGCGGAGCGTTGAAGTCGCAAACCCGCTCTCCGAGGAGCAGCGCTACCTGCGCGCCTCGCTCGAAGCCGGCCTTCTCGCCTATCTCGCCCGACGCGACGAGCGCGCCGCGATCTTTGAAATCGGGCACGCTTTTTCGCGCGGCGAGAGCACCGTGCTTGAAACCCCGACGATAGCGCTCGCCCTCGCAACCGAGTCGCTCGAGGAACCCACCTGGCAAGACCGCGGATTCATGCAGATAAAACGCGATACGCTCGCGCTTCTTGCACGCCTCACCGGGCGCTCGATAACGGTTGCGAGCGGCGAGCATCGTTTTTTGCACCCCGGTATCTGCGCGATCCTCTCCATCGACGGCCGCCCGGTCGGCGTCGTCGGCAGATTGCACCCGTATCTCGCGCAGAGTTTCGAGCTCGCGCGCCCGATCTATCTCGCCGCACTCGATGCCGATGCGCTGCCTGAATATCTCGCGCCGACCTACACGCCGCCCTCGAAATTTCCGGCGACTTATCGCGACCTCGCCCTCGTTCTCGCACCCGATATCGAGGCCGCAGCGGTCGAACGCATCGCGCGGGAAGCGGTCGGTGCGGATTGCGTCGGCGTTCGGGTCTTCGACGAATATCGCGGAGCGCAGGTCGGCGCCGACAAAAAGAGCCTTGCGGTGCGAATCACCCTCCAGAGCCCGAACGAAACGCTGACCGACGCCGTCGTCGACGAACGGATCGGGGCGGCGATCGCTCGGCTCCACGACGAACTCGGGGCGACCGTTCGCCGGTGAGTTTCGCCTGGCCCGACATCGTCATCGGAGCGATTCTCATCATCGCCGTATTTCGCGGTTGGCGCCGGGGGCTCATCGGCGAACTTGCCGGCGCGATAGCGCTCTTTGCCGGCTTGCTCGCACCGTGGTATTACAACGGCTCCGCCGATTCGACGATTGCGAGCCTCGCGCACGTCGGCCCGGGCTCCGCGCACGTCATCGGTATGTTTCTCACCGGCGTCGCCGCCTACGCCATCGTGATGGCGCTGGCGTGGGCGCTCGACCGCGTCGCAAAACTTCCCGGGCTCGGATTGCTCAACAGCAGCATCGGTGCGCTCATCGCACTAGCAAAAGGGATCGTCTTTCTCTGGCTGCTGCTCTACGTCGCGCTCTTCTTTCCGCTCTCGCCGGATCTACGCCGCGATCTCGGGCGCTCGACGTTAGCGGCCATGCTCGTGCAGCCCGACGCGCGCATCGACGCGGCGTTGCAGGCACACGAACCCTGGTTCGCGCGACCCTTCACCAAATCGCTCTTCAATCGGCATCGACTGTAGCCGATCCATGAGTTCGTTTCGGACGCTTGCAACCGCCGTTCGCGGCAGTAAGCGCTATTCGCGGTACGCCATCGGAACGATCATGCTCGGTACGATCATGGGGCCGCTCGACGGCTCGATCGCCAACGTCGCGATGCCGACGATCGCCCATTTTTATCATCGCAGCGTCGACGAAGCCGAATGGGTTCTGCTCGCGTATATGTTGGTGACGGCATCGACGTTGGTGCTATTCGGACGGATCGGCGATATCTACGGCCACAAGCGCGTTTATCAGGTCGGCTTCGGCATTTTCGGGCTCGGCTCGCTCCTCTGCGCGCTCTCCCCATCGTTGGAAGTCCTCATCGTCATGCGCGTTTTTCAAGCGATCGGTGCGGCGATGCTCGTTGCGTGCACGCAAGCGCTGATCGTCGAATCGGTCGCGCCCGAACGCCGAGGGCGCGCGATCGGGCTCAACGGGGCCGCCGTCGCGGTCGGCCTGACCGCCGGCCCTATTCTCGGCGGCGCGATCATCGCGCTCGGAGATTGGCGCTGGATCTTTGCAATCAACGTGCCGATCTCACTGCTCGCGTTGCTCGCCGCAAGCATTGTCTTGAAGCCGACCGTACCGCGCCGCGAGGGTTTCGATCCTCTCGGAGCGCTGCTTTCGATCGTCGGGCTCTTCGCGCTCTCGCTCGCGCTCTCGCGCGCACATCGATGGGGATGGGCATCGGCCACTACCCTTGGTTGGATAGCGCTTTCGTTTTTTGCGCTCTCGCTCTTCATCTTCATCGAACGACGGGTCTCGGCCCCAACGTTCGATCTAACGCTATTCCGTTCGCGCATCTTCGCGTTTTCAACCGTCGCCGCTTTTTGCTATTTCATCGCGCAATCCGGAATCGTTTTCTTGGTGCCCCTCACCGCCCAGCTCGCTCTGCACGCAACGCCGCTTCAAGCCGGCCTCCTGTTGGTGCCGTTAACCGCACTCAACGTCGCGCTCGCTCCGACCGCCGGAGCGCTCTCCGACCGACTCCCCGCCCGTTACCTCTCCACTGCCGGCGCGGTGCTCGTTGCGGTCGGAACGTTGTTGCTCGCACACCTGCCCGCTCTTCCGACGACGTTGGAGATCGTTCTCGCTCTCATCGCGACGGGGATCGGCACCACTATTTTTTCGCAGCCGAATAACAATGCCATCATGTCCTCGGCTCCGCACGAACGGCGCGGAATTGCAGCCGGCACTCTCGCGACCGCACGTACGACCGGGCAATTACTCGGCGTAGCGACGGCGGGCGCTTATTATTTCGCTCACAGCAGCGGGGCCTTCGCCGATACGTTCGCTCCGGCAAGCGGCTATTTCGCTCTTCTCACCTTCGCCATGATCGGCGTCGCGATTCTTTCCTACGTGCGCGAATGACCGGCGCGCCGCACCTTTAGCATTTATACCAAGCCGCCTGCTGTATGGCCATCGGCGAAGCTTTCGCCGGGCCGACATAGGTGCAAGTTTTTTTCGGGAAGCGTATTTTTAGATTTACGTGATAAAACACATCGTTGTCGATCGTCTCCGAACCGACGACGGTGAGCGTTTTACTCGGATCGATTTTACAAGATGCCGGCTTTCCGGCCTTCGGCGGCGTACACTTGAGCTTCGTCGCCCCACTTTTGATCGTCACTACGGGCGGCGGAAGCATGAGCATCGAAGTTTGCGCGAATCCGAACAGTTCGATTTTCTTCGAACACGCGCGGGTGAGATCGCTTTCATGCATTTTCTCCATGCCGTACACTGCCGCCGCCCCGGTGACGGCAATCGGGCCGTCTAAAAACACCGTGACCGGCAATGGAGTGCTATCCCGGCTCCCCTTCGAGATTATATGCGCGATGCCGAAGAGCATGAAGATCGGAAGCCCATTCACATCGGTTTTTTCCACACCGAACTGCGGCTGCCACTGCATCGTCGCGTCGAAGCTTCCGCAGTCCGGAACCGGTTCGATATCGCGAATCGTAATCGTGCTGCCGCGGAGATCGAGTTTCGTGTATCCCTTGCGGTGGTTGCCATTATAGATGAGAATGCTCGCCGTTGCCGAACAGCGCGCGCCGTCGGAGTAAGCGAGAAGCAATCGGATGGTATAGCGCTTCGTCATCGTCGCCTTCGGCATCGGATAGCGATGGTGGACGAGCGTGCCGGCGCCTCGCCCCGCGGCTGAAGAGCCGTCGCCGAAAAACCACGCGCGCGACGTGACTCGCGCTCCCGACGGCCCGGTGCTTTTATCTGCGATCGCCACCGAACTCCCACCCGTCGCGCTGCCGGGAGCGGCGATAAGAGCGCGGCAGCTCGGCACTCCGGCCGCTCCAGCGGAGGCGTGGAAGATCGCGGACGATGACAGCACGAGTGTCAGGGCTGAGATTGCGGCAACGACACGATGCATCACGGAACGATTGCGACTCCTTCTGCGTATGCTAGGCCCGTCGAGCTGCCCGTTATCGTGCGAATCGGTGCCTGCGGGCTACCGGTCACCGGGGCAAAAACCTCGATCTCATTCGTACGACCGTACACGTAGAGATCGTTCGACGCATCGACGGCGATGAGTGCTTGATCGATGAGAAAATCGTAGCTTCCACCCTGGAGAATCGCCGAGGGAGCGACGTTTCCGTTCGAACCCGGAGGATAGACCGTAATCGTATCGTTGACGGAGTTTCCGACGTAGATTCGTCCCGTCGAATCGACCGCGAGCGCTTCGGGGCCGTCAAGCCCCGTTAGGTTTCCGCCGATCGTTGCAATCGGCGTTGCATTTCCGGTCGCTCCCGCTGCATATTCAACGACCGATCCGAATCCGTTGCCGTTGACGACGTAGATATTGTCGCTGCCGTCAAACGCGACTTGGTATGGCAGATTGAGCCCCGTGTTCGCTCCCGAAATCGTCTTGACCGGGGTTGCCGAACCGTTGGCGCCCGGCGCGAAATACTCGACGATATTATTATTTGCATCGGTCGCGACGAGATCGTCGGTTACGGGATCGATCCCCAATGCCCAGGCGTTTATGTCGGTCGTGAGCGTCGTCGACGGAACGGCATTCCCACTCGCTCCATAGGCGTAGGAGAGTATTTGCGTTCCGGTCACTGAGTACCCGACCACGTAGGCGCGCCCCGTTGCATCGACGGCGATGCCCGTCGGCGATTGAATCGAGGCGTTAAAACTCGCGAGCGGAGCGACGTTTCCATTCGCTCCCGGAGCGAATGCGCCGAACGTATATGCAGAGCCGTCACTTAACGCATAGAGCGTCCCGGCAGCCGGAGACGACGGCGAGGGCGCCGCGGTCGGAGCCGCCGTCGGCGAGGGCGCCGCGGTCGGAGCCGCCGTCGGCGAACTCGACGGAACCGGCGACGGCGTCGCCGTGGCTCCGGTCGCGACGTCGTAGAGCTCGACCAGGTAGGTTACCCCGGCATCGAGCGTCAGCGGCGTGCTGCTGCCGGCGAAGCCGAGCGTGGATCCGGAGATCGTTGCCGGCCCGAGGCTTGCCAGTAGCGGCGATTGGGCGCTCTCACCCGAGAATACCGCGATGAAGAAGGCTTCGTTTACCGTCGATATCCCCGCCGGCAATTGAATCGAGAAACTCGGAATGCTTCCGAATGTGACGTTCTGCGAAACTTGAATCGTCAACACGTAGAGAACGTTCGGAAGCGCGATGGCCCGAGGCGAACGCAGGTCGTGCGGACGAGGCAGCGTTTGCGGAGTCGGCGCGCCGGTCGGCACCGCATTTGCAGCTGCGATCGTCATCGTCGTTCCGGTCGGCGCGTTACTCGTCGGTAGCTGGAGCGTTCCGGAATACCCGCCCGAGGCAGGGAGGGCGAGCGTTCCCCCGGCCATCGTCACCTTCAAGGGCGTCGGGCCTGTCGGCGCCGGCAACGGCGGAGTCGCCTGTGCCCCCCCGCCGCCGCATCCCCCAAGGAGGGCGATCGCCACGTAAAAGGCGAGAGATAAGAAGAGATTGCTGCGTTGCATCGGTCGATGATCTCCAGTCGGCGAGCTTTCCCCGCAGCGTAGAGCGACGATCTTACATTTCCCTTAGCTCCCGAACGGAGGCGGGGCGCGGCGAAAAGAAGAGTAAGCAAGCCTATGTCGGCTGCAATGCTCGCACTCGTCCTCGCCACGACCTGGGCTCACCCGGCCTTCGCCCCGTGCGTGCGATTCGTGCAGCAAGAATCGAGCGCTCACCGAGGGAGCTCGCTCGAGCGCGTCGCTCTCGCGGCCCCTCAAGCCAGCGGCCCCTGGGAGATCTTTGCGCCGCTCGGAAGCCGCGCCGCACTCGCCTATCGATATCGCTCCTCCGGCCGGAGGAGCGCACTCTTCGACGACGAGATCCCCGACGACGGCCACGTCCTCTATGGGGGGCCGCCGGCGCTGACCATCCCCAACTCGTGGGCCCGGCATCCCCTCTTCGTGCGCGTATTTTCCAATTCGACGAAGCCGGGGTGCATTCGCGCAGCTCCTCTCTCGTTCGTGCTTCACAACGAGCCCGGGCACGTTCCGCTCTATCTCTATTTTGGGCTGCTCGGCGGAACCACGCTGACGATGTTTGTCCTCTTTGCGATGTCGGGCGAGCCATTCATCGGCTGGTATCTCGCCTATCTTTGTTCGCTCGTACTCTATCAATTATTTCGGAATAATATTTTGTGGCGGCTTGGGTGGCCTCTCGGCCCGTGGGATAACGGCGAAATCGAGTACGTGCTGTGGGGACCGAACATTGCTTTTTACGCACAGTTTGCGCGTTCGTTTCTCCAAACGTCGCGTTACGCTCCGCGAATCGACCGCTTTCTCATTTTTTCCATCGTCGCATTGCTGGGTTATCTTCCCTTTGTCGTATTACTGCGCCGACTTACGACAATAGATCTCAATCCGCACAGCGTTATTCCCGTTGCCTTGATGTTCTTGGTATCGGTGCTGGTCCTCGCGGCAACGATCGGCAGGGCGCGCGGCGGCTACCGACCGGCGCGATATTTCTTACTGAGTTATCCGATTCTCTCTATTTTTGTGTGCATCGCCGTGTGGCAATATGTTGTCGGCGATCATAGCGGAATCGGACGCTACGGAGCCGAGATCGGAACCGGAAGTGAATGCATTTTGCTTGCATTTGCAATCGGCGACCGATTGCGCATCGAGCGTACGTTGGGACGAGTGCTTTCAGCGATCGACGCGATCGTTATTCGCGTAGCGCGCGATGGAAGCATCCTCTACGCCACGCCGAACGTCGAACCGGTGCTGGGAATATCGAACCAGGAGATGGTTGGAAGGCATATCGACGAAATCGCTTCGATCCGCGAGGGTGCCATAGCAACGAAATTAGCCCGCGCGGCAATCGGTGCAGAATCGCCCGATCGTGCAACGTGCGAAATCGTACTGCGCGACCGATGCGGCGAGAAACAAACGTTCGCGGCAAACCTTTATATCGAACGCGACGCATCGAGAGCGATTACGGAGATTCAAGTTGCGCTCCAACCAACGGCTCCGACGCGCGTCGGAAACGAGCGAGCTTCCGGTTCTACGTCACCAAAAGCGGCGGTGTTTCTCAACCTTTACCGCGGGCTTCTCTTCGTCGATGCCTCGACGATAGCGGTCACCGGTCGCGAAATCGAAGTGCTGGTTTACCTCGTGCTGCACTCCACACCGGTCCCAAGCGAGCAAATTGCCGGCGCGCTCTGGCCCGATCGCGATACGCGCGCTGCGGCGAGCGCGCTACAGACGACGATCTCCCGCTTACGAAAAAAACTGCCGCCCAATTCCATCGTCGCGACCCGGCGACACTACGCGCTCGGCGCCTCGGTCCGCTCCGATCTCAACGATTTGAGAGCCGCCTTGCGTGCGGAGAATATCGAGGAGCTCGAACGGCTGCATCCGCTCGTCGTCGGCACGATTCCCTCCACGTTGCGCCATCGAGAGTGGTTTACCGAGTTCGACCTCTGGTTAGATGGCCTCCGGCGTGAAGCACTGATGAAACTCGGCGAGACGCTCATCGCCCGCGGCAATTTTTCGACTCCGTTAAGCATCGCCGACGATCTTCGCCGGCTCGATCCATGCGACGAAAGCGGCTACCTGCTCGCCGTTCGCGCCCTTCTTGCATCCGACGATCGGGTCGGCGCGCGCCGCATCTATGTCGACTGCCGTAACGCGCTCCAACGGGGCCTCGGCCTTGCGCCGTCGCCGAATTTCGAAAATTTTTGCCGCTCGGTCGGCGAAGCCGAGCGGTTGTGACCGTTTTGTAAGAACTCACGCGTACGCTAGGGGGCGATGAGCGACACCTCGATCGATCTCCAACTGCTCTCGGGCTTCGCTCTACGCGGCGGCGAACGCCTCGTTCTCACTCCCGGTGAGTGGGAGTTGCTTCTCGCACTCGCTCTTCACCGCCGCGGCATCCGTTCCGAGCGCTTGACGGAGTTGCTCTGGCCCCACGTTGCCGAAGCAATTGCCAAGAATCGGCTCTATGTAGCGCTCCACCGCATCCGGAGGCGCTTGGCCGACGATCTGCTCCCGGCACGCGCACACTGCTATCGGCTCAGCGAATCGCGCGCCGTCGTCGACCTCTGGGTCTATACCGAGCTCTGGGATGCGCCGGAGCTACATGCCTGCGACGAACTCGCCGCGAGGCTCGAGAGCGCGACGAATGCCGCCGCCGGCTACGAAATCCCGGAGTGGCTCGCGCCGACCTATCGACGACTCGAGGAGTTTCGACAGGCGGTAATAACGACGCTCGCCGACCGCGCTCTCCGAGGCGGAGAGATCGAGCGATCGATGCACCTCGCACGACGCGCACTCACCTTCGACGAATGCGACGAGCGCGCGTGGAGCATCCTCATCCGTTCGCACCTCGTCGCTCACGATCGTCTTGGAGCGCTTCACGAATATCGCACGTATTCACGCGCCGTTATGCGCGAACTCCAGGCCGCGCCGGCCTACGAGCTCGCGCATCTCCTCGGCGATGCCGTCGCGCCGCACTTCCACGCGGAGCGGATGGGCTAAGCGCGCGATGCGGGACGCGGCGACACTTTCGCGCGGCCGCGCGTTGCAGCGGAGCGCTTGCCGACCCCGCGCTTGGGCATCGGAACGACGATCCCGTTGCGTTTGAGGCTCTCGTTGCCGAGCGGTACCGGAGCGATGATGCGTTTCCCCAGAGCGTGCGCGAGCACTTCCGAGAGCTCCTCGACCGATACGAAGGTCATTTGCGTCCGCACTTCATCGGGAATGTCGTCGAGATCGACCTCGTTCCGTTTCGGCAGAAGCACTTTCGAAATTCCGGCACGACGTGCGCCGAGAACCTTCTCTTTCAAACCACCGATCGGCAACACCTGACCCGTCAAGGTGATCTCTCCGGTCATCGCGAGGTTTGGATCGACCTTGTTGCCGGTGAGCATCGAAGCAATCGAAGTAACCAGCGCGATGCCCGCCGACGGACCGTCCTTCGGCGTCGCACCCGCCGGCACGTGGATATGAATGTCGTGCTTGGCGAAGAAGTCTTCGGCGAGGCCGATTTCCGACGAACGCGAGCGCAGGAAGGAAACCGCAGCCTGCGCGCTCTCCTTCATTACGTCGCCGAGTTGCCCCGTCAGAACGACCTTACCGCTTCCGGGCATCACCTGCGTCTCGATGAAGAGAATATCGCCGCCGACCGGCGTCCACGCCATGCCCGTCGCAACGCCGACCGAGGCCACGCGCTTCTTTACCTCGTTGAAGAAGCGCGGCTTCTTCAAATACTCGACCAAGCTCTCCGGTTTTACCCGCGTCTTATAACGTGAGTTCTCGGCGACCTTGCGCGCGATTTTGCGGAAGACGGTGCCGATCTCGCGGTCGAGATTGCGAACGCCGGCCTCGCGCGTATAGTCGTTGATGATCGCCCGCAACGCGGTATCGTTAATCTGCGATTGCGTCTCCTTCACTCCGTTGGCGAGGCGCTGCTTTTTGAGCAAATAGCGCTTGGCAATTTGAAGCTTCTCGAATTCGGTGTAACCCGAGAGCTGAATGATCTCCATGCGATCGCGCAACGGCGGGGAGATGGTATCGAGGGAGTTTGCAGTGCAGACAAACAGCACTTGGCTTAAATCGAACGGCAGATCGAGATAGTGGTCGCGATATCCCTTATTCTGTTCCGGGTCGAGCACCTCGAGCAATGCGGATTGCGGGTCGCCGCGAAAATCGGAACCCACCTTATCGATCTCGTCGATCATCATAACCGGGTTGCGCGTTCCGGCATCGCGAATCGCACGGACGATCGTTCCCGGCATCGCGCCGATATAGGTGCGTCGGTGGCCGCGAATTTCGGCTTCGTCGCGAACGCCGCCGACCGAGAGACGCACGAATTTGCGCCCCATAGCGCGGGCTATCGATTGCCCTAACGACGTTTTGCCGACGCCCGGAGGGCCGACGAAACAGAGAATCGGGCCGCTGAGGCGGTTCTTCAATTTGCCGACGGCAAGATATTCGACGATGCGGTCTTTAATTTTCTCAAGATCGTAATGGTCTTCATCGAGAATTTCCCGCGCCTTGCGAATATCGATTGCGTCGGTGGTTTCGATATTCCACGGTAGCTGAACGAGCCAATCGAGATAGGTGCGAATGACGCTATATTCCGGGCTCGCCTGCGGCACCTTCGAGAGGCGATCGAGCTCTCGCTCGGCGGCTTTTTGCGCTTCCTCGGGCAACTTCGCTTCATCGAGCTTTTTCTTTAACTCGTTCAATTCCGCAAGTTGCGGATCGATCTCGCCAAGCTCTTCTTGAATCGCGCGTAGTTGCTGGCGCAGGTAAAACTCGCGTTGATTCTTGTCCATCTCGCGTTGAATATCGCCCTGAATCTTATGCCCGAGCTCGACGACCTCCAGCTCTTTAGTGAGCAACATCGTGAGTTTACGCATTCGCTTGGCCGTATCGCGTTCTTCGAGTAAAGCCTGGCGTTCCGCGGTCTCCAGGCGCATGGTCGATGCGACGAAGTAGGTCAAGACGTTGGAATCGGTGATATTTTGAACTTCCATCTCCATCTCGCGCGGCGCCTGCGGCAAATACGAGAGCAGCTTCTGGAAGAGCCCGGCAAGGTTGCGATGCATTGCAACGCGAGCTTCATTTTCGACCGTTTTATCGGGCAGTTCGGTGTATGCCGCAACCATATATGGTTCGCTCTGCGTGAACTGCTCGATACGGAACACCGACTGCCCGGCAACGATACAGCGAAGCGTACCGTCGGGAACCTTCAGCATTTTTTGAATGACGCCGACGGTGCCGATGCGTTCGACATCGTCGGGCCCCGGGTTTTCGATATCGCGATCCTTCAAAACGGTCAGCCCGATCGGGCGGCCTTCGCGGATTGCCTCTTCAACGAGCCGGATACCCGGTTTCTTTACGACCGCAAGCGGAATAACGGTGTTGGGAAACAGCACGGCTTCCTGCAACGGCAGAATACCGAGCAAACCGGCGGGGACGGTGGGTTTCGCTTTCGCGGCCATGTTAGATGACGATCCTTTGCACGATGATCCGCACGTCGTTGCGCGCGGTCGGGATATACGCAGTCGCTGCGACGGGCAGCACGATGGAGAGCAGTCCGTCGAGGTAGGTCGCCGAGGTTCGCTCGAGATCGACCGGGACGGGCAGGTTTAATTCTCGGCCGAATTCGCCGAAAGCGATCTCTTTGAGCACGAACGAGCCGCGACGCTGCGGCAACGTATCGAAGCGGCGCCCCGCGATCATCAGGCGATCCGCCTCGACCGCCAAACGCAGCGATTCCGGAGCGACGCCGGCGACCTCGAGCGTTACGACGAGCGCCCCTCGCTCTTCGTCGAGAAAGGCATCGGCGTTCGGTTCGAATCGCCCGCATCGCCCGCGGATTACAAACTCCATCGCACCCTTAACCCGTACCTTTAGCAGTCGGATGCATTAAGTGCTAACTTGCTAGAAGCGCGGATCGGGCAGTTGGAGGCCGGAGGGCCAGGCCACGCATGGATCGATCCGCACTCGAAGTGCGGTCAGAGCGCCGGCCTGGATCTGGACTGGGAAGAACTGCCGATAGTGCGTCGCCACGCCATAGCGCATCTGCGGCGGAAACGCCGTCTCGGTATCGGCCGGAAGCCGCGAAGCGGCGAGCACGAGGTTGATCGCCCGCGAGTCGGCGGCCGACATGTAATCGGGGGTACGCTGACCGAGCCAAGTCGTCCCGTCCTGAAGCGTATAGAGAAAGCCGATGACCTCGCCGGGCATCATCGAGTCGGTCGAGACGACTTTATCGATACGCACGATCTGATTCCCAATCGTCACCGGGGCATGCAGAACCAGCGGTACGGAGCGCGGCGAATCGAGGCAAGGGCCGTTGTTCAGCGTGTCGCTGGGTAGCGGCGCCAACGGCGGCGCTGCCATCACCGGCGGCTGCGTCGGAATCGCGGTCGGCGTCTGCTGCGGCGCAAACGCGAGGAGAAGAGCGAGCGCTTGAATCGGTTGCATGACCGCCTCATTCGCCGCGTGCAGGCGAAACCTAGGCGGGGCGCGCAGGTTGTTTGCAGATGAACGACGTCTCCACCACCGCGGCTTATGGCGAGCGCGGCCGCCCCCCGATCCTCTTCCTTCACGGGCTTCGCTTGGGGAAGGCGATCTGGGAACGGCACGCCGCCGCCCTCGCCGACCGTTATTACGTCGTTGCAATCGATCTGCCGGGGCACGGCGGACGCGTGAACGAGCCCTTCGACCGCGCGCACGTCGACACCGCGTTGGAAGCCGCGCTGGAAGTTTGCGCCGCAGCGCCGCTCGTCGTCGGCTATTCGCTCGGCGGATTCGTAGCGGTGCCGTATTTTTCGCAGCACCTCGAAGCAAGCCGCGCGTTACTTCTCGCCGGTGCAACCTATGATTTCGATGGATGGAAACGGCTGCCGTTTCGCCTGATGGCGCAAGCGATGGGCGCGCTTCCCGGGCCGCTCTACCAGTCGATTGCGTCGCTCTCTTTGCGCGGCGTCGTCGGCGACGAATGGGCGCGCGAGATCGAACGCATTCCATTCGATCCTCGCGTTCTCGATTCGACGAGCGAGATGGCCGTACGAGGGATGCGCCAAAGCGATACCATCGCCGCCTACGATCGCCCTCTGCTCGTCGTCAACGGCGAATACGATCTGATCTTTCGTTCCGACGAATCGCGTTATCTACGCAACGCTCCCAACGCGCGCCGCGAAATAATCGCCGGATCCGACCACGCCGCACCCTTACGTGAGAGCGCGCGTTTCACCGCAATCGTGAGAGCATTCGCCGACGAAATTTTCCGCCCGTGCAACCACGGAGCGCCTCCGGGGGTCTCGTAAAGAGATGAAAGCAACCGTCTATCATGGTACGCGCGACGTGCGCCTCGAGAGCGTTCCCGACCCGTCGATCCGCGAATCGACCGATGCGATCGTTCGCGTAACGCGCGCGGCGATCTGCGGCAGCGACCTTTGGTTTTATCGCGGGGTAGTCGAACGCGAACCCGGCGAGCGCACCGGCCACGAGTTCGTCGGTATCGTCGAAGAGGTCGGAGCCGCCGTGCGCAACGTCAAGCCGGGCGACGCCGTGATCGCTCCGTTTGCAATTAGCGATGGTACCTGCGCCTATTGCCGGCAAGGTTTGCAAACATCGTGCGAACATGGGAGCTTCTGGGGCGCAGACGCAAACGGAGCGCAAGCGGAATTCGTGCGCGTTCCGTATGCCGACGGAACGCTTGCAGTAATGCATGAAGCGATGCGCGATAACGACGAGTCGCTCGCCGATGCGGCAACGCTATGCGATGTCATGGCGACCGGCCATCATGGTGCGACGACGGCGGGTGCCGGCAACGGCGGCACGGTCGTCGTCGTCGGCGACGGCGCCGTCGGTCTTTGCGCGGTGCTCTCGGCAGCGCGCGTCCATCGCGCCGCGCGCGTAATCGCCGTAGGACATAATGCCGAACGTTTGAAGATCGCCGCCGATTTCGGCGCCGACGACTGCCTCGACTCTCACGACCCGCAGACGCTCGATCGCCTGCTCGAGATCACCAAAGGCGGCGCCCCCTCGATTGTCGAGGCGGTCGGTAACGAGGAGAGTTTCAACCTCGCGATTGCCGCCGCGCGCCCCGGCGGAACGGTCACGTTCGTCGGCGTTCCGCATAACGTGAAGCTCCCCGATCTTCGCTCCATTTTCTTCAAGAACCTCAGCCTGCGGGGCGGGCTCGCACCGGCGCGCGCCTATATCGAGTCGTTGACGGCGGCCTGCGTCGCCGGGCAGATCCACCCGGGACGCGTCTTCGATAGCCGAATTTCGCTCGACCGCGTCGCCGAAGGCTACGCCGCCATGGACCAGCGCCGCGCCATCAAGGTCTTACTGAACCCGGGGGCGTAGGCTGTACCATCCGCCTATGACCGAGATTTTACTGGCCAATCCGCGTGGCTTCTGTGCCGGCGTCGACCGCGCGATCGATATCGTCGAGCAATTAATCGAAGCGCACGGCGCTCCGCTCTACGTGCGTCGCGAGATCGTCCACAACCGTGAGGTCGTGGAGGGCTTACGCGCGCGCGGCGTCGTCTTTGTCGAAGGGCTCGACGAGATCCCAAACGGCGCGCTCGCGGTTTTCAGCGCGCACGGCGTCTCGCCGACGGTTCAGCACGAAGCTCGCGAGCGAAACCTTCGCATCGTCGATGCCACCTGCCCGCTCGTTTCGAAGGTGCATTTCGAAGCCTTACGCTTTGCGAAAGACGGCTACTTCGTTTTGCTCGTCGGCCATCGGAACCATGACGAAGTGGAGGGTACGCTCGGACACGTTCCCGGCGGAATCGCCTTAGTTGAAGATGTCGGTCAGGCGCTCGCGATCTCGGTGCCCGATCCACAACGCGTTGCCGTCGTCACGCAGACAACTCTCTCGCTCGACGACACGGTCGCGATTCTTGCCGCCTTGCGAGAGCGCTTTCCCGCACTGCGCGAACCCGCCCGCAGCGATATATGTTACGCAACCCAAAATCGTCAGGTTGCCGTGAAAGCGCTCGCCGCCGAAGTCGAGGTCGTCGTCGTCGTCGGTTCGGAGAACAGTTCGAATTCCCAGCGTCTCCGTGAGTGCGCGGAGCAACTCGGCGCGGCCGCCTATCTCGTCGATTGCACCGAACAACTTCGGGCGGAGTGGTTTGCCGGGCACGCACGGATCGGCGTCACAGCCGGAGCCTCATCTCCCGAGACGCTCGTGGCGCGTATCGTCGACCGCATCCGCGAACTCGTCGGCGATGCCGTCGTCGTCGATTTTGGCGAACGCGAACCGGCGATTATCTTTGCTCCGCCGAAAGAACTCGCGTTTTTACAGACTTCCGCCGGCGCGTGAAACTACGCCGTCGCCTCGGGACGCTCGATGTAGCGCTCGTTACGATCGGCGGTGTCATCGGTTCGGGAATTTTTCGCACGCCCTCGGTCGTCGCGCGCGACCTTGGAACCCCGGTGGCGATTCTCGGGGCGTGGGTGCTCGGAGGCATCGTATCGCTCTTGGGCGCGCTCGTTCTCGGCGAACTCGCCGCCCGGCGCCCGCTCGATGGCGGCCTCTACGCATACCTGCGCGATGCGTTCCACCCGGCGCTGGCATTCGTTTTCGGTTGGATGCTGCTCTTCATTGCCATGAGCGGCGGCGCCGCCTCGGCGGCGATCGCCTTTGCCGGTTATGCCGCGCCGGTATTGGGGATCGCCTCGACTCCCGCGAGCCTCGGCGCACTTGCCATCGCAGCGGTGCTGCTTTTCACCGCCATTAACGCAATGGGCGTACGGGCTGGCGCAAATACGCAGAACGGTTTTCTGATCGCGAAAATTCTCGCCTTTGCGCTCTTTATCGTTATCGCGCTGGCCGCTCCGCACGCGCCCTCCGTTTCGATGGTCGCCGCGCCTCAGCCATCGCTAGGATTGCTCGGCGTCGCAATGCTTCCGGTACTTTTTTCATACCTCGGTTGGGGGCCGGGCACGTACGTTTCGGCCGAGATACGCGATCCCGTCCGCTCGCTTCCGCGCGGCCTTGCGCTCGGCGTTCTCGGAGTCACCGCGATTTACGTTGCGATTAATGCCGTGCTGATACATGCCCTCGGCATTGCCGGCCTTTCGGCAACCACGACGCCGATCGCCGACGTTGCGCGCGTGGCGTTCGGGCCGATCGCCCAACGCATCGTCGGCGCGGTTGTCGCATTATCGTTGCTCGGATTTGTCAGCAATCAGCTCCTTACCGCGCCGCGCGTTTATTACCAAATGGGCGTCGACGGCCTCTTCTTCCGCGCCTTTGCAAAGCTCCATCCCCGGACCGGCGCGCCGATCGTCGCCATTATCATACAGGCGATTATTGTCATTACGCTTACCGTGTCGCGCAGTTACGATCAACTGCTCAACTATATCACCAGTGCCGACTTTCTTTTTCTCATGCTCGCGGGCATCGCACTTTTCATTATTCGGGCGCGCGATGCTCGCGATGGCGCGCCACCGCCCGATATGAAAATTCCTTTTCACCCGTATTCCACTGCACTTTTTACGGCGATCGCTTTTTCTATCGTCGCCGGGGCGCTCTATAAGGCCCCAGCCGACACGCTCATCGGGTGGGGAATCATCGCGAGCGGCCTTCCGGTTTATGCGATTTTTTCCGCGCGCAAGCGCGCTCGCGGCGATAGCGTCGGCTAGCCCGGTTTCGGCACGTTCGCACTTCCGACGCGCTTTAGCTTTCCGTTGCGGACCTGATAGAGCTCCACGAGATACGCGCTCGGGCAGCAATTTGCGTCGTTCGCGCCGTAGATCGGTTCGGTTACGACGATCGTTGCATAGGTTATGGCGACCCCGATATGCCCGCCGCCCCAATCGATGTTTCCGGCATAGCGAAGCGCTCCCGCAGCGTCCGCGGCGAAAAGCAAGACCGTGAAATCGGCGCCGCTGCCGCCGCTCATCAACGGTACCGCAACGATTTTATTCGACTCCGGCCCCATCGTTCCGGAGACGGCGTAGCGCGCATCGGCGAAGCCCGCCGAACTCCCCTCGGCCGCACCGCGGACCCTCACGAACGGAACATCTTTCGCTGCTGCGTAGCCTCCCGGTTTCGGAAGCGTCCGTATCTGCGTTGTCGCCTGCAAGAGATGGTTGACGGCAGCTTGAGCGATCGGCATGGCACGCTCCTTTCGGAAAGGTTCGGCGGCCGCATGCACGCCGGCAGGTCAAGAAAAATGGCGCACGAAGCCTTTTCCCCTTCTACTTTCTATGCCGCCTGGGAGGGCTTTCGTGAATCAAACTACAGCAAAGGGCTTTCTGACCTCACTCTACGATCTTTCGTTTCACGCATTCATCACTCCTAAGATCGTTCAAATCGTTTACGTTATCGCACTCGTGGGCGTTGCAATCGCTTCGCTTGGCTATTTAGGTTCCGCATTCGCTCCGGCGTATTCGTTCTTCGGGCCACCGCAGGAGCCGAGCTTCGGCAGCATCCTCCTGCATATCATCCTCACTCCGATCATCTTCGTCATCGGATCGATCGGCGCGCGAATCTATCTCGAATTTATCGTCGCCGTCTTTCGGATCGCCGAGAACACCGAGAGCCTGCGCCGGGAACCTTAGCGGCTAGGCTCCGCCCGCGATTTTAGCGAAGGTGGCGCGGTCGAGGCGGAGTTCCACCTCTCCAAATTCGTGCAGCGGCCGAGCAGGCATATGCTCGCGCTCGCAGAGATCGGGCTCGTCCCCGCTCACGAAGAGCAGCCCGGTTACCACTTCGCCACGGGTGCGGCTTTCATGAATCGTGCGCAATGCACCGAGACGGTCGGTTGCATCGTAGTCGCGGTCGAGTTTACGCAGAAGTAGGTGCGAGCCGTCGTCGAGTGCGACGTCTTGCACGGTTCCGGGTTCGTAATCGACGACGATCTCTTCACCGGCGTGAATGAAATCCGGTGCGTTGAGAAGTACGTCGTGCTCCTTGACGTAGGCGTAACTTTTGGTCGAACCTTCGTGGTCGTTAAAGGTTACGCATGGACTAATAACGTCGAGGATCGCCGTTCCACGATGCGCGAACGCCGCTTCAAGCAAGGGTACGAGTTGTTTGCCGTCGCCTGAAAACGACCGCGCGACGAACGTGGCACCGAGTTCGATCGCCAGCCCGCAAACGTCGATCGTCGTATAGGCGTTGGTTCCGCCGTGTTTAAGCGTCGAGCCGACATCGGCGGTCGCGGAGAATTGCCCCTTCGTCAGACCGTAGACGCCGTTGTTTTCAACGATATATGTGATGTCGACATTTCGGCGAATCATATGGCAGTATTGGCCGAGGCCGATCGAGGCCGTATCGCCGTCGCCGCTTATCCCCAATACCATCAATTCGCGATTTGCCAACTTCGCCCCGGTCGCAGCCGACGGCATGCGCCCGTGCAGCCCGTTGAAACCATGCGCCCGGTCGACGAAATATGCCGGCGTCTTCGAACTGCAGCCGATACCGCTCATCTTCGCTAAACGGTGCGGAGGAACGCCGTATTCGTAGAGCGCTTTTATGAGGTGGTTGGTAATGGAGTTATGGCCGCAACCGGCGCAGAGCGTCGTCGGCGAGCCCTTGTACACGTCGCGCGCGAGACCGATAATATTGAGCGTCTGAGCCGAAGCGGTCATGAGCGCGCACCTCCTGCGTGAGCGAGTTGGTTTCTAGATTCCCAAAGCGGTTCGACGATCGCCGACGCGTCGATGGGAACGCCGTTGTAATGCCTGACCGAGCGCAAGCGAGCGATTTGCTCCGGCAGCAGTTCGTTGCGAAGGATCCCGAATAATTGGCCGTCTCGGTTCTGTTCGACCACGTAGACGGTTTCATGGCGATCGATGAATTCCGCCACTTCGGCGGCGAGTGGAAGCGCGCGAACGCGGAGATAATCGGTTTCGAGGCCCGCCAAACGCAGTAAATCTCGCGCTTCGACGACGGCGTGGTGGGTCGAGCCGTAGGCAACGATGCCGACGGCATGCCCTGCATCGTCGCACTGGGGCTGAGGAACCAGCGTGCGCGCCGTATCGTGCTTGCGAGCGAGCCGGTTCAGATTCCGCAACCACACGTCGGGGTTTTCGGAGTATTTCGCTTCTTCGTCATGCCCCGTCCCGCGCGTGAAATAGCCCGCGGCCGGATGCTCGGTTCCCGGAAGCGTACGGTAGGGGATGCCGTCGCCGTCGACATCGCGATAGCGTCCCCAATCGGCTTGCGCGGTTAATTCTTCAACGCCGAGAATCTTACCGCGATCGAATGGTTTTTCAGGATACGAAAACGGCTTCGTCAGCCAAGAATTCATCCCCAGATCGAGGTCGGAGAGAACGAAGACCGGGCACTGCAGGCGTTCGGCGAGATCGAGTGCCGCCATGCCGTCTTCGTAGAGCTCTTCGACGGTTCCGGGCAGCAGCACCGGATGCTTCGTGTCGCCATGCCCCAGCGTATAGACGAAACTTACGTCGCCTTGCATCGTTCGTGTCGGCAGGCCCGTAGACGGCCCAACGCGCTGCACGTCAAAGATCACCGCCGGAATCTCCGCAAACGAAGCATACCCGACGTACTCCGCCATTAATGATATGCCCGGCCCGGAGGTTGCGGTCATCGACCGCGCACCGGCCCAACCCGCCCCGATAATCATTCCGATCGCAGCGAGCTCGTCCTCGGCTTGAACGATCGCGTACTTTCGCTCGCCCGAGATGGGATCGACCCGATATTTCTCGCAGAGCGAGATAAACGATTCGCAGAGCGACGAGGCGGGCGTAATGGGATACCACACGCTAACGGTACAACCGCCCATGAGACTGCCGATCGCGGCGGCGCGATTTCCATCGATGAAAAATAGCTCGTCGGTCGCTCCGGTCATCGGTTCGACGGCAATGTTTTCCAGCGCCGGCAAATGTTCGCGCGCATAGGTAGAGCCGACGCGAACCGCTTCAAGGTTCGCCGCAGCGGCCTTCGGTTTGCTTTTGAATTGAGCGCCGATAGCGGCTTCGATCGTCGCTTCGGGAATATGTAACAATTCGGCAAGTACGCCAACGTAAATCATATTCATTAAATATTTCCGCATCGCGCCGTCTTTAACGTGCGTTTTCGCCAGGTCGTTAAACGGCACGGGATAATACGTAATATCATCGCGTTGCGTTAAATCGGATACGGGGTACGCACTTTCGTGGACGATAGATCCCCCGGAGCTAACGCTAGCTACGTCCTGCACCCAGGTTGCCGCATTGAGCGCTACGAGCACATCGATCGTTCGAGCCCGACAGCGATATCCGCGTGAGGTCGCGCGAATATCGTACCACGTTGGAAGCCCCTCGATATTCGAGGGGAAGACGTTCTTCGGTGCTACCGGAACGCCGAGCCGAAAGATCGCATTCGTCAGCACCAAGTTCGATGACTGACTCCCGGAGCCGTTGACCGTAGCGACCCGGATCGTGAAATCGTTGACCGCCGCATTACCCATGGCCTATGATGTTTGCGTGCCTTGGCGCGACTCCTACCTGAAACGTAGGTTACGGAACGTTCGCTAGACGCGCGCCGCGGTCAACCAGCGGAAGAGATCATCGGCTCGCATCGGGCGTGCGAGAAAATACCCCTGGACGTAGCGACATCCGTAGAAGCGCAAACGCTCCAGTTGTGCTTCGTTTTCAATGCCTTCGGCAAGCGGGCGCAAACGAAGCTCCTGCGCGATCTTTAAGACCGCCTGTACGACACCGCTGGCTTTATCGTCGATCTCGCACCGCGCGACGAACTGCTGATCGATCTTCATGACGTCAACCGGCACTTCGCGCAGGCGAGCGAGCGACGAGTGACCGGTGCCAAAATCGTCGATCGCGGTCATCGTTCCAAGATTGCGGAGCGCGCGCACCGCGCGTTCGATGTCGTTCGTATCCTCGGCGATGACCCGCTCCACGATCTCGAGCACGAAGCGCGAGGGGGAGAGGCCGTGCTCGTCGAGCAACGTCTTGAGGTGCTCGGGCAACTGCGGATCGAGCGCTTGGCGCGGAAAAAGATTGATCCACACTTGGAGGTCGATATCGGCGTCGAGCCATTCGCGTGCCTGTCGCGCCGCCTCGCCGAGCACCCACAGGCCGACTCTTTCGGCGAGCGTCATATTTTCGAGAAAATCGAGAAATGCCGCGGGTTCGAGAAATCCCTGCCGGGGATGATTCCAGCGCAACAACGCCTCGACGCCCGTGCAGCGCAAATTTTCGCCGATAAATTCGAAAATCGGCTGATAGAAGAGCACGAATTCACGGTTGCGGACGGCGGCATGCAATTCCGTTGCCAGCGAGAGCGAGCGTTTCTCGTCGGCGAGATCGGCGGTATAGAGCACGGCACGGCCGCGGCCGGCCTGTTTCGCTCGGTACATCGCGAGGTCTGCATGGCGCAAGACCTCTTCGTACTCGGCGGTGGAGCTCGCAACGGCGATTCCGACCGAAACCGAGACGTACAATTCATGCTCTTCGACGGCGATCGGCTCCTCGAAGAGTTCCGCGATGCGTCGCCCGAGTTGTTCGGCGTTCTCGACGGTGCCCCGGGCCGCGATTGCAAATTCGTCGGCACTTACATGGGCGACAAATTCCGCGCCGACAAAATCGTCGCAGCGCTCGGCGATGCGCTTGAGCAGTTCGTCGCCGGCGGCTCGCGTGAGCCCTTCGTTCGTCAGCTTCATGTGGTCGATGTCGATGAGCGCGAGCAAGAGCGTGCCTTCGGTGCGCCCGAGCCACCGCTCCAGCCCGCGCCGGTTCGGCAAACCGCTCAGCGAGTTCGTAAATGCGAGCGCCCGCGTCTGCCGCTCGGCTCTTGCACGTTGGTCGACCAACGCCCCGACCGAGAGCGACGATATCGCCGAAATTACAATGAAGGTTTGCAGATCGATTGGGTGGATCGAGGTGGTGGGAAATATATAATTCAATACGCTGGTTAGCGCATCGGTCACGAAGATGCCGGGAATCGCCAGGCGTAAGCCGCCGCGCGCCGCCATCCACATCAGCGGAAGAAAGACGAAGTACCGCAGCGGATCGCCGCTTACCCCGGTGAGTACGGCGGCATATCCCAAGAGCGTCGCCCCGACAACGGTTGCATAGAGCAAGACGCGCTCGCGAAGTTGAATATCGAAAACCGGCGGCGAAGAATCTTCCGATTCGCGAGTGATGCGGGGAGTGAGATAGGTCGCCAAGATCGGAACGAGCACGAGCAATCCGAGCGTGTCGCCGACCCAAAAGCTGACGACCTCGCGAAGATAATGCTGCCAGCCGCCGCCGAAGATCGAAACCGCAATCGCGCCCGGTACGAGCGCGAGGATCAGCGGAGCCACGATAGCGACGCCGCAAAAATTTGCCGCGTCTTGGAAGGTTACGAAAGGTAGGCGAACCGCGAGCACCCGCTTGAGAATAAACACGACGATCGAGTAGCCGATCGCGGCGATCACTCCGAATTCGAGATAGACGGGGAACGGAAGATGAGCCGTCGTTGGGAAGAGCACCGGACGCGCGATCTCGGCGATCACCGCTAATGGCGCGTAGATGTAGCCGAAGGTGAAGATGAGGTAGAAAGTGAGCGCCGCACCGAGATACCAAGGATAAAACGTGCCGTGCGCCCCGTTATAAAACGCGCCGAGAAGATCGCTCCCCACCCACGCAGCGAGATAAATTGCCGCCACGGCAATGCTCTGCACCGGAGATAACCTGGGCCTGCGCTCCATCGCTCCCTCGCTCTCGTGTGAAGAGCAGCCTACGCCGGAGCCCCCGTCTTGCCCTGCAACTGGCAAATTACACCTAGCTGCAACTCGTCTCGTTCTCCGTTCTTTCGCCGGAGCCGCGTCGAGATAAAGGAATGCCCCGAGCTACTGCTCGGGGCACTCCTTCACATGCATTCCGCGGCGAGGCGGAACTACATCATGTCGTAGCCGCCCATGCCGCCGCCCGGCATTGCGGGAGCGTCTTTCTTGGGTTCGGGCTTGTCGGCGATGAGCGTCTCGGTGGTGAGAATCAGCGCACCGATCGAAGCTGCGTTCTGCAGGGCCGAACGCGTTACTTTGAACGGTTCGACGATGCCGGCCTTGAACATATCGACGATCTCGCCGGTCATTGCGTCGAAGCCGTGCGGCGCTTTCTTGCTTTTCACGTTGTTCACTTCGACCGAGCCTTCGAAGCCCGCGTTGAACGCGATCTGACGGAGCGGCTCTTCGAGTGCCTTGCGGATGATGTCGATTCCGATCTTCTCATCGGCCCACGTCGCCGCGTGGCCGTTGGTCTTCGGAGCGGTTTCGACATACTTCTCGATCGCTTTGACTGCATGCACGAGCGAGCTGCCGCCGCCGGGGATCATGCCTTCTTGCACCGCAGCGCGAGTCGCCGAGAGTGCATCTTCGATGCGATGCTTCTTCTCTTTGAGTTCGGTTTCGGTAGCGGCACCGACCTGGATTACGGCAACGCCGCCCGAGAGCTTCGCGAGGCGCTCCTGGAGTTTTTCGCGATCGAAATCGGAATCGGTCTCTTCGATCTGCTTTTTGATCATCTCGATACGGCCCTTGATGGCGTCGGTCTTGCCGGCGCCGTCGACGATGGTCGTCTCTTCTTTAGTGATCTTGACGCGCTTGGCGCGGCCGAGCTGATCCGGGGTGACCTTATCGAGCTTGAGACCGAGCTCTTCGCTGATGACCGTCGCGCCGGTGAGCGTCGCGATGTCCTTCAGCATCTCTTTGCGGCGGTCCCCGAAGCCCGGGGCCTTGACCGCAACGCTGGTGAACGTGCCGCGCAGCTTGTTCACCACCATCGTCGCAAGGGCTTCGCCCTCGACGTCTTCGGCGATGATCATCAGCGGCTTCTGCACCTGGACGACTTTTTCGAGCAACGGAAGAATGTCGGCGATCGCCGTGATCTTGCGCTCGGTGACGAGGATGAACGGATCGTCGAGAACCGCTTCCATACGCTCGCTGTCGGTCACCATGTACGGCGAGATGTAGCCCTTATCGAACTGCATGCCGTCTTTGGTCTCGACTTCGGTCTTCAGCGTCTTCGATTCTTCAACGGTGATGACGCCGTCTTTGCCGACTTTCTCCATCGCGTCGGCGATGAAGTTACCGATCTCTTTGTCGTTGGCGGAGATCGACGCAACCTGAGCGATCTTTTCTTTGGTGTCGACGACCTGTTTGAACGACTCCATCTCCTTGACCGCAACTTCGACGGCCTTCTCGATGCCGCGCTTGATGAGCAGCGGATTGCTTCCCGCCGTCACGTTGCGCAGACCTTCGCGGATGATCGCTTGCGCGAGCACCGTCGCCGTGGTCGTGCCGTCGCCGGCGATATCGTTGGTCTTGCTCGCGACTTCTTTTACGAGCTGCGCGCCCATGTTTTCGAACGCATCGGGGAGTTCGATCTCTTTCGCAATGGTCACGCCGTCGTTAGTGATCGTCGGCGAGCCGAACTTCTTGTCGAGGACGACGTTGCGTCCTTTGGGGCCGAGCGTCACTTTGACGGCATCGGCGAGCATGTTCGCTCCGCGCTCGAGGGCGCGACGAGCGGCTTCATCAAATACGAGTTGCTTTGCAGCCATGATTTTCTTTCTAACTCCTTACGCGTGCGCCGGCACTTTGTCGACGATAGCCAGGACGTCTTTTTCGGAAACGATGAGGTACTCGATGCCGTCGATCTTGACTTCGCTGCCCGAGTATTTCGAGAAAATAACGCGGTCGCCGACCTTCACGGTCATCGCAAGCGTCGTGCCGTTGTCGAGCACGCGGCCGCTCCCGATCGCGCGGACGATCCCCTCTTGGGGCTTCTCTTTCGCGGTGTCGGGAAGGAAAATGCCGCCGACGCTCTTCTCTTCTTGCTCGACGTGCTCGATGACCACGCGGTCGGCCAAAGGCTTCAGGTTCACGGAAAACCTCCAAAAGTGTGTTTCGAAATGAGTTTCGAGATGGATTTGGCACTCCTAGCATTTGAGTGCCAACGCCTCGGATATTAGCAGAGACCCCCGGCGAGTGCAAGCGGTTTCATGGGATGAGAGTTTGGTTAAACTCCCTCCGGAGCGTACCGGAGGAGCCGGGTGGGACGTTCTATCGGTAGCCGACGCCGAGCGACCGGTCGGCAAAGGAGCAGTAGTATGAAACGCCTCGCATTCGTCCTGACCGCAGCGATCTTCGCCCTGGGCCTAATCGGGGCGCGCCCCGCAGTCGCCGGGATCAATATCGGCATCGGCATCTCGATCGGCACCGCGCCGCCGCCGATCCCGTATTACGCCTACGAACAGCCGCCGCCGCCGGCTCCGAACTGGATCTGGATCCCCGGCTACTGGCGCTGGAATCGCGGCGGCTACCATTGGGTACGCGGACGTTGGACCCCCGCACCGGAACCCGGCCTCTACTGGACCCCCGGCTACTGGGCCTGGGACGGCAGCGGTTACTATTGGAACGGCGGCTATTGGGGGCGCACCGTGGGCTACTACGGCGACGTGAACTATGGTTGCGGCTACTATGGACGGGGCTATGACGGCGGCGAGTGGGAGGGTGACCGCTTCCGCTATAACAGCTACGTGACGCACGTCGATCGCAATACCATTGGCAACGCGGTCTACTACGATCCGCACGTCGTGCGTCGTGCCCCGCAGGAGGGGCGCCGGAGCTACGTGCAGGTAACGCACGGCAGCGCACCGCGAAACGCCCGGTTCCAGCGGCAGCAGCCGCGCTACCAACCGCAGCATCGGCAGCAACCCCAGCCGCGCTACCAACCGCAGCTTCGGCAGCAACCGCAGCCGCGCTACCAGCCGCCGCAACGTCAGCAACCCCGCGGCAATCAGGGAGGCGGCAACCAAGGGCGCGGCAATCAGGGCCGCGGCAACCAAGGGGGCGGCAACCAGCGGGGCGGCAACCAAGGGGGCGGCAACCAGCGGGGCGGCAACCAGCGGGGCGGCAACCAAGGGCGCGGCAACCAGGGGGGCGGCAACCAAGGGCGCGGCAACCAGGGGGGCGGCAACCAGGGGGGCGGCAACCAAGGGCGCGGCCACAATAACGGCGGGCACGGCCACGGTCGGCCACCCGCCTAAGAACGACTCGACCCAGACCCGAAGCACGGTCGCCCGCAGAGGCGGCCGTGCTTCTATTTATTTATGCTTGAAGATCGTCGACGTGGGGAATACTCAGACGGGTTAACCCAGATTGAAGGCACTCCTATGAAATCCTCACGCGCTCTTTTGGTCGCGATTCTCGCCGCCGTCGCATTTTTTATGCCGCGGCCGGCATCGGCGATTACTCTGAGCCAAATTATCTCACTCGTCGCACCGCCGCCGATTCCGGCCTACTCCTACCAGCAACCCGCTCCGCCCGCGCAAAACTCGATGTGGATCCCCGGATACTGGAATTGGAACGGCAACGCCTATCGCTGGGTCGCCGGGCGATGGACCTACGCTCCTAGCCCCGGCCTCCTCTGGACGCCCTCGTACTGGCAAGCAACGCCCGCCGGATACGTCTATCACTCCGGATATTGGGGACATAGCGTCGGCTACTATGGCAATCTCAACTACGGTCATGGGTATTTCGGCAACGGTTACGATGGCGGCAAATGGCGCGGAAACAAATTCCTGTACAACACCTACGTAACCCACGTCGATCGGCGCACCGTCCACGCGGTCTATTTCGACCGAAACGTCTATCGGCGTTCGCCGCAAACGAACCATGCGAGTTTTGTCGGCCAAATGCATTCCGCGAATCGCGGCCACGCGACGCAATCAATGTGAAGCTGGCTCGCTTCCGTGGACACTTGCCGCTTAGCGGCGAAGGAGTCCCGTATGGCCAAGAATCCCTCCTACCCGCCGGAGTTTCGGCGGAAGATCGTTGACCTGGTGCGGTCGGGCAGACCC
>JAJZED010000020.1 GCA_021805775.1 bacterium | reverse complement strand
GAAGCGGGGCGGACCGAATTTTCGACGACGTTAGAACGGATGTTCACGAATGGAGACTCAGAACGAAATATGTAGGGAGCACGACGTAGAAAACTCTTGACAACACCGGCCTTCTCATGGAAGCCGCTGCAAGCGGCGTATCGAGGGCTCGCACCCGCCGCGGTTGTCACCCCGAGTAGCCGCCCGCAGGGCGGCGTATCGAGGGCTCGCACCCGCCTCGACACGGGCGCGTTGCGCCCTACTCGGCGTGACAATAACAGCGCGGGGCGCCGCCTCGACACGGGCGCGTTGCGCCCTACTCGGCGTGACAATAACAGCGCGGGGGCCGCCTCGATACGGGCGCGTTGCGCCCTACTCGGCGTGACAATAACAGCGCCGGGCGCCGCCTCGATACGGGCGCGTTGCGCCCTACTCGGCGTGACAGCAGCGCGGCGTGACAGCAGCAGCGCGGCGCAACAGCATTCGCCTACGAACGTGGAGCGAAGAGCGATAGCTGCGTTGACGGGCTCGCTTCGAGCGCCGCGACGCGCGTTCCCAACAGGCGCACCGGCGCACCATCGATCCGAACGCGCTGCAGACAACTACGCGCGGCGTGATAGATGGCTTTCACCGATTGCGTCGGCTCGCGAAGACTCGTTTGCCGTACGCGCAGCGAAAAATCCGCGAATTTCACCTTGATTCCGACGCTGCGCGCCCAAATATTCTCTCGACGGAGATCCTCGGCGAGTTCGCGCGCCTGAACGAAAAGCAGGTCGAGCAATCGATGCTCGTCGGTTACATCGTACTCGAAGGTCTCTTCGGTGGAGATCGATTTCGTCTCGCTTGCAGCGCTGACGACCCGACGATCGATGCCCATCGCAAAGTCGCGCATCCGCTCCCAGGAGGAGCCGAAAAGGTCGATCAGCGTCGGCTCGTCGAGCGCGAGGATATCGGCAATCGCCACGATGCCGCGCTCGTTTAAGCGCGCCTGCGTTTTCGGGCCGACGCCCCAGAGCCGACCCACCGAAAGCGGCGCCAGGAACGAGCGTTCTTCACCGGGCTCAACTGCGAGCAGGCCGTCGGGTTTTGCAAGATCCGAGGCAATCTTCGCAATCATTTTCCCGCACGCAAGGCCGGCACTCATACTCAGCCCGCGCTCGCGAAAAACCTCGGCACGAAATCGAGCGACGAGCGCCTTCGCTTCGTCGAACGCGATCTCACCGAGATCGAGAAAGGCCTCATCGTGCGAGAGTGGCTCGAGTACGTGGCTGCGCGAACGGAGAAGCGCGAAAATTTCCTTCGATTCGGTCCGGTAGAGCTCCATCGTCGGAGGAACGACGACGAGATCGGGGCAACGCTCCAACGCTTGGTGGAGCGGCATCGCCGAGCGGATACCGAACGGACGGGCTTCGTACGAGGCCGTCAAGACCACCGAGCGACGATGCGAGCCGGCGACGACCAACGGGCGCCCGCGTAATTCGGGGTTATCGCGGACGGCTACGCTTGCATAGAACGCGTCGACGTCGAGATGCGCGATCGGCACACGAGCCCTTAGGCAGCCTCACTGTACAAACGCAGAATGGTTGCCATATTGCGCGCGTCGTCGTCATCCTCACCCGGCGTCTCGAGAATGGCAATCTTTTCGCGCAACTCCGCGACGCCGAGCAAAGCTCGAAAGCCGTTCTCGCCGATCAGTCCTTCGCCGATGTGCCAATGCCGGTCGCGATTCCCCCCCAGCGGAATCTGCGTGTCGTTGAGATGAAACATGCGCAGACGTTCGAAACCGATCGTTTTGTCGATCGCATCGACGAACCGTTCCACGTCCTCCTTCGTATCGATCTTATACCCTGCAGCCCACGCATGCGCCGTATCGATGCAGACGCCCAACTGTGGGTGATCGACCGCGCGCATGAAGGCGCCGAGTTCGTCGAGCGTGCCGCCGGCCAACGCGCCGGCACCCGCCGAATTTTCAAGCACCAAGGTTACCGCCGGTGGAATCTCCGAAAGCGCTTCCTGCAACGCCGCGGCGATTGCGGAGAATCCGGCATCGCGATCGCGCTTCCCGTACGAGCCGAGATGGGTATTGACCAAGGCGATGCCCGCAAGCGCGGCGACGTGCAAATCGTGCTTGAGGAGATTTAACGACCCGCTAAAGATCTTGGGATCTTCGCTTGCGAGATTGATGAGGTACGGCGTATGCGTGACGGCGGGGTCGAGGTTATTGCGAGAGCGCAATGCCGCAAAGGTCGCCAGCGCTTCGACTTTGGGAGTCGCTTGCCGATACGCTCGTGGATTGCTGGTGAACACCTGCATCGTCGTGCAGCCAAACGCGGCGGAGCGATTCACCGCAGCCTCATAGCCGTCGGCAAGCCGCATGTGAAGGCCGAATCGCACGCTATCCCTCCTTGCGCGCGAGGTACAGATACTGCATGTACGCGTGCTGAAAACTTCCGATATCGGGGCCGAGTTGCTCTTTAAACAAGCGCTCTAACGTCGCGATATAACGACGGATCTGCTCCTCGGCGATATCGGCATGTTCCAAGCGAACGCGCTCTTCGGCAAAAAAAGCGGTTCGCGTCGTTACGAGACGCCACTGGATCACGCGCAACGACTGACCGACGAATGGGGCGGCATAAAATTCACGAAACCCACCGACGAGCGTCCCGGCGAGTGGATGAATGTCGATCTCGCGTGCCGCTTCATCGCAGAGCGGCCGCACCGGCGAGCCCGATAACGCGTGTTTCCACCAGAGTGCAATCTTCCCACCCGGCTTGAGAACGCGGTATGCTTCGGCGAGCGCCTTGGTACGATCGAAAAGATGGAAGCCTTGCGCGCAGAGATAGACATCGAAACTCGCAGCTTCAAACGGCAACGCCGTGACGTCCCCGAGGCGCCAGGTAGCCGATGGATGCAAGCGGCGAGCGCGGTCGAGTGCCTCGGCATGAAGGTCGATGCCCGTGACGACGGCACCGTTATCGATCAGCGGAGCACTCGCGTCACCCTCACCGCACGCCGCATCGAGAATTTTTCCGCGTAGCGGGAGGCCGAACTCCAGTAAAGCGTCGTAGAGCGAGGTCGAGTACGCTAATGGCCTCGCCGGTGCGTCGTTCTCGACCGTCATCGCTCCGTTTCGCTCTCCTCACCGGATTCGACGACAATCGGTTCCATCGTCGGCTCTGCATCCCCCGCGATGAGCGGAAGCGCAAGTTCGCGCGGGCGTTCGATCTCTACCTCCAAGTCCGGCATATCTTCGAGCGAGTTCAGCCCAAAAGACTCAAGGAAGAGTGGAGTCGTCTTATATTGCATCGGTCGACCGACGACTTCTTTGCGGCCGGCTTCACAAATAAGCGAGCGATCCAACAGCGTATTGACGACGCTATCGGAATTAACGCCGCGAATCGATTCTATTTCGCCCTTCGTCACCGGTTGCATCTGCGCGACGATCGCCAAGGTTTCAAGCGCCGGCGATGAGAGCGTCGTTTTCGGAGGAAGCAAATATTTCTCAACGACGTCCCTAGCAAACGGCGCCGTTCCCAAGCGGAAGCCGCCGGCAATATTGCGCAACACGATGCCGCGCCCGTCGTAGCGCTCGGCAAGCTTCACGAGAGCGATATCGACAGCCTTTTCGTCGGCATCGACGAGTTTAGCAATGCGGCGCTGATCGAGCGCTTCGCCAGCGATGAAAAGCAGCGCTTCCACTAACGGTTCGATCCGTTCGGCAACGGCGCTGAGTTCTTCGCGTTCGCTCGCGGCTTCGGCAAGCGCTTCGGCAATAACGGTGTCGGTGCTCATACAGGTGTCGTTTGTCCGTGGTGGAGTGCGATGGTGATATCTTCGAATGCGGCGGGTTGCTCGATTCGAATTCGATTGCGGCGCATCAGTTCGAGCACGGCAAGGAAAGTAGCGATGATGATTTCGCGCGTCATGCCGAGTTCGTTACAGAGGGCGGAAAACGTTGTTTCGCCGTGCTCGCGTAAGCTCCGAACGATGTAATCCATCTGCGCCAAAAGCGATATTCGTTCGCGCGCGATCGTTCGTTTTTCCGGCCGCGCATTCTGCAGCATCGCTAAAAAGGCGCGCGCGAGGCGTTCGGCATCGATGCGATATCGCTGTTCGAAGTTGCCGGTCGCATCGCCGCCTTCGCGATAGTAGATCGAGCTCGCTTCGCCCTGGCGCTGACGCAGAGCATCGCCGAGCTCGCGATACTTCGAATAAGCGATTAGACGGCGGCGGAGCCGCTCTTCCACTTCCTCGGGCGACTCTTCGCCGACCTCGGCGAGTTCGGCCGGAATTGCCGGCAGCAAGGAACGCGACTTCAAGAAAACGAGCGTCGCTGCGATAACGAGGTACTCCGCGGCGACCTCGACGTCGAGCGATTCCATCACGCGGACGTAAGCGAGATACTGTTCGGCGACACTGGAGAGCGAAACGGTGGCGATATCGAGCTGCTGCTCTTTGATGAGGCCGAGCAACAAATCAAGCGGCCCGTCGAAGACGTCGAGCCGCACGAGGCATGGGTCGGATCGCTCCGCGAGCCCGCTCTGATTCAAGAGCTACGCTGCTCCATCGCCGGAGCGAGCGCGGGTTCGAGTTCGAAACTGCCGATATGTTGCTGCGCCGATTCCAGCGCCAGGTCGATCAAGCGCTTTTCGTTGACGTATTTAAGCATTTTTCGCGCGGTCGCAGCATCGAACCAACGCGCTTCATCGACCTCGTGGTCGTGGTTCTGCGGATCCCCGGAAAGGTAGCGCATGGAAAAGAACGTCACGCTCTTCTTGTGCTTGGCTTTACCGACGTAAAACCAATACGAAATCTCGTTGAGCCTTCCGAGGATCTCGCCCCAACAACCCGTCTCTTCGCGCACTTCGCGAATCGCCGCCTGCTCGTTCGATTCGCGGTGCTCGACGTGTCCCTTCGGCAGCGTCCAGACACGCGGCGACCCGCGACCGATAAGCATCGCATCGAAGCCCGCGTCGCGACGACGAAGGAGAACCCCACCTGCGGAGACCTCGTACTTGATGCGCATCGCTGCCCTCATTTTTTGACGACTCGGGAGACTCATGAGGAGCCGCGGAACGGCCCCTTTCACCTCTCAGTATAGCCCCCGGCTCCAAGAAGAGCCTGCCGAAAGGCGCGCCCTCTTTTGGGAAAAATCTCGCCTTTCGAGGGGGTACCTCCGCCGGAGGAAGGAAAGCTCGCTTGTATTGATATACCCATAGGGGTAGGAGTATAATGTCGCCATGCCGTTAGGCAGGGAGGTATCCCCATGAACGAAACGAGCGCCCCCCGTACGGGGCAGCCGCGCATCGTCATCCTCGGTGCCGGCTTCGCCGGCCACACCGCCGCGCTCCATCTTTCGAAACTGGTTCGCTCTCACGCTCGCGTGACCGTCGTCGCTCCGCGCAATCGCTTCACGTGGTTTCCCAGCCTCATCTGGGTCGGAACGGGGACGATGTCGCCGGAAAAAGTTTGGTTCCCACTCGCGCCGGTCTATGAAAAACTCGGCTTCGAATATATCGACGGTCGAGCGGAGAGCATTCATCCCGACGATCGTTTCGTCGAGGTGCGCCACGCAGACGGAAGCGTTGAAAATATCGCCTACGAATATCTCGTCAACGCCACCGGCCCCTATCTCAATTTTGAGGGCACGCCCGGCCTCGGGCCCAAGGAAGGCAGCACGCAGAGCGTCTGCTCGGTCGAGCACGCGCTCGGCGCGCGCGATGCATACCTCGAAAATGTCGCCCAACTGAAAAAAGGGAGCCGTCGGCGATTTGTCATCGGTGTCGGCCATCCCGGAGCGACCTGCCAAGGTGCCGCATTCGAATACATCATGAACGTCGACGCCGATCTGCGACGACGCGGCGTTCGCGATCGTGCCGAACTTATTTGGCTCTCGAACGAGCCGGCCGCGGGAGATTTCGGCGTTGACGGCGTCGAGGCGAAGATCGGCGGGAAAGTCGTCACCGGATCGACCGTTATCGACGAACTCTTTCAAGAGCGCGAGATTAAACCGATTCTTGCCGCCGGGGTAACCGGCGTCGGGAAAGACGGGATCGCCTACGATCGCGTCGGGTACGATCCCGCGACGTTGGAATATGATTTTGCGATGCTTATTCCGCAGTTTCGCGGCATCCCGATGAAATATATCGCCGCCGACGGCAGCGATATCACTGAAAAGATGACCGTCCCCAGCGGCTTCATGCGCGTCGATGCCGATTATACGGCCAAGAGCTACGATGCCTATCGCGCCGCCGACTGGCCCTCGATCTATCGCTCGCCGTTCTACGACAATTTCTATGCCGCGGGGATCGCATTTGCTCCGCCGCATCCGCTCTCGAAGACGCTCAAAACCGCCTCGGGAACGACGATCGTCGCCACACCACCGCGCACGGGCATGGCTTCAGGCATCATGGGGCGCACGGTCGCATTCAACATCGCCGAGCAGGTCGCCGGGCACCCGGCGACCCATCACGAGAGCATGAGCGAGATGCCGGCGGCCTGCATCGCATCGATGGGGCATTCGATCTGGAACGGGTCGGCCGCATCGATCGTGATGATGCCGGTCGCTCGCGATTACGAGCGCTACCCCGAGTACGGGCGCGATCTCGATCTCTGCGAGCTCGATGTGGGCCTTTCAGGCGCGTGGACGAAACGGATGCTCCACGAAGCCTTCATGTGGAAACTACAAGCAAAGCCCGGTTGGGCGATGATACCGGAGTGATACGATGAACCGCTTTTTACGGAACTTTTGGCCCTACCAAATTTGGCGCTTCATTCGCATGAATGCGAAGATGTACGCCATCGCCAAGCATCAGCCGGACTGACGCCACCGCAGATCGGGTTGACGGGCCGCGCGCGTCTCGTCAATCCGACCTACCACCGTGTTGACGGGGGCGGCCATCACGCTCTGCGGATCGCGCTTGGCGGTTTCGACGATTTCGCGCAAGGCCTCGATGAAGAGATCGAGCGTCTCCTTCGATTCCGTCTCCGTCGGTTCCATCATCAGACACTCGGGAACGATGAGCGGGAAATAGACCGTCGGGGCCATGAAGCCTCGGTCGAGTAAAGCCTTCGCGATATCGAGCGCACGAACGCCGGTCTCTTTTTTGAGCTCTTGCGCCGATGCAACGAATTCGTGTCGGCAGATCTCCGGGTACGGAGTAGCGAGAAACTCCGATACGCCGACGCGCAGATAGTTTGCATTGAGCACCGCGAGTTGCGAGACCGATTTTAGGCCTTCGGCGCCATTGGCATAGAGATAGCTCAACGCACGCACCGCGTGTGCGAAATTCGACCAGAACGAGCGCATCGGCCCGATCGATTTCGGGCGGTCGAAATCGAGTTCGAAGCGCATGCCGTCGGAGGGGGCACGACGCAGTTCGCTCTTCCCATCGGGAATCGCGCGCACGACGGGGGTCGGGAGATATTCGACTAAATGCGCGGCAACGCCGAGCGGGCCGTGGCCGGCACCGCCGCCCCCGTGCGGAATCGTGAAGGTCTTATGCGTGTTGAGATGCATGAGGTCGAAGCCCATGTCGCCGGGACGAACGTTCCCCATGATTGCGTTTGCGTTCGCACCGTCGTAATACATGAGGCCGCCGACGCGATGCACCGCCGCCGCGATCTCGGCGATATGATCTTCGAATAAACCCAGCGTATTCGGGTTGGTCATCATGCAGACCGCGGTGTCGTCGCCGAGAACTTTTTCGATCTCTTCGAGGCTAACCCGACCGCGCGCGTCGGATGGAAGCGAGATAACCTTGAAGCCGCACATCGCGGCCGAGGCCGGATTGGTGCCGTGCGCCGTGTCGGGAACGATCACTTTCGTGCGTTTGCTCTCGCCGCGGTCTTTGAAGTATTTTTTCGCAACTAAAAGCGCGGCGAGTTCGGCGTGGGCGCCCGCCGACGGATTGAGGCTAAACGCCGCCATCCCGAAAATCGAGCTCAAACTCCGTTCGAGTTCGTACATCACGGCAAGCGAGCCCTGTGCGAGATCGTCGGGAGCGTAGGGATGGAGATCGCAAAATCCGGGAAGATTCGCCATCGCATCGTTGATGCGCGGGTTGTACTTCATCGTACAACTCCCCAACGGATAGAAGCCTAAGTCGATGCCGAACGTACGCTGCGAGAGCTGCGTGAAGTGCCGAACCACATCGAGTTCGCTGTTATCGGGAAGCGGAAGACTCTCTCGCAGCATCTCCTGCGGTAAAAACTCGGTATGCGGGCGCGAGCGCTCGACGTACTCGGTCGCGCGGCCGGGCGCGCCGGTCTCAAAGATGAGGGCGGGCGCTGGGCGATTAGCGGAGGGCTGCGACATGTACGACCTCGCGAAGGGCGGCGGTGAGTTTGGCGATATCGCCGGTAGAGGTGAGTTCGGTGGCGGTCATAAGAATCGAATCGGCGTATTCGGGATAGAAGCGCCCGAGGTCGACGCCGCCGAGGACTCCGCGTTTTTGCAACGCGGCGAGAACTTCGGCGCCATTTCCAACTCGTACGACGATCTCGTTAAAGAACGGAGCGTCGAAGCGCAGGCTCACACCCGGCACGCCGCTGACGGCGGTTGCCAATTCGCGCGAGCGTTCGAGGTTCAGCCCCGCGACGTCGCGCAGACCGCTCGCACCCATGAGCGCGAGATAGATCGTTGCGATCAACGCGCAGTGCGCCTGATTCGTACAAATATTCGACGTCGCTTTTTCGCGCCGAATATGCTGTTCGCGTGCCTGAAGGGTCAACGTAAACGCTTCTTGCCCGCGATTATCGAGGCTACGGCCGACCAAGCGGCCCGGAATCCGGCGCATGTGCTCGGCGGTCGCGGCGATAAAGCCGACGTACGGCCCGCCGTACGCAAGTGCGACGCCGAACGACTGCGCCTCGCCGACCACGATCTGCGCGCCCCACTGCGCGGGCGCGCGTAAGGCTCCAAGCGAGATCGCCTCGGAGACGACCGCGATCGGCACCGTCCCACTCGATTCGATTGCGTGGCGCATCTGCGGATGCAGTTCGTCGACGACGCCGAAGAAATTCGGGCTTTGCAGCACGACCGCCGCGTAGGTTTTGGCCTCGATCGCCGCGAGCACCGAGGCGCTATCGGTACGTCCGTCGGCACCGACCGCGATTTCATCGATCTCGATGTCGAGACCGCCGCAGTAGGTGTGCAGGACCGCTCGGTATCGCGGATCGACGGCGCGAGAGAGCAGCAACCGTTTCCGGCCCGTCGCATTGATCGCCATGATCGAGCCCTCGGCAAGCGCGGTCGCGCCGTCGTACACCGAGGCGTTCGCGATCTCCATGCCGGTAAGCAGACAGATATAACTCTGCCACTCGTAGATCGCCTGTAAATACCCCTGCGAGACCTCCGCCTGATACGGCGTGTACGCCGTAAGGAACTCTCCGCGCATCGCTAACGCCGCAATAGCCGGCGGCGCATAGTGCCGGTAAGCACCCGCGCCGAGAAACGACGTATATTCGTCGGCATGGTTGCGCGCGGCGAGTGCTCTCATGCGCCGCTCGATCTGGTATTCGGGCAACGCGGGAACGACGTCGAGCGGAGCCTTCGGCGCGATCTCCGGTGAGACCGCGAGCAATTCTTCAAGCGATCCGACGCCGATGCGTTCGAGCATCTGCGAGATCTCGTGCGGCGTGTGAGGGGTATAGGCGCCCATCAGTCGTGCGCGATATCGGTATAGGCGGCGGCGTTCAGTAGCTGCTGTGTCTGTGCCGTGTCGCTCAGTTTGATTTTTATGAGCCATCCGGAGCCGTAGGGGTCGGTGTTCAGCGCGGCGGGGTCGGCATCGATCGCCGTATTTACTTCCACGATCTCTCCCCCGAGCGGCGTATAAAGATCGGAGACCGTTTTCACCGATTCGATGACGCCGACGTTCGAAAACTGTTCGACCTTCGCTCCGACTTTCGGAAGTTCGACGAAGGTGATATCGCCGAGCGAACCCTGCGCGAAGTCCGTTATGCCGATCGTCGCGATCTCGCCATCTACTTTTGCCCATTCGTGCTCTTTGCTATAGAGCAGGTCGCTTGGAATATTCACCGGTCTCCCTTTCGTTCGGTTTTTTGGCGTTTATAAAACGGCATCGTCACCACCGTCGCGTCGTGTCGCTCGCCGCGCACTTCGACCTGGAGATTCGTGCCGATGGTGGCAGCATTTTTTGCTACCAGCGCGGTCGCGATATTGGCATTCCCGACCGCGGGAGCGATCGACCCGCTGCGAATCTCCCCGACGCGAACATCTCCGGAAAAGACCGGATAACCTTCGCGCGCTCCGACCCGGCCCGCCATCTTGAGGCCGACGATCCGCGAATAGGAATCTTCTTCGAGTTGTTTTGCGAGTGCCGCCTTGCCGATAAATTCCGGCTTCGCAAGTTTCAGCGCCCAGGTAAGGCCGGCTTGAACCGGCGTGATCTCTTCGGTCATCTCGTGCCCGTAGAGCGGCATGCCGGCCTCGAGTCGCAGCACGTCGCGCGCGCCGAGCCCGCACGGCGCCAGGCCCTCGCCTTCGTGTGCGGCAAGCAGCGCGCGCCAAATCGCCGGGGCGCGATCCCCGGGGAGGAAGAGCTCGAAGCCGTCCTCGCCGGTGTAGCCCGTCCGCGCGAGCGTTACCGGTACGCCGTCGACTTTCGCCTCGGCACAGAAATAATATTTGATCGTCGCGAGATCGATATCGACGTGCTTCTGCAGCATCTCGAGCGCCAGCGGGCCTTGAATGGCGATTAACGCGGCATCGCCGTGGAGGCTGCGCAGGCGAACGTCGCCGCTTCGGTGCGCGTTGAGGTGCGCCCACATTTTATCGGCGTTACTTGCATTGACAACGAGCAACCAACGGTCGGGAAGCCGATAAAAAATCACATCGTCATGCGCGCCGCCGTTTGCGTTGCAGAAGATATTGTATCGCGCTTGGAACGGCTTCATCGTCGCGACTTCGTTTATGGTCAACCCGTCGGCCCACGTCGCGACGTCGCTTCCTTCGAGGATGAACTGCCCCATGTGCGAGAGATCGAACAGGCCGGCGCGGTGCCGCACGGCATCGTGCTCTTTAAGAATGCCCTCATATTGCACCGGCATGCTGAAACCGCCGAAGGGAACCATGCGTGCGTGCAGAGCCAGGTGCTCTTCATGGAGCGCGGTCCGCCGTTCCGAGGTCATGCCTTTTGTTTCTCCTTGGGATCGGTGTTGAGGAAATTTAGCGTCGCATGGGCCACGACCGACTCGCCGCTTCGGACGAAGACCTCGCCGTAACAGATCCGTCGGCCGGCGCGAATGACGCTTGCCTCAGCGATAAGGTCGTGCGGGGCGAGCGCCGGCGCGAGAAAGTTGCATTGCAACGAGACGGTCGTCGTATTCTGTTCGCGCCCGTAAATCGATGCGAGCGCTACGTAAAATGCGGTGTCGCAGAGCGAGACGATCGCACCGCCGTGCACCGCACCCGTGCCGTTGGTCACCTCTTCGCGAAACGGCATGCGCAAGACCGCGCGCCCACGTTCGACGGAGTCGAGCTTGAGATCGAGGACGGCCACGAAGCGCGACTTTTCCTTCTCCCAGGTATGGGAGTGGTAGCGCGACGACTCGCTAGACACGGGCGCAGTGTACTCCCAGCGCGGCTCCTCCGCTACGGCTTTTGTGCCCCGCCCAACGCCGCCATCGCCTCTTCATAGGCACCGCGGAAGTTGAACGCGCCTCCGTGCAGCCATTGCGCGCCGTCGACGGCGAGCGTCGCACCGCTGATCCACTGCGCTTCATCGCCGCAGAGCCAGAGCGCGGCGCGCGAGATATCGGCGGGTTCTCCGAGGCGCCCGAGCGGCACCGCCTTCCGGGCGCGCTCTTCGATGTCGGCGACGCTCCACAGATTCTTATCGGTTCCCTCGGTATGAATCGGTCCCGGCGCGATGCAGTTGGCACGGATGCCGTAGCGCCCCCACTCCGAAGCCAACGTCCTCGTCATCGCCAAAACGCCGGCCTTCGCGCTCGCGGAATGAATCGCGCCGGGTTCGCCGCTCCAGGCGTATGCGGCGATGATGTTGAGAATCGCACCCTTCGACTCTTTGAGCATATCGAAGGCCAGGCGCGTGCAATTGAACGTCCCGAGCAAAACGATATCGACGACCGATTTGAAGCCGTTCGGCGAGAGTTGCTCGGCGGGAGCGATAAAATTTCCGGCCGCATTATTGACCAGCACGTCGATCCGCCCCGCGCGTTCGCCGATCTCCTTCATCACCGCCTCGATACGCGCGACATCGCGCACGTCGGCGGCGAGCCCGAACGCGCGTCCTCCGGCCGCTTCGATCGCCCGCACGACCTCATCGAGTTTTTCTTGACGGCGGCCGATGATGCAGACGTGCGCGCCCTCGCGCGCAAACGATTCGGCCATATCGCGCCCGAGGCCGCTGCCGCCTCCGGTGACGACCGCTACCTTGCCCTCATAACGAAGCCGACTCATGAAAACGTATCTCCTTGCGCGGCAAGCATGCGCCGCAGATAGAGTGGAAGCGAGAACAAGCGACGATGCGTCTCTTCGTCGTAGAAGAAACTCTCACCGCGTAGCTGCGCGCAGTAGGCGGCGATGCTCGCCGCGTCGAGGGCGGCGAGATCTATGCGATCGCTGCAGGCCAAGAACGCCCATTCGGTATCGAACGCCGGCACGTGGTGTGAAAAACTCGTCACGTGCCGATAGTGGCGGCGTAGCGTTCGCGCCATCTTCGCGTGCAACGATGCGTTGTGAAATGCACTCGTGCTCGCCTGCAGCACGTAGACGCCGCCTTCGAGCAGCCGCGCCTTGATCAGCGCGAAGACCTCTTCGTTGAAGAGGATATTGCTCGGGCTATCTTCGAGCGGTTCGGTGAGATCGGAGATGATGACGCCGAAACGCTCGCCGCTCTCGCGCATGAATGCGAGCGCATCGCCGACGATGACGCGCGAGCGCGGATTTTCGAAGGCCCCATCCGCCCATTCCGGCAGATATTTTTTCGAGAGTTCGACGACGAGGCCGTCGATATCGACCATCGTAACGCGCTCGACATCGGGACATCGCAACACCTCGCGCAGCGTCGCGCCTTCACCACCCCCGAGGATGAGGACCTCGCGGCGATCGCTCGCGGCGGCGAGCGCCGGGTGAACCAACGCCTCGTGATAGATTTTCTCATCGCCCTGCGAACTCTGCGTGTCGCCGTCGAGCACCAACATTTTGCCGAAGACCGGGGTCTCGAGCACGGCTATCTGCTGAAACGCCGATTCTCCGGAAAAGAACAGCTTTGAAACGGCATGCTGGTGTTGTTCGGTCGGTGCAAATTCCTCGACGTACCAGTTCCAACGATCGGTCTTGGGCATAGCGGCGCGGGTTCGCTTCGCGCGCCCCCACCCCTCGGAGGAAAATGAAGACCCCCGCCGTGAGGCGAGGGCCGGATGCGCGGAATCGTCGGCGAGCTCGGCTCGCGCTTGGGCCTATGCCGAGAGCGAGACGGCTTCGTGGTCGCGGGTGACGACGTGCGTGAACTGCGCGTCGCCGGATTGCAGGATGCCCCGCTTTACCTCGGTCGTCAACATGGAGCCGGCACCGAGAACCCGGGCGGCATGTTCGCAGGCGAGCCACGGATCGGTGTGGTCGCCGCACGTGTAAAAATCCATCGCGGCGTAACCGAGTTCGGGCCACGTGTGAATCGAGATGTGAGACTCGGCGAGTACGACGACCCCCGAGACGCCCTGAGGCTGAAATCTATGAAAGGCGACCTCCATGACGGTCGCTCGTGAAGCGTTCGCCGCACCGATCATCATCTCGCGGACGGCGTCGACGTCGGTTAATATACCGAAATCACACCCAGACAGTTCGCACACGATGTGCGTCCCAAGTGCCTTCAATTTCTACGCGTCTCCTACGATTTCTCTGGGGGAATCCCACCTCCGGACTTCGTCGGCTGGCGTCTGTAGAATGCAGTCACGTCCCCGACCTTTCGACGAGCTCTTGCCGGCGCTGTTATGCGGTGCACGGGCGTCTCGTCGCGATGGCGCGTTAGGGCGCGCCCACCCTCAACCGTGACCCTTCGGCTGCGAAGGGTCGGCCAGCATGATACCCCCTGCAGCACCCCCTGTAAAGAGGGCGTAGGGCTCAGCGATGATTATGAAGTTCCGACTTCACTATCTTGACTTACCGGGGGCGCGACCCTATCGTGGTCCTATGGCGACCGAACTGAAGCCCGAGAACTCCCCCCAGGGGCTCCTGGAGGAGTACCGGCACGGCTTTCACGACTCCGAAGAAAACTACGTCTTTAAGTCCGGCAAGGGGCTGACGAACGAGATGGTCGAGCGCATTAGCGCGATGAAAGACGAACCGGCGTGGATGCGCGAGTTCCGTCTGCGCGCCTTCGAGGTCTTCGAAAGCAAGCCGATGCCGACGTGGGGCGACACCGCGCTGCTCTCGGAGATCGATTTCGCCAACATCCACTATTTTGTCCGCTCCACCGATCGCGCCGAGCAATCGTGGGAGGATGTCCCCGACGATATCAAGCGCACCTTCGACCGCCTCGGCATCCCCGAGGCCGAGCGCAAGTTTCTCTCCGGCGTCAGCGCGCAGTATGAATCCGAGGTCGTCTATCACTCGGTCAAGGCCGAGCTCGAGCGCGATGGCGTGCTCTTCTGCGATATGGACACGGCGGTCAAGCTCTACCCCGAGGTCGTGCAGAAATATCTCTCGACGGTCATTCCGGTCAACGATAATAAATTCGCCGCGCTCAACTCCGCAGTCTGGTCGGGCGGTTCGTTCGTCTACGTGCCGAAGGGCGTCACCGTGGCGATGCCGTTGCAAGCCTACTTCCGGATCAATACCGAGAACATGGGGCAGTTCGAGCGCACGCTCATCATCGCCGACGAAGGCGCGAAGGTGCATTACATCGAGGGCTGCACCGCGCCGAAATTCTCGACGAGTTCGCTGCACTCCGCGGTCGTCGAATTGATCGCGCTCGACGGCGCCTCCATTCGCTACACGACGATTCAGAACTGGTATCGCAATATCTTCAATCTCGTAACCAAACGCGCGATCGCGCGCAAGAACGCGACGATCGAATGGGTGGACGGCAACATCGGTTCTCGCCTGACGATGAAGTACCCGGCGATCTATCTCATGGGCGAGGGCGCGCGCGGCGAGATTCTTTCGATGGCGTTCGCCGGCGAAGGGCAGCACCAAGACGCGGGTTCGAAAATCATTCACGGCGCCCCGAACACCACCTCGGTGGTCACCAATAAATCGGTGACCGCGCACGGCGGCAAAACGACCTATCGCGGGCTCGTCGAAGTGCTGCCGAACGCCCACCACTCGAAAACGCGCGTCAAGTGCGATGCGTTGTTGATGGACGATATCTCGAGCAGCGATACGAAACCGACGATGAAGATCGACGAGCAGTTCGCAACGGTCGAACATGAAGCCAGCGTCAGCAAGATCGGCGAAGACCAACTCTTCTACGCGATGAGCCGCGGGCTCGCCGAAGCCGATGCGACCGCGATGATCGTCAACGGCTTCTTCGATTTCTTTATCAAAGAACTGCCGATGGAGTACGCCGTCGAACTCAACCGCCTGGTGAAAATGGAGATGGAGGGCGCGGTCGGGTAATGGCCGGCCGACGCATCGCGGATTTCGCATCGGTCACCCCCGGCACCACGCGCCCCTATCGGCTCGACGGCGTCGACATCTTGCTCTGTAATGTCGGCGGCGAGTTCTACGCAATCGAGGATTACTGCACCCATGACGGCGCGCCGCTCGATGCCGGAACGCTCGAAGGGCGCTGCATCGTCTGCCCGCGCCACGGCGCGACCTTCGACGTTACCACCGGCGAGGCACTCACGCTCCCGGCGGTGATGCCGGTGCCGAGTTTCCCGGTCCGCCGCGAGGGCGACGAACTCATCGTCGAGCTCTAGATTTAGAACAAGACTTTCAGGAACGAAACTTCCCTGGCGAGAGGCGAATGTTCCGCGTCGTAGAGATCGACGGCGCTCTGCAGGTTGATCCAATACTGCGGCGTCGTACGCAATGCATGGGCGAGTCGTAACGCCATCTCGGGAGTCACCGAGCGCCGCCCATTCACGATCTCGTTGATCGTGCTTCGATCGACAGCGAGCGCATCGGCAAAGGCCCCTTGCGTCATGCCCAGCGGCTCGATGAAGTCTTCGCGTAGAACCTCTCCCGGCGTAATCGGCCGACGAGTCTGCAAACCCATAATGGCTACTGTTGCACGTTGCGCGACAGGCGTCAATCGTGCGCCGGAGCCTCGCTGCGAGAACCGCAATACTATCGGCAGGCCTCGCCTTATCGCACACCATATCTAGGCCGATATGCTGCTCGCGGCGCCGCCGGCCCCCGAAGAGGGGCAACTTGTCTCGGTCCGGGATCGTTTTTGGGTCGTTAAAACGGTCGTCCCGAGCGCACTGCCGCTCGATATCGCAGCAAGCGAGCAGCGGCAACACCTCGTCGAGCTCTCCTCGGTCGAAGACGACGGTCTCGGGGACGAACTGACCGTCGTTTGGGAGATCGAGCCGGGCACCAACATCCGCGAAACGGGAAGCCTTCCCACTCCGCGCGCCGGCGAGTTCGACTCCCCCGAACGCTTGCGCACGTTCCTCGACGCCGTCCGCTGGGGCGCGATCGCCTCGGCCGATCTCCGCACGCTGCAGGCGCCGTTTCGCTCGGGAATCACCATCGAGGATTATCAACTCGACCCAGTCGTACGCGCGTTGGAAATGGCCCGCGTCAATCTCCTCATCGCCGACGACGTTGGGCTGGGCAAAACCATCGAAGCCGGTCTCATCATCCAAGAACTGACCCTGCGCCACCGCGTGCGAACTGCGTGGGTACTTTGCCCACCATCGCTCTGCCTGAAGTGGAAGGCCGAGATGGAGAACCGTTTCGGCTTGGAATTTCGGATCGTCGACGCCGAAGCCGTCCGCCTGCTTCGCCGCGAGCGCGGACTCCACGCCAACATTTTCGGGCATTTTCCCCGCCTCATCGTCAGCTTCGATTGGCTGAAAATGGAACGCCCCATGCGGTTGCTGCACGAATTTCTTCCGCCTGACCGCAACGCATACCCCCGTAAGATCGATATGCTCGTCGTCGACGAGGCGCACCAGTGCGCTCCGGCGGGCAAAGGCACGTACGCTCGGCCGTCGGATAGGACGGCACTGCTCCGATACATCGCTCCCCACTCCGAGCATCGGCTCTTTCTCTCGGCGACGCCGCATAACGGATATGCGATCTCCTTCACCTCGTTACTCGAGCTGCTTGACCCGCAGCGCTTTGCGCGCGGCGTCAAGCCCGACCCACTCGCGTTGCAGAACGCGCAAATTCGGCGGATGAAGGCTGATATTCGTGCGCTTGGGCCGGCCCCCGACGGCACGCCGCGCTTCCCCGAGCGCATTCTGGGAAAAATCGAAGTGTCGTATCCGCAGAGCGAACGCGATATTCATGCGATGCTCGAGGAATACGCACGTTTGCGGCGCGCGCGAGCCTCGTCGAAGAAGGGCGCTAACGCCACGGATCTCATCACGTTGCTTTTGAAAAAACGCCTCTTTTCGTCGCCCGCTGCATTCGCAGGTACGCTCGCCGCACACATGAGCACGCTCTCGACGCAACGAAACGAAGACGACCTCGAGCGCCTCCGCGACGCTTTCGATCGCCTCGCCGACGATTACGACACCGATGAAGACCGTGAAGAAGCCGAGCGCGATCTCCTCGGTCGGGCTGCACGTGCCTCCGACCCCCTCGACACCGAGCAACGTGCGCTACTCGAGCGCATGCACGCATGGGCACAGAGCAACGCGCAGCGAGCCGATGAAAAAGCTCGGGCCTTAATCGCCCAATTGCGTACGTTCGGAGACGAGCGTGTCATCATCTTCACCGAATATCGAGACACGCAGGCATGGCTGCATCGGTTACTCGTCACCGAAGGGCTCGGCGGCAATCGCGTGCGCTTACTCTATGGCGGCATGGATACCGAAGAACGCGAGCGCATTAAAGCGGCATTCCAGAGCGACCCGGCCAACGACCCGGTGCGTATCCTCTTGGCAACCGATACCGCAAGCGAGGGGATCGATCTGCAGCGTCATTGCGCTCGCATGATTCACGTCGAGATTCCCTTCAATCCCAATCGGCTCGAACAGCGCAACGGCCGCATCGACCGGCATGGCCAACCGCAACCGAAGGTATTTGTCTATCACTTCGTCGGATCGGGCTACGGAGAAAATGCGGGCACGCTCGAGGGTGATCTCGATTTCCTCTTCCGTGCCGCAACGAAGTTGGAGACGATCCGCCAAGATCTCGGTTCGGCAGGCGCAGTTCTCGCGGCCGAGGTCGAGAATGCTATGCTCGGGCGCCCGAGCGACCTTAATACGATTAAAGTAAAGCCGCGAGATTCCGTCACCGTACTAAAAGCAGAGCGCGAATTACGCGAGCGGGTCGACGAGATGCATCAGCGCGTCCTCACCTCGATCGACGAGCTCGGCATTACGCCCGATGCGATCGAACGCGTCGTGCAGGTAGGGCTCGAACTCGGCCGACAGTCTCCGCTCGAACCGATCGTGCTTCCGCCGTCGCATTCTGCGGGCCCGCCGCTCGCGGCCTACACGGTGCCCGATCTGACGCGATCCTGGGCGTCGGCGTGTGAGAATCTCTACCATCCGCTCACCGAGAAGCGGCTGCCGATCACCTTCGATAACCCCGGCTCAAGCGACCGCGAAGATGTCGTGCTCGCGCACCTCGGCCATCCGTTGGTAATGCAAGCAATGCGCTTATTGCGCGCCGAAATATGGGCGCGCACCCGCGATGCGAAGTTAGCGCGCGTCACCGGGCGTCTCGTCGACGACGCGGACCTCGCCGAGCCAACGGTAATTCTCGATGCGCGGCTGGTCATCATGGGCAGTGATGGCTACCGCCTCCACGAGCAACTGTTCGCCGCAGGTGGGCGCCTCGGCGGCCGCGGCGGTTTTGCGAGGTTAAACGTCGGCGAGACGCGAGCGGCACTCGCGGCGCACGGCGACGAACAACTCCCCCTTCACCACCAAGAGGAGATTGCCGAGGCGTGGGATCGGCTTCGCGATCCGCTCTTCGCCGCCATGAATGCACGCGCAGCCGAACTGCACGACCGCATGATGCGCATGCTGACCGAGCGCGCCACAAGCGAGGAAACCTCGCTTCGCACGGTGATGATGCAACTCCACGCCGCGATTTCGCGTGAATTAGAGGCGGCCGAGCATGGACGCTCCGAGCAACTCAGCCTATTCGATGCCAATAACAGCAGCGAGCGCGGGCAGGTCAACAGCGATCTTGCCGCGCTCCGACGCCGACTCGAAGAGATTCCCGAGGAAATCGACCGCGAGACCGAGCGTCTCCGGCGCCGCTATAGAGACCCGCGCGACATCGCATTCCCGGCCGCGGTCACGTTTCTCGTTCCTCGGCATCTAGCCGGCGTCAACCTTGACATCTTTGGAGCGCGACGGGCGTGAGGGCGCGAGGACGTGCCGAAGATTCCGCGTGGCTGCGGCTCATCGATCCGGAGGGACAATTCCTCACCACGCCGGTTTTGCGCCAAGCCTTTCCGCACGGTTTCGAGACGCTGCCGAACGCGATCCGAGACGCTCTCCACGCGCGCTATCCCGCGACGGACGACGAAGCTGCGTGGGACGCATGGCTGCATTGGCTGATGCGCGGTGCATTAGGATGGGGCGAGCGTTTTCGCACCGGTGAGGCAGCCGCACGCTACAGCCTCGCGATACCCGAGCACGCAATAGAGTTCTGCGCCGACGCGATTCTCGACGATCCGGAGTGCGGAAAGGCGCGCGTTCTCGTGCTCCGCTTTCCGCACGGTACGCCGTTGGAGAAACGAATCGCGGGGGAGCGTTGGAACGCCTCACCGCTCGACCGCGCCGCGCAGCTCTGTCGCGCGCACGATATCCGCATCGGCATCGTCACCGATGGCGAACGCATCGCCACGCTCTGGGTTCCGGCCAATGGCCCGGGCGGCCACGCCACCTGGGAGACCGCGCTCTTTCTCGAAGGCGCCGAACGCGAGGTGCTGCGCGCATTCTTGAGCCTCTTTGGCGCGGCGCGTTTCTTCGCCGTCGCCGAGAAGGAGCAGATCGAGGCGCTCTTCGAGGAGTCGGCGAGAAAACAGAGTGAGGTCACCGACCGGCTGGGGTATCAGGTGCGCCAAGCGGTTGAGTTGCTCGTCGGTGCGATCTCGAGCGCGAATCTCGATCGCCAAGGAGCGCTTTTGCACGACACCTCTCCGCAGGAGGTCTACGAAGCTGCGGTCACTGTTCTGATGCGCCTCGTCTTTTTGCTCTACGCCGAGGAGCGACATCTGCTCCCGCTCGATGAACCGCTCTACGCCGAGCACTATGCCGCATCGAGGTTGCGCGAACAACTCGAGGAGCAGGCGAGTATCGAGGGCGACGCACCGCTCGAGCGGCGTAGTGCGGCGTGGCAACGCTTGCTCGCACTTTTCCGCGCAATTTACTTCGGCATCGCACACGATCGCCTGCGGCTGCCTGCCTATGGCGGACGCCTCTTCGACCCGCAGCGGTTTGCTTTTCTCGATACGTTTTCGGTCGACGATCTCACCGTTCGCGCGATTCTCGAAGCGATCCAAACGATCGCCGAGCCCGGTGCAAATGCGCGCCGCCGCCTCTCGTATCGCACGCTCGATGTCGAACAGATCGGCCGCGTCTATGAAGGCCTGCTCGACCATGGCGCGGAGCGCGTTGACGACGTATACGTGCGCCTCGTCGGGCGCTCCGGCGATGAGGCCGAGATTCCGCTGCACGATCTCGAACGCGCCGCGGGCGAGGGCGAAGAGAAGCTCGTTTCGTTTCTCGTCGACACGACGAAAAAAAGCGCGGGCAGCGTGAGAAAGCGGATCGAACGCGGGCGCAAGGTCACCGACGATCCGCAGATGCGCCGCCGCCTGAAGACCGCGTGTGGAAACGATGCCCGGCTAGCCGACCGCGTCGCGCCGATCGTCTACTGCCTCGACACCGACTTGCACGATCTTCCGGCCATCTTTGCCGCCGGGAGCCTGGTGGTGAAAAAAACGCGAGCGCGCCGCGATTCGGGGACGGAATACACTCCCAGCGAGCTCGCAGAAGAGATGGTGCGCTATGCGCTCGAGCCATTGGTTTATACACCGGGATTGCGCTCATCGGCCGAGCTCCTGAATCTGCGCATCTGCGATCCCGCCGTCGGCTCGGGCGCTTTCCTCGTCGCAGCCTGTCGCTATCTTGCCGACCGCGTCGTTGAAGCGTGGATCGAAGAGGAGCCCGAACGCGCGCGCGTCGATCGCGACGAGCTCACCCTCGACGCTCGGCGCGCGGTGGTCGACCGCTGCCTCTATGGCGTCGACCGCGACGCGATGGCGGTCGAGATGGCGAAGCTCTCACTCTGGCTCGTCACACTCGGCCGCGAACGGCCATTTAGTTTCCTCGACCACGCCATCCGCCACGGCGACTCGCTACTCGGCCTTTCCTCGCTCGATCAAGTTCGCTACGTGCATACGAACCCGGAGGCGGGGCGTGCGCTCTACGACGGAGCGCTCTTCGATGCGACCGAGGTGGTTACGAAACTTGTCGACGAGGCCGTTCAACTGCGCGAACGGCTCGAAGCGCTGCCCTCCCGCACGGTGCGCGATGCCGAGGCGAAGCGCCGACTCAACGAAGAGGCCGACGGCGTCCTCGACCGCGTCAATGTCGTTGCCGATGCGATCGCACTGACCGCGCTTGCAACCGCCGGGCAAGCGGAGAAAAAACGGAACGCGGCGTTTCTCGAACTGGGCGCGCGGATTCGCGCCGCGCTCGATCCGCATGCGACCGAACTCGATCGCCGCGCGGCGATCGAACGATTGCGCTCGGAGCGTCAGGGCAGAGTCATGTTTCACTGGCCGCTCGCGTTTGCTGAAATTTTTCGCCGCGGCGGCTTCGACCTGATGATCGGCAACCCGCCCTTTATGGGTGGGCAACTGATCACTGGGAATCTCGGTACGGATTTCCGGCAGTATTTGGTACGAGAGCTTGCGGCGGGGCGCCGCGGAAGCGCCGATCTCGTCGCCTACTTCTTTCTGCGAGCCGCTGAGCTGAGCAAACGCTTCGCGTTCCTCGCAGTCAATACGATCGCGCAGGGCGATACGCGCGAGGTGGGGCTCGATGCGCTCGTGGGGCGCGGTTGGCGCATCGCGCGCGCGGTTCCGAGCCGCCCCTGGCCCGGTGCCGCCGGCGTTCACATCGCACAGGTGTGGCTCGAGGCGCCGCCGCCTATTATCGGCGTTGGCGCTGTACACCAGTCCAAACAGAGGGCCTCGGGCGTGGCAACGGTCACGCCGGCTGTTCTCGACGGCGTCGAGGTCAGCACGATCTCACCGCTCCTACTCCCCGGAACGCGAGTGCAGCGGAATCCATTTCGGCTGCGCGCAAATGCGAGAAAGGCCTTTATTGGCTCGTACGTCCTCGGCATGGGGTTCACGATGACGCCGGAGGACGCCGCCGCGCTCATCGCACGGGACCCTCGCAACCGCGACGTGCTCTTCCCGTATCTGAATGCAGAAGATCTCTGTTCGCGCCCGGACGCGAGCCCCAGTCGTTGGGTGATTAGCTTCTTCGACTGGCCACTCGAACGCGCGGAGGGATACACCGATGCAATGAGCATTGTTCGCCAACGCGTCAAACCGGAACGTGAAAAAAACCGTGATAGGAGCCGACGCGAAATGTGGTGGCGTTTTACGCGCCCAGCCTCTGAGCTATACACAGCGATCGCTGAAGAAGGGCATGCCATCGTCATGCCGCTTGTGAGCAAGGTCGTGCTTCCCCTCATGTATCCCACCAGGATAGTTTTTTCTCACGCAGTTGCGGTCATCGCGACGGAAAGACCGGCAACGTTCGGTTTCCTAACCTCAAACCTCCACCGCGCGTGGGCGCGACGCCGAGGCAGCTCTCTTGAGACGAGAACACGATATACGCCCAGCGATTGCTTTGAGACATTCCCGTTCCCAAACGCCGAGGAAGCCCGCGTCGCCGAAATCATGACGCGGCTCGATTCGTTCCGCCGAGACATGATGGCATCGCGCAATCTTGGTCTAACCAAACTCTACAATCGCATTCACGCCCCGGCGGATCGCGACACCGATATCGGGACATTGCGTGACGCGCACGCAGAACTCGATCGAGCAGTCTGCGATGCGTATGGCTGGACCGATCTAGACCTCGCGTATGGCTTCCATGAGACCGACGAAGGAAAGCGCTGGACTATCTCGCCACCGGTCCTTGTCGAAATTCTCGACCGCCTGCTCGAACTTAACCAAGCACGCCACGCCGAAGAAGTTGCAAGCGACCGCATTGAGCCGACCACGCGAAACGGAAAGAAGCCACGGAAGGCCAAGCCCGAGAGTTGCCCCCCGAAGCAATTATCCCTGACAGACTCGATGTAATGCCAAGAGCGCTAATCGGCAGGAAAACCCTTAACGATTTTCGCGAATTCCTAAGCGACACCACCCTACAATCCGTTCTCGTTCGTTCGGCGCAAAAGGCGGACCACGCATTTGAACTTCAGCAATTCGACAAACGATGCCACAACTCGATTCGAGGAGAGCAATTCGCATGAGTAACGCAGCTACCGCGCTCGTTAAAGCGTTCCGGCAGGCCAATTACATCACCAGTAAGTTTTTCAGCGACAATCCGGACGCATACGAGGAGACCTTGGATCAACTTCTTATTCATCACCTTAGTCGAGCTATTCGGCGACAAAGGAGAACTAATTTCCCTGATGGGTCAACACTGTCGTGCTCGGCTCGTTATACAGGCCGAAGAGCGATGGTACACTGGAAAGGGCTCCGCAGGGAGGTGGCAGATGTCATAATTTTCTTGCGAGTTACTCACAAGGCGGTGACAACCCCGAAAGTCCTAATGCTTCAGTCAAAACGCCTATTCCAGACGCGTGGAAGACCGCCATCGGGATTTACGCCGCCACACGCTAATCCAGGCATTTTCGAAGAAGTTAGAAATTTCATTGCATCTGAGCTCGCTACGGGCCGCAGCACGTTCGCATGTAAGAATAAATACCAGGCCCTCAGTACCAAATCGGAACAGTGGAAGGCGATCGAGGCCATCAATTTTGCTGCGAGAGAACACTCGAACTTGGACTTAATTTACTACGAGTTTCAGAATCCCGCAGAGTGGCCGGCGTGTTCGTTACAAAAACCTGGGCACTTCGGGGAGCTTCGTTTCCGGGTACTTTCGCAGAGCGAGATCAAGGGCACCGGGTTGTGCTCAAGCTTAAGCAATGAGTTCCTTGGCGACACTTCTTTAATCGAAGAATGGATCGCCAAGGCAGTTGAGTGCGAGATCGGGTACAGTGATCTGGGTAGCGACCGCTTGCGATTTATAATAACGCAAAAGCAGAGGAAGGAACACGAGGAATATTTCGACCGCAAGATTAGCAAAATTGATATGAAATTAGCCTGGAAAGAACTGCAAGAAGCAATCCTTACGAACAACATGCCGTTTTCGAAACAGAATCCCGCATACCTTGACTTTTCGAGATCGTCGCATGTTTTTATCGACGTGAATGACGAGGCCTCTCATGATTAGCCCGTATCGAGGGCCGAAACGAATAAGAGCATTCCCGTTTGACGGGGTTGCACTGCCTTTGCAAGCTTACGAAGTGAAGCAATTCAGATCAATAATTTTGAACCTTCGTGAGGTCTCTATAATGGCGATGTCTGATAATATGACGACAGGCTTAACCGGAATTATCCGATTCTGACGCCGTGTGGTGCAATACACTCGAACCTTGCCATGCAGCTGAAATCGCCGGTAGCCATTTTGAAAACTCGCGACAACAGATTACTTATCGGAACGTGCGGTCCGATTTTCATAAGCGCACGTGCTGCGAACGCAACGGGTAACTAAAATGGAAAAGAGTGACGATGAATTATCCCTTGGACTCGGCGATACCATCGTGCGTGAAGTTTTTGCCCACTTTGGCCGCGCAATCTACATGGCAAATTGCCTCGAACGCTCCATCGCCGGGGCGCTGCTACACGTCGAGTGGCGTGCGAACCTCAAGGCGCCAATGACGCGGCGGTCATTTCAAGAAAGCGGCGCTGCGTTTTTCGCGACAGTTGAATCGATGCCGATGGGAAGGCTCATCGGTCGTCTGAAAGCGCAACGTGACCTTCAAGCGGATCTTCGGGCCGCATTGGATGAGTGCAATTCGGCGCGGAACGTATTAGTGCATCATTATTTTTGGAGCCGCGCCGGAGAGTTTGCTCTTGACGCCGGACAACGCAAGATGATTAACGAATGCGACGACTTTTGCAGCCTCTTTGAGCGCGCGGACCAGAGCATCATGGACTACATCCGACCCTACGTCGAGCGTCACGGAATCTCTGAGGGGACGCTTGAAGCAGAACGAGCGCGAATTATCCAAGATGCGCACATCAATCTTGAGCGCGATTTGGAATAACACGCGAGACTTATTTTAGGACGAACGGGAACGCACCCCTTAACGAGCGGCTGATGACGCCTTTATTTCCCTGTCGTCCTTCGAACTCGCGACATCTAGCCCGAAGCGTCGCGCAAGTTTCCGAAATTCGCCAACAAGTTCCTTAAGCGGATTCTTGTATGCGTGCGTCACCCTAATTCGATGCCCAACCGGGAAGGCGCTGTTTCGTACCACGGAGAGAGAACGTTCGTCGCCATCATAGGAAACGACTCGTAGGTCCTTTCCTAGCGCTAAGGCGCAGCTTGCACGATCGGCGATAACGTCAGGAAATTCGACGTCAAGCGGGCAGCCCTTGTCTAAGGGCTCAATGCGATCCCACGCGTCGCGTCGCCGAAGGTAATCTCCTAGCAGAGCAAAGACGATTACGAGCGACATTGCGAGGGTGAAAGCCACCCAGAACCAATCAACGCTGGCCTTCGATGCCGTCTTAGCCGATCCGCGGCTATAGGTGCGAACGCGATCGACCTGCGCAACAGTGGCGAGCGGGATGCTCCACGTCCTGACAACGAACTTCTTCCCCATGGGCTTATTGCTTATTGCCGTGACCGAAATAACGTCGCGGCTTGTCCACACCACGCTTAGCCTGCCCAGGCGATTCGCGTTTTTCAGCATCGGAGACGGATTCGCAGCCTTGTTAAACCTTAAGTGGACACGTTCTGGAATGCTAACATTCGGGTTCTCAACCAACGCCACACCATGAATCGTGCTGTTTGCCATGTTTTCCCCGTATTGCTCGCCAGCGACTGCGCCAAAAACTAATAGGACAACTAACATCACCAGCTGCATAACGTCAAGGAAGGTCAGCACCTTTCGTCGCCACCATTCATCGGAAAAGACATTCTGCATGTATGATCCAAAAGAAATTCGCCGCTTGCCACGATTCACGATAACGGTGTCGTACGGCGCGTCGGCAGCGCGTTGTCGAAAACTCAGATACGCGAGGAGAATGAAAATGGAAATGATCGCGACGACCGACGGCTCATGCGCAGCGAGCACGAGGATGCCGAAGTGGACGAAGCCATATTGACCGAACGTCGCTATGGAAGAATCAAGGCCGAAAACTGAAAGGTAGATTGATAACGCGGTATACCCCGCGACGCCGAGGAATCCGATGACAGCGACCGTGATTCCGGTGAGACGTGAAAGCATATTGTTCTCCTTCGATTGCTAGACTGCGCCAACGCCTAACAAATATGGCGTCGCACCGATATGGAAGAGCGGCACTATGCCATATGCCTGGCACAGTGCTTTTCGCCGCCCGCGGGTTGTACGAGCGAGCCAATATACTTGACTTATATGTCATACGCGCCTATTCTAGCCTTACCAGGAGGGGCTGTGCCGGAAATACCGCCGTTTAATTCGGACGGGCTACTGCCGCCCGGAGACTACGAACTGACGCTCGATGAGCTAGAAAACTCTCACCTTGTCGTGGGCGTTCCCGGCGAGTCCTGGGCGACGAAGACCCGGAAGCAACTCGCACAAAACCTTCGTATTCTTGTCGACCAGTTGTGGCAAGTGGGCGTCACGAACATTTTCATCGACGGCTCGTTCGTCGAAAATAAGCCGAAACCAAACGATATCGACGGTTATTTCGAGTGCAAACTCATGGAGCTTGCAACGGGCGATCTTCAGCAGGCACTCAATGAACTCGATCCGCATCGCTGTTGGACGTGGGCGTCATCCGCGCGACGCCCAGACCATTCTTCCACCAAACTCCAGTTACCGATGTGGCACATATACCGCGTGGAGCTCTATCCGCACGCAAACGCTCGCACGACGAGTTCCGGAATCCGCGACGAACACGGGAACGAGTTGCAGTTCCCGGCTGCCTTTCGTCGCGAGCGGGATACAGGCCGACAAAAAGGCATCGTGAAAATTATTCGGGAGCACCAACGCCATGATTAAAACCGATAAAGCCTACAACACGGCAGTACGCCGCCTCAAAGATGACGACGCCCACCTTAAGGAAAAACGGGAGGCGTTGGTACGCGAGGGACTCAGCGCCGAGCAAATCGGCCGTGTCCTCGAAGCAGAAGTTTCGTTCCATTTACAGCTTCGTGAAGAAGTTGAATGGTACGAGAGCGTGCGACGCGGAGATTTTCAGGCAGTTTCGAATTTACAGGAAGTCGGCCGGCTTCTCATCGCCCTGCGCATCGCGAGCGGCGTCTCTCAACGCAACCTAGCTTCCATGCTGGGCGTAGACGAAAGCCTCGTCTCGCGCGACGAGCGGCATGAGTACTATGGAATCACGCTTCAGCGTGCCCAGGAGATCATTGAAGCGCTCAGTGGGAGCATCGAGATAGTTCTGCGTCCGCCGACGGAGGGCCGCGAGTTGGTCGGCGCCGGATTCTCTTAAAATGAGAGTTTCCATTACCTCCGCATAGTGCCAGCCAGTTGGCAGTCTGCTCGGATAGGCTCGATTCATGAATGGACGACGAGTCGACGGAACCATATCGCGCCAATCGATCTACGAGCAAGTTGACACTAGAATCAACTGCGTGCTATCATGCCTCTGAGACGAACAATCGAGAACCTCGTGATCCACGAAGGAGCGGAGCGCGTCTTCGAGTGGTATTGGAACGACAACGGAGAGATGCCTGGGCTCGACGCATTCGAACGCATGACGGCAGCGAACCAAATCGAGTTTCTCGCTCGCCTCGAAGCGTGGGGCAACTTGCGACTCGGTGATCGTTTGTCGCCAAGCCAACTCAACGTCGAGTTGGGGGATCCGCTGATCCTCGCAATCAAGGTCGGCAAATTGCGTTACCCAGTCTTTCACGCCGACGGATCGAACGCGTGGATCGTCTGCGGGCCACCATACGCAAAGCAGAGCCAAAGACGCGACAAGCGTGGCGACAGAGCGATCGAGCGCGCACTGCGACAGCATCAGGATTACCATAGAGCGGTGAAAGGCCTGCACTACTATGACCGAGACAAATAAACCGACACATCGACGCCGTGGCGGGACCACCCTGATGGAGCGCGTACGAGCGAGCTCCACTAAACGAGCGGCGCGCATTACGGAGATGGCGGCGGTATTCTCACTCGAACATCAAATCCACCGAGCGATGGAAGAAGCGCACGTCTCCTCGAGCGAACTTGCTGCGCGTTTGGGCGCCGATAAAGCACTCGTGTCCCGCGATTTAAGCGGGGGGCTGAGTCGTGCAAAATTTCAACGTATCGTCCGCGTCGCCGATGCACTTGACTGCGACGTCGTTCCACTCATGTTGCCACGCGAAACGCGCAGGAGAAAGCAGCACCTCGTGAAGGTCTTCGCGGAATTAGGCGGCGCACAGCCGCCCAAAACCGGGCGCACCTCAAAGCGGCTGCCCTAACCGTGGCTGTTGCCGCTGCATCGCCCTGGCAAATCCGTGATGAGTTCGAGCGGCTCGTAATCGGCGATCTCCACGGGCCGGCATTTGGGCCGCGCGAGACGTTGCCCGCGAGACCATACATTCGAGATCGCTACCTTGTCGGCATGCTCGCGCCACGCGATGTTCGCACCGACCCGGCGCGCTTCGACGAAGCAAGCAACGTTGACGGCGAGGACGAGGAAGGAGCGGAGAGCGACCGCAGCGCTGCGGTAGGCTTCTTCCCGTCATCGCTTGGTTTGAGTTTCGTCGTCGATGCGAGCGCAACCGAGATCGAAGTCCGCGCGAGCTGGGGGCATTACCGCAAGGAACGAAGCGATGCCGATAAGGAAACGCTTTCGGTGTGGCAACGCTATCCCCGCGAAGGCGTCGCGCTCCTACCGCTCGTTGCAGGCGACATCGAAGCGGCCGCGCCCGTAGACGAGCAATCTGCCGTGGTCGTTCGCGGACGCGCTCGGCAGCGAGACGACGGCAGTTGGCTGGTAACACTCTTTCTCGTCAACGAGCAAACTTCCACGAAAAAAAATGCCGACGAGCGCTGGTTATTCCAAGCCAAACTCACTGTCCGCGATCCCGGTGGGCGCCCCATTTTTCTCGAGCGCAGTCATTCCGAGCAGATGCAGAACGAAACCGATGGGGAGCGCGCGCAACTCGCCATGCTCTATCGCGACGCGCCCGAGTTCGCAGTCGGCCACGGCGTCGCGGTTCGCGCCGAGCGCGCGCTCGGCGAGGAGCGCCGCGCCGTGTCGATCGCCACCTGCAACGTTCCGACCTACGAACTCGCGCGTACCGACCAGCCGAATGTCGCGGAGAACCCATTGCTCGCGCCGCTCGAACGCGACATGGCCGTGCTCGCCGCAACGCCCGATGCACGATTTCGCGAACGGCTTCAACCGATCGTTACCGCCTACCGAGACTGGATCGACGCACAGGAGCGACGCATCGCCGATCCCGCGCATCGGCTCGCCGGGCACGAAGAGGCCGCGCGCAACGCAATCGCCCAAGCACGAACCATTGCAACGCGCATTGAAGCAGGCATCGCCATCCTGGCAAACGATGCCGACGCCGCCGAGGCGTTTCGCTTTGCCAACGAGGCCATGTGGCAGCAGCGCATCCGGCAACTTGCAATCGCGCAGCGTCGCAGCATCGCGGATGCGGCAACTTCCGACGAAGAGAGAGACGCGGTTCCGCCGCTCGAAGAGTTCATTCGCAACGCCGACGAGCCGACGAATCGCTCGTGGCGGCTCTTTCAGCTCGCATTCATCTGCCTCAATCTGCCTTCGCTCGTCGATCCACGCCACCGCGAACGATCCGGCGACGACGCCGTCGTCGATCTGCTCTTCTTCCCTACGGGCGGCGGAAAAACGGAGGCCTATCTCGGCCTCGTTGCGTTCACGCTGGCGATCCGGCGCTTGCAAGGCACGATCGAAAGCGAGGATGGCCCGCTCGACGGCTCCGAGGGCGTCGCGGTGTTCATGCGCTACACGTTGCGCCTCCTCACTTCGCAGCAATTCGCCCGTGCCTCGGCGCTCATCTGTGCTTGCGAGGTACTGCGCCGCGATAAGGCTGTCGCCGACACGCGTTGGGGAACGACGCCGTTTCGCCTCGGCCTCTGGATCGGGCAGAACACGACGCCGAATTATTTTAAGGGCTCGCTCGATGCGGTCGAGGCCGCACGTCAGCGCGGCGGATACACCGGCGGCTACGCCAACCCGCTCCAACTCGCCGCCTGTCCATGGTGCGGCGCGACGCTACAAATTGGGCGCGATGTAAAACCCGATAAGCAGCGCTGGCGCTCGCTGCTCTACTGCTCCGATCCCTTCGGCGCGTGTGCCTTCACGCAGAAGCGCTCGCCCGGTGAGGGAATTCCGGTCGTCACAACCGATGAAGAAGTGTACCGGCTCTTACCGGCGTTCCTCATCGCGACGATCGATAAGTTTGCGCGCCTGCCGTGGCTCGGGCCGATGCATCTACTCTTCGGGCGCACCTACCAGCGCTGCGAGCGGCACGGCTTTCGCTCGCTCGATCTCGACCGCTCCTCCGGATGCGAAGAGAACGACCGGCATAATGCGGCGGGCTCCTTGCCGCCTCACAAAACGGTTGCATGCAATCGATTGCGCCCGCCGGATCTCATCATTCAGGACGAATTACACCTGATCTCCGGCCCGCTCGGAACGCTCGCCGGCCTCTACGAAACCGCCATCGACCATCTCGCGTCGGTGCGCATCGGCGGCATCACCGTCCGCCCGAAGGTCGTCGCCTCTACGGCAACCATTCGCCGCGCAGCGACACAGGCCAACGCGCTTTTCGCTCGCCGCTTAAGTCTCTTCCCACCGCCGGTGCTCGACGCAGGCGAAACGTTTTTTGCGCACGAGACGCCACCGTCGCAAGCGGCGCCCGGCCGGCTCTATGTCGGTGTTTGTGCGCGCGGGCAGCGCCTGAAGGCTGCCGAGGCACGCATGTCGGTTTCAATCCTTGCCGCCGCGCAGAAGGTTTTCGACCTTTACGGCGAGGCAGCCGATCCCTATATGACGATGCTCGATTATTTCAGCTCCCTTCGCGAACTCGCCGGCATGCGCCGGCTCGTCGACGACGACGTGCGACAGCGCCTTTCGATGGCGGCAACGCGCGGTTTGGGGAAGCGCTCCACATCGTTGACCGTAAAAGAACTGACGAGCCGCATGAGTTCGAGCGAGATTCCGAAAACGCTTGACGGGCTCACCGTCGGCTTTACACCCGGCGCGCGCAGCAGCTTTAACGGCCCCTTCGATGTCGTCCTCGCAACGAATATGGTCTCCGTCGGCGTCGACGTACCACGCCTGGGACTCATGATGGTTGTCGGACAGCCGAAATCCACGGCGGAATACATTCAAGCGACCAGCCGTATCGGGCGCGAGGGAAATAAACCCGGTATCGTCTTTACGCTCTACAACTGGGCGCGGCCACGCGATCTTTCGCACTACGAGCGCTTCGAATTCGATCACGCAACATTTTATCGGCAAGTCGAACCGCTCTCGCTGACGCCGTTTTCGAGCCGCTCCCTCGACCGCGCGTTGACCGCGATTATCGTGGGAATCGTCCGCCACGAAAACGCACACCTACCGCTCGGAATGTCGCTCAATCCCGACGAAGCCGCGCAAATGGCACCGCTCGTCGAACGCAGCGTTCGCGCGGTCGTCGATGTTATCGAACGCCGTGCCGCGCACGTACATCCCGATCCGCGCGTCGCAGCAGAGGTCCGTCGCCGCGCCGACGAGTTGCTCGATATCTGGCTCGACCGGCAACGTAGCGCGCTGCGCCATCAGGCACCGCTCTCGTACGGCGGCGGGGCGAAAAGAAAAGCGCTGCTCGAACGCCCGGGGCGACGCCGCTGGGGCCGTTGGTCGGCGCCGAATTCTCTGCGCGAAACCGAGCACAACGTGAACCTCTTGCTCGCCGTCGACGATGCGAGTATCGACGACGCACAACCCTATCGGCTCACGACGGGTGTCGGCGCCCCCACCATTGCGCCCAACGCCGAGGATGAAGATTTTGACGAAGGCGACGATGAGCGCTAACAGCTCATTACATCCGCGCGTCGGCGCGATTCGCCCGAGCCAAATGCTCTACGCATACGGTGTCGGCGCGCTCGTCGATCTCCCGAACTTCGCCGTCGTGGTTGCGGGGCTCCAGGCGTGGGATCGCCCGGAGGAAACGGCGAGTGAGCCTCGCCTGCTCGCCGCCGTCCAGGCGGCGCTGGGGCCGCAGGTGGTGCGGCTGGTAGCGATGCCCTGGAAGGAAGAGACGCGGAACGCACTCGACGACTGGGCGAAAGTTGGGATTCCGGTCATCCCGTTCCCGCGCTGGATGCGCTGCATGCGTTGCAACATACTCTCCACGATCGACGGTGGGCTCTTCACCTTCGAAGGGAACGCATATCATCCCGAGCGTGCGCGCTACGAACATCGCGGTTGCGGAAAAGGGAAAGCGCCCTCGGCGGTCCCCGCGCGTTTTGTGATGGCCTGCGTCAACGGCCACCTCGATGAGTTTCCCTGGCAAGAGTTTGCGCACGGCTATAAGCCATGCGCGGCGGGCGGCGGAACGCTGGAGCTCACCGAGCCCGGCAGCGGCACGCGCTCCACGGAAGTACTCGTGAAGTGTCACGGCTGCGGGGCGTCGGCGTTCGTTGCGGCAGCCTTCGATCGCACGGCGAAAGAGCGGCCAGCCTGCCGCGGGCGGCACCCCCATTTGCGAACTTTCGAGCGCTGTAGCGAAGCGGCACAACCGCTTTTACTTGGCGCCTCGAATACCTGGTTTGGTATCACGTTGAGCGCGCTCTTCATCCCCGTCGGTGCCGGCGGCGCGATTGACGACGATGTCGACACGCTCTGGGTTCACCTCGACATCCCTCCGATTCGCGACGAAGCGACGCTCGAACAAGCCCTCACGTTCAATCCCACGCTTGAAATGCTGCGCGCTCATTCGATCGCGGACTTGTGGCAGGCGATCGAACGCCGACGCAACGGGGAGCGCTCACAAGCCGAAGCCGCCGACTTAAGACGCCCCGAGTGGCTGCAATTTATCAACCCCTCCGCTTCGACGGAGGGCGCCGATTTCACCATCGCCGAACGCGCGATACCGGCGCGCCACAGTACGTCAATCGCGCAAGTCGTTGCAGCGACGCGACTGCGCGAGACGACCGCTTCGATTGCGTTCGCTCGCATCGACGCACCCGATCCATCCGCCGTCGATGAACCCGGAGCCGTTCATCGCGTGCCGCTAACGGTTGGCCCAACCTATTGGGTGCCGGCGGTGGAATCTCGCGGCGAAGGCCTCTTTTTTCGACTGCCCGAGGAGCGTGTGCGCGCGTGGGAGGCTTCGGCGCAAACGAAACCGCGAATCGCACGGCTCCGCGATGCCGTGCTGCATCGGTTCGGCCCGCGCGCCTGGCCAGCGACGCGCTACGTGTTGCTCCATTCGCTCTCGCACGCGTTGATGAACGAAGTAGCGTTGGAGTGCGGTTATAACGCAGCATCGTTGCGCGAGCGAATCTATGCCGCCGATGAAAACGGCGGAGATCCCATGGCGGGTATTCTCATCTATACTGCGGCACCCGATTCAGAGGGAACGCTCGGCGGACTAGTGGCGATGGCTGAGACCGCAACGTTCGAACGTGTCCTCACTGAAGCACTGCGCCGCGCGATGTTCTGCAGCTCGGACCCACTCTGCGCCGAGCACGAACCAAGCGATGATGACGGCACGCAACACGGGGCTGCTTGCCACAGTTGCCTCTTTGTCCCCGAGACAAGCTGCGAATGCAACAACCGCATTCTGAGGCTGTCCCGGTTTCCCGGACACTTGGATAGAGCCGGCGAATATCCGGCCAATGAGGTGTCATGGAAACGCAGAATCGGACCTATAGCGAAGAATTCAAGAAAGACGCGGTTCGCCGCGTAGA
>JAJZED010000019.1 GCA_021805775.1 bacterium | reverse complement strand
GCACTCTGTCGTCGGAATTTTTCCGTCGGGCGCCGCAGCTTCAATGCACGGCTTCGTCCGAACGCCATTCTCCGGTCAATCTTAGGGCATACCGTCGCCGTCCGTAATTACACGGAGCCCCACATGACGCTTGATGTAGCCGTTCGGGATTACCTGATACACGAAGCCCCCCTTAGTCCCGAGGTCAAGGTGTACGCTTGGCCTTTCCTCATCCCAGATCGCTTGGTGATCGCGCGCGATTTCGTATTCGGCGATCTCAAGGCACGCGAGATGAGCGGCATCCTAAACGTAATCAAGTTTGAACCGTTGGCTGCCGTCGTACAGTTCGGAGGAATGACGTTTTCGGCGCCTTCGTTCCACGAGTTTTCAACGATCGAGCCTAACGAAGAGATTGAGCTTCATCTCTCATTTTCCACCGCTTTCAACCCTCAATTTCCAGAGGAAGCAACGGAGATCGACCCACGCTATGTCGTCGTCGCTGGGAAAGGCTTCACTGACGGAGTGGAACAAACTGTCCGAGCTTAGCAGAGCGTCGGAGTTGGAGGCGTTCGACGAAAAACGAGCGAGAAACAATGCCTTCAACAAGTCCACACGCTTCACTCAGAACGAACGGGCGAAAAAGGCGCGCGCTGGCGTTCTCAAGTTGCGGGAACCGATTCCCAGGGTGCTTGGTCCCAACACGTACATATACGCAGCCATCGCAGCCAACGGCGGCGTTCTCCGACAGACGGACATCATGCTCTCCCTCGGCGCTTCGGCAGCCCGCATCGAGAACTACAACGCGCAATACGGCAATCTGCTCCGGACCTTCCAACTTCAGACCAAGCAGGGTCGAGGGCCGCGCGGGCTCGCCATCGTTCTATCAGGCTATTTTCACTGGAATCCTCAAGATCAACGGAAACGGCTACTCCGTCAGCGTCCACGCCTTGAACGAAACGAAGGAAGGCAAAGCTCAGGGGTGGCGCATTCTTGAATTCTCCGATGCTCCGATTCCGAGCCCGTTCGACATCGGCTTTGCCGAACACGACGGGTCGGTCCTACCTAAACTGAACGGTAACTGGCTCGTATCAGACGCCGCAAGACTACTAGATGTCGTCTTCCGTCACATCATGCGCGTGCTCACGGAGGCGCTCTCCATCCCCGATGGCATCGCATGGCTCCTCGCGGACCAAAAGAGGCCCGCAGCAATCGCGCACGCTCAAAGAGTGGCAATGGCCGAGACGCGAATGGACATCGCCCGCTCCTAACCAACTGCCCCAAACCGGGACCGCACGTCGAAAGTGATTCTGAAACTTACGACGTGCGGTCAGGTCATTTTGGGACTTACGCCCATTTTGGAAACAACGCCTAGCTAAGCCGCTCTACTTCACCTCGACGACCTCGGCGCCGTCCCACGGTTCGGCGCTCCGAGGTCGTACGATCGAGAGCGAGCAAGCATCGCGGAAATAGGCGGCCGGGGCATCGAGTTTATTGAGCTCGGCGACGCGGGCGAACATCTTGCCGGCGGTGAGAAACATCCCTTTTCGGTACTCGCTCATCGCCTGGCTGAAGAGGGCTTTCGTCGTTTCCTTATGTTCGCGTAACTGCGGCGCGTCGTTGCTATAACATTCGTAAAGCTCGACGCTCTGCGTCTTTCCCTTCGCCTTCACTCCGCCGAGGTGGCGCAATGGAATGCCGTGTCCCTTCGGTAAGGCATCGACGACGCCGCCGCTCACCAGTAGATCGACCTTAAAAATTTTCGTCAGCCCTTCCATCCGCGATGCGACGTTAACGGCGTCGGCGATAACGGTCGTCTCCATGCGGTGCTCTTCGCCGATCGTGCCGAGAATAAGCTCGCCGCGGTGCAGGCCGATGCCGATGCGAATCGGTACGTAGCCGGCGCTTTTCCGGCCGGCATTATAGACCGCGACCTGTCGTAAGAGCGCGACGGCCGCTTCGAGCGCATCGACCGCTTTATCGGGAAAGAGTGCCATAATCGCATCGCCGATATACTTATCGATAAAACCGTGATAGGTGCGAATGATCGGGGTTACGTTTTTCAGATAGGAATTGAGGAACTGAAAGTTCTCCGTCGGGGTCAGGGCTTCGGAGAGTATTGTGAAATCGCGAATATCGCTAAATAAGACGGTCATCGTCCCCGAGACATGGTCGCCGAGTTGCACGTCGGTTAACGATTCGCGGCCGAGAAGATCGAGAAACTCGCGCGGCACGAAGCGTCTCGAGGCGTCGTGGTGCATCTGCAGTAAAACCGACTCGTCCTTCTTGCGGGTCGTCGATATGCGGACCGTGGCCTCGCGCTGGCGGATGCGGCCGATCATCGCTTCGAAGCGGCGCACGACGAGCAAGGGATTCGCCGTATCGAACGGCGTGAAGAGATAATCGGCGGCTCCCCGCGCCAAACAGGCCTGGAGACGCTCGCCGACACCGATCGGCCCGGTGACAATTACTTCGGCGCGCCCGCGCCCGGCCGTCCCCGGTATCGCCGCCTTGAGAACCGAAAAGACATCGGCGCTCCGCTGGGTGACGTCGAGCAGCACGATCTCAACCTCGCGCGCCTCGATCGCCGCGATGGCCTCGCTCGGACTCAGGGTGATCGGCGCGGGCAGGGCGGCACCGCGAAGCAAGGCACTGAGGGCAGTGCGATCTTCTTCCGTGCCACCGACCTGAACGATGGGGTGCTCCGGCAGCCAGGGCCTCCAATCTTATGCTGGGGTTGATTCTTTGCAAGGCGAATAAACGTGATCCGCCCCCGCAGAACTTCGCCATCGTGGAGGAAACCCTGCAAAAAGGCTTGAGAACCCTCGCGGCCTCTAGCGGCCTTCCGCGTCGTCACCTCGATCCGCGATAACTACGCCAATACGGTCGCCGCCATAGCGTGCCGCGATAAATCCAGCGCGCTGCCGCGTGCGTTTTCCCCTGTATGAAGCTCTCTCGACGCCTCCGCAGCGCTGCGGTATCGCTCCTTCTTCTCGTCGCCGGCCTTGGAACCGCACCGCTTCGAGCCGCCGCGCGGCCGACGACGGAGCGGATCGTTCTCGCCGGCGGTTGTTTCTGGGGTATGCAGGCGGTCTTCCAGCGGCTCGTCGGGGTGGAGCGCACTGTCGTCGGGTACGCCGGCGGATCGGCGAGAACCGCGCATTACGAGATCGTCAGCACGGGTTTGACGCGACAGGCAGAATCGGTCGAGATCTGGTTCGATCCGCACGTCATCTCGTTACAGCAACTCTTCGCCGTCTATTTTACGATCGCGCAGAACCCGACCGAACGCGATTACCAAGGCCCCGACCGTGGGCCCCAATATCGTTCGGAGATCTTCTACACGACGGCGCATCAGCGCAAGGTCGCCGATGCGACGATCGCCGCGCTCGCCAAAGCGCATCGCTACAACGCTCCCATCGTTACCGTCGTGGCTCCGCTGCGAGCGTTCTATCGCGCCGAAGCGTACCATCAAAACTTCGAACTCCGGCACCCGAATGATCCCTATATCGTCGAGGTCGATCTTCCGAAATTACGCGCGCTCGAGAAAGCGTTCCCGAACCTCGTCGCACACGCTTACCGCCGATCGCCGGTGAGCGGTGCTTCGTCAAGATGGCTGCCGTAATCGCGTGGGTCGAAATACCACGATGGGAGGCTCTTCGGGAAGCGGATTTTCTTAAAAAAGTAGGTGACGTGCTTGCCGTCATCTGCGTAACCGCCGCCGACGCGCCCCTCGATATGGGTGATAACGGGGTAGCCATCGACGCGCCCCATCGTACAGGTAAAGAGCACCGGATAGATCTTCGTGGCACCGTCGCCGGTGACGAATAAGCGATCCGTCGCGTTAAACTTCTCGATCTCCAACGTTCGCGCGTCGACCCAGAGCTCGCGGAGCCGATTGCGCATCGGCGTGCGCCGCGGCTCCACGCGAACGTCGAGCAGCGGTCCGTCGCGCGTCACATCGACGATCTCGTAATCGGGATCGTAGAGTGCCTTCACAACGATGATCGTCGGCAACGGCGTGTAGGACGGCTCCGGGGTCGGCTTAAAGAACTTCGGGCGCGGCGTTGCCGGAGCGCGCTGAAAAATATCTGCAGTCGGCGGACCCGGATCGTAATCTTCGTTAAACGCCGCGCGTTCGTAGCGCATGCGCCCGATCGCCCCGAGATGATAGAGCTTGCGTTTCAAACAAGCGCGATCCGAATTGCGGCACCAATAATCGACCTGATAGGTATTATCGTAATCGGGGTAGCCGTAGTCGGTCATCTGTTTGCGGAAGAGCTCGTAGGTTTCGTAGGGCGGCGGCGGCCGATGCGAGCGGAAGACGCTGCGGATCTTGGCGAAGAGGACGACATAATTCCCGATCGGTGGGTAGCTCGCCGCAACATTCGGCGCAGCCGAAACGACGCGCGGGGCCTGCCCTGCGAGAGCTCCGAGCAGTAAGGTTGCAAGGATGCCGACAAGGAGAGCGATACGCGCCTTCATGCTGGTTGGAACGTATCGCTCCCCTCGATCGTCACGCTGCAATTATAGATCGTTCCGCAGTATGTAGGCGACCGGCAGCGCGAAGAACACGATGTGGGCGATAAGGTTGGTCACCAGCCCCATCCCGGTCGGGAATGCGGGTTCGAGGTGCTTGCCGAGCAGCACGACCTGCATGCCGAGCATCACGACGACACCGAAGATCACGGCGTTCCCCCACCATGGGAGTTTCGCGAAGAGTTGTTGGAAAACGAAGACGTAGATCGCCGCCCAAACGATCGAGATAATGAGGTGCAGCACGATACCGAGCGCGATATACCACGATGACGTAAAGGCCGCGGGGCCGACCAATCCCGACGCGATGAACATGTAGATTCCCGGGAATGGCACTACGTGCGCGAGGATGAGAAAGAGATCCACGATAATGCCGCCGACGATGCCGGCGCCGATAATGCGCCCGACTCCGTGCGGACGTTTCGCGAGGGTTTCAGCCACGATCGTTCCTCCAATGGTGCTATCAAGAATGCATCGAGAGATCTCGCCGGCGGCGAACGGGTGCGGGGCCCCGAGAGCGAAGTGAGGCTCCATGCCACGTCGTTCGCATCGCCGCCCCCGAATTACCCTCGTTCGTGCACTGGTCGCGGCTCTCGCACTCATCGTTGGAGTCTTCTTCGCGCGCTCCTTCCTCGCGCCGCGCGCCCCCGAACGAATGCCGGTGCGGCCGCAGCCCACAGTAGCCCAAACGGCTCCACCTCCCTCGGCACCCCCCGCGCCGCCGACACCTTCGCCGAGCCCGCGGCCGCAGCGCAGCCCTGCCGTCGTCGCTACGAGCTCCCCATTACCGAGCGGCCGCGCGCGCATTGCGCTCATCGTTGACGACTGCGGCCAATGGCTGCACATCGAAGAGGGCTACATCGCGTTGCCGATTCCGCTGACCTTGGCGATCTTGCCGGAGGTGCGTTATAGCACGCGCATCGCCGACGAAGCCCACGCCGCCGGGAAGGGCGTCATGCTGCACCTTCCGATGCAGCCGATCGCCGCGCTCGATCCCGGCCCCGGGAAAATCATGGTCTCGATGAATGACGAAACGATCGAGGCGCAAACCTCACGCGATATCGACGCGGTACCCTATGCAGAGGGTGCGAACAACCATGAAGGAAGCCGCGCCACCTCCGACCCGCGCGTCATGGCGGCGGTCATGCGCGTCTTCAAGCGTCGCGGCCTCTTCTTCATCGATTCGCGCACCATCGCGACGACGGTCGCGCAACGGACTGCGCGCGAATACGGCGTGCCCAACGCCGCGCGGAACGTCTTTCTCGACGACCGCAACACCGTTCCCGCCGTCGAGGCACAACTACGCCTCGCGGCGCGCATCGCGTTGGCTCGTGGCAGCGCCATCGCCATCGGGCATCCACGCCCGGCAACGCTTGCCGCAGTGCGCGCGCTCTATCCCGAACTCGAACGCGAGGGCATTACTTTCGTCCTCGCGCGAACGCTCGTCGCCGTCGACGGAAAGGCACCAGGACCGTAACACCTATGAAAACCATCGCCTTTTATGGAGCGGGGCTCCTCGGCTCCAATTTCGTGCGCGCATTCCGCCGCCGCGGGGATGCGGTGCGGCTCTGGAATCGGAGCGCCGCGCACGCGCAGCCGCTCGCCGAGATCGGCGTTCATATTGCGGCGACCCCCGCAGAGGCCGCGCTCGGCGCCGACTATATCCATCTCTGCCTCAGCGACGATAGCGCCGTCGAGAGCGTGCTCGAACGCATTCTGCCGACGCTCGACCCCGCGATACCGATCTGCGATCACACGACCTGTCTACCGCAGCGCGTCGCGGCGCGCACCGCCGATCTTCGTGCAAAAGGTTTTCACTATCTGCACGCGCCGGTCTTCATGGGGCCGCCCAACGCACTCGATGGTACGGGATCGATGCTCGTCAGCGGCGACCGCACCGAGATCGCACGCGTTCGCGAACACCTCGCAGCGATGACCGGAACGGTGCGCGATCTCGGCGAGCGTACCGAAGCGGCCGCGATCTACAAATTGCTCGGCAACGCGATGATTCTCGCGGTGATCGGTGGGATCGCCGACGTTTTGCAGATCGGTGCGGCGCAGGGCCTCACCGGCCCCGAGAGTTTCGGTATCTTCGAGTTCTACGATCCCAAGGGTCAGATCGAGGGGCGCGGCCGCCGCATGGCCGTCGGCGACGAGAGCGTCACCTGGTCAGTCGATATGGCGCTGAAGGATGCGCGGCTCATGCAAGGGGCCGCATACGATGCGGCGCTGCCGGTCATCGATGCGGTCGCCGGCCGACTCGCAGAGCTCGCCGCTACGGGGTCGGCGAAGGCCGATCTCGCGGCGCTCGGGCATTCGGTGGTGCGCTCGGAGCGATAGCGGGCAGCGGCGTGCGGCGCGGCAACGGCACGCCGTTCCAGTGCGGGCGCGGCGTCGGCGCGACGCGCGGGACGAAGACCGTGCGCGGCATGGGATTGGGCTGTCGCGGCAGATGCGCCATGAGGCTCGGCTGCGGTGTGCGAACCTCCACCGTGCGCGTCGGCGCCGCGTAATTTACCGCATCGCCGAGCGGGCGCAGCGTCGCCGCGAGCGGCAGGTAGAGCTCGGCGAGCGTCCGATCCGTCGAATGCGGCACGCGCACGACCACACAGCGCCCGTTCCGATAGATATAGAGCCGGTCCCCGACGCGAATGATGCGGTCGACAAAGGCCGCAACGACCGGCCATGCCGGCGCGTAGAGGTGTCCGCTGCGAAGCAGCAACGGACGGTAGGAGTCGATCGGCACTCCATCGCGCAGGAGTCGAGGCGGTGGGAGAAACGGCACGGTACGGCGATATACCGCACGCGATGGCGCGAATCTTTGCGATCTTCAGGAATGCCGGCGCGCGTTTCTCTTCCGAGGGCTCTGCCTTTGCTGCCCAGGCGGTCGCATTCAATGCGCTTTTCTCGCTCTTTCCGCTCGTCGTGCTCGCAATCGGCGGCGTCTCGATCTTCATCCACCACGGTCGCGAGCGGGTGCTTGCTTTCTTCGACGAACTCGCGCCGACGCTCCACCACGTCGTCGCGGCGAACCTCAGCGCCTACTATTACGGCCGGGGCATCACGAGCATCATCGCGTTGGTCGTGCTTATTTGGTCGGCGAAGAATCTTTTTATGTCGCTTGCCTTCGCGCTCGATCGCACCATGAAGATCGAAGAACGCCGCCCGCTCGTAGCGCATATCGCCGTCGCCGTCGTCGCACTACCGATCCTCGGCCTTGCGTTTCTCGTCGCACTCGTGCTCCCGGTGATTTTCTCGATCGCCTTTGCGCTCGCGCAGATTCCGGATCGCCGCGATCTTCTACATCTTGCCGCGTATGCAATTTCGCTGGCGCTGGTCTTCGCCGCATCGCTCTTTCTCTATCGGCTGCTCCCCAATCGGGATATCCCCTGGGATACGGCGTTGCCCGGCGCGCTCTTATGCGCGGCGCTCTGGCCGCTGGTGCAATATCTGTTCACGCTCTACACGCTGCACATGAACTACACGGCGATCTACGGAGCGCTCACGGCGCCGATCGTCTTGCTGCTGTGGTTTTATTTAATCGGCTCGATCTTTCTTTTCGGCGGTGCACTTAATGCCTCCGTCGAAGAACGTCGTATGGAGAAATTTTTGTGAAACTCGTTTTCATCCACGGCGCCGCTTGTACGCCCGCGGTCTTCGATCGCCAGCGTTCCGCCTTTCCCGACGCGGTTGCCATCGCACTTCCAGGGCACGGCGTGCCCGGCGGCGCGACCGATATCGCGGGCTTTGCCGACGCGGTCGAGAGGCAGATCGCAGCCGAAGAGTGGCGCGACGTCGTCCTCTGCGGTAGTTCCATGGGTGGAGCGATCGCATTGGAGATCGCGATTCGCGGAAGGCTTCCGCTCGCCGGGCTCGTGACCATCGGCAGCGGCGCGAAATTGCGCGTCGCTCCGGCGATCGTTGAAAGTTTGCGCCGCAACGACCCGGCGGTTTTGGAGACGCTCGCCGATGCGATGTTCGCAGCGCCCACCGAGCAGAGCCGAGCGATATTACTCGCACAGTTTTCGGCGGTATCGGCCGAGCAACGGCTCGCCGATTTCCTCGCCTGCGACGCCTTCGACGCTCGCGAGCGGATCGCCGCAATTACCGTGCCGACCCTCTTGCTCGTCGGCGAGCGCGATATTATGACCCCACCCGACCGCTCGGCGTTCCTCGCCGACCGGATTGTCGGCGCGCGCGTCGAAGTGTTGCCGGGACTCGGGCACCTAGCGATGCTCGAAGGACCCGAGGCGACGAACCTTCAGCTCGCCCGCTTCGTTGATTCCATACGCGGCTAACCACCGCACGTCTCCGAAACCCCCGAAAGGACCGTCCGTGCGACGACTCTTCCTCGCGATGCTCGCCCTCTGTGCCCTTCCCGCGCTCGCAGCTCCCCACGTTGTAGCCGCACGCGCCGTAACGAACCCGAGCCCGACGCCGAAGCCCCTTCTTGCGCCGAAAGGCATGCCGAAGCCGAACGGCACGCCGAAGCCGAAGGGTACGCCGATCCCCAGCGGACCGAAGGTCCTCGTTTATCCGTTTTCAGCGACCTCCAGCGGCCTACCGAAGAACGCAGGCGCAACCGTTGCTACGATTTTCGCGCACGCCTTTGAGGCGAGTGGCGGCCTTGATGTGCTACCGACCCCGCCGCCGACGAAACCAAAACTCTACCCTGCGACGGCCACGCGCCTTGGAGCGGGCTACTACGTCGCCGGCTATCTCACCCCGATCGGCCAAGGCGTCTCGGTTCTCGAGCAGGTCGTTAGCGTCACCAACGGCGTGATTATCTATTCGAAGACCGCACAGGTTTTTTCAGTGAGCGACGTCGGTGCACTCGCACTAAACGCCCGACGCGCAATTCTCGCCGATGCCGGGGTCGGGCGCGATTATCAACCGAGTACCTCCTCTGAAACCCCCGCCCCCACGGCGACCGGCCCGGCGGGGCAGGCGGCCTCGATAAAGATCTCCGGCATCTCGGGCGTCCTCGGACATCTTTTCGGGAAGCGACCGACCGTAGCCGCCGCATCGCCAACCCCCGAACCGAAACCCGCGCGACGAGCGCTCGTCGTTCGCGTAATGGGTAGTGTTCCGGGCGGCGTTCTCACGACCTCGACCGATCTTCTCGCGGCAGATCTGCGCAAGCACTTCCACACCGCGATCGTCGCCGCACCTACCAGCGCGATCGCCGCCGAGGCGAATGCAATTTGCGGCCTCGATCGCGACGCGACGATTCTCACCGGAACGCTCGAGATGATACCGGGGCACTTCATGAAACACGGCAGCAGCCGCTTCTACCTCAAGGCCTATGCATGTTTCGGCGCGCTGCTCTATCACGGCCACGCCAACGGGGGCGATGCACCGACGGCGATTCGCAAGGCCGTCGACGACTACGTGGAGCATCATCCCGACAATCACTAAGAGCCGGGCGGAGAAGAGAACTCCTTACGCTTCGTCACCGTCGAGTAAGCCGAGCGGCGGATCGACGGTGACGACTCGGGAATCGAGATCGATCTCGCGAACGATCGCCCGCACCATCGGCACCATGCGCCCACCGACGACGAGCATATCGCTGCTCGGCCAGTGTTCGACGCGCTCGATCTTTCCATACGTTCGCCCGTCGACGCCGCGAACCTGAAGACCGACGAGATCCTCATCGAGGTATTCATCGGAAGCGAGTTCGATTCGCTCGCGCTCCACGCGAAGCTCGGCTCCGTTGAGCGCTTGCGCGGCTTCTACGGTATCGATCCCCTCGATGCGCAAGAGCAGACGCCCCTTATGCTCGCGCACTCCCGAGACGAGGATTTCGCGTTCCTCGCCACCCTGCGTTAAATGAAAATGCGCCCCCGCTAAAAAGAGCGTACGACCCGCATTAGACGGGTCGCACTTGATCTCTCCATGCACGCCGAACGCTCCGGCGAGCCTTGCTAACGGGATACGGTCGTTAGGCTTCCGGTTCACCCTCGGCCTCTTCGCGGTCGAGAATATCGACGGTAATTCGATCTTCTGCCGAAGCACGAGCGATCGTGCGCAATGCATGCGCGACGCGGCCGCTGCGGCCGACCACTTTGCCGAGATCCTCGCGATCGACCACGACTTCGATCGTCGGCTGTCCCGTCTCATCGAGGAAGAGATCGACTTCTACCGCATCGGGCTTGCTGACTAACTTGCGCGCGAGAAAATCGAGAATGCCCTGCGCGCGGCGTTGACCCGCGTACGGGTCGCCGCTTCGCGGCGTTCGCTCGCGTGGCGCCGAGGGACGTGCCGGAGCATCGCGGCGCGTGCGACCACGCGGGCTCGACGAAACGGCCGGACGGTCGGGTTGTTGCTCCTCGCGTTCGATATCGCCGGTCGGACGTTGCCCGGAGACGCGCCGGCCGCTGAGGGTTGCGCGGCGCTCTTCCTCTCCGGTCTCTTCGCTGAAGAGACCGAACTCGTCGTCGAAAGCGCTCACGCTAGCTCTCGCTCGCCGCCTTCTTCGGCTTGCGTTTGGCGGTCGGGGCAGGGCCCGCATCCATCATACCGCGTGCCGAGAGCAGACGCCGAACGGTTTCCGAGGGCTGGGCGCCTTTGCTCATCCACTCTTTCACCTTCGCTTCGTCGATCTCGACGGTCTTCGGTTCGGTTCGCGGGTTGTAGTGTCCGAGAATTTCGATAAATTTCCCGTCGCGCGGCGAGCGCGAATCGGCAACGATGAAACGATACGTGGGCTGTTTCTTTGCGCCCATGCGGCGCAACCTGATCTTAACCATGCTTCTCCTATCGGAATGAGCCACGAGCAATCTGCGGGCGGCGTTTGCCCCCGAATTGCTTCATGAGCGATTTTGCCTGATCGAATTGTTTGATCAAGCGGTTCACATCGGCGACCTGCGTGCCTGAGCCAAGAGCTATGCGTTTACGCCGAGATCCATTGAGGACCTGTGGGCTGCGCCGCTCTTGCCGCGTCATCGAGCAGATAATCGCCTCTGTTTTTTTGAGCTCCGTTTCGGGGAGTTCAAAATTCTTTGGTAGCGCGCGCGACATACCTGGAATCATCTTGAGCAGATCGCCCATCGATCCCATTTTGCGCACCTGTCGCAACTGATCGAGGAAATCGTCGAGCGAAAATTGCGCGTTGCGCATTTTCTGTTCGAGGGATTTCGCTTGTTCCTCAGTATAGATGCCGCGCGTTTTTTCGATAAGCGTCAGAACGTCGCCCATCCCGAGAATTCGCGACGCTAGACGATCGGGGTAGAACGCTTCGAGCGCCGAGAGTTTCTCCCCGACGCCGATTAATTTAATCGGGGCTCCGGTGCGCTCGAAAATCGAGAGCGCCGCACCGCCGCGCGTATCGCCGTCCATCTTCGTGAGCACGATGCCCGTAATACCGAGCCGACGATGGAAACCGTCGGCGACGTTCGCCGCCTCTTGCCCCGTCATCGCATCGGCGACGAAAAGCACCTCGTGCGGCTTCGTTACCGCCCGGATGCGTTCGAGTTCGGTCATGAGCGCATCGTCGATCTGCAGGCGCCCCGCAGTGTCGATGATGACCGTCGAGATTCCGAGGCGCTTTGCCTCGGCGACGCCGAGGCGCGCCGTCTCAACCGGATCTGCCGTTCCCCGTTCGAAGACCGGCAGGTCGATCTGTTCGCCCAGACGCTGTAGCTGTGCGATCGCGGCGGGGCGATAGATATCGGCTGCAACGAGGAGGCTGCGCCTTCCCTGTTCCTTCAGGCGGAGCGCGATCTTCCCGGCATGCGTGGTTTTGCCCGAGCCCTGGAGCCCGACGAGCAGAATAACCGAAGGCGGCGCATCGCTAAATTGGAGTCGAGCTTCGGCGCCGCCGAGTAATGCGACTAACTCTTCGTGGCAGATGGAAACGATGGTTTGCGCCGGGGTGAGCGATTCGAGAATATCTGCACCGAGCGCGCGTTCCTTGACGCGAGCGACGAACGACTTGGCCGACGAAAGCGAAACATCCGCCTCCAAGAGCGCTACGCGAATTTCGCGTAGCGCCTCGGTGACGTCGCTCTCGCTGAGACGCCCACGACCCGTTAAGCGCGAAAAAAGCGCGCCTAACCGATCGCTGAGTTGTTCGAACACCGCGGTGCTGCCGGCCTAGGCCTTCGCCGTAGCCTCGTCGACGCGTGCAACGGCATCGCCGACGGTTTTGATTTTTTCCGACTCTTCGTCGGGAATGCTGATGTTGAATTCGGTTTCGAACGCCATCACCAATTCCACCTGGTCGAGTGAATCGGCACCGAGATCGTCGGTGATCGAGGCTTCCGGCGTCACTTCTGACTCCTGAACGCCGAGTTGTTCGACGATGACTTTCTTAACGCGATCGAAGGTGCTGCTGGACATGATTCTCCTTGTAGTACGGTGATACGGATTTAGGTGACGATGCCGCCGTCAACGACGATACATTGCCCGGTGACGTATCGCGACGCATCGGAGCAAAGAAACGACACCACCCCGGCAACATCCTCCGGGGTCCCCGCGCGCCCGAGCGCCGTCTTGGCGATCAGCGCGTCGCGGTACGCTGCCGGCATCGAGGCGGTCATCGCCGTCTCGATGAGTCCCGGAGCGACACTATTCACGCGGATATTCCGCGAACCGAGCTCCTTGGCGAGCGAGCTGCCCAGCGCGAGGAGGGCCCCTTTCGAGGCGGCGTACGCGCTCTGCCCGGCATTTCCGGTAATCCCGACGATGCTGCTCAGTAACACGATGCTTCCCGAGCGCTGCTTCATCATCGGGCGCGTCACCGCCGCGCAGAGATAAAATGCCGATTTCACGTTGACGTCGAGCAGATGGTCGAGCTGCTCGGGCTTCATGCGCATCAGCAGGGCGTCGATCGATTGCCCGGCATTGGCGATCGCGAAATCTATCTTCCCGAACGCATCTTGGGCGCGCAAAACGGCGGCATCGACCGATGCCGCGTCGGCCACGTCGGCGACGAGAATCTCGATGCGAGCATCGGCGCGCACCGACCGACAGGCGGCCGCGCTCTCTTCCAACGCCGCCGTATCGCGCCCGACGAGCGCACAATCGGCGCCCCCGCGAACCAAATCGACGGCGATCGCACGGCCGATGCCGCGGCTTGCGCCGGTTACGATCGCACTGCGCCCCGCGAAGATCACGCGCCGACCTCCGAGAGCAGCCGCGCCTCGAGACGCTCGATTCCCGCTGCATCGTTGACGGCGATAACTTCCGGAGCATTCGGCACGCGCTTCATCATCGGCGCTAACACGGCACTCGCTCCGAACTCGACGACGAGATCGAGTTTACAATCCAGCAAGCGAATCGCCGTTTCGTGCCAACGGACTTCGTGCACGATCGAGGCAACGAGGTTCGTTCGTATCTCCTCGGTGCTGCGATACGGCTTCGCGTCGACATTGGAGATCACATCGATGCGCTCGGGCATGCCGAACGATGCCGCGGCAACGGCACGCTGAAAACGTTCGACCGCAGGCTCCATCAACGCCGAGTGCCAGGCACCCGAGACATTGAGCGGGACGACGCGCTTCGCACCGGCTGCAAGCGCGGCTTCACCCGCTGCAACCACCGCCTCAAGATCGCCGGAGATGACGATCTGCGCGGGGGCGTTGAAATTCGCAGGCGAGACGCGCAGCCCGGTACGCGCTTGCGTCGCATCGGTGACCGAGCGCACCGCGACTGCATCGAGCCCGAGAATCGCCGACATGCCGCCCGGTGCGGCAGCGGCCGCGGCGCTCATCGCTTTCCCGCGTTCGTCGACGACGCGCAATGCGTTTTCAAACGAGATCGCCCCGGCGACGACGAGGCTGCAAAATTCGGCAAAAGAGTGTCCCGCCGTCGCAACGAGCTGTGGAACGAGCCCCCGCACCGCCGATGCAAGCGCGAGGTTCGTAACGAAAATCGCCGGCTGGCTGTATTGCGTCTCGCGCAACCGTTCTTCGGGGCCTTCGCGTTGCAGCGCCAAAAGATCGTAACCGAGTATTTTTTCCGCGCGCTCGAAGAGTTCGGCGGCGGCGGGATAGCGCTGCGCGACATCGACACCCATGCCCAACAGCTGCGAACCCTGCCCCGGGAAGATCGCGCCGACTCTCAACGAGTTCACGCCGACCACCGCCACGTCACGGCGCCCCACGAGAGCCCACCCCCGAATGCGACGAAGACGATGATGTCGTTATCGCGCACGCGCCCGGCTGCAACGGCCTCCGAGAGCGCGATCGGTATCGAAGCCGCAGAGGTATTTCCGTACTCGTGAATGTTGATAACCACGCGGTCGGGGCCCATGTTCAAATATTTCGCCGCCGCATCGACGATGCGCTTGTTCGCCTGATGGGGAATGAGCAAATTCAAATCGTCGCGCGTGAGATTCGCTTTTTTCAGAGCTACGTCGGTTGCAGCAATCATTTTTGTAACGGCAAACTTGAAAACTTCGCGCCCTTGCATCGAAAGGAAGTTTTTCCTTTCGGCGAGTTTTTCGGCATCGATCGGGTTCCGCGAACCGCCGGCCTCAACGAAAAGTAATTCGGGGCGGCTGCCGTCCGAGCCGAGTTCCGAGGAAAGAAACGAATCTTTCTCCGCAGCTTCGAGAACGACTGCGCCGGCTCCGTCGCCGAAGAGAATCGCCGAGCCGCGATCTTCGTAATTCGTTATCGAGGTGAGCGTCTCTGCTCCGATGAGCAGAATGCGTTTATAGACGCCGCTGCGGATAAGCGCCGACGCCGTCGTGAGGCCGTAAATAAATCCGCTGCACGCGATATTGATATCGAATCCCGGTTTATCGACCCCGCCGAGCCGCGCGGCAACGATACAACCCGTCGCCGGAAAGGTATAATCGGGCGTTACGGTAGCGACGATGAAGCAATCGATATCGCTTGCATCGAGCCCCGCTTGAGCGAGCGCTTTGCGCCCGGCTGCAACGGCGAGATCGCTCGTCGCTTCGCCGGGGGCGACCCAATGCCGCCGTTTCATTCCCGTGCGCGAGACGATCCATTCGTCGGAGGTATCGAGCCAGCCCGCGAAATCTTCGTTCGTAACCACGCGTTCGGGCGCATAATGCCCGACGCCCGCAATCCGAACTCCGGTCAACGACACTTAGTCGTGCGTGTGGCCGGCGTGTTCGTCGCGGACTTCAACCACCGTGCGCCCGTCGTACGTTCCGCAATGTTCGCAGATGAAATGCGGACGCTTCGGCTGGCGGCACTGCGAGCAGGCCGTCGTCGTCACCGGGTTGAGCTTCCAATTCGCGGCCCGACGGCTACGCGTCTTGCTGCGAGGGGTTTTCCATTTTAAGTTCGCCACGTTTTTCTCCAGTTTCGCACGAGCATGCGCCCGAGTTTTTATTCATTCCGCAGACTCCACAGAGCCCCCGGCAGTCTTCGGAGCAACGCATCCTCATCGGAAGCGCGCCGAGCAGCACCTGCTGCGCTAGATCCGCGATATCCAATCTCCCGCCGAGAAGGACGTTTCCTTCGCCGAAGGGATCGTCCTCGCGACCGACGTGCGGGTTGATGCGCTCGTCGATTGCGACGCGCATCGGCCGCTCGACCTCTTCGAGACACCCTACGCACGCAGCGCTCACCGCGCCCGCCGCCTCCCCGGTGAGGTGGAGCAGGCCATCGGCGGCCTGGACCTCGAGGTGAACGCGAACGGGCCCAACGAACGAGATATCTTCGAAGGGTTCTAAGGCAACCTCGTCATCGATGAGGATCCGCTGGCGGCTTCCTGCGAGGAGACCGGAGAGATCGACGGTGTGCGAGCGAGCCAAAGAAAACCTGCGCCTTGCGTTGGGAAGGCCCCGCCGAGGCGGGGCCCTTTGGTACAACCAAGTCATTGTAGAGGTGGGCCGCGCTCTTGTCAAACCGGCCGCTCGTCGCAGAGGAGGGGTGCTATGACCGCCCTCTCCGCTTCCGCCGTCTCGCTCGCCGCCCACGGCGTCGCCTACGCGCTTCCGATCGCCCGCGCCGCCGCCCGCAACGGGCTCTCACCCTCGCTGCTCGCTGCGGTCGCCGCCCAAGAGACCGGGGGGCCGGGGAGCAATGGCGGCCGCAACATCCTCGGCGACGGCGGACACGGGCATGGCCTCTTCCAGATCGACGACCGCTACCACGCCTTCGCCCGGAGCCCGGCCGCGATGGACCCGGCCCAGAACGCCGAGCGAGCGGCCGAGATGCTCCACGGCCTGCTCGAACGCTACGGCGGAGACGAACGCGCCGCGCTCTCGGCCTATAATGCCGGCTCGCCGACCGCGCGCGGCACGACGACGCGCTGGGCCGACGGCGAGACGCTGGGGTACGCCGACTCCGTGCTCCGACACCAAGCGCAGATCGAAGATGCCCGCGCGGAGCTTCCCGAGGCGACCGCTCGCACCGGCAGTTACGGAGCGCCTCTGGGAGCGCCCACGGGGGGGCCGCTCGCTCCGCCCCCAACGGCGAACCACGGCGAGCAGCCCTGGCTCGACGAGCTCGCAGCCGAATCCAACGCCAGCACCCCCACTTCGTAAGGAGAACTATCGTGGCTTTTCTTCCCGCACTCGCCGAAGCCGCCGCGCCGGCGCTGCTCTCGATGGGGGCATCCGCGCTCGCCGGAGGCGCCCAAAACGGGGCGATGAACGCAATGAATTCCTGGGACGAGAACTTCCAGCTCGGCCTCTACGCCTCGCAGATGCAGCATCAAGAGCAGCTCTCGATGCAGTCGGCGCTCTTCGATGAGGCGACCGCCGAGCGCTCGGAGAACATGCGCGAGATCAACACCTTGCGCAACGTCGAGATGGAGCAGATTAAAGCCGACAACGCCATCACCAAGAAGTTCATCCAATCGATCTCGGCATGAAGACGGCGCCGAGCCAAGCGCGCGGAGTCGGCACGCCGGCTCCCGCGCCCGCCCCGACGCTGGAGACCGACGCGATCGCTGCCGAACACCAAGCCGCGCTCGACCAGGCCTCGTTGCTGGCGATGCACGAGCAGTTCGACCAAGTCACCGCCGTGCGCTCCGAGCAGATGCGCGAGAGCGACGCCCTGCAAAGCCTGCTGATGGCCGAGCTCAAGAGCGCCGACGAAACCCTCAAAAAGTGGATCGCGATGATCTAACGGAAAGTCGGGAGGGAGGGAGTTGCGCGATGTGCTATACTCCCAAACCGTCGGGCCATTAGCTCAGTTGGTTAGAGCGCATGCTTGATAAGCATGAGGTCCCTGGTTCGAGACCAGGATGGCCCACCATGACGAAAAACGCCCGAATCGATTCGGGCGTTTTTCATTCCGGCGGAGCAAACGAGCGCTCTTTTTTAACGTTTTGCGGCGCGCGTCGTGGGTATGCTTCCCACTGCGGAGCGGCCGCTCGCACCGCCAAGGAGGAAACATGAAATTTGGAGCACTCGCCCTTGCGCTCGCCTTCGCTCTCGCCGCCTGCGGGGGTGGAAGCGGCGGGGGCACCGGCACGATGCCGACCGCTGGCACATCGCAACTCTCCGTCGCGATGCTGGATGCACCGATCCAACTCAACGGCATAACGGTGACCGCGGTAAATCTCGGCATCGATAAAGTCGAAGCAGTCGGCAACGGTAGCGCCGCGACGGTCCTGCAATCGTACTCGTCCCCAAATGTCGTGAATATTCTCAACTACACCTCGGCATCGAACGCGTTGAATTTCTCGGGGACGATTCCGGCAGGAAAATACCAACAGCTTCGTCTCGTGCTCGACACCGCGACAACCACGATCTCCTACACGCAGAACGGGACGACCTATACCGATGTTCCGTTGACCGTACCAAGCGCGACGCAAGGCGGATTCGGTAATGCGACCTCGACCGACTCCGGCGACGGCGCCGGCACGGCGGGCGTAAAAGTGAACGTTTCACTCGATGCTCTCGCCGGCAACACCTATGGCTTCGTACTCGATTTCAACGCCGGGCAATCGATCGTCGAGACCGGCGGTGGCAACTTCATCATGAAACCGGTCATCGTCGCGACCGCGATCGCGCAATCGGGCTTGCTCTCCGGTACCGTGCTCGATCAGGCCGGTTCGCCGGTGGTCGGGGCCGAGGTCGAGGCGACGCAGAACGGGACGGTCGTCAACGCCGACATCACCGATGCGAACGGAATGTTTACCATCGACGCGCTTCCCGCCGGCACATACACGCTCGTCGTCGAGAACAGCTACACCACGCAAGCGGGAGCGCAAGTGACGGCGACGGGATACGACGCCTCAGTTGGGGTTTCGCTAACGCTCTCAACGAGCGCGACGGTTACCGCCGGACAGAGCACGACCGTGCCGACGATTGTGGACTAACACGAGCGAACCGGGTGTGCGGCCTCGCTGAAGGCCGGCGTCGCAGGCACGCGCCGCGACGCAAGCGTGCAAGGCTAGAGCTGATGTCCGCACGCCCGGTTTTCCATACTCTTCAAGCTCGTTCGCGCGCGGTTCGTCGCGCGTCGGGATTTGGTGGAGACGACAGGAATCGAACCTGCGACATCCTGCTTGCAAAGCAGGCGCTCTACCAACTGAGCTACGTCCCCGTCGCGGCGCTCGTGGGTTGGCCCCGGCGCGTACGATTTCCTCTTCGCCGACGCGTAAAATTGCTCCCCGCCCGAAGGACTCTGGGCACCCGGCGTGAAGAGAAGGCGCCGCACCTTGGGGGCATAGCTCAGTTGGTAGAGCATCACGCTGGCAGCGTGAGGGTCAGGAGTTCGAGTCTCCTTGCCTCCACCAAGAAACGCCCGGTTCGTCGGGCGTTTTTCTATTCGCTTCGATGAACCGTTGCCGTTCCGTTGCCATGAACGCCGAGAAGCGCCATTTTGCACCATTCCCCCGCGATACAAGTGCCTTCGCTTCACGGTAACCTTTCGGTGCCTCCCGACAACCCGGCGAAGAACGAATGCTGCGAAACTTTCGCGCTTCGCAACCTTCCACGCGCCCAGAAGATCGCTATTAGGTTTCTTCGATTCCTACCCATTCCCGCTATAACGCCCTGATGTAGCAGGGCTTTTCGCACGTCGGTGACGCGACGCTTGCAAAAGAGTTCGCAAGTCGGTTTGCATTCCACGATTTAGCGCTTCGTTCTCATAATAGTTGTCATCTTCGTTCGCACTGTGACTGGGCGCAGGCGGCTACGCAGGCCTGATGCAATCGCAGGTGATTTTCGTGAGCACAATGAAGCGTTGCGTGATATGAGAGCACGACGAGTGCGGATCGTCGCGATAGCCATCGCTCTGGTTCTTGTTCCTCTGCTCGGGCTCGGCGTGGCACGTTTCACCGGCGTGCCGGATTTTCCCGACAGAGTGAGGGAGTCGATTGCCGTCGCAAAACTGCAGCACCACGCAGACAAGGCGGCGTTCGAGCGCTACTTGATTTCTTCGGGCGCTGATTGGCACGAGGGCAACGTGTTTCAGAAGGGCGAGTCATTCAGCAGTTTTGAGGCCGCTTCGCCACCATGCGTCGGCGGGTGCCGCATGGTGGTGCAGGCGGAATTCACCCGAACATTATGGTTCTGCGAGATCGATGGCGACGTGGTTTCAGCGAGCTTCGACGACCGACAGCGATTGAAAACTTGGAGAGTCATTCCAGCCGTAGATGGCTGCTGAAGAGCATTCATACACGCGAAAACTTGCCGCTCGTCGGTGAGCCCGGCTACATTCCGTTGGAACGCGAAGACGGATTTATTTTTCCCATACAAATTTTTCTTTTCAACAAGCGATGCAGCGCAAGCTCTTCGTCTCGCGCGCAAAGGCGTGCAATCGCCGATCGCGCGTCATCAAGCTCGCACCGTAAGCAATCGCGGTCGCTGCCAAGATACGGTCCGCAGGGTCGGCATGCAGAGCGCGATCGAAGAGCGCCGCTTCCGCGGCGATCGCCGGCGAGAGGGGCGCCGTCACTACGCCGGGTAGAGCGAACAATTCCCGCACGTACGCATCGGCCGGTACCGAAAGCTTCAAGCGTCCCCGTACGACCAGCATCGCAATCTCCCACGCCGAGATCGGTGAGAGTAAGAGACGCCCTTCGCGCGCCGCGGCGTCCACGCTTCGTTGAATCGCAGGGCGGAGGTTCCCGCTTGTCGCCCATACCGCAGCGTGGGTATCAAGCAAAATGGGTGTCATCGTTCTCCCAATCCGTCGAGATCGGTTCGACGATCTCATCGGCGCCGATCACCCTTCCGCGAAGAGCGCCGCAGAACGACCCACGAAAAGAGTGCGCCGGAAGCAGGCGCGCCACCGCCCTTCGATGTTTCGTGATAACCACTTCCTGGCCGGAGCGTTCGACTTCATCCATGATTTCAAGGCATCGCGATTTGAACGCAGCGGCTCCGATCGTGCGCGAGCCCAGCAGCAGGAGCGATACGGGGCTGTTTTCGCGTCTGTTTTTTGGTGTGGTCATATTATACGACTATAGTATCAAGCAGCTGATGAGGGCGCAATCGGCGTGCTTCACAGCCGCTACGGCAGGCTGCAAGCGCGCAGGGCGCGTACCCTCGCCCTGCGGAGGGTGCCGGGCGATCGCGCCGCGGATGCGGCGAGGAAAGTCCGGGCTTCAGCGGGCAGGATGCAGGCTAACGGCCTGTCGGGGTAACTCGAAGGAAAGTGCCACAGAAACATACCGCCGTCGGCGCGAGCCGCCGGTAAGGGTGAAATCGTGAGGTAAGAGCTCACGGAGGTCTACGGTGACGTAGCCTCGCGGTAAACCCCATCCGAAGCAAGACCGCTCGATACCTGTCGCTTGCGGCAGGCGGGTCGCCCACCCGGCTCGAGTTACGTTGCATCGAGGTTCGCGGTGACGCGGGCCCCAGAGAGATGATCGTCGCCTGCACGACCTGCAGGTACAGAATCCGGCTTATAGGCACGCCTCCGCACGCGCAACCTTCCAGGGTCGGCACCGCGTTGGTACGAAAAGATCGCAACCCTCCCCGCACTCCAGCGTTAGGACCCATCATGAGCGAACACGTCTTTACTCCCGAGATTACCGTCGATCAGGCTTTTAAAATGCACGCCGGTGCGCGCCGCGTCTTCGCGCGCTTTCACCTTGGCGGCTGCAGTAATTGCGCGATCAGCGAATCGCACACCATCGGCGCCGTGAGTGAAGATTATGGCATTCCCCTGCCGATGCTGCTCGACGCCCTCAACGCACTCTGGGAGCAAGGCTCGCTGGCGATCGGGGATAAAGTCCGTATCCCCGAAGAGCTGCGCGCGAAGATTCCCCAGTTGGCGAGCGTGCCGGAGACCGGTACGATCGTTGGAGTCGAGAGCGGCGCGTACACCGCGGAGTTCGGTGAGGTTCGTCTGCAAGGGCTCGCCGAAGATTTTATTCCCTTCGAAGCGAGCGCCGAGAAGGCGACCGCTTAGCGCGCTGCTGCGACGCTCTTAGTTCAGCGGGCGGCGCGATTCGAAGCCTTCGTTCTCGCCGTGCCAATGCGCGACGACGGGCTCGCCGAATTTCCAGCAGAGCCAGATCGGTTCGCCCTGACGCTCGCTTGGGAAATCGATAAGCCCCAAGTCGATATCCTTCACCACGCAGCCGAAGTGTTCGATGCGGTGGATGAGCCGGATGATCTCGATCTTCATCTCGCCGAAGCGCGGCGTTGGAAGCGTGGAATGCGGCCCCGCCAGCCGGTTGCGACTGGGGCCGACGCGGAGATCGGGGTTGGTTGCGAGCAGGTTGATGGCTAGCTCGCGCCGCAAGCGCAAGAGTTCCTCTACCAGCGGTTCGACTTTAGCGATGAGGGCGTTTGCCTCGCGCGGAGAAAACAACGACATGCCGACTCCTGCATCACGGTTTCCCGAGCTCCACCTGGTTATCGCTGCGGGCCTCTCCGGCGCGGGCGTAACGCAGTCGCTCAAGATCCTCGAGGATATCGGCTTCGCTTGCGTCGCCCAACTTCCCGCCGATCTTCTCGACGCGACCCTCGAGCATTTTCATCGGCGCGGCACCACCCGGGTCGCGCTCTCGTTCGCACTCCCCGAGGGCGAAGTCGCAGCCTTCGTTACCCGCATCGATGCGCTACGCGCGCAGGTCGCTCGCCTCGACGTCCTCTTCCTCGAGGCCGGCGAGCGTGCCCTCGTCGGGCGATTCAGCGAGACGCGGCGTCGGCATCGCCTCAGCCCCGGGGTCACGCTCGCAGAGGCGATCGCGCGCGAACGAACCGCCCTCGCACCGATCCACGATATCGCCACGACCACGATCGAAACCGATGCGATGACGCTCTCGGAATTACGCGCTCGCGTTACGAACGCTGTCGGCAGCGGCCTCGGCGGGCCTCTCGAGGTGAGCTTTCTCGCATTCGGGTTCAAGTACGGTTTGCCGCCCGAACTCGATCTGCTCTTCGACGTACGTTTTCTCGCCAATCCGAATTACGACCCCGAGTTGCGCGAACGCCTCGGAAGCGATCCCTCGGTCGCAAAGTTCATCGAAGGCGACGATACCCTGGAACCCTTTCTTCACCGCGCGCGCGAGCTGATCGCGTTTCTTCTTCCGCTCTACCGACGCGAAGGGAAAACGCGCGTTACCATCGGCATCGGCTGCACCGGCGGTCGGCACCGCTCGCTCTATGTCGCGCGCCGCCTGAGCAGCACCTGCGCGGATATCGCCGACGGATTTGAATGCACCGTCGCGGCGCGGGATATCGGCCGCTAATGCGCTCGCGAATACTCACCGGCGCACAATGGATTCTCCCCGGGTTCGGAATCAAGCGTTGGATGTTCGTCGCGCTCCTCGGGTTGTTCTTCATCTTGGATGCGGCGAACCGCATCGTCGTCGCATCCGGCATACATTTTCGACTCGACGAAATGCTCGATGCGTTCGTCGTCGATCTCATGCCGCCGTCCTTTTTGACGACGGCGTTCATCGCTATCGGCATCGCATTGATGGCGCTCGGCCTCTATTTTAGCGTTCGCGCGGTCGCGCGCTCGGCCCGCGAACCGCGCACCGATCCGTTAGGGCGCCTGCGCCGCTTCAAACTTGCCCAGGGATACAAAATCGTCGCCATCGGCGGCGGCACCGGGCTTTCGACGCTGCTGCGCGGGCTCAAAGCTCATACCAGCAACCTCACTGCGGTCGTCACCGTCAGCGACGATGGCGGCTCCTCGGGGCGCTTGCAGAAAGAGCTCGGCGTGCTTCCTCCGGGAGATATTCGCAACTGCCTCGTCGCGCTCGCCGACGATGAAGCGTTGGTAACCGATCTTTTCCGCTATCGATTCTCCGACGGCGAGGGCCTCGAAGGGCATTCATTCGGGAATCTCTTCATCGCAGCGATGACGGGAATTACGGGGAATTTCGATAGTGCAATCAAGGAATCGAGTCGCGTCCTCAGCGTCGTCGGGCGCGTCCTTCCCTCGACGCTACGCTTTGCTACCCTCTGCGCCGAACTCGACGACAAAACGGTTCTTCGTGGCGAATCCGAGGTCGGTAAAAGTCCGCGCCCGATCGATCGTCTCTTTCTCGAGCCGGCCGACGTCAAGCCGCTCGACGAGGTCGTCGAAGCGATCCGCGATGCAGATGCGATCGTTCTCGGGCCCGGCTCGCTCTTCACGTCGATCATTCCGAATCTGCTGGTCGATCGAATCGCCGCCGAGATCGCCGCGGCGCACGCCGTCAAAATTTACGTTTGCAACGTCATGACGCAGCCCGGTGAGACCGGAGCGATGAGCGCTTCACAGCACGTCGCCGCGCTACAGCGATACGGCGGCGCGAGGATCTGCGATTACGCGCTCGTCAACGCGCAGCGCCCGCGCCGCCTCCTCGATCTCTATGCAGTCGAGGGGCAGTTACCGGTCGAGAACGACGAGTCGGCGATTCGAGCCCTCGGCGTCGAACCGATCGTCGCCGCGGTTATGAGTGAATCCGAACACGTGCGCCACGACCCCGAGCGTCTCGCCGAAGCGGTTATCGAGACGATCGATCGCGTGGTGGCGAAGAGGGCGTCGCTGTTCCGGGGGTAGCCGGCGTCGGCTTCGCGCTGAGCCGAACGACGATCGCACTCGGCTTTCCGGGCGTCGCGCTTCCGCTGGAACTCATGGTCGCATAACCCGGCGCCTGCACCGTATAATCAAAATCGCCGGTCGGAATTTTCGCAAAGGTAAAATGACCGGCTGCATCGCTCGTTACCGTAAGCACCGTATCGAGCGTAACGGTCGCACCGGCGATTGGTTGGTTCGTTGCCGCATCGAGCACGGTCCCCGAGAGAGAGGCATAGGATGCCCCCGGGGGTAGCGCCCCATCGTTACATCCGCCGAGGATCGCTGCGATTGCGAGAAACGCGAATCCGCGCAGGAGAGCCTTCATACCCCACTGGATTATCGTGCCGCACGTCGCACCCCTGCGCGACCGCGCCGACGCAGGCAGCGGGCAACCGCAGTAAGAAGCCCGAGGCGCTATGCAAAGCCCATCGATCGAACCCGCTCTTCGGCCGGATTACTGCGCCGATGCCCTCGCCGCTATCGGCCACACGCCGCTCGTACGGCTGAACAGCGTCACCGATGGTGCGCGCTGCCTCGTTCTCGCAAAAGTTGAGTATATGAATCCCGGCGGTAGTATAAAAGACCGCCCGGCCGTTGCTATGCTCGAGGCCGCCGAGAAGGCCGGCTTGCTCAAGCCCGGCGGCACGATCGTCGAACCGACCAGCGGGAACACCGGCAGTGGGCTGGCGATGGCCGCGGCGATTCGCGGATATCGCTGCATCTTGGTCATGCCCGACAAAATGTCGCGCGAGAAGATCGATTTGCTCAAAGCATACGGTGCCGAAGTCGTCGTGACCCCGACGAACGTGCCGTCGGATTCTCCCGAATCCTACTACGGCGTCGCCAATCGCTTGGCTGCAGAGATCGCCGGCGCTTTTCAGCCGAACCAATTTCACAATCACCACAATCCCGACGCGCATTACGCAACGACCGGTCCGGAAATTTGGGAGCAGACACGCGGCACGCTGACGCATTTCGTCGCCGGCATCGGCACCGGGGGAACGATCTCCGGCACCGCCCGCTATCTGAAAGAACGCAATGCGAAGATTCACGTCGTCGGCGCCGACCCCGAAGGTTCGATTTACTCCGGCGATACGCCGCGCTCGTATGCCGTCGAGGGCATCGGGATGAACTATCTTCCCGAAACCGTCGACCTGAAAGTCATCGATGAAATGGTCCGCGTATCCGACCGCGATTCTTTTCTTATGGCGCGCCGCATTACGCGCGAAGAAGGCCTGCTCGTCGGCGGTTCATCGGGCACCGCCGCCGTTACCGCCATCCAACTCGCGAAATCGCTCCCCGACGATGCCGTCGTCGTCGTGATATTCCCCGATTCCGGCCGGGGATACATGTCGAAGATCTTCAACGACGAGTGGATGATTGCGAACGGTTTTCTCGCTGAAGGGAAACGACGAGCGACGGTCGCCGACGTCCTTCGCAGTAAGACGCCACTCCCGCCGATGATCGTCCTCGACGAACGCGAGACGGTTCAACGCGCACTCGATATTCTACGCACGTATGAAATCTCGCAGATTCCGATTATGCGCGGCAAGGAGCAGATCGGGAGCGTAAACGACGTCGCCGTGATGCAGGCGGTCTTCGACCGCAGCGATATCGTGCATCGACAGGTCGCCGAAGTCATGGGGCGCCCCTTCCCGTCCCTCGATAGCGCCGAGCCGTTGGAAAGCGCGTATAAGTTGCTCACTTTGGCCAATCACGCGATCGTCGTCACCGATGCAGACGAACCCGTCGGCGTCGTCACGCGACAGGATATCATCAGTTTTCTCTCCGGTAGCCCGGAGGCGGCGGGGTAAGGGCGCGTTCATGAAATTTAGTACCCGAGCGATCCACGTCGGCCAAGAGGCCGACCCGACGACCGGCGCGACGATCGTTCCCATCTATCAAACCTCGACCTACACGCAGAGCGCCGTCGGCGAACACCGCGGCTTTGATTACAGCCGCACCGTCAATCCGACGCGCAGCGCCTTGGAGGCACAGTTGGCCTCGCTGGAGAGCGCGCGCTATTGCAGCGCATTTTCCAGCGGCATGGCGGCGACGGCGGCAGTATTAAATCTTTGCAGTGCCGGGGATCATATCGTCGTTACCGACGATCTGTACGGAGGAACGTACCGGCTCTTCTCCCGCGTTTTGGAACGCTATGGAATGTCGTTCACCTACGTCGATATGAGCGATCTCGCAGCCGTCCGTTCGGCAATTCGGCAAGATACGAAGCTGATTTGGATCGAGACGCCGACCAATCCGTTACTAAAAATTGTCGACATCGCGGCGGTCTGTGCGCTCCGCGATCCGCAGCGTACCGTCGTTGTCGTCGATAACACTTTTGCATCGCCGTATTTTCAGCAGCCGCTGGAACTGGGTGCCGACGTCGTCGTGCATTCGACCACAAAGTATATCGGCGGTCACTCCGATGTCGTCGGCGGTGCGGCGATAACCGATCGATCCGATCTGCACGACGCGATAAAGTTCCATCAAAATGCCGTCGGCGGGGTCCCGGGACCGCACGATGCATGGTTGACGATGCGCGGAGCGAAAACTTTAGCCATCCGGATGCGCGAACACGCGGCGAACGCAGCGCGCGTCGCCGACTTTCTCGATCGGCACGATGAAGTCGAGCGCGTTTACTACCCCGGCTTGCCGAGCCACCCGCAGCATACGATTGCAAAAGCGCAAATGAGCGGGTTCGGCGGCATGGTGAGCTTTGTGTTACGAGGGCCTGCCGATCGAGCTTTCGCCTTCGCTCGCGAGACGAAGCTCTTCAGCCTCGCCGAATCCCTCGGCGGAGTTGAGTCGCTGCTCTGTCATCCCGCGCGCATGACGCACGGATCGATACCGAAAGAAGATCGCGAGCGACGCGGCGTCACCGACGGGCTCCTACGTCTCTCGGTCGGCATCGAAGACTGCGACGATCTCATCGCCGATCTACGGCACGCTATCGAGCGAAGCGCGGCTCCCTAATAGGGGCGTCCGACCGGGTAGGCGACGGCGCTCGCTCCGGCGAGATCCCGTTTCGCCTGACGTTCGCTGATTTTACCGGCACGCGCTTGCTCGGAAAGTACGACGCCTCGGACGCCGTCGTACCAAACGTACGCATACGACCGCATCTGTGAGAGCCCTTCGCCGGAGCTGATTTTTAGCCAGTAGGCCGGCATACCGTTGACGAGGATCGCATGCTCGCGACGCACGAACGTACTGCCATTTGAGGCACTGCGGAGTTCGTTGATATAGGTTGTATAAAAACCGCGCAGCGAGCCATGGGAGAAACGCTCGAAGGCCAACGAAATAACGCGCGCATTCGACTTTCCGATACCCAATGCCCATATTGCCACTGGCGTCATGTGCGAGGCCGTTTGATACGGCACCTGACGCATGCCGATAAGCGCGACACCTTCGGGAGCGACATAATGCATTGCGGGGTCATTGTAGGTCCGCTGAGCCAAGGTAGCCGGCGGAGGCGACTGAAGCGTCGCCCCAACCGGCGCACTTGCGAACACGATGACGGCGAACAGCGAGAGCATAAATCTGCGAGAAATCAACGGTCGAGTACCTCGAGAAGCGCGGTGAAAGCGCCGATATAGCGCCCGCTAGTGTTGCGATGACCGCCGGGAAATTCCTCGCTTCGCACGCGAAGCCCGCTGAGGCTGAGGCGCCGCGCCAAGATTCGGGCGGCGATATCGAGCCCATATTCGTCGCGGCGCCCGGCGTCGAGATAGCAGAGCGATAGCCCCGCAAGGGCGGTTCTTTTGTCGGCATCATACTCTGCGGGGTCGAAGGCGAGCCAACGGGCAAAGATCTCCTCATCGATCTCTCCGCTGCGAAGGTCGAATGGGAATGCAACATCAAGCGCTTTGTTCGAGCGCGGCGAGTATGCCGCAGCGCATGCCAAAATAAAAAGCGCGGCGTAATTTTCATCGCTGCGCAATGGTTCGCGCTCGAATTCTTCGAGAAATGCCGCCAGGTCACCATCGTGTCGCTCGAACGAGCGTTGCGCCGCCGGAAAGAGCATCGGCATCGTCAAGCGGAAATAACTATCCCCCGCTATCGATGCCAGTGCCGAAAAACGTTTGGGGAACTGCGCCGCGAGATGAAACGCGCCAAAACCTCCCGAGGACTTTCCTACAATCGCACGCGCGCTCGCGCGAGAAATGCTGCGATAGCGTCGATCGATCTCGTCGACGATCTCCTCTGCTACATGCTGCGCGACATTCCCGTTCTGGATCGAATCGACATACTGCGAACCACCCAAGCGGGTCGCGCCATCGACCAGGACGAGGATCGCCGGGTGCAAAGATCCGTCGACCATCGCCGAATCGGCCTGCTGAACGAGGTTGCGTTCCCACGGTCCGGTCGAGAGCGCTTTTGCGAGGTTCGAACCATGCCCGTGCAGGCAATAGATCGTTGCATATCGTCGCGAAGCCTGCGGGTCGTATCCCGGCGGCAGATAGACGCCGACGAGGCGCTCGACCGGGTCGCCGAGCACGCCCGACGCGAGAGCCTCCGAACGTAGCGTGCAGATATCGAGCGTCCCGCGCAGGCCGAGCAGCTCGCTCCATATTCGAAAAGACACCCGAACTTCTTTCGCGCGAGGTACGCGGCTTCCTCACCCGAAGAGGCGAGCATGCCGTCGCTGCGCCGCTACGCATCCCTCGTACTATCGCTCGCGCTCATCGGCGCGCTCGCTCCCCCGCCGAGCGGTTGGCAGGCGCACCGCCGCGGCATCCATCACTTTCTCTACGCCGCCTCCTTCTTCTACGAGCGAACCCCACGCTCGCAATGGGCTGCCGATCTTCGCGCCTATAGGGGAATGGGCATCAACACGATCGATCTCTACATTCCGTGGAACTTTCAAGAACCGCGCCCCGGAGCGTTTGATTTTAGCGGGCGCACCAACCCTCGCCGAAACGTACGCGCACTTTTCGCGCTGATCGCAGCCGATGGTTTTCGTATTATCGTGCGCCCGGGGCCGGTTATTCGCAACGAATGGCGCAACGGCGGCTATCCCGCGTGGTTGCTCGTACGGAAAAGCTACCGCATGCCGCTGCACGATATTCTTCAAGGGCGCTATCCGGCGACGGCGACATTCCAGAACGCCCACGCCGACGCGGCCGCGCAAGAATGGCTGGCGAACAAAGGCCATCTCGCTGCGGTCCATCGATGGTTTCACGCGCTCTTTGCAGCGATCGCCCCCTGGTCGAAAGACGTCGAAGCGGTCGCGCTCGACGACGACCAAGGAGCATACATCGATAACGATACCTGGCCGGCACCGCATTGGCACGCCTATATTCGCTGGCTCGAGCGAGCCGTTCGTCGCGAAATCGGGCCGAACGTTCCACTCTTCATAAATACTTATCAGAGTAAAGTTCCCGCCGCAGCGGGCGTGTGGGCGTGGGGGAACTGGTATCAGAGCGATGCCTTTCGCATCGGTACGCACGATATCGCACAGCTTATTTTTTCCACCGCGCTCCTGCAAACCGAACCGCACCGCGCGGTCATGCAGAGCGAATTTCAAGCCGGCTGGCTTCAAGGCGCGAATGAAACCAGTCCACGCCCGGCCGCGCCTGAAAACACGACGATTGCCCTGCACCAACTCTTGCAACTTGGCGCCCACGCAATCGTCAATTTTCCGGTCCAAGATACGATGAACCCAGCCGGTTGGGAGGCGCCGTGGGCGAATGCGCTCTACGCATGGGATGCCGCCCTCTCCGTGGGCGGCTCCCGACAAGCGCGTTACGCGCCAACGGCGGATTTCGGTGCGCTCGTAGAAAAGGAGGGCGCGCGCCGCCTGGCCCGCCTACGTCCCGACGCAAATATCGCCGTCGCATGGCCGGTCAGCGCGTATCCTCCCCACGCCGTCAACAACGCGCGCGTCGCCGCATTTGCCGCCGCGACGATCCGTGCGTTCATGCAGTGCCGCTCTCTCGCGCTTACCTGTCGCGCCGTCGACCTTCGCTTCGCCGCGCCGGGAACGCTCGCGCGCTATCGCGCGCTCGTTCTTCCACGGATCGCCGACGAAGCCGGCATGCTCCCTGCGGTCCGCGCGCGTTTAGAACGCTATCGCCGACGCGGAGCGCTCGTTCCGTCGGCGCGGGCGGCACGTGCGGATGGCATCGAACCGACCAACGGCGGCATCGAGGACGCCACGCTCCTCCTCAGCCCCCAGCGGCGATCCGCACTCTTCGACGCGTTCGACCTCGCGCAAACGCCGCGCGCGCTGCCGAACGTCACGCTCGCCCTCGGATCGGCTCGCGTCACCATTCCGGCGCGCAGCATTCCCGCAGGCGGAGCGTGTGACTGGCGCCTCGATCGCGCGAACGCATCGCGTGCGCGCGTTACGTGGATGCTCTGCACGGCGCCGCTCCCGGCTCTGCGGCCGATGAACGCCGATAACGATCTGCACGCGCTCGTCGCGGCGATTCGTTCCGATGGAACGCCGACGTACGTCCTGCACAATGCACGTCTTCGCTTGATCGTCAGTGCCGATGCCGGAGCGCGCTCCTTCGTGCTCGAAGATCGTCGGCACGAGCGAAACCTGGCCACGAGCATCGGGCTCTTTCGCGACGATATTACGTCGCCGCCCCCACCTTCGAAGCGCGACTACATCGCCGCATTTACGCATCCATTCGAGGCTGGGACATTCAATCGAGCTTATCGCTGCGAAGACCGAAGCAGTGCCGCCGCGCAGGTATTGATCTGTCGCTATCGCGCTCCCGATCTCGCTGCAACCCCAGTCGATTTTACGAAAACCTTTATCCTCGATCCGCGACGCGCGCGGCTGCGCGTGCTCTTGCAGTGCTCGTCGCGCTGCGTTTCGATCGACGCCTTCGCTTCGGGTGGCGCCGAGCGCATCCGTACGATCGGCGGCGATCTCGTTACGATTCCAAGCCCGGCGGGCAGTCGGGTCGTCGAGCTACGCTATCGAAGGCGCGCCGAGATCGATATCAGCCTTCCAGGAGCGCCGTAGCGCGGCGCGAACCATCCGCCCTGCCGAGCCTGGGGAAGTGGCGGAATGGCAGACGCAGCCGCCTCAAAAGCGGCCGAGGCAACTCATGTGGGTTCGAGTCCCACCTTCCCCACCATTGCGAGCCCCTCCCGACCGCAACGCTTTACGAGGGCTCCAAGCGCATCGAGGGCGCGACGGCGCGGAGCGAACGGTCGAGAGATCAGACGAATCTCCCGCGAAGCGCCGCTCTCAAGCGGTAGAAGTGCGACGTCGCGATGCTCGCTGCGAAAGCGAGCGACGGCGAGTGCGGGAACGATCGTTACCCCGTACTCCGCAGCGACGAGATTAAGAACCGTCTCCAGACTGCTCGCCCGCAGGTCGCTACCGACGCGCGACGCGAGGTGCGGTTCGCCGCAGAGAGCGAGCGCCTGGTCGCGCAAACAATGCCCGTCGGCGAGCAATATCAGGGTCTCCGGTTCGATCGAACCGAGCTGAACCGGAGCGCGATAGCGCTTGGCCGCGCCAAGGCTGACGGCAAGCCAGAATGGCTCTTCGAAGAGCAGCTCGGAGGTAAAGCCCTGCCCCTCCGGCTCGCTGGCGAGGACGAGCGCATCGAGCTTTCCGTCGCGAAGCGACGCGGTAATGCGCTCGGTCATATCCTCGACGATCGTCAATGGGGCCTTCGGCAGCGCCTCGCGAACCCTCGCGAGCAAGCGAGGGAGCAAGTACGGGGCGAGCGTCGGAATGATCCCCAGACGTATCTCGCCGACGAAAGGATCCGCAGCGAAGCGCGCGAGTTCGTCGATGCGCGAGATCGCCGCAACCGCCTGCCGCGCCTCGGCGAGAATGCGCGCACCGATCGGGGTCGTTCGGATGCTTCGTCCGTCGCGTTCGAAAAGTTCGATGCCCAGGCGCTCCTCAAGGCGGCGAATCTGCCCGCTCAGCGTCGCTTGAGCGACGCCGCAACGCTCGGCGGCCCGGCTGAAGCTCTTGCTTGCATCGACGGCGAGCGCATATTGCAGGTCGCGCATCGAGCCGCCGACGAGCTTCGAGGAATCTCCTAGCGCATCGCTCATACCGATAATATCGGCGTTCGCCTTCGAAATCATCTATAGGTGCTCCCGGCGAACCGCGCTCATTGCACCCGCCTCCTCGCGCGCATCGAAGCCTGGCCCACGAGCGCCGTGCCGGAACGCCGTAGGCGCACGTGGAACGGTGAGCTTCCATGATTTTGCGCTCCCCTCGCTTCGAATCTCACCCCCTTCGCGGCGAGATCACGCTACCCGGCGATAAGTCGATCTCGCACCGCGCCCTTATTCTCGCCTCGGCATCGGCGAGCGAAACGCGGATTGCGAACCTCAATCCCGGCCGCGATGTTCGAGCGACCGCAACCGCGCTCGGCGCGCTTGGAGCGGAGATCGCGCGCGACGGCGACGAGCACACGGTACGCGGCGGCGCTCTCCGCGATCCCAGCGCTGATATCGACGCGATGAACTCCGGCTCCACCGTTCGCATGCTCCTCGGTCTCTGTACCGGCGTGGGTATCCGAGCGCGCTTCGTCGGCGACTCCTCGCTCTCGCGTCGCCCGATGGAGCCGGTCGCCGCGCATCTGCGCGCGTTCGGCGCACGCATCGTCAGCACGGAGGGGAGACTTCCGATACGGATTGACGGGGCGAGCACCGATCGTTCGCGACATCTTATTCTCGTCCAGCCTTCGGCGCAAATAAAATCCGCATTGCTCTTCGCAGCGCTTTTCTCCCATACGCCGCTCAAACTCTCCGGCGATCGCGGGACGCGCGATCACACCGAACGGATGCTCGCAGCGATGGGCGCCGGCATCTCGTGGAATGGAAGCGAGATCGATCTCTACGAGCCGACGGTGCGTGGCGGAGAAACGATTACGGCACCCGGCGATTTCTCCGCCGCGGCGTTCTTCATCGTCGGAGCGACGCTCGCCCGTGGGAGTGCGTTGCTGATTCGCGATGTCAATCTCAATCCGACGCGAACGGGGCTACTCGATGCACTCGACGCGATGGGCGCGAAGATCGAGCGACGGAATCAACGCGAGCGCAACGGCGAACCGATCGGCGACGTATTTGTCGAACACGCGACACTGCACGCGACCGCGGTCGATACGCAGAGCGCGCGACGGTCGATAGACGAGCTACCGCTCCTCGCCATCGCCGCCGCATTCGCCGATGGCCGAACGACGATATCCGGGGTTCGCGATCTGCGCGATAAAGAATCCGATCGACTCGCCGCAATCCACCGCTTGTTGGCTGCCGTCGGCATCGTCGCCGAAGATCTGCCCAATGGAATCGCCATCGACGGAGGCTCGCCGGTCGCCTCCGATATTCCGGTCGAAACCTTCGGGGACCACCGCATTCAAATGGCCGCCGCGATGCTCGGCTGCGCGGCCGGCCCGGTTGAGGTTGATTCCGTTAACGAAGTCGACGTTAGTTTTCCTGATTTTTTCGAACGGCTCGAACGGGTGACTGCGTGATGGAACTCTCCGATTACGTTTATTCGGTTCGAGAATTTGAGGCGGAAGCTCGCTATATCGAAGCGCTTATATGGGATGCTATCGGTCTACGCGCGGGCGAGCGCATCCTCATTTGCGGCTACGGTGACGAAGCACGAGCGGTGCGCGCGGCTCTCGAACGCGGCGCCGAGGTGACCGTCATCGAGTCGCGCGATCTCGCAATTGCCGAGTTCGCCAATATCGGAGCCACGCTGCTACGCGGGAGCACTTCGGTCATTCCGGCACGCGATGCGAGTTTTGAGGTGGGCCTTGCCTATCACTATCTTCACGAAGTCGATCCGCTTTTCCACTCGCAAATTCTCGGCGAACTTGCGCGCGTCGCGGGGCGCGTCGCAGTCGTCGAACCGGCTCCGCCGTCCGATCCCCTTGGAAAGCGCATCGCCGCACTCTACGCGCAAGCAAAGCGTACCGCAGGGCTCTTCGAGCGCTACCAAAACATCGATCATTGGAAACGACTATTGCAAGGCGTGAAAGCCGAACTCGCTCAACACACCCTTGCTTTTGCTAAAGTACCACCGCCGCAATATTTACGCGATACGGTCGAGCTGTTGCTCGATACGATGAAGGCCGAAGCGGCACCAGAAGAAATTATCGACGAGTTACGCACGATCGCTCGTCGCTCCGACGCGCAGATTCTTCCTCCGGTTCGCAACGTGCTCGTCGGTGCCGCCGTCGGCGATCTGCCGGCCCCGCTTTTTACCGCGCGACCGCCGCTGCTCGAAGAACGCCACGCGGCGACCGCAGCTGCGAGCGCCGCGGCAGCAAAGAAAAAAAACGTCGACGTACGGGTCGCGCAAAACGACGTTACTACGGAAAACGGTTACGAATTTCCACCGCTTCCCGCGCCGCCGGTGCCCACCGAAGTCCCGCTGATCCGCCCTCCCGGCGTTCCGCCCGGCTTCTCCGAATCGCACCCCGCGGCACTCTCGCCGCCGAGCTTCGTTCCGCCGCCGAGCTTCGCTCCGCCGCCGACTTTCGTTCCGCCGCCGAACTTCTCGCCGCCACCTGGGACGGGCTTTGGGGCACCGACAAATTCCGGGGGCGGGGATCAGCCGCAACCGGCCTTCGGAGCGCCATTCCCCCCGCCGTTTGCAGTTCCGCCGCAACCGGGGGAACCCGGCACCGGAGTGGGCTGGCAGTGGGAGCCACCCGATTCAGGGGCGAGCGAACCGCCCGCCTAGGCGATGCTTCAAGCAGCGCTCTCGCCGGAGCTGCCGGCGGAGGGACTCGCGCTCTCCGATGAGGAGGAGCTCGCCGAGGAGCCTCCCGATGGGCGCGAGTCGGTGACGTAAAACCCCGAGCCCTTGAAGAGAATCGGCGCTGGATTAAAAACGCGGAGCAGTACGCCGCCGCAGCCGGCACACGGATCGCTCACGCTCTCGTCAAATCCGTGGCGGATCTCGCGAATGGTCCCACAGGAAGAACAGCGGTAATCATAGAGCGGCATGAAGTGATTCTAGCGGGTTTGGCACTCCAGGTCAACGACTGCTAAGCCACCAGGCTCGCCTCGAGCAACCCCCGGAACTGCTGAGCGGCGCGGTCGAGCGACGATGCGACCATCCGCCCCCGCAACAAGCGGTCGAGGGCGCTTCCCATCGCGCCGTGATAGGTGGGGTAGAGCCAGGCCATCCGCAGCCGAGCGCGGCTGCTCTGTCGTTCTAGACGAAAATCAATCCGGCGCCGCATTGAATAGGCACCGACGAGCGTGAGGCAGTAGTTGCCGACGATGCGTCGGACCTCGAAGAGTTGCTCCTCGTCGCGCGGCTCGCCAAGACGCAAGAGAATCTCATCGCCGACCTCGAGTGCGCCCGTTCCGCGGCGTTCGGCACTACGTACGAGGGGGAGCCAAGCCGGCCACTTCTCTACCGCGCAGAGCAGCGCGAAGGCTTCCTCAGGAACAGCCGGAAGATCGATAGCGGCTTCGAAGTGCGCGCAGCCTCGCGGCAGGTCTTCGTTCCGATAGACGTCCATGAGAACGAGCTTCGCAAGCACACTTTGTAGTACCTGCTTTTGTCGCAGATACTAGGCGTTGCGTTTTTTCTCGATGAGCGCGCCTGGGGCACCGAAGGCGACGGCGAAGGCGACCAAGGCATCGACCCCATGTGCGAGCGCCGCCTCGTCGAGAATAAACTCGGCGCTGTGCCCCGAGCGGTGCGCCCCGATCTCCTCGTTCCGAACCCCGAGACGCATGAGGAGTGCCGGAACCTCCAGCGCGATGTAGGCGAAGTCTTCCCCACCCATCGTCGGAGCGGCCTCGACTACCCGAACCCCGGCCTCGCGCGCGAGCACGGGCGCGAAGCCTCGCGCGAGCGCAGCGTCGTTGACGACCGGCGGATAGCCGCGTCGCAGTTCCAATTCCGCGCGCGCTCCATACCCTTCGCTGACCGATCGCGCGATCTGCTCGACGCGTGCGGAGAGCGCATCGCGGATTGCAGGATCGTGCGCGCGCAGCGTTCCGGTCATCACCACTTCATCGGCGAGCGCATTGTTTCGATAGCCGCCCGCGATCGTGCCGATAGTTACGACCGCCGAGGCAAGCGGATCGATCTCGCGCGCGACGATATTCTGCAGCGCCACAACGACTGCCGATGCGGCGACGATCGCATCGACACCCGTGTGCGGATACGCACCGTGCCCGCCGCGGCCGAGAATACGCAAGGTAAATTCATCCGCCGACGCATTGACCGGCCCCGGCGTCACGCCGACCGTACCGGTCGGCAAACGCACGTCGACATGGAGCATCGCAGCGCAATCGACCCGCGGATTTTCGAGCGCGCCCTCGGCGATCATCGGCTCCGCTCCACCCGGCCCTTCTTCTGCAGGTTGAAAGAGCAGCACGACGTTTCCGTGCAATTCAACCCGTCGTGCTTGCAGCAGCGTTGCCGCACCGAGCAACATCGCGACGTGCGCATCGTGACCGCATGCATGCATGACGTCGGGAATCTGCGATGCAAACGACAGCCCGCTTCGTTCGGCGATCGGGAGTGCGTCCATGTCGGCACGCAACGCGACGGTATGCCCCGGCAGGGCGCCGTGAATGACGGCGACCACGCCGGTTTTCGCCGCACGCCGCCGTTCGATACCGAGTGCATCGAGTTCGCTTTCGATCAGCGCCTGCGTTGCAAACTCTTGGAAACCGAGTTCGGGGCGACGGTGGATCGCTCGTCTCCATTCGATAACGCGAGCGTCGAAGGCAACGCGATCCTCTCTCTTCACGAGGAAGAGAGTGCGGTACCGGGGGGCGCGGCTCCTCTGCCGAAGAGAGAGTCCATGATCGGTGCCGACCTCGCGCTCGCGCTTCTTATCAACCGCACGACTGCAGCATATAGTGCCCGGCCGCCGGCCTATATTACCTATCGCGAGAGAACGCACGTCACGGCTCCTTCGCTCGGCCGATCGCAGGAGATCGATCGCCTCGTCGCGCTCCGCAATGCGGACAATTTTGCGATCATGCACGACCTTCCCCACGGAGCGACCCGGACCGGGGAAGCCTTTCCCATCATTCCGTATTTCGATCCATTTTCGAGTTTTACGTTCTCGTTTTACGCAAATCTTAAAGCGATCTCGATCACCCTCAAACGTGGAGCCCCGATCGTCTTTCCAATTCCCACGCCCGATCCGCATGCCGACGTAACCGTTCCTTACATCAGTTTTCTCGCACCGTCCTACGCACCCGATTCCACGCCGCCGGCCCCGCACATGCTCATCGCACCGACGCCCCTCGATACCGGCATGTACCCAAGCGAAGTGCAGGTCGATCCATCGACCCAGTTACCTTCGCACATCGTGCTGAGCGATAGCCGCAGCGACATGCGCATCGGCCTCACCTATCGCGTCGTCGACGGATATTGGGTAATCGTGCGCGGCGTCTTCTCGGCGACCGAGCACGCACTTGGATTTTCCTTCAACGTGCGCGCCGTCACCCGATACGACGAGTTTACTTTTCCAACGACCCCGCCCGACCCGGCGCTTATGGGGAGTCCGCGCCCGCAAGCCACGCCCTAACGCGGCCGACCCGACGCGCGGTCGCCCGAGCTAAGATCGCGTTCTCCCGCAGTTGTTCGGCGGTCGGGTCGACGAACGACGTTTGTAGCGAACCGATCTCCGTTTGTACGCGTTCGCGCAGCCGATCGCGGAGGAAATCATCGTCCTGATCGGCATGAGGGCTCGACGTGAGGCTCGCTCGTAATTTTGCAATCGCGGCGAGCCGTGCGCTGCGTGGCGCACTCGGCGGCCACGCTTGAATCTTGGCCTCACGCGCATCGAGAGCGTTGAGCGCTGCGTCGATCGACGAAAGCATCGCAAAAGCCTTCCGCGTCGCTTGTTGCGCGGCGCGATATACGGCGATGGGAGCATGCATGCGCGGATCGGCGGCAACGGTAAGGCGACGCGAAAACGTATGCCCGTCGATCCTCAGTTTTACGGTATAGAGCCCCGGCACGACCGACGCTCCGCCGGAATAGCCGCGGTTCCAACGCGGCGCGCTCGTCCACGGAACCGGAGGATCCTCGGTGAGATCCCACACGACTCGGTTCATACCGATACCGTTTGGAAGCGCGGAGAGATGCCGAACCGCTTTCCCGCGTGCATCGTCGATCTCGATCGTCGGCGCTTTTGCGCCTGCGGCGGACTGATAGTACGACAAAATCGCTCCGTAGGGCGCAGATGCCCCATCGGCGCGCGTATTCCACCACGAAACATCGTTGAGAAGATAGGCTATGCGTGGTGCAAAGAGCGCGAACCCGCGACGTGCTGCGCGCGCGAAACCTTGCAGTGCCGAGGCGTCATCGAGAATGTAGAGTCCGCGGCCGTGCGTTGCAACGAGGAGATCGTT
>JAJZED010000006.1 GCA_021805775.1 bacterium | reverse complement strand
CTTGCGTTTGGCTGCGTTCTTGCTATGCTTGCCCATGAAGGTCGGTCTCCCTTGCACCTCTGAGTGCGCAACGCGGGTGTTCTTTCGAAAACCGCTTCGGTGACCGGCCTTCTCATCCCATCTACTCAGGGTGACACTGTGGCGAACGCACTGCTCCGGATGCTGGACTCGCCCTTCGATACGCCGCCTTCGGCGGCTACTCAGGGTGACATCGTGGAGGCCGCGCCGCATTCTTCGCGAGCACGGCCGGATGCTGGACTCGCCCTTCGACTCGCACATCGTGTGCTCGCTCAGGGTGACGGTTCTCGTCTCAGCATTGCGAGTTGAAATAACGAAAACCCACCCCGTCGTGGGGTGGGTTTTCGTTATTTGGCTCCGGATGCTGGACTCGAACCAGCGACCCGCTGATTAACAGTCAGCTGCTCTACCAACTGAGCTAATCCGGAACGGCGAACCCTAGGCTACGCGATGCGGCGCCCGCCTCCTCCCTGCTTAGGTCGGAACCGGGCGCCGAAAGCGATGCTGGTGGGTTTAGCGGCCGCCGGGGGCGGTCGATTGCCGCCGGATGGTGACCGTCCGGTCGAGGCGCATCTGCACCTGGGTTCCGTTCTCGATGGTGAAGTTCGACTTGTTGTTGTAGCCGTAGAGGAAGCCGCCGGCCGCGCCGGCGATTCCGCCGATGTTGGTGTGGAAGATCGTCTTGCCGATCATGTTCCCGAGAATCATGCCGCCGATCGTCGAGAGCGCCACCGTCGCGCCGTTACGCGACTGTTTCTTTTCCTGCGCTTGGCTCAACGTACCGGTGATCGACGCAACGCTTCCGTCAGCGAGTTGAAGGCGATCGAAGGCGAGCTTGAGCGCCGCTTTGCGCCCGCGCCCGGCGCGCGTTACCGCAGCGACGTGCCCGTAGATCGTTGCGCCTTCCAAGCCTCCGGCCTGGTTTGGGAACGGTGGAATCACGGCCATCGTGAAACCATCGCCCGGGTTCGCCGTCGCCGTGTTAATCGACGTCTGCATCCGGCCGTAGACGATCACGCCGTTATCGAGCGTGAATGCCTGCTGCGCCAGCGCAGGGGCGACCATCGCGAATGCGAGTCCGAATCCGAGTAGCGCTTTGAATATTTTCATTTCAGCCTCCTTACCTCACTTCTACCCTTACAACGCTTGGTTAACGCGCAAAGTTCGGCACGCGCAGTGCCTCGCCCGTGAAGCCGGTCGCCGTGCGGAGCGCTTCGACGCGGTCGAGCCGCTCCCACGGAAGATCGAGCTCGGGGCGTCCGAAGTGCCCGTATGCCGCCGTCTGACGATAGATCGGGCGCAATAAGTCGAGATAGTGGATGATCGCCGCGGGCCGCAGGTCGAAGACCTCGCCGACCGCTTTGGCGATGCGCTCTTCGGAGATCGCGGCGGTGCCGAAGGTCTCCACGAGCACGCTCATCGGGCGCGCGACGCCGATCGCATAGGCGACCTGCAGTTCGCATCGCTCGGCGAGCCCCGCCGCAACGATGTTCTTGGCGACCCAACGCGCGGCGTACGCCGCCGAACGGTCCACCTTCGTCGGGTCCTTGCCCGAGAACGCACCACCGCCGTGGCGGGCCATGCCGCCGTAGGTATCGGCGATAATTTTCCGTCCCGTCAGGCCGGCATCGCCCTTCGGCCCACCGATCACGAAACGCCCGGTCGGGTTGACGAAGACGCGCGTGCTTTCGCTGCGCAGGTTGCTCGGAATCACGTGCGCGATCACCTTATCGGCGATCTCGCGGCGAATGACGTCGAGCGCGATATCGGGATCGTGCTGCGTCGAGATCACCACCGCATCGACGGCGACCGGCGTGTTGCCGTCGTACTCGACCGTCACTTGCGATTTGCCGTCGGGGCGCAGATAGGGAATCGTTCCGTTCTTGCGCATCGCGGCGAGGTGGCGGGTGAGATTGTGCGCCAGCACGATCGGCAGCGGCATGAGCTCCGCCGTCTCGCGGCAGGCGTAGCCGAACATCATGCCCTGATCGCCCGCGCCGGTGAGTTCGAACGGATCGTTCTCGCCGCCCTTCGCTTCGAGCGAGCGGTCCACGCCCATCGCGATATCGGGCGACTGTTCGTCGATCGAGACGCTCACGCCGCAGGTCTCGTAATCGAACCCGACCGCCGAGCGATCGTAGCCGATCTCCTTAATCGTCTCGCGCACGATGCGCGGGATATCGACGTAGGTTTTCGTCGAGACTTCACCGGCGATGTGAATCTGCCCGGTAATCGCGAAGGTCTCCACCGCGACGCGCGACTGCGGATCTTCCTTCAGCAGCGCGTCGAGCACCGCGTCGGAGATTTGATCGGCGACTTTGTCGGGGTGACCCTCGGTCACCGATTCCGACGTAAATAATCTACGGTATGCCATTTTTTTACGTTCCCTCGCTCCACGAAGCCATATATTTCTGCTGTTCGGGGGTCAGCGTGTCGATCTCGACGCCCATCGATGCGAGCTTCAAGAGCGCGACTTCTTCGTCGATCTCTACCGGCACGTCGTAAACCTGCTTCTTCATCTGCGCGTGATGTTTGGCAAGATGCCCCGCCGCCATCGCCTGGTTGGCAAACGACATATCCATCACCGCCGCCGGGTGCCCTTCGCCTGCTGCGAGGTTCACCAGTCGGCCGTCGGCGAGAATGCAAACTTTGCGCCCGTCGTGCATTTCGTACTGCTCCACGAACGTGCGCGGAACGTGCATCGACTTGCTCAACTTCTTGATGCCGTCGAGATCGAGCTCGTCGTTGAAATGCCCCGAGTTACAGACGATCGCGCCGTCCTTCATCAACTTGAAGTGCGCTTCGGAGATGACGTGATAGTTGCCGGTCACCGTCACGAAGACGTCGCCGATTTTCGCCGCTTCGGCCATCGGCATAACGCGGTAGCCATCCATCACCGCTTCGATCGCCTTACGCGGATCGACTTCGGTAACGACGACATGCGCGCCCATACCGGCCGCGCGCGATGCGACGCCGCGCCCGCACCAGCCATAACCGACGACGACGAGCGTACGCCCGGCGAGCAACACGTTGGTCGCGCGAATGATGCCGTCGAGCGTCGATTGCCCGGTGCCGTACCGGTTGTCGAACATGTGTTTCGTCAACGCGTTATTCACCGCGATGACCGGGTAGGGCAACACGCCGTCTTTCTGCATCGCCTTGAGTCGAATGACGCCGGTGGTCGTCTCTTCGCAACCGCCGATCATCTCTTCGAGCAGATGGTTGTGCTTGGTATAGATCGTCGTCACCAAATCGCAGCCGTCGTCCATCGACATCTGCGGCTTCGTCGCAATAACCGATTCGATATGCGAATAATAGGTGCTGTTATCTTCGCCTTTGATGGCGTAGGTCGGGATGCCGTACTCGCAGAGCGCCGCGGCGACATCATCTTGCGTCGATAGCGGGTTGCTGGCACAGAGCGCGATCTCCGCGCCGCCGGCCTGGAGCGCGAGCATAAGGTTCGCGGTCTCCGTCGTGACGTGCAAGCAGGCGCCTATCCGGACGCCCTTGAGCGGCTTCTCCGCCTCGAAACGATCTCTGATCTGCGCGAGGACCGGCATATAGGCTCCGGACCAGGCAATGCGGGAGCGACCTTGCTCGGCGAGAGCGCGATCTTTGACATCCCCCGCGAGGGTAACCGATGGTGACACGAATTTTCTCCTTGTTGAGACGAGGACGATGGTTTCGTAACCGAATAACTCTAGGCCCTGTGAAAACGCTCGACGACTACTTAAACCAACTTGCTTCCAGCGCCCCCACCCCGGGGGGTGGAAGCGCGGCCTGCCTCGTCGCCGCCCTCGGGGCCGCCCTGGTCGCGATGGTCGCCCGCATCTGCATCGATGGCAAGGCCTACGCCCCCTGGCGTGACTGGTTCGCCGAACGGATCGAGAACGCGGAGCGCCTGCGCGCCGCGCTCGGCGATGCCCGAAGTCGCGACGAAGAGGCCTACGCCGCGGTCGTCGCCGCGATGGGGCTGCCCAAGGGCACCGCGGAGCAGGCGCGGGAGCGCCACGAACGCCTCCAGGCTGCGCTCGCCCATGCCGCCGGCGAACCGCTGCGTGCCGCCGAACTCGCGCTGCGCACCCTCGATGAGGCGCATCTGCTGCTCGAACATCCGAATCCGCATCTGCTGAGCGATGTCGGTTGCGCCGGGGAGTTCGCCGCCGCCGGGCTCGCCGCGGCCGCCTATAACGTCCGCGTCAACCATCGCTATCTCCGCGACGAGTTGCTCGTGGCGCGGCAGCGGGCGGCGTTGGAGCGCCTCGAATTGCGGGCGCGCGATGGAATCGTCGCCCTACGTGCGGAGATCGCCGAACGCGGTCGATAATCGCACGCGTTTTACGCTAAACCGACGCGCTCGAAAAACGGAGCGAGCGCCGCTGCGTCGATCTCCATGCCGACGCCGCGCGTATGGTAGCGGATGTCGTGGAAGTCGGCCCCGGCGGTAGCGAATAACCCGTACGCACGCGCCTTGCTCTCGTAGAGCGCAACGTCGTTCGCGTCGTGCAGCGGGTAGTAGATTTCGAGCCCGTCGAACTCCCCGGCATCGCAGAGTTCGTCGACGATCGTCCCATCGGCGACTCTGCCGGGGTGCGCGAGGACGGCGAGCCCTCCTGCGGCGCGGATCGCCGCGCTCGCGCGCTGCGGCGTGACGAACGTCGAGGGCACGAAGCCCGGTCGGCCGCGTCGTAGGAGGCTCCGAAACGCCGTTTCAATATCGCTGGCGATTCCATTTGCGACCAGCGCGCGTGCGACGTGCGGTCGCCCCAACACCTTCGATCCCTGCGCGTGTCGTTCGACATCGGCCATCGCGATCGAATAGCCGCCGGCCTGGAGTTGCTCCACCATCCGTTGCGCGCGCGTAAAGCGATGCTCGCGGTTCTCCACGAGAAATTCGGTGAAATCCGGATCTTCGGGGCGCAGGCCATAGCCGAGGACGTGCACTTCGGAGTTGCGATAGTACGTATTGATCTCGGTTCCGACCACGACGCGCGCGCCTGCATGCGGCGTAAAACGCCCGTACGCAGCGAGCGTATCGTGATCGGTAATCGAATAGGCCTCCACTGCGCGCTCGGCCATCATCTCGGCGAGCGCTTGCGGTTCGAGGCTTCCGTCGCTACAAAGGGTGTGGGAGTGGAAGTCGACGATCACTCAATCGCGGCTCCGCCATCGAGCTTTCGACGTTCGACGGCGATCGATATTCCGGTGCGCTCTTCATCGCCGATGGGAACCGAGATAAACGAGGGCGTCCCAACTAAATCGAGCGACTCGTTTTTAAGATAGGCGCGGGCGATCGCGAGCGCCTTGACCGCCTGATTCACCGCGGCGGCGCCGACGGCTTGCACTTCGACGCCGTCGCGTTGGCGCAGCGCAGCGGCGATCGCGCCGGCGACGGCGTTGGGGTTACTCTTGGCCGAAACTTTGAGGGTGGCCGGGGTGAAGGGGTGGGTGGTTTCGCCGTTCATGGAATGCCTCGTTGAAAGATGCGTTTGATGGAGATCGCTCGGCCCGAGCGGGTATCGAGGCAAAGAACCGCAGCGCAGAGCTGTTTGGTTCCGCTTTTACAGACGGAGAAGCGATCCGAAAAACCCGTCAGAAAACGCGACAGCACCGCTTCGCTCTCCATACCGATGATACCGTCGCTGGGACCGGTCATCCCGAGATCGCTAATATACGCTGTTCCGCCCGGCAAAATCTCTTCGTCTGCGGTCTGAACGTGCGTGTGCGTCCCATATATTGCAGAAACTTTACCGTCTGCGAAGCGAGCCAGACCTTGTTTTTCCGAAGTCGCTTCAGCATGTACGTCCACCACGATGCACGGCGTCACCGCGCGCATCTTCTCGATCTCGTCTTCGAGTGCGCGAAACGGATCGTCGACGGGCGGCATGAACGTTCGCCCCATCACGTTGATGACGCCGAGCGTCACGTCGCCGATGCGCAACGTGCCGGCACCGGCACCGGGGGTTCCGGGCGGATAATTTGCCGGGCGAATGACGCGGTCGCTCCGTTCGAGAAACGTCTTGAACTCGCGTTTATCGAACGTATGGTTGCCGCCGGTGAGAAAATCGACGCCGCTCTCGAAGAGCTCCTCGCAGGTAGCCGCAGTCAAACCGAAGCCGGCGGCGATATTTTCGCCGTTGGCGATGCAGGCGTCGATCTCGTACTGATCGCGCAACACCGAGACGTAGCGTTTCACCGCTTCGCGCCCCGGCGAACCGACAATATCCCCGATGACGAGGACGTTCAAACGATCTAACGGCGAGACGATGCCTTCCCTTTCCGGCGCTGATTGAGAAAATAGACCAACACGCGCTGGCCTTCGCGGAAGCCGATGAGGCCACCGGCGCGCGAGGGATCGCGCAGACTTTCGACGGCGTAGAACGCCGCTTCATCGGCAGCCGCGCGGTCTTCGTCGAGTGTATCCTCGGCCGGGCGGCTCCGAACGAGTGCCTCGCCGAAGCGCGCGTCGAAGAACGCGCAGAGCATCTCGAGCTCATCCTTACTAAAGGTGCCGCCGTCGCGCACGACCGTCACGAACGAGGTCGCGCGGTCCGCTTCGAAACGGACGCGAAGCGCGACCGGCTCTTCGCGCGAGAGATCGAGGAAGCAAGCGCAATGGTCGGAGATCGCTTCGGAGATGGCTGCTTGGTTGGATTTTTCTAGCCGACCGCGAACCGCAAAGCCCAGTTCGAGCGTTCCGTCATTTGGGTGCGCTCGTAGCGATGCGAGCTCCGGAAAGCGCTCGAGAATCGCGCATATATAGTTAACGCTCTCTGCTTGTGGGGGAAACGAACGAATCGGCATGGATAACACTCTGGATTTGGCTATGGGGGGTCGCCTAGGTACGACACGCCCCGCCCGCTCACCCTTGCCGAAAGGGCTTTCGGGGCGCCTTTTTCTTCTTTTTACGCTTGTCGGCTCGCTTGTTTTCCTCTCCCAAGGAAGAGCGGAGGCTATCCCGGCCTTCGCCAACGGCCAAGGGCTCTCGTGTACCGCCTGCCACACCACCTTCCCCGGCATGACCCCCTACGGCATGATGACGATGATGTCGAATTTCCAGGATCTCGATTATCGAAAACAGCGGCAGGCCTTCCCCCTCGCGCTGCGCGTGCAAGTCGAAACATTGCTCGCCAACAAATCGCACCCCGCATCGACGGTCGCGCAGACGCTTTCGATCTTGGGCGGCGGCTTCATCGGCCCGCACGTCACCTGGTACGGCGAGCAGCCGATCGTCGACAGCGGCTTCCCAGGTGTCACCGAGCAGATGTGGCTTTCGTGGAACGATCTTTTTCACGGCAGCAACTCGATCCAAGTCGGCAAGTTTCACACACCCTTTCCATTCATGCCCGCGCACGGATGGACGCTCGGCAATTATCTACTTGCAACGCAGACGACCGGACAGAACACATTCAACCCCAACGACGCTCGCTGGGGCACGGCCTTCAGCGGGATGACGCGCAATTGGATGTATAACGCATCGTGGCTCACCGGCAGCGGGCCGATCGGCACTGCGCTCGATTACAATCCACAGGCGGGCCCGCGCACCCTCGATTTCAACCTGACCTACGGCGGCATGGTGCGGCCGTGGGCGATCGGGGCGGTCGCAATGAAAGGAACGGCACCGCTCTTCGGCGCCGGCGGCGCCTATGTTGCGGGCGATGCCTTCACCCGCCAAGGGCTCTACTACAGCTATCAGACCCGTTCGTGGTTCGTGCAGACGATGTACTACATCGGCCAGGACGCGCGTCCGGATCTCAACGTCGGCGCGACGCCTTTTCACGGCGCGATGCTGGAGATCGAGCGAGATTTCGGTTGGCGAAATCACGTGCTGGTTCGTTACGATGTCGCATCGAGCGACACGCTCAACCGTCAGTACATCCTCGATGATGCCTACAATTTTCTGCCGAACCTGAAAGTCACCGGCGAACTTGGCCTGCAACCCGGGGCGCACCCCTCGATCGCTTTTGCCTTCGACTGGGCAGGCCCGTTCCAGCAGGGCAAACGCTATCTCTGGAATCCACCGGTCGGCGCGCGCCTCGTCTCGATCCATTCCGCGCCCGGCGGCAGCGGCATGGCGGGGATGCCCGGCATGGCCGGGATGCCCGGTATGGCGGGGATGCCCGGCATGGCCGGGATGCACGGCATGTCGGGAATGCACGGAGCGCAGATCGCTGCGGGCGAGCACCTCGTTGCCGCGAACGGTTGTAGCGGATGCCACGGAGCGACCTTCGGTGGCGGCGTCGGCCCCGCGCTCGTCGGCATCGAACATCGGCTCGCGCCCGCGCAAATCGCGAACTTTATCGCCCATCCGCGCGCGCCGATGCCGAATTTCGGTTTTACCAAACCGCAGATCGCCGAGATCGTCGCCTACCTATCCAGCCTCGACGGCGGCGGCAACGGCATGACGCCGATAATTACCACGACGCCGGTCGCCGGTCGCGACGACGTCATCGTCTCGGTTCGCTTTCCGATGACGATCCCGAAAACCGCGAGTATCGCCACCTCGATGTCGATGGGCGGCGGCACCACGCATGGATCGACCGCCGTGCTTCACAAAACCAGCAACCCGCATGTGTGGACGGCACGCATCCACTTCGACATGGCGGGGCCGTGGACGCTGCGGCTGAATTACGACGGAAAACACCTGACGCAGACGATTGAAATAGGAGATTCACGATAGATGCAACGCCGTCCGTTTCTTGCCGCAGGCACGGGCGGCTTGCTGGTCGCAGCAGTTGCACCCTTCGATGCGCGAGCGGCGGAGAACGGCGTACTCGAACGCACCATTCATGCCGCTCCCTATGCGTTTTCACCGAGCGCGAACGCATCGTTTTCCACGCTTGCCTATAACGGCAGCATTCCCGGGCCGCTGCTCCGCGTCGTCCGCGGCGGCAAAGTCCGCGTAAATTTTCGCAACGACGCCGGTCGCCCGGGCACGATTCATTGGCACGGCTTCATTCTTCCCAACGACATGGACGGGGTTCCCGGAATCACGCAGGCCGCCGTCCCCAACGGCGGCAGTTTCCAATATGCATTCAACGCCGAACCCGCCGGGACGCGTTGGTATCACGATCACGACGGCGCGGGCGACGTGCGCGGACTCTTCGGGGCGTTCGTCGTCGACGAGCCGCATGAAGAGCACGCCGATAAGGAGTTCGTCGTCGTGCTACACGACGTTGCCGATATGAAGAGTTTTCGCGCCGCGATGCAGGGACGCAGCGACGCACCGATGACCGACCCGATGGACTCCGCCGAGATGCTCGCCATGCGCCCGGGCGACGCGATGAACGACGAAGTCGCCTATCTCGCGCACTGCATCAACGGCCGCAGCTATCCCAGCGGGGCACCGCTCTCGGTCAACGTCGGCGACCGCGTTCGCTTGCGCATTCTCAACGCCAACCCGACGGAGACGCGCTACCTACGGCTCGCCGGGCATCGTCTCACCGTCACCCATACCGATGGCAACCGCCTCGAAGTGCCGGTCGCCGTCGACGCCCTCCGCCTCGGCGTCGCCGAGCGCCTCGATGCCTGGTTCGAGGTACGGAAGCCCGGCGCATGGCTGCTGCAAACGCTGCTCTCCACTCCGACCGCCTATCAACAGGCAGTGCTCGTGGCGACGCCGGGAATGGAGCAAAGCTCCCCGATGGGCGTCTCCTCGATGCTCGATGGGATCGAAAGCTTCACCTATCTCGGTGCCGGCGGGCGAGCAGCGGCGCTGCCCCCCTATCGCGCCGATCGCACCGCGCACTATATCCTCGACAAAGATCCGCACGTTCCCGGGCGTTGGACGATGAATGGGAAATCGTGGCCGCACGTCCCGCCGCTGCTGGTGAAGCGCGGCGACAAGGTGGAGATTACCTTCGAAAATCGGAGCGATATGGAGCATCCGATGCACCTCCACGGCCACCGCTTCGCGCTAGTTTCAACCAACGGCACCCCGTTCGCCCGACCGCTGCTCAAGGATACGGCGCTGGTAGCGCCCTGGAAGGGCACGATGACCTGGCGCTTCGTCGCCGACGCCTATCCGGGAACCTGGCTCATGCACTGCCATAACGCCGTCCACATGATGGGCGGCATGATGACGGAGGTTCGGTACGTCGCTTAGGGAACCGAGGGGCTTCGACCATGAACGACCTTCATAACGGGCGGATTCTTCTCACGGGCGGCGCGGGGCTCATCGGCAGCGCCGTGCTTTGGGCGCTGAATCGTCGCGGCATCGACAACGTGCTCGTCGTCGATCGGCTCGACGAGAGCGAAAAATGGAAGCATCTCGTCCCGCTCCGCTTCGCCGATTATCTCGATGCCGACGATCTCGCCGAGACGATCGAGTTCGAACCGGAGGCGCTTGGACCCATAAGCACCACGATCCATCTCGGCGCGTGCTCCTCGACGACGGAGTGCGATGCCGATTTCCTCATGCGCAATAATTACGAGTACACCAAGCGGCTCGCGCGTTGGGCGATCGAACGCGAGACGCGTTTCGTCTATGCTTCCTCCGCCGCGACCTACGGCGCTCTCGAAGAATGCCTCGACGATGAAGCGCCGCTTCATTCCTTACGGCCGATGAACGCCTATGCGTACTCGAAGCACCTCTTCGACTGCTACGCGCAACGTCAGGGATGGCTCGACCGCATCTGCGGCATTAAATATTTCAATATCTTCGGCCCCAACGAAGAGCACAAGGGCGAGATGCGCAGCGTCGTCGCGAAGGCCTTCGAGCAGATCCAGCAAGGCGGCGTCATTCGCCTTTTCAAGAGCGACCGTCCGGATTACGCCGACGGCGAGCAGTGTCGCGATTTTCTCTACGTGAAAGAGGCCGCCGAGATGACGCTCCAACTCACCGAGAGCGAGAGCGTCGGGCTCGTCAATGTCGGCGCCGGTAAAGCGCAGACCTGGCTCGATCTCGTGCGCCCCATCTTCGCCGCGTTACGGATTCCCGAGCGCATCGAGTATATCCCGATGCCCGAACGTCTTCGCACGAAGTACCAGTATTTTACCTGCGCGCGCATCGATCGCTTACGCGCCTCCGGCTACAGCGCGGAGATTCCCGCGCTCTCCGACGCGGTCGGCGATTACGTGCGAAACTACCTCCTTCCGGGGCGCGTTCTCGAACCAAACGATGCGCCGTACGACCGTACGACCACCTCCTCCGTATAATCCGTTCACCACACCCTTCCTGAAAAGAACGAGGATCCGACTGTGAGCCAATCAAGCCGCGCGCAACGCCGCCGTGACGAACGAGGGGTCTCGCACGGGCCGCCGCCGCGCGACCCGATGCGCGCCGTCTACCTCGGCTTTGCCGTCGTCGTCGTGCTCGTTTTTCTCGGCTTCGGTATCTTCCGCTGGCGCGAAACGCAACGGATAGCGGCGATCTATGCAACGCCGACGCCGTCGGCATCGCCCGCTCCGGGTGCAAAGCCGCAACCCAAAGCGTTGCAACTCGTCGACGGCGGGACGCTTGGAGAGCGCCTCTTCCCCAATGGCGACACGACGCTCGGCGGGAACGGTTCGGCGGTGAACGGCATTAAATGCGCGAGCGCGCCCGAACCGGTCGTATTGCACGTGCACCAACATCTCGCCCTATTCGTAAACGGCAAACAGATCGCGATTCCGCAGTATGTCGGCTTCGTTCCCAACCCGAATAATCCGCAGGCAGGCTGCCTCTACTGGATTCACACGCACGATGCCGAGGGCATCATTCACGTCGAATCCCCGCACGTGCGCCTCTTCCATCTCGGCGATTTCTTCGCGATTTGGGGGCAGCCGCTCCGTGCGAACGATGTCGCCGGTTTTAAGGGTCGGGTCACCATTTGGCTCAACGGCAGCCGCTTCACCGGCAATCCGAAGCGCATTCCGCTCGTCGCTCACCAGCAGATCGTGATCGATATCGGCACGCCGGCGAAGGACCCGCTCTACGCATTCCCACCGGGCGACTAACGGATCGGGGCGTTCGAAAACGCATTCCCGCCGACATTTGCGGCAGGGCAGGCGAGCGTTTTAGGCTAACCTAACACTCATCATGGCTTCGCTTGGGGCTCGCCGTACGATCTCTACCCAGAAAACCGCTTGGAAGCTGTGGCTCCTCCGGTTGCTCGCCGTTGCGGGCCCAGGCATCGTCGTCACCTTCGCCGATACCGAGGCTGGGAGCATTACGACCGCCGCGACCTCCGGCGCGCAGTACGGCTTCTCGTTGGTCTTGCTGCAGTTGTTGCTCATCGTGCCGCTCTTCGTCGTCCAAGAGATGACGGTGCGCCTTGGAACCGCCACCGGCAAGGGGCACGCTCGGCTTATCCGCGAGCATTACGGTATGGGCTGGGCGTGGCTCTCGCTGGGTACGATGCTCGTGACCAATATCGCCGCGCTGGTAACCGAGTTCGCCGGCATCGCCGGGGCAGCGGCGATTTTCGGCCTGCCGCCGGCTCCCTTCATCGTTATAGCGGCGGTCGCACTGACCGTCGTCATTTTAACCGCGAGTTACAAACGTGCCGAGTATTTCGCGCTTGCACTCTGCGCCATGGAATTGCTGTTCATTCCGGCCGCTATCGCCGCCAAACCAAACCTGCACTCCATCATCTTCCACGGCATCCTCGGCGCGCAGCCGCTCGGCGACCAGCACTATCTCTTATTGATCGCGTCGAATATCGGCGCGGTGATCATGCCGTGGATGATTTTTTACCAACAGAGCGCAACGGTCGATAAAGGCTTACAACCCCGCGATCTGCCGTTCGCGCGCATCGATACGGCGTTCGGTTCGGTTGCGACGCAACTTATTATGATCGCGGTCATCGTCATGACTGCCGCAACGCTTTTCGTTCACCATATTCCCGTAAGCGATGCCGCCCACGCCGCGCTCTCACTCGAGCCGCTGGTCGGAAAATTCGCCGGCGTTACATTCGGCGCGGCTTTGATCGGCGCGTCGATGCTTGGAGCGTTCGTCGTTTCACTGGCGACGGCATGGGCATTCGGTGAGGCGTTCGAATGGCGCTGTTCGCTTAACGATAGTTGTCTTAAGGCAAAGCGTTTTTACGCCCTTTATATCGGCAGCGTCGCGCTCGCCGCAGGTATCGTGCTGATTCCGCACCTCCCGTTGGTAAACATGACCAACGACATCGAGGCATTCAACGGCTTCGTGCTGCCGATCGTCCTCGGTTTTCTCCTCGTGTTAGTCAACGATAAACGCGTCATCGGCGAGCAAAAGAACGGCTTGCTCGGTAATATCATCACCTTCGGCCTCTCGGCAGTCATCGTTGCCCTTGGGATATGGATGGCGGTAGCGACCTTCATCCACCCCGGAGGGAGTTAAAGGCAGTATCGTGGAGTGATGTTCCCCCTCTTCTTGGCGGTCGCGCTGCTTCCCATTCATGCAACGATACTCGGCGTTGCACCACAGCACACCATCGTTGCCTCGACGCGGGGCGCAACGCTCCAGCTAGCGCCTGGTACCTATCGCTTCAGCGTTCCCAAAGGAACCATCGTACGTTCCGGCATCGGGATCGACGGTCTACTCGATCGTTCGACCGATCCGTGGAGCTTACGGGAAGCGGTACCGGCGCGCGCGTTCGTCGCCGGGCTGCCCGCGCGCGGCAAAGTCATCACGGTCGATTTGGGTAGTTATTTGCCGAATGTGACGCTGGTCGATGCAGCGGGGCATCCGTTCAATTTATCGACGGCGTTCCGTGGTAAAACGCTCCTCTTGAGTTTCATTTACACGCGCTGCCCGCCCGGCGATCTCTGCCCGCTCACGAGCGCAAAATTCGCTCGATTGCAACAGCAGATCGATCCAAAACGCCTGCATCTGTTAGAAATCTCCATCGATCCAGCGTACGATTCTCCGGCAGTGCTAAAAAATTACGGTATCCGCTTCGGCGCGATCCCGTCGCGCTGGACGCTCGCGACCGGCACCGGTTCGACGATCCAGCATATCCTGAACCGCTTCGTCATCTCCTCAATCGAAGATACGACCGGCCATTACGTTCATAACGACGAGCTCTTCATCGTCGGTCCGAACGGCCGCGTTGCGTTCATCGCTCGAAGCGCCGCATGGGTCGCCGGCGGCGCGCTCGCCGAAGCGCGTTCCATCGACGGAGAAACGAGCAACCCGTTCGAACTCTTCAAGCTTTCCTTGGTCGCGAGCATCGTCTCAGCATGCGGCGGCAGCGAGTATGCCGGCATCGTGATCCTCGATATTACGCTGATCTCGTTGATGGCGCTCGCCGTCATCTGGGTCCTCTGGCGGCTCGCTCGCCGGCTCATTCGCTCGCGTTAGGGCTCCGCGCACTCCTGCGGCAGAGCCGCTCGTCTCCGCGCGCGGCAGGCATCGCGCATGCCCCGTGAGGAACCCAAGCGCCCGTGGGAGCAGCGCGTAAGGTGATCGAACCGCCTAGTGCCGAACAGGCGGCTTTTCTGGAACGAGCGATCGAACAGTACGGTTCGGTCGCCTATTCCTACGCTTACCGCCTGACGCGCAACGAGCCCGACGCCCGCGACCTCGTCCAGGAAGCCTTCATTCGCGTCTATCGGGCGTGGCGGAGCTTCACGCCGGGAACCTCGTTCCAGGCCTGGCTCTACCGTATTATCACAAACTTGCACCGCGACGAACTTCGGCGACGGAAAGGACGTTATTACGATGAGATCCCAGAGGATAACGCACCGCAGGAATGGGGTGGCGAACGCCCGCTCGCCGTGGAGCCGATCGAGGAGTACCTCGAAGGCCAATACAGTGAAACCATGGCCAAAGCGCTCGACGCGCTCTCACCCGACCAGCGACAGGTGCTCACCCTCGCGGATATCGAGGAGTACAGCTATCAAGAAATCTCCGAGATCATGGGTTGCTCGATCGGTACGGTACGATCGCGCTTGCACCGTGCTCGCAACCAACTTCGTCGCCTCGTGCTGAAATATTCAAACGTATGACAACCGACCGCCACCCCACTCGCGAAGAGATCGTTGATTTCCAACACCGCGCCCTCGAGCCGGGGGCCGATGCCGTCTTGCTCGCGCATATCGAGATATGCGCGCCCTGCGCTGCGATCCATGACGAGGAGGCTCGCCTCACCGAACTCGTGCGCGTTCACGCACGTTCCGAACGACGCGAACTTCCGCTTGGTTTTGCCGCCGCGACGCTTGCGCGCGCTCGCGAACGGGAGCGCCCGCGCCTCGTCGAGCGATTCCTCGCCTGGTGGCGCCCCGCCGTCGCGATTCCCGCGGCAGCCTTTTTCGTACTCGCAGCCATCCTCGCACCGGTACTGTTGCCGCGTCTCCATCATCCCTCGCAGATCAACGCATTGCACGATCTCCGCGACCACGCGGCGCTGATGGCGACCGAGCCGTTCGAGGATGCCTCGCAGGCGCCGATCGTTCTCGCAAGCGAAAGCGGGAATGCCGCCCCGTAGGATCGCGGTCGCCCTTGCCGCTGCGGCGCTGCTCCTTCCCGGGGCGGCGCTTGCCGCGCAGCGCGACGCTACGCCGCTTCTTCGCGCCGCCCTTCACGCACCGCAGGTCGTCAGTTATGTCGGGGAGATCGAGAACATCCGTTTTGGGTCGCACGGCACGCAAGCGACGGTCTTCCGCGTCGAACACCGCGCACCAAACCTCACGCATCGTTGGTACATCGTTCCGCAATCGGCGTTTGGGGAGACCGAGATCGAACGCGGCGATACCACCTACGTCCTCGATCCACAAAATCACCGCGTCTTCATCGAACGCAACCGAGCGCTCGACGACCGCATCGTCATCGCCGATAACGTCGGGCTGATGCTTCGCAACTATCGGCCGATACAGCAAGGAACCGGTCACCTTCTCGGATTCCCCGTCGACATCGTCGCTCTGGTCAACAATTATACCGGCAACACGATGATGCGGCTCTGGCTCGACGCTCGCAGCCACCTCGTACTCGAACGGAAGGTATTCGGCGACAACGGCGCGTTGCTCGGCGAGCAGCGATTTGAAAATCTCGCATACGCCAAGGATATTCCGACGCGCATCTTCGAGATTCCGAGCGGGCTCAAACGCATAAAGCGCACGATCCATCGCCGTCCATCGAACGATATTGCTGCGGTTCTACGAACGTTGCCGTTTAAGGCTCGCCGGCCGCACTATCTTCCCGACGGATTTATTGCCGTCGCGGCGGACCGAACCATCGATGACGGCGTTCCGCAGGCGCATCTACTCTACTCCGACGGCATCCGCATGATCTCGCTCTTCGAAAACTCCGGTGCGTCGCTCGATCTCGACGGCCTTCGGGCACGCAAGCTGCAATTCGACGGCCTATCGGGAAAACTCGCCTCGCGCGGCTCGACCTCGCTGTTATCTTGGTCGAAGAACGGCATGCATTATGCGCTCGTCGGCTCGCTCGATTCCGGCGAGCTCTCGAAGATCGCGGCCTCGATCGCTCCCTAGCGGAACTCCGCCCCGCGCATCAGCGCGTCTCCTCGGCGCGTTCGAAGATATGCCGGAGGCTCTCCGGAATCGCCTTCGGCTCGGCACCGCTCGTTCCGGGCGCGCTGAGATCGTGAGCCGCGGCGATCTCCACGATCGACCCGGTGACGTTCTCGATATCGTAGCCGCCTTCGAGAACGTACAGCAACGGTGCGTCGAGCTCTCCCGCAAGCTTTGCGAAGATGCGCGCTAGCGCTCCCGCCGCATTGCGTTCGACGCCGAGATCCCCGACCGGGTCGCCGCGCACGTAGTCGAAGCCCGCACTGATAACGATGGCGTCGGGACGGAGAGTGCGCCCGACGAACTCGGCCGCTCGCTCCCAGAGCGCGACGAAACCTTCGGTGGAGATGCCGCGCGGATCGATTGGGAGATTGAGGAGTACATCGCCGCTCTCGGTGCGCGCTTGCTCGCGCGCTCCGCCGCTACCCGGATACGCCGGCCACGCATGCGACGAGACGTACGAAATACCATCGCCGACGAGCGCCTGAGTCCCGTTCCCATGATGGTAGTCGATATCGAGAATCGCCACGCGCGCTCCGGTTGTCGCACGAATATGGCGCGCGAGGATACCGACATTGTTGAAGAGGCAGAAACCCATTCCGCGCGCCGGTTCCGCGTGATGTCCCGGCGGACGCACCAATGCGAAATACGGAGCCCCATCTCGTTTCGCGCCCGCAAAGGCCCGCAGCACGCTTCCGACAGCGCGGCGCGCTACCGAGAAAGAACTCGCACCGACGAGAACGTCGCCGGTCGAGAGCGTCCCATACCCCCGCCTGGCTTCGCATTCTCGCGCGACGAGATCGATATAGCTTTGCGGATGAACCAATGCCAGCGTTCCGTCGTCGGCTTCAAACGATTCTTCGACGACGGCGATCCCGGCATGTAAACGCAAGGCAGCGGCGACGCGCTCGACGCGATCCGGAGACTCGGGGTGCCCGCTGCCGCGGAGGTGCGCTCCGAGCGTGCTGTCGGTGACGACCTTCACGCTCGGAACGCGTACATTCTACCGACGCGAAGCAGGCTTCTTCGAGAGGGATCGAATTGCGGCAATCGCCCGACGATAACTCGTAGAGTTCCGCGCGGCGACGCGAAGGACGCGGCGATACGCCTGTATCGCTTTTGCCTTCTCGTTATTGTGCGCGTAGGTCTGCGCCGCCACCATCAGCATATCGGGCTGGTGGTCGAGATAACCCGGCGCGTTGCGATCGAGGGCGTCGAAGATATGGGACGCTTCACCGTAGTTGTGGAGGTGATAATCGGCGCTCGCAATGCAGCCGAGCGTATCGGGTTGACGATCGGCCTGAAAACTCTGCTCGCACGCAACGCGCGCTTTGCTGTAGAGCTTGCGGTAGAAATAGACCTGTCCGAGCATCGCGTAACTCTGCGCGGAGGGGCGCACTTTCACGAGTTTCGACAGATAGGAGGTTGCCGTGACGACATCGCGCCGCTGGAGGGCGTCCTGCGAGAGGCGCGCGAGCACGGCTGGGTTACTCGGATCGAGCTTGAGCGCCGCGAGCCACTGCGCGCGCGCGTCTTTCATATCTTTTTGTTGCGCAAAGTAATCGCCCATCGCGCCGTGCGCGACGGCGTTATCGGGGTACTTCTTCAACGCTTCCTGGAAGATCGCCAACGCCTGCGGGTATTTTTTCTCACCGGTAAAGTACGTCGCTTTCTCCATGAGCACTTTGACGCGATCGTTCTCGTTCGTCGCTGCATACTCGGCATCGTCGTATGCCAAGATCGTCTTTGCATCGTTGTGCTCGGCTGCGTAAAGCGAGGCACGGAAAAGCAACAGGTCGAGATCGCCCGGAGATATCGCCAGCGCCTGATGAACTGCGGCGAGAGCTTTCGGAATCTGTTTTTGTTCTTGATAAATCCGCGCGCTCTGTAACGACGGCGTCGGATCTTTGGGAGCGAGCTTCTGAGCGATCGCAAACTCGGCGAGCGCTTTATCGAATTTTTGCTGATCGGCGTAGACCGCGCCGAGCGCGACGTATGCCTCCGAGCTCTTCTTGTGAAAGATAATCGCCCGTTTTGCCACGCGTTCGGCTAGATCGAACTTTCCGCTGCGCGCATAGAGATCGGCGAGTTGCGAGAGAATGCCGACGTTAGTGGGGTCGAGATCGGAGGCGCTCTGGAAATCCGCGAGCGCCCCTCCCTGATTCCCGACGAGTTCTTGTGCGTAGCCGTCGAGGTAATAGATGCGTGCGTCTTTATTCCCGGCCTGCAAGAGCTGCTGCGTCAGCGAGAGCGCCTGCTCGGCCTGCCCGACGCTGAGATAGAGGCCGGCGAGTTCGAGCGCCGCTTGGCGATCGGTCGGGTGCGCCTTGAGGCGGGCCTGAAGGCGCGGAATTGCAATTGCGGGGGGTTCGGGCGTCGCGGTCGGTAGCGGCGAGGGCGACGGTGTCGCGGCCGCCTTTTTATGACCGAAGAGCCCCGCGCTCGCCTGCGGCGTACCGGCGAGAACGATCGCGCCAAGAAAGAGCGCGACGAGCGCGACGAGGCGAACGCGCTTCACTGCTTCGCCGCCGTGACGAGTTTCGTTAATTCCGGAACGATTGCGAAGGCATCTCCGACAACGGTGAGATCGGCGAACTCGGCGATCGGGGCCGACGCGTCTTTATTGATCGCAACGATCGTTCCCGATGCGCGCATACCGACCTTATGCTGAATCGCACCGGAGATTCCGACGGCGATATAGAGCGGCGGGCTGACCGTTTTTCCGGTCTGTCCGATCTGCAAGCTATAACTAACCCACCCGGCGTCGGCTGCGGCGCGCGATGCACCGACCGCACCGCCGAATACGTCTGCCAGGGGTTTGAGCATCGTCGTGAACGGCTCGGCGCCGCCCATCCCACGCCCGCCGGCGATAACGACCGGCGCTTCCTCGAGCGCCATCTCGCCCGAGCCTTCTTCGACGTCACGTTCGATCGCGAGGGGATAATTTGCGCTCTGCGCATCGTGCCGCTCGATCGAAGCGCCACTGCCGCCCGGCGCGGCGGTAAATGCACCCGGGCGAATCGTCGCAATGCCGTAATCCCCGGCGCGCAGGACGCAATGAGTCACCAGCGCGCCGCCGAGTTTCGGCGAGACGCACTCAACGCGACCGTTCGCCGCAGCGATCTCCGTTACGTCGGCGGCGATACCGGCATCGAGTCGAGCGACCAGCCGTCCGGCGAGATCTCGTCCCGAGAGCGTGTTGGGAATGAGGAGCAGCGACGGGCCGACGTTTTTTGCCGCGACTTCCAAATAATGGACGATCGGATCGAGCAAGAACGTGTCCACTGCGGGGTCTTCGACGACTTGCACGGCGTCGACCGGATAGTTCTTGAGTTGCTCCGCAACCTGTGCGGAACCGGCTCCAAGAACGACGGCGACGGCGCGGCCGCCGAGCGCATCGGCGATTTTCCGCGCTTCGGTCAACATTTCGAAGGTGACCTTGCGAGTCGCGCCCTTCTTCTGTTCTACGTAAACGATTACGTTTTTCATCACACCAACTTTTTATCTTTAAGAAAGGCGAGAATCGCCGCCGCGCCTGCGGCGGGATCCTCCGGGGTTACGATTTGCCCCGCGCCACGTGCGGGCGGCGGCGCAAAGGAGAGCAATTCGGTCTTCGATCCCGCCGAACCAACGGTATCGGCGGCACCGATATCGGCAACGCTCAACATATCGATCGGCTTTTTCTTCGCTCCCATGATACCTTTGAGCGACGGGTAGCGCGGTTCGCCGATCGTCAACGCGGTCGTGACGAGCATCGGGAGCGATCCGGTCACCTCTTGATAGCCGCCATCGGTCTCGCGTTCGACGCGCACCTTGCCATCGGCGATTTCGATTTTCCGTACGTTGGTCAAGCAGGGCACCCCGAGAAATTCCGCGAGCGCACCGGGCACCGCTCCGGTGCTGCCGTCATCGGTGAGTCCGCCGACGATGAGAATATCGAATCCGATTCGCTTGAGCGCGAGGCTCATCGCATGCGCGCTCGCCCATACGTCGCTGCCCTCAAGCGAGCTATCGCTGAGCATAACGGCACCATCTGCGCCCATCGCTAACGCCTTGCGCAACGATTCTTTGAGCGATTCGGGCGACATACAGAACACCGTTACGGTGCTATCACCACCGATGCGCTCCTTGAGCTGCAATGCAGCTTCCAATGCGTATTCGTCGTAGGGATTGATAACGGTTTCGACGCCCGTTCGCACCAATCGCTTGGTTGCGGGGTCGAGTTTTTTCTCGCCGTTGGGATCGGGAACCAACTTGACGGTGACCACGATTTTCACGTGTACGGCGTCCTCCTGTAGATGAACGGGAAACGTATCGAAGCGATGCCTCATCTCACTACGAAGGAGGCATTCCGTGCCATCCTACGAGCAGGGGAGACACTTTCGCGCCTGCAAAGGTCGAGAGGATGCTTTCGACATGTCGCGCTCTCGCCCTCGCCGCAACCCTGGCGGCAACGTTGGGAGCGGCGACGGCGCCGAAACCCACGAGCCTCTGCGACGGGGGGCTCCTGGCGATTCTCAACCGCCCCACGATCGGCTTTTCGACCTGCGCCGTCGCACGGCATCGCTTCGTCGGTGAGTTCGGCGTTCAGAATACCGTCGATGCCGCCGGCAGTAACGTGAGCGTGGGGCAGGGATTCCTGCGCTACGGGCTCGGGCATGGTTTCGAAGCCGATATCAACGGGCCGAATCTCGTCACTGGAAGCACGCTGCCGGCGGCGGGGCTTCAAGACCTCGGAGTGGGGCTCAAGTGGCAGTTTCTCGACCGGTCGACGCTCGGCGGCGCCTTCGATCTGCTCCAAAATTTTCCGACCGCAGCGGCCGGGGTGACGCTCGGGGCCCCATCGACCACGTTCAATCTCGATCTGGCGACCGCCCTAGGAGCGCGCGCGGGGCTCGGGCTCACCATCGCCGCGATCGATACGAGCGGCTTCAGCAAGAGCGGCAGGCGAGAGCGCTACCTCGCCCTCCAACCCTCGATGGCGCTGACGGATCTCCTGACGCCGCGCTTTCAGGCCTACCTCGAGGGCGTCGCGCTCTCGCAGACCGCACCGGGAGCCCCCGGCGCCTTTACGATCGACGGCGGCTTCCAGTATGAAGCGACGCCGACACTCGAACTCGATATCGAGGCCGCTCAATCGACGAGCGCCGGCGTACCCTCGCATTACCTGGGAATGGGTTTCGGAATCGCGATCTGACGACCGCGTTGGTACTGCGGCGGTACGAAGCTCTCGCCTCCCAGCGCGTCGGCGGCGTTCCAGAGCCAGCGCGGATCGCGCAGAAAGCCGCGCGCGAGCGCGACGAAATCGGCCTCGCCGTCGCGCACGATGCGCTCGGCGTGCTCGGGGTCGACGATCATCCCGACGGCGATCGTCGCCATTCCGGTCGCCGCACGGATCGCTTTTGCAAAATCGACCTGATAGCCCGGCGCCGGATGAATTTTCTGCAACGGTGAGAGCCCGCCGCCGCTAACGTCGACAAAATCACAGCCGAGTTCGGCGAGCCGCCGCACCAACGCTATCGACGATTCGAGATCCCAACCACCTTCGACGAAATCGGTCGCCGAAATTCGGACGCCGACCGGCATCTCCGCGGGCAGCGCCTCGCGCACGGCCGCAAAGAGTTCCAATGGGAAACGCATGCGGTTCTCCAAGGATCCACCGTACTCGTCGTCGCGTTGGTTGCTCAGCGGCGAGAGAAATTGGTGCGCGAGATAACCGTGCGCGAAATGGAGCTCCACCACCTCGACGCCGGCACGCTGCGCGCGTTTCGCCGCCGCGACAAAATCCACGATCGCTCCTGCGATCCCGTTTCGGTCGAGCGCCATCGGCTGCGCCCAGCCCTCGTCATAAGCGAGTGCGCTCGGTGCGACCGGTTGCCAAAGCGGGGGATCGGGCGGTAAATCGCCGACGGCAAAGGGTGGCCGCGTTCCGCCTTTACGCCCGGCGTGTCCGAGTTGAATGCCGACGCGGCTCTGCGACCAGGTTTTGAGAAAATCGACGACGCGTTTGAGCCCGCGTTCGTTCTCGTCGCTATAGAGACCGAGGCAATGCGGCGTGATCCGCCCTTCCGGATTGACGTGCGTTGCCTCGAAGAATACCAATCCAGGCCCCGAGAGAGCGAGATGACCGAGGTTAACGAGATGCCAATCCGATGCGGTGCCGTCGAGCGCCGAATATTGGCACATCGGCGAAACGACGACGCGATTGGAAATATCGACAGAGCGCAGCGAAAACGGCGAAAACAATGAAGCGGACATGCCCGCTCAAACCTCCGAGCGCGCATGTTGGTTGCCGATGCAATTATTTGGGAAGGCCGGGGCTTGAACCCGGATGCCCTTTCGAGCGGCAGATTTTAAGTCTGCTGTGTCTACCGATTCCACCACCCTCCCGTTCTGCCCTGATGCCGCGCGGCCGCCAACGCATCCTGCTGTTGGAGGAGATAGCCGAGCAGGAGATCCCCCGCAGTAACCGTCGCGCGATCCATCTCCAAACGTTCCAGAGCGGCCGCAAGAATCAATACGCCGGCAGGGAGAATATCGGCGCGCTGAGCTTTAACACCTTCGAGCGCTCGCCGCTCGTCGATACCGAGCGAGCAGAGCCGCGTGAACGTGGCGGCGAGCAGATCGCGCGTCAGTTCGTAGCGTTCGATCCGGCCGCGCCTGCCGCGAACGAGCGACGCCGCGCTCGTCGCACTACCGCCGACGAGCGCGATGCGCTCCGCTCCACGAAAATCTGCAAACGCCGCCAGGCGTTCGCTCGCGAGCGCGCGCGCTCGCTCCATCGCCTCAGCTTCAACCGGTCCGGCAAAACCGGCGAGCTGCGGCACCGCCTCGGTCAGGCGCACCGCACCGATCTCCGCCGAGAGCGAGCGTTGCGGAAGAGCGCCGTCACCGAGCGCATACTCCGTGCTTCCGCCCCCGACGTCGATCGCTCCGGTCATCGTGCCGGGGCTCGGCGGAAGGCTCGCTATCGCTCCACGAAAGGATGCAGCGGCCTCTTCCTCGCCCGAGAGCACGCGCAGCGGCACCCCAGTTATCCGTTCGACCGCGCGCCCGAATACATCGCGATTCGTCGCCCGACGGACCGCGCTGGTCGCGATGGCATACAAGCGCACATAGTGGCCGCGTACGCTTCCCACGTGCACCCGCACGGCCTCGAGCGTGCGTTCCATCGGTTCTTCTCCGAGCATCCCGCTCGCTCCGACGCCTTCACCAAGACGGGTTCCGATAGAGCGTTCGAGCGCGACGTGAGGGCGCCCCTCGGGTACATCTCCGAGTAAGACGCGCGTCGAATTCGTGCCGATTGAAATGACGGCGAGGTAGCCGCTCAAGGTTTGGGATCGTCGCGTTTCTTCGGTACGAAACGTCGGCGTCGCGGCGGCGAGGCGCCTTGCGAACTCTCGGCATCCTCTCCCTCATCGCTTTTATTGAAGCGTATGAGTTGCTCCTCGAACGCATCGTCGCGCTGCAACGGAATCACCTTCGCTTCCAAACGACGGTTATGCGATAGCACCGCCAATTCGATTTCTCGGTCGACCTGCATCGCGCGTTCGAGAAATTTTCTGTACGCCGCGACTTCATTTTCGTTTAGGCTTGCAAGCTCGCCGTTCTCCAAACGCACGAGCGCACCGTGTGCATGAATCTGCACGACGGTTCCATTCCGTTTTTCAGGCTGGTTCAATGGACCGATGGCGACGGGAGCGGTTCGACGAGGACCATACGTTCGTTCGGTGCGAGCATCCGCAAACGTTCGTGAATCTCGGGAATCGCTCCGCGGGCGGTTCGCAGGCGACCGATACGACGACGCAAACGCGCATCGCGCCGTTCGTAGCGAGCGATTTGAATCCGCGTTTGGTGGAGGTCGGAAGATAACTTGACATCGGTAGTTATGACGCGTGCGAACTGCGCTGCCACCAAGAGCAGAAAAACCGAGCCGACCGCGAGGGCGGCAAATCGCCGGAAAGAACGAACCAGTGGATGTCTCGCGAGAGCGGAGATCACGTCGCACCATCCGAACCGGCAACGGCGTCACGCCAGCTTCCTAAGTGTCGATATTTTTCATAGCGTGCATCGAGAAGTTCTCGTAACGAGTACGTTTCAAGAATATCGAGCAACGCTCCGACCCGGTCGAGCACGCGCGTCACCGTTCCCTCCGGGTCGCGGTGGGCTCCTCCGAGTGGTTCGGGAATTACTTCGTCGGCGATTCCGAAACCGCGCAGATCCGCAGCCGTCAATTTCAAGTGCGCGGCGGCCTCATCGGCTTTACTCGCATCGCCCCATAGAATCGCCGCGCAGCCTTCGGGTGAGGCCACGGAATAGACGCTATGCTCGAGCATAATCACGCGGTCGGCGATTGCCAGCGCGAGCGCGCCCCCCGAACCGCCCTCGCCGATAACGACGCAGAGCGTCGGCACCTTCAGACCGGCAAAGACTTCTAACGAGCTTGCGATCGCCTCGGACTGCGCGTGCTCTTCGGAGAGGATGCCGGGGTCGGCCCCCTTCGTATCGACGAATGTGACCAAGGGGAGGTTAAAGCGCTCTGCGAGTTGCGCGAGTCGCTCGCCCTTCCGATATCCCTCGGGAGTCGACATGCCGAAATTCCGCGCGAGATTTTCCTTCATATCGCGTCCGCGCTGTTGGCCGATCGCGACGATGGAGTGGCCGCCGAGGCGCGCAAAGCCGCCGACGATCGCCGGATCGTCGCGGAACATGCGGTCGCCGTGTAATTCATCGAACGCATCGAAACCCGCTATGTAATCCAACGCCGTCGGACGGCGCGGATGGCGCGCCATATGGACTTTTTCCCACGGCGTCAGCGAACCGAAGAGTTCGGCGAGCAACTGGCGATATTTACTTTCGAGCGAAGCGATCTCGGCGGACATATCGATCCGCTTTCCCTCGCTCGCCGAACGCAAATCTTCGATCCGCCGCTCGAGTTCCAACAAGCCTTTCTCGCGTTCGAGCAATGGATTCATGCCGACAACTCCGCGCGCTTGCGGCGCTCGCGACCCGCGCGCGCATATCCGAGAATTCGCTCCAGCGTCGGCTTCAAATTTGCGCGCTCGACGACTCCGTCGATATGCCCGCGCTCGAGCAAAAACTCTGCGGTCTGGAAACGATCGGGCAAGCGCTGCCGAATCGTCTGTTCGATGACGCGACGGCCTGCGAAACCGATCATCGCATTGCGTTCGGCGAGAATGACGTCGGCCTGAAAAGCAAAGGAGGCCGAGACGCCCCCGGTCGTCGGATCGGTGAGTACGGTTATAAAGGGCTCTCCGCTCGCCTTGAGCCGCAGTACCGCAGCGGTCGTCTTCGCCATCTGCATCAACGCGAGCATGCCTTCTTCCATCCGCGCGCCGCCGGATGCGGTGAAGATCGTGCAGGGAAGCCGACGAAGCGTCGCCGCCTCGATGAGACGCGTCAGGCGTTCGCCGACGACCGAACCCATCGTTCCGCCGCGAAAATGGAAATCCATCACGCCGAGTGCGACATCGTAGCCCCCGATGCTCCCAAAGCCGCAGAGCACCGCCTCGTCCATGCCGCTTTTTTCGGCGTCGTCGGCGAGTTTTTGCGGATAGCTTTTCTTATCGGTCCAGGCTAGCGGATCGGCGGGAAGGATGTCGCGCGCAATCTCTTCGAAATCGCCGTCGACGAGCGAAAGGATGCGGTCGTGCGCCCGCATGCGAAAGTGGTGCGAACAACGCGCGCAGACATCGAGGTTCGCCGAAAGATCGGGACGATAGAGTACCTCGCCGCAACTCGGACACTTCACCCATTGGGCCGCGTCGTCGCGAACTTTATCGCGATTGCGCCCGCCGCGCAGCCAATCCGCCATCGGCATCGGCTTACGCTCTCGCGCCCGTGAGGCGGCGCCGGTAGAGCCGGCTCAATTGCTTGATATAGTTGAGAATCTCACTTTGATTGAGTTTCGATTCGCCGACGATGCGATCGGTAAAGACGTAAGGAATCTCCAACGCCCGCCCGTAGCGAGCCTTTGCAATCACCTCAAGCCCGATCTTAAAGCCGATCGGGTCGAGCTCGACCCCATCGAGCGCCTCGCGTTTCACCAAAAAGAATCCGCTCGTAACGTCGGCGATCGGCGTCAGCGGACGCGCGAGCATGCAGGCGACCCGCGACGTAAATATCCGCTTTGCCGGCCAATTGGCGATGCCGCCGCCCGGAACGTAGCGGCTGCCGACGGCGAGCCCATACTGCCCGGATGCAAGCGCCTCGACCATCTTCGGAATGATGCGGATATCGTGGCTGAAATCGGCGTCCATCGCTCCCAAAGCCAGCGACTCGGGTCGGGCGGCCTTCCAGCCGTCGATCACACCGCTGGAGAGCCCCATCTTTCCCGGCCGGTGCAGACAGCGCACGGGAAGCTCGGCGGAGAGCCGATCGACGATTCCGCCGGTGCCGTCGGGCGAGTTGTCGTCGACTACCACGATCTCCCCATCGAGGGCGGCGGCACGAAAAACGTCGACGGCTCCCCGAAGGAGCCGTTCGATGCCACCGGCTTCGTTGTAGGTCGGGACGACGATGGTAAAGGGCAGGGCGCTCATATATCCTGCATTTCTACGACGTCGAATGCAATTGTTCCGCCCCGTCCGAGCGCCGCGAACGGCTGCGCTTGCGGGCATACATCGCGGCGTCGGCCTGTTCGATCAGCCGGGCCGTATCGGTCGCATCGTTGGGGAAGAGCGCGACGCCGACGCTGGCGCCGATCGAGATGGCGCGATCGCGCGCCAGTACCGGAATTGCAAGCGCCTCGGCGATCCGTAGTTCGAGGCGCTCGATCGAGAGATCGGTCGCATCGCTCTGAATGACGGCAAATTCGTCCCCCCCGATGCGGGCGATCGTATCGGAGGCGCGCACCACACCATCGAAGCGGCGCGCAACCTCGAGGAGCACTTCGTCGCCGACTCCGTGCCCGTAGGCGTCGTTGACTTCCTTGAAGCCGTCGAGATCGATATAGAATAGTGCGACCTGCGCGTTCGAGCGCGTCGCACGCGTGATTTCGCGGCGGAGCGACTCGGCAAAATTACTTCGATTCGGCAACGAGGTCAGCGGATCGTAAAACGCGAGCTCGCCCATTCGCTTCACCTGAAGGTCTCGCTCCATCGCCGATCCCAATAGGGCCGCTAGCAAGCGCATGAAATCTCTATCCGCATCGGCGAAGCGCATCGCTCCGGCGCGTGCGCGCCGCGATTCGAAAGAGACCGTCCCGTAGGGAACGCCTTCGACCCAGATCGTCGCCAACAGCACGCTGCGCCAGCCCTGCCAGTCGGTCGCGGGATCGAGCCGCCAATTTCCACCTTGCGTGTCGTCGATCGCCAACACGACGTCGGTGCCGAATCCTTCGCGGCTAAAGGTCCGACCGAAGGCGATCTCCATTCCGACCGGGATCTCGGTTGCACCCACGCAACGCTCGACGACGACCGCATCGCCCTTCACTTTCGTAACGAAACAGGCGTCGGAACCGAGGGATTCGATGCCAAAACGCATCACGCGCTCGATCTGGGCGTCGAACTCCAACCCCGATGCGGCGGCAAGCGCGAGCAACTCGCGCATGCGTTCGCTCCGCATGCGTTCTCGATGCGCGAGATCGCGCATTTCGGATATATCTTCCAGCGATACGTAGGCACCTTCGATCGAACGGTCGACGACGATCGGCGAAAACGAGCAGCGCATCGAAGCGCTTTCGCCGTTGCTGCGGATGACGCTTAACTCGACTTGCGGATGTTCGCCCAACACCACGCGCGCAAGAGCGGTGCGCAGGGCCGTAATATCGCCGGGTGCAACGTCTTCTTCGAAGAGCCGGAAACCGATCGCTCGCGAGGCGCCGCTAAAACGATCGAAGGCGGCATTGACCCGTCGATATCGGCCCTGTGCGTCGAGTTCGAGCAAGGGCGTCGCGTGGCCGTCAAAGAGTGAGTCGAAGCGCTGTTCTATCTGTGCGCTACTTGCCTCGAGGGGCACGACGTGCCGCAGGTCGCGAGCTGTTGCGAGAACGGCAATCGGCTCTCCGCTCTCGTAAATCGGTGAGATGGTGGCGAGGACGTCGATCCGCCCGCCTTGCGCGTCGATGAAACGCGTGACGAAATATTCGGTCGAGCCGGCGACCGCTCTTTCGAACGCCGCAACGGTTTCGTCGATCGATTCCGGCGCGATATGGGTGGAAAAATGGCGCCCGACCATCTCACCCGTCGCATACCCCAGCAGTACGATCGCGGCGGAGTTGCCATGTACGAGATGCCCCTGTAGATCGTAACTTGCAATTGCATCGGGACTATCGTCGTAGAGCGCGGCGAAACGCGCGCGAAGCCGGAGATATTTTTGTTGCTCGGTTTCGATTGTTGCGCGAGCTTTTCGCCGGTCGAGTTCTAGTGCCGCGGCAACTGCAAGAAGAACGACTACCAGAGCGGCGAGTATCGCGATTGCATACATTTCTATCGCACTCCGGCGCTGCGGCGCGCCTGTTTTGCGCGATACATCTTGGCGTCGGCGACGCCGAGAAGCGAACTCGGGTCGTGCCCGTCGAGGCCCAAGACCGCGGAGCCGATCGAGACGCCGACGGCGAGTTCGCTCTCGGTATAGGGCTGCGTTAAAGCGCGTTCGATTCGCTCGGTGCAGCGCTCCAAACTATCGCTGCGTAGATCGTTAAGGACCACGACGAATTCGTCGCCGCCGATGCGAGCGACGAGTTCGTCGCCCCGCACGACGCCGAGGAGACGACGCCCCACCTCGGCGAGTAATCGATCCCCCACGGCATGGCCAAAACGATCGTTCACGTCCTTAAAACCATCGAGATCGAGAAAAAGAATACCCAACTCCCCACCATTGCGCCTCGCGTGCGCGATTTCCCGTTCGAGCCGCTGCGCGAGCATCGTTCGATTGGCGAGCCCCGTGAGTGGGTCGCGCAAGGCGAGGTCGCCGAGCGTCCGCGCCCGCCGATCGCGTTCGAAGGCGCTCCCCAGTAACGCTGCCATCAGTTTCACGAAGTCGAAATCGTTGGCATCGAACGGCGCCTCGCGAAGATACTTCGAAGAAAAGGCCAAGCAACCGAAGCGAATTCCTTCTACCGATATAGGCGCGCCGAGAAAGCAACGCCAGGGTTCGCCGTCGGTCGCTACGTCGTTGCGCATCGAGCTCTCGCGAATATCGTTGATGACCAGCGGTTCCTCGCTCTCTAAGACATGCCGTGAAATTGCCCGCGCGATCGGAACGCGCTCGCCGATTGCGAAGCGCCCGGAGCCGCCCCGTGCACGGACGACGAAATCGTCGCCGTCGATGCCGAGTACATACCCAATTTCCATTCCGAGCATGCGTCGCCCAAAATCGAGAACGCGCGCGAGCAGCGGCTCGAGCTCTTCTTGCGGAACGGTCGCGAGACGATAGAGCTCGCGCAATTTCTCCCGCGTCAACTCCTCGCGACGCTCGAACATTCTCTGCGCGCTGAGATCTCGTATGACGAGATAGTACCCCTCGATCTCGGTTCCTCGCGCCATGGGAATCAATGCGGTCATGACCGGGAGAACGCGCCCATCCTTGCAACGGAGTTGCGACTCCGATTCAAATGCTTCGCCGGCCATGACGCGACGATAGGTGTTTTCGCGAATATTCTCCGTGCCTTCCGGTGAAAACAGCGCCGAGGTTGCGCCGATCAGTTCGCCGCTCCCGTAACCGGAGATCCGTTCGAATGCCGCGTTCGCGCGCGTGATCAGCCGGTCGGCCCCGAATTGGAGCATCGGCTCGTGATTGATGTCGAAGAGCGAGCGAAAGCGTTCGGTCTCGTAGAGCACCTCGCGCTCCAAAACCCGAAGCGGGCGAAGATCTTTTGCGAGCCAAAAGACGCCGACGATCTCCCCCGCGCCGACGACCGGCACGAGCGTCGCCCAGACGGGTATCCTTCGATCCTGTATTCCAAGCGCGACCGTCTCGAATTCAACGACCTCACCGGTAAGCGCGCGTGAGAAATACCGAGCGCCGTACTCGCGCTGCTCGGAAGCGACGTACTCGAAAAAGGGGCGCCCCGTACAATCAGCGTCTCCGTCGCCGAAGAGCGCCTGTGCCGATGCGTTGACCTGTATCGAGACTCCATTCTTATCGTAGAGGATACCGATATCGGGCATCTTTGAGAAAAGACGCTCGAAACGGGCGCGTTCGAGTTCGATCGCCGCAGCGAAACCCGCGAATCGCCGCACCGTCGGTAGCATCATCCAGAGCCAGATCGCACCGAGAACGAGCAGAATCGTCGCGCCGGCAACGCCGATCGCCATTGCCGCAAGCGGGTGCAGCGGCCACGCAACGAACCCCGCGGCGAGGGCAAAGAGCAGCGCTGCGACCGCCGCCAGCGCGAAAGCGCGGGCCGAAAAGGCGAAAAACCGCCCTTCTTCCCGTTCCGGAGCATCGGCGCCGTGCATCTCTCCGAGCATACGCAAGAGCCCCCCCAAGGCCGTCACATCGCGACTTTTAGAGCACCGTAAGAAGTACGGCGGCCGATAGCACGACTCCGGCTGTCTCGGTTCGTAAAATTCGCGGGCCGAGCCGAAGCATCAGTGCCCCGGCGGTGCCGGCTCGCTCGGCCTCATCGGCGCTAAACCCGCCTTCGGGTCCCACGAGCCCTAGGGCGCTACGCGCCCCGCCGAGGGCCTCGCGAAGAAGCGGCAACGGCGGATGCAGCGGTGCCAGCTCCCAGGGCATGAGGAGCGCATCGTACCGTGCCGCCTCGGCCAAGAGGGCATCGAGTGCAACTGGGGCGAGGATCTCCATCGGTTCGCTGCGCCCGCATTGCAGCGCGGCCGAACGCGCCAACCGTTGCCAGCGCTCGAGTTTCCCAGGCGAACAATCGCGCGCGATGCAGCGCTCGCTGAGCAATGGAATCAGACGCGCCACTCCGAGTTCGCTCGCCTTCTCCACGACGTAGTCCATCTTGCTACCCTTGGGAATTCCTTGTGCCAAGGTAAAGCGCAGCGCGTGCTCCGGCGCCGGCTCCAGGATACGTTCGCGCGGCAAAACCGACGCGTCGCGATCGAGGCGTTCGATCGTACAGCGAAAGCGCGCCCCGGCGGAATCGAGAATTTCGATCTCGTCGCCGATGCGGGCGCGCAGAACGACTTTGAGTTTTCGCGCATCTTCGCCGCGGATCGAGCACGGTACGCCGATACGGACGATACCTTCGACGAAAAAGCGCGTCATCGATTACTCCGATCGAAACGCTTCTCTAAGGCGTTCGAAGAACGAGCGCTCCTCAATTTCGTCACCCCCGAGCCGCGCAAATTCCTCGAGAAGTTCGCGTTGTTTTTTCGACACGCGCGCCGGAGTGACGACGTGGACGGTTACGTGATGGTCGCCGCGTTGCCCGCCGCGAACGCTGGGCATTCCATGCCCGCGCATGCGAAGCGTCGTCCCGGTCTGCGTGCCCGGAGGAATCGTAAGCTCCAACTCGCCCTCCAGCGAAGGAACGCGTAGCGTCGCTCCCAGCGCGGCATGCGTGAACGCGATCGGAATATCGACAGCCGTGTCCATACCTTCGCGACGAAAGCGCTCGTGGCGCCGAACGCTGAGGTAGACGAAAAGATCGCCGGCCGCGCCACCGCGAATGCCGCCCTCGCCGCTCCCGGCGATCCGTATGCGCGCCCCATCGTCGACGCCGGCAGGGATTTTCACCGTGAGTTTGCGTTCGCTCTCGCGCCGTCCGCGACCGCCGCAACTCTCGCACGGGCGCCCGACCATGCGACCGTCGCCGCCGCAACGCGGGCACGCGCTCTGCGTGACGAACTGTCCGAGCGGAGTCTGACGTGCAACTCGCACGACGCCGGTTCCGGCGCACTGCACGCAAGGAGCGACGGTGCTGCCTTCGGCCGCGCCGCTGCCGGAGCAAGTTTCGCACTGCCCGAGGTGCGTGAACGTCAACTCGCGCGTCGTACCGGAGAACGCCTCCTCGAGCGAGATATCGAGATCGTAGCGCAGGTCGCTACCGCGTTGCGGCCCGGAGCGCTGTTGCTGCCCGCCGTTGCGCATCTCGCTGAAGAACATGTCGAAGATATCGCCGAAACCACCGCCCCCGAAGGGCGATCCGGTGAAAGCATCGTTGCCGTCGGCGGTGCCGTAACGATCGTAGCGCGCTCTTTTTTCCGGATTCGAGAGCACTTCGTACGCTTCGTTGATCTCTTTGAAGCGCGTCTCGGCATTGGCCTTATCGGAGGCAACGTCGGGGTGATGCTGTCGCGCCAATTGGCGATACGCACGTTTGATCGCTTCGGGTGCCGCATCGCGGGCAACGCCTAAGACTTCGTAATAATCTACGCTGGGCATGGGTGTGTTGCTGTACGTTCCTTATCTTACTTCGACATCGTGAAGGCGTTCGGAGAGCGTCTCGGCAGTTCCCGATGCCAGCGCGAGAAGACGGGCATACGGCATACGGCGGGGTCCCAAGATCGAGAGCATGCCGACCGCACGCTCGCCGAAACGATAGGGGACGGTAACGAGAGAAAGGTCGGCAAGCTCTTCGCTGCCCAATTCGTGCCCGATCTTTACGCTGGCTGCGGGGCTGTCGAACGCATCGGCAACGAGGTCGTAGAGCGTCCGCTGCTCCTCGAGAATGCGCAAAATCGAACGTAATTTTCGCACGTCGCGAAACTCCGGCTGATCGAGAAGATGCTGCGCGCCGGAAGCGGCGATGCCCGGCTGTTCTTGCGTGCGCGCGCCGGTAAATGCGGTGCGAACCGCACCGACCATATCGTCGCCGAAGCCGCACTGTTTCGTTACCGCCGCGAGCGAGCGATCGTCGCAATCGCGCAGGAGTCGCCCGGCAAATGTGGCGTTGAGTGCGTTGGAGAGGCGCGTCAGATCGTCGGGCGTAACGTCGTTTCGCAATTCGAAGAGCGACTGCGATGCAACGCCGAAGGACGTCACGATGATCGCGATGCCCGAACGCTCGCCGATCCAGATGAGTTGCGCGTACCGGAAACTCTGCGTCTCGCTCTGCGGCTTGGTAACGAACGCGAGATTTCCCGCCAAGCGCCCCAAGAGTCGGCTGCTCTGTTCGACGATCTCGTCAAGTTGCGCGCGCGCATCGCGCATTTCGTCGCGAATGCGGCGGCGTTCGTCGGCGCCGAGTTCCTCGGGCGACATCAATGCGTCGACGTAGGTCCGATAACCGGCATCGGAGGGGACGCGCCCGGCGGAGGTATGCGGCTGTTCGAGGTACCCGCCGGCCTCCAGGTCGGCCATTTCGTTCCGCACGGTCGCCGAACTAACGCCGAGATTATATTTTTGGGTAAGCGCCTGCGAGCCCACCGGCTCGCCGGTCGCTATATATTCGTAAACGACCGTCGCAAGAATGTAGGCTTTGCGCTTGTCGAGACCGTCGACCTCGTTCTCCATCCCCGTTAGTTTAGCACTCCGGGCAAGCGAGTGCGAAGAGCTCCTGCCAGGGCGACAAAGGTCGACCGCCAATCACCGCGACATGGAACCCACAGCCATCGAATCGCTTCTCGACGAACGGCGCGCTTTTCCGCCCCCGCCGACGTTCGCCGCACAGGCCAACGCCGGGCCGGGCATCTACGCCGAGGCCGATGGCGATCCGCTTGCGTTCTGGGCAACCTGGGCGCGGAAACTGCGCTGGTCGCGGCCTTTCACGCGGGTCCTCGACTGGGAAGAGCCCTTCGCGCAATGGTTCGCCGATGGAGCGATCAATGCATCGGTGAACTGCCTCGACCGGCACGTCGAGGCCGGCCTCGGCGATCGCGTCGCCTATTTCTACGAGGGCGAGCCGGGAGATCGCCGCGCGATCACCTACCGCGAGCTGCTCGACGAAGTCTGCCGCTTTGCCAACGCGCTACGACGGCTCGGCATCGGGCACGGCGACCGCGTTGCGATCTACATGCCGATGATTCCCGAACTTCCCGTCGCAATGCTGGCATGCGCGCGCATCGGGGCCGCACATTCGGTTATATTCGGCGGTTTTTCGCCCGATGCAATTATCGATCGCGTCAACGACGCACGATGCGTCGCATTGATTACCGCCGATCAAGGCTGGCGGCGCGGCAATAAAGTTCCGCTGAAAGCCAACTGCGACGCCGCGATGGCGCAGACGCCGTCGATTCGCCACTGTATCGTAGCCAAGCGCGTCGGCGACCCGGTGGCGATGGTGCCTGGGCGCGACCTCTGGTGGGACGAAATCATCGCCGACGAGCCGACCGCGTGCGAGCCGGCGCAAACGATGGCCGAAGATCTTCTCTTTCTGCTCTATACCAGCGGAACGACGGCGAAGCCCAAGGGAATCAAACATACCACCGGCGGCTATCTCACCCACGTCAGTGCGACGCACCATCTCGTCTTCGATCTCAAGGCCGAGCGCGATATCTATTGGTGCGCCGCCGATATCGGTTGGGTCACGGGGCACTCATATATTGTCTACGGGCCGCTCTGCAACGGCGCGACGAGCGTTATTTACGAAGGGACGCCCGATTATCCAGAGCGCGACCGTCTCTGGGAGATCGTCGAACGCTACGGCGTCACCATTCTCTATACCGCACCGACGGCGATTCGCACCTTTATGAAATGGGGAACGCAACACTTAGAGCGCCACGATCTCTCGTCGTTACGACTTCTCGGTTCGGTCGGAGAGCCGATCAACCCCGAGGCGTGGATCTGGTATCGCGAACATGTCGGCGGCGGGCGTTGCCCGATCGTCGATACCTGGTGGCAGACCGAGACCGGCGGCATTATGATCTCGCCGCTTCCCGGTATTACCACGACGCTGCCGGGAAGCGCGACTCATCCGCTGCCGGGAATTTCGGCCGATATCGTCGACGAGGCCGGGAAAAGCGTACCGTTCGGCGGCGGCGGCTACATCGTCATGAACAAACCCTGGCCCGGAATGACGCGCGGCATCTACGGCGACGACGAGCGTTATCGCGAAACCTATTGGTCGAAATTTCCGCACCTCTATCTCGCAGGCGACGGCTGCCATCGCGACGAGCGCGGTAATTATTGGTTCATGGGGCGCATCGACGACGTGATGAACGTCAGCGGCCACCGCATCTCTACCGCCGAAGTCGAGAGCGCATTCGTCGATCATCCCGCGGTTGCCGAAGCGGCCGTCTGCGCGAAGAACGACGACGTTACCGGCCAGGCGATCTATGCCTTCGTTACCCTTCGCGGCGGCTTCGACGGAACGCCGATGCTCGCCGATGCATTGCGCGACCACGTGATGGGCAAGCTCGGAAAATTCACGCGACCGAAATACGTCACGTTCACTCCCGAACTCCCCAAGACGCGCAGCGGGAAGATCATGCGCCGCTTGCTACGCGATATCGCCGAGGGCAGAACCCTCGGCGATACCACGACGCTCGCCGATTCCGGTGTCGTCAGCGAATTACAACAACGCGCGAGCGCCGAGGCCACGCGCGACGAGTAGCGTCGCAGGCTACCGGAGGTCGCGACGAGCCGCGAGAAAAGAGAGAACGGCGCCGCGAACGTTTTCGCGGCGCCGTTGGATTGTCGGTTCGATTTTCAGCGATTAACTGCGAACGCTAACCGTGAACTGCACCTCGCGCGGTGCACCCGGTTCGGCGAGAATCGCACCGGGGCCGGCGAGATTGCTCTGCCCGACGCCGCCGCCGAAATACGCGCCGCTGGTAATGTATTCGAACGAGTTGTACTGCTTGTCGAAGAGGTTGTTCACCGAGAGCGTGAAGCCGATCGGTTTGCCGACGCTTGAGGTCGTATATCCGATCGATGCATTCACGAGGCCATAGCTCGGAATTTGGAGCCCGTTGGGATCGGGCTGGCCGAGGAGATTGTTCCACATCGCCTGCGGCCCGGTGAAGTTATCCCACACGCGCCCGGTCAGAATACCGGTACCGGCGCGTTCCTGGCCGGCGACGCCGATGTTGTAGGCAAATTTCGGCACCTGCGTCACCGGAAGACCGCTATAATTCGTCCCCAGATAATCGTAGGAATCGAAGTAGGCGTGCGTGGTCGAGAGGCCGCCGAAGAGCTCGACGCTGCGCCCGAAGGTACGGTCGAAGGCGAGCGTCAGCCCGGAGTAGCGCGAACTTCCCGACGCCGATGCGACCTTGACGCCCGCACCGATGACGATGGGAATATATTGGTCGCGCACCCGCTCGTCGAAGAAGCTCGCCGTCAGGAAGGCTTCGCGCGGCGAGCCGTCAAGCATGCGCCCGGCGAAGCGGCGGAAGTATTTCACGCCGACCTCTTGATTGGTGCCCGTCTCCGGCGACAATCCGGCGACCGGAATGCCCTGATAGGGTCCGCCGGGCGAGGTCTGCGGGCTGCGCAGCGCGCGCCCGAAGTTCGCGTAGAGCGCGAGGTTGGGATTGGCGAGGAACTGCAACTCGGCCGACGGCTCGATCCCCGCGAAGACGGTTCCCGAACTGCCGAGCTTCGTCTTGTTCGTGCAAATACCGGTTGAGGACGGGACTCCCTGGCATTGCGGAAAACCTTCAAGGCCGGAGTTTAAGAAATTCGTTGCAAGCGATACGTAACGGAACCCCGGCGTAAATTTCCAGCGATTGCCAAGACGCATGAGATACTGGCCGAAGAACGTGAAATTCTTTTGCTGGAAATTGTTGTTGCGATAGATCGACGGCTGTGCAATGGTCGACGGAGCGCTCGGTGCAGACTGAACCGGATCCGAGTTATAGAACGCGTTTCGCGTGTTGTAGAGCGAACCGAAGATCTCGCTGCCGATATCGAGCGCATCGCCATTGCGTTCGTTGACGTGATGGAACGTCAGTTTTTCCGAGAGCGCGTTCGAGAACGGATTGTTGTACTCGAAGCGTCCGGTATTATTTGCCTGGTCGAAGTTGAAATTTTTCACGTGAAGTCGATCGCCGTGCCGATAGGCGAGAATGTTGGAGAGCGACCAGCCGTTCTTCAAACCGTATTCTAAATCGGCCGCGACCAAGCGCGTGCTGTTGGAATCGGTCTTCTGCCAAACGCCGAGCGGCAGCGCCGAATAGAATCCGGAGGTCTGCTGGCTATAGGTTGCACCCGGGATCGGGTTGCCGTTGAGATCGAAGCCGTTCGCCGTGACGTACGAGCCGGAGATCGGGTTTCCGTTACCGTCGTAGTTCTGCAACGGGGAGAGCGGGATAAGGTTCGGTCGCATCTCGGTGCCCGAAGCGCTGTAGCCGAAAACGTCGAGCGAGCCGTGCTCGAACTTGTCGACGACTTCACCGAACGTCGCATAGGTCGAACCCGGCGCGGTGGTGCCGCTGCCGATGATGTTGCGATATCCCTGCGTGAACGTTCGCCCGTGCGAGATGATGAATCCGAGGTGTTTGGAGAGCGGGGCACTATAGTCGACGTGAAATGCGCTTCCGCCATAATTCCCGCTCGAACCGGAGAGATGCAGGTGCGGCGCGTTTTCGGGAAGCTGGGTGTAGAAATTTAGCGTACCGCCGATGCTGTCGAAGGTACGGGTCACCGGGCTACCGGGGCCATACTCCACCGCCATACCGTCGAGAATCGAGAGATCCGGAATCTCGTCGGCCTGCCATTGCCCGGTCTGCGGGTTATTCAGAAAGACGCCGTTGAGACGGACGCCGATCATGCCGTTATCGACGATACCGGCCTGATTCGCCCAACCTTGCTTGAAACCGCGAACCGTAATCATCGATTTCGCGGCTCCCGTCGAGCCGTAACTCGAAACCAAAACGCCGGGTGCGGTCTGCAGCAATTGTGCCGATCCGGCAAGCGCTCCCTGCGATGCGATCTGCGCTTTGCTGAGAAGCACTTGGGTCTGCCCGCTGCGAAAGACTTTCGAGTACGTCGGAAGCGGCCGCACTGAGTGTCCCTTAATGACGATGTGCGAGACGACCGCCAGCACCTTCAGGCGCACGTTTTTCGTCACGCCGCTAAGGACGGCGACGGTGTACGGTGCGAGTTCCTGAAAGCGACCGTCGACCGTTAACACGTAGGTTCCCGGACGAAGGCGTTGCAGATGAAACGACCCGTTTTTTCCGGTCGTCGTCATGATGGCGGAAGCCGATCCCCGCAAACGCGCCTTAACAATCGCTCCGGCAAGGTCGCGGTCGGCGCGCGACGCGACGATATGACCGTGAATACCCCCTAATGGAGCGGCACTCAGCGCACCGCCGTTGAGAACGAACCCAACGCAGGCAAACGCGAGGACGAGTAGTTTCTTCACAAACGGTATCCCCTATAAACGACAATATGGCGTGGAGGGAGATGCGATCTGCATCCCCCGCTTCACGCTATCGCGTCGGTCTTAAGGGCCGGTGATTCAATTTTTAACGAACGTGATGACTCTCTTAAGGAACGCTACTGCGACATACGCGCGCGACCGGCGAGAACGGCGCGAACCGAGACGGCCGGATAGCCGACTTTTTCATTCAGGCTATCTTCCCACGCATAGGCGATAAGATTCCGCAGCATCGTCGCACCGCGCGCGAGCTGTGCGGCGGTAAAAGCGCGCGCCTGCGCGCTGCCGCTCGCGAAACCGCCTGCGGCGGCGATGCGATAGAGCGGCACCACGGCGGCATTCGTACCGCGAAGATAGCGACCGACCATTGCGAGGATTCTCGCTTGCGAAATTCGATGCCGTGGATTGAGGGCGACGTACGCAGGAATATCGCGCTGCACCAAGCTGTCATTTTCGTAGCGGTCGACGAAAGCGCTCTCGAACTGCGAGTGAATGCCGCGGAGCTGCGGGAAATGCTGCGGATTGGGGCCGCTCCCCCAGCCGTTAAAATGGGTGGTGACGTGGAGCGGCTGCGAACCGTCGGCAACAAAATGCCCCCACACTCCGATATCGCGTAAGGTTAACGTCGCGCGCAAACGGGCATGCGCGGCGGCACGCGCGCGTGCGGCCTTCGTCGTTGCGTGTTGTTCTTCGTAGCGATCGACGCGCCAAAGTGCGAAATCGGTCCGAAGCTGCTCCCAACCATCGGCGATGGTATAGGGAAGAAACCCGACGCGATAGGGCGTCGTCCGCGCCGCAAGCAAGGCCGTTTCGTAGGCCGGCATACTCGCCGGAAGATGCGAAAGCGAGACGACGCCGGCAATTTTTCCATTATCGGCAATATCGAGATAATGCCCGGGGTCGCGATCTGCATCCCACGATCTCCCCGAACCCTTCAAACGATCCATCTCGGGGCCGAGATAACGTAACTCGCGGCGCGCCGCCTGCGTGCGCGTAAACGCCGGCAACTCGGCGGGAAGATTCGCCGCCGCGAGATCGTTGACGATCTCGTGCCCCTTCTCTCCCCACGCACCGACACGAAGCGGCACGAATGCAAAAACGGCGAGCGCGAGCAGCGCGAGGCCGCGGCGGAGTATCGTCGGTCGTATCACGTTTGGAAAAACTCCCGTAATTCATCGAGGTGTGCGATGCGCGTCGCCGGCGGCAACGCTGCGATCATGCGCTTACCGTATCCTTTTCCCTGCAAGCGCCCGTCGAGAACGAGGACCGCGCCGCGATCGCTGCGCGTGCGAATCAGCCGACCGAAACCCTGTTTGAGCAACATCGTTGCCGCCGGAATCTGTAACCGCGCGAACGGATCATCACCGCGCTCGCGAAGCGCCTGGACGCGCGCGTCGAGTACCGGGTGGTCGGGCTGCGCGAACGGTATGCGGTCGATGACGACGCAACTCAAGCGCTCGCCCGGCATATCGATGCCCTCCCAGAAGGTTCGCGTTCCCACGAGCACCGCGCCAGGCGTATCGACAAACCAGCGGAGCAATCCGTCGCGGTCGATCCCGCCCCGCGGCCGCTGGATCTCCACGGGATGCAGGCCGCTCGCGCTCAGGCGCTCGCCGAACTCGATTGCCCGGCGAAACGACGTGCAGAGTACGAACGCGCGACCGCGCGAATACGACAGCGCCTCTTCCAACAACGCATAGGCGCGAATGACAAAATCGGGATCGTCGGGTTCGAGATCGGCCGGCGCGACGAAGAGCCGTGCTTGCTCGCGATAATCGAATGGAGAATCCGCCACCAACTCTTCTGCAAGATCGATGCCGAGGCGAGCGCGCACGTAGCTAAAATCGCCGCCCAGCGCAAGCGTCGCGCTGGTGAGTAGGCAAGGAGTGCGCGAGAACAACAGCTCGCGCAAAATCGGTGCGGCGTCGAACGGCGTACAGTGCAGATCGCTCCCTTGCGGCGACGACTGCGCCCATCGAATCGACTCGGTGTCGAGGGCGAGCAAACGGTCGACGACTGTCGCCTGCGCGGCGAGCGCCTTCACCGCCCCGGCAATTCGCGTTTCGCGCTCGAGATCGCCGCGGGGCGGGCGCGTCAGCGCCGAGGCGCCGTTATCGGCGATCCAATTTTCGAGGTGATAGAGCGCATCGCGCAGTCGCTCGAGCTCGACGGCGATCTCGGGGCGTTCGTCGAGCCGCAGCAGTTCGTTTCCGGTACCGGCGACGCATTCGCTGAGCTCGCGGTAGCGTTCTTCGATCGGTTTCGTCAACGAAGCGGGCAGCGTGAAGTAGCGCCGCAACCGGCGGAAGGTACGCTCGATGCTTCGGCGTGAAAGCGATGCCGTTAAAACATTCATCGCGATATCTTCACAGGTGTGCGCCTCGTCGAGAATCGCATAATCGTAGGCCGGCAGCAGCCCCCCAACAAAGGCATCGATAAAGAAAATCGCGTGGTTGACGACGATAATGTCGGCCGCTTCGGCGTCGCGACGGCGGCGATAGTAGAAACAATCGTCGAAATGCGCGCAGGCTTCGCCGATGCAATCGTCACCGTCGGCATCGAAGCGCTCCCAGAGCAACGAATCGAGGCGAAACGGCACGTCGGAACGATCTCCGGTCGTCGTTTCGTTCGCCCAGCGCCCCAGCTTCGACATCTCGGGGCGTTCGAAGAGTGCGAGATCGCCGCGCGCGCGCTCCCACTTCTCGCGGCAGAGGTAGTTCGAGCGACCTTTCAACAGCACGACGCGCGGCTCGACCCCCAAAGCGCGGGCCACCATCGGGATATCCTTGCCGAAGAGTTGCTGCTGGAGCGTGATCGTCGAGGTCGATATGACCACGCGCTTCCCACTCCGTAACGCCGGGACGAGATAGGCGAAAGATTTGCCGACGCCGGTGCCGGCCTCGACTAAAACATGCGAGCCGTTTGCGAAGCCTGCCTCGACGGCGCGCGCCATCTCAAGCTGCCCCGGACGCGGTTCGAAACCGGGAAGTTCGCGCGCGAGCGATCCGCCGACGGCGAAAATCTCATCGATTCCCGGGGATCGATTCACCGGCGAGGTTGTGGTTCGGCTTCTTCGAGCGTCGATTCGAGCGCCTCACCGGTCAACGCATCGGTTACTTGCGCGCGGACGGGGCGCAGCGGGCGATAGATCGCCAGCGTCGCAAGAAAACCCGTGAGTAAGCCCGCGACGTGCGCTTGCTTCGATATTCCCGGGAACGCAAAGGTAAAAACGAGGTTAAGCAAGAGGATGCCGAGATTTGCACGGACGAGTTGCAGCCCCGCCGGGCCGTTCCGTAGGCCGATTGCGAAGAGCGCGCCGAAGATGCCGAAAATGGCACCGCTTGCGCCGAGCGTCGGGTCTTGCAGATTACCGAAACTGAGATAAGTAACGCCGAGCCCCGATGCGATCAACGAGAGCGTGTACACGAACGCAGTCCGCGGCGTCCCGAGAATCGGTTCGATAAAGCGACCGAGCACCCAGAGCGAATACATGTTTAACCCGATATGGAGGACCGATGCATGGAGAAACGCGCTCGTAACGATGCGCCACCATTGCCCCTGCTGCGCCAAGGCCGGGACCAACGCTCCGGCATTATCGATCTGCCCGATCGTTACGTTGCCGGTAAGGATTCCGGCACCCATCGTGGCGATCTCCCATAGAAACACGAGCACGCACACCACGACGATTGCGTGCGTAAAGCGGGGGCGGGGCGGCATCAGCCTGCGGCGCCTACCGGTTCGACGAGAAGCATCCGCGCAAGTTCCAACGAGATCGCGCGTTCGCCGCTCTCACCCGAAATCGTCAGCGGGCCGCCGAGCGGCGCGCGCGCGAGAACGCGCAAGCGACGCCCCGGCTTGAGTTCGAGTTCGGCGAGATAGCGCAGAATCTCCGGAACCTCTTCGGTGACGCCGACGATCGCGAGATCGGCACCGGTCTCGGCGCGCGCGAGCGGTTCGCCGCGCGGGATCGGATCGCTCAAGTCGCTCGGAGGAATCGGCATGCCGTGGGGACAGCGCATCGGGTTTTTCAGTAATCGTTGCAGATGCTCTTCGACCTCGGCGGAGATTGCGTGTTCGAGCATGCAGGCATCGGCATGCACCTCATCCCACGCCATTCCCAACACGTCGACGAGAAAACATTCCGCGATCCGATGGCGGCGGATCACGCGAACGGCGACGGCGAGTCCATCGCGGGTGAGTTTGACGGTGCCGCGAGCGATCGGTTCCACCAGCCCATCTTTTGCGAGTTTCTTGAGCATTCCGGAGACCGAGGCCGGAGCGACCCCCAACGACGAAGCGAGGGCTCCGGTGCTAACACCGTCCCCCTCCCGTTCAAGCCGGTAGACCGCTTCGAGATACTCCTCGACCGATTCAGCGAAGTGACTATGCCCTGACATAGCGGCTAGCCTTCGACGCCGCCCGCATTACTCCGTGGAGCGCAGCCGTTCTTCGAGCGAACGTTTCAGCGAGGGCGGCGCGAACGACGCCTCGATCGCGGTAGCGATGCAAGCGCGCAGGCCCGGCTCGCCGACCTGTCGGGCAAAGGCGAGATACTCCTCGTCGATATGGGCACCGAAGAGCGCCGGATCGTCGTCGTCGATAACGATGCGCAGCCCCGCCGCGAGAAGCGCGGGGAGCGGATGCGCCTCGGGCGCGCTCACGACCCCGGTACGGAGATTCGAGGTCGGGCAGATCTCGAGCGCGATCTCCCGCTCGCGCAACAACGTCAGGAGTGCGGGGTCGTCGACGGCGCGAATGCCATGCCCGATTCGCTCGGCTCGCAGGTGCTCGACCGCCGCGCGCACGCTCTGCGCGCCGGCCGCCTCGCCGGCATGGGCGACGGTATGGAGCCCCTCGGCGCGCGCGAATGCAAAGGCATCGACGAAGAGCTCCGGCGGGAAACGCAACTCGTCGCCGCCGAGCCCAATACCGATCGTACCGAGTTCGGTCGTCGATGCGGCAAAGCGAGCGCTCTCCAGCGCGCTACTCGCACCGAAGTTGCGCGTGAGATCGACGATCGTGCGGAACGCGACCCCGTGGCTGCGCTCGACGCGAGCGAAGACCTCGTAGATCGCTTCCATGCAGCTTCGGAGGTCGAGCTCGGGGTGAAAGAAGCGCCAGACCGAAGGCGAGAGAAAGAGCTCGCCGTAGACGACACCTCGCCGCAGCGCATCGGTCGCGAACTCCTCGGCGAGGCGCGCGTAGTCCTCGGGGCGCGAGAGCGCGCGCGAGACGGCGGCAAAGAGCAGCAGGAACTCGGGGAAGTCGGCGAAGGCGTAGACCTGCCCCGGCTCGCGCGGCGAGCGATCGAGAACATCCGCGGGGGCACCGGGGCGGTAGCGCGTCGGCAGGCCATCGCGTGCGGTAAGTTCGAGGAAGGTGCTCTCGCGCAGCGTTCCCTCGAGGTGGCAGTGTAAGTGGATCTTCGGGAGCGCCGCAACGCGCGCTTCGAGCGATTCTTGTGGTTCGAACTCCAACATCGGTCGCACCAGGGTTCGCCGCGTTGTGCTAGAATCCATGGAGTTCCGGCGCGGGGTGGAGCAGTCCGGTAGCTCGTCGGGCTCATAACCCGAAGGTCGCGAGTTCAAATCTCGCCCCCGCAACCACGTACGGGCCCGACATTCGAAAGAACGTCGGGCCCGTTTTCTATTGCCGATCGTCGGCTCTTCGTAAGGCGAGCATCGTCGCCGTAAAACACCCGCCCTCGTTTAATTCAACGCGGCCTGCCGCGCGAAAGCGCGTTTCCCGGAGACGAAGGCGTCCATAATGCTGCGCAGGCCTTCGGCCGTTCGATCTAAGTCGGCCGCGAGCGCGAGCAGATCGGAGAACTGTGCTTCGAGTGCGGACGAGGAGGCGACCACTTCGTCGGCAGTCGCGGCATCTTCGCGCGAGCGATCGGCGAACTCCGCAATCGTGGTCGAAAGCTCGCGTGCTTGCTCCGCCATCTGTTCGGTTGAAGCACCGTTCTGTTCGACCACGGCCGAGATCGCTTGCATGGCGCTCTCCGAACGAGTCGCCGAATCCAACATCTCCAATGACGAGCGCTCGATGCTCTCGCTACCCATCGTCGAGAGACGCACGTTCTCGGCGATCGATTGTAGGGCTCGCGAGATCGCTTCCGACTGCGAGGATGCCTCCACCACACGAACCTGCGCTCCCGCTACCGCGGAGCCGGCCGCGCTCACTCGGTCGCGTACCTCGGTGATCAGCGCACCGATCCGTCGATTTTCGTCTGCACTTCGCTCGGCGAGCTTCCGAATCTCCGATGCAACCACGGCAAAACCGCGCCCTTGGTCGCCGGCGCGTGCGGCCTCGATCGCCGCATTGAGCGCGAGGAGGTTCGTCTGCTCGGCGATCGACTCCACGCTTTCGAGAATCGTTCCGATCTGCGACGAAAGGTTCGAGAGCGCTCCCATCTCCGCGGCGGCGTCGCGCGTCGACGTGTCCGTCTCGGCGAGCATGCCGAGCGTTGCACCGACCACGCCGACGCCGTGTTCGGCGGCGCGAGCACTCTCGCGCGCGGAGTGCAGTAGGAGCGTCGCCCGTTCGACCACGACGCGCGCCTGCCGACCGAGCATCTCGATCTCACCGCTCGCCGCTCGCACTTGCAGCGCCTGGTCGGCCGCGCCCCTCGCGATACCTTCAACCCCGGAGGCAAACTCGCCGACGATCGCTCGCGAACCCGCTGCCTCGGTGGCCCGATTCCGCAGCGCCCTAACGAGCGCGCCCACCGCGGCGACCGATTCCGTCGCTTGCTCGCGCACGAGCCCGACATTCTCCTGAAGCAGGCTCGCCGAGGGAGCCAACGTGTGGACGGCGGCCTTCACTCCTTCCAAAATTGCGCGAATGCTGCCCATCATCGAATCGAGCGAGGTGCCGAGGCGGTCGCGCTCGCTTTGCGGCGCGATACTCGCCTCGATCTCGCCCCGAGCCATTGCCTCCGAAGCAGTGACGATGGAGCGCTGGTAATCGATCATCTCCTCGAATGCATTGGCGACCGGGCGCAACTCGCCGTCGATCGCACGTAGATCGCCAAGTTCGAGCTCGCCGCGCGAAAGCGTCGCCGCAGCCCTGCGAAGCATCGCCGCAGAGGCGCGAAGGCGCCGAATATTAAGTGCAAAGACGAAAAACGTCGCCACGAAAATGAGGAACATCGCCCCGACGACGCCGCCGACCACCAGTAAAATAATACGGTTGACGACCGCGAGCGGATAACCGACGACAAAGGCGCCGATCACCGCACCGTTCGCGTCGTAAACGGGCGCGGCAGCAACGAAGCTCGGGGTTCCCGCGACCCACGAATTTCCCTGATAGGTCTTTCCGGCGATGACCGCTTTTTCAACCTTTGGCGGGATGCTCGCCGTGACGATAAACGAACCGTCCTTTTTCATCGACGACGCATCGAGAATCCAATCGCCGGCTTTTTGCTGGGCAAATATCGATACATCCGCACCGGAGAGCGAGTGCGCCTGCTGGATGAGCGCCTCGTTTCCTCCGTTACTCCAACCCGGAAACCCGGGAAAGGCGAGTTGCCCGCCGGAGAGCGTTGCCGTGCCGCTATTGGTAGCGAGCGCGAGCAAAGCTTTTTCGGCCGCCTCGCCCTGCCGGGAGAGAAAACCGTACTCCACGCGTTGTGCCGAAAACGTCAGGCCGACCGTGGCGAGAAGAATCCCAACGACAAAAGAGATCACCGTCGGGAGTATGATGCGAAACGTCATCGAATCGCGACCGATCATGAAATTCCCATTTCACAATCAGTACTACCAGAGCATGATTAGCGATGCGTTATGATTACCTTATCGAAGGAATCGATCGCGCACGCTATGCATCGGTGACGAACGATCGCATGCCGCGCAACACTACGTTTTTTGGATCGACGCGACCGACGAAGTGAGACAGAGGGCGTCGAGCGCGCTCAGCGCGGCCGGGCCGGGCTGGAGCATTGCAATGGGACGTAGGTAGACGTCCGCAACGGCTCGACCATTTCGCTGAGCGATTCGTTCGATAAGAAACGACGTCGGGCTCCGAACTTCGAACTGCCACTGCGGTTCGCTCCCGCCACAACCAGCCACCTTCGCCGACGCGAGCACCGTAGATCCATGGTATAGCGCGAGCAGAGCTTTCGTGGCGTACTCCGCTACGACGTCCAACGATACCGGTTTGCCGGCTACATAGCCGAAGTTTCGCATCGGGAAAGTGATGACCTGATACAATTCCGCCGTGCCGCCCGCGAGTTTTTTCGAGGCCGATGCAAGCACGCGCGATCCCGACATCATACCATTCCCCGACCCGGCTTGCGCCCAGCCGACGGGCAGCGGAGCGCGCAGGCCCGGGATAACGCTCGTCGCCGTCGCGGCGGGAAGCGCGACGAAATCCTGCGGACAGAACGTGCCCAGAGCGGCCAACGCCGCGGGGTCGGAAGCGTCTATGCCGGTCTGCATGTAGGTTGCGGCATCGAACGATCCGTGCGGCGACTCCGCGATATACTGAAGCGCAAAAAGGTGCATCGGACCGATATCGAGTCGGTAGTGCAACCGCCAGGCCGCGCGCGTGCCGGCGCAGACGAAACTCGAGCGACTCGATATTAAATGAAAATTCGTCCCTAAATGCCCCAGCAGTCCGATCGCCTGCTTCACGTTTTCGGAGAACGTTCCGGCATGAGGCGCATTGGACTCCGTTACGTTAATCGATTCCACACCGCCGGCGTCCGGTTTCATCGCTTGAAAGCGGATCTCCGTCAGCGCCGAGAGGACGCGCACGCGACGATCGAGTTTCCATCCCTTCGGCACGCGCATGAACGCCGAAATCGGCTGCATCGTCGCCTGAGGCAAAGTTGCCGCAACGGGCGTGGCCACCGCAGTCGGCGACGAGGCCGGGGCCGGTGACGGCAGTCGAACCGGCGAAACATTTCTCGCGTCGAGAACCGGGCAAAACCACGTCAACATTTGCGTTATGTCCGATACCGGCGGGCGAGCGGAATACCCGTATGCTATTGCAAAGAAAATCGGCCCTCCCGATTTTCTTACGAAATACGCCGTCCCGCTGCCGTTCTGGTTGCGGAGATGAGCGTTAAAGTCAACAACATCAGCGCGCACTTTCGTACTACAAGGTATTGCCGATTTCACAGTCGATGTCGGCGTGCCGGGAAATTTTTGGAAAAATCCTTCGATGAACGGCCCTCGTAGTTTTGGAATTTGCGCGCTTTCCGAACGCGACACTCTCGCGAGGAACACCACTGTTTCGCGATGGGACGCTCCTACTTGGGGAGCCAACGCCACCAATTTAACTTTGACGTTTGGATCTCGAAACGCCGCTGCACTTAATCGCGTCCATCCGATCGGCAATTGAATTGCGGGGGGCACGCTCGGCGTCGGTGCCGGTGCCGGGCTCGCAAGCGCAGCCGCGAGCAAGACCGCGCGAATCACGCGGTCGCCAGGCCGAGTTCTTTTGCTACCGCAGCGAATGCATCGAGGGCGCGATCCATCTCCTCGCGCGTTAACGTCGCGCAGAGTTGCGTTCGTATTCGCGCGGTACCTTCGGGAACGACGGGGAAGCCGAACCCGGTAACGAAGACGCCGCGTTTGAGGAGCATGTCGCTCATCTTAATCGCGAACGCCGTTTCGCCGACGACGATCGGCACGATCGCGCTCGGCCCCGGCAACGGTTTCAGCCCGATCCGTTCGAGCCCGGCGCGGAAATAGGCGACATTCTCCCGAAGGTCGCGCACGCGTTCGGGGCGCGCCTCGAGAAAATCGATCGCGGCGAGCGCACTGCAGGCGACCGTCGCCGGCAACGCGTTCGAAAACAGCTGCGGGCGCGAGCGCTGGACGAGCGTGTCGATCAACGCCTGGCTTCCGGCGACGAAACCGCCGGCCGCCCCGCCGAGCGCTTTGCCCAGCGTTCCGGTGACGATGTCGATCTCGCCGGTCAAACCGAAGTGTTCGATCGTTCCCCGGCCCGTCGCACCCATCACGCCGGTACCGTGTGAATCGTCGACGACGCTGACCGCTCCATATTTTTTACAGAGCGCAACGATCGCCGGAAGGTTCGCAACCGAACCCTCCATCGAAAAAACGCCGTCGGTGACGACGAGAATCGGCGCGCAGCCCTCCGCGGCCCGCAACTTCGCTTCGAGGTCGGCCATATCGCCGTGTTTGTACACGCTGCGTTTCGCCTTATTCGCCAGGCGCACGCCGTCGATGATCGAGGCGTGGTTCAACTCGTCGGAGATAATCGCCGAGCCATCGCCGCAGATCGTCGCAAAAAGGCCCGTGTTTGCGCTCCAGCACGAGACGTAGGTGAGCGAGGCCTCGGTGCCGAGAAATTGCGCGATGCGCTCTTCGAGACGCCGGTGTACGTCGAAGGTACCGCAAATAAAACGTACCGATGCCGTGCCGGCTCCGTAGCGATCCAGGCCCTCTTTCCCGGCGGCGACGACCGCCGGTTCGTCGGAGAGGCCGAGATAATTATTCGACGACAGCACGATGACGTCGCCGGCTTCTTCCATGTGTACGATCGGGGCCATCGGTGAGGTTATATGACGCAGGTGTTTGTAGGTGCCCGCCGCTTTTAGGGCGTCGAGTTCTCTTTGTAGCGCGGCGTTGAAGGCGGCGTTCATTTTTTCTCTCCGGTAAGATCGAGAACGATTTTTGCAGCTTCTCCGCTATGCATGAGTTCGAAGGCGCGATCGTATTCTTCGAACGGCAAAACGTGGGTGATGATCGGGCGAAGATCGACGCGCCCGCTTTTTACCAGCGCTTGCGTTTGATACCACGTCTCGAACATGCGCCTCCCGTTGATCCCGAGCACGGTCAGCCCTTTAAAAATAATGCGTTCGGCAAGATTGATGCTGATGCTGTCGGAAGGAATACCGAGGAGCGCGGCTCGTCCGCCGTTGCGCACCATTTGTAAACCCATATCGATTGCCGCCCCGCTCCCCGACATTTCGAGCAATACGTCGACGCCGTTTCCGCCGGTACGCGCCTTCATCTCATCAACTAAACCAGCGCTCCGCGAATCGAAGACCGCATCGGCCCCAAGGCGCTTGGCCAGTTCGAGCTTCGCGGGATTGACGTCGAATGCGTAAACGCTCGCCGCGCCGGCCGCGCGCGCGACGGGAATCGCCATCAGTCCGATCGAGCCGACCCCGGTAATGGCGACGCTCTTGGTACTCACGTCGGCGGCCATCACGGTATGCACGGCGTTCCCCAGCGGATCGAAGACGGCGGCGAACTCATCGGGTATCGCGGGGTCGAGCGGCCAGACGTTATATTCGGGCATCGAGATATATTCGGCGAATGCGCCATCGCGATCGACGCCGATGATTTTGACGCGCTCGCAGATATGTGCGTCGCCGATTCGGCAAAGAAAGCAGGTGAGGTCGGCGATATGCCCCTCGGCGCTCACGCGGTCGCCGACCGCGACCGCGCGCACCGCTGCCCCGACCGCCGCGACGCGGCCCATGAATTCGTGTCCGACGGTGACCGGCGGCACGATGCGATGCTGCGCCCATGCATCCCAATGATAGATATGGGCGTCGGTGCCGCAGACCCCCGCCTTCTCCACGCGAATGAGGACCTCGGTCGGGCCGATCGAGGGAATGGGAAGTTCTTCGAGCGTAAAGCCCGGGCTGGCGACGCTTTTGCGGAGCGCATGCATGCTGTTTTTCATCTCTGGGGCCCTGGTATTCGCTCCGATCTATCGGCTACCTCGACGCATGCAAAAAGAAGGGGCCGCGTCGCCGCGAGCCCCTTCCTCTTGCTCTTACAAGCCGACGCCTAAAAGTCGTATTCGACCTGCGCGCGGTTGTATTTGAAGAGCGGAAGGCCTCCGAACTGCTCCGTACGTTCGCCGTAGCGATAGCGCACGAGCCAGCCGTGGTAGGCACCCTTGCCGACCTTGCTGACGTAGTAGAACGCATCGACGTCGGTCTCTTGCGTCGGCGTGACTCCGACTGCAGCAGTACCGTCGGCGTAGAGCGCACGCGAAATGATCGCGTGGAAACGCTTGTTCGTCGAGTTGAACATCAGCGCGAATTTCACGCCCTGCCCGTAGGTACGGCGGTCGACCATACCCTGCGTCATCGAGGTGGTGAAGAACGGATCGGTAGCATACGAATCGGTGTACGGCGATGCGAAACCACCGTAGTAGAGCGTCGTCGTGCCGGCCGCGCCGTTGCTCACGCAGCTGAAGGGGTTTGCGGCCAAGAAATACGGAACGTTTGTCGCGGCCGAGGTTCCGGCACCGACAAGCCCGTGCGCCGCATTACAGCTGACGCCCGCCGGAAGAACGACGGTATCGCTCTTCGCCGGGACGTTGTTGTAACCGACGGTGAAATCGACGTTCTTGGTTAACGAGAGGCCGGCTTGGAGGCCGTATCCCGTCGCGCGAATTTTGCCGATCAGGGCGTTTCCGGTGTCTTGTTCGCTACCCGCCTGCAACGCGACGAAGGGTTTGTATTTCGCCATGAAGCCCGGGATGCTGTATTTTGCATCGAACCACGTCAGGGTGGCGATGTTGTTGAAGCCGTAGTAGTAGAGGTCTGCCGCGAGACCTTTGGCGGCATAACCGACCTTGGCGTAACCGAAGCCGCTGTTGGTCATCGCGTTGTTCTTGCCGTTCGGGTTGAAGATATTTCCTTCGGAACCCATCGACGGAGCGTCGACGTAGTAGCCGGTGAGGAGCGTCGAGTTATCGAACGCCGACTGCGCGCGTCCCTCGAACTTCGAGAAAACCGCGCCCTCAAGGTTCCAGTTTTTATTGAGTTTGTAGGTAACGTCGCCGCCCTGGAACGCGACCGGTTTCAGACGCGAATCCGAGCTGTTCGCCCACGGCGAATTGAAGACTTGGTTACCGAGCGTCGCGCCGAATCCATGCCCCTGATACTTGACGTACGCTTCGTACAGCGTGCTCATCTGGAAATCGGGAAGCGTGTTATCGGCGGCGATTCCCGGCGGTGCCGGGAGGCACGCGTTGCCTGCCGAGGGCTCGTAGTTCGCGGCCTGCGAACAGTTGCCGTTGAGCGGGTTGGCGTAAAAATACGTCGCCCCCAACGTGAAACCGCCGCCGGCGTTGTACTCGCCATGCAAGCTTATTCCCGTGTTCCAGGCCGCTTGGTTCGGCCCTTTCTGGGTCGCACTTGCGTTCTGGCGCGTGAAATAATAGCTACGAACGTAGCCTTTGTACGAAAAGCGGCTGACGGGCTTCTTGGATGCGCTCTCTTGGGCGACGATCTTCTTCTGTGCCGGTGTGTCCTGCGTTGCCGCCGACGCGAAAGAAGGTGCCACCATGAGAAGCATCGCAAGGGCCGCGCCGAAGCGCTGTATCATCTTCATGAATAATCCCCTGTGATTGGTGTATTTGAGGTTCCGGCTCCGAGTCTAGCCCGACAACGTTAAGCCCAGCTTAACGTGCCTACCTCTAGGCCGCTTGGACACCCGTGCAGAGGAAAAGGTTGCCGAAATACTAGCCGTAACGGCCGGTAATGTAGTCCTCGGTCCGCTTATCTTTCGGCTTCGTAAAAATATCCGAGGTGGTGCCGCTCTCGATAAGTTCCCCGGAGAGAAAGAAGGTCGTATGATCGCTGATGCGCGCGGCCTGTTGCATGGAATGGGTGACGATGACGACGGTGTATTCCCGTTTGAGATCTTCGATGAGATCCTCGATTTTGCTCGTCGCGATTGGATCGAGCGCCGATGCGGGTTCGTCCATTAAAATAACTTCGGGGTCGACGGCCAGGCACCGGGCGATGCAGAGGCGCTGCTGTTGCCCGCCGGAGAGTTGGAGGGCCGGCCGGTCGAGGCGATCCTTCACTTCGTCCCAGAGCGCGGCGCTGCGGAGCGAGCGCTCCGCGACCTCGAGCAGGTACTCGCGTCGTTTCTCGCCGTGGATGCGCGGCCCGTAGACGACGTTCTCAAAGACCGTTTTCGGGAATGGGTTCGGACGCTGAAAAACCATGCCGATGCGGTGCCGAATCGAGACCGGGTCGACCTCGGGAGCATAGATATTCTCACCGTCGAGCAGCACTTCGCCTTCGACGCGGGCTCCCGGCGTGAGATCGTGCATGCGATTGAGCGCGCGTAGAAAGGTCGATTTCCCGCAACCCGACGGGCCGATAAGCGCCATAACGCAATGCTCGGCGACCCCGAGCGAGGCCTTTTTCATGGCGTGAAACTGTCCGTAAAACACATCTACGTTTTGAACGATCAACTTTTCTGCGCGCTCTTCGCGCATGTCGACCGGCGACATCGTCGGAATCATATACTCTCCTGCTGCCCGCCTCTATGCGACACGGCGAGCCGAAATTCCGCGTTATGGCTCTATTAAAGAGCGGTTCTGCCTAGTCGCGGGCTATGCGCAGGATCGGCAGGCGCACGACAAAGGTCGCGCCGTGCCCCAACATCGATTCGGCGGCGATGCTCCCCCGATGCGCCTCGACGATTCCCTTGACGATGGCGAGCCCTAGCCCGGCACCGCCGTGCTCGCCCTCGCGCGCGCGGGAGGGGTCGCCGACGTAGAAGCGTTCGAAGATATGGGGGAGGCTGCGATAGGGAATGCCATCCCCGCTGTCGCGGACGCGAAGCACCGCCTCGGAGCCCTCGGCATCGATCTCGATTGCAATCTCGCCGCCTACCGGCGTGTGCCGCAACGCGTTATCGATAAGGTTGACGAAAACTTGGGCGAGCCGATCGGGATCGCCCTCCAATCGTACCGGGCGCGCCACCTTCACCTCGACGTTCACGCCTTTCCCGAGCGCCGCCGGTTCGAAGCTTGCCGCGATCGATCGCGCGAGTTCCTCGATATCGACCTCGCGTAAGCGCAGACGAATATGCCCCGATTCGGTACTCGCCTGCTCGAGAAAGCGAGCTACGAGTTCCGTAAGCCGATCGACCTGTGCGAGTGCCTGCGGGAGAAAAAGCGCACTCGCCTCGGCATCTCCCGAGTCAAGTACGGTTTCGATCATCAGGCGAATCGACGAAAGCGGCGTCCGTAGTTCATGTGAGACGTTGCTGAGAAATTCGGTTCGCGCTCGTTCCAGCCGCGCGACTTCGGTGCGATCGATTGCAACGAGCACGACTCCGCGCGGCCCGCGCGCGTCGGGCGGAAGCGGAGTCGCCGAGATTGCAAAAGTTCGCTGACGCCCGGGTTCGCCGAGTTGCAGTGTCTCGAACGATGCCTCGCCTTGCAGCGCATCGAGCGCGCGCCGTTCGATAGCCACATTGGGTATCGCATGTAAAATATGCTCGCCGACTGCGCCCTTTCGATTGAACCGAAATATTCTCGCCGACGAACGGTTCGCAAAAGCGATTCGCAGGTGCTCGTCGACGAGAACCACTCCTAGCGGCAAGCGATTGAGAATACGTCGAAGATCGCGCAGGAGCGGGGTGCGTTCGGCCTCTTGGCCCTCGGCGATAGGCACGACGGACTCATCGGGCGAGCGACGCGCGCCGCGAAGCCACCATCCCGCCGTAAAGCCTCCAAGCAGAGCGATCGCCGCAGCGATCGCGGCAATCGACATCGCGCCTTACCCCCGGAACATGTAGCCGCGGCTTCGAACGGTCACGATATGGCGCGGATTACGCGAATCGACTTCGATCTTTTCGCGCAACCAACGCACGTGCACGCTAATCGTCTGGTGCTCGCCGTCGAAATCGTATCCCCACACTTTATCCAATAGCGTCTGTCGCGTAACGACCCGCCCGTGATTTTCCATCAACAGGCGCAACAGGCTGAATTCTTTCGGCGCGAGCGCAACCTCTTCTCCCCGCACGACCAAACGCTGCCGGGACGGATCGAGCGTAATCTCGCCGAGCGTCAGGGTTTCGTCGGGGCCGACCACCAAAGGGCCGCCGCGCCGCAAGCGCGCTTTTACCCGAGCGAGAAATTCATGCAGGGCGAAGGGCTTGGTAACGTAATCGTCGGCACCGAGTTCGAGCGCGAGAACCTTGTCGATCTCCTGGTCCTTTGCGGTGAGCATGATGATCGGCACCGTCGAAAATTTACGAATTTCCTTGCATGCCTCAACGCCGTCGAGCACCGGAAGCATGATATCGAGCACGACCAAATCGGGCTCTTCTCGCTGCGCGAGCGACACGGCAGTACGCCCGTCGCCTGCGGTCACGACGCGATAGCCGCTCCGTTCCAAATTAAAACGCAGCGTTTGCAAAATCGCCGATTCGTCGTCGACGACGAGGATTTTCTTATCGAAGTCGGCTTGTTTCGTAAATGTTCGTTGCATGATCAATGCTCCTGCGCTCCGTAGAGCTTCGCAATCGCCGTATAATCGCGCTTACCGTCGGTCTCGGCCTGTAGCGTGTAGAGTTGGTGTGCCAGCGCCGCTTGCGGCATGGGGTGCCCTAACGATCGTGCCGCATCGAGCGCCGCTGCGAGATCTTTGCGTAGTAAGTCCATAGCGAACCCTCCGTCGAATCCGGCTCCCAACCACGTCTTGGGAATCCACTGTTCGAGTACGTAATTCGAAGCGGTCGCGCTTTTCAGAACCTCGCGCACCGCATCGAGATCGGCTCCGGCTTTGCGTGCGAACATCAGGGCTTCGGCATTGGCGATCATGATGCTTCCGATCGCAATTTGATTCACGAGCTTTACCGTTTCGCCCATGCCGACCGGGCCGAGATGGTGCGGCGTCCCCATCGCTTCGAGCACGGCGCGGACGCGCGCAAAGTGCTCGTCGCTTGCACCGACCATGATGGTCAGCGTGCCGCTCTGCGCTCGCATCGGCCCGCCGCTGACGGGCGCATCGACAAAACCGATGCCGCGCTGCGCGAGCCGTTCGGCGAAACGACGCGAGGCGACGGGTGAGATCGTCGACATGTCGACGACGATGCTTCCTTCGTGCAGCCCACCTGCGACGCCATGCTCGGCGAAAAGCGCATCGTCGACCTGCGGTGCATCGGGCACGCAGAGCACGACGATATCGCTCTCGGCTGCGACCGCCCCCGGGTGCGCCACCGCTCGCGCGCCGCTAGCAGCGAGCCGTTCGAGCGGGGTGCGGTTGCGGTGCGCGGCGGCGACAACGGGAAAACCGGCACGCAGCAAGGCGTGCGCCATCGGCTCGCCCATAGCGCCGAGCCCGATAAAACCTACAGTTGTGGGGGATGACATCGCACCGGGCGTTTATCGCTTCCGGCGCGCCCTTCCTCGTCCTAGGCTCGGGCATAGGGGCGGGCCTCCGACCGGACGAAGCCCCGGCCCCATGCCTACACCGACTCGTCGTCCAACTTTCGACGACATGAACCTCTCCACGGGCAAGCGCGCCCGTCTCCACCGGCTGATGTACGAGCATGGCCCCGCGAACGGCACGCTGATGATCCTGCCGATCGATCAGGGCCTCGAGCATGGGCCGATCGACTTCTTCGACAACCCCGATTCGCTCGATACCGATTGGATCTATCGCCTCGCCGTCGAAGGGCGTTTCTCGGGGATCGCGCTGCACGTCGGCCTTGCCGAAAAATACCACCGCCACTATGCCGGCCGCGTTCCGCTCGTCCTGAAAGTCAACGGGAAGACCAATCTCCCCCCCGACGACGAAGCATTCTCGTCGCTGACCTCCGGCGTCGAGGATGCGGTGCGCCTGGGAGCCGACGCCGTCGGCTACACCCTGTACGTCGGCAGCCCCTCGCAAGATGTCGATATCGCGCAATGCAACGAAATACGCCGTGAATGCGAGCGCTACGGCATGCCGCTCATCGTCTGGTCCTATCCGCGTGGAAGCGCCGTGAAGGCAAAGGGCGGCGTCGACTCGCTCTACGCAATCGATTATGCCGCGCGCGTTGCCTGCGAGGTCGGGGCGGATATCGTCAAGCTCAACGAGCCGAAATGGGAGCCTGAGGCTGCCTCGAAATCGCCGAAACCATACAATTCCTTGGCGTTCGACGATCTCGAAGGCCTCCGCCGCGTGGTTCGCTCGGCGGGGCGTACCCTGGTTTTAGTGTCGGGCGGCAGCAAAATGGGTGATGAGGCGACGATCCACAAAGCTCAAATCGCGATGGAAGCGGGCTGCGTCGGGCTGATTTTCGGCCGTAATATGTGGCAGCGGCCGTGGGAGAGCGCGCTCTCTATGGCCGGGCGCATGCACGAGCTCATGAAAGGCTACGCCCAGTAGCGCTTGCTCGCTAGCGAAACTTGCAGCCGAGCGCGAATGGTTTAAAGGAAGTATTATGCACGATACGACAACCGAGCTGGCCGAGCGCGTCAACGCGGCCCTCGATAAGGTACGGCCGGGAATCGCCGCCGACGGCGGCGAGGTCTGGCTCGTACGCGTCGACGGCTCGGTCGCGTTCGTACAAATGCTCGGAGCGTGCGGCGGCTGCCCGGCCTCGCACTTAACGCTCAAAGGTGCGATTGAAGCGATCGTCACCGCCGAGGTCCCGGAGATCACCGAAGTCGTGCAAGTCTAACCGGCGCGACTTTTTTTTACCGCTACGTCCAACCCGCTCACGCACTCATAAATAACGAAGGAGAACGAATGATCCGTCGAACGATGACGGCGCTCGCTGCAGCAGCGTTTATAACGCTAGCTCCGCATATCGGCGCCGCAGCGACTCCGCACTTGGTTCCTTCTCTCGCTACCGCGAGTAACCCGGAAACATTGCTGCTCGATGCTCGCGAAGCACCGCGCGGCATCATGATTGCCCACCTTCATATCCCCGCCCGCCCAGGTACGTTCACGATCGTCTATCCGAAGTGGATTCCCGGCGAACACGGGCCCACCGGACCGATCGGCGATCTCGACATGCTCTCGGTTCGCGTCAACGGTAAGAAAGTTCCGTGGCGCCGCGACCTCGTCAATATGTACGCGTTCCACATTGCCGTTCCCACCGGCGCAAATGCCGTCGACGTCACCTTCCGCGAGATACTCAATTCTCCAGGCGACGTGATGGGCACGAGCAAACTCGCCATCGTGAATTGGAATCGCGATATTCTCTATCAGAACAACACTTTCAATCGCGACGTCATTGTAAAATCATCAATTATTCTCCCGCAAGGCTGGCATTATGGAAGCTCGATGCCGGTCGCATCGCGCGCGGGCCAGCAAATTAATTTCAAGCCGGTGACGCTGGCGTTCATCGTCGATACGCCGCTGGACATGGGGCAGTACGTTCGCAAGATCGTCCTCTGGCAGCACGGCACCGCCAAACAGGTGCTCGACGCATTCGCCGACCACCCCGAAGATCTCGATTTTTCGAATAAGCTGATCAAAGAATACAAGCGGATGACGCCGCAAGCGCTCGCGCTCTACGGCGCGCGCCATTGGTACGTCTACCACTCGCTCCTCACCCTCAGCAATAAAATCGGCTTCCAGGGGATCGAGCACCATCAATCGAGCGACGATCGCGCTCCCGAAGACTTCATGACCAACCCCATGGAGCAGCTCGCCGCAGGCGACCTGCTCACACACGAGTTCTCGCACTCCTGGAACGGCAAATATCGCCGCCCCTTCGATCTCTATCAGCCGAACTTCCAGATCCCCGAGCGCACCGAACTGCTCTGGGTCTACGAGGGCATGAACCAGTACCTCGGCGATCTGCTTTCGTTCCGTATGGGAATTCGCAAGACGTCGGAGTACCCCGAATATCTTGCCAGCATCTATGCGAGCATGGCCAACGAACCGGGCCGCGATTATCGCCCGATCATCGATCTCACCACCTCCGCTCCGTATCTCTATCAATCGTACGGCGACTACACGTCGCTGCGCCGCACAGCGGGCGATTTTTACACCGAGGGCGAGTTGCTCTGGCTCGACGTCGATTCGATCATCCGCGAGAGATCGCACGGAACGAAATCGCTCGACACCTTCCTGCACCTCTACGCCGGGCCTCCGAATACCGGCCCGATCACGAAGCTCTACAACCGCGAGCAAATCGAAGCGCTGCTTAACAAAGTCGTGCCCTATAACTGGCACGCATTCTTCCAGAAATACGTTTACTCCGTTGCAGCGCAACCTCCCGACGCCCTCGCGCGGACCGGCTTCAAGCTGGTCTACACGGCGAAGCCGAACAAATTCACCCAAGCGAATGAGACCCTGCGTCACTACGTCGACGCGTGGTACTCGTTGGGCTTACGTTTGGCAATGAACGGCGGCATCGGTGACGTTCGTCGCGGTTCTCCTTCGTGGACGGCGATGTTATCGCCGCACGAAAAAATCGTCGCTGTCGACGGCCGAGCCTTCTCGGGCAAGGTCCTCACGCGTGCGCTCGTTCGGGCCGAGAAAAGCAAACAGCCGATCTCGCTGCTGGTGGAATCGGACGGATACTTTAATTCGGTCAACGTCAACTATACCGGCGGTCCGCGCTATCCGCACCTCGTGCGGCTCAAGGGCGTGCCGAATATGCTCGCTAAAATCATGGCGCGCAAGAAATAGATGACGCGACGGAGGATCGTACGGGCCGCAGGGCTCGCGCTGCTCCTCCTGCTTGCGTGGCTGGGCTCCGGTTATATCGGAGCCCAGCGCGCGTGCGCTCACGACCCACGCTTTGCTTGCTCGCCGCGCGATTCCGCGCATGCGATTCGCATCGCCGATCCTACAAAATCCTGGGCCTTCTACGGACGGCTCGCACCGGGCCAGCACGACCGTTATCGCTTTCATCTTCAGCGCGACGCGACCATTCCGTGGAATCTACTCGTGGAAAAACACGATGCAACAGATCCGGCGCGACCCGTGGCAACGCTCACCACTGCTTCGGGAAGGCTCATCGCCCGCGCCACGCTCGCGCGCGCGCAGGCGTTCTACGAACCTTTCTCGGGAATCGATTATCTCTCGTCTCCGCCGGTACGTCTTCATCTTTTGCCGGGCAGGTACCACATCGAGATCGCGATGCAGGGCCCCGGATCGGCGCAGCGCTACGTGATGGCGATAGGCGCGCAAGAGCGTTTTGGGCTCTGGGAGATTCCCTACGTTTTCGGCGCCATCTCCCGCATTAGGACGCGCGGCTGGTAATATCTCCGGCACAGTGGTCGCAGTACCACGCGACCGCGCCTTCAAATTTCGTCGGCACCATATGTTCGCGCACGTTGCGCTTGCCGCATTTCGCGCACGCAAAGCTCTGACCCAAAGGCGGAACGATCGAACCTTCACCGCGTTTGGCCACGTAGGCGACCAGATAGATAATCAACCCGAGGGTCAACGGCGCGAGGGCCATAAAGAGCCCTAAATGCGCGCCGGAGAGCGTAGCTGCTGTCGTCATAACGGACGCACACGTTCGCACGTTGGTACGATATTTCCGCCCCGAACGCAGCGATAGTACGTTGCCTAGAGCGAAATCGCTCCCGCATAGCCGGTGAGTTCGACGTAGCCCTGCCCGAGCCGACGCCCCGTGCGCGCGTCGAGGACGCGCACCGCCCCCTCCCAATAGGTCGCCACCGCACCGACGAGTTCTTGATCGTCGAGGACCGGAACCAAGCGTAGCGGTTCGGCAACCCCTGCGACGCGAACGATCCATCCCGAGGGGTAGCGCGCGTGCGTTTTCGGACTTCGCCAGTGCCCGGTCGCGGCGATCTGAAAGTCACGGAGCTTGAGATAGGTCGGCCGCCCGTCGCGCGCGACGAGCGTCCCCGACGACTGCGGCGTTGTCGTTCCATCTTTTTCGCGTAGCCGGTACAGCATGATCTCTCGACCGTCGTTGAGTTGTATCGAAAACCAATCCCATCCGATCTGGCCGGGAGAGAGTTCGTCGGATCCGTACTCGTGATCCATCCATGCGATGCCGTCGACGCGCTCCGTGCGGTCGGCAATGCGGAGCGTGCCAGAAGCACGCAAGCGCGTAAACGAATAATAATGCGATGCACAACTCGCGCAGCCGCCCTTACGCGAGATTCCACCCGGCCCTTCGGAGACCGGTGGTTTCAGGGGTACGACGCGAAGATCGATTGCAGTACCACGATCGACCGCGCGTAAATCCATCGTCGGTTCGACGGCCGACGTGCCGCGCAGCGACCAGCGGTTCACGCGTACCAGGAGGCGCCGCTGCGAAGCATAGCCCGCTCCAAGCGCATCGCGGGCCGATGTCTCTGAGTAGAGAAAGCGTTTCCCATCGATATCGGTAATCGCGAAATGCGCCGAATAGACTTGGGCGGCGTGCCAGGCGCTTCTACCGGGTACGACACGATACGGATGGGGGCGCAACCCAACCCGGAAAAAGGTCAGTTCGAATCCGTAGCGTCTTCCGTCGCTCGCGCGCAGATGGCCGGTGAAATACCACCACTCCGTGCGATAGGTATCGTGCGCGAAGTGATCGCGCGGAAAGGCGAAACGATAGGGCGCACGAGCGATCTGCCACGTTTGCGTTCCCGAAGCGGGCAGCGCTTGGAGCGCGACGAGCGCCAACACCGCCCCGAACGAGCGAACGAACGAGCGTAACTTATTCAACGCGCAGTGCCTCGAGGGTACGAATTTCGGCCGCAAGTTTCGCCGGATAGAGCGCCGCCATGAATGCAGTTGCAATAACCAAGAGCCCCGACTGCAGGAAGAGCTCCGCCGGTGCGTTCCAACCGATCGACCAGCCGAAGCTCTGTCGGTTGATGACGAAAATCAAATCGCCTCCAAGCAAAACCCCAAGCGCCGTTCCGAGAAGCGCCGCAATCGCGCCGATCGCCAAGGCTTGCAGCAGCACGGTTCGCACGACACCTCGACGCGTCAGGCCAAGATACCGTGCGAGGGCGATCTCCCGTCGACGTTCGATGACCAGGGCGACGAGCGTTCCGACGGTTCCTAAAATTGCAATTAGCGTACCGATTGCGTAGAGCGCTCCGGTGATAGCAAAGGTACGGTCGAAGACGCCGAGCGCAAAACCGCGAAGTTCGCGATTGCTTTCGACCTGTGCGCGCAGCGGGAAGAGCGCCCGATAGATGCGGTTCCGCAATAGATCGAGAGAGGCGCCTCGACGCGCGTACACGGCGAGCGAATCGAGCCTATCGTCTTTATAAAGACGCCGGAACGTTGCGGCATCCATGAGAAACGTTCCGCCGCCGGTCGAGTAGTCGTTATATAACGCGACGACGCGCAACGCGACCCGTCCCGACGGCGTATTGAGGTGGAAGCGATCGCCGACATGCATGCCGTAATGAACGGAGAACGGTTCGCTGATAGCAACCGCATTGCGTCCGTGCATGAGCGCACCGAGCCGACGCGGCGATGGGGCATCGATGAACGGCAATTTCCGACGGTTGGTAAACGAGGCCAGGTTCGTCGCCTCGAGCTGGGCAATATCGCCGCGAACGATCACCGAAAAACCGCGGATATCGTCGACGGCACGAACGCCGGGCAGCGCCGCAATTTTTTGCGCCACGCTTCCCGGAAATCCGCCGCGCGAGGAGGCGTCGCTCGGCCCCACCGGCGTCACGTAAAGATCCGCCGGCAACGCCGAGTACGCCCACTGCGCGACGGTCGTGCGAAATGACGCGACGAGAATGCCGATGGAGAGCATCATGCCGACGGCGGTGGCGAGCGTCGCGACCGCGACGGCGTATCGACGCGGAGAGCCGCGCAAAAAACCGACCGCAATTCCTCCAACCGCTCGTTCGCCCGCGAGCGAGCGCAGGAGCGATGCCGCGAGAAGAACGCCCGACGGCGCGAGCGCGGAGACGCCTGCGATGCAGAGCGCTCCGGCTAGGTAGCCGAAGAGCGGAATCCCGTTCCCCACCGCCGGCATTTTCGCAACGCCCCACGCCGCGGCGAGAAAGAGCAGCGCTGCCGCAATCGAGAGCGGCAACGCTTTCCCGAGCCCCCGCTCGCTAACGCCGCGCTCGCGCATCGTCGATGCCGGCGGCGTTCGCGATGCTTCGATGGCGGGAATCACCGCACTGGCCATCGCGATTCCGACGCCGACAAAATAGGCCTTCAATGCGAGAGCGAGCGAAAAACGCACGCCGTCGGCGTGCGAGCCGATGTAGAGCGTCGAGACCGTCGTTTGCACCGCCGCGACTGCATAGCGTGCGAGCAGCGCGCCAAAGAGCAGGCCGAACGCCGAGCCGATCGCGCCGTAGAGCGCACCCTCGGCGAGAAAGACGCCGACGATTTGTCGCCGGCGCGCTCCCAGCGCGCGAAGCGTACCGACATCGTTGCGTCGTTGGACGACCGCGATCGCCACCGCATTGTAGATGAGGAACCCTCCAACTAAGAGTGCCACATAGGCAAGCGCGGCGAGGTTCATCTGGAAACTTGCGAGCATCCGTTGCACTTGGTCCTGCCGCGTTTTCGGAGCGACCGCTTCGGTTCCCGGCGGCAAGATCTGCGCGAGGCGAGCGCGGACTTGCGCCATCTTCGTCGGGTCGACGGCGAGATCGATCCGATCGAGGCGACCGACCTCGCGGAAGATATCTTGCGCGGTGGCGATATCGACGAACGCGACGTAGGCATCGATTCCGACGCGACGCGCCGGGATGAGCCCCATAACGCGCAGATGCACCGGCGCGCCGTCGGCGAGTGCATTCATGCGGCTGCCGACGTGAAGCCGTTCGCGCTTCGCCAGACGATCGCTGATGAGGATACCGTTCTCGTCGATGAAGTCGCCGATATTGAAATGCGACGACGTCGCGAGGCCGACCCCGGGCGGCAGGTCCGCGCGCGTGCTATCGAGCCCCACGGTGTTGACGACGACCTCCGCGCGCGGACCGGAGCCCGCGAGCGTCAATTCACCGGTAACCGTCGGATTTGCGGTACGTATGCCCCGAATGCGCTGTACGCGAAGCAACGTCCGTTCGTCGAACCCTCGCCCCGCGCCGACGACCTGCAGGTTCACATGCGGTGAAAGGACGTTGACGCTTCGCGCGAATGAATCGACCGCGGTCGCATTCGCAAGATCGATAGCAAAAAGCGAAGCGACGCCGACGGCAACGGCGACCAGGGTGACGATGGCGCGAAGCATTCCGTTGCGCGCATAGCCCAGCACCAACGCGCGAAAGAGCGGCATTTACGTTGCCGAGACGATGCGCCCGTCGCGCATGTGCAGGCTGCGGTCCGCCGCCGCTGCGGCCTCCGTCGAATGCGTGACCATCAGAATCGTCTGTCCCCGCTGCGCGAACGATCGCAATAATTCGAGAACGCGTTCGCCGCTATGCGAATCGAGGTTACCGGTGGGTTCGTCGGCGAGCAGGATCGCCGGTTCGTGTGCTAACGCACGTGCGATCGCGACGCGCTGCGTCTGCCCGCCCGAGAGCTGCGACGGCATCGCCCGCGCTTTCTCGGGAATACCGACCGCTTCGAGCACCTCACCGACCCGCGCCTCGATCTCCGCGCGCGGGCGCCCTTGCAGGCGCAGCGGCAAAGCGACGTTCTCGAAAACGTCGAGCGTCGGCAGGAGATTAAAAAACTGAAAAATGGTGCCGACGCGATCGCGGCGCAGTTGCGTCAGCGCGTCGTCGTTCAGACCGCTCGTGGATATTCCATCGATCGCGATATCGCCGCGATCGGGTAAATCGATGCAACCGATAAGGTTGAGCAGCGTGCTCTTGCCGCAACCGCTCGGGCCAAGCAGCGCGAGCATCTCGCCGCTCTCAATAGTTAAGGAGACGCCGTCGAGCGCGACGACACCTCCCTCGTAGATTCTAGAGACATTTGCAACGCGAACGGGGAGCACGCCCCGCTCAACCGCTCGCGCGCGACGAACGGTTGCGGGCTCCTATTTCTTGAAGTACTCCGCGTTGATTGCCGTGAAGTTCGTCCATTTTTCGGGCACGTCGGAATCGGCGAAGATCGCCTCAACCGGGCAGGCCGATACGCAGGCGCCGCAGTCGATGCAAACTTCCGGATCGATATAGAGCTGTTCGTCGCTCTCCTCACCGTGGATACAATCTACCGGGCAAACATCGACGCACGACTTGTCTTTGGTACCGATACACGGTTCGGTGATGATATAAGCCATGAAGCGGAAGAAACCTCACTTTGGGCGAGCGATAAACGGTGGGTACGATCCCGTCCCTCCAGGATGCAGGGAGTGGGAGGCTGGTTGCAGCGACCTACGTCGCTTTATGCGTTCCAAGACGGCGCAAGAGATTGAGAGCGAGCACCGCTCCGAGCAGTGCCATGACGGCATCGCGAATGCCCGGCGCTCCGATTCCCGCCCGAGCAACGAGCTCCCCTATCCATCCGAAGAGCAGGGCGCCGAGCGCGCCGACGAGCAACTCCAACGGACGCGAGCGCGGTGTGCCGGGGATATAGGGAGTCAGAAACGCAGCCACCAGCGCCCCAACCACGAGCCAGAGGAGAATCGCCATCGCACTCCCCATTCGGCATCGGACGCCCGCCTTCATGGCGGCAGGGGCAAAGCAACCCGGCGCTCTACGTTGTCGGAATGAAAATCATCGCCCTCGCGCTCTGCGCCTTCCTGCTCGCACCACTCCCCGCGCTCGCCGGTGGTGCCCGCCCATCGCACGCCGTCCTTTCGGTCCACGGCACCGGCATCGTCTCACAGATGCCCGATGTCGCCGATATTACCGTGACGATTTCGACGATCGGAAATAAAGCAACCGATGTCACCTCGCAAAACAATGCCGCCTACGAGCGCATTGCCGCCGCCCTGAAGGGCCTTGGAATCGGTGCGAACGATCTGCGCACCGCCGGATATAATCTTAACTACAATCCGCCGCCGAATCCGCTGCCGAAGACGGTGAACCCGTACGTTCGCTATGGCTACTCGCTCTATCGGAGCTTCACCATTCACGTGAAGAATCTCGCGTTCGTCGGCAAAGCGATCGATGCCAGTATCGGCAACGGCGCGACGGGAATCTACGGCGTGAATTTCGGCATCGCCGATCAGCACAACGCGCGGGCGCGCGCACTGGCGAAAGCGACCGCCGATGCGCGCGTACAGGCCCAGGCAGTCGCCGCCGCGGAGCACCTGCGCCTCGGCCGCGTCATCTCGGTTACGATCGACGGCGCAACGCCGCGCTACTTCCCGCAGCCAGGGCGGGCCTTCGGGACGATGATGCCGGCACCGTCGCCGCCCCCGACCGAGATCGCGCCCTCCGCGATCGCCGTTCAGGCAGGGGTAACGGTCACCTACCAACTGCTGCCATGAAACCGTCGCCCGTCGACGACGGTAGAGCGAAGCGATGAACGAACTCTGCCGCCGTTGCGCGGCGCGCCCCGCCGTCGCCTTCGATGAGACGGGGCGCACGATCTGCGCCACTTGCCGCGCTTCGACCGCGGCCGCTCGCTCGGCGATGGGCTGGCTCGGAGCCGCGGCGACCGCCGCGGGGCTCGTCATTGCCGGATCGCTGCTCTACGAGCGGATCGCGAACGAGCGCGGGGACGGGAAAGAGCCGTTCGGCGATCTTGCGAAGCGCTTGCGCGGCGGCACACCGACGCTGGAGAGCTTTTCGCGCGACCTCACCGAATTGGCGCGTGCCGGGAAGCTCGATCCGGTAATCGGCCGCGACCGCGAGATCGAGCGCGTCATCGCAATTCTCTCGCGCCGTAGCAAGAATAACCCGGTTCTCGTCGGCGAACCCGGAGTCGGGAAAACGGCGATCGCCGAAGGGCTTGCCCAGCGCATTCACAGCGGAAACGTGCCACAGGCATTGCGCGGGAAACGGGTTCTCGCGCTCACCCTCGGGCCGCTCGTCGCCGGCACGAAATATCGCGGCGAACTCGAGGGGCGCGTTAAACGCATCCTCGACGAACTCAAACGCAGCAGCGGCGAGGTGATCCTCTTCATCGACGAACTCCACGCGCTCGTCGGGGCGGGTGCGGCCGAAGGCGCGCTCGACGTGAGTTCGATGATTAAGCCAGAACTCGCTCGCGGCGAGCTCCAATGCATCGGCGCGACGACCTTTGCCGAATACCGAAAATATATCGAATCCGATGCGGCGCTCGAACGGCGTTTCCAGCCCGTTCAGGTCGCCGAACCGAGCCCCGAAGCGACCCGAGAAATCCTCGCCGGATTACGCAAACGGCACGAGCAGCACCATCACGTTCTCATCACCGACGATGCGCTCGATGCTGCGGTCGCGCTCTCCGCGCGCTATATCGCCGACCGTTTTCTGCCCGATAAAGCGATCGATCTGCTCGATGAAGCCGCGGCCTCCGCGGCGCTGGCAGCAGCGCCCGGATCGACCGCTCGCGTCACCCGCGACGAGATCGCCGCGATCGTGACAAAGTGGACCGGAATCCCCCAGAACAGCGTCGCCGACGACGGCGCGAACGTCTTGCTCGCGCTCGAAGCGCGGCTCGACGCGCGCGTGATCGGGCAGAGCGAAGCAACCCGCAAGATCGCCGAGGCGCTTCGCCGCGCGCGCGCGGGGTTGCACGATCCGCGTCGCCCGCTCGGGAGTTTTCTCTTCCACGGGCCGAGCGGCGTCGGCAAGACCGAGCTCGCTAAACGCTTGGCCGCCGAGCTCTTCGGCAGCGAAGAGGCGATCGTGCGCATCGACGGCGGGGAGTTCGGTGAAGCGCATAGCATCGCGCGGCTGATCGGCGCACCGCCGGGATACGCCGGCCACGACGAGCCCGGGCAGTTGACCGAACCGGTCCGCCGCCGTCCCTACAGCGTGGTGCTCTTCGATGAGATCGAGAAAGCGCACCCCGATGTCGCCGCTCTGCTGCTGCAGTTACTCGGCGAGGGACGGATCACCGATGCGAAGGGGCGGACGATCGATTTTCGCCACGCGCTGGTCATCCTCACGCTCAACGGCGAGCGCGAGGATCTCGCGATGTTGCTGCGCCCCGAATTACTCAATCGCGTCGACGAGATCGTTGCCTTCGCACCGCTGGGCGGCGCAGAGATCGAGAAGATCGTCGCGCTTCATGTCGAGGCGCTCGCGTCGCGCTTGGGCGCACGCGAAGTGCGGCTCGAAGTAGCGCAGATCGCGCTTGCCGAGTTAGCCGCCGAAGCCATGCGTACGGGCAACGGTGCACGCGACGTCGCGCGGACGGTGCAGAGCAGGCTCGGTACGCCGCTCGCCGGGGCGATCTTAGCGGGTCGCATCTCCGCCGGCGGCACCGCGAGGGTCACGCTGCGCGAAGGCGATTACATCGTCACTGCGGCGTAGGCAGCGACGATCCAAGCACTCGAGTAGCCGCGGCAAATCGAGATAGTGCGCCGCCTACGCCGGGCCCTTGCTCGGAAGAATCGCGCGCACGTTCCGAACCATCTCCGCTCTCGTTAACTCGCCGATGCGGATCGCATGCACGGTGCCGTCGGCGTCGATAAAGACGTGCACCGGTAATCCGTCGAGCTGGTAGGCGTTGCGCAACGTGCCGTCATCGACGACGAGCGGATAGGTGAGGTGGTGTTCGCGTCCGAAGAGCGCCGCCTTATCCGCATTCTCCATCACGTCGACACCGACGACCTGAAGGCCGCTCGGGGCATACTTCTTCGAGATCGCCTCGATATCGGAGGCTTCGTCGTTACACGGCGGGCACCACGATGCAAAAAAATTAACGTAGACCGGTTTGCCGAGCAACGAAGACGACGAAAGCATCGATCCCGTGTCGGTGCGTTCGCTCCACGAGGGTTCCATCGCCCCGACGGCGGCGTGCGCGGGGGCGGTCGTCGTCGCGGCATGCGAGCATCCGGCGAGCAGTGCGAACGCGGCGGCGAGCAGCAGCGGGCGGTGTGTTTTCATCGGTCTCCTCATCCGTAACTGGGGAAAGCGACCGCCTCGCGATCGCGCTCCATCTGCTCTATCAACGCCGAAACGTCGGAAAAGGTTTTCTGGCCGCGCACGAAGCGGAGCTCGCGCAGGGCGAGCTGCTCGCCGTAGATCGTGCGTGAAAAGTCGCGCAGCCAGACCTCGACCGTGCGGCTCGCGCCGGCAAATTGCGGGTTGCTGCCGATCGAGAGCAGAGCCATATAGTCGCGCCCGTCGTGTCGCGCGATCGTCGCATAGACGCCATCGTTTGGTAACATTCCATCGGCTACTCGGAGATTCGCCGTTGGAAAACCGAGGTCGTGCCCGCGCCCCGCACCATGCTCGACGACGCCGCGAATCGTAAAGTTCCCTCCAAGCAGAGCGTCGGCGGCCTCGCAATCCCCACGCCGCACGAGGCCGCGAATTCGGGTCGATGAGATGCGCTCGCCCGCTTCATCGCAGACCGCCGGAACCGCGATCGCTCTCACGCCGAGGGGCTCGAGCCGTTCGCGCAGCAGCGTCGTATCGCCGCCGCGACGTTCGCCGAAACGAAAGCTCTCGCCGGTCACGACCGCCCGCGCTCCGAGGCGCGCCAGTAAAACTTCGTCGATAAAGCGCTGCGCGCTCATCGTCGCCACGGAGCGGTCGAACGGAATGAGGAAACATTCTTCGATTCCGAGCGCGGCAAGCGTATTCACTCGCTCCTCGCAACTCTGGAGCAGCGGTGGTTCTTCGCCGGGGCGCAGATATGCGGCGGGATGGTTCGCAAAGGTAATCGCGCCGGCGCGCCAGCCCGGCTTCCGTTCCAAAAGCGTGCGCCGAATCAATTCGCGGTGTCCGAGGTGAACGCCGTCGAAGAAACCGATTACGACGGCGAGCGGGCGCGTCGCGCTGCGCTCGAACGTATGATAGATCTTCATATGAAAACCTTGCGCGGCGCGAGCATAACGCCGTGTGCTTCGCCGACGCCGACGAGCGTGCGCGCGGCATCGCGCACGAAGACGTGTTTTCCCCCGACGCTCTCCGCCATCGCGACCGTTCTTCCCGCGCGAAAATCCGCCGAGGCGCGCAGATCGAGTACGACGGTAGGGAACGGAACGATGCGGTCGGGCGCGAGCAGTGCCGCCTCCGGCGACTCCGCAATCTCTTCCAGCGTCAGCGCCTCGGCGAGTAAGAACGGGCCCGAGGCTTCGCGAACGAGCGCTCCCATATGCGCGGGGACGCCGACGGCTGCGCCGAGATCGGCGCAGAGCGTGCGCACGTAGGTACCCTCGCTGCAGGCGACACGCATGCGCACGGTATCGGGTCGCTCGAAGCCGAGAATCGAAAGATCGTAGATCGAGATCGTCCGCGCCTTGCGCTCCACCGTAATCCCCGCGCGTGCGAGATCGTAGAGTCGTTTCCCACCGTAATGCAGCGCCGAGAACATCGGCGGAATCTGCTCGACCCGACCGAAAAATGCGGGCAACGCTTCCTCGAGACGCTGCAGAATATTCTCCGGGACGGGCGCGCACTCGACGTTCTCGCCGAGCGCATCCTGCGTGGTCGTCGAACGCCCCAGTACGAGCGTGAGGGCGTAACACTTCCTACGGTCTTCAAGCAGCGGAATCAACCGCGTCGCCTTCCCAACGGCGATCGGAAGAACGCCGGCGGCCTGCGGATCGAGCGTTCCGAGATGCCCTGCGGCGAGATCGCGTTGTTCGGAATACGCGCTGAAAATACGCCGCACGCGCGTGACGATCTGCGTCGATGTCGGCCCTGCGGGCTTACAGACGTTGACGAAACCCATCATCGAGGAAGAGGGAAGCATCGTTGCGTTCGGTCGTACGTCGGACTAGGCGAGCGCTGTCGTCGCGAGGCCCTCGTGCAACAACGCCGTTTCGACCGCTGCAAAGGCTTCGGGAAGCGGACCGGGGTGCGTGAGCCCCGAGGCTCGATAATGGCCGCCACCGCCTAATTGCGCGGCGGCCTGCTGGACGTTGACCGTGCCGTCGGAGCGCAAACTCACGCGGATTTCGCCGTCGAACGCCTTAAAGAGCGCTGCCGCGTGCACGCCTTCGACGCGCAGCAGCACGTTGACGAGATCTTCGCTATCTTCACCATCGGCGCCGGTGCGCGCGAGCATCGGTTCGTCGATATACGAATAGCAGTAGCGTCCTTCGCTAGAAAAGCGCATTGCCGCAAGCACCTCGCCGAGTAGGCGTATCGCCGCAATGCGCTTGTTGCCGAATATTTCATCGGTAATGCGCTCCTTATCGGCACCCGCTCGCATGAGTTCTGCCGAGAGTTCCAAGGTTTGCGGCGTCGTATTACTGTGCATGAAACCGCCGGTGTCGGTCATAATCGTGGTTAGAATACAGGTGGCGATTCGCGCGTCGATGGAAATTCCCAATTCGTGCAAGATCCGCACGACGACGGTTCCCGTCGACGTCTCTTCGGGGATGACTAAATTGAATGCACCGAAATGGGCGTTGCCGAGGTGATGATCGATATCGAGCATGTTTTCGCGTTGCAGCGGCGGAAGAAATTCTCCGGCTCGTGCCGGGTCGCTCATATCGCAAAAAACGAAGAGCGCGTCGGGCGGTAGGTCGGTGGGCAACGCGCGCGCGACAAACTCTGAATCGGGAAGAAAGCGAAGATTGCGCGGCACCGGATCTTGTTGGAAATACGCGACGCGTTTACCGAGGTGTTTAAGCGCTAATCCAAGCGCGAGCCCCGCCCCCAGTGTATCGCCGTCGGGCTTGACGTGGCTTACCATCACGAACGCGTCGCGACGGCGCAGTTCCTCTACGACCAGCGCGAGATCATCGGTCTTCGTTTGTGCTTGCATCCTGGCTCTCCTCATCGGGCGGGGCCGGCGCTCGACGCAGCGCATCTTCGCGCATCGTGCGAGCGAGCTCGATCGCTCGTTCCACGGAACGATCCTCGACGAAAAGCAACTCAGGCGTATATCGAAGATCGATGCGGTGGCCAAGCTCCCCGCGCAAAAAGCCCTTCGCACTTTCAAGTGCGTCGAGCGTTTGGCGTGCCGCATGGCGATCGCCGATCACCGAGACGTACACCTTACAGAAGCGGAGATCGTCGGTTACTTCAACCCGGGTAACGGTGGTGAAGCCCAAGCGCGGATCCTTCAGCTCTTGCGCGATGAGCGTGCCGAGGATGCGCTGGATTTCATGGTCGATCCGAGCGAGGCGTTGGGCCTTCACGCAGCAGCCTTACGAGGCCCCGACAAGTTCGGCCGCGACTTGCTCGGTCGTGAAGGATTCGATGATATCGCCGTCTTTGAGATCGCTGAAACGCGCGACCTGAATGCCGCACTCGAAGCCTTCGGCGACTTCGCGAACGTCATCTTTAACGCGTCGGAGGCTCTCGATCTCGCCGGTAAAGACGACCGTACCATCGCGAAGAACGCGGATCTTCGAATTACGAAGAATCTTGCCGTCGCGCACGTAGCAGCCGGCAATCGTGCCGACCTTGCTGACCTTGAATATCTGCCGCACCTCTGCGTGGCCGAGCGTCACTTCACGCACGACCGGTGCGAGCATGCCGCGCATCGCCTTCTTGAGATCGTCTTCGATATCGTAGATTACCTGGTAGAAGCGAAGATCGACGCTCTCGTTATCGGCCAAACGTTTCGCCGTTTCGTCGGGACGAACGTTAAAGCCGATCAACACGGCGTTCGAGGCGCTCGCGAGGTTGACGTCGTTCGGCGTAATCGCACCGACGCCGCCGTGAATGACGCGAATCTCGACGTCGTCGTTGGAGAGCGACTCCATGCGCGCACGAAGCGCCTCCACCGAACCCTGGCCGTCGGCCTTGACGATGATATTGAGCGTCTTCTTTCCCTCGGTCGGCATCGACATAAAGGTCTCGAGCGAGACTTTCTGCGTCGTTGTCGCCGCAATGCGCACGTCGCGTCGACGCGACTTGCGCTTATCGGCGGCTTCGCGCGCGACACGTTCGTCGCTAACCACTACCAACGTATCGCCGGCAGCCGGGATATCTTGCAGGCCCATCACTTCGACCGGAATCGAAGGCCCGGCCTTCTTTACCTGACGCCCCTTGTCGTCGATGAGCGCGCGAACTTTACCGAAGGTCCCGCCGACGACGACGATATCGCCGACGCGCAGCGTTCCCGTCTGCACGAGCACCGTCGCGACCGCACCACGGCCGCGATCGAGCGAGGACTCGATGACGACACCGCCGGCGCGGCGGTTCTTGTTCGCCTTGAGATCCCGGATATCGGCTTCGAGCAACACGGTTTCGAGGAGATGATCGATCCCTTCGCCCGTTCGCGCCGAAACCGGCACCATCTCGGTTTTGCCGCCCCAATCGACGGGTTGCAAACCGAGTTCGGAGAGTTGTTGTTTGACGCGGTCGGGCTGAGCGTCGCCCTTATCGATCTTATTGATGGCAACGACGATCGGCACGCTCGCCGCTTTCGCGTGGTTAATCGCCTCGCGCGTCTGCGGCATGACGCCGTCGTCGGCGGCGACGACCAAAATAGCGACATCGGTAACGCGCGCACCGCGCGCGCGCATCGCGGTAAAGGCTTCATGCCCCGGCGTATCGATGAAGGTGATTTTGCGGTCGTTATGCTCGACGGTGTACGCACCGATCTTCTGGGTGATGCCGCCGGCTTCGCCTGCGGCGACGTCGGCGCGCCGAATTTTATCGAGCAAGGAGGTTTTGCCGTGATCGACGTGGCCGAGCACCGTTACGACGGGTGGGCGCGGCGTCATCATTTCGGGGCGATCTTCTTCTTGTTCGACCGTAACTTCTTCGCCGGCTTCTTTAACGACCGCGTTGAACCCGAATTTCTTTGCGACGGCAGTGGCGACGTCAGCGGGAATATTCTGGTTGATCGTCGCCATCGTACCCATCTTGATGAGTTCGGTAATAACGTCTTTCGCGGGCACGATCATCGAGGTTGCGAGTTCTTGCACCGTCAGAAGATCGGGAATCTCGATCGTCTCAAGTTTTTTCCCGGCATCGATCGGCGAACTCTCGCTCTTCTTTTTCCGCGCCCGTTCTTTTTCGAGCAGCAGATCTTTTTCGCGATCTTTTTTCGCGGTCGCTTTCTCTTGGTGGCTGCGCTTGTCACCGGGGCGGCCACCCGATGAGGGAGCGGGTGCGTCGGTCGGCCCGGTAGGCGCGGGCGCTCCCGGAGCAGCTCCGGCGGGGCGCGCTCCCGGCGCGAGCGGGCGGAAGGGACCGTTGCCCATCGGTCGGCGCGCGGCGGGCGCACCGGGGCGGCCGGCGCTGCCGGGTTGCTGCATCCCGGGCGGCTGCGCGCTCGGCGAGGCCGAGGCAGCGGTCGTCGGCGGCGGCGCTGGGCGACGCGGCGGGACGATCGAGGCCTGTCCGTGCGGAACGGGACGCAGGCGAGGAATAGGCTCGCCGACCGGCCGCGGGGTGGGGCGGAATGGGGCGCTCGGGGCGCCTGACGGCACGGGCGGCCGGACCGCGGGTGCGCTCGGGGCGGCAGGCGGTGCCTTCGGGGCGGGCGGCGTCGGCGGCTGCGCTGGCGGCTCCGACGGCGGCTCCACTGCTATGCTCGGTGCCTCGGCGGCGGGCTGCGGGGCCGGCTGCGGTGTGACTTTGCGGGGCGCGGCCGATCGCACCGGCGTCGTTACCGGACGAAGGCGCGGAGCTTCCGGCTCGGGAGCGGCAGGCTTCGGCGCGGCTGCGGGAGCGGTTTTTTTAGCGACCGGCTCGGCGGGCGTGGGGGCGCTCGGCGGCGCCGGAGCATCCGCGGGGGCGCTCGGTGCTGCCTGTGCCGTCGGTTTGAGCAGCACGCTACGAACCAGGTCGGCGACCTGGTCGGGTACGACCGCCAGTGCATTCTTCGCTTCGAAAAGGCCCTCGAGGCGCTCGTTGAAGAGCACGATGAGCTCCTTCGAAGAGAGTCCCACCTCTTTTGCTAGTTCGAAAATCTTGACTTTCCGAGTTGCCAACGTCAGCCTTTCTCAATGCTCCCCAAACGGGAGCCCCCTATTAAACCATACTCTCGTGCACTCTGCCCAAGACCGGGGTAGCGCCGATTCCGCTCGGCGCGCTGGGCACACGCCTCCGAGCAGAGATATGCCCCCCGCCCCGGGAGCCGTCGCTCCCCCGGCACACTCCCCTTCCAGCCGGCTCCCTCCCGCACGAAGCGGTAGAGGGCGCGCTGGTCGAAGCGCTGTCGGCAGCCGACGCACTGCCGTTGCGGTTCCAAGTTCGGCTACGCGCCGCCTCCAGCGAGCCGCTCTCGACGAAACTCCTCGAGCTTGCGAATGAGGTCGGCGTCGAGATCGAGGGATTCAGCGACCGCCTCGCCACCGGGAAGTTCCTCGTCGGCGACGACCTCCTCTTCGACGGCGAGCGCCCCGCTTTCACGCTGCGCGATGTAATTCGCGCGCGATTCGGCGGCCTCGCTCTCGGAGGTAATATCGAGCCGATAGCCGCTCATGCGCGCGGCGAGGCGAACGTTCTGCCCGTCCCGTCCGATCGCAAGCGAGAGCTGGTAATCGGGAACGGTGACGAGTGCGACTCCGTCCTCTTCGAAAATCTCTACCGCAACGACCTTCGCCGGTGCGAGGGCGTTCATGATGAACGTCGTCGCATCGTCATCCCATTTGATGATGTCCACTTTTTCGCCGCGAAGGTTGTCGGTGACGTTAGCGATGCGGCTCGATTTCGGCCCCAAGCATGCGCCGATCGGATCGATCTCGGCGCGCGTGCTGCGCACCGCGACCTTCGAACGGCTTCCGGCCTCGCGGGCAATCGCCATAATTTCAACGAGCCCGTCGGCGATTTCGGGAACTTCGGCCTCGAGCAGTCGTTGCACGAGCCCCTCGGCGGCACGCGAGAGAATGACTTGCGGCCCTTTCGCCGATTTTTTGACGTCGAGCACGTACGCGCGTACGAAATCGTTAATGCGATACATTTCGCCGGGAACTTGCTCGGATTGCGGTAAAACCGCTTCATCGCGGCCTTCCAGCAACACGTACATGTTGCGCTGTTCGTAGCGTTGCACCGTCCCGGTCACCAAATCGTTGAGCCGTCGCGCGTACTTATGGAAGACGGTATCGCGCTCGGCTTCGCGGATACGCTGCACGATAACTTGCTTTGCAGTCTGCGCCGCAATCCGTCCGAAATCTTTGGGCTGCACCACTTCATCGAAGAAATCGCCGATTTGGTACGGAGTACCGGCATCTTGAAGCGAGATCTCGGCTTTAGGGTCGGCCACCTCGGCGACAACGGCGCGCCGGTGGTAGACCGTATAGGCACCGGTCGTCCGGTCGACACTGACGATGGCGTTCGCTTCGGCACCGTAGTGGCGCTTATACGCGGTGAGCAACGCAGCTTCGAGCGCTTCCAGCAGCATCTCAAAACCGATATTCCGTTCCTTCGCGACTGCGCGTAGAACGTCGATGAGACTTTCGGGCGCTTCTTCTTGCGTTTTTGTATTTCGATTCGTGCGTTCAGCCATGGCGTTTGCGTTCTCTCTTGTTGGCGGCGAGGTCGGCGCGAGGGTCGTATTCGAGGTTGGCGCTGCGAATGGCAGCGAGTGGAATCGGGAGCGGCCCCGAGGACGTGAGGAGTTCGACGTTGCTCCCAAAGACACCGCGCAGGGTGCCGCGGTGCGTCTTCGCCCCGCCGATCGACAGCGTCGTGACGATACGAGCGTTCTTCCCGGCAAAACGTTGGTAGTCGCCCGGGCGGAGCAGCGGCCGTTCCAGCCCCGCCGACTCCACTTCCAAGGAGTACGGCTCCGGGCAATGCTCCAGGGCCTCGTTCACGCGGGCGGCTACCCGCTCGCACGAGCCGATATCGACTCCGCCGACCCGATCGATCGTAAGGGTGAGCGCGAGGCCGGCTCCCCGGCGGCCGACGCTGTGCGTGACGACTTCGATGTCGGCGAACGAGGGGTCGCGTTCGAGTTGCGTGACGACCGCCTCGAAAGATTGCTGGACTTCCGACAACTCCGACTCCTCCTTTCCTCCATGCGATGCTGCCGCCCCGGAAGCAACGAAGCGCGGGACATGCCCACGCTCCTTCTTGAAACGACTCCCCTATTCTACGCAAAAAAGCGACGGGCCGCAACCCTATGGCTGCCGCCCCTCGCTTGGATCATCTCCGCTCTGCGGTCGCGCTCGTGCCGGAAGGTCCGGCCGGCCTAGGCGCTACGCGAACGCCTTACAACGCTTGGCGCGACTCGCTGAGATGGTGACCCGGTGGATCTTGCGGTGACAAACCGCCCTCCTTCTGCGTTACGCGCACGTCGTGCGTGGTGCTTGTACTAAATCGCGTCAGTACGTTTTCATGCTACTCCCATCGCCGATGGGTTGCAAGGGGTTACGGGGCCGATGTCGCCTTAGCCGCCGGGGCAAACCCGCTTGCAGTCGCTCGCTTCTGCGTGGCCGCGACATAAACGCTTTGGTCGACGAAGGCGTGATAGGTGTGCGCGTCGTCGATCGTCACGTCTTTGCCGCGCACGAAATTATGCGCGAAGAGACCCGGGATGCCGAGAAAGACCGCCGAGACGACCGTTAACGTTGAAGATTTCCCCTTCTCGCTTTGACCGTGTGCCGTGCGGTCTTGATCGGTGAGTTGGATTTTGTTGCCGTCGGCGCCGTAGATCCAATCCATTTGCATCTTCAAGCTCCCCGCGTGTCCGTGCGGCCCGGCGCGGTCGACCGCGACGACCTCGCCCTGCCCCGTCGCTCCGCGCGCAATAACGATCCACCCGTCGACGACGACGTTATGAACCGCCCGGATTGAAAAAGTGTCGCCGACCTTCGCCGTTGCCGACGAGACCTGGCCGACGACGCGATAGGCGACGGATGTGCCGCCCCGCACCGTCACGCGCTGCGCCGGAGGTGCGATCGGTTGAGAGGTCGCTCCGAGAAGAACGATACCGAAAAAAAATGCCGCGAGGCGCCAAGATAAACGCATGCTGAAATCTATCCTCGAGTTTCTTTTTAAGAGAAGGTGATGAGTTCCATAAAGACGCCCGCTGCTTCCATCGTTAGGGTGAGGGAGGCGCGAACGGCTCGAGGAACTTCGGGGTGCAGGTGTAGGAAACATTCGCCTGCACGATCGGCCGTTCGCCGCCGCGCATCGGGTTGAGAAACGGACGCGTGTTCTGCAGGAAGAGCCCGCCGATCGGCCCCGGAGGAGTTGCGTAGCGCGGCGGCGGCACGCGCACCAACCAACCGTGGCAGATCGTGAACGGTCCGCGGTGCGAGATCCCCGTTACCCACATCTCGACCTGCCCGTCGCTACCGCTGTGGCGATAGAGAAATTTTGTCGCCGCGAGCACCCGGTTCGGTGGCGTCGGCCCGAGATTGTTGCCGAGGTGATAGACCGTGCGGACCTGCGTCATTCCGCTCGGGGTCGACTTCACGTGCGGGATGAGCGCGTTGAGGCGCTGCTGGTAGGGGTTGGGACGCCCCTTTCCGTGCGGCCTCGGGGTCGGCGTGACCGCGACCGGGCGGGGCGGAGCGGCGACGGCGTGCGCGACCGGCGCCTTCGGGCCCGGAGCCGCCGAGCGCTTCGGCCCCGGAGTCGCGACGCTACGCACCGGGTGCGGTGCGGGCGATGGCACCTGGTGCGGCGCCGGCGAGGGAACGTGCGTGGGAGCCGGGGAGGGGGCGGTCGTCGGCGCCGGCGAGGGCACCTGCGTCGGCTGCGGCGAGGGGACCGGACGCGGCGTCTGCGTCGGTTGCGGCGAGGGGCGCGGGGCGAGGGTCGGTTTCGGGCTCGGGCGGGGCGCGACGCGCGCGACCATCGGTGCCGGGCTTGGGCGCTGCGTCGGCGCCGCCTGCGGCGGTGCGGGCGACGGCTGCGGCGTGCGAATCGGCTGCGGCGGCGGCTGCGGCGAGGCTTTCGGGCGAGTCACCGAGAGCAAGCGCGGCTGCTGCGGGGGGCGTGGCGGCTGCGGTGGGCGCGGAACGATCTTCGGGCGGGCCGGCTGCGGGCGCTCGTTGGCGCGCAGCGCGGCGACCTGTCGCTCGACGACGAGCACGGTGCTCGTGCTTGCGTTCGCCTCGGGTTGCTGCGCGGAGGGAGCGACCGAAATCGTGAAGAGCGTCGCCGCCATCATCGCGTGCAGAAGGAGCGAACCGAACGCGCTGAGGGCATCGCGTCTTCGTCGCTCGCGTCGATCGTCGTTACCGGTCACATGCTCGCTCATCGCTCCGCCGCCTATTGCGCGCCGGGGCACGCAGGAGCCTGCAATCTCGGGCGCGCATCGCGAAGCGTATGGAACCGATCATGCAAAAACGGACGAAGATCGTTGCGACGATCGGCCCTGCTTCGCGCGATCGAAGCGTTATGCGATCGTTATTGGTCTCCGGAGCGAACGTCTTACGCCTGAATTTTTCGCACGGCACGCCCGAGGAACACGCAGCCGTCATCCGCACGGCGCGCGAACTCGCCGACGAACTCGGCATCCACGTCGCCCTCTTGCAAGATCTTCCCGGCCCCAAAGTGCGCACGGGCAGTTTCGCCGCGGGTACGGAGAGCGTACGTCTCGAGCGCGGCGACCGTTTCGAGCTCTACGTCGACGATCGGGTCGGCGGAGCGGAGGGGGTGAGCGTTTCCTACGCCGCTCTTCCGCACGATGTCGAAGTCGGCAAACGCATCTATCTTCAAGACGGTTCGATCGCGTTGCGCATCGTTGAAAAAAACGCCGAGCGCGTCGTTACGACCGTCGAATTCGGCGGCGATCTTCGGGCACGTCAGGGTATCAACTATCCCGATGGTTCGCTCGATATCGACGCGGTTACCGATCGCGACCTAGAATTTCTCGCTTTCGGGCTCGAACAGCACGTCGATTATGTCGCCGTCTCTTTCGTTCGCAGCGTAGCCGATATCGAGCGCGTGAAGAACTTTATGAGCGAACGCGGAAAACGCGTCCCGGTGCTCGCAAAGATCGAAAAGCACGAAGCGCTCGAAGATATCGACCGCATCATCGCTGCCGCCGACGGAATTATGGTTGCGCGCGGCGATCTCGGCATCGAAATTCCGCTCGAACAGGTGCCGCTGGCGCAGAAAGATCTCATCGCGCGTTGCAATCGAGCGAGCAAGCCGGTCGTCACGGCGACACAGATGCTCGAATCGATGACCTCGAACTCCCGCCCGACGCGTGCCGAGGTCGCCGACGTCGCCAACGCCATCCTCGACGGCACCGACGCGATCATGCTCTCCGGAGAGACCGCCCGCGGATCCTACCCTACCGAGGCGGTTCGCACGATGGCCGAGATCGCTCGCGAGATCGAAAAACATTACCCGCATGCGACGCTACGCGATCGTCGTTTGGAAAAGAGCGAACCGACGATCGCTAGTTCCATCGCCGAGGCCGCGACGAGAGCGAGTAGCGAACTCGGAATTCCCTATATCGTCACCGGTACGACCACCGGCAATACCGCACACCATATCGCCGCCTTCCGCCCGAGCGCGCGTATCGTCGCATTAACGCCGCATCGCAAGGTCGCGCAACGTCTCGCATTAGTGTGGGGGGTGGAAGCGCTGCTTATCGACCAATACGCGTCGATCGACGTTCTCCTCTACGTTACCGAACGCCGCATGCAGGAAGAGGGCTTCGTACGGCGCGGCGATTTGATCGCCTTTACGACCGGGATGCCGGTCGGCGCGGGCGGGACGAACGTCCTGAAGATCCACCAGATTCCGTAGCTGCCGACGCACGCGCGATCATCTCGCGTGCGTGGTCGAGCGCCTGTCGGTGCGGTTCGCCGGAAAGCATGCGTGCGATCTCGCTCTCGCGTTCGCCCGCATCCGCGACCGGCTTGAGCGCAATCGAGGTGCCGTCGCCAAGCGCCGCTTTCTCCAACACGATTTGAGCGTGCGCGTGCACGGCGATCTGTGCGAGATGGGTCACGCAGATCACCTGCGCGTCGTTCGCTAAACGCGCCAACCTTTCGCCGACGGTCGCTGCGACCGCGCCGCCGATGCCGGCGTCGACCTCATCGAAGACGTAGCTCGCTCCGCGGCGCACCGCCGCGAGCGCAAGAACGAGTGCGAGCAAAACGCGCGAACGTTCGCCCCCCGAGGCGATCTTTACAAGCGGTCGTTCCGGCTCGCCGGGGTTCGGTGCGAACGTAAAAATCGCTCGTTCGCTGCCATGGATACCAATCTCATCGTGCGTTTCGAAGCTGACGCCGAATCGCGCTTCGGCGAGCGAGAGTGCCGCGAACTCAGCATCGACGCTCGAACGAAGCGCCCGCGCCGCCTCACGGCGCGCCGCGCGCTGGCGCGCATCGTCGGCGGCGAGCCGCTCCCGCGCCGCGCGTTCTTCTTCTCGCGCCGCGGCGAGCCGGCCCTCACCGTTCTCGAGAAAGTCGGCGGCCGCACGCATCTCCGTCCACAGCGCGGCGAGTGCATCGGGATCTCCGTTTCCATAAACGCGCGCGACACGCTCGAACTCTGCGGCGCGCGATTCGAGGGACTCGAGTTCGCCCGGTGCAGATTCGAGGCGTTCGAGCGCACGCGAAATATCGAGCGCGATGTCGCCGAGTTCGCCCTGCAGCGCCGCGATGCGGGTTCCCACATCGGCGATCTCCGGTAAGAGCGACGAGATCGACCGCAGGGCCGCGTCGGCACCGCCGAGCGCCGCCTCGGCGGAACCTTCATCGCCGCGCAACGCCTCATGTGCCGCGCGAAGCGCGGCGGCGATACGCGCGCCATGCGCGAGAGCCATGCGACGCTCGCGCATCGTCGCGTACTCCCCCGCCTCCGGGCGCAACGCTTCCAGCGAGAGCAGGGCATCGCCGACAAATGCTTCCCGCTCCCGTTGCCTCCGTCGCGCCGCCTCCAGCGCCGCCAATCGTTCGCGCGCCTCTTCGAGCGCTCGATACGTCGCAGCGAGGGCGGCTGCCGCATCGAGCGTCGGCGCGCCACCGAAACGATCGAGCAGCGTACGTTGGAAACTTGCAGAGGTAAGCCGCTGCGCTTCGTGTTGACCGACGAGATCGACGATCTCGCGGCCGAAATCGCGCAAGACCGCGAGGCTCGCACTGCGCCCGCATATTCGCGCCGTGCTTTTCCCGCTCCGCGATATCTCGCGTTCGATCGCGATATCTTCATCGTCGTCGAGCTCGTAGCCGCGATCGTCGAGCCATGCTTTCAGTTCCGCGTCGGTATCGACGCGCAGCGTCACGAGCGTGCGTTCGTTGGGGCGAGCGATACTTTCGAGATCGTTGCGCGCACCGCAGGCGAAGGCAAGCGCACCGAGAAGCATCGATTTTCCGGAACCGGTCTCGCCGGTAAACGCCGTGAGCCCCGCACCGAACTCCACCTCGGCGCTCCGAATGAGTGCGAAGTTTTCGATGCGCAGCGAAAGAAGCACGAGTAGCGCCTACCGAACCGTTTCCACGATCGATGCACCCCAACGCAGTTTCGCTTCGAGGCGCTCGAAAAAGCGCAACGCTTCGACGCGGGCGAATCGGACCAAACGCGGATAGCGGTAAACGATAACGGGCTCGTTTGGTGCGATCTCGGTCACGACATCGCCGTCGCACTCCAAATGCGCTCCACCCAGATCGGCATCGCAGAGAATCGTTACGCGCGCGTCCCCGGCGACGATGAGCGGCCGCGAAAATAGCGTATGCGGCAGAAGCGGGACGACCCCAAATGCATCGACTCGCGGCGAAATGAGCGAGCCGCCTGCCGAAAGGAAATAGGCAGTGGACCCCGTCGGCGTGCAGACGCAGATGCCGTCTGCGGGCACCCCGACGGCTTCCTCGTCATCGAGGTGCAAACGAAAGGGAACGACGCGCGCTATATCTCCTTTGCGAACGACGACGTCGTTCAGTGCAAAATGTTTCTTCCCGCGCGCCTCTACTTGTAGAGCCGCGCGCTCTTCGATGAGGAGCCCACGATCGAGAAGATCGGGTAGATCTTCAATGCGAGGATCGTTGCTGTCGAACTCGGTGAGGAAACCCAAGCGTCCGGTATTGATGCCGAGAATCGGAATCCCGAGATCGACGACGCGCCGCGCGGCCCGGAGCAGCGTGCCGTCCCCACCGATGCTCACGAGGAGATCGGCGCGCGCGAGGAGCTCGGGGTCGGCGTGCCCCTCCTCGAGAACGACGCACGAGATCGCGCGCTTTTTCAGGAGACCGACAAAATGTTCGGCGTACGCATGCGCAGACTCGCGCGACGAGAGATGGACGGCGACCGAACGCCGCGCGAACGAAAGCGTTTTCATGGTTCCGAGAGTCCTTCGCCGACGACCTCGTCGATTCGTCCCTCCGCGAGCGAATCTCCCGACCGCCGCAACTCCAACAAGAACTCGCGGTTGCCGGCGGGGCCCTTCAACGGCGAGGCGATCAATGCCGCGGGACGAAGCCCCAAGGCGAGCGAGGAGCCCACAACCTCGCGTAAGACGGCACGATGGACCGCCGGGTCGCGCACCACGCCGCCGCGTCCGAGCCGCTCTCTGCCGGCCTCGAATTGCGGCTTGACCAGCGCGACGACGCTGCCGTCGAGCGCGAGAAAGCGTATCGCCGAAGCGAGGATGGTGTGAAGCGAGATGAACGAGACGTCGATCACGATTACATCGAATGGTAGCGCAAAAGCATCGGCGGGAAGATTACGCGCATGTGTCCGTTCCATGACCGTGACGCGCGAGTCGTTTCGCAGACGCCAGTCGAGTTGCCCGTATCCCACGTCGAGTGCAGTCACGTGCGCGGCACCGCGCTGCAGCAAACAGTCGGTGAAGCCGCCGGTTGAAGCGCCGATGTCGAGCGCGCGCAATCCGTGGACGTCGAGTGCGAACGCATCGAGTGCCGCTTCGAGTTTCTCGCCGCCGCGGCTGACGAAGCGGCGCGGCTGTCGCACTTCAATGACGCCTCCCGGCCGAACGTTTGCCCCGGCTTTCTGGGCCGGAACTCCGTCAACGCGCACGCGTCCTTCGAGAATCAGGCTGCGTGCGCGCGACCTCGAGAGCGCGAATTGCTCGGCAACCGCATCGTCCAACCGCGTGCCTTTCATTCCCGACTCCTTCGCGAATAGCGACGCAATGCTTTCATGCGCTCCCCGGCGTTCGGCAGGAGGGAACATCGCGGATGCCGCACGCTGCTGCGACGGAGGTCGTACGTCATGAGTGCAGTCCGAGTTCTCGCCGGAACCCGAAAAGGCGCCTTCATTCTCGAAGCCGACGGGAAGCGCGATCGATGGAAGATCGAGGGCCCATTCTTCGCCGGCTGGGAGATGTACCACGTACAAGGCTCGCCTGCCGATCCGCAGCGTCTCTATGCTTCGCAGAGCAGCGGCTGGTTCGGTCAAATTATTCAGCGCTCCGACGATGGCGGCCGAACGTGGCGAACGATGAATAACGAATTTACCTACGACGGCACTCCAGGCACCCACCAATGGTACGACGGCAGCGAGCGCCCGTGGGAGTTCAAACGCGTCTGGCACATCGAACCCTCGCCTCTGAGCCCCGATATTCTTTACGCCGGCATCGAAGATGCAGCGCTCTTCCACTCCGATGACGGTGGCGAACATTGGCACGAACTCGCCGCGCTGCGCAATCATAGTACCGGAAGCACCTGGCACCCCGGAGCGGGCGGAATGTGCCTCCACACGATTCTCATCGACCCGAACGAATCGCGGCGGATGTACGTCGCCATCTCCGCCGCCGGCGCGTTCCGCACCGAGGACGGTGGGGCGACGTGGCGCCCGATCAATCGCGGCTTGCATTCGGAGTATATTCCCGATCCGAACGCGGAGGTCGGGCACTGCGTCCATCGGCTCGCCATGCATCCGGCAAAACCGGAGGTTCTCTTCATGCAAAAACACTGGGATGTCATGCGCAGTGACGACAGGGGCGACAATTGGTACGAAATCAGCGGGAATCTTCCCACCGATTTTGGATTCGCTATCGACGTTCACGCTCACGATCCCGAAACGGTCTATGTCGTCCCGATCAAAAGCGACCGCGAGCACTTCCCGCTCGACGGTGCGCTTCGCGTCTACCGGAGCAAAACCGGCGGAAACGAATGGGAGGCGATGACGAAGGGCCTTCCGCAGGAGCACTGTTACGTTAACGTACTACGCGACGCGATGGCGGTCGATCGGCTGGATTCTTGCGGCATTTATTTCGGCACGACCGGCGGACAGATTTACGCTTCCTCGGATAGCGGAGAATCTTGGACGGCCATCGCTCGCGATCTTCCCCCGGTTCTTTCGGTCGAGGTTCAAACGCTCGCATGATTCGCGTGCTTCTTCCCGCCTCGCTAAAAGTGCTGGCGAACATCAGCGGGGAGATCGACGTGGAGCCGGAGGGCGGCCCCACGATTGCGTCGGTCGTCGACGCCCTCGAAGCGCGCTTCCCACCCTTACGCGGGACGATTCTCCAGCACGGTTCGCGGAGGCGTCGACCGATGGTTCGTTTTTACGCTTGCAATATCGATCTCTCGCATGCCGACCCGGAGAGCGCTCTCCCCGACGCCGTTATCGACGGTAGCGAACCGCTGTTGATTATCGGCGCGATCGCCGGCGGTTAGGGTCGAGCGAACGAGCTCGCGAACACGGCGAGCGCCATAACAATAACGAGAGCGACACCGATGAGGATAACGCTGACGGCGGATCGCGCCGGCAACGGCGGTCCGGCACCGCTTCTCGCTTCTGCGCTCGCTGCAGCAACTGCGCCGATCGCCGCACCGCATGCGGCGCACGAAGCCGCAGCGACCGCACAGGCCGCGCCGCAGCTCGCGCAACACGCGCCGCTCACGGCTTGACGTCGGCGCGCGTCGCCGCCTCGACCTGTTCTTGCGCGCCCTTGAGCAACGCTTCGCACGCCGTAATCAGCGCCCGCCCTTCTTGAAAGAGCGCGACGCCGCGGTCGAGCGTCGTTTGCTCGTTCGCTAACTCCTTAACAATGGCATCGATGCGTGCGAGCTTCTGCTCGAAGGTTTCGCCGGGTTCGCTCATACTTCGCCCTCCTCTCGTTCGATACGTTCGATACGCGCGCGCGCAGCCCCGCGTCCGAAACGCGCGCGCACTTCGTCGCCGACTCGCAGTTGCGTGGCGTTACGAACGACCACGCCCTCGCGTAGGACCATTGCGTAGCCACGCTCCAACGGGCCGTGTGGATCGCCCGCGCGCAACGCCGCAGTACGCAGGTCGAGCAGCGAGCGCTTTCGTGAAGCGAGCCCCGCGATACGTTCCGGAAGCCGCTCGCCGCGCATCGAAAGTTGCGTCTGCAACCGATGCAAGAGCGCGGCGACCGAGGCCTGCAGTTGTTCGCTTCGGGCCGCGATCGCCGCCGCCCGCCCGGCGAGCCGCGCGCGAGGGTCGAGTGCGACCAACACGCGCTCGCGTTGGACGACGCTTCCCTGCAGTCCGCTCAGGCGACGGGCGATTGCCGTATCGATGTTTCGCGAACGCGACTCGACGTCGCGCGCTGCGACGTCGAGCCGTCGTTGCGCGGCATGGGCGAGCCGTTCGTTCATTTTCGGCAACCACTCCGTTGCCTTGAGCCACCCCGAGAGCACGCGCTCGACAGCGAGGCTGGGCGTATTCGCCCGCTCGTCCGCAGCGAAATCGGCGAGGTGGATATCCGCGCTGTGCCCGATCGCCGTGAGCACCGGAGTACGCGCGGCAACGATCGCGCGCACGACCTCCTCTCGATTGAACGTGAACAGATCTTCGTACGATCCGCCGCCGCGCCCGAGCACGATGAGATCGGCGCCGCTGGCGTCGGCACGATTTATGGCAGCGGCGATATCCCGCTCGGCACCCATCCCCTGCACGCGCGTGTCGAAGAGTCGTACGCGAACGAACGGCGCCCTCTTCTCGATCTCGCGCATGAAATCGTCGATCCCTTTACCTTCGCGTGTCGAAACGACGGCAACGGCGCGCGGGAAGCGCGGTAGCGCACGTTTGCGATCGTCATTAAAGAGCCCCTCGCGCTGCAAACGCTCCTTCAGCGCTTGAAACTCGATGAAAAGCAATCCCAACCCAGTCGCTGCAATCTCCCGAACCGTTAACGAGTAACGGCTGCGCGGACCGTAGTTGATAATCTCTCCGCGCGCCACCACGGCGAGCCCGTCGGCGAGCTCTACACCTTGCGGCAAACGATCGAGCCGCAAAAAACATGAGAGCAAAGCCCCCCCTTGCGCGCCCTGATCTTTGAGGTCGAAATAGATCGCGTTTGTCGATGGCCGGAATCCGGTGATCTCACCGCTGACGGCGATATCGCGAAACCGCGGTACCTTCGCGAAAAGATCGCTCATTCGCTGCGAGAACTCCGCAACGGTCATCGGCGCGCGGAGATCCTCCGTCGCGCTCACGGCGTCGCGCTTGCCTGCGGCGTCGGCCCCTGTGCGGTGTCGGGGCTCGCCGCCGGCTCGGGTGGACTCGTCGGCGCGCTGGAAGGAAGCGGCGTCGAACCGAGCGGGGTGTACGTCGTTCCGTCGCCTGCGGTATTCGGCGGCGGCGTCGCATCAGGGTTGGGACTCGCTGAAGGCGTCGCCGTCGGCAGCGTTTTCGCGTGCCCGCAATTTGCGCGCTCCTGATTTCCGGCCAAGAAATAATCTACGCCGCCGCTGCAGGTCGGTTCACGCACGACACCTTTCGGAACCACGAAGGGGTGCGGCGGAGTTTTCGCGAGTGCGGCGCGCATGAAGCGCGCCCAGATTCGCGCCGGGACATTGCCTCCATACGACTCGATCATCCGCGAATCGTTATCGTTTCCCATCCAAACGGCGGTCACCAAATCGGGAGTATATCCAACAAACCAGGCGTCGCGAAAATCCGATGTCGTCCCCGTCTTCCCCGCGGCGGGTCGCCCGATATTGGCGTTTACGCCCGTTCCGTAGGCGATGGTATCTTCGAGCATCGAGGTCATCAGAAAGGCCGTCGCCGGCGAAACGACGCGACGCTCGCGCGGCGTCCGGTCGTCGAGGACGACATTGCCGTACGCATCGCGGACCATCAAGATCGCACGCGGCGTAATGTGTAGCCCTTGATTCGCTAACGTTTGAAATCCGCTCGCTTGATCGAGCACGCTCACCGACGACGTTCCCAGCGCCAACGAGAGATTCGGCTCCAAAGGCGCGCGCACGCCCATCGCATGAGCGTAGGCGATAAACTTATCGAGTCCAATGCGATCGGCGAGTTTCACGGCAACGACGTTACGCGATAGCGCGAGTGCGCGCCGGAGCGTAATCGGTCCCATGAAACGATTGTCGTCGTCGTGAGGCGACCACGTCTTCCCGTCATACATGGGATAGGTTACCGGCGTGTCATCCATAATCGTCGATGGCGAGAGGCCGCTGTTCATCGCCGCGGTGTAAAGGTATATCTTAAATGACGAGCCGGGCTGCCGAAGCGCTTGCCAGGCGCGATTGAACTGATCGTCGGCAGAGAATTTTTTCCCGCCGATCATCGCAACGATCTCGCCGGTGGATGGGCGGATAGCGACGAGCGCCGCTTGGTGGGCGCCGATCCCTTCTGCCTTTGCCGCGCGCAGTCCCCAGTCGATCGCCGATTGCGCGGCGCTCTCCATACGCGGATCGAGACTCGTATAGACTTGCAGACCACCCTCGCGAACGGCGCGATTCCCAAAAAGACGTCGCAAACGCGCGATGACATAGGTGGTAAACCACGGGGCGCGATAGCCCAGCGGGCCTTCGCTACGCTCTTTTACCAGATGCAGCGGCGCTGCAAATGCAGCTCGCGCCTGCGCTCGCGTAATATATCCGCTAGCGACCATGCGACCGAGCACGTGACGTTGGCGCTCGCGCGCGAGCTTGAGATCGACAAACGGCGAGTAATCGGAAGGAGCGGCGACGACGCCGGCGATGATCGCTGCTTGCCCGAGCGTCAACTGCGAAACGCTGCGCCCAAAGTAGGTTCGCGCGGCGGCATCTATACCGTAGGCCCCCGATCCGAGATAGATGAGGTTGAGATACCGTTCGAGGATTTGATCTTTTGTATAGTAATGCTCGATCTTCAACGCCAGCAAGGCTTCTTCAACCTTTCGCGTTATCGTAATGCGATCGTTGAGAAAGAGACCTCGGGCGAGTTGCTGCGTGATCGTCGATGCGCCTTCGAGAGGTTGGTGGAGCGCGTCGGCGATTGCGGCACGAATGATGCCCACAATGTCGATACCGGGGTTCGTATAAAACGTATGGTCTTCGTTGGCAATAAAGGCGTCTCGTACGATCGGGGGAATTTTTGATAACGGAACGTAAACGCGGTTCTGCTTATACACGCTGCCGAGTACGCTTCCATCGGCGGCGAAAATTCGCGTCGCCCCCTCGGGTTGATAATCGGAGAGTTCGCGCACGTCGGGAAGGTTCCGCGAGATCACCAGCACCATGCCGGCGAACGTCCCCACCCCGAAAATAACGAGAAGGAGCGCGATCGAGCCGATGCTCCGCCAACGCAGCGGACGACGGGCTTTACGCCTCGGCGCTCGACGCATCGCCAAGAATGCCCGAAAGAACGCCGTTCACAAAACGCGCTGCCTCCGGGGTGGAGTATCGCTTCGCCAGCTCTACGGCCTCGTTGATGATGACCGCGCGCGGCGGAGCCTCATTTTGTGCAGACTCGCAGACCGCTAAGCGAAGAATCGTTCGGTCGACGATCGCGAGCCGATCGAGCGTCCAGCCCTGCAATGCCGGCCCGATGCGCTCGTCGGCCACATCCGCACCGGCGAGCGTTCCGAGCACGAGCTCGCGCACGAACGAGCGGTCATCGCTCGCCCCGCCGCTACCGAGAATTTCTTCGATCGCATCGGCCGGCTCGCGGCCTCCGACCTCGATTGCGTAGAGCGTCTGCAAAGCACGCTCTCGCAGCATCCGCCGTGAGGGCATAGTTTATCCGACGCGCTGCGCGAGCAAGCGAGGAAGAAAACCGATATCGTAAATTCCATTACGAAAACCTTCGGTCCCGAGGATCTCTAAACACATCTCCGTGGTTGTCGCGACACCTTCAACCAACGTTTCACGGAGCGCGCGCTCCATACGCGCGATTGCCTGGTCGCGCGTGTTGGCAAAGGCGATAACTTTTGCCAACATCGAATCGTAGTACGGCGGTACGTTCGCCCCGGAAAAAATATGCGTATCGATACGAATGCCGGGCCCACCGGGAAAGATGACGGCGCCTAATTTTCCGGCCTGCGGCGCAAAATTATTTCGCGCATCTTCGGCGTTTATCCGACATTCTATGGCGTGCCCGCGCGGTTCCAGATCGGCTTGCGTATAGCCCAAATGTTCGCCCGAAGCGATCCGTATTTGTTCTTTAACCAGGTCGATCCCATAGACCATCTCGGTCACCGGATGCTCGACCTGAATGCGCGTGTTCATTTCCATGAAAAACACATCGTCGCCACTCGAAAGAAATTCCAGAGTTCCGGCATTGCTGTAGCCGACGTGGCGACATGCGAGCACGGCCATTTCGTGCAAACGAGCGCGAGCGCGCTCGGTAAGATTGGGCGCGCCGGCCTCTTCGATCAGTTTCTGGTGCGATGGTTTTTGGATCGAACAGTCCCGCTCGCCGAGGTGAACGACCTCGCCGTGTTCGTCGGCAAGAACCTGCACTTCGATATGGCGAGGATCGCGGATCAATTTTTCCATATAGACGCGGCCGTCTTTGAACGAGGCCTCGGCTTCCGCAGTCGCACCGAGAAACGCGCGCTCTAAATCGGCCGGACGCTCGACGACGCGCATCCCCTTACCCCCGCCGCCCGCGGTCGCCTTAAGGAGAACTGGATAGCCGATTTTATCGGCGGCTTCGCGAGCCAGTTCGACCGATGGCAGAATATCGGTTCCCGGCGTCGTTGCGACGCCTGCCTCCGCCATCACGCGTTTCGCCGTCGCCTTATCGCCCATAGCCGTGATGATCTCGGGACGAGGGCCGATAAATTTCAAGCCGTGATCGGCACAGATCTCCGCGAAGCGCGCATTCTCGGCGAGAAAACCATAGCCGGGGTGGATGGCGTCGCAGCCCGACACCAATGCCGCCGAGATAATATTCGGAACGTTCAGATACGAGCGCGGTACGGGGCCGGGCCCGACGCAGAACGCCTCGTCGGCGACCCGCACGTGCGTCGATTCTCGATCTGCCTCGGAGAAAATCGCAACGCTGCCGATGCCGAGTTCTCGGCACGCACGCACGATTCGTAGGGCGATCTCGCCGCGATTCGCAACGAGGACTTTCCGCAGCATCGCCACTACCCTCGCTCGATCTCGAAGAGCGCCCGGCCGTAGTCAACTGCAGCGCCGTCCTCACAGAGGATGGCCCGCAGCCGCCCCGACGAACGCGCTCGCACCGAGGTGCGGATCCCTAACGCCTCAATCGCGGCGAGTTCTCGCTCTTCAGGCACCTCCTCGCCGAGCGTCGGAGCGTGACGTCCGAAACGAACGATGCCGACGACGTCGGCTCTCAGAACGTCGACGGGGAGCTCGACCGGAGGATCGGGGGAGAGCGCCGCCTCGGAGCTGCTGGAGGGCGATACCGACGCGGAGCGCGCAAGCTCAAACTCCTCATTCTCGCGCTCGATTCGCAGGCGTAAGAGCGGCGTACCGACGAAAAATTCGGCCAGACGCTGTGCGCGGGCCGATGCGTCTTCCTCGGGGGAGTACTCGGAGGTCATCGCGCCGCCTTTTCGGGGAGCTACCCCGAACACCCCTCCGCCGGGAGTTCCCCACACGGTAGCCGAACCTAAAACCCGTGCTCTCGTACTTTCTCTACGCTCGGGGGGCAGAGGTCGGGGATATTCCGTCCCTTCTCCACACCGCGGGTTTTGAAACCTATGAGGTCGAGTTCGACCGACTGCGCGACGAAGGGGGGCTCGCCGCGTTCGGTGAGCCCGGTCCGACGATCCTCGTCGGCAATCCTCACGACCCCGACCTTGAGGCGCTCGCGGAGGATCCGCACGTCGTCGCCGTCCTCACGCCACCGATCGAGCGCATCTCGCTCGTCGCCGCCACCAGAGCGGCGACCCAACTCGCCGCCGAACGCACGCAGACGACGACGCTTCTCAACGTCAGTCGCTCGCTCTCTTCGGAGCGGGATCTTCCGACCCTCGAACGCTCGATCGTCCACAACGCGCGCGAGCTCACCGGCGCCGATGCCGGCAGCCTCTATCTCATCGAAGAGGTGGACGGCATTAAACACCTTCGCTTCGTCGTAGCTCAGACGGGCCCGACCGATGAGGGGACGCTCTTCAACCGCGAGTTGCCGCTCAATACGAACTCGATCGCCGGATATGTCGCGGTAACGGGAGAGAGCATCACCATCGATGACGCCTACCAACTCGATTCGGACCGCCCGTATTCTTTCAATCGGAGTTTCGACGAAAGCAATAATTATCGCTCCAAGTCGATGATCGCGGTTCCAATGCGTAATCTACGCGGCACCGTCATCGGCGCAATTCAATTAATCAATCGTAAGCCGGCTTTTGAGATCGTCCTCGATACACCGACCCACACCGAATCGATCGTCCGACCGTTCGATCATCACGACCGAAGAGTTCTCGAAGCGCTCGCATCGCAAGCTGCCATCGCCATCGAGAACGCGCGACTCGTCGAGTCGATTCAAAATCTTTTCGAGCGTTTCGTTCGAGCTTCCGTTAAGGCAATCGAGGTGCGCGACCGCTCGACGCAAGGCCACTCAGAGCGCGTTGCGGCTCTGACTGTGGCGCAAGCGGAAGCGGTCAATCACGTCCATGCAGGGCCGCTTGCCGACATGTACTTCACCACGGACCAATTACGCGAAGTACGATATGCTTCGCTGCTTCATGACTTCGGCAAAGTCGCCGTTCCGGAATACATTTTTGGAAAAGCGAAAAAACTCCCTGACGGGCGGCTCGATACCGTTCGCCTGCGCTTTCTTCTCGCTATCGAACAATGCGGCGACGACACGATGCGCGAAGAGCTGCGCGAATTATTGGAAAAGATTCAAGCCGCCAACGAACCAAACGTGGTTGCTTCCGATGCGGACGACGCGATCGGACGGGCTATGCGTCATGCCTATCGCGATAGCGGCGAGCGACGTCCGCTCCTCGATGACATCGAACTCGCCTATCTGCGAATTCCGCGCGGTTCGCTCTCCGATGCCGAACGCGACCGCATGCAAGAGCACGTTACGCAATCTTATCTTTTTCTTCGCGAAATCCCCTGGGGTGAAACGCCCTGGTTCAACGTTGCCGAATATGCATACGGGCATCACGAACATCTCGACGGCACGGGCTATCCGCGAAAACTATCCGGTGATGCGATATCCCCGCAAGTGCGCATGATGACGATTAGCGACGTCTACGACGCGCTGACGGCGAAGGATCGTCCCTACAAAAAAGCGATGACGGTCGACCGCTCGCTCGATATTTTAACGAAAGAATTTGCCGAACGCGGAAAGATCGATCGTCTCTTTCTCGATCTTTTTATCGAACAAAAGCTCTACGAAGCAAAGCTCGCGTAAGGCGCGCAATAGCGCTCGTAAAATATTTTCGTGCGATACGACATACGTTGCGCAGCAACCGCTGTCATCCCGAGTAGGTTGCGCAGCAACCGCTGTCATCCCGAGTAGGTTGTGCAGCAACCGCTGTCATCCCGAGTAGGTTGCGCAGCAACCGCTGTCATCCCGAGTAGGTTGCGCAGCAACCGCTGTCATCCCGAGTAGGTTGCGCAGCAACCGCTGTCATCCCGAGTAGGTGGCGAAGCCACCGTATCGAGGGAGGGACGCGCGCCTCGATACGCCGCTTGCAGCGGCTACTCGGCGTGACACAAGCCCGGCTACTCGGCGTGACAGGGGTTATCGATGCGGCGAAGCTACCGTTTGTCATCCCGAGTAGGTTGTGCAGCAACCGCTGTCATCCCGAGTAGGTTGCGCAGCAACCGCTGTCATCCCGAGTAGGTGGCGAAGCCACCGTATCGAGGGAGGGACGCGCGCCTCGATACGCCGCTTGCAGCGGCTACTCGGCGTGACAGGGGTTATCGATGCGGCGAAGCTACCGTTTGTCATCCCGAGTAGGTGGCGAAGCCACCGTATCGAGGGAGGGACGCGCGCCTCGATACGCCGCTTGCAGCGGCTACTCGGCGTGACACAAGCCCGGCTACTCGGCATGATACAAGCCCGGCTACGCGGCGCGACACAAGCACCGCTACTCGATAATCGCCCTCATTCCGAACGGGCAACGATACGCTCCACCGTATTGAGTTCGGTCGGCGGCAACGCATCGCGCCATATTTCAAAATCCGCGTCGATCTCGGCTAGCGGAACCAGCACGAATGCGCGTTCGAATAGGAAGCGATGCGGAATACGCAAGAGTTCATCCTCGAACCCGAGATCGTCGTAGAGCAAGATATCGAGATCGATCGCGCGCGGCCCCCAGCGCTCGCCGGGAACGCGCCCTAAACGGTTTTCAATCGCCTGGAGTGCAACGAGCAAGGCTCGCGGCGGCAACGACGTCTCGATGCGCGCGACGGCGTTGGTGAAATCGGGCTGATTTCTCTTCCCCCATGGGTCGGAACGATAAAGCGAGGAGCGCGCGATTATCGGCCCGAGGTCGTGCAGCGCTTCGATCGCGCGCTCGACGCTGGCGGCGGCGTCGCCGACGTTCGCTCCAATGCCGATCGTCGCTACCGCCATCAGCGCCGCTGCGAACAGGTCACGCCCGGTGTCGCCCCATCGAGCAAGCCGGGTTTTTCAATCGTCACCGTCGCTTCGCGAACGCGCCCATCTTCGAAGCAAATATCGAGCAAACGCTGTGCGAGGCGTTCGAGAAGATCGTGAGACTCCTCGGCGACGAGCGCGACGATCCGCCGGTGGAGAGCCGCGTAATCCACGGTCGCAGCGAGGTCGTCGTTTACACGGGCACCTCCGGCATCGAGTTCGCATCGCACCTCGATATCGAAGCGCTGCGCGCGATTGCGCTCGCCGGGGGCCGCACCGTGCCGACCGTACGCTCTTATACCGCGCAGCGTTATGCGATCCATGTCCTCGGCCTCCATCCGCGAACGATAGCATCGGAGATTGCGACGACGTCGCGTGTCGCCGCGACATCGTGAACGCGCACGATATCGATCCCGGCGGAGACGGCAAGCGCCGTCGTCGCCGCGGTTGCGAAAACACGCTCGTCGGGTCGATTGCGCCCCGAGAGCATTCCCAGCGTCGATTTTCGCGAAGTACCTAATAACGTGGGGAACCCCAGCGCGACGAGCCGGTCGAGATTGGCAAGCAACGCGATATTTTGATCCGGCGTTTTTCCAAAGCCGATTCCAGGATCGAGGATGATGCGATCGACGGGGAGTCCGCGCCGTTGCGCGCGGTGGGCATCGGCGAGCAACGCACGAAGAACTTCGTCGACGACATTCCCGTCATCGGGTCGCTCGCGATTGTGCATGATCGCGAGCGTCGCACCGTACTCGAGAGCGAGATCGATCGTCTCGTCGCTCGCTCCCCATATCGAGTTCACACAATCCGCGCCGACGGCGAGCGCGGCTCGCGCTACTTCGGGTTTGTAGGTATCGATCGAGATCGGCCAATCGGGAAAGCGCTCGCGCACCGCTCGAATCACCGGGAGTACCCGTTCGATCTCCTCGGCTACCGAGATGGGAACGTGCCCGGGACGCGTCGATTCACCGCCGATATCGATCGTGTCGGCACCGGCTTCGTGCTGCGCCACCGCTCGCTCCACGGCGTCGCAAAGTTCGGGGCGTCCATCGCCGGAGAACGAATCGGGCGTGACGTTGAGTATCCCCATGACCAGCGTCCGATTGCCGCGCACGAAGCTCCGGCCCCGAAACGTCAACGTGTCGGCGCTCATCCGATCGACGTAAATATCGGCTGCGTCCCAAGAAGCTCCGGACGAAGCGCGGCGACAACAAAGGTCGATCCCGTCACGACGACGATGCCGGAGGGGCCGGCGCGCGCGCACGCGCGCGCGAATGCGGCGCCGGGGTCGGCGCAGCATTCGTGCGCGACTCCCAACTCCTCTGCAATGTGGGCCAAATACTCCGGAGGGCGCGCCGGACGTCCGTCGGCATCGAAGGACGTGAGAACGAAATGGTTTCGCGGCCGCGCGAATGCGGCGAGGATCGCACGCGCATCTTTGCTTTCACCGATTCCGATGACGAGGGTCTGTGGGCGCTCGCCGAATCGTTCGCGAAGCGCATCGGCGAGCGAGCGCGCCTTCTGTTCGTTATGGGCGATATCGAAAAGAACCGAGGGTGCGCCGGGAATCAATTCCATGCGACCGGGAATGCGAACCTCCGCGAGCCCCGCCTCGATCTCCTCGCGATTCGGTCGCAATGCCGATGGTAGAGCCTCTAACGCAAGCACGGCAGTGACGGCGTTCGTCCGCTGAAAACCGCCTAAAACCGGCAAGCGAATGCGATAGCGCTCCGCCGTCGTTCGCAAGGCGAACCTCTGCGCGAATTCTTCGACTTCGATCTCATCGACTCGGGCATGCGTCGCACTCTCGATAAGCGGCGCGCCTACGCGCGCACAGATTCTCGCGATCGTCGCACGTGCGGGTTCTTCGCCCACAGCGCTGACGAGAGGAACGCCCGGTTTGGCGATACCCGCCTTTTCGGCGGCGATCGCCTCGAGCGTATCGCCGAGAATCTCCTGATGGTCGTAGCCGATGCTCGTAATTGCACAGACGATCGGGGAGACGACGTTGGTTCCGTCAAGACGCCCCCCCAAACCCACTTCGATAACGGCGATATCGACCTCGCTGCGAGCGAAATAAAGAAACGTCAGCGCAAGAAGCATTTCATAATAACTCGGAGCGCCGTACCGGCCCGCGACCCGATCGATAGCGGGAAGCATCTCCGTAAACAGATCGGCGAAACGCTCGTGCGATATCGGCACCCCGCCGATCCGCGCGCGCTCGGTCATCGATTGCAGGTGCGGTTTTACGTGAAGGCCGACGCGCAACGAGCGCCGCCGCAACGCGCGCTCGATCATCGTGGCGGTCGAACCTTTGCCGCTCGTTCCGGCGACATGGACCACGGGATACCGCAGGTGCGGATCGCCGAGAGCATCCAGCAACGCCGTCATACGCTCCAGGCCGAAATTGGTTCGCGGCGATTGGTTCTCGCCGATACTTGCGAGCAGATAACGCTCCGCCTCTTCAAACCTCATGAGTGATCGGTCGGGCGTTCCGAGAGCAGCTCCATCGCGTGCGGAAGCGTCGAAAGAAAGACATCGAGCGACTCCGCAACGGCGCGCGGGCTACCGGGGAGATTGACGATCAGCGTGCGATGCCGCACCCCGGCGAGCGCTCGCGAGAGCATCGCCGTGCGTACGCGAGGCAACGCAGCGGCACGAATCGCCTCGGCGATACCCGGAACTTCATAGTCGAGCACAGCTGCCGTCGCCTGAGGCGTGCGGTCGCGCGGCGCGATCCCGGTCCCACCGCTCGTGAGAATGCAGTCGGCTCTCTCCGAATCGGCGAGCTCGATGAGTTCGGCCTGCAACGCTGCCGGATCGTCGGGAATGACAATCGCGCGCACGATCTCGTAGATCGGTTCGAGCCGCTCGCGGAAAACCGGCAGACAACCATCCTCGCGTTCGCCGGCGGCAGCTCGATCGGAGAGCACGATGCACGCAACGCGATACTTCACTGACCGACGATCCACGTACCGCTCTTCCCTCCGCGCTTTTCCAGCAACCGCACACCTTCTATGACGATCGCGCGATCGAGCGCTTTGCACATATCGTAGATCGTCAGCGCGGCGAGATTCGCGGCGAGCAACGCTTCCATCTCGACGCCGGTCTGCCCGGAGGTACGGGCTTCGCTTTCGATGCGCAGCAGGCTGGGCTCCGCCCAGGCCAAGGTAACGGCAATGTGGCTCAACGCGACGGGGTGCGCCAGCGGTATCAGGTTCGCGGTTTGTTTTGCGGCCATAATTCCCGCGATTTGAGCCGTTACGAAGGCGTCCCCCTTTGGCCCCATCGCCGTTCGGAGCGATTCCGCGGCGTCGGGAGCGAGGCGAACGAACGCCTCGGCACGGGCGAAGCGTTCGGTCGTTGCTTTCTTGCCGACGTCAACCATCGAAATAGCTCCGTCGGTGTTTAAATGTGAGGGTTTCGGCACATCAATCGTCAAAGAGGGTCGCTAATGGCGCTATTCCAGGAAGCAGACGGCGATCCTCGGGTCGCGCTCGATCGGCTCGCCGATGTGCTTGCGTACTACGGAGCAGTCGGAGATGCGGCCGCCGGGCTGGCATTTGGCTTTTCGTTTCGAAAGGCGGCCTTCGCGCGCTCCATTGCCACCGCCCTCGATGTCGACGATCGGCTCCTCGATGCCGTTTCGATCGCCGGGCTGATGCACGCCGTCGGCGCCCTCGGGAACCCGGCCCTAACCCGCGAAAACGATCTTCCCGAGCGCCTCGCCGCGATGGAACGCTGGGATATCCCCGCTACCGGGGCGCGCATCTGTGCGGCGATTGGGGCGATTCCCGAGGCGACCGCCGACATCGTTCGCTGGCAGAGCGAGGCCTGGGACGGAACCGGATTCCCCGATCAACTCCGGTGGAACGGCATCCCGGTTCCTTCGGTCGCCCTCGCTCTCGCCGACCGGCTGGCGCGCGCAAACGAACCGGAGGAAGCGCTGGCGAGCGTCACCGAGGAAGCGGGGCGTACCGTCGCCCCGGCGCACGCCCGCGCATTCATGATGTGGTTCCACAGAACCGGTGCCGAGGCAGCACCATTTACTTTTCCGCGCGGCGCGCTGAACGTGGAATCGAGCGACCCCGGCGATCTGCTTCTCGAGATCGCCGATCGCATCGATCGCCACCTCGGCGTTCCGGGTCGATCGCGCAACGTGCTGCGCCTCGCGGAAGCAAGCGCCCGTAGCTTGGGCTGCAGTGCCGCCGAGATCGAGGCGCTGCGCATCGCGACTCTTGCATTCGGCGCAGGCGAACTCGGCGATAGCTTCGAGAGTACGCTCGACCCGCTGGTCCGTCTCGGCCTCGAACGGCGCGCCGAACAAGCGCGCGAAGGAGCGCGACTGCTCGAGAATTCACCGACGCTCGCCGCCGCGGCTCCGCTCGTTGCCGCGCGCGCGGAATGGTTCGACGGAACGGGGAAACCCGCCGGACTCGGACGCGACGCCATCCCAATCGGTGCCCGCATTCTTGCTACCGCGATTGCCTACGACGCCATCGACATCGACACTCGCGCTCGCCCAGCCGCCCGTCGCGCCACCGCCGGTGAACGCCTCGACGGCGCCGCCGGCACCCATTTCGACCCGCGCGTGGTGACCGCCGTTCTCGGCGCAGCAAAGGCACACGCATGATCGAGTTGCACGAGCGGACGCGGCGCATCTCGCCGACGCGAATTCACGAAATTTTGCTGCGTTACGGCGCGAAAAGTCTCGTCGATCCGTTCATGGGTTTGCCGACCCATCTCAACTATCTCAAACGACACGGCATCGCCGTTCACGGCGGCGACGTCTTGGAATGGTTCGTGCGCGTCGGTGAAGGCATCGTCGTCAACGATCTGACGATTCTGCGCGATCACGAAGTTGCCGAGATCGTCGAAATGATTCCGGGGCGAATCTACGCCCTCGACCTCTTCAAAGCGTGGGAAGGCGTCTTCTTCACCGAAGAGCAGTGCGTCTATCTCGGCGTCTGGTTCGATAACGTGCGCAATTTGCGAAGCGACGGACAGACCGGGCTTGCGATCCTCGGGCTCTGGCGCGTGTTTTGCTACTGGTTGCAGAAGGCGCAGGAGCCCGATGAGATGCCCGATCTTCCGCCGAGCGAGCTCGCGTGGTACTACATTCGCCAGACGGAACGATGGGTTGCAAGTAATATGCGCCGCAACACCGTCCGACAGAGCGACGTCATGCAGACGCTCGAACGGCAGCGAGCCGATGCGCTCCTCTTTGCGCCGCCGCCCCGCAACGCACTCCACCACGCCGACCCGCGCATTTGGATGTGGGAAGCATGGTGGCAGGGCAACCCCTATTTCACGCTCGAGCACGCTTACCGCGACACGCTGTTCGGAGCGAGGTCGAACGATCCGGCAGCCTATCAACGCTCGCTCGCCGGCATCCTCTCCGAAGCGGGGGAGTTTCCCCTACTCATCGTTGCGACCAACGACGCGCGCCTTGGAGAGATCGAACCGATCGTCCGCAACGCGCGCGCCAAGGTGGAGTGCTATGCGCCCAATGACGACGAGATATACCTCATCGCGACGGCGTAGCCTCGTTCCCCTGAAAACGGACCCAGAGTAGGGCGAGTACCCCCAGCACTGCATAAAGAATCGTGTGCTTGTAATTGTGCATGGGGCTATGCCCGAAGATCAGCGTCGAATGGAAGGTGCCGGTCCAGCTTAGAACCGCTAGAATAAAAAAGAGCACCGCAACGAGTAAGCCAAGAACCTTCACGAGATAATTCCTTTCCATGCGAGAATGCTGCCGAGGATCCCGAGCAGCAGGCAGTACCATCCGAACGGCCGTAGGTCGTTCGAACGAAAGTAGCGAGTGAGGAAGGCGACGGAAAAATACGCGGCGACCCCCGAAACGATGCCGCCGACGAGCGACTCCACGAGTGCCACGTGTGCTCCGGCGCGAAAGAGATCGGGAATCTTCAAGAGCGAAGCGGCCACGATCACCGGTGTTGCCAGCATAAACGAGTAACGCGCAGCATCTGCGTGGTCGAGATCGCAGAGCAGACCGGTCACCATGGAAGCCCCCGAACGCGAGATGCCCGGCAGCAACGCAAAGGACTGACCGATTCCGACGAGGACCGCTTGAAACCACGAAAGGCGGGTAAGCGGCCGATCCGCACGGTGTTCGACGGCGAGTTGCCGCCGGCGTAGCGCTTCGCCGAAGAACATGACCGCACCGTTGGCGATGAGGAAGAGCGACGCAAGCAGAGCGCTTGCGAAGAGCGCGCGCACGGATTTCTCCAACAGCAAGCCGAGGATCCCCACCGGGATCGTTCCCACCACCAAGAGCCATCCCAGCCGCTCGTGAGGATCGTCGCTGAGGCGCCCGCGAATGACGCTGCGAAGCAACGCCCCGGCGATATTCCACCACTCACGGCGATAGAAGAGCACCAAGGCGAGAGCCGTTCCCAAGTGCAGGGTCACGACAAATGGGAGAAAGGTCGGATCGCTCCGATGGATATTCGTCCAATGAAAGAGCGCGGGGATGAGAATCGTGTGCCCAAGACTGGAGACCGGGAAGAGCTCTGTCGTACCCTGTAAGAGCGCGAGAATCAATGCCTGAAAGAGTGTCACGCGCCCCACAGTACGCCAAGGCTTTCGGCGCGGCCTTTAACGAGTCGTTACAGAAGGCTCGGCAGGATTGCCGGTTCTCTCGGCCAAGGCCCAACAACGTGGAATCCGGTACGAGCGAGAGCGACCGATTGGAAATCGAGAGCGAACAGAGCCGCCGCTTCGAGCGCGTCGGCGACATGCTCCTTGTATCGTATAGTATCGGCGACGATTTTGCCCCGGAATTCACCGAGACGTACGATATTGCGCTCGGTGGAATGGCGATGCTCACCAACGCCGAGCTCGTTAGAGATGCGCCCGTCTCCATTCAACTCGAGTTGCGCGGCGATGCAACGCCGGTACTCCGTCTTCGTGGCGTCGTTCGTTGGTCGCGTTTCGACTCGATGCTCCAGCGTTATCGCACCGGTATCTCCTTCCTCGAACTCGACGAAGCGACGAGACGTCACGTGCAGCGCTATATCGATACGCTCAACTTGCTGCGCGATATGGGGATGATCTAGCAGTCGCTCTGTCATCCCGAGTAGGTTGCGAAACAGCCAACGTCATCCCGAGTAGGTTGCGAAACAGCCAACGTCATCCCGAGTAGGTTGCGAAACAGCCAACGTCATCCCGAGCAGGTTGCGAAACAACCGTATCGAGGGAGCGAACGCGGCGCCTCGATACGCCGCCTTCCGCGGCAACTCGGCGCGACAGCACAACGGCGCACGCGAACGAAGCGCGCCTGCGCGAGCGGAGCCTGCGCGAGCGGAGACTGCGCGAGCGGAGACTGCGTGCGCCCGACGAGCGCTTAAGCGAGCGGCGAGGACCCTGACATTGCTCGTCCGAGCCGCGAGCGTCTAGCGAGGAGCGGTGCACCGCAGGCGAACGCGCGCGAACGCATCCGCCTCGATACGGTTGCTTCGCAACCTACTCGGCGTGACAGCTCAAGCAACTCGGCGCGACAGCACAACGACGCACGCGAACGCATCCGCCTCGATACGGTTGCTTCGCAACCTACTCGGCGTGACAGCTCAAGCAACTCGGCGTGACAGCACAACGGCGCACGCGAACGAAGCGCGCCTGCGCGAGCGGAGCCTGCGTGCGCCCGACGAGCGCTTAAGCGAGTGGCGAGGACCCTGACATTGCTCGTCCGAGCCGCGAGCGTCTAGCGAGGAGCGGTGCACCGCAGGCGAACGCGCGCGAACGCATCCGCCTCGATACGGTTGCTTCGCAACCTACTCGGCGTGACAGCTCAAGCAACTCGGCGCGACAGCACAACGGCGCACGCGAACGAAGCGCGCCCGCGCGAGCGGAGCCTGCGTGCGCCCGCCGAGCCGCTACCACGCTTGGAAATGCACCCGGAAAAGCATCGTCCCGGCGACGTCGCGGCAGTTTTGCGTCGCCGGCGCATACGCGGCGTTCTTCGCCATCTGCAGCGCGAGAACGTCGAGCGCTGCATTCCCGCTACTGCTCTGAATCGTCGCATTCTGAAACGCACCGCGCGCATCGACCGCGACGGCAATCGTGCTCGTCCCGCTCGTGCGCTCCGCGCGCGTTGCCGGGTCGATCGCCGGCGCGGTCGGTTCGGCGAGCATGAGCGGCGGCGTGCTGCGTGCCACGCATGCGAGTGCGGGCGTCGGCGAGGGTTGCGGCGTCGGCGGGTGCGGTGAGGCGCTCGGTGGGCGAGCGGCCGCGAGTCGCCCTGGGCCCCTACGCTTCGCGAGCGGTATAGCGTTCGCCGCAGGAGCCTTCGGCCGTGGAGTTGGGGGTGGGCTGGGCGGCGGTGTCGGCGGCGATGGGCTCTGCCGCGCGATCGTGAGCGGGCGCGGGATCGATTGCACGGTAATGTGCGCGACACCGGAGCGCAAGTCGAGCGGGTTTTTCTGTAAGAAGAGCGCCGCAAAGACGTGAAGACCGAGCGAAATCGCAAGCGCCCACCAGAGATAGCGGTTCTTTCTTAGACGCACGCTCGCTGCTGCCTCGAGAAAACGAAAAAGACGCTCACCCGAGCGTCTTTTCGCCGAAAGGCTTCGATTGCCTTAGTCGGGCTGGAACTGTGCATCGAATATATACTGCGATGCGACCGGCTTGCAGTTCACGATCTTGGGATAGTAGGTGGTATCGCGCGCGGCACGTTGCGCCTCGCGATCGATCGCGAAGTTGCCGCTCGATTGCACGAGTTTCACCGAGACGACCGCACCGGTTGCGCTTAACGTCACCACCACCGGTACGTCGGCAGAGCCGAAACCGGCGTCCTGCGCCGAGGACGGATAGTTCGGCGCCGAGACCTGATTCACGGTTGCATCCTTGTACGGAACCGCGCACGCGGGAGCCTGGGTCGGCGCGGCGGTCGGGGCGGGCGAAGCCGTGCCTTTCCCGATTGGCGTGCCGTTCTCCGAGCCGGACTTCGGATTCGGGTTCGTGATGCTCGGGCCGCTTCCGGTGTTATGGCTCTTGATCACATTCACTTTGAGCTTCGGCTGCGTCGGCGTCTGCTTCGGCGGCGGCGTCGCCTTCGTCGGCGGCGGCGTCGGCGTCGGCGGCGGCGTCGGCGTCGGCGGCGGCGGCGTCGGCACCTTGATCGGTGCCCTCTTCGCTACCGAGACTTTATCGACTTTCGTGCTCTCATGCGGCTTCTCGAGGTTCGGGAAGAACGGGGTCGAGATTGCATGCAGGAAGAGCGCCGCGATCAGCGCGATCCAAAGGTAATTCGGAACCTTTTCGCCGGTGGTTAAGAACGGCGACTTCTTCTTATCGTCAGGTTGCGGTGGTTTCTGTACGGCCATCGGTTACTGCGTCACTCCTTGCGGCGTGCCTTGAACGTGATTGGCCAGCCCAAAGTAGGTCAATCCGACCGATTTTGCGGCATCCATCACCTGGAGAATCGTCCCGAAGTGTGCTTTCGGATTCCCCTTGATGATAACGTCCTTCAGGTGCCCGCCGACTGCATCTTCGAGCGACTGGAAGGCGGCCTTAGCCCCCTGAATCGGCATCGTATTCGAGCCGATCTGGATCTGATTTTTTGCATCGACGATAACGACGATCTGCGACGGCGAGACTTTATCTTTATTGTACGCCGTAGGAAGCGGCGGTTCTTTGGTAACCGACGCGAGGATGATGAAGATGATGAGCAGGACCAACAGCACGTCCGTGAACGGTGTAATGTTGATCGTCGACATCACCTCTTCTTCACCACCTGAGGTTGAAACGGCCACGGATTAATCCCCCACGCTTACGATGTAACGAAGCCCACGTTCTCGTCGCCGGCCCGTTTAGCCGCGTCGAGGATGCGGATGATGACGCCGTAGGGCGCCTTAATATCCGAGGTCAACGAGATCTTCTTCTTACCGCGTTTCTTTATCGTATCGTACATAACGCGGTAGATGCCTTTGGTGTTGGTCTTCGTCGAGTCGACGAAGATCACACCCTTGTCGTTGACGACGATTTGAATGTCGTTCTTGTTTTTCGATACCGTGCTTTGAGCATTGTTCGAGTTCGGCAACTGCTTCTCGAAGCCGGGCGGAGTAACCAAGGCGGCAAGGATCATGAAAATGATCAAAAGCACCAACAAGACATCGGTGAACGGCGTGATGTTAATCTCCGCCATTACCTCTTCGTCGCCGCGCGCCGAAAGTAGACTCACGTCATTCCTCCAGTGCGCTTACTTCTGCGTGGGCTGATAGAGATCCGTAGGAATCGCAGCGCCGGTATTGTGGAAGTGCAGCATCTCGGCGAGCTGGTTTGCCGCAACGATCATCTCTTGGTTGTAGTTTTTGATGCGCGTCTTGAAGAAGTTGAAGAAAACGACGGCGATGATTGCCACCACGAGACCGCTGAAGGTCGTGACGAGTGCTTCGGAGACGCCCGCTGCGACGACTGCTGGGCTCGAATTGCCCTTCAATGCAATCGACTGGAACGCTTTGATGATACCGAGAACCGTTCCGGCGAGGCCGACGAACGGTGCGATAACGGCAATCGTGCCGATAATGCCGAGATTGCGCTCGAGATCGTTGAGATGCTCCATGAGCGCAATCGAGAGTGCATCGGTGATGTCGGCGCGATTTTTATCGCCGCGCTGAAGACCGAAGCGAAGAATGCGCGGAAGCATACCCTTCTGTCCGTCGCAATACTTGATTGCGCCGGCGAGGTCATTCGCGGCCACGCGTTTGCCGATCTCTTTGAGCAACGACTTCGTATCGCCGTGCTGGGCACTGAAATAGAGAAAGCGTTCGATGACGATCCATACGACCGCAACCGAGAGCAGGAGCAGGACGACCATGTCGACCCCGCCCTGTTTCATCACACTGATAAATCCGTCAAACACGAGTTGTTCGAGCCTCCCCTTCCGGGTGTATTGAGTGAAGCAAATCCTCTGGTAGAAACGTTTCGGCGGGTCTCCCCGCCGCTCCAGGGCGGTACTTTTGCCGCCCTGGGTAAGAGTCCTGTCCTAGATTAAGTAGAGCTTATGTTAACCGCCAAGCTGTTTCAGAAAGTTCTGAATTTGCAGAACGAGCGCGGCATTTTTTCCAGCTTTTGCTAGCACGAGCGCTTTATTCAGCGTCGCTTTTGCCCGGTCGGTCAGGTCGGCCCGATGGTAGACCTCCCCGACGCCTGCCTCCCCGACGCCGCGCGCGAAGAGCGCTTCGACATCGTTCGGGTCGATGGCCAGCGCTTTTTTGGCATATTGCCGGGCGCGATTGTAGTGGGGCGATTTGGCCTGAATCAAAACGAACGCCGCCTGGGTGTAGGCAGTTACGGCGACCTTCGGGTCTCCGGCTGCGGCGGCCTTATCGAGCGCCGCAAGCGCCTCGACCGGTTTCATGGCTTTTGCCGCGGCGACGCCTTGTTGCAGGTAAAAAATTCCGACGAATCGGGCGCCGGGGCTCCCCGTCGGGTCGAGGGCTTTAAGCTCGGCGAGCATCGCATTGGAGTTCGTCGTATCGCCGGTCTGTAGATACGCTTGCAGAAGGTGGCTGTCGATCGCCACCTTCGATGCGGTCGGCGTGCTCTTCTGCGCGAATAAAATTCCTCGCGCTTTCTGAAGCGACGCAATGCTCTGTGCGTACTGTTTCATCCCGAATTGGGCGACGCCGAGTGCGTAGAGTGAATTCGGACTGGAATCGAGTGCATACGCCTTCTGCGCATACGTTAGCGCTTGGCTAGGGTCGACAATCGCCTGCTGCACCGCGAGAGCCGCGAACGACTGAGCGGCAGCCTCTTTGAACGGAGCGTCGATCGTCCCTACTTTGTCGAAAGCCCGTGCCGCCGACGCAAAGTCCGACGTGAAATAATTGGCGGTGCCGAGGTACTGTAACGCAAGAGCGTTATTGGGATGGGCGAGAAGATAGGTCCCGGCAGCCTGTTTGGCGTCGGCATATTTACCGGCATGAACGAGCCCGTCGATACGCCCCAACGCTCCACGGCCGCTTTGACCGCCCGAGTGCACGACACGCTTACCAAACTTCAGGGTGTAGTCGTAGAACGCTTGGATCGGTTTATTGCCGCGCCGTGCCGGTTCGTAGGTCGAGGTCTTGGCGATCTCCAAGGCCGCGGCAACATCTCCCTTATTCGTCGCGCGAATGACCTTGACGACATGAAAACTTCCGTTGGGGAAAACCTCGACTTGCAAAACGACAAGCCCGGGGCCGGCCCATGGGGTGGTAGTTTTCCCTTGCTTGGTCAATTTGGCGGGAACGAACTCGCTTGCATACTGCGCTCGCGCAGGCAGCGTTCCCAGCGCGGCGAGAACCGCGAAGGCGAGGGTGGCGGCGACGAGCCGAAGGCGTTTCATGCGTACTCCTATGATGGCGGCGTTGCGTTGAGGGACCCGGCGTAGTGCTTCGGTAGCCGTCGGCCCACCGCAGCGGCGACCGCCGGCATGCTTTCCATAAACGATTCGAACTCTGCAAACGTCAGCGACTGCATCCCATCGGAGACCGCCGAGGCAGGGTCGGGGTGCACTTCGACCATGATCCCGGCGGCGCCCGCCGCCACGGCGGCGAGCCCCATCGGTGCTACCAGCCCGGCGAGGCCGGTCCCGTGCGAGGGGTCGACAATCGTTGGAAGATGCGTGCGGCTCGCCAGGAGAGGCACGACCGCGAGGTCGAGGAGGTTCCGCGTCGAGGGATCGAAGCTGCGGACCCCACGCTCGCAAAGTACGATTTTTTCGTTGCCGGTGAGCGCGATATATTCGGCGGCCAGAAGCCACTCGTCGACCGTCGCCGCGAGCCCTCGTTTGAGCAGCACGGGCTTGCCCGTCTCGCCGACCGCCCGCAGGAGGGCGGTGTTCTGCATGTTGCGAGCGCCGATCTGCAGCATATCGGCGAACTCGGCGACGATCTCGGCATCGCGAGGATCGAGAACCTCGGTAACGACGGAGAGCCCGAAGAGGTCGGCTGCCTCGCGCATCATCGTCAGGCCGTCGCGGCCGAGCCCCTGGAACGAATATGGCGAGGTTCTCGGCTTATATGCCCCGCCCCGTAAGACATTGGCTCCGGCATGCGCCACCGCCGCGGCGGTCGCCACGATTTGTTCGCGGCTTTCCACTGCGCAAGGGCCGGCACAGATCGCAATCTCCTCGCCGCCGAAACTAGGGCCGCCTGGGCGAAGCGAGATGATGCTCCGCCGGTCGCGGGCGTCGACGTGCACCAGTCGAAGGTCGCGCGAAGGGGGGAGGGGGCGAGCGTTCATTCCCGAGATGCTACCACGCGGTCGGCGGCTGCAGGGGGTTGAGAGGTCGCACGAGCGAGTTCGGCGATCTCGCGTGCGCTTAAGGGACGCACCCGACCGGAGGCAAGCGAGCCGAGTTCGATGGGGCCGAAGCGCAGGCGGCGCAACTCGATGACGGGGTGTCCGAGCGCGGCGAACATCTCGCGCACCTGCCGATTGCGCCCTTCGTGAATGGTGAGGTCGATGAGACTCCGCAGCGAGGCCGACGAAACGATCCGTAATTTCGCGCCCGCGGCACGAAAGCTCGGCGTGCGAACGCCGGCGCGCAGTTCCTCGATCTGTTCTGCGGTGAGTTCGCCGCGGATAGTCGCGCGATAGGTCTTCTCGACGCCGAACCGCGGGTGGAGCAGGCGATGGATGAGGTCGCCGTCGTTGCTGAGGAGCAGAAGCCCCGAGGTATCGTAATCGAGGCGCCCGGCCGGAACGACGCGCGGAAGATCGCGCGGCAAGAGATCGACGATCGTGCGCCGTCCTTCCGGATCGGAGAGCGTCGTCACGACCCCGACCGGCTTGTTCATTGCGAGGTAGATGTGGCGTTGCGCGAGCGCGGGTTTCCCATCGCACAGAATATGGTCGTCGGGGCCGACGAGGGTGCCGAGTTCGCGAACGACATGGCCGTTTACGCTGACCCGTCCGGCAAGAATGAGTTCGTCGGCGGCACGACGCGACGCAACCCCGGCGCGGGCAAGCGCGCGGTTGAGTCGCATCTGCGCCGCCTCGCGCTTAGTACTTACCGTTATTCTCTTCGTAACCACGGGACATCGAGAGCGCCTCTTTGGTGACCGACGCCAAGAACTCGTCGTTCGTGCGCGTTTGGGCCATCTTGTCGAGGATGATCTCGGTGATATCGCCGCTGTTCAGAACGGCGGTTGCACGGCGAAGCATCCAAATCTTGCGCATCTCTTCGTTGGAGAGCAAGAGCTCTTCGTGGCGCGTTCCCGAACGCTTGATATCGACGGCCGGGAAGACGCGCGACTCCGCGAGTTTACGGGTGAGATTGAGCTCCATGTTTCCGGTACCCTTGAACTCCTCGAAGATGATGTCGTCCATTTTCGAACCGGTCTCGATAAGCGCCGTCGCGATAATGGTCAACGAGCCGCCTTCTTCGATTTTTCGCGCCGCTCCGAAAAAACGTTTCGGTTTATGCAACGATGCGGTGTCGAGGCCGCCGGAGAGCGTACGCCCCGAATTCGGCACGACTTGATTGTAGGCGCGGGCAAGACGGGTGATGGAATCGAGGAGAATGACGACGTCCTTCCCCATTTCGACGAGACGCTTGGCGCGCTCCATCGTAAGTTCGGCGACCGCCGTGTGGTTTTCCGGATGCTCGTCGAAGGTCGAGGCGACCACTTCGCCGTCGATCGTCCGTTGCATATCGGTGACTTCTTCGGGACGTTCGTCGACGAGGAGCGCGATGATGTGCGCTTCGGGATGATTGATCGAGATGGAATTCGCGATATTTTTCAGCAGCGTCGTCTTACCGGCTTTCGGCGGCGAGACGATCAGCGCGCGCTGCCCCTTACCGATCGGGCAAAAAAGATCGATAACGCGCGTCGAGAGTTGCGTCGCGCGAACTTCAAGCTTGAAGCGCTCGTTGGGGTAGATCGGCGTGCCCTTTTCGAAGAGCTTCCGCACGCCCATTTTTTCGATATCGATTTCGTTGACGCGGTCTACGCGCAACAGACCGAAGTATTTTTCGCCCTCTTTCGGCCGACGCACGGTCGCGTCGACGCGATCGCCGCGCCGAAGATCGGCACGTCGTATTTGCGCCTGACTGACGTAGACGTCTTCGTTGCCGATGACGTAACCGGCGCGCCGCAGAAAGCCGTAGCCCTCGGGAAGAATGTCGAGAATTCCGCTCGCGCTCTCGATTCCGGATCGCGCTTGCTGAGCGGCAAGAATTTGGAGGACGATATCGTCCTTCTTTACCTTCGCCGGCGTGGTAATTTCGATCGAAAACTCTTTCGCGAGTTCGACGAGCTCGCTCTTACTTTTTTCCTCGAGCTGCGCTGCGGTGAGCATCGGCGGCGCCTGCGCCTCGTTCTGGGAGAATGCTTCGGGCTGAGGAAACCCGGAATTATTGTGACGGCGTCGCGAACGGCGGCGGCGGCCTCCGCTGGGCGGGCGGCCATTTTCGTTGGGGCGGTGATCGAGTTGCAGGGGAGGCTCACTCTCGCAGCGTCCGCACGCATTCACCAGCGACTTCATCGGGCTACGCCGCGACGGTGGGTGAGTGTGAGCGGGAGGGAATAGATTGGGCCGGGCGAGTCAATAACGACTCAACGGCACCAGAGAGGTTATAGCACGGGATCGATGCTCCCTTCAAGCGCCACGCGGAACGATCTATAAAAGAAGAGCGCGCGCTCCCGAACGGCCGATCTACGCCGCGATGCGCGATAGCTCGGCGCGCGCGAGTTCGGAAAGATCCTCGGCGCGCCCGGTTTCAAGCGCGAAGGTCGGCGTCGCCCGCAGAGAGCAGAGCAGATAGATATACGCTCGATGGAGAGGGTACGGGAGCGCGCGGTGCTCTCGCAAGTCGTCGAGCAACTCACGATCGGGCACGCGCACCGTTGCGATGCTATGGCCGAAACCGCGTAAGGCATCGAGCAGCGCGAGGAGTGCCCCGTAGGCTGCCGAGCGTTCGGCGCACTCTTCCGGCGCGGCGATGGAGAACGGAACGCGCACCAAGTGCGCGCCCCGACCGCGCCGGATTCGAGCGATGAGGACGGCGTTACCCGTCGCTGCGGCCGCGTAGCCGTAGTCGACTTGAACCCGGTGAAGCGACGTATTACGCATGCATGGACCTCACGGTCAGCATATATCGAACATACGTTCGCTGTCAAGCCGGCGTCGCGAGCCTCGCGATCGCCTCTTGGTAGATCTCGACGCAACGAGCGGCGAGGCCTCGGGCATCGAAGCGACGGGCGGCGGCAAGCATCTCCTCGCGCGTAACGACCGCCGGCACCTCGGCATCCATCGCCGCGGAAAAACTGCCCGCTACCGGTGCGAGCAGGCGCGCACAGCCCCCGAGTACGTCGCGATTCTGCGGCGAATCGGCGGCAAAAACCGGCAAGCCCGCAGCGAGCGCCTCGACTTGTACCAGTCCCTGCGTCTCGGTGAGGCTCGGAAAGAGAAAGGCGTCGGCACTGGCATAGAAATCGGGGAGCGACGTGCGCGGGAGAGCTCCGAGGAAACGCACGCGTTCTTGCAGCGCACGCTCGCGCACGAGCGCCTCCAGTGCCTCCCGTTCCGGGCCGTCGCCGACGAACGCGATGCGCACGTTCGGAGAGCGAACCGCGGCGAGCGCGTCGATCACCATATCGAGATTTTTTTCTATAGCGAGCCGCCCGACTGCGAGGTAGAGCCGATCCTCCGCGTGCGCGCCCATTCGCTCGCGCAGCTCTTCGCGGCGACGGCCGCGCGAGAAAAAATCGACGTCTATGCCACTGGGCAGCACTTCGATCCGCCCATCGACCCCCAATTCGCGTAGTCGAGACTCCATCGCTACGGTCGGGACGGTAACGGCGGCAACGGCGTTTGCAAAACGGCGCGTCAGCTCCGAGGCTGCGTACCGCGTTGCACGCGCTTCGAACGGGACGTAGTGCGCGTAAGCTTCCAGTTGCGTGTGATACGTGTAGACGGTCGGGTGCCCGTAGCGACGGGCGTAGCGTAGGCCCATCCAGCCGGTAACGAAGGGCGAGTGGAGATGTAGAACGTCGAGTCGTGCGACGCGATGGGCGATCTCGCTGCGTCGCAGCACGGGGACGGTGAGCCGGTAGTCGCTCTGAGTCGGCAGAGGAAGCGACGGAATGCGGACTACCCCGGCATCGTAGCGTGCCTCGGGATGGCGCGGAGTAAAGACCGTGACTTCGTGCCCTAATTCGGTGAGGAATGTGCGCAGCGTATCGACGGCGGTCACGACCCCGTTGACCACCGGATGATAGACTTCCGTAAAGAGCCCGACCCTCAACATCGCCGAGCTCGGATTCCACTCGGCGTACCCCGGGCCTTTATGGGCCCAACACAAGGTACACCCTTCTTCAAACCGACTTTTAGCATAGGAGCCTCGCGGAGGCGGCATGCTATAGTCCGCCCGGTCGACGGCCACTTTGCCCGACCCGGCCGCCCTGCGGCCCATCCGAGCGGAACCCACTGCTTCCCCCAATCGAAATTTCTTGCAGTGATCCGCCCCGATCCTTGGCGTTTCCCCTCCATGGTCTCGAGGGGTCCGTCAACCACCACTCCATAAACGACCGGCGCCCTTGCTCGCCACCGCCGCACGATACATGTGCGACACCGTGCCTGCAAGACGCCCGCACGCGAAAGGAACGCGGTTGATAGGACGAAGGCCCATGCGCCGACTCCATCTCATTTTCGTAGGCTTGCTTGGAGCAAGCTTCGCCCTGGGGGCCTCCCTCATCGCGCCGACCACGGCCGTGCGCGCTGCGGAGCCCACCACCTATGCCGTCACCTTCGAGAACGGCTCGCGGAGCATGCCATACCAAAGCACCGCCGCGAATGTGGGCCAATTCCTCATCGAGCGCGGCATTCACGTTGCGCCCGGCGACGAAGTCGTGCCCGCACCGGCCGCTCCGCTTAGCAACGGCGCGACGATTATCTATCGGCGTGCGATTCACGTCACGTTTTTGAATGGAGCCTCGGTAGAGCGGCTTACAACGACGGCACAGGACGTAGGTTCGTTTCTTTCGATGCAAGGCGTCAAGATCGGGAAATTCGATAAGGTATTTCCCTCGCTCGGCACGACGCTGCACGACGGTTCGCGCATTCGACTCCTTCATATCGTTGCATGGGATCGTACCGTGCTCTTGCCGGTGCGCGTCGGAACGATCCACCGCATGGATACGAACATGCGCGTCGGCGCGCGTAAAATCGTTGCCGATGGTTCGATCGGCGAACGACGAGTTGACTATCGCTACTTCAAGTATCCGAACGGCATCGTACGCCGGATAGCGCTTTCATCGACGACCGTGCGCCCGGCGCACCCGCGCATCGTTCTTGACGGAGTCGGAGATATCGGCGCGTTCTCGAATTACACGGCTCGGAGTATCGGCAGCATGCAGTTGCGCGCCGTTCACGCCATCAGCATGGTCGCCACGGCCTATACGCCGTGGTGTACCGGTTGCAGCGGCATTACCGCGACCGGCGAGCGTGCCGGTCACGGCATCGTCGCCGTCGATCCGCGCGTCATTCCCTTGGGAACGAAACTCTTTATTCCCGGCTACGGATACGCCGTCGCCGGCGATACCGGCGGCGCGATCGTCGGCCATCGCATCGATCTTGGATTCGACTCCCAGCGCGCGGCGATGGACTTCGGGCGCCGGAAGATCGTCGTCTTCGCCATCAAAGGGTGAGTGCGCGCGGCCTACTCAACGCGGCGGGGTTACACCCTAAAAAACGTTTCGGACAAAATTTTCTGCTCGACGAATCGCTCTGCATACGCATTGCGGACCTCGCGCGTTCCGACGCTCCGGAATATATCGTTGAGGTAGGCCCCGGAACGGGAGCGCTCACTGTAGCGCTAGCGCGCGATGCCGCCAACGTCCGCGCCCTGGAGATCGATCGCGATTTAGTTGCGCTGCTACGGCAACGCGACGATCTCGCGTCAGTCGATATCATCGAGGCCGACGCGTTAACCTACCGGTGGCCCGAGCGCGAATACCGGCGCTGGCACGTCGCCGGCAATTTGCCGTACAACATCGCGACGCCGCTCTTGGTACAGCTCGCGCAACTCGCCGATGGGCCGCAACGCATCGTCGCGATGATCCAAAAAGATGTCGCCGACCGGCTGCTTGCCAAACCCGGTACGCCGGCATACGGTAGCCTTACCATCGCCGTGAGCAATGCCATGACGATCGAACGCGCGCTTACGCTCGGTCCCGGTGCGTTCTACCCACGCCCGAAAGTCGATTCGACGGTCATCGTGTTAAACCGTCGCGCGCGGGCCTTGGTCGAACCGATCGACTCGGCGCTCTTCGAGAAGGTTGTCCGCGGATCGTTCGCGTATCGCCGGAAGACCTTAGCAAACTCGCTCTCGCGTGCGCTCTCCGTCGAGCGAGCCGAGATACTTACCGCCATGCAAACGGCTGGAATCGACGAAGATGAACGCGGAGAACGACTCGACATCGATAGTTTCGCCCGGTTGGCCGACGCATTGGCGCGAAGGGGCTTTTAAAGGCTCCTCGGTCGCGTTACTCGTCTTTGGCCTGATCGGTTTGGCCGTCGTCTGTGCAGTTCTCGCACTTATTGTTTTTATTCTCGTCGACCCGTCGATAATTTCGGTGCTGGCGCATTCTCCAAAAAAACTGCCCGTCACCGCCGTTCTCTTCGTTCAGCTTGCCTTCGAACTGCCGCCGATCTTCGTTTTAATGGCGATGCTGCCGCGCGTCTCGCTCTATTCGTGGGAGCAGCTCGGCCTGCGGATGCCCTCATCTCGCGCGCTGCTGTACGTTATCGGTGGAGTGGCGGCCGCGATTCTCGTCGGAGACGGCGGCTCAATCCTCGTGGAACATCTCTCGCATCATCCCCATCACATGCAAGACGTAGCGAAGATGTTCGAAAACATCCGACACACGCCGGTACTCATCGCCTTCGTCCTTTACGGCGTCGTCGTCGCTCCGATCGCGGAGGAGATGATTTTTCGAGGTTTTCTTTTCAACCTTGGGCTACGGTACGGAAATTTTTGGGTCGGTGCGATCTTTAGTTCGCTCCTGTTCGGAGCGGCGCACGGCGATCTCGAACTTTTCCTTCCGCTCACCCTCGTCGGTTTCGTCCTCGCAACCGTCTATTATCGCTCCCGAAATCTCGTCGTATCGATGCTGACGCACGCCTCGTTTAATGCTATCGCCTTCACGGCGATAACGACGCTAAGAACGCACTAAATCGCACCGAGGCGCCGCAGCGCATCGAGAACGCGCTCGGGGGAAATTCGCTCCGTCTCGACCGCTTCGATACGGTGTTCCAGGCTCGTCGGAAGGGTCGTCGAGGCAGGCCGCAAGTGAAGCCCGCGCGCGATCGGCCCTGCGCCGACGAGATGCAACGCGAGCTGATTCGGTTCGTCGTACCACGTCGGATAGTGTGCGAACCACAGGCCGACTAGCGGAATACCCCCACGCGCGGCAACGGCATGCAGCGGCCCCGAAGGAACGCCGATGCAAGCGTGGAGACGCGCCATCAACGCAAGAAACAACACGGCGAACGGTTCCTCGAATCCGGCGACGAGGCTCCGAAAAGAAATCACGTTCGGGCGCTGATGCCAACCGTCGTTCGGATCGCCGAGCGCATCGAGTAGCACTACGCGAATCCGTGGATCGTGCTTGCCGACGAGTTCGACAAAGGCTCGCGCGTCCTCGCTCGGCCAGGTTTTTCCGGGAAAGGTATGGCCGCTTATCGCCACGAGTAGTAGCCGCTCCTGCGGCGCGATATATCGCGCGAGTTCATCGTCGAATCGCCGTTGTACGGCCGCCGAAACGGTGAACCGTAACGCTTGCGGCAACGGGCGCGCGAGATCGAAACGAGCGAGGCGCGCTTCATCCACCAGGCATCGAGCGAGCGCTCGCGCCTTGGTATGAAATGGGAAGGCGAGCCGCCCCTCCGGTTCCGGATAGTCGGAATAGAGCAGTGCAGTCGGAGCGAAGTCGGCAAAGGCTTTCGGAAGTTCGCCGGGCAAAGCGACGCGCTCTCGTTTGCCCGACAAGCGCTTCCAGTTCAGGCCGAGGTGCGGAGCCCCCAACGCCGATCCATCGACGAGCGTGCGGATCCCCGACGGGAACGAACCGACGGGCTGCTCGCCGCAAAAAAGCGCGCTGTAATCGTCGCCGAGGCGAAAGATCGCGTATGCATTCTCCGACGAGAGCATCGGAGCAACGAAACCAAAGTGTACCCAGTCGCCGAAGCCATGCGGCCAATAGATTGCGACGCGCTCGCCACGGAGCCGCGCAAAACCGCCGCGACGTTCGTTATAGACAGGCAGAACCGCGTACGGGAGATTCGCTGCGATCGCCGGGTGCCGTGGAAATATATTAGCGAGCATCGACCAAAGCGGTGAGATGGGCGCGGATTTTTTCAACGAAAGCTCGATTTGAGAAACCTGCGGCATGCGCTCGCATTTTTTTCTCGTCGAAAGCGTCGGCATCGAAGTTTTTCAGCGTCGCGGCGAGATCTTTCGCTTCGGGGCGATCGAAGAACGTCCCGGTCAAGCCTTCGACGATACTTTCGGTCGCACCGCCCGCTCGGTACGCGATACTCGGCGTCCCGCTCGCTGCCGCTTCTAACGGCATGAGACCGAAATCCTCTACTCCCGGCACGATCACCGCGCGCGCGCGGGCCAGTTCGTCGGCGATCGCGCGGTCGCCAAGTTCTCCGAGAAAGCTGACCGGAGCTCCCTGCGCTCGCCGTTCGAGCGCCGCTCGCATAGGGCCGTCACCGACGATGCGCAGCGGCGATCCCGCGATGCGGGCGGCGTCGATTGCCAAGTCGATACGTTTGTATGGAAGCATCCGGGCAACGACGAGAAATGCCTCGCCGGGATCGCGGCGTTGCGCGAATCGGTCGGTATCGACGGGCGGATGAAGTACCTCGATCGTTCGACCGTAGTATTTCAACGCGCGTTGCGCCGTCGTTGCGGAGTTTGCCAGTATTTCGGTCGGGCGTTGCGCGGCGCGAAGATCCCAGCGCGTCAACGCTGCCACGAGCGGGCGAGCGAGAAACCCGACGCCGAGGCCGCCGACATAGGCGTCATAGTCGAAGAGAAATCGGCTCACCGAATGCAGATAACACAGGTGCACGCAGCCCGGGGGGACGCGCACGCCCTTTGCCCACGCCGACGTCGAACTCAGAACAGCATCGTAGCCGGAAAAATCGAATCGCTCGAATGCGTTGGGATAGAAGGGCGCGTACCAGCGAAAGTGCGAGCGAATCCCCGGCATTCCCGAAAGCCACGACCGATGAATCGTACGCCCGACAAACCAATCACCGGTCTTCTGCTCGTCGTAGAATGCCGTATAGATCGGCGCTTCGGGAAACGCCGCGGCGAGCACCGCGAAGACGCGCTCGGCCCCGCCGCGCTGATTGAGATAATCGTGAACGAGCGCGAGCTTCAGGAGCCGCTTCCGTCGCTTCCCTGTACGACGGCGATGGTAGGATGGACGAGATATCGCTTCGCGACGCGCGCCAGATCCGCAGGGCTCACTTTTGCAATTGCGGCGATGGTTTTTGCGACCGGATCGCCGGTGCCGCCGGCTTGCCGATAGATGCGCAGCAAGCGCAAGTGGAGGCGCGGATCGCTCTCCTCACGCGCGAAATCGCCGATCGCCTGCGCCTTCAATCGATCGATATTCCCGTGAAGTTTGCCGTCGCCGATCATCTGCGAAAGCGCGAGCGCTCCGCCGATGAGTTGGTCGGGGCGTCCGACCGCCCCCGAGGCGTAGAGCAATAATTGCGGACGACCGCCGAGCGCGCGATAGCGAGCCCCGTACGAGCGGCTGACGTAGAACGCATCGAGCCCTTTGGGTAACCCCGCCGTCTCGGCGAGGATTCGTTTCATCAACGCCGCCTCGACCAACATTGCGGGAAAATCCGCCGAGGTCGGTTTAGGAGCGCGAAACGAAGCGACGATCATCGTCGATAGCGTCGGCCGCGTCGTGCGTAAGATCAGGCTCGAGGCATCGAGGAATAACGGTGGAGAGCTCACTTTCGGCGACGTACCGCCCGGAAGCGCCGCCGCCAGCCGTGCGAGCGCCGCAACGAGCCCCGGCGTTTCATCGCCGACGATCGTGGTGGTGAGATCTCCACGGCGATAATTCCAACGATAAAACATTTGCGCCTGAGCGATCGAGAGGTGCTGGATCGAAAACGGCGTTCCGTCGCGCGGCATCGCAAGATTTCCCGTGCGGGCAAGCGAGCGTCGCAGCATCTCGGTCGCCAGGTCCCAGTTGTTCTGCTGCCGATCCGCGATTCGCTCGAGCAGTGCTTTACGCGCCGCCCTCAGTGCCGAAAGCGAAAACTTCGGTGCATTCATCGCCGTCGCTAAGACGTCGACGAGGCGCGGCATCGCCTCGGGGAGCCCGGCAAGCTCGACTGCGACCCGATCGTCGTGTACGTGAACGCTGAGATCGCCTCCCTCGGCGCGAATCGCTTCCTGCAGCGGCAGCGAGACTCCGCCCGCTTCGACCGGCGTCCGCGCGAGCAGGCGCGCGTCGAGTGCCGCAATGCCGTTCTCGCTCTCGCGTTGTCGGTCGAGGCCGGCACGAAGATCGACCTGCACGAAGGTTACCGGACGAACCGGTACTACCGCAGGGCCGCTTCCAGTCTCGGCACGAACGCCGAGCGGCGTCCCGATCGATGCGACGGCAAGGGCGAACGCAAACGGGGCAAGGCGCTTCACTACACGCTCTTTTCTGCGACGGCGGTCATGAGGATGGTGGTAGGATGTTCGAGATAGCGTCTCACGGTTGCCGCAACCCGATTCGGAGTGAGCCGCTCGACGCTTCGAGCGTACTCTCCCCCCGGCAGACCGGGAGCGTATGCCGGATCGCCGGAGGCTGCGTACCAACCGAGATTGTCGGCAAGTCCTTGCGGAACGTCGATCGCCGAGGCGATGTGAAATTGGAAGGCACGCAGCAATCGTTGAAAGCGCGGCTGCGAGAGCGGCGTGCGAAGGCGTGCCAAGTCCTCGAGGATGATGCTTTTCATCACCTTTGGGTCGCTTCCAACACCGAAGATCGTAAAGACCCCGACGCGCTGCAAGGTGACGAATCGCGCGACGGCGACATTTCCGGAAGGGAGCGGCAGCGCTCTACCCAGCTGCCGATCCAGGAGCGCGGAAGCGATAAAATCGAGCGCGGTTGCATCGTCGCGCGAGGTGATCGGCGGGCCAGCAAAGCCGATGGCGATCGCTTGGCTGGAGCCTTCGACCGATTGCGTCGACGCACTCGCTCCCAACGGCGATTCGATAGGAGCGTCCGTGCCGGAACGACCGACTGCCGAAATATTTCCTAATAGCGTACCGTCGACTGCGCCTGCAAACGATAGACTTGCATTCCCCGGGCGAAATGCCCGCTCGGCGAAGCGGACGATGCGTTGCAGATGTATCGCATCGAGCGATGAAGCCGAGTTCGGGTAGACCGGCGTATGCATCGGGCCGTTGGAGAACAACGCTGCGAAAAGATGGCTCTGCAGTTCGCTCTCGATGTTAAAACGCTCTTCGACCGCGCGTACGCTGGTCTCGTGGCGCGCTTCGTCGAGCGACTTTTCATCGATCGAGCCGGCGAAATAGGCCTGGGTTAATGCGTGAAGCGCCGCCGGCGCTGCGGCCTTCGGAACGACGACGCTGATTCCTAAGAGATTCGGCGATGGCTCGATTTCGAGCGTGCCGCCGGCGTTGTCGACGATCTCACGCAGCGAGGTACCGCCGACGATCGGCGCATCGGCGAGCGCGTGTGCCGCGAGATCGGCGATCCCCGGAGCATCGAACGAATAGCCGCTTGCAGGTACGCGCAGCCAGAGCCCGATCGCCGCGGTCGGCGAGCTCGGATCGACGGCAAACGAGTAGCTCGCTCCGCTGCGAAGTTCGCCGATCGACGAACCCGGTTCCGCCTTTGCACGGGAAGATGCTACGACCGGTACGAGAACGGCAAACGCGAGGATCGCGTGCGCGAGGCGCTTCACGCCGGCTCCGGCGAGATCGTCGGCGGCAGGCGATGCGTGTCGCCGCGATCGGCCGGAAGGCCGACGCTGCGATCCGGAGGAGTCGAGGGCTCCGGTGAACTCTCGTCGGAGTCGCGGTCGTACGGACGCCCTTCGACGATCGCCATCACTTCGTCGGCCTCCACCGTTTCGTGTTCCAGCAGAGAGGCGACCATACGCTCGACCTTCTCCCAGTTTGCGGTCAGCAGTTGGCGGCCGCGTTCGTAACACGTCTCGACGATCCGGCGGACCTCCGAGTCGATTTTGCTCGCCACCTCTTCGGAGTAATTCCGTTCCTCGCCGAAATCGCGCCCGAGAAAAACTTGGTGCGCGCCGCGTCCGTACTGAATCGGGCCGAGATCGCTCATGCCGTATTGCGTTACCATGCGTCGCGCAAGCTGGGTTGCCTTTTCAAAGTCGTTGCTCGCGCCGGTCGTAACGTCGCCGAACTGAATCTCCTCGGCGAGGCGTCCGCCGAGTGCCATCGTAATGTCGGAGAGCAGTTCCTCGCGCGTAACGCTATGGCGATCGTCCTCGGGTAACGACCAGGTAATCCCGAGCGCCATTCCCCGCGGGATGATCGTCACTTTATGAATCGGATCGGATTTATCGAGCATCGCGCCGAGAATCGCGTGCCCCGATTCGTGATAGGCGGTATTCTCTTTTTCTTTTTGCGACATCACCATCGATTTACGTTCGGGGCCGACCATAACGCGATCGATCGCTTCATCGCAATCGTCCATCTCGATGACACTCTTATTACGGCGCGCCGCGAGAAGCGCGGCTTCGTTGAGTAGATTCTCCAAATCGGCGCCCGAGAATCCCGGAGTCCGTTTTGCAAGCGTATCGAGCTGCACTTCGCGAGCGAGCGGTTTGTTTCGCGCGTGCACCGCCAAAATTTTCTGTCGTCCCTTTAAATCTGCGCGATCGACCACAATCTGCCGATCGAAGCGCCCGGGGCGCAGTAGGGCCGGATCGAGAACGTCGGGGCGATTGGTCGCCGCGATGAGGATGACGCCGGTATTTTGGTCGAAGCCGTCCATCTCCACCAGGAGCTGGTTGAGCGTTTGCTCGCGCTCGTCATGGCCACCGCCGAGCCCCGCGCCGCGCTGCCGACCGACCGCATCGATTTCATCGATGAAAATAATGCACGGTGCCGATTTTTTCGCTTGTTCGAAAAGATCGCGAACGCGCGATGCACCGACGCCGACGAACATCTCGACGAAATCCGAGCCGGAGATCGAAAAAAACGGAACGCCCGCTTCGCCGGCTACCGCACGAGCGAGCAAGGTCTTGCCCGAGCCCGGCGGCCCTAAGAGCAGTACGCCTTTAGGGATGCGCGCGCCGAGCGACTGATATTTTTTCGGGTATTTGAGAAAATCGACAATCTCGCCGAGTTCGACCTTTGCTTCTTCGACGCCGGCGACATCGTCGAACGTCACCTTCGCGCGATTCTCCGAGAGCATCTTCGCACGCGAGCGGCCGAAATTCATCGCTTGGCTTCCTCCGCTCTGCGCCTGCCGGAAGATGAAGATCATGAGAACGACCAACGCCAACATCGGCAGCAGCGAGCCTAACCCGTTTAAGAACGAGGTATTCGGCGGACTCTCGAAGCCCCACTTACCGCTCTTGATATGCGCTTGGAGTTGTGCGACGAAGGCGCTGTCCTTGTTGGGAATCGTAACGGTATAGCTCTTCCCGGCCGTGGTCTTGCCGGAGCCCTGCAAACCGACTGCATGGAACGATTCGATCTTTCCGGCATCGAGTTGGGCGATAAACGAACCGTAATCGAGCGGCCGAACCGTCTTCGGAGCGCTCGCAAATCGATTGACGATGAGCAGAACGATGACGACGGCCGCAATGACGAAGAGCAACTGGCGAAGGATTTTCAAGATGGTACGATCTCACTAATTCTCGGGAGCGAACGACTCCGGCTTGAGGCGCGCGATGATGGGCAGATTCCGATAGAGTTCCCGATAGTCGAGGCCGTAACCTACGACAAAGGCGTTGGGACAACGCAGGCCGACGTAGTCGAGGCGCACGTTTACGAGACGGCGCTCAGGCTTTTCTAAGAGAGCGGCGGTGCGTAGCCGGGCGGGCGCCCGTTGGACGAGCAGCTCGCGCAGATACTGCATCGTCAACCCGTTATCGACGATATCGTCCACCAGAAGCACGTTTCGGCCACGGACCGACCCGGCGAGATCCTTTCGCAATTGAACCTCCCCGCTCGACCGCGTAGCATTTCCGTAACTCGAAGCCCATATCGTCTCAACGCTCAGATCGCTCGGACCGTTCGGTTGCCGCGCGATTGCGCGGACTAAATCGGTGAAAACGAAGAGCGCCCCCTTCAACACTCCGACGACCAGCATTGGTTCCCCGGAAAACTCCCGTGCCACCGCAACCGCCATCCCCTCGATCGCCTCGGCAATGCGACTTTCGTCGAACAGCACCTCGGCGATCGCCTCGCGATAATCGTTCATTCCTCCACCGGCACCCCGTCGCGCAAAAGTACGCTCGCGCCGCCGCCGAGCCCATAGCGGCCGCTCCCTCCACGCTCGATCGCGGCGAGAAGGGCCTCGACCCGCTCGAATTCGCTCGCGTTGCGGCCGAGGCGCCGCGTCAACGCACCGACGAGCCAGCGCCGCGCGACGGCACGATCGGCCTCTTCGGCGCCGGCGGCATTACCGGCAATCTTCGCCGCGCGGGCGACCGCTCGATCGAGCCCCGGGAACAGCGGGCGCAATGCATCGAGGGCATCGCGCACGGCGTTGCGCCGAACGTCGAGCGCGGCGTTGCTCGGATCGACCGCATACGGCAGTGCGAGCGCGTGGCAGTAGGCGCGCAACGCCTCCCCATCGATCGCGAGCAAAGGACGCAGCAACTCCACCTCCGGTGCGAGCGGCCGACGAACGCGCATGCCGCCCAGACCGCGTTCGCCGGCACCGCGAAAGAGCGCGAGCAGCACGCTCTCGCTCTGATCCTGCGCGTGGTGCGCCGTCGCGACGGCGTCGTGCCCCCACGAGCGCGCGTGTTCGAGCAAGACGTCGTAGCGACGTTCGCGCAGCGTCGCTTCATCGCCGCCTTCGGGATCGATTGCGAGCGTATCGACCGGGATCCCGAAGGTCGCGCCGACGCGCAGCGCCACGCACTCGTCCTGCCAGGCCGAACGCCGCGTTGCGTGGTTCACGTAGGCGACGCGTAGATGCAGTTCCAGGCGCTCCGATAGTGCCGAAAGAAGCGCGACGAGCGCGACCGAATCGGCGCCTCCGCTGCACGCTACGGTGAGCTTGCGTCCGACGAGGAGTTCGCGTTCTCGCAATACCGCGCTCTCGAGATCGCGCTCGGGGTGCGCTCCCCTCATCGTCGGGAAAGTTCGCGTTCGGTCTCGCGTTGACTTTCGCGTTTGACGAGATCCGCACGTTTATCCCACATTTTTTTGCCCCGGGCGAGCCCCAATTCGATCTTTACTTTTCCTCGCGTGAAATAGAGACGCAATGGAATCAAGGTGAGCCCCTTCTCTTCCAGCGCGGATTTTAAGCGCGCGATCTGTTCGCGGTGCACGAGCAACTTTCGCGGGCGTTTCGGGTCGACGTTCGAAAACGTTCCTTCACGATAGGACGGAACGTGCATCCCCATTAGCCATAACTCTCCGTCGCGAATGCGCGCGTAACTCTCGGCGATGCTCGCGCCGCCGGCTCGGATCGACTTCACCTCGGTCCCGGTGAGCGCAACACCCGCTTCCAGCGATTCGAGAATCGCGTAATCGTGGCGAGCTCGGCGATTATCGATACTCGGAGCGCGCGCGCTGCGCGCTTCTTGCGCCTCGGCGAGACGCTGCTGTTTCATCTTCGCCATCTTCAGCGCTCCGATGCGTTGGCGTTCGGGTTCCGCCGGTCGTCGACCGCTTCGAGCGGCCCGCGCGAAAGAAAGCGCGCCGTGCCTTCGACTAATGTTTTACCGGCGGCGTCGCTGACGCGGCCTTCAAGCGACAGCACGTTTCGACGAGTGCCGGTGACGCGGCCGAAGACGACCAACGGCTCGTCGAGCGGCACCGGTTTGCGAAAGCGTGCCTCGAGCGATGCGGTGACTCCGCGATGCCCGGCAGCGCCCGCCGCGTGCGCCATGACCTCGTCGAGCAAAGCGATCGCTATGCCGCCGTGCGCGATACCCTGCCAACCTTGAAATTCCGGACGAAGCCGGAGGTGCGCGACGACGCCGTCACCGCTGCGTTCGAATTCCATACGCAGACCGATGGCGTTCTCGGGGCCGCAAGCAAAACATCGTCCGTCGTCGACGGGCACCCCACTCAACGCCCCGAACCTAAACGCATGGCGAGATATCCCGGTAGCCCGGCAGCGCGAATTTTCGACTGCGTCTTTCCGATATCGTATTCGAAGCGCACCCATTCGACTTCTTTACGAAGATCGTCGTAAATTGCCATCGATCCCTCGGGGTTGAGATCGCGCGGTTGGCCGACGCTTCCGACATCGACGATATAGCGATTACCTCCGGCAATATCGAGCCGGTGGGTGCCGCCGTGCTGCACGTGCGCGTGTCCGTACGCCCCCTCCGCATCGAGAGTCCATAATTCGGGAATATGCGTGTGCCCGATGAAGACGATGGGAGCATCGGTGGCCGCTAATGCCGTCGCCGCCTCGCGCACGTCGAGAATATATTCGAAATAATCTACCGGCGCACCATGTACGAGCAACATCTCCGGCAAGCGCAGTTCGTATGCCAGCGTATCGATCCAAGCGAGGTGAGTCGGATCGAGAACTTCGCGCGTCCACGAAACCGCCGCCCGAGCGGCGTCGTTGAAGCGTTCGACGCCAAAGCCGTTGAGTACGGCGAGATCGTGATTGCCGATAACGACGTATTGCGAACGCTCTCGCACCCGTGCAATACACTCGTTCGGATTGGGCCCGTATCCGATAATGTCACCGAGACAGACGACGGTATCTTCAGGCGCGATATACGAAAGTGCGGCGTCGAGCGCTTCGATATTGGAATGAATGTCGGAGATGAAAGCGTATCTCACATCGCCACCCGCGCGCAAATGGCGCTCAGCTCGGTCGCAAAATGCTCCCGACTTCCTTCGTCGCCGACGGTAACGCGGATGCACCGATCGAGCGGTGCGATGCCGGGCTTGCGCGTCCATACCCCGCGCCGTAGCAGCGCCTCTACTACTGCATCGGCGCGTTCGCGAGAGGAGCAATCGAAGCACACGAAATTGGTACTCGATTCGAGCGTGGGAAGCCCCAGTTCGGCCCCGAGCGCCACATACTCGGCGCGCCCGCGAGCGGTACGTTCGAGGACATCGCGAGCGAAGGCGTCGTCGGTCAAAGCTGCGAGCGCACCGATCTGCGCGTTCCGATTGACGCCATACTGTAAGCGAACTTTCAGCATCGGCGCAAGCAATTCTTGCGGCGCGAGGCCATAACCGATCCGCGCCCCGGCCAGGCCGTAGAGTTTCGAGAACGTGCGCGCGCGCACGACACCGGGGAACGGGCGCGGTTCGAGCAGGGCCGTCGGATCGGCAAATTCCGCGTACGCTTCGTCGAGCAGCAGCAGCGTCCGCTCCGGAAGTGCCGCGCGAAAACGCGCGATTGCTTCGGCATCGGCGAAGGATCCGCTCGGGTTATCGGGATTCGCGAGATAGCAGATTGCGGCGTTGCATCGCCGAGCGGTGGAGGCGAGCCCGTCGAGATCGATCCGGCCGTCCTCGCGGTAGGCAACGCTCTCGACGCGCCCCCCATAACCGACCGCATGGTAAGCGAAGGTTGGATAGGTGCCCGCCGAGGCGACCGCCGTCTCGCCGGGGGCGAGAAAACAACGCACCACCAAGCCGAGTAATTCGTCGATTCCGCTGGTAACGAGCATCTCGTCTCGAGCGGCGTTCCAGCGCTCGGCGAGCGCGCTCCGCAGCGAGTAGGAGTCGGGGTCGCCGTACCACGAGAGACGCGGCAGCTCGGCGGCCATCGCCGCAATTGCCTTCGGCGACGGCCCGAAGGCGCTTTCGTTTGCGCCGAGCCGAAGCATCGCTTGCACCCCGCGCTCGCGCATGATGCGCTCGGGGCCGACGAATGGCTCTCCCGCAGGAATCGCCTCGATCGTTGAATTCGGCCGAATCACGCGGTGGGAGATCCTCCATGTGCGTAGCTATAGATATCGACGCGCTCTCCAACAGCGAGCGTCTCGATCTCTTCACCGAGGGCGAGATAACCGTCGGAACGGGCGGCGAGGCTCGTCATCGATGAACGTAGGGCGAGAGGTTGTGCCACGAGGCCGTCGGGCCCTTGCTCGACCACCGTCGGAAGATACCAGGTCCACCCCCGACGCTTCTGCACCGGGGCGCCGAGGCGCGCCGAAAACGCTGCCGAGCGTGGCTCCGCACCGCAGAGCCGCGCCAAAATCGGCCCGCCGATCGCCTCGAGGATCAGCAGCGAGGAGCTCGGGTTTCCCGGCAACCCCAGAATCGGAACCCCGCCGACCGCCCCGAGCAGGGTCGGTTTCCCGGGCTTCACCTTAAGGCCGTGGACGATCGTACCGGGGGAGCCGAGCGCGGCGACGGCGACCGGCGTCTCATCGCGCTCCCCGACCGACGAACCTCCACTGAGGACGACGGCGTCGAAGGAGGCGAGCGCGCCCTTCAGGGCGGCGAGCAATTCGCCCGGGGCGTCGCCGATGCTCGGAAGATGGAAGGCCTGCGCACCCATCGCCCGCAAGGCGCCGGCGATCGCGTAACGATTCGAGTCGCGAACTTGCCACGCTTCGGGGCGACGATCGATCGGTACGAGTTCGTCTCCGCTGGAGAGCACTGCGACGCGAGGGCGCCGAAAGACCTCGACGCGAGCGTAGCCGAGGGTGGCGAGCAGCGAGAGCTCCGGCGCACCGATGCGGCGGCCGGGGTGTAAGAGCACCTCGCCGGCGCGCAGGTCGCTCCCGGCCGGCGTCACCGCCGCGCCCGGTTCGATCCGTTCGCTCTCGAGAAGATCGCCGTCGACGCGGGCCGCCTCGATCGGCAGCACCGTGTCGCAGCCCGCGGGAAGTACCACGCCGGTCGGGATGCGCACCGCTTCGCCGGGGCCGACGCGAGCGAGGTAGGGGCTCCCCATAGCCACCGCACCGACGATACGCAAGCGGCCGGGCGCGCTCGCCGCCGCCAGCGCAAATCCATCCATCGCCGAGCGCGCGGCCGGGGGGATATCCGAGTCGGCGCGCAGCTCGACGGCGAGGAAACGCCCCAGCGCCGCGTCGAGTTCGACGCGCTCGCGCCCCGGCTGCGATAGCGACGCGCGTTCGAAAAAAATCTCCAGCGCGCGCTCGGGCGCGAGGAGTCGCGATTCATCGAAGCCAACCGCGCGGAGTTCCATGCTCGATATTACTCTCTGTCGTCGCGACCCCGATCGCATCCGTCGTTCCGCAATTCGGCGCGGTAGCGATCCGTCGTTCGTCGACGAGATTCTGCGTCTCGACGAGCGGCACCGCCTCGCTCTCACCGATCTCGAAACGAAAAAAGCTGAAAAAAATCGGTTGAGCGCCGAGATTGCAAAGGCAAGCGACCGAGCGGCGACCGCGGCACGGCTCCGCCCGCAGATCGCCGAACTCGACCGCGAGATATCGTCGCTCGACGCTGCGGCGAGATCGCTCGCTCCCGACGCCCCGGAATCGCCTCTGCGCGAGCTTCTGGTACAGTCGCCGAATATCGTCGACGAGAGTACCCCCGATGGAACCGATGCCTCGAGCAACGTGACGATTCGCAGTTGGGGTACGCCCCGCACCTTTGCGTTCGCGCCGCAACCGCATTGGGAGATCGGCGAGCGCCTCGGCATTCTCGATTTCGAGCGCGCGGCGAAACTCTCGGGAAGCCGCTTCGCCGTGTTGCGTGGGCTCGGCGCGAGGCTCTCGCGAGCGATCGCGCAGTTTTTTCTCGATCGCGCCGCCGAGCGCGGCTACGTTGAGATTGCACCGCCCTACCTCGTCACGCAACAGACGATGTGGCGAACGGGTCAGCTTACCAAATTCTCCGACGCGATGTTTTCCGATACTGAAGCCGGCCTCTATCTCATTCCTACCGCTGAAGTTCCGCTGACCGCCCTGCACGGCGATGAAATTTTCGAGGGTGGAGCGTTGCCGATGCGCTATGCCGCATACTCGCCATGCTTTCGGAAAGAAGCCGGGGCCGCAGGCAAAGATACGCGCGGGCTCATCCGCCAACATCAATTCGAGAAGGTCGAACTCGTTCGGATCGAGCGCCCTGAAGATTCCTTCGCCGCGCTCGAAACGCTCACCGCCGATGCCGCAGCGCTCCTCGAGCAGCTCGGGCTTCCCTATCGCGTACTTGCGCTCTGCGCCGGCGATCTCGGCTTTAATGCCGCGAAAACCTACGACCTCGAGGTGTGGCTCCCCAGCAGCAACGAATACCGCGAGATCAGTTCTTGCTCGAATTGCACCGATTTCCAAGCCCGGCGCTCGCAAATACGCTTCCGTCGCGATTCGAAGGCGAAACCCGAACTCGCGCACACCCTCAACGGCTCGGGCCTCGCGGTCGGCCGTACGTTGCTCGCCGTGCTTGAAAATTACCAACAAGAAGACGGCAGCGTCATCGTTCCCGAAGCGCTGCGCGGGTATGTAGGTACCGACCGCATCGCGCGCCCCGACTAACCGCGACGCCCCGGCGCTAGCCTTTCTCCAACTCTCCGGCGAGGCGATCGACGTAAGCGGAATGAGCGCGCGGTGCAACCCCAAGCGGTCGAACGCTCTCGATTGTCACGCTGGTACGGTTATCGCCGGTCGATTCAAAACGAACGAAGATGCGCTCGCCGTCGACGAGCCCGATCGCACCCTCCAGCGCCTCATCTTCATCGCGCGTTATCGTCGCTCCCAAGATATCTTTCATCGCGCGTCGAGCACGTTCGCGCACAACGGTAACGTCGACCGCCGATTCAAAACGACGATAGGGGCGAAGCCGAGCGTCGCGCAACGGCGCGTCGAGGCCGAGCCAGCGCAGCAAAAAACTCACCGAAATATCACGAGCGCTGTGGCGACGCCGACACCGGCGAGCAGCAATAACACCGTCGCCGCAAGCCAACTCGCTCGCCGTCGTGAAAATGCATACGCATAAACTGCCTTTAGCACGTTATTCGATGATGCCGCAATGAGAATCGCCGCGGCCGCCGGGGCGAGCGCGATCGCCGTGGCGTGATGTTGCGCGATGCTCAACACGAAGGGGTCTACGTCGGTAACGCCGACAACTGCTGCAAGTGCAAAAAGCCCCACCTGGCCGGCAGCGGTTTGCACCCAGGTCGTGAGCAGCGAAATTACCACGAAGAGTGCCGCGAAGACCAATGCAGTCGAGATCTGCAACGGATTTCCCTGATAGGTTGCGCTGATGCGCGAGTTCATGCCCTCGATTCCGTCGCCATAGCGAACGATCGCCGCAGCGAGAATCCCACCGACGAGCGCGAGAGCAACGAACGAGGGTGCGAGGCGCTCGGCGAGCGGGATATTAAAAATTGCAACGACGACGATGATGCGCAGATACATGATCGAACTCGCCGCCACGATGCCCCCGGAGAGATCGGCAGTAAACCCCGTCTCGGCGGCGGTGCGCGCGAGCGCGACCGTTGCCGCCGTCGACGAATACATCCCGCCGAGCAGCGCCGGAACGAGCGTCCCATCTTTGAACGTAACGTAACGCTGCACGAGATAGCTTGCGTAGGAGAGCGCCGATACCGCGACGACCGCGAGCCATATATTGAAGGGAAGAATGCCCGTCCCGGGGATCGCCGGCAACCCATGCAACAACGGCAGCACGACGCCGGAGAGCACGAGAAATTTCGCCGCGGTCACCATCTCGACGTGCCCGAATCTCGCCGCGAGTTCGCGCAACGTCGTCCGAGCGGAGAGCAACAGCGCCGCGACGACGACCACCGCTATGAGCAGCCAGGGCGGAACGACGAAGGCGGCCGGGCCGAGAACGTATGCCAGCACGGCGGCTGCCGATGTCACATAGAGCCCATCGGTTGCGCGGCTCGTCTCGATCGTTCGCAGAGCTTCGCGGATCGAGGCGGCGGTCCAGAGCCCGATCAGCAAGAGCCCGGCGATCGTCGCGAAGAGATGTTGCGGATCGAGCAAGTAGAGCAATGCCCCCGCAATTGCAAGCAACGGGTAGGTGCGAATACCTCCTGGGCGCTGCGGTATCGAATCGCCGTAAAATTCTTCGTAGGCCAGCCCTAAAAAGAGCGAGAGCCCGAGCGCGAGGCCCAGGTGTAACGCCAGCCAGCCGTCGGAAAAGGGCGTCAACGAAACGGGCATGCCGCAGATGTGCGCTCCCGCGCCTTCCGCACCCTCTTGTTTTTTAGCTACATATCTGCTAACGTTGCCGCCATGTTCGCACCGGCGTATCTTATCGGCCGCTATCAATACCGTTCCGCATCGGAATCGGTCGAGCCGCCTATACCCGTCGAACCCTAACAAACCCCATAGACGAGTACAGCCGCCTCACCGATCTACCGGTGAGGCGGCTTTCTTTTATCACCCCGTCACCACGAACGAGGACACGATGATGAGAACGCTACCCCCGATCGAATGCTTCCACAACGAAGTCGAACGGAGCATTCACAGCCACCGCATCTTGCTGGAGAATCCCTATACACAATGGTTTGCGCTCGGCGAAGCAACCGACGCGCAACTGCGCGCATTTACGGTGCAGTTCTCCGTCTTCAGCCATCTGTTCGTCGAGGCGCAACTGAGAAAATGCATCAACGCTCCCGATATCGGTGCTTACCGTTCGGGAAAGCAAATTCTGATGAACGAGTTGGGCGTCGGCTTCGGTCGCGACGGATCGGTCGACGGCGGGACATTCCATTTCCACGGCGCCCACTATGAGTGGCTCGTCGATTTTGCCGAACACCTCGATTTGCGGTGGCACGAACTCGGAAAACGTCGCTTGGGGACGCCGAGTACGCTACGATTTTGCGATGCGCTGACCGAATGGTACGGTGCGGAGGATATTTCGACGGCGCTCGGAGCCTCATACGCCATCGAGCATTGGGCGAACGCCGGCTTCTGGAAGGCGCTCATCGCCGGGTTGCGCAAAATTCGCGCCCAGCGCCGCCCCGATCTCCCGCTCGGTTTCTGGACCTGGCACGATCAACTCGAGGATCTGCACGCACGGCATACGGAGGACGAACTCAGCGTCGCTTATTCACGCAGTTGTTTCGTTCCCGAGCGTTTCATCACCGGCGGGCTCGCCATGCTCGACGCCGTCGCCGTCTTCTGGAATGGACTCGCAGCGCAGAGCCGCGAGGAGGGGGGTGAAGCACTCCGCTATGCGGTGTAACCCGATGCGAATGCGCTATCGCCGAAAATAGCGGCGGAACTTCGGCTGCACCGGAGAGATCGTGGCGAGATTTTTTACCGCTCGCCACGCCTTCTCCGGGCGGGCCGGGAGCCGATTCATGTTCTTCAAAAAGAGCGTCATCTGCCAGAGCTGCGCGTCGCTTAGTTGCGCGCCGAACGCCGGCATTCCGGTGAAACGGATACCGTGTTTGAGTTTCCAGAAGGTCACCCCGGGCGGGTCGTTTTCGACGCCGTGCAGACCTAACTGCGGAGCCCGCTGATAGAGCCCCTGCGCGATCGCGCTCGCTTTCCCATCGGCGGCACCGTGGCAGACCGCGCAATCCGCACCGTAAAGTTTTATGCCGGCGATGAGGTTGGCATCGGTTGCGGGAAGCGGATTCGCGCCGGGTCGAGCCTCTCGACGGAGCGTGGCATGCAACGACGTCCGCGCCGCCCACGCCTCACCGGGAAGGAGCTTTCCGTCCGCATTTGCCGGCACGAGGCCGTCGGCGACCGCAATATAGGCTGCGAGCGTCGAAAAACCAACGGTAAAGAGGATTCCGAAAAGAAAACCTTTCATCACTAGAGCATGCTTTGCGCGCGCTACTCGACTCTCCCGTCGACTCCACGTCTCCGATCTCAACATTTTTTCCCGATGCGTCTTCAAGCGTAAGGCAGCGTTCAAAATGCTCGTTGAAAAATCGCGGTATCGCTTGCTCTGCCCTACCTGCGAGCTGCAAATCATCGACGATGGAACCGTTACGCATTGCTCGGTAGAGCACCGTCGGAGTCTTCTGCGCACCGAGTACGACGAGCGCAGTTTCCGCATCGACCGAACGACGCAGGGAATGCTGCGCTATCGTGCGTGGCTGCCGCTGCGCGAGGAGGTCGAGACGGATTTCGGAACCGTCATCCTCAAGAGCGAGGCGCTGAACGCGCACTTGAAGACCCCCAATCTTTACCTCGCCGTCAACGGCTTCTGGCCGGAGCGCGGAGCGCGGCTTCCCAGCGGTACGTTCAAAGATATCGAAGCGATCGCCATTCTCGGGCGCTTCCCGCGCGACGGTCGCACGCTCGTCGCTGCCTCGGCGGGGAATACTGCGGTTGCCTTGGCCGGGGCGGCGAGCATCTACGGCGTGCCGACGGTTATCATCGTCCCCGAATCCGCCTTGCCACGCATTCTTTTTGCACGCGCACCCGCGGAGAACGTCCGCTTCATCGTCGTCACCGGCAACGCGATTTACGACGATGCCATTATCGCAGCGCGAGAACTTGGAACGCATGAGGGACACGTCTTCGAGGGAGGGGCGCAGAACGTCGCGCGACGCGACGGCATCGGCACGACGATCGCTGCGTATATGGAGAACGTGGGAGCGCTCCCGGAGTATTTCGTTCAAGCCGTAGGCAGCGGGAGCGGTGCAATAGCGGCGCATGAAGCAGCGCGTCGCGCTATCGCATCGGGAGCGTTCGGTACGAAATTTCCACACCTCGTTCTGGTACAAAATGCACCCTTCGCGCCGATCTTCCACGCCTGGGCTGCCGGCAGTAACTCCGTCGAGGCCGCACACCGACCCGAGTCGGCCTATCTCGCGGGAGCGGAGATATCCGCGGCGGTTCTCGGTTCGCTCGCACCGCCATACGATCCGCAAGGTGGGTTGCTCGACGCCCTCACCGAGAGTGCGGGCGATGTGACCGCCGTCGAAAATGCCGCGGCGCGCACCGCAGCCGCGCTCTTTGAGGAGATCGAGGGTGTCGATCTCGACCCCGCCGCGGCGGTCGCCCTCGCCGGATTGATCGAGCGCCTCGAGAGCGGCGCGATCCCGCGCGATGCGAGTATCGCGCTGCACATCACCGGTGTGGGGCGCCGACGCCTCGCGCGGGATCGTCACATCGTGCCGAATATCGCAGCGCGCATCGACTCGAAGAGGGCCTGAAACGAGCGTCGTGCAGGCCTTCGGCACCGCAACTCGGAACGGGGAGCGATTCCATGCAATCCATCGATTTTCGCGACCTCGGCCTTCTTCAAGAACTTACCGAGACCGTCGCCGCCCTTGGCTATGAAGAGCCGACTGCAATCCAACGTGAAGCGATCCCGCCGCTCCTGGCCGGGCGCGATGTCTTAGGACAGGCAGCGACCGGAACCGGGAAGACCGCCGCATTCGCCTTACCGCTCCTTCACCGGCTGGGGCGTAGCGCCGACGGCTCGCGCAACGTACGCGCGCTCGTCCTCGTGCCGACGAGAGAGCTCGCCATGCAAGTCGCCGAGGCGATCCATCGTTACGGCCGACAACTCGGCGTCGGGGTGCTGCCGATTTTCGGCGGGCAATCGATCGGGCTGCAACTGCGCACGTTAAAACGCGGTGTCGATGTCGTCGTCGCAACGCCCGGACGTGCGCTCGATCACCTTCGCCGCGGCTCGCTCGACCTTTCGCATATAGAATTTCTCGTTCTCGATGAGGCCGACGAAATGCTCGATATGGGCTTCGCCGACGAACTCGATGCAATTTTGGAGAACGTACCGCCGACGCGACAGAGCGCACTGTTTTCAGCGACGCTCGCTCCACGCATTCGAACGATTGCCAAACGCCACCTTAAAGATCCCGTCCACGTAACGATCGCCAATGAAGTCGGAGCCCCCGGCGATGTCCCGCGCGTCCGCGAAGTCGTCTACGTCGTTCCGCGACCGCACAAAATTGCCGCGCTCGCCCGCGTCCTCGATGCCGAATCACCGACCTCCGCGATCGTCTTCTGCCGCACGCGTACCGAGGTCGACGAGTTGACCGAAACCCTCGGCGGCCGCGGTTACCAAGCCGAAGCGATCCACGGAGGGCTCTCCCAAGAGCAACGCGACCGCGTCCTGCGGCGCTTCCGCGATGGGCGCTCCGAACTGCTCATTGCGACCGACGTCGCCGCACGCGGGCTCGATATCGAGCACGTCTCGCACGTCGTCAATTACGACGTCCCTTCATCGCCCGATGCCTACGTACACCGTATCGGCCGCACCGGGCGCGCCGGGCGGGAGGGCGTCGCGATTACGTTCGCCGAGGCACGCGAGCAGCGTCTCCTGCGCAACATCGAACAGCACACGAAACGCAAAATTAAAATCGAAACCGTTCCGACCGTCCACGACCTGCGCGCGCGCCGCCTCGAAACGCTCAGCGCCGATCTCAACGCCGCCGTCGAGAGCGGAGAGCTCGAACGCTATCGGGTCATCGTGGAATCGCTCGCGCACGAGCACGAGGCCATCGATCTCGCAGCGGCGGCCTTAAAATTAGTCGATCGCAGCCGCGACGGCGACGGCGAGAACGAGCAAGATATTCCGTCGGTTGAATTCGGCGGCGGGCGCGGACAAAAGACCGAACGCAAACCCCCTCGCCCGCGCGCGGATAACGTCGCCACGACGCGCATCTTCATCGGCGTCGGACGCAACGACAACGTGCGCCCCGCCGATCTTGTCGGCGCGATCGCCAACGAGGCGCAGATCGACTCGCGCGAGCTCGGCGCGATCGATATCGCCGACCGGTTTTCGCTCGTCGAAGTCCCCGAGGCGATCGCCGAGCACGTCATCAAGGCGCTCAAGCGCACGACGATCCGAGGGAAGAAAGCCGGCGCCCGCCGCGACCGCGGCCGGTAACGGGAGCGCAGGAGCAAGCAAGCGAACCCTCTCTTGCAACGGAGACCCCGTTTCAAGGAGGTTCTATGAACGACTCCCCACGCGAGCTCGCCGCTCGCCTGGCGCGGTTGGAGCGCGAGGTTTCGCGCACGCGCGCGATCGCGCTCGGGGCCGTCGCCGCACTCGCAGCGACGCTCGTCGTCGCTGCGACGACGCTTCCCCCCCCGGCAGCGCTCTCGCCATCGGCGCTCGCCGTCCGCGATTCCGCCGGGCACGTTCGCGCCCGGCTCGATATCGACGGCCTCCACTTCTACGCCGCGAACGGCCGCGAACGCATCCTGCTCGGGATCAACGCGCACCAAGAACCGACGCTCCATCTCAACGATACGCGCGGCACAACGCGCTATTCCGCTTCTCTCGTACCGAAGAGCGGTTTCGCAGTAACGCGATATTTTTCTTCGACTTCAAAAGCCATCGCCACGCTTGCCGGCCAAGATGAACCCTTCTTGCGGTTCTACGACAACAACCATTCGTGGCGCGTTTTTCTCGGGATATCCGCGTTGCACGATGCGATGCTCAATCTTTCAAATGGCTCGGGGCATCTCGCTGCAGAGATGCTCGGTGGAACCGAACCACGCTTCAGCCTCTACACGGGGAGCGGCGAGAACAATCGTGCAAATCTGGGGATCGATTCGACCGGCGTTTCGGCGCTAAACCTCAGCGGCTCGACGAACCAAGTGCGAGTTCATATCGACGGGGGCGAGCTCCCGTTTATCCGCTTGCTCACCGGCTCGGCAGTCGAACGGATGTATTTCGGATTGACGGCGCAAGGCCACACGCTCGTAACACTCAACAACCATCTCGGCGGTTCCGGGTATTCCTTAACGGTCGACGACGGCGCGTATATGAAGCTCTTCGACGGATCGGCGAACGAGCGCGCATATCTCGGCATGTACGCCGACGGAGCGAGCGGCGTCGCGATCTACAACGCCGACCACTCGGTCCACTGGAGCTCGCCCTAGGGCGATGAGCGGAGGAGTTCGAGCATCACCTCGGCGAGCGCATCGGCCTTCGCGAGCACCGAGGTGCCGACGTGCGTCTCGACTTGCGCTTGCGTGAATGCGGTCGATTCCGGCGGTCGAGGCTGGAGGAGAGAGTGGGATTCGAACCCACGGAACCCGTGAGGGTTCAGCGGTTTTCAAGACCGCCGCATTCAACCGCTCTGCCATCTCTCCGTCTCGGCCGTCCGCTTCTTCCGCATTCCCTCGAACACCCCCGCCGGGAAACCCGAATGGAACGCGAAGTAGCAGGGGCGCACTCCTATTTCAATTCTTCGGAGGGACGGCTATGAAACGCTTACTCTTCCTCGCCTTTGTCGCCGCAGTAGCCCTAGAATCGGGGCATGCACGCGCGGCAGTTCGCCCCATCAACCCCTGCGCGATCGTCACCCAGGCCGATGCGAGCGCCGCCCTGGGGGTGCAGGCGCCGAAGGGCTTCGCCGCATCCCATATAGCGAACGCCTCGCTCGGCGGCGGCCGCCCCGTCGGTCCGCTGGTGCTCTGTCGCTATCGCACCTCGGTCGGTGAGCTCGACGCGCACATTCAGTCATATGCATCGGCGCGCGAGCGCTTCGCGTCGGATCGAAAACAATGGTGGCCGACAACATCCTACGGCGGCATCGGCGATGGCGCATTCTATACCGGGGGTGGGAGCCTGGAGGTTTTGAAAGGGAGTTATATTCTCTGGATTTCTTTGAGTTTCAAGAAGCAGATCGCCCCACGGGAAGCCGACCCACGCCTCCTCGCGCTTGCGAAAAAGGCTGTCGCGCGACTTTAGGTTCGGCCGCGCCGGCGAGCTTCGCAAAGGGAAACGAGCCCAAAGTGTGCTAGCATGTCCCCGGGGGGGGACGTACGCAGGCAGGGAGGCGTTGGTGAATTTTTCGGAGGGAGGCTCCTCGGTTGCATACGGCCCGAAGGCTGCTTCGGCTTTCGCCGAGCTTGCCGTGTTCGACGAGCGAACCCTCGCGGAGATCGTCGAGCATACCCTCGCGCAGGTTCGGCGTTGCGGGCCGGTCGCCGACATACTCGCCCGCCTTAGCGAGGAGGAGTTCGCGCGTTTGCAGGGGCGGCTTGTCGAGTATTTCGCCCTCCTCCTCGAACCCGATCTCGACTTTCCCAAGCATGCCGAACGCGCTCGGCACGTCGGCTCGGTTCACGCGCTCGTAGGCCTCGGGCCGCAGTGGCTCGCCCACGCGTACTCAGTCGTGGAAGAGCAGATCGCCGAACGTCTCGCCACGCTGCCGATCGAACGCTCCGCACGCATCGAACGCGCCCTGCACCAGCGTATCTTGCTCGATATTCGCGAGCAGGCCGAGAGCTACGGCACCGTTGGGAAGAGCCTCACTGCAACGATCACGCAGATCGATCGCGGTTTCAGCAGCGCGGCGAATCTCTCCGATCTCATTCGCGGAGCCTTCGAGGCAATGAGCGCGATCGAAGGACTGCTCGCAGGAATGTTTCTCCGTTCGGACAGCACGGGGGAGCTCCAGGTCGAGGCAACCTTTGGGCTCGGGCGACGATACCACGAAGCGATGGAACAGGGGAAGATTCCCAAGATTCATATCGATGCAAATCGTGCGGCGGGACGCGGCCCCGGCGGCCGGGCCTGGCGAAGCGCCGAGATTGTCGTCGCTCATGCGTGGATGATCGGCGAGGACCGTACGCCGTGGCGTTCGATCTCCGGCGAGCTCGGCTTCCGAGCGGGGGCGGCTATTCCGCTCCTCGATGAATCGGGGCGCACGATCGCGCTTCTCATGCTCTACAGCAACTATCCGGGATTCTTCGCCAGCAATCGAATCGAGAAATTTCTTATCCATCTACAACTCGTCCTCGGGCGGGAAGTCGCGCGGCGCATTCGCTCGCCGATCGTCCCGATGATCGAGAGCGCCGGCTATCGTCGACTCCTCGATATGCAGAGCGTCGCCGTCCTCTACCAACCGATCGTCGATCTCCGCGATAGCGCGTTGGTAAAAGTCGAGGCGCTCGCTCGCCTGATCGACGAACGCGGCGAGATGATTCCCGCGCAACGCTTTCTCCCCGCGCTCGGCGAGTCCGATCTCCTACAACTCTTTGAAACGGTACTTCGCACCGCTTGCCGCGACTGCACGATGCTCGAACGCGCGGGGCTCCGAACCAACATCGCCGTGAATATTCCAGCTCCGGCACTCGCCGATCTTCGCTACCACGAAGTTCTTTTCGCCATTCTCAACGAAAATAGCCTAGCCCCGGAACGGCTTACGCTCGAGATGCTCGAAACGCCGGAGGATGTCGCCGATCTTACCCGACACGAGCAGTTCATCGCACAACTCCGCAGCGACGGTATCGAGATCGAGCAAGACGATCTCGGATCGGCCCATAGTTCGCTCGTTCGTCTCGATCGTTACCCATTCGACGGCGTCAAGATCGATCAGGCGCTCGTAGAGGGAACGCAACAGCATCCGCAACGAGCGCTCGAATTTATCTTACACCTCACGCGCCTCGCACACGCACTCGATATCCCCGTCACGGTCGAGGGACTTGAAAATCGTGGAACGATCGAAGCGGCAACGATCCTTGGAGCGGACCGAGGGCAAGGCTACGGAATAGCGCGCCCAATGCCGGCCGCCGATCTGCTACGATGGCACGCCGATTTCCAGCACGACATCGATCCGCATACGCCGCAAACTGCGCTCGGCGCAATGGCCGGCTTTCTGTTGTGGGATCTCCAACTCGCCGAACTCGCTCGCTGGCCGAATATGCTCGCGGAATTCACCCGCGGAGACAGCGTCATCGAGCGCTATCGGCGCACGCACGCAGCCACAGATGCCCGCTTCGAAAGCCTCCTCGCCCGAACCCGCGCCGAAGCCGGAAACGGAGCGAACCACGAGAGCTATCGACGCGCACGCGAAGAGGTAATGAAAGAGCTTCACGAGCATTGGACATCGAGAGAATAGCATCGCAAACGAGAGGTCGACAGCGGGGATCGCTGAGCGGTCCGCAAGGAGGATGAACCGAACATGACGGAGATCGAGATTCGACGCCAGGTCGCCTGTCCGTACACGCGGGCGAAAGAGCTCCTTCGCGACCGCCTACAGCCGCTCGTCAATTCGGGAGAGCGTCTCCCCCAGCGCCTCTCGCTTGCGTTTCACGACCGCGACCTCGGCAAAGAGGTTTCCATGCAATTTGCCGTCGCGCACGATCCGATGCACTTCGACGAGCCGTGGGAGATATCGTGGCAGCCTGAAGTCGGCGGAATCTACCCAAGCTTTCACGGATCGCTGAGCATTCGCGCCAGCGATACCTACGAAAGCTCGCGCCTCGAACTTCATGGTCGTTACGAGCCCCCGCTCGGCGCTATCGGGAAAGCCTTCGATAACATTCTCGGCAAGCGCGTCGCCGAAGCGACCGGCGAGCGTTTTCTCGACGAGCTCGGCACGGCGATGGAGACCCAACACCGTGCCGAGGAGACGAAGAAACGGGGCGGACGTTAATACGCCGCGTAATACGAATACGAGAAACGGCGCATCGTTCGCACCGCCGCCACCGTTGTAATCGCCGTAAAGGCGAGAGCCGAAGCCAATAGCCCGCCGACCATCGCCTCCGCCGAGAGGTGCACTGCGAGCGCCCAACCACAGGTTGCGAGCGCCGCGATCGCGCCGACGGCCGTACCGATCACCGGCGCCCTCGGTCGACTGAGAAAAAAGAGCAACTGCGTGTTTAACAGGCCGAGCATGACGAGACCGTAGGCCGGAATTGCTACGCGCAGCACGGCGAGCGAGAGTGCCGCGTTCCCGATCGTCCCCAGGCGAGCTGAGAGAATCATGCGCGGGCCGACGACTTCCCCAATGAGCGCTGCGAGGAGCGTCGCCGTAGCAACGGCGAGTATCCCCCACCCGTAAAAGCGCAACATCGAGCGATCGAATTTTCCCAGATCTCGAATACCTCCCTCCGCGCCTTTGAGAATGCGACGCGGCAATGCTTCGAGCATGACGTTGATGACCCCGACCACCGGAAGAATCGCCAGCAAGGCGATATCGGCACCGAGTTCGTACGCCGAGGCGTAGGCGAAACCGCGCCCGTTCGCGGCCGCGATCCCGGCAGCGACGCGATCGATAAGAATCGAGAGGAAATAGAGCGCTCCAAACAGCGCGTATGGAAAGGTCGATCGCACGATAGATTCGAGTGCGGGGGGCACCGGTGCGCCCGAGCTCGCCGCACGGCGCGCGAGCCAGGACATCGTGGTTGCAAGGATCGCCGCCCCAAGGAGCCCGACCTCGACGGCGAGCGTCGCCGGTTCCCACGGCACGTCGACGTGCCGATGGAAGACAAAGACGAAGGTGCCACCCGTAATAGCCGTTGCTACGATCGCCAACGCGACGATCCAAGTAAAACGCCGCAACGTGTAGAGCGGCGCTAGCGCGAGTTGGAAAATCGTCGTCCCCGCGCAAAACAGCGCCGCTAACGCTGCATCGGAAAAGCCCACGAATGCGGCCAGCCCGGCAAAGAGGCCGGCTGAGACGAGCGCGGTCGTTAGCAGACCGGCTACGACAAAACGCCGAACTGTCCACGCCATGAGGGAATCGTTCGACTGCAAAAAATAAAACGTCAGTCGACGCGCAATTCCCTGCGAGAAAAATCCGCTGACGATTTGCGCCGCATAGACCCCGAGCGCGATCGCCGTTGCCAAGTGCAACGGGGTCGAAAGACTCGACCAGAGCGACGCTCCAAAAATTGCTAAACCGATGACCGCAACGATCCAGGGCGCCGAATAGAGCGAACCTATGGCATAATCACGGCACGTCTGCGTGAACCAGTCAAGCGTTGGGGGCTCCCGTCGTTCTTCGTCGGTAACGTATCGATTCACCGCCGCACTGACGTCGCGAGCGAGCGCAAAGAGATCGGGATACCAAAGTTCCGCTACGACCTCCGGGCTATAACCCAGCGATTCCAATAGGATCGCCACCTCGTCGACACCTTTTGGCCTCCAACCGATGCCGAAGCGATCGCGGCGTGAAAGCGCGACGATCGTGCGTGCGGCCGACTCGACTGCGTGCTCGCGGCGTTCGAAAGGTTCGAACGCATCTCGGTCGTCGCTCACGCTCGGCCACCCACGGGAACCGCCGATGCGACCTCAGCGTAGAGCGCCCGGTAGCTCGCCAAACAACCGCTCAAAGTAAAAAGCTCGAGCGCCCGCTCGCGCGCGCGCTTCCCTAGGAGCACCGCCTCTTCAGGGCGAGCGAGCATATCGCAGAGCGCTTCGGCGAGCCTTTGCGGGCGTTTCGGAGGGACGACGGTGCCACATTCGCCGATCGCTTCGCGCGCCCCACCGACGTCGGTTGCGACGACCGGCTTGGCGCACATCATTGCCTCGATGACCGAATACGGAAAGCCCTCGGAGATCGACGAAAGCGCAACGACGCTTGCCTCGGCATACGCCGCAGCCGGATCGGAGGTCGATCCTCGAAAACGCACGCACTCCTCGAGTCCCAGCACCCCGACGAGTTCCACGACCCGAAGGTTATACGCCTCGTCGTGAATCGGGCCCCAAATATCAAACACGACGTCGGGAAAACGTTCGCGCACGAATGGAACGCTTGCCACAAGCGTCTCGATATCTTTGAGCGGATCGATGCGCACCATCGCGGTCACCGTCGGTCGCTCCGGACGATAATGACGATCGTCGAACCGTCGCTCGTCGACGCCGTTATAGATTACCATAATACGGTCGTCCGGGACGCCGTAAAAACGCTCCCACGTCGCATTGTAGCTGCAGACGGGCGCGATAATATCGGCAACGGCATAGGTCGCCCTTGCGACCGCCGAGAAAAGATTTTTCTTTATCGTTCGATCCGAAAACGGCACCCCGGAGCGTGCGAGTTCGAGCACGCGTTCGCGTAAATAGACGCCGTGTTCGGTCAATATCACCGGATATCCTAATGCGCTCTTTGCGGCAACGGCGACTAAACCGCATAGACCTGCGGCGCTGGTGTGAACGATGTCGCTCGGCGGAATGGCAACCGCAAGCGGCGCGAGATAACGATAAAACGAACGCGTTAGCTCGATCGCTTCGAGCGCCGACATAAACCGGTCGTGCCAAGCGCTAGAGCGAAAGTGAGCCAATGTGACATTCCACACTTCTTCGCGCCGCATCGTCCAGTCGTAATCATGTCTTCGGAAGTACAGATAGAGTTGCCCGATCGCGTCGACTAACCGCTGTGGTTTGGCGCTTTCCGTTCCACGCGATATTTCGTTAAGAAACGCGGAAAAGAGGGGAACGAATTCCTGACGCAGCGCGCGCACATCGCGCCGCCCTTCCGACTGAAGGTCGCCTCCGCTATATTCGTCCAACCGTTCGTGCCCCCAAAGCGGCATCGCAATCGTGCGAACGACGTTCGGCGGCAATACATATTCAGTAGCGCTCGACGGATTCCCGATGAGCGCGTACACCGTAAACTGTATTTCCGACAACCCGGAGATGAAGGAGTGGCACCATGTCGAGACTCCACCGCGAACGTACGGATAGGTCCCTTCGGTCAGGAGGAGCGACTGCACCGGCTACGCGATCGACGATGGGTGGTCGTCGGCGATCACCGACGTCATCGATTCGGCAATCGATACCGATTTTTTTGCGAGCTGTAAGTTTCCGGCGAGCAAAAAGCACTTCGCCGCGCTGACGTAGGCATCCGATATATCGCTTCCTTGCTTCGAATCTTCGGCCAACTGCAGATACATTTTACCGGCGAGCCGCAGTAACTTATTCGACAGATCCGGTTGTTGCTGTCGCCCCGCCATCGCCGAGGCGCTACGAAAGGCAATAGCGGCGCGCGCGTACTGCAACTGACGTTCGGCGCGCTCCGCCTCCTCGAGATAGAGATCGAGGGCTTCGCTAAAACGACCGAGCTGTTCGGCGTGGGTAGCGGCGATCCAACCCGCGTCCTCTCCGCCGGAGACCGGGGGCGACGAGGTCGCCGTCGGAGTTGGGGCTGCGCTTGCCGGAGGGTTAGCCGCCGACGCTGCTGTTTTTTTCGGGGCCGTGGGTTCGGCGAGCAACGTGCGCCAGCGCAGATGCCCCGCAATGCGCGCGACGAGTTCTTCCGGTTCGAACGGCTTCGTCACGTAGTCCTGAGCGCCGGCCTCCAGCGCCGCCACCTTCTCCTCTGTTCCGCTCTGCGCGGTCACCATCACGATCGGGATAGCGTGCGTTCGAGGATCGGCTCGTAATCGCAGCGCCGTATCGCGTCCGTTCAGGATCGGCATACGGTAGTCGAGGAGGATGAGATCGGGGCGGTCCTCGACGGCTCGCTCGAAGGCATCGGCACCATTTCCCACCGCAGACGCGCGAAATCCGCGTCGCGTCAAGAGTGCGAGCAGCAGACGCCGGATATTCGCGTCATCGTCGGCGATAAGAATCGATCCTCGCGAAGGGGATTCCAAGTCGTGCGCGGCGCGCTGCGTTGAAATGGCGAGCGCGACGTCGTCGCTCCATGCCTCCAACTGTGCGGCGACGCCGAGCGAAATTTTTTGCGGGCTGAAAAACTCGATATATCCGAACGCGCCGTTCGGGCCGATCAGCGGCATCCCTAACCGTTCTCCTCCAAAAACGGGAATCGCCGTCGTAATCCGCTCGCGAATCTCCGCCGGCGATGAACCGAGAGCGCTCTCTTCCTCGGTGGTCGCGCGCGCTGCAAGAATCGGCAGCGCACCGGCATCCCCGTCGAGCCAGATATCGACCTGTCGGATGCCGAATTGCGCCAACGCTTCCTGCGCTCGCTCGACCGGATACATTAAATATTTACTCCGTAACTAATCGTGGGGCGAAAATCGACGTAGTTCTTCGATATTCCAATCGGCAAGAGATTCCCCCGCAGATAGGTCCCCGCGACGCCGCCGAGTTCGATCGCCGGGCCGCGCAGCCCGAAGGGCGTTAGCCGCACGCCGAGCGTCATTTCGGCATAATTCCCGTAAAAATACGGGTGCGTGTCCATCGCTAAAACGCCGCGAGCGAAAAGCGTTACCGGGTGCGACTGCGTCGGTGGGGTACTGCCGATCTCTAGCTGTTCGTAGAACTGTAGATCGTGGTAGCGGCTGTAATAGATGCCGTCGCCGAAAAAATTGCCGTACGCAGCCTGCCGACGCGCGGCGCCACCCCATTCGCGGTAATATTCGAGGCCGCCGCGCAGATCGCCACCCGATGGCGTTGCCGCGATCGAACCGATCTTCGTTGTCGCCCCACCCTGCACGAACGCTCGCAGCCCGGCCGCATTGGTGAACTGCATGCCGACGGCGAGCCCGGCGTAGTTATCGTTCAGCGTTTGCGGAACGATGCCGCCCCCGGTACGGGTATCGTCGTTGGCAAAAACATCGACGAACGGACGGATCGCACGCGACGGGGAGCCGAACGGCTTATAGGCATCGATCGAAAAGACCGTGTCGCGATATTGCGATGTGTGCTCCAAATAGGTGTAAAGAAAACCGGCACGATCCGGCACGGTGCTTGCCGTGGGAGCGGGCGTTGAGTTCGCTGCCGGTTCGGCAGCTACGGCGCGACCGGCGTGCAGCAGACAGGCCAGAACGACGGGCACGATAAGGGTTTTCATTTCGTATTCCTCGCTCCGATCGTATAGATACGCAGCATGTGCCGTGCCTTTCCCCAGCGGCTCACAAAAAGGCGATCCCCTTCGAGCGCCAGCGAACGTATGTCACCGTGCAATACCGCGAACGCTTGCAGCTCGCCTGTGGGGGTAACGTATAACAGACGATTCGTTTTCCGATCGTAGGTCACCAGCGCGCCGCCCCCCGCCGCAAGGCCGGCGAACCGCCCACTTTGGTAGGTTTGAGAACGATCGAGCGCCCCGACCTGCCGCCCCGTTTCGAGGTTAAAGATCGCGCCGCCGTCATCGATGCCGTAGAGGCTCCCGCCCAACGGCGCAAGCCCGACGAGCCAACTCATCGCCTTCGGCAACGCGCGGCGCGACTCGAGCACGAGTGCACCATGCGCGAGCGAAAATTCGCTGAGGTAGGGCGCCGACTTTGCATCGGCTCCGGCCTGCTGAAACACCCAAAGATGATGTTGGACGAGAGCGATGGCGCCGATTGCAGTCGGTCCGGCGTTGCGACCTCGGTTGAGTGCGGGTTCATCGTAGCGAGCGATGCGCCGACCGTAACGATTGAGGAGATAGAGTATCGGCTGCGTCGTCGAGGCTGCGTAGATCTGCGATCCGTCGACGGCGATAGGAGCGACGGCAGTGTAATTCCCGTCGTCGATCTCAGGAAATTCGATACCCTTGCTTTCAAGAGCTTGCATCGCTTGCAAATCCCGAGCGATGGAGGACGAGGCTGCAAAACCGATGCGCGGCAATGCATAGATATCGTCGCTGCGCGAAGCAAAGTGAACGTGACCCGGATCGTACACGGCGAACGCCGCCGTGAAACCGGAACTTTCGAGCGCGTGGAAGAGCGCGGGTGTTAAGCCGGATGCGTTGGAGTGCCCGGCCTGCACGTTCGTTTGCGGATTCGCTCCACGCGGCAACGCTGCATTTTGTCCGTACTCGCCGCTTGGGTAAGCAAAAAGATCGATTCGAGTTCCCGTAACCGGCTCGAACGTTCGTCGGAAACGCAACAGATCGTCGCGTACTCGCCGTTCGAATTCGCCGATGCTCTCGAAACGATGTTTCTTCGCGAGCCACTGGAGATTTGCATACCAATACGGCGAACGCTCTCCATGCGGGCCGACGACGAGATCGGAGTGCCCCGCATAACCGTGCGATTGCAGCGACCATATTCCGGAGCGCGCCATCGCTCGGAGATCGGCGTCGGTGAGGCGCCCTCGTATCGTGCCGGTTGCATGTCCCTCGAAAAACATCGTCGCGGTCGCATGGTATCGCCGTAGAATCGGCGTTGCTTCCGTCCAAGCCGATCGATAACCGTCGTCGAAGGTCAACGTAACCGAGCGATGCGGCAAATGCGCGGCGGGCATTTTCCCGGAAAGGAACGCAATTGCGGTCTGCATCGTAATAAAGTGATAGCCGCGCCTGGAGAGCGCACCCAAGAGCTCGCCAAAACGCTGCGGCGTCATCCACGGCGTCCCGATGCCGGTCTTCGGCTCGATGGGATGCTGTGAAATTTGGTGAAACATCAGCACGCGCACCGTCGGCTCGCGAACGGGCGTCAGGACCAGCGTTTTCGGCGGGTCTGCTTTGCGCAGGGTCGGAGCGTGAGCGGTGCCGAGCGAGAGAACCATCGAGACGAGAGCGAGGGCACGAAAACGCATCGTGCCCTCTTCCCTATTCCTCGCGGCCCATCCGCTATTGGAATCGCCGGTCGCTCGGTCGAGCGATTCGTAGGCGGCCTACCGCCCGATATGCCACCGAAACTGGAGCCGGAAGGTGCGCGCCGGCGCCGGAATCAGCGGGGTGAGAATCGATCCAAGACCGGTTGACGACTGACCGATTTGCGGAACGCCGAGATTATACTCGGGCAGCCCGAAAAATACGTTGGTATTCAAGAGATTTTGAACCGAGAGCTGAACGTCGAGCGTTTTCGTAATTGGACGACGGAGCGTTGCGCTAAAGATCGTGAAGGGCGGCTGATTGTAGGTGTTATTTTTCCCCTCGAAATCACCGTCTAAGGCATAGTACGTTCGGTCCGGGGCGATATATTGCACGTGAAGGAAGCCCTTGAGGTAGGGCAAGCAGATCTCGGAACCTCCGTTACTGCATTGCTGCTGGTTATTCGCGGGCTGTACGAACGCGGTCGGTGAGGCGTAGAAAGATGCCGGCACTCCACTGACGATCGAGCTGGCAAGCGTCCCGCTGAGCGAATAGCCAAAGCCGAACGCCGGCGTCCGGCCGTAGGTGGCGGTAAACTGCCGCGCCGCCAGTGAGGCGACGTTTGCGGGCTGTAAAACCGCCGAGTACTCCGGCGTACCTTTGACCGGGTCGAGCGGCCCGACCGTCGGCGTTATTATCGTCTCAAATACGTTGCGCACGTTGGTGCCGAGAAAGTCGAAACTTAATACGGCGTCGTTGCGAAAGCGCCTGTCCATTCCGAGATCGATGCTGGTAGCCGTCTCGGGGTTCAACAAAGGGTTCTTATTGTTGAGCGTACCATACGGCGCGGTCGCCGAGCCCTGCGTAATATACGGGATCCCGCTGACCTGCGACGCATAGGGATAGGTCGCCGAACTCCCCACCGCAAGGCGGTAGGAGAGATTGCCGCGTGGTTGCAAAACGAAGGCGAGATGGGGATCGAAGTGCGAAAGCGAGCGCGACGAAGGCACGAGCGTCGGCTTTCCGCTAGCGATCGGCCCGGACTGCTGCCCCTGCAACTGCCAATTCGTTTCGTAGAGCGCCGCTCGAATCGTTAACGTATTCGTAGCGGCGAAATTTCCGGAAAGCGATATCGTATTGAACCGCGAGATCGTATCGGGTGTATTAACTGCCGACGGGCTCCCGTAATAGGCAAACGTTTCGTCGGAATGATAATCGTAGTTCGCCGTAACGACATTATTGCCGAACGGATGCACGAAGGAGAACGTCGTTCCCCGAAGTTTGTCGCTTTCGAGTAAGCTAAAAGGCGACTGCATAACGGCGACGCCGCCGGAGGTATAGTGATCCGGATAATTCGACTCTCCCGATCCGTTAATGGAACGAGAGATCGAACCGAGATACGGGCGGACGAGCAGCGTATTATTCCCGAACGTCGTCCGAAGCTGCGCGTCAAAAATCGGTTGATTGTTATTCACGACCGAACCCGGGTAGAATAGGTAGCCGGGAATCTGCGTCCCGATCAACGACGCATAGTTCGGGTTGCTGCACTGCTGCGAGCTACCGACGGTCATACAGGGCAGAACCTTTACCATTCCACCGTATTGACCGTACGCGGTCCCTTGCGGGTTATATCCGGCCTGCGAGCCGACAAAGCCGGTTTCGAGCGAAGTGGACTTCGAGAAATCATATTTGAATTTGACGATCTCGCCTTTGGTGGCGAGCGGCCCGCTAAGATCTCCGCAAAACTGAACGATGCCTGCCGCGTTCGAGGTGTTCAGCGCGGGGTAACTCTGTGGTTTGATCACGCATCCGTAGTGTTGGAAGAACGGGCCGTTGAGCCCCTGGTAACCTGCATCGAGAACGTACGACAGGCGACCGATCGAGCCGGTCATCAACGCATTTGAATACTGCGATGCATAGTTGTCGGCACCGTCGATAAGCTCGAACGTCGGTTTCGCCGTGAAGGTCGGCGTGAGGAGATTTGCCGTGCCGCCGATCGCCGAAGCGGCAAACGGCGTCGTATTGCCTGGGCCGCTATCGGCCTGAATGCCCTGCAGCATGAACGAACTAAAAAACTGGGAGAACCAGACGCCGTAGCGCCCCGCCGAAAGGGGGTGGCCGTCGAGGAGCACTTGCGTCTCGTACGGTTGGGCTCCGCCCAGTGAGATAGAGGTGTTCGGCGAGCTAGAACCGCGCTCTATTCCCGCACCCGGAATGCGCGCAACGACATCGTTGATCTGCGGATTTGCGAGGTCGAGCAGCTCGCTTCGCGGCACGAAGGTCGTTTGCGCGGTACCGGTATTGATCGAACTCTTCCCGGTTGCGACCACGTGCGCGATAACCTGAAGCGAGCTTGCCGAAAGCGCGACGAGCCGCACTTTTAACGGAAGGCTCTCTCCGGCAAAAATTGCTACGTTCGAACTGCGCGCCGGAACAAAGCCGGCTTTGATGATGCTCACCGAATAATACGCTGCCGGGAGATCTTCGAGATCGAAATGACCGGAGGAGTCGGTCACGGTCGATCTCCGGACCGGTCCGGTGACGTTGACCTCGGCACCTACAATCGGATGACCGGCGGAATCGCTGACGCTTCCGATAAGCGCGCCATTTTCTTGACCGACTGTGGCAGCGGCGAGCAGTGGTCGTGCAAAAAGGAGAGCGCTAAAGAAGGCGAGCGCTATTAAAAGCCGAGAGCGTCTTAGAGAATCCATGGTCGATATTCCTTATTAAAAGCAGCGTGGGAATCCGATGCATCGTAGCAGCTCTCTTTTAAGCGGTCGTTATCGGTTTTTCACCGGAGTAACCGTTTTCGGAATATTTTGATTAATAAGGATTAACTCGCAGCTCACCTGCGTGAAAGAAAACGCATGAATGCACTCCGCGCTTCTTCCGAGCGCATCGCTTCCCCAAATGCCGCAAACTCTGCATCCATCGCCGCTGCCAGCGCGCCTGCATCGACGCCGCGAATCAGGCGTTTCGTCGCGCGCATCGCATTCGGCGGCAGTGCTGCGAGTTGAGCGGCCATCGCGCGCGCGCGCTCTTCGAGCTCGCCGTCCGGAACGATCTCGGAGAGTAAGCCCATCGCGCGCGCCTCATCGGCGCCGAAACGCTCTCCGGAGAGCAAGAGCCAGGAAGCCCGATTGCGCCCGATCGTGAGCGGTAGCAGCATGCTCGAGCCCGCCTCCGGCACTAAGCCGAGTGGAACGAACGGCAGCGCGAAGCGGGCTGAGGCACCGGCGACGACCCCGTCACAGTGCAGCAGCAGCGTCGTGCCGATCCCGACCGCGACGCCGTTGACACCGGCGATCACCGGTTTTTCGCAGGCGACGAGACGCCGCAAAAAACGCACGACCGGGAGATCTTCGATCGCAGCCTGCATCGCCCCCGCAGCAAGAAAATCCGCGATATCGTTACCGGCGCTGAAGTCCTCGCGCCCGAGAAAGAGCAGCGCACGCACCTCGTCGTCGGCGGCGCGATCGACGGCGTCGGCCGCAGCGGCGTACATCGCTGCCGTCATGGCATTCTTCTTCTCTTGACGATCGAAACGAATCGTCATCACGCCGTCTTTTGTTTCGACGATCGTACTCATGGTAACACCTTTCGAAATTCAACGAAAAGGCCGACGCCGGCGTTCCGATCGCCGGCGAGCCCGGTCGCGGTATATTTTGCCGAAAAATTGAGTGCCCGCAACCCCAATAACATCTCGCCGTAGGGGCGTTGAAACCCGACCGCCAGCGACGCATCGATCTCGGCAGCTTGCTCGGGCTTTACCACCGGTGCGGTGACGCCGTCGCTATAGACGTAGACGTCGCTCCCCCAGAGCGTTGGAGCGACCCCGAGATTCGCTTCGAGCGATCGACGACCGCGCAACGGTTCGGTGTAACGCAACGCATAGCGATATCCGGCGAGCCGCGACGAGACGACCTGCTGCAAATTCGGCAACGGCGTGCGCTGGTTAATAACCGTCTCACCGATGCCGAAGCTCATCCGCGGCATGAAGCGATAGCCGAGCGTCGCATTGAAGATGCCGATGCTCGGCGTCGCCTGGCCGTAATAGGCCGAGGCGCGCTGCGGAACCGCCACCACGGGAATCCCCTCCAAATGGATGGCGAGCCGCGGGCCCCCGAGGCGAGCTTGCAAGAGCGGGCCGATACCTGCGCCGTACTGCGTGCCGGCGACATCTTTATGGACGCCTGCAACGGCGAAAAGCTGCAAACCGAGATAATTGAGTCCCTTCGCCTGCACCGAACCGCAACACGAAGCGACGAGCGCCGTTGCAAGAACGAGCGCGCGCGACCGATGGATTCCCATTATTTCGGGGCCTTGCTTGCGTCGAAGAGCACGATCGCGGTGCGCCCGGTTGTATCGTGCGCGACCATCCGCAGCGCGGCGACCGCACTTCCGACCGGCGTCGTCGGTTCGAGCAACTCCGCCGGTGAAACGCCGGTCTGCGCCTCGATTTTTTTATCGAGCGGCGCCCGCATGAATCCGGGTATTGCAGAGTAATCTTTTAAGAGGCCGAGCACCAGGCCGACCTTACTGCGAAAGCGTTTGACGTCGATCGCTACGGCAACGATTCCGGTTGACTTTCCGCCGGTAAAAGCCGCGCTATCGATTCCTAAATCTTGCAGATGCATGGAAAAGCGGTGGCTCGATATTTCGTGATATCCCGGAGGCAGATGCCCGGCGAGCCCTTGCAACCATGCGTCGGTTTTTGCGAAGCTCTCGGGGCTCGACGCGATGACTTGACGCCCCGCATAGCGGCCCGGCGCCTCGATGATTCCCGTCAAACTCGGGGGAACGCTCTTGAAATCTTGCGACCAGCGCGAGACGTTGAGAACCTTTGCCGTCGCGGGGAACGCAATCGGCAAGGGATTGGTCGGCGGCTGGGACGTGGCGGCCGGCGCGGAGCCGCCGGGGGAAGCAGAGGCGGTGGAGGCCGTTCCCGAGGCGTGGCCTCCGGTTCCACAGGCGGCAAGCAACGAACATGCAAGGACGACGAAAAGACGACGCATGTCGCGCCCTTTTCGAGGGAAACCCGTTCGACCCCCGTAAAACCGAACGCTATGAGCGACGAGGAATTTTGGCCGCGTTATCTGGCGGCCCATAGCAACCCGCGCACCCGCGCCATGCACGCGGCCGGGACGATTGCGGCGACGACCTTGCTCGTGACCGCAGCGATCCGTCGCGATCCCTGGCTCGCACTTGCCGGCGTCGTAGCGGGCTACGGCCCTGCCTGGCTCTCGCATGCGCTCATCGAGCGCAATAAGCCGGAGACTTTTCGCGCGCCCTTTCGTTCTCTCGCCGCCGATTACCGGATGGCCTACCACGTACTCGCCGGAAGTATCGACGCAGAGTACGAACGGCTCGGGCTCGCCGCGCACCGATGAGCGAACGCTTAACCTACGGCTCGTATCTCAAAGTCGAGGAACTGCTCGCTCTGCAAAAACCGCTCTCGCAGCCGGCCCATCACGACGAGTTGCTCTTCATCGTCATCCATCAAGTTTACGAACTCTGGTTCAAACAGCTCTTGCACGAGCTCGACGAGTTCGCCGTCGCCTGCGATGCCGACGATCTCATGCGCATGGGGAAGATATTCAGGCGAGTCCACGCCATTCAGCGCGTGCTTGGGGAGCAGGTCGATATTCTCGAGACGATGACTCCGCAAGAGTTCAATCGTTTTCGCGAGCACCTCAACCCGGCGAGCGGATTTCAGTCGCAGCAGTTTCGCGAGCTTGAGTTTTTCTGCGGCCTGCGCGACGAACGCCTCTTCGAGCATTTGGTCTTGACGCCCGAGCAACGCGAACGCCTGATGGCACGCATGCACGCGCCTTCGTTGCCCGCGCATCTCGCGCAGTTCCTCGCCCGGGCGGGCTTTCCGTGCGGCTCTCACGACGAAACGATCGCCGCGTATCAGAAGATCTATACCGACGAGCGAACCTATGCCGCGCTCTATCTTCTCCTCGAAGACTGCATCGAGTTCGACGAACGTCTCTTGCTTTGGCGCGGCCGCCACGTGCGAATGGTCGAACGGATGATCGGCCACAAGCGGGGGACCGGGGGATCCTCGGGCGTCGGTTACCTGCAGACGACCCTAGAGAAACGCATCTTTCCCGAACTCTGGGAGGTTCGCACGTATTTAGGAAGTGAGAACTATGGCTGAGACGATCTCCGCGCCGCTGTTGCGCGAACGCTTTCCGACGTTGGAGCGCTCGACCTATCTGGTGAGCCATTCGATGGGCGCCGCCCCGGTCGCGGCACGCGACGCGCTCGAACGCTACATGGATGAGTGGATCGCCGACGGCCCCGAGGCGTGGGTTCGCTGGCTGCCGCGCATCGGCGAGATCGCCGACGGCATCGGCACGCTCGTCGGCGCCGTTCCGGGAAGCACGTTTCTCGGCCCGAACGTCTCGGTTCTTCAGGCGGCGCTCGCTACGGCGATCGATTTTCACGGCGAGCGCAACGAAGTGCTCTACGAAGCGCTGCAGTTCCCTTCGCTTACCTACGTTTGGAAAGAATGGGAGCGCTACGGCGCGCGCACGAAGGTCGTGCCCTCCGACGACGGACGAACGATCCCGACCGAGCGCATCTGCGCGGCGATCACCGAACGCACGGCACTTGCGGTGATCTCGCACGCCTACTACGTCTCGGGAGCACTCGCCGACATCGCATCGATTCAGGCGCGCTGCCGGGAGGTCGGGGCCCTGCTCTGCGTCGACGCCTACCAGACAACCGGCGTGGTTCCCTACGACGTTCGCGCGCTCGATCTCGATATCGTCACCGGCGGCAGCCACAAATGGCTCTGCGGCGGCCCCGGCTGCGGTTGGATCTACGTACGCCCGGCATTGTTGGAGCGCTTGCGACCGGCAGTAACCGGTTGGATGGCGCACGAGCGACCGTTTTCGTTCGAGGCGGCGCCGATCGAATATGCACGCTCGATGTACCGTTTCGGGCATGGCACTCCGACGATCCCCGGATATCTGGTAGCGCAGCCGGGGCATGCCGCGATCGCCGAGGTCGGCATCCGCCGCATCCGCGAACACAATATTCGCCTCACCACGCGCATCGCCGAAGAGGCGCTCGCTCGCGGCCTTCGCGTCAATACGCCGCTCGATCCGGCGAAGCGGACCGGGTGGATCGGTATCGATTTCGCTGGTTCCGAACGTGCGTATCACGAGTTGATTGCACGCCGCGTCTTTCTCGATTATCGCCCCGGCTGCGGCCTTCGCGTCAGCCCGCACTTCTACACCGCCGACGAAGAAATCGACCGCTTCTTCGACGAACTCGACGCGATCCGCTCGAAATTGCCGGAATAGCGCCGGAATGATCGTCGACCATACCGACGTCGGCGCGGCGCTCCGGCGTTATTCGATGCCTTTTGCCGCGCAGATGCTCGGCGACCAATTATTAGGCATCGTCGATACGATCGCGATCGGCTCGCTCGGCGTCGTCGCGCTCGCCGGTGCGACGGCGGCGATCACGTTGCAACTCGTGCTGATCTTTGCGATGGCGGGGCTCTGGACGGGAACGAGCATCATCACCGCGCAACGGATCGGCGCGAACGATCTCGAGGGATACGGGCGCGCGGTACGCGCGGGGATGCCGATTCCCATGCTCTTTGCCCTCCTCGCAACGCTCGCAGCCGCGCTCTTCGGGCACCGCGTTTTACACGGCATGATCGGCGACCTTGCGAGCCTGCACGATGCGGCGATCTATCTCGTGCTTCGTTGCGCGGCATTGATCCCCATGGCGATCGACGGAACGCTGATCGGCTCGCTCGGAGCGGCGGGAAACCGCAAGCTCGGCATTGCCGTGCTGGCAACGATCAACATCGTGCACGTCCCGTTGTTACTGATTCTCGGGCTCGGCTGGTTCACGCACCACCCGCTCGGCATCGTCGGCATCGGAATATCGTCACTGCTCGCCGAGAGCATCGGCGCGATCTTCGCGGTCTATTATGTCGCTCGGCGGCCGCAATACCGCATATTCTCGCGCCTCGACGCCGACCTTCGCCTCGCCGTTCGCACGGCGATGCTCGGGTTGCCCGAATCGGTCTTTCTCGTCACGCTCATTTTGCCCGACGTCGCGATCGTCACCATGCTCGCGCCGCTGGGGGCGCTCGCTATCTCGGGCTTTCGCGCGCTCACGATCGTCTCCGATGCAACCTTCGTCGTGCCCAGCCCAATGCAGAGCACGACGCAGATCGTCGTCGGCCAGCGACTCGGAGCGGGCGATTTCCTCGGCGCGCAGCGATTTGTCGCAAGCGCACGCCGCATCGGGCTTGCCTTTTCAACGCTCGCCGGCGCTCTCGTCGCGCTCTTCGCGTGGCCGCTCGCGTTCCTTTTTACGCTCGACGCGACGGTCGCTTCGATGGCTGCGCTGCCCCTCGCACTCCATATGGTGACGCTGCCGCTCAAAGGAATCGCGCAGGTCTCCTTGGCACCGATACGCGCTTCGGGCGACACGGCATTTTCGATGAGCATCGGGATTTTTTGTAACGCCTTAGTGATTCCGCTTGCATGGCTCGGGATCGAGCGCTTCCACTACGGCCTCTTTTCGGTGCCGTTCGCGTGGATTATCGCCTGGATCGCGCGTGCTGCGCTGACGGAATGGAAGCTGCGTACCGGCAGCTGGTTGCACGCGCCTCCGCTGCGCGCGTAGCCGCTCGTGGATCGACGCTACGAAACAATTTCCCTGACGATCTCGGCCGCCGCCTCGAGCAGCTCATCGGGAACGCTCCCCATTTTTCTTGCCCGTCGCGCTCTCCAATCCAGCGATTTCAGCTGATGCATCATCACGGAGCCCGCTGCTCCACAATCTTGGGGTAGCGCAATTTCGAAAGCATGCCCTTTCGGCATGCTTGTCACCGGTGCAACAAATGCCAAGCCGAAAACCCGGTTGAATGATGCAGGCGAGAGCACGAGCGCGGGGCGGCGTTTCATCTGCTCGTGTCCTGCTTGCGGATCGAAATCCAAGACGACGATATCGCCGCGATCCGGTACGCTCAATCGACGAGCTCGGCGCCTACCGCCGCTCCGGAGGAGAGCTCGGTTTCCCGGTCGCGGACGGTCGCAAGCCGTTCCTCAAGTCGGGCGCGAAGCGGCCGTTCGATCGCGATGCCCATTGCCATCCGACGAATCTGAACCCGGTCCCCTTCGCGGAAACCGACGTCGCGAGCGAGCGCGGCGGGCAACCTCACCGTGAGACTATTCCCATAGCGAGCGATTTTCGTCTCATTCATGTATATACGTAAGCATATATGCCAAGGAGACGAGAAGTCAAGCGACGCGCAAAGTTGATGCGATACGCGATGGTTACGGGAGCGCGGGAAGCGGTTCGACCGAGAGCCGGCCGTAACCGGCGAACCACGCAACCGCTGCGGCGCCGAGGTGCAAAAGCACATCCCACCCATAGACCGGCGCAGTACCAGACCGTTGCCTCGGGCAACTCCCTCATCGCCGATGCGCCGTGTGGGTTTGCGAAATAACTGAGACCGGACTATGCTTGGCTCAGCGAGCGCTATGCCGAGTTTTGGAAATAGAATGAGACACTTTTACGAAATAGGTGAGAAGCCCGGCATGCTCTTGCTCAATAGGTGAGACGCAATCCCAATCGCCCCGACGAAGCCTTCAAGGTCTAACCCTCCCCATTTTGTAGAGCATCGACGTCTTTTGATCGCTTTCCAATAAACCCCAGGTGCGTGTGGGCGAATGAATCGGAGTACTTGAGGCCATACCCAAGGGTTCTGTCCATAGCGATGTGAGCGGCCCAGATGATCGCGAAAGGGGCAATCGGGTGTATGATCAATGCTGCGACACCGAGCGCGAACGGCGCAGTGAGAGTGTGAAAGACGTTGTAGCAGAATGCGCCGAACTGAGTGTTGCGCAGATACCCTAGCATTGCTATATCTGGAGCGAGTAGCAGGATAACGAACACGATCAAGTTCGCGTGCATCCACCAGTAGAATGCAATAAGTAATCCGAGGAGCAGCAGCGATTCCACGCGCAAGATTGCGCGCACCGGCTCTAGCACGATGCCATCGGCTTTCACGTCACATTCCCTCCTGGGTTCGAAGCGTTAACGGCAGCCAAAACGGCCGTGAAAAATCGCCCTCCGAAGGCCGATTCTCGACCCTCGGTCGCCGTTCTCCTGGTTGAGTGGCCTCGCCGCTCGAAGTCGGATTGCGTCATCCACGAGCTGCGGGCTGCCGATGTTAAGGAGCACGAAGGGTAGCGACCTCATCTGGGATTCCAAAATCGCCCCGACCAAGCGCACCGTCAGCCCAAGTTCCGCGTCTCACTAATTTCGAGCGCGTCTCATTTTATTCGCAAACCCACACGCCGTGCGAACGACGACGCGGCGCTTGAGGGTAGGGGATCGCCGTTGCCTTAGGAGAGGCCTGCGCGGCGCATCGGTAAGAAATCCCCGCTACGGCAACGTTGTAAAGCCGAAACTATAGTAATACGGCACTACCACGGCTCCCGCAGTCATCCTCTTGGAACGCGCAATCGGTTCCCCGAGGCCGGCCTCCCAGCCGACACAAAATGTTGGAATGAGGAAGGCATCGTACGCTGTATCCGGTTCGAGCGCCCTCGGCCCATCGACCCAGGACCAAACGCTGTTCGAAGCACTTTGAAAGGGCGCCAGCGCGGAGGCCGATGGCGGCCCAAGCACGCGTTGAACCGCCCCGGTCTCGCTCGTCTCATAACCGGAAAACGGCGCTAAGTCGTCAACATTAGGCAGATCGGAGGCATTCGTGACGCGAATAGCCGATAAGGGTGACCCGCGTACGTGAGCGATCGTAAATTCCGAAGTCTTGAGGATGGCCAATGCGACCCACGGTATCCCGCTCGCCGGGTCAGGGGAAAATCTCCATGGAAAGTCGGGAGAGGAAAACTGGATCTCCCCGATACTTTTCGACGAAGTGCGCGACCCGTTCGCAGGAACGACCCTGACGATCTCTCTCGGGTCGACGCCTACCATGTCGGCGGGACCGTACAGGTCACCCCCTGGGGACGGGCCCTCGGGGCCCAAACACAGCGATCCGCCTAGCCGTTGGGGCGGGCCGACGACGGTCGCTGCTCCGATAATCGAAGTACCGCGAAAACCTGCTCGGGCCTCGGTTGCGTAGAGGTAGCGGTATGGTGGTTGCAGGACGAGATCTGCAGTGAGAACGGGCGGCTTGACTGCCGAAGTCGGGTGCGGCACACCGCTACGCTCGATTGCAAACTCTGCAACGTCGTCTTCGGTGCAGTTGAATTGCCGTCTCGGGTATCGGCACATGCCCATCGCAAATAGGGACGTGCCGTTGCGGTTTACGGCGATCCGCGACGAGGCACCTAAATACGCGAATAGCGGAGGCGATAGTGCACCGCCGACACCGATCCTATACGCGACCAATCTTTCCGACCTCACTCCATCGACGCCGATGTAGAGCGTTGCCGGTACGCGAGGATTGCTGCGCAGCGCACCGATCTCCACCGCACCAAAAAGAGGCGTGGCCTTCGCCGGTACGAGCGCGCCCCCGGCCTGAACGGCTACCTCGGTAACGGCGGGCACATATTTTCCTCGATCTAGAAACTGCGGACCTACATAGGAAAGCCAACGCCCGGAAGCATCGAGCGCAAGGCGCGCCCCGACGGGCATCCCCGGTATGTCGAGTGACGCAACTTGCATTAGGTGGCCGTCTTCCCCGATCCGAAACGCAAACAAGGTAGACGACTCAGAGGCCGCTGCTGCATAACTGCGCATACTCGCCATTGAAAAACCGCCGGCCGAAAAAAGGTAGCGCCCGCCCACATCGATGACGAGCGTCTGCGGCAGGGCATCTTCAAAACATCCACCCATCGACACCGGCGAGCCGATCGGGCGCGGGATGCCGGACGGCTCGCTGATATCGTATGCGGCGATCGCCTCGGTACGTTTCAGTATTCCAAACGGTTTGTCGATGCATCCCTCGACGTATAGAAAGCGGCCGCTCGGAGTGGCCGCGAGCGCATCGAGTATTCCGCCCGCAGCAATCGTCGGTACGCGCGTGCTTTCACGCGCTACTTGCCCGTTCGGTGCGACCGCGCGAACGATAATTGCCCCGCCTTGCAGCATGTACACATGCGTGCGGCTCGCTGCACGCGCGCTCAATGGTAGGATTGCCAGCGCGAAGAGCGCGGCGGCAGCTGATGTTCGGACCGCAATGATGAAGTTCATTACATGCGTGCGGCGATTTCTTTCGCAAGTTTCACCAACTGGGGATCCATGCGCGTCACGCTGCTCGGAGAGATGAGCAACTCGATCGCAACGCGGTGCGAGCCCTTTCTTACATACATCCAGCCGCCCGACCAGAGCGCCGAATCTCCGACGCCACGCACGACCACCGCGCTCTTCCACCACGGAGGCGGCATCGTCTTGTGCGATGCGAGCATGACATACAACGTCTTCGAGCCAGCCTTCCATCCGCACGTAGGCTGACCGGGAGCGCTCGGCTGTCGCTCTCCGGGAACCGAGCGCTCACCAAGGGCGCTGGCGACTTGCGCATTTGTGAGTAGCCTGCACGGATCGAGCGGTGCGGCGATTGCCGGCGAAGAGATTAGGCCGATAAGGGTCGCGACGAGTACGGTGCGCATCTTCCCTCTTCCGTTTCGATAGAGTGCCACGCCCGATCGCGCAACGCTCGTTAAGGTAGAGATAGGCGGCAGGATTTTCGCTTGCCGGGATTCTCCCTTTGCCCGCGCTATTCCAGCCGCCGAGGAGCATTTCCCATTGCATTTTAGGGGCTTCGCAAGAACGGCGGCCGGTGAGGCTTCCTCGATACTCGTTCCTGGCGCTATTGCATCGAGGTGCGTCGCGCATACGGCGACCGTTTCACCGGCACCGGCGGGAGTATCGTGGTTGCATCCTCGACCCGGAGAATTGCCGGTTTTATAATAATCATTTTGTAGACCCTCCCTCGGCGCAAGTGGTGCTCGGTCGAACCGCATCTTCTGAGGTTCCGATGGCACATGCTGTTCGAAACGTCAATTCCAAGTTCTCCTTTTCCGGCGGGCAGGCACGACTTCCCTCTGAGATGCGCGTAAAAGGGCAAAAGGCGCCGACACACGTCGGGACAAAAAAGCAACTTCCGCAGAGCTCGTCTGATCGATAGTCGGAGTGTTCGGTCCATAGAGCGAACTTCGCTGCGTCGATTTCGGTAACACCGCCTGCATTCAACTTTCCGACATGATTGCGCGAATCGTGAAATGCTAGGGTGCATTTGTAGAGGGTTCCATCCGCACCGATGACCAGCGAATTGCGTCGGGCTGAATAACAATAGCGTGCGCCCGCGCCGAATGCCGAAAACCCGAGACAGTCTCGCTGCGTGCGCGCCACTGCGGCATTTCGTAATCGTTCCAACGTACTTTCGCGGTCGGGAATCTGCTCCAGGCCGCTCGCCCGGGACGCGGGCCCATCCCAGACGGTGTGAAAATCGAGCGTGAACCGATCGTCGTTTCCGAATTCCGCTGCAAAGCGTTCCACCAGCTCTTCGACGGAGGCCAGGTTCCCCAGATGCACGTTGACCCGCACGACGACTCGGTGTTCGTAGGTCGAGGCTTTCAGTCGCCGGAGGCCTGCCCAAACGGTCGCATAGGTTGCGCCACCATCGCTCGCCGGCCGCGTCCGATCGTGCGCAGACTCAACACCGTCGAGCGTAACTTGGTAATGGCTGCAGGCCGTGCGCTCCAGGAATGCGAGCTTCTCGTCGTCAAGCAGGGCACCGTTCGTTGTAATACTCGTGCGAAGAGCTACGCCCCAGGCAGCGCACGCCGCCTGAACCTGGTCGCCGATCGCGCGCATGGTGGGAAACGCTAGTAACGGTTCGCCGCCAAACCATGCGATGTGCAAGGTTTCGATGCGAGGGAGCAGGCGATCGACGAGGGCGATCACGTTGGCGACCACGGCATCGGGCATCTCCCCGCGGAGAAAGGATTCGTAGCAGTACGTACAACGAAAATTGCATGCCTCGGTCGGCAGCAACACCAGTTCGAACGATCGCGCGTCGTTTAGGGTATCGTGCAGATTGTCAACGCCGCGCATCTCGTCGCGATCGGCGGGCACTAAGAATCCGTTCTCGACCAGAGCCTGCGCGAGTGGAGAAAACTCCTCACTGGATACGGTGCCGCGAAGCAAACGCCGAGTAGACGCCATTTCCTCGCTGTCAAACCCAACGACGGCCCCGGTAAAACTGTTGGCAAGGAACAGAGAGCCGCCTACGAATCGCATCGCGTTAAATCGGGAGGCCTTAAAGAGCGCCGTTGGGCCGGAAGACATGGGCTTTTCGATTCTGCCTATTCGGCGTCGATCCTCGTTGGAGGGCCACCCCGTTGGTTTATGGGCGCCCTCGGTCGAGAAAGTCGGTCTATCCAAACGGCGGGCGCTTCAGCCAGCGCCTCTCGAAGATAACCTTTGCAAAATGCAACAAGAACGACGGCGGCTTGAGCGCGACCACCGGTCTCGGTTCTCCGTAAAAATTGCCGCTGCCGAGTGCCGCCCTGCCGCGCCCAACTTCAAGGAAGCACGCTCCGTGGCCGTCGAACGTCGCGGTGGGGGATTGTTGGTTCCAAAGGGCGGCAATATTGCTTGCAACAACGTGCGCTTGCGCGTCGGCGAACACGCCGGCCTTTGGAAGCGGCTTTCCGATCGAGAGCGGAATCGTTGCGATGTCGCCGATTGCATAGACCGAGTCGAATTTCGTTTCGAGTGTGGCGCGATCGACGGGAATCCAGCCCGTGTCTCCGCCGAGTTCGGAATCGGCAACTGCTTCTGGTGCGCGATGCGGCGGTACGAAGGCGAGCAAGTCGAACGAAGCGGAGGTGCCGTCGGAGAAGGCGAGCAAACGAGCGGTCGGGTCTACCGACACGACCCGAGTGTTGGGTGTATAGGCGATCCTCCGGTCGGCAAGCATGCCTTTCACTGCATCGGAGACTGCGGGGCCGGCAACGCCCATCGGAGCGGCCTCTGCGGCGATTATTGTGATCGTGGATTGCGTTCGCACACCACGCTTGCGGAGATAATCGTCGATCAGGAGCGCTGCCTCGTACGGTGCGGCGGGGCATTTATACATGGGGTCGACGGTGAGGACGACGACATCGCCGCCTTCGAAGATGTCGAGATCCTCACGAAGCCGTTGCGCGCCGACTAATGTATAGAAATTGTGACCGATCCGCGAAAGCCGCGGAATGGTTTCGGGCATCAGTTCGGCACCAAGCGCGATAACCAATGCGTCCCCCACGAGCCGTTTTCCGTTAATCGTCACCGCGCGCGCGCTTGGGTCGATATGTTCGACGGTGCCCTCGACAAATTCGATTCCCGGGTGGAGCAGCCGACGGACTGGACGCTGAATTTGATCGGGGCGTCGCGTGCCGACGGCAACCCACAGAAGCGAGGGGGCGAAGACGTGCGTCGCCGTTCGATCGACGACGATAATCCGGTCGTCTCGACTGCATCGTCTTCGCAACTCGTTCGCAGTCGCGATGCCGCCAATGCCGGCACCGAGAATAATTGCCGTATGCGACACGTTCAGAATACCAGCACTTTATCGGCCAGTTTGCTCCAGTCGCGCAGCTCGTCCATCGAACTGCGGTGCGTCCCTTCGACCAAATGTTCATCGGTCATCCCGCGCGCATCCATGCAGGAGCCGCAAACCCCCACGATGCCGTTTTGCCGCACCACGTTGAGGCTGTCCCGGTTTCCCGGACACTTGGATAGAGCCGGCGAATATCCGGCCAATGAGGTGTCATGGAAACGCAGAATCGGACCTATAGCGAAGAATTCAAGAAAGACGCGGTTCGCCGC
>JAJZED010000028.1 GCA_021805775.1 bacterium | reverse complement strand
CCAGCGTTTCCAAAGTTCCGCCTTGCGGTGCGGCGACAACCCCGGCCGTCCCATCTGAGCCACGCGCTAACCCTCCATCGACACTGATCGGAGTGTTGCGTTGACCGGTTGAATCCACCGCGGCTTTTGAAAGGATTTCGCGCTCGATTTCGAGCTGTCGAACGCGCTTTCGGAGCCGGGAAACTTCCTCGTGCTCCGTCGAGGTCAAGCCATCGGATCGACGGCCGCTATCGAGATCATCCTGCTTGCACCAATTCGAGATGCTCTGGCGCGAAAGTTGGAATTCCTGAGCGACCGCACGAGCGGGTCTGCCCGACCGCACCAGGTCAACGATCTTCCGCCGAAACTCCGGCGGGTAGGAGGGATTCTTGGCCATACGGGACTCCTTCGCCGCTAAGCGGCAAGTGTCCACGGAAGCGAGCCAGCTTCAAACAGCGTGCAGTTCAACCTTAATCGCAATCAGGCCGCGCTCAAGAATATAGTGACGCAGCTCTCTTCGGGTTTGCGCATTAACTCAGCGGCCGACGATCCCTCGGGCCTCGCGATCGCAACGAACCTGCAGACGCAGGTCGATGGCTTCAATACCGCCGTTCAAAACGTCCAGAACGCGAATAATGCAGCGCAGGTCGCGCTCGGCGCGCTTTCCACGACGACGGATATCCTGCAGCGCATACGCAGCCTCGCGGTGGAAGCATCGTCGGATCTCAACAGCAATCAAGATCGGGTGAATCTTCAGGCTGAAGTGAGTCAGCTACTGCTCGAGGTCAATAGCATCTCGCAGAGCGTCAATTTCAACGGCCAGCCGCTGCTTGATGGGTCGCATGCCGGTTTCCAGCCGCAACAGGCCGCTTCTTTGACGGTGACGGCGAATTCGGCGCTTGCGACCAACGGTGGCCTCGCATCGGCCAATGGCGTCAACACGGGCTTTCTCGTCGCGACGGTGGTTGCCGCGAACTCGAACTTCTTTACGACTCCCGGCACGAGCTTTAGCACCGTCTCGGGTTTTGGAGCAGCACCTGTTCTCGCGAACGGCTCGTTCACAGCCCAAGCGGTAGCCCCGAATAGCATCGATCCGGTCAATACCCCCGTTCCTACCGGATGGACGGCGACTGGTGGAGGAGTCAATCTCTTTAATGGCTCCGGAGCAGCACCGCCGCTCCCAGCCGGTCAGCAGGGCGTGGTTCTGCAAATCGGAGGCGGCGGGATTCAACAAACCCTCACTGGCCTCACAACCGGCGCGACATACCAAGTTTCCTTTGAAGCGGGTTCGTATCCCGGCGGTTCGACCTTGCTGGTGCAAGCGAACGGCGCATCGATTCTCAATGTGGCGCCGCCATCGACGGGCTATACCGGGTATTCCACGGCTACCTTCGTTGCAACTGGTAGCACGGCAACACTCTCGTTCACGAATACCGGGCCGAACGATCTATCGATGACAAACGTAACGGCTTCGCAGGTTGGGGGCACGGTTGACGGAACCATTGAGGTTCAAGTCGTCAATACCGGCGTTTCAATTGCGGCTCAAGAAACGTTCGTACAGAGTGCAACCGGGCAAGTCTGCGTATCCTCGACGCTTTATTCGGCCGACTCAACTTCATCGGCCTTCGATAACGTAGCCGTTACGTTCGGTAACTTTACGACCGCCGACGTTGGCACGACCTCCTACATCAAGGTCTCGCAGAACGTCGCCGCGTTGACCAATCCCAATAATCCGGCATTCAACTTCCAATCCGGGGCGAACGAAGGCGACGTCATTCAGATTGGGATCCAGGCGACCAATACGCAAACATTGCGAATCTCAAATATCAATCTCGCTCTTTCGGCGGCAAACAACCCGTCGATCGGTTCTGAAGATGCCATCGGGCAGATCGATATCGCGCTCAATACGCTGCTCAATCAGCAGGCGCAGCTTGGTGCGGTCGTCGTACGCCTCAACGAAGACGCGAACAACGACAACATCGCTGCGGTCAATCTCCAGGCCTCGGAATCCTCGATTCGCGATCTCAATGTCGGGCAGGCGACGACGGAGTTCACGAAGTTGCAGGTCTTGGTCCAGGTGGGCACCTCGGTACTCTCGCAATCGAATACCAACGCGCAGACGGTCCTCGGGCTCTTCCGGTAAAGAGCGCTCCTCGAGGGCGCTTCCGCGGCTACCGACGGCCGAGCGCCCGGCTCGCCGACGAAACCGGGGTAGAGGTGTAGGTACCCGATGGGTTCTCGTGGTATAGTCTGCGGCGCCGCGATGGAGAGATGGCCGAGCGGCTGAAGGCGGCGGTTTGCTAAACCGTTATACGATGTCAAGTCGTATCGAGGGTTCGAATCCCTCTCTCTCCGAATCCGTTCCCTGCGTGCAGTGCAGGGATACGAAAAGTCGGCCGCGTATCATGGGCGGTCGTCTACGGCGACGATGTGCGGTCGTAGCTCAATTGGATAGAGCAACAGGCTACGAACTTGTAGGTTGGGGGTTCGAGTCCCTCCGACCGCAGATCACCAACGAGGGCGAGCATGCAACTGCTCGCCCTCGTTGTCACATACGCGTTCGCGACCTTCCCCCTTGAACCTCGGGCGGGGGGCTGGTAGAGTACGTTGTCGTATCTCCGGTTATGAACCGGTCACGGCTCGGTAGCTCAGCGGTAGAGCAGGGGACTCATAAGCCCTTGGTCGGGTGTTCAAATCACCCCCGAGTCAGTTTAACGGGGAGCGGCCGCCCTCGCGGTGGCCGCGCCTTTGTGTCATAAGGGAGATCAGGCGATGTCAACGATTCCATGCGACTTCTGTCCGCATCCCGTCGATCGCTCGCAGATGGAAGAGATCGAACTCTCGCATTACGTCCCGGACAGCTCCGGCGACGATCTCGCTTATGCTCGCACCTATTTCTTCGGGCATCCCGATTGCGTGCGGAAATTTTACCGCGGTCTTGTCGATCACAAACTCGACCTGTTCAAACATATTCCCAGCCCCGGCGTGCCGCCGGAGGCCGGGTAGGGACGACTCGCCTGCGCCCGTAGCTCAGCTGGATAGAGCGCTGCCCTCCGAAGGCAGAGGCCGGGGGTTCGAATCCCTCCGGGCGCGAGTATTTTTATGACCGACCGCGAGTACATGCAGCGAGCGATAGAGCTCGCCGCACGCGCTGAAAGCGAGGGTGACGTTCCGGTCGGCGCGGTTCTCTGCGTCGGCGATCTCGTCATCGAACGCTGGAACCGCAAGGAAGCGACGAACGACGCAACCGCTCACGCCGAGCTGTTAGCGATCGTCGAGGCATCGCGCCTGCTTGGGCGTTGGCGGTTACACGATGCGACGCTCTACTGCACGAAGGAACCCTGCGTGATGTGCGCCGGCGCGATCGTCGCGGCTCGCGTGGGGCGCGTCGTCTACGCTGCCGGCGATCCCAAGGGCGGAGCCGATGGTGGATCCTTCGAGATTCTTCGTTCGCCGAAGACCAACCATCGCCCCGAGGTCTGCGCCGGGCTTATGGAGGAGGAGGCCTCGGCACAACTCGTTGCATTCTTTCGCGCGCGGCGGGAAGGGAATCGCGGCGAGTCGGGGTAGTACGGGCGGCGCAACCGCACCGCAATACGGAGAGGTGGTCGAGTGGTTGAAGGCACCCGCCTCGAAAGCGGGCAGACGTGATGAGCGTCTCGAGAGTTCGAATCTCTCCCTCTCCGCCACGTTCAACCTACACCCCGAATGCCGCGAACGGCTCGGGGTGTATTCGTTGTATGGAGCGACGAGTTCGGCGAAGGCGAGAGCGTGCGCACGACGGATGGTTTTCGCAACCGAATCGCCAAGCGAAATCGGATGAAGAGATCGCTCGTGTTGCTCTCGATCTTGCTCGTCGCACTCGCCGGCACCGGAAGATCGGCGCCAAAGCTTGGAACGATTCCCTGGCGCTCGGTCGGGCCGGCGATCTCGGGCGGGCGCGCGAGCAGCGTTGTCGGCAGCAACCTCGATCCCATGTTGGTGTTGGTTGGGAGTGCGGGCGGCGGCCTCTGGCGCAGCGACGACGGAGGCTTGCATTTCCGTCCGGTCTTCGATGGCGAGCCGGTCAGCGCGATCGGTGCCGTTGCGATCGATCCCAAGAACGCGGCAACGATATGGGTCGGCACGGGCGAGGCGAATCCGCGCAACGATGTTATTTTAGGGAACGGGCTCTATCGGAGCACGAATTCCGGTGCGAACTGGGTGCGTTCGCTCGCTCTTCCGCAGAGTTCGATCTCGACGATTCTCGTCGATCCTTCGAATCCCGCGCACGTCGTCGTCGGCGTATTGGGGAATCCGTTTGCCGCATCGAACGACCGCGGCATTTACGTGACCGACGATAACGGTGCGACCTGGCGGCACACGTTTTTCCTCGACGGGCGCACCGGCATCTCCGACATGACGATGAATCCGAAGAATCCGCGCGAAATTTTTGCCGGAGCCTGGACGATGCGCCGAACGGGCTGGAGCCTTCACAGCGGCGGTCCGCTCGACGGGCTCTACCGGTCGGTCGACGGCGGAGCTACCTGGCAGCGCGTCCAGGCGCCGGGATTGCCACGGGGGCCGTTAGGGCGCATCGCGATTGCGTTTGCGCCGTCGAACCCCGCGCGTATCTATGCGTTGCTGCAATCGCGTTCGGGGTTGCTCTGGCGCTCCGATGACGGCGGCGCGCGTTGGAAGAACGTCAGCAACGATTCAACGATCGACGAACGGCCATTTTATTTCTCGCATCTCACCGTCGATCCCCAAAACGAAAATCACCTCTGGTCGGCCTCGGTGCATCTGACGGAGAGTACCGACGGCGGTTTCCATTGGCATATTACCGGGCACGGAACGCATGGCGACCATCACGACATGTGGATATCCTCCGATGGCGTGCGGATTCTCGAAGCCGATGATGGCGGTCTCGCGATGAGTAATGACGGCGGGAAGCGCTGGCTCTGGCGTAAAGTGTTACCGATATCACAACTCTATCGTGTCGGCGTCAGCGCCGGCTGGAATTATCGCGCGTGCGTGCCGCTGCAAGATAACGGTATCTATTGCGCGCACGTCGCGATGCCCGATCCGAACGGCTTTTCTGCAAGCGCATGGCGCAATGTCGGCGGCGGCGACGGCACGGCGGCTTACCCCGATCCCGCCGATTCGAAACTCGTATGGACGACCTCCGCCGGGGGAAATTACGATACGACGCTGCAATCGGTCGATCTCGCCGACGGCGAAACGCGCGATCTCTCGCCGTACGTTCGCGACCAAAATGTCGTTCCGCCCGCCGAGTTACGTTACCGATTTAATTGGGAGACACCGCTTGCGTTCGATCCCTTCGATCCGCACCGGCTCTACACAGCAGGGAACGTCCTCTTCGCCACGACCGATCGCGGCCTGCATTGGCAGGTGCGAAGCCCCGATCTCACGCTGCACGACCGTGCGCACGAACGGATGACCGGGGGGCTAACGCTCGATGGAACCGGTGCCGAGACGAGCGATACGATTCTCACGATCGTGCCGTCGACGCTGCGGCGCGGAGAGATCTGGGTTGGCACCGACGACGGACTCATTCAACTCACCCGTGACGGCGGTAAACGATGGTCGAATATCACCCCGCAGGGTGCCGTGCGCTTCGGGCGCTTTGCGTCGATCGCGCTCTCCCCGCGTCGGCCGGGCTGGGCGTACGCAATCGAGGACGCCCATATGGTCGGCGATCCGCGCCCGTATGTCTTCCGAACGACCGATTACGGAGCCCACTGGTCGCGTATCGATCGCGGCTTGCCGCCCGAACCCGTACGTTGCGTCACCGTCGACCCGCGCACGCCGGGGTTGCTCTATCTCGGAATGGAGCGCAGCATCGAAGCCTCGTGGGATTACGGCGCGCACTGGACGCACATCAACGATGCGATGCCCGCAGTATCGGTGCGCGCGATCGTCGTGCAGCCGCAGCGAAACGATCTCCTCGTTGCAACGCACGGCCGCGGACTCTACATTCTCGATGACGCCTCGGCACTGCAAGGTTTCGCGCGCGCAGCACGTCGCGGGTTCGCGCTCTTTGCACCACGCATAGCCTATCTTC
>JAJZED010000018.1 GCA_021805775.1 bacterium | reverse complement strand
TACATCGCCATCTGGTACAATCGTTTACGGACCCACTCGGCGCTCGGTTATTTGAGCCCCGAACGATACGAGTCGCAGCTGCCGATTGCAGTATAGTCACATGTCCGGAAAATCGGTACAGGCTCATGTTGCCTCAACGTCTATTTCAATTGAGACGTCTGCAATAACCTCAGCCCCGCCCGTTTCGGCCTCAAGATCGGCCATTAACCCAAAATCTCTACGCGTGAGGTTCGCACACGCGTGAAATGCGACCCGCGCATGCCCATGCGAATCGAGAACCACCCCGCCTGTCGTCACCTCCAGCGAGACATTGCGAGTAGTCGCGCGCACGGTTAGGTCGCCGTCGATCAGCCAACGACCTTGCGGCATTAGCTTGGTAACAGTGCTGCGATAGGTGATGACTGGAAACGCTATAACGTCGAGGAAGCGGGCCGACCGCAGGTCCTCGTCTCGCTGGTCCTGCAACGTAGTGACACTCGCCGGGTCGACCATGGCACTGATGTGTAACTCATCGGGATTGTTGCCAACCTCAATTGTACCGGAGACGCCTCCAAAACGCCCGCGAACGTGCCCGACCACAAGATGCTGCGTGCGAAACGTGACAAATGTGTGGACGGGGTCAACCGTATAGCTGCCGGAGACCGGCCAGACTACACCATTTACGACTCGAGCGAGCATTTTATCGTCAAGAACGAATACCAACCTTCCAACACTTCTCGCGTGCGGACTGGGCGGCGTCAATCGGTAGCGCAGCACGCCGCCAGCCGAACGCAGGTCTGGTCGAGTTACGATGCCGGCCCTCCTGGCCTAGCGAGGTCCTATCCAGCGGCCTAGGTTACCTGCCTGAACTCCTGTTTTCGCACCGTCCTTGAGGTCTGCGAGCGGCCTTCTGCTTGGCTAGAAGCGATTTTCGCAACCGGATCCCTCTTATCGTACGATTCGTGCCACGGCTTCGCTGGCTATGATGCGGCCCCCGTAGGGCGATAACTTCGAGCCGATCCTCGCCGCCGCGATCGCCGAGGAAACCGAAGCCCACCGGCCGTTCCCCCGCATTCGCTCCCACGATCTCCGGCATACCTCCGCGACGATCTCGATGAAGCTCGGAATCCCGGCGAAGGTCGTGCAAGAACGTCTCGGTCATGCCGACATCGGCGTTACGATGGAGAGCTATTCGCACGTCTCGGCAAGCATGCAGCGCGACGCCGCCGAGCGGATCGATGCTCTCATCGCAGCGGACGGATAATTGGGCTACAAGCGCCTTGCGAACGCAGCTCGGAAAATCGAAACCTCGCCGAAATATTTATTTGGCGAGGTTTTTCATGGTCGGGCTGACTGGATTCGAACCAGCGACCTCTTGACCCCCAGTCAAGCGCGCTAACCAAGCTGCGCTACAGCCCGAAACGGTGGAGGGAGCGAGTGCTCCGGCTGGAGGCAATTAAGAGCTCCCGCGCATTTTTCCTCTCCCAACCTCGTCGAGCAAAAAAAAGGGCCGCCGGACGGCGGCCCTTCAGAGCTCCAGGAATCCTTTAGCGACGGCCCTTTTTGGCCGCCTTCTTCTTGGCGGGAGCGGCTTTCTTCGCGGGGGCTTTCTTTGCGGCGGCTTTTTTCGCTCCGCCGGAACGTCCGCCCGAGACGGCATCTTTGAGGCCCTTACCGGCAACGAACGCCGGTACCTTGCGAGCGGCGATTTTAATTTTCTCGCCGGTCTTCGGGTTGCGTCCTTCGCGTGCTTTGCGCGCACGAACGACGAAGCTGCCGAACGGCGTCAGCGCAACGCGGTCGCCCTTCTGCAGCGCCTTCTCGATGTCGTCGAAAATCATGTTCACGATCTCGCCCGCCTGACGCTTCGAGAGCTCCGCGGATGAGGCGACATTTTCGATCAAATCGGATTTGGTCAAACTCGTAATCTCCTATAAGCAACGGCGCGCCGGCAGCATCAATGTGGGTTTCGAATGGCGCCGCCCGATGGCGTTCTATACGCACGAAATCGGAAGCATCCTTTCGGAAATCGAGCAAAAACCCCAGGTTTTTCAAGCTTTTTTTGCGAGCGCCCGTAATGCGAGGCGGTAGGAATCGGCACCGAATCCGGCGACGACGCCCAGGCAAGCAGCAGCGGTGACGCTGCGACGGCGGAAATCCTCGCGCGCGGCGGTATTCGAGAGGTGGACCTCGACCACCGGAATCGCGATACTTGCGACGGCATCGGCGATCGCGTAGGAATAATGCGCGTAGGCTCCGGGGTTTAAAACGACCCCCTCGCACTCGAGACGCGCGCGATGTAAGGCCCCGACGATCTCTCCTTCGCCCTCGTACTGCCCGGTCGTCACCGAGATTCCTAGCATTTCAGCCTCGCGTGCGATCTCGGCGTCGAGCTGCGCGAGCGTCATCGTACCGTAAACGGCAGGTTCGCGCTCGCCGAGCAGGCTCAGGTTGGCACCGTGGATCACCGCAATACGCATGCGCGCGCGTTTCGGGCAGGAAGTCGGCGCACCCTGGACGAGACTCCGCTCCTATATGAACTTCGATCGAGTCGTCTCCGCCGTCGCCCCGGGCTCAGGGCTTGCTTTTGCCGCCGTCGTCGCGACGCGCACGGTCGCCGAAATGCGCTGCCGCCACGATTCGAGCCCCACGGCGACCGCGGCGATGGGACGGCTCCTCTCGGCGAGCGCGCTCTTCGGCATCTCGCTCGCTCCGCATGAATGGGTAACGCTGCGCATCTCGGGCGACGGGGCTCTGGGAACGTTCTCCGCCGATTGCCGACTGCTCGATGACGGAACGCTCGGCGCGCGCGCCTATGCCGCAGATCCGCTCGCCGAACTCCCTCCCAATGCGTTGGGAAAAGCCGATGTCGCAGGTATCGTCGGAAGCGGGACGCTGCACGTTACAAAATCCTACGCCATCGGCCAACCCTATAATGGCGTCGTACCGCTCTTGACCGGAGAGATCGCCGAGGACGTCGCGTTTTACCTCGCAAACTCCGAGCAAATTCCGTCGGTCGTCGCGCTCGGCGTGCTCATGGGCCCCGAAGGCGTGCGCGCCGCCGGCGGCGTTATGGCGCAGGTCTTACCGGGTGCCGATCCCGCAGCGGTCGATCGGCTCGAAAAACGCGCGCATACACTCTCGCCACCGGCACGCAGTATCGCCGAGGGAGCCGATGCCTGGGCGATGTTGGAGCTCCTTTCCGGCGACGAACCGCTCCGCTCGAAGCACGAGCTTGCATTACGCTTTGCATGCCCCTGCACGCTCGAACGCGTCGAACGCGCGCTGCTCGGTTTAGGCGAGGATACGCTCGCCGAGATGGCGGCCTCGGGCGAGAGCACCGAGGCGTTCTGCGATTTCTGCCGCGAACGCTATCTCATCGAACCGAGCGCAATCGCGCGCCTGGTCGGCGAGCGTTAGGAGCCGGTTAATCCGTCGGGAAAAGCTCCTTGAACGCGGGCGGCACGCGATAGGGTGCGATACGCTGCCAGTACGTTTCGCGAATAGCAACGCCGTCGTTGTAATACCACCAGCCGCACTCGCAGCGAATCGGGCGCTCTCCGGGCTGCGGCGGGTTATATTCGCGTTTGCAGCGCTTACAAACGAATCGCGATGCCCCTAACGGTGCTTGCGACGAAGTGTAGGTAACCGGCGTAGACGACATCGTTCCTCCCTAAGAAAGACTGAGCAAACGCACGAATTTTCTCGATCCCACCGATAACACGGCGGGTTCGCCGTTCCATTCGGCATGAGGCTCCGCGATGACGATACCATCGAGCTTCACCCCATTCCCCGTTAAAAGTCGCTCGGCCTCACGCTTGCTCGCGGCAAAACCTGCCGCGACGATAAGCGCGCTCAAGCGAGCAGGGGCGTGCCGTAGCTCGGGCATCACCGCCGGAGCTTCACGACGCTGGACGGTCGCCTCGAAATGCTCCCGCGCCCGCCGCGCCGCCTCAAGACCGTGATAGCGAGCGACGATATCGAGAGCGAGATCTTTTTTGAGTTGCATGGGATTTGCCGCACCCGAACGTACGGATGCCGCAAGCGCATCGGCATCGCTCTGCGAACGGAAGGCCGCGAGCCGCGCATAAACCGGCATCAATTCGTCGGCGATCGACATGAGCTTGCCGAATTGCGTCTCCGCGCTTTCGGCGATACCGACGTAATTTCCAATCGACTTGCTCATTTTCTTCACGCCGTCGAGCCCGACGAGAAGGGGCACGGTCGCACAAATTTGCGGCGCTTGCCCGAATTCGCGTTGGTAGTGTCGGCCGAGCAGAAGGTTGAAGAGTTGATCGGTCCCTCCGAGTTCCACATCGGCCTCCACCGCAATGGAATCGTACGCTTGCGCGACGGGATAGAGAAACTCGTGCAGCGAGATCGGCGTACCGGTACTATAGCGTTGGTCGAAGTCGTTCCGTTCGAGCATCTGTGCGACGGTTGTTTTTGAGAGGAGACCGATGAGATCGGTGAGGCCGAGTTTATCGAGCCATTCGGAATTATAACGAACGGAGACGCGCTCCAAATCGAGCACCTTCCCCGCCTGCTCGCGATAGGTCCGCATATTCGCCTCGATCTCGTCGGGGCCAAGTTGCGGGCGCATCGCGTTCTTCCCGCTGGGGTCGCCGATTCGCGCGGTGAAATCCCCGATAATGAGCGTGACCGCGTGCCCCGCTGCGGCGAAACGCTGAAGCTTCTCCAGCACAACCATAAATCCGAGATGGAGATCGGGGCTCGTCGGATCGATGCCGAGTTTGACGCGCAGCGGACGCCCGAGTGCTATCCGGCTGCGAAACTCGGCGGCCGATTCGACGTGCTCGAACCCGTCGAGAAGCGCCTGGATATCTTGCTTTTGCATCATCTCCCGGCGAAAACTACGCGCTCGAACTCAAGCTTCCCCGCGTCCCCATCATAAATGCAACGAAACGATCGTAACGCCCCCTCCACCCTCATCGGCATTCCCGTAGCGCAGAGAGGCCACCGCAGGGTGCTCGCGTAGGTACTGCTGGAGACCGCGCCCCAACAGCCCGCTCCCTTTCCCGTGGATGAGCCGCAACTCTGCGAGCCCGGAGAGCGCCGCATCGTCGAGCCAGCGTTCCACGAGCGGCTCCGCCTCGACGAAGCGCTTTCCACGCACGTCGAGTTCGCCGCTGCTGCGACTCGCACTCTCGAGCTTCGCGGCCGCTGCATTCCGCTCGATTTTTCGTTTCGCGGCCGGCCTTCGCTCGAGTTCGCTCCGCGCGACGACACTACGTAACGCACCGATGGCAACTTGAACGCGCTCGCCGTAATCTTCGACGACGCGCGCTTCCCGTTGGAGCGAACGAACGAAGACGACGTCGTCGGGCGCAAACGCCCCGCTCTCCGTCGGTTTTTCGGTCGGAGCGTCGGCGATGCCGAGCTCGTCGCGCAGCCCCTCGGCAGCACGAGCGAGCGCGCGCGTCTGCCCGGGGGTAATCCGAGGCCGCGGCGTCGAGGCCGCCGCCGCGCGCGTCAGATCGGCTGCAAATTCTCGCAGACGTGCGGCGAGCGCTTCGTCCGCGCGCTCTAAAAAACGCTCGCGTTCGGCGAGAGAGGTTTTCCGCTGCGCTTCGAGGCTCGCGCGAGCGCTTTCGAGTGCGGAGCGCTCGGCGGCAAGAGTGCTTCGCTCCGCCTCGAGTTCTGCCGATCGATGCGAGAGTTGTTCGAGCGCGCTTTCGTAATCGCGTTCGCGGCTCTCGAGCAAGCTTTGCGCGCGCTCGATCGTTTCGGTCGGGATTCCCATCCGGCGCGCGAGCGGAAATGCAAGCGACTGCCCCGGCGCCCCGATATCGAGTTGGTAGGTCGGGCGAAAACTCTCCGGATCGAAGCGTACGCTCGCATTTTCGACGCCGTCGGCGGAATGTGCGAAGAGTTTGAGTTCGGTTGAATGGGTCGTAAGGATCGCGCGCACGCCGCGGGCAAGAAAGCGTTCGATAATCGCTCGCGCGAGCGCCGCTCCGGCTGCCGGCTCGGTGCCGCCGCCGATCTCATCGACGAGGACGAGCGTCCGCCCGTCGGCAATCTCCAACATCGTACGCAACTTCATCAAATGCGCCGAGAACGTCGAGGCGTCGGCGGCGATCGATTGTGCGTCACCTATATCGGCGATAATCCGCACGAACGAGCCGATACGTGTCGAATGCCCGGCGGGCAGTTGAAGCCCGGCATAGGCCATCGCCGTAAAGAGCCCGGCGAGCTTGAGCGCAACGGTTTTGCCGCCCATATTCGGCCCGCTGATCACCAGTATTTGCGGGCTCTCACCGAGCGCGAACGATTGCGCGACCGCCCGCTCGCCGAGCAGCGGGTGGCGCCCGGCATTGACGAAGAGCTCGCATGCATCGGTAATCTCCGGCTCGCAGGCATCCATCGCCACCGCGACGCGCGCCTTGGCGGCGAGGAGATCGGCACGCGCGAGAAACTCGATGTTCGCCGCGATCCGGTCGCGCGCGTCGCCGACGGAGCGCGAAAGCTCGGCGAGTATTCTCTCGACCTCGTGTTGTTCGGCGATACGGGCGGTGCGCACGCGGTTGTTGGCGTCGAGCGCGGCGAGCGGTTCCACGAAGAGCGTCTGCCCCGAACCGCTGGTGTCGTGGACGATTCCGGGAAATTCTCCGGCGAACTCCGCCTTGACCGGCACGACGTAGCGCCCTTCGCGCATCGTGACGACGCGCTCTTGAATCGCACTCTCGAATCGGCTCGACCGCAAGATCGCACCGACCCGTTCGCGCGCTTCGTTCTGTGCGCTTGCGATGCTCCGCCGCAACCGCGCGAGCGCCGGGCTCGCCCGGTCGAGCATCTCGCCGCGCTCGTCGAGGGCGTTGCGCAACGCCCCGACGAGCTCTTTGAGATCGCCGTGGAGTGCGAGGAGCGGCTGTAACGAGAGCTCGGCGGTCTCGCGCAAGAGACGGGCCGCACTCGCCGCGGCGGCGAGCGCGTCGGCGGCGGCGCGCAGCTCGCTTCCCGCAAGGCTACGTCCGGCCGCCGCAGCATCGACCAAACGTTCCGGGTCGATCGCGGCAGCGACATAAAAATCGCGCTCTACCAGCGCTCGGCGAATCGCCGCAGTGCGCGCCTGCTCGTCGCGCACGACGGCGATCTCGTTCTGGGGGAGAAGTTCCCGCGCGTATTCCCGCCCGCGCTCGGTCTGCGTCGCGCGCTCGACGCGATCGACGATCGCGGGAAAATCGAGCGCCGCCAAGGTCTGCTCGTCGGCGAGAGCGCGCTTAGCCTCCAAGCCGTTCGCGCAACAGTGCGTTCACCGCTGCGGGGTCTGCCTTTCCGCGCGAGTTCTTCATTACCGCACCAACGAGGAAGCCGAAGACGTTGCTCTTGCCCGCTCGATACTCTTCGACGCTTGCGGCATTAGCGGCGAGCACTTCGTCAACGAATCGCGCGAGGGCGGCGGGATCGCTCGTCTGCGCGAGCCCTTCCCGCTCGACGATCGCTTTCGGAGAGCCTTCGCCCGCCCACATCCGCGCGAGCAGTTCCTTGGCGATCTTCGAATTGATGGTTTTCGCTTCCACTAACGTCACGAGCTCGCCGAGGTGCTCCGGGCTCACCGGCGATTGGTGAATCGCTATGCCGCTCTCATTGGCCAAGCGCGACAGGTCACCGAGAACGAAATTCTGGGTTTGTTGCGGATGTTTCGATACTTCTACGGTGCGGTCGAAGAAATCCGCGATCTCGGGCGCGTCGATAAGTTGCGTCGTCTGCTTGATGTTAAAGCCGTATTCTTTCGCGTACCGTTCGAAACGATCGATCGGCAGGGGCGACATTTTCGCGCGTACCGCGGCAACGCGCTCCTCGGAGATTTCCATCGGCACGAGATCGGGGTCGGGGAAATAGCGATAATCGTGCGCGAGCTCTTTGCTGCGCATCGAGATCGTCGTCCCATTTGCCTCGTCCCAGCCGAGCGTTTCCTGCACGATGCGTTCGCCGGCATCGAGCATCGCGCTCTGCCGAGCGATCTCGCTCTCGATCGCGCGCCGTACCGAACGGAAGGAATTCATATTTTTTATTTCGGTCTTCGTACCGTACGTCTCGCTACCGATCGGACGAATCGAAACGTTAGCATCGCAACGAAGCGAACCTTCTTCCATCTTCACGTCGCTGACGCCGATGGCCATTAACGTGCGTCGGAGCATTTCCAAGAACGCGACCGCTTCTTCGGCGCTACGAAGATCGGGCTCCGATACGCACTCCATGAGCGGGACGCCGGCGCGATTGAAATCGACCAGCGAGTACGAACTCCCGGCGATCCGTCCGTCTCCGGAACCGGCATGGGTCGATTTTCCGGTATCTTCTTCCAGGTGAATGCGCGTCAGACGGCACTCGCGAATCGTCCCGTCCTCGAGCCAATATCGCACCACCCCGCCTTGCGTCAGCGGCATATCGTACTGCGATATCTGGTAATTTTTCGGCATGTCGGGATAGAAATAGTTCTTCCGATCGAACTTTGAGTACGCCGGGATCGCGGCCTTAAACGCCAGTCCGGCGCGGATCATGTATTCGATCGCCGCGGCATTCGGCACCGGAAGAGATCCGGGCATCCCCATACAGACCGGGCAAATCAGCGTGTTTGGTTCGGCGCCGAAACGATTCGCACAGCCGCAGAACATCTTGCTCGCGGTTTTTAGTTCAACGTGGCACTCGATGCCGATGACCGCTTCGTACTTCATCGTGCCGCCTCCGGAAGCTGCGTTCCATGTTTGGCAGCATGCTTCGTCGCCCGTTCGTAGGCGTGTGCCGCGGCAAGCAACGGCCGTTCGGCAAAAAGCGGCGCGGTAAGTTGCAACCCTAACGGCATCGGGCGTTCGCCCCCTTCCGGAGTTACCCAGCCGCAGGGTACGCTCAAGGCCGGCAAGCCGGCGAGCGACATCGGAATCGTGTAGTAGTCCATCAGATACATGCTATAGGGATCGCTCTTCGATTTGAAACGAAATGCAGGCGAGCTTGTCGCCGGGGCGGCAATAAGATCGCACCTCTCAAAAGCTTTGGCGAAATCGCGCGCCACGAGCGTACGCGCTTTTTGCGCGCGCACGTAATAGGCGTCGTAATAGCCGCTCGAAAGCGCGTAGGTGCCGATCAAAATGCGCCGCTTCACTTCCGGGCCGAAACCTGCCGCGCGGGTCCGCTCGTTCATCTCCGCCACGTCTACGCCGTCGACGCGCAATCCATACCGGACCCCGTCGAAGCGCGCCAGATTCGAGCTACATTCCGCCGGCGCGATGAGATAATAGGTTGCAAGCCCATAATCGGCGGTCGGCAACTCGACTTCGACGATCTCGGCACCGAGCGCTTCGAGATCGTGGAGAGCGCGGTCGTACACGTCGTCGATCTCGGCGCCGAGTTTATGCGTGTCGAATTGCTTCACCACCCCGATTCGGAGACCGCGCAGATCTTCGCGTAACGTCCCGGCGGTCGCCTCGACGGTTCGATCGACGCTCGTTGCATCCATGGGGTCGAAACCGGCCATCGCATCGTAGGCGAGCGCCGCGTCTTCGACGCTGCGCGTCAGCGGCCCGATCTGGTCGAGGCTCGATGCAAAAGCGATAAGTCCGTAGCGCGAGATGCGCCCGTAGGTCGGCTTAAAACCGACGAGATTGCAGAACGCAGCCGGCTCGCGAATCGAACCGCCGGTATCGCTTCCTAGCGCAATCGTCGCTTCGTACGCCGCGACCGATGCAGCGGATCCGCCGCTCGAGCCGCCGGGAACGCGCTGCAGATCGTACGGATTGCGGGTGACGCCCAGCGCGCTATTCTCGCACGACGATCCCATCGCGAATTCATCCATATTCGCTTTTCCGACCGGAATCGCACCGGCGGCGAGCATCGAACGCACGGCCGTCGCCGTGTAGGGAGCGACCCAGCGTTCGAGCATCTTACTACCGCAGGTCGTCACCGTGCCCTCGAGCGCGAGATTATCTTTGACCGCAAGCGGCACCCCGGCAAGCGGAAAGCGCTCTCCGGCAGCGATCCGCGCGTCGAGCGCATCGGCACTTTCGCGCGCCTGCCGCCCGAGCACGCTGAGGTATGCCCCGACCTGCGGTTCGACCGCCTCGATCCGCGAGAGCGTCGCATCTATTATCTCGCGCGCCGAACATTCGCGGGCGTTCACCGCACGCGCGATCTCTGCTGCACTTTTTGCTATCGTTGCCATCGTTACGCCTGCCCGATGATGCGCGGTACGCGAACGAACGCGCCCTGCCGTTGCGGTGCGCCGTTGAGGACCGTCTCGCGATCGAGCGAAGGGCGCTCGCAATCTTCACGGACGACGTTCCGCGATTCGACCACTTGCGCGGTCGCCGGGATGCTATCGAGATCGAGGTCGGCGAGCGTCGCAACGTGGCCAAGTAAGTCGCCGAGTTGCGCCCCGAACCGCTCGACCTCGTCGTCGGTCAACGCGATGCGGGCGAGTTTGGCCACATAGGCGATATCAAGATTCTCGGATGACAAAATCAGGGTACTCCGTAGGTGAGGAATGGTCGTCGTCGGGCCATTCGGGCGGCGGGGTATCGGCGAACGCCGCTTCGACTGCTGCCTGAATCTCGCGCGCATTGCAATAGAGCGTGACGAGCGTTTCTACGTGCCCGGTCTGCGGAAACATATCGAACGGCTGTACGATTCCGACGGTGTAGCCATTGGACGTGAGGAACTTCAAATCCCGGGCGAGCGTCGCCGGGTCGCACGAGAGATACCATATATTGGGAACGCGCGCACGTGCGACCGCCGCAAGCGTCGCCTCGTCGCTTCCCTTGCGTGGCGGGTCGAGGAAGAGAATCTCCGCCTCGCGAAGGCGCGCCGCGATCTCGGGGCGCGCGACCGCTTCCTCCACGCGAGCGGCCGTAAACTCGACGCGCTCCTGTAAGCCGTTGAGTTCGGCGTTCGCCTCGGCCTCGCGCACCGCTGCGGGATTTTCCTCGATCCCCATCACGCTGCTGCCTGCGGAAGCAAAATAGAGCGAAAAAGTTCCTGCGCCGCAATAGAGGTCGACGATCTTTCGCGGTTGCGCGAGCCCACCGCGCATGAGTGCAAAGATCTTTGCAACCACGCTGGGATTCACTTGAAAGAACGACTCCGGCGAGACGCGGTAGCGAACCCCGGCGATCGTGTCTTCGATCGTCGTCGTGCCGGCGAGGGTTCGATTTTCGCGCCCCATAACGGCATTCGCGCTCGCCGGTTCGAACGAATTGGCGATGCCGCGCACTTTCGGCAGTCGTTCGAGCAAATGGCGCGCGACGCGCGCGATCTCCGGCGTCTCTCGATCGGTCGTGACGGAGAGAACGCTACCCCCGTTCGCCGATGATGCCCGCGCAACAAAGTGCCGCGCGACGCGATAGACCTCGCCGAGCCTATCTTCTAAGCGCAGCGAACTCAGCCGAGCGACGATCTCATCGAGCTCCGGAACCAAGATCGGACAACTTTCGATCTCGACCAATTCGTGCGTGCGCTGGCGGAAGAATCCGAGCCGCGGCGGACTCTGCTCGCCGCCCTCGACGACCAACGCAACTTTATTGCGATAGCGCCGCGAGCGAGGGGACGGGATGACGTTGCGAACGTCGACGCCTTGGAGCCCGCCGATGCGTCGCAAGGCATTGTGAACGACCTCGCGCTTCCACGAGAGTTGCGCGGGATAGCTCATGTGCTGCACTTGGCAGCCGCCGCAGGTTCCAAACGCCGCGCAGAACGGGACCACGCGGTGCGGCGAGCCCGAGAGCAAACGCACCTGGGTCGCGACTGCGTACCGAGCTTTGAGGGTGGTAATACGGACAAGTGCTCGTTCCTGCGGAAGCGGTCCCCAGCAGAACACGGCAAGAGAACCGAGTCTTCCTACGCCTTGCCCGTTGACGAGCAGATCGTGGAAGGTCAGTTCGACTTCGTCCCCGACGCGCACGCGCGACGGGTTAGGCGCTATTCCTTTGATCGTCAAGCGTCTTCAACAGAGAGTTGGCCTCGTCGATCAAGGCTTGGATGCGTTGGCCGGTTGGGTCGGATTGACGACGAAGGAAGAGTACGCGTGCGGCGACCGCGGTAACCGCGAGCCCGAAGCCCGCAATACCGATCCAAATCAGCGCGCTCTTCATCGAAGAGCGGTCGCTCTCGGCTTCGATCTCCGAGCCCGTTTCCTGTTTACTCTGCTCGTTCATAGCTTTATGAAGGTTTCGCTATGGATGCGGTGTTACTCTGCATCGGTGCCCCGAAGTTATTTGAGCCCGACGACACCGGCGGATCTGCCGGCCGCCCGCCGCCGCCGTGCCGCGCTCGCCATTGCCGGAGCAATCGCGGTCCATTTGCTCGCCCTCCTACTCGTCCTGCACGTGGTCGTCGCCCTCCTCCGGGAGCAGCGGGCTCGGGAGCAGACGCAGGTGGTGGCGCTCGCCACGGTCCGGCACATCGCGCCGAAAATCGTCCCCCGCCCGGCCGCTCCGCAGGAACACCCTCGGAGGCAGAGCGCGCAGCCGGCTCGGCAGGCCCAGCAGAGCGAGCCTGCCGCCGCACCGCAGAGCCTCAGGCAACCGCAACCGATTCCGCGCCCCTCCTTGCACGGCCGTACACCGCCAAAATTCGCGCCCGAGAGCGCACGACAGTTCGTCGAGCGGCAGCAGGAACAGCTCGCCCGCGAGGCCGCGCGAATCAACGCAAACCGCGCCCCGCTCTCGCTTGCAACCAGCGCCCCCGACCCATCGACCTTCCATCGCAGCATCGTCGACAGCGGGGGCGTCTCGCGCATCGACTATGCCGAGGCCTACCTTCTTCCCCTGGAACACTGGTTTAGCGGCGCTCTCAGCTGCTATTACGTTCGCTACGCCGCCTCGTTCTCACAAGGGGGCAACGAGAAAGGCGAGATTCCGTGGCCGGTCTGCTATCCGCGCGACCACGACGAACTCGCGCACGGGCCTTATCCGCATCGTTTGTCGGTGCCGTACCCGCAGCCGGGCTATCGTTTACCGCGAGGCACCTATCTAACGCCGTTCATGCAACGCATCTATAACGATCGCCCGCAATAATGCGGCAGGGGCCGCCGGCTCGTATCCCCTCCCGCCGGCGACTCCTACCGCACGCAAGCTCGCGCTGCGCCGTCGTCAGACGAGTGCGAGCTTATTTTCTACCTCGGTGACGCCGGGAATCGACCATGCGGCCTGCACTGCTTCGCTCCGTTCGAACCAGCCGTGGACGTTACCGCTGAGAACGACCTTCCCACCGACGACACGGATATCGATCTTATCGGCATCGATCTGTGCCTGCCGGTGAAAGGCGCGTTTGATCGTCGCTTCGACGTTCTCCGGCGAAATGCGCGGGCGTAGCGAGATGTAGTTCGTCACCCCGCGAACGCCGCGGAGGTTGCGCACCGTCTCGGCTGCACGTTCGCGCTGATAGTACCAATCGACGGTACCTTCCAGGGTAACGTGCCCATCTTCGACGATCGCGCGAATATCGGCGGGAAGCGTGACGTTCCAGGCGAGGGCATTCGTAACTTCGCGAGCGATGTCGGTGTCGTTGCGAATATGCATCGCCGGAAGATCGACTTCCAGGCGCTCGGCGACCGCTTTCACGCCTTTCACCCGCTTGGCAGCTTCTTCGGCCGCCCATTTTTCGGCAAAGCTGGAAACCGCGCCGGTTAGGGTGACGACGCCGTCTTCGGCGGTGACCCCGATATGCTGGGCGTCGAGTTGCGGGTCGAGATCGAGCTCGGCGAGCACGTCGTCCCGCAGGCTCTCGTTTATGAGTTGTGACATGGTGAGATGCTCCTCCACGCTCGATTCTAGCCCGCACTCCGGTGTTTTTGAGGAAAAGTCGATGAAGGCTCGCGCTGGAACCTCAATGGAAGTTATGCGCGCGAACGCCGGCGAGCATCTTCGCGCTCTCCAACGGCTCGATCTCCGCAGCGAGTACGTCGATGCAGCCGCTCTCCTTCTGCAGCGTTCCCGTAACGATCAGGGTCGCATTCGTCGCGATGATGCGGCGCGTCCGTTCGTAGAGATCGGGGCGCACGATGACGTTGACCAAACCCGTCTCGTCCTCAAGCGTTAAAAAGACAAAACCCTTCGCGGTGCCGGGGCGCTGGCGCGTAATCACCAAACCGCCGACGCGCACCCGTTGTCGGTGCTTTGCCCGAGCGAGCACCGCGGCCGAGAGCACGCCGCGCGCATCGAGCCCGGCGCGCAAATGCGCGATGCCTTGCGGCCCCGTCGTGACGCCGGTCGACCAGAGATCGAACGCCGTTTCCTCGCGCGGTTTCAACGGTGCGAACGTTACCGTCGGCTCCTGCGTCTCCATCAGCCGCCCGAGTTCGCCGCGCCGTTCGCGTTCGTCGAGCGCCCGCAACGCCCACATTGCCTCGCGGCGGCTGCGATACCACGGCGCGAATGCATCGGCAACCGCGAGGCTCTCGAGCCCCTCGCGGCTGAGATCGGTACGCCGCGCAAAATCGAGAATATCGACGAACGCGCCGGCCTTCAACGCCGCTTCGAGGCGCTCGCGCTGCACGCTGCCGAGATCGCGTACGAGATGAAAACCGAGCCGCACCGCGCCGCTTTCGTCAACGAAGCTCCACCATTCGCTCGCGTTGATCTCGATCGGTTTGACGACGACGCTATGTCGCTTTGCATCGTTGACGAGTACTTCGGTTGCATAGAAACCCATCGGCTGCACGTTGAGAATCGCCGCAGTGAACTCCGCGTGGTAGCGGCACTTGAGATAAGCGGAAGCATAAGCAAGCAAGGCAAAGCTCGCGGCATGCGATTCGGGAAATCCGTAATCGGCGAAACCCTCGAGCATCGCGAAGAGCTTCTCCGCCGCGGCGCGCTCGATACCATTGCGCTCCATTCCTTCGATCAACTGCGTCCGTAACGCTTGCATCTTCTCGCGCGAACGTTTGTGCCCCATCGCTCTACGTAAACGATCCGCTTCCCCCGCCGAGAAACCCGCCGCTTCTACTGCAAGGCGCATACCTTGCTCTTGAAAGAGCGGTACGCCGAGCGTCCGTTCGAGCACCGGACGGAGTTTCGGGTGCGGGTACTCCACCGCTTCCAAACCTGCACGCCTGCGTAAAAACGGGTGAATCATCTGCCCCTGAATGGGGCCGGGACGGATGATCGCCACTTGCATGACGAGATCGTAAAAACAGCGCGGCTTCATGCGCGGCAGCATCGATTGTTGCGCGCGCGATTCGATCTGAAAGACCCCGATGCTGTCGGCGCGTTCGAGCATCGCATAGGTGGCTGCATCGTCGGGCGGAATCGCCGCCAGCGAGAGCGGCGTTTCGTGCGGGCGCGAGCGCCGATGCAGCGCGAAAGCCTCGTCGAGCAACGAAAGCATTCCTAACCCCAAGAGATCGATTTTGATCAGGCCGAGGGCGGCAAGATCGTCTTTATCCCACTGGATGACGCTGCGATCGCGCATCGTCGCCCATTCCACCGGTGCAACGCGCACCAGCGGATCGCGCGCAAGCACCATACCGCCGGAATGAATCCCCAAGTGTCGGGGAAAACCTTCGATACGCTCGCAGAGCCGAAAGAGCCGTTCTTCGGCAGCGGAGCGTTCGCAAGGCGTCGCCGTCTCGCGAACCGTTGCGCGTCCGTAGGAACGCCCACCGTGGAGATCGATCGCAAGTGCATCGAGCCGCTCGGGCGCCACGCCCAACGCTTTGCCGATGTCCCGCAACGCCGAGCGCGAACGATAGCTTATCACCTCGGCCGCCATCGCGGCGTGCGCGCGCCCGTAGCGTTCGTAGACGTATTGAATGATCCGCTCGCGGTCGCGATGGGCGAAGTCGATATCGATATCGGGAATCTCGTTACGCTCTTCGGAGAGAAAGCGCTCGAAGAGCAGATTCATTCCGACCGGATCGACTGCGGTGATTCCCAACGCATAACAGACTGCGGAGTTTGCCGCCGATCCGCGCCCCTGGCAAAGTACGCCCATCGCGTTTGCCGCACGGACGATATCCCACACGATTAAAAAATAGCCGGCGAGATCGAGCTTGGCGATAATTCCCAATTCGTATTCGAGCTGCCGCTCCACCGCAACCGAGAGCGGGCTACCGTAGCGACGCGCCGCCCCTTCCATCGTCAGCGCGCGCAGGTAGCTCTGCCGCGTGAATCCCGTCGGAACGGCGAAAAGCGGGAACTGTTCGCTCAACGTTTCGAGCCGAAAGCTCGCCCGTGCGGCGACCTCCAACGTCCGTTCGATCGCACCGGGATATTCGGCAAAGAGCCGCGCCATCGTTCGCGGGCTCTTGAGGTGCGCCTCGGTATTGGGATCGAGAATGTTGCGCGCGATGCCTTCTTCCAACGTCACTCCACGTTTGATGCAACGCAGTATCGCAGCGCTCTCGGCGTCTTCGCGGCGGGCGTACGCGACATCGTTGGTCGCAACATAAGGAACGGAGAGTTTACGAGCCGTTGCCACGAGCGACTCGTTTCGCGGCGCATCGCTTTCGCACAAGCGACGAACGATTTCGATATAAAAAGCGTCGGAGAAAAAATTTCGCAGCGCTTCAAATGGCGACCGAAGATCGCCGCCGAGCGCGATCAGGCCGCGGTTATCGCCTTCGAGATCGGCAATCACGAGTTCCGGGGCGCCTTTGCTGCCGCGCAATTGCGCCCCGGAGATCAATTCGCAGAGACGATGGTAGCCGCAGGTCTCCGTGACGAGCAACACGAGAGGAATCCCGCCCGGCAGATGCAGGCGCGCTCCGACGATACCGGGCAAGGCACGTTCGCGAGCGTGGCGCGCGAATCGTACCGCACCGTACAAGCCGTCGGCGTCGGCGATCGCCAGCGCCTCGATTCCGAGTTCGGCCGCGCGTTCGACGAGCTCTTCGGGGTGCGAGCCGGCGTCGAGAAAACTAAAGTTCGAGCGCGCGTGCAACTCCGCATAGCGCGCGCTCATTCATAGACGCCGCAGAGATACCAACGCGTTTGGCGGTGCAAGATGCGATACCAACGCCCATCGGCGAGCGCGATATCGTATTCATCGCGAGGCGGCAGTTCGCGTGCGACATCCTGCGTACGCCAAGGGCCCACGCATTCGCAAAGCACGCTCGGCGGGTTCCCGATTGCAACCGGAATTCCGTCGCGTAGCCCCACTGCTACTTCGCGCTCGGCGATGAGATGCAGCGCCGGGAGCGGCAGAGCGGGGAGCGCCGAGATGCATGAATCTTCGACGGCGGCGAAATCCGGCGTAAAACGCTCGAAGGAGAAGCGCTCTTCGAACCTATGCGCCGGATGCAGACGCGCGCGTCGGACCGGTTCTCCGAGCAGCCCTTCGAGGCGAGCGAGGGCGACGGCGAGATCTTGTCGCTGAACGCGTTCGCGGACGAAGAGCATCTGGCTGCTACCGGCCTCTTCTAAGCGAAGCGCGCGAACGCGCATTCCCACGACGGCTGCGTCGAAACGCTCCCGCTCCAAACGCGCCCGAAGCACGTCGAAGATCGCTCGTTCCTCTGCCGTCGGGAGCGCAAAAAACAGCTCGATGCTCCGTTCGCTCGCATCGTCACAGAAAAACTCAACGCGAATACCACCGGCACTACGACCGCGAAGCGCGCAGCTTTCAGAGATCTCTCCGAGCAAAAACCGCAATGCGAAGAGCAACTGCTCCTGCGTCTGCGCCTCGCCTTCGCCTAACGCGCTCGCTTCGATCGGCAGTGTAAACGCGCGTGGTGCGAGCGGCCGCCGCTCCATACCGCAGGCGCGCAGATGCCAGCATGCGGCCCGCGCACCGAAGCGACGAAGCAAGGGCCCATGCGGGAGCGCCGCAAGCTCTCCGATCCGTTCGATTCCCAACAGTACGAAGCGTTCGATCGTTCGCGGATCGATATCGAGCGCGCTCAACGGAAAAGGCGAGAGGAACGCAGCTTCTTCGCCTGCGAGAACGACGCAACCGTCGGCATATCGTGCCGCTACTTCGGCGCAAAACGCATCTTCGGAGCACCCGCAGCGCACCTCGACGGCAAATGGAGCGAGCGCCCTCCGCACTTGCGCGCGCCATTGCGCGGGCTCTCCGACGATACCGTGCATATCGAGATAGGCAGAGCCGACCGCGGCGTCTTCAACCGTCGGGCTCACCGCATCGAGAGCATCGAGCATCGCTTCCCAACGCTGTTGTAGATTCTCGCCTACGACGATCGCACAGAGCAGCATCGCATACCGCCTACGCGTGTGTCCGCAGCGTTCGTTGCGGCGCCCGTGCCGAGCGCAGGCTCCGTTCGCGTAACGGCGCCGCTTCGCGCAAGAGCATCGCTTGCAACGAAATCGGCGTGCGCGAGGGAAGCGTTCGCGCGAGCGGCTCGACGGAGAAGGCGAAGCCGAGCAGCGCGCCGCCGACGCTACCGCGCCCGCAGAGGACGAGCCGCTCGCCGCGACAGCGCAAGCGCAAGACGGGTAGCCCCGCAGGGGCCTGTAATGGGCCGTCGAGCAATGCAAGGAGCGTGCTGCCGGTTTCGCGTGCGAGCCGCGCGAAACGCCCCCAGATCGCGGCGCTCCAGGCACGCGCTCGTACGAAAACGACGCGGCAAACGCGCGAACGCAGCAGCGTGTCGAGCGCGCGGGCGAGCGCCCCTCCCTCGCGTACCGGTACGATCAACAAACGCTCCAACAGCACGCCGGCTTCCGCGAGCGCCGGCGGATAACAACCACCATCGTCGAGGAAAGCGACGAAGGCGTTCCGGCTCGCAGCCGCAAGCGCCCGAAAGGCGATTGCCCCCCGCCCCGAACTCAGAGCGCCTTCGAGGGTGACGAGCCCGGCGGGCAGTCCACCGTCGATTGCGGCATCGAGTGCGGGGAGATCGCAGGGCAATCGCCGTTCCTGCGGCGGGGCGGGCCGACGCGCAGCGGCGAGACGTTCCTTCAGGGAGAGAAACGCCGCCTCTCGGTTCCTCTGGGGGGCAGGCACGGGCAACATGGGAGGCTATCGTAATCGAACACATGTTCGATGTCAACGACGGATTTCAGGCTCGCTCGTCGAAGCGGTCGGAGGTGCCCAGCTCGATTTTCCCCGCTCTCTCGCGACAGGAACGCGCGTTCTGCGTCACCGTTGCGGTGCTCGCTGTCGCACTCGCCGACCCGTGCCTCGAATTTGCCTCCAACGCGGGCTGGTTTGGAAGCGGCCGCTTTACCGACCGCAGCATGGCCGACGTTGCCCCGACCCTGCTCTTCGGCGCCCTCTTCCTCGTTGCCCAACTGCTGGGAATCCTCCGTCGGGCCTATATTCGCCTACAGCTTGACGAGCCGCTACGCCGACCGCTCGCGCGACTACTGCCGATCGTCTTTACCCTGCAACTCGTGTTGCTCTTCCTGATCGAGAGCATCGAGCAACGCGTCGTGTACGGGCATTTTCTCGGCGGAGCGCTCTGGCTGGGCGCGCCGATTCTTATCGCTCTCGCCGTTCACGCCCTCTTCTCGGCCTGCACGGCTTTCCTCATCGCGCTCGCGCTCCGTGAATTCGCGCGTCGCGCACCGGCGCTCGCAGCGACAGTACGCCTGCGCCGTGAAAGAAACGCCCCGCTCGCGATCGCCCTCCGCCGCACCTTCGCCGTTGCCGCGGCGGCATTGCCCGAGCACATTCTTGGTTCTATCGGAAAGCGCGCTCCTCCGATTCGGGTGATTTCGTAACTTTCCCCAATCGCACGACGCCCTTCGGAGTATTCTCTCGCCAATGAAACGACAACGCGTGCGCCCGAATGTGGCGCGCATTCTCATCGCCTGCGCCCTTCTCGCGTTCATTCTCGGATTTGCGATTTTCTTTTCGCAGGGCGCACGGCGCTTTGCCGGCGGGGTTGCCGCACGCCTGACGCTGGGCACGCAACCGATCGATATTCTCATCATCGCCAACAACGCACGCGGCGTCGCCGCGAACGATCCGCTCGGCCTAGGCACCGCGGCAGGGCAAGCCGACGTTATTCTTCTCGCACGGATCGACCCGGCCGCACACCGCATCTACGCCATTACGATCCCTCGCGATACGCTCTTCGCGCAGCCCGGTTGGAACGACCCGGTACCGAAGATCAAAACGCTCTTTTTTATGGGCGATCAAGATAGCCCGCCGAAAGGCCCGCAAGAGCTTGCAAAAGCCGTCGCGCAACTCACCGGCCTACCCGTCGATGGTTATATTGCTGCGAATTTTTCAGGTTTCGAACGCGCGGTCGATCTCGTCGGCGGCATTACGGTCGACGTCAAACAACGCATCTACGATCCGCGCCATAGCGGAGCGAATTTCCGGCCCGGGCTACAGCACATGAACGGGAAAGAGGCACTGGCCTTCGTCCGCGTCCGGCAAAATATCGCCGGGAACTCCTACCGCATCAATGATTTCCAGCGCATGCAGGCGGAGGTTCAAGTGCTGGGAATCCTTCGCAATACGTTGCTCGACCCGACACGCGCCGCAACGTTGATTCCTCGATTCGTAAAAGCAATCCACGGCGATATTGCTACCGATCTTCCGCAAGCACGTCTCATTCAAATAGGCATCGCGATGGCCGGCGCTCCGGTCTTCCAAGTCCCGCTCGGTTCGATCGAAGATTCGATGACGCTCGCTCCCGCAAGCGTACCGGGGATCAACGCGGAGGGCTACCTCGACGGCGCCGATTACGACGTGCTCGACCCGGCAGAGATCGCCCGACGCCTCGCGCCGTTCGGTGCGGCGAGCCCGAGCCTCGGCATCGATTTTCCGCCCCATTCAAGCGTACACGTAACGCTCTACGGCAGCGCGCACATGGCGTTACACTTCGAGCATCTCGGCTTCCAAGTGACGCGCGCGGGTGCCGCGACCGGAGCGCAGCGCGTTCTTTACCCGGCAGGCGAACCGGCGGCGGGATGGGAGGCGGCGCGTGCGCTCGGCGGCGGCGACGTCACCGTCGAGCCCGGCGCGGGCAGCACGGTGGTCGTCGAGGAGTAAATCTCGCTTATGGGGTCTTCGGGTGCGTTGCGCCTGCGCTACACACACGAGCCGCCGCAATGATTTTTGGGGCGATTTGATTTTGCCGCAGCACCATTTCGGTGCGAGTCCTACGCATCGCACCTGCAACGGCGCGAATTGGATTGTACCCCAAGCTCAGGCCGGGAAGATTATTGAAATTCACCGTTTTCTGTCCAACTTGACGTGGAGCGAGGCCGGCATAATTTTCATTGTATAAACTTGAATTCGGGGTCGGCGTAGCAAAAGGGTTGTTTTTAATTTCGTTGGTGCTGTTAATAGCACTGATATATTCAAACCCCGAATGCTGCATATACGCAAGCTGTTTCGTTGCCACAAAGCCGTTAATCAAATCTAAAGCTGTTTTTTGCATCGATAAAGCATGCAGTAGGCCCGCTTTGATTTGCGCGAGCGCGTTTGCGTCGCCGCCGGTATTTCTGTTAAAAATATTCGCATCCGCGAGAATACTGTCTATTTTTTGAGTGTTTTTTACAAGCGGACCAACAAGATAGTCCATTTTTACTTGAGCAAGTTGTCGTGCCGCCGCGCCGGATTTTCCTTCAGTATTATAGCGCACGTAATCGTCAAATAGCGGCTGACTCTTTGCGATAATTGCGTTATTTTGTAACATTAATTGAATCGCGGGGCCAACTGCATGGTGCAACCCCGTGCAAAGCGGGCGGGCGACGACGCGGATGATGACCGGAAGTTTCAACTCGCTCGGTGGCGGAGGCGATGCTTTCACCTTGGCGTTCCCGTTTGCCAAACCGGCTGCGGCCAAAGAAGCGCACGCCAGGGCACCTAAAACAAATCCGAACCGTCGATTGCGAAACTTCATGGGGATCGATTCTCCTTAGTACCGGAACGACCCGGCCGAGGAAATCGTTTCGGCGCTTACTGCTCTGCGGCCTCGTCGACGGTTTCGAGCGCCTGTTTCTCCTCGGAGGTGATCACTTTACTAAGGTCGAGCAGAATAATAAGCCGCGTATCGACCTTGCCGACGCCTTGGATATACTCGGTACCGATACCGGCTACCATTTCCGGCGCATCTTCGACGTTTTCAACCGGAATATTGAGCACCTCGGAGACGCTGTCGACGACGATTCCGACGCGTTTGCTGCCGATATCGGTGACGATGATGCGCGTCGATTTTGTGTGTTCGGCGCGATTCATGCCGAAGCGCGTCCGCAGGTCGATGATCGGAATCAGCTGTCCGCGGAGATTGATGACCCCTTCCATGAAGCGCGGCGCGCGCGGCACGTGCGTGATTTCAACCATGCGGATGATCTCTTGCACCTGCGAGATATCGACCCCATACTCTTCGCCGCCCAGGCGGAATGAGACGACCTGGAAGGTCTCGCCCGAATACTGCTGCTTCTTCTCTTCTCGTTGCTCGGCCATCATAAACATTATACTCCTGAAAACTCGGCGCGCGTGACTTTACCGCCGGCATAAGCGTCGCTTACCAAGGAATGGACATCGATAATCAACGAGATCGACCCATTGCCGAGAATCGTCGCACCGGAGATTCCCGGAATCCGTCCGACGACATCGGAGAGCGGCTTGATGACGATCTCTTGCTCGCCCTCGAAGGAGTCGACCACGAGGCCGACTTGGCGCCCTTGCAGGCCGACGATGACGATCATCACCTTCTCGGGGTCGCGCTCGCCGCCGAGCTCGAAGAAATCGGCGATCCGCAGCAACGGCACGACTTGGCCGCGCAGCGTAATAACCTCCGCGCCGTGAACCGTGCGGACGTCAGGCATCTCAACGCGCTGCGATTCTATCACCGAGTCGAGCGGGATAGCGTAGAGCTCGTCGACGACACGAACCAGCAACGCCTGAATGATCGCCAACGTCAACGGCAGCTTAATCGTGAAGCGCGTACCTTGCCCGGGAGCGGAATCGACATCGAAGATCCCTTTAAGTTTGGTAATATTTCGCTTCACCACGTCCATGCCCACGCCGCGACCGCTGACATCGGAGACTTCTTCGGCGGTCGAAAAGCCGGGGGTAAAGATCAGTTCGATCAATTCGCGATCCGTTAGACGATCGTCGGTGTCGATGAGGCCGTTCTTGATCGCTTTCGCACGCACCTTATCGAGATTGATGCCTCCGCCATCGTCGGATATCTCGATGATAATCTGGTTGCCTTCATGATAGGCGTTCAGCGCTATCGTGCCCAGGCGCGGTTTCCCCTGCCGTTCGCGCTCGACGGGAGCCTCGATGCCGTGGTCGACACAGTTCCGTAGCAGATGCATGAGCGGCTCGCCGACTTCGTCGACGATCGTTTTATCGAGATCGGTATCGGCACCCGATATCTGCAGTTGCACCTCTTTGCCGCGCGCTTTGGCGACGTCGCGAACGGTGCGCGGGAAACGATCGAAGACCTGGCCGATCGGAACCATGCGCACTTTCATGATCGATTCTTGAATCTCGTTCGTCGTGCGCGCGAGCAGCGCGGCGCTGTCGGCGAGGTCCTTCGAGAGCGGGCCGATAAGGCCGACCGATGCGTTGAGCGCCCGGTCCCCCATGAGTCGCCCGAGTGTCGTGGCGATATCGGAGATACGCGTACGGTTGATGACAAGCTCGCCGACGAGATTGAGGAGAGCATCGAGCCGGTCGATATCTACTCGAATCGTCTGCGCGAGCGAACTCCGCTTCCCTTGGGCAGCGGCCTTCTTTGCATCGGCGTTCTCTCCGTTGCCCTGCGCCTGCCCCCGTGCAGAGGGAGCGTTCGCGGCGGGGGCGCCGGCGGCGGGAGCAGCCGCTGCGGGCGGGGCGGCTGCGGGGGCAGAGGTTGCCGCCGCTTCGGCGAGCATCCGCTCGATCTCCGCTTCGAAGGCGGCAATCTCCGCCTCGTTCATCGGCTCGCTGCCGACGGCTCCGCCGGACTCGCTGCGATCCGGAGTCTTGCCCTCGATCACGTTTGACGTTTCGTTATAAATAGCAACGAACTGGTCGAGGCGGCCGGTGAATTCGTTGAGCCCGCTCGGCGGCGCGCTCTGTCCGATCGCCGCTTGCACCAGGTCGGTTAAAAAGTCTCGCCCGGAGAAGAGAATTTCGACGCTTCCCTCCGAGAGCGGCATGCGCTCCTTGCGCAGCAAATCGCAGAGATTCTCAAGCTTGTGTGCAAGCCCCTGAACCTCCGTGAAGCCGAGCATCCCCGAACTCCCCTTGATCGTATGGAGCGCTCGGAAGAGTGAATTGACGATCTCGGGGTCGGCCTGCCCGCTGTCGACAAACTCCTCGAGACGCAGCAGATCTCCGTCAATCTGCTGTAGCAGCTCCTCGGCCTCGTCGCGGAAGTACGCAACGAACTCTTCTTTATCGAATGGTTCGTCGGACATCGGCGATCCTCAAGCGCTCGTTCGGTGCTGCCGGGTGACTCTACTCGACGCCGAACGCCGAGAGCAGCGGCGTGAGCGACCCGGTCTCCGGGATCATGATGAACTGTCCGGCAACCTCTTTGTCTTTATCGAGGAAACTGCTTTCGATAAGGAAGACATCCTGGTCGGGCAAAATCGACATGAGCGTGCGGAAGGCTGCTTGGATCGTCCCATAGGAGAGGGTCGGCACCGATGGGAGCAGATTTACTCCGGTCAGTTGGATGATCGCGGTCAGATAGGAGCCCGCGATGATGTTGCCGAGCTCTTTGAGCGTCGAATCGGCGATCGAATCGAAGATTTGAATGTCGCCGATCACTCGGTGGAGGAATTGGCTGACAAAATCGAGGGCCTGCTCGCGGTCGAAGAGTACGACCATCTGCCCCGGCGCCTCTCCCCGCACGTACATATGCAGCGCGGCGACGGTACGATTTTCGTGCCCGACGCGCGTGGCAAGATCGCGGAATTTAATGACGTCGATTCTCGGTTCGCTCAGATTAATTTTTGCGTTGAGCAATTGCGAGAGCGCCGTTGCGGCGTGCCCGGCACCGATGTTCCCGACCTCTTTCAGCGCATCTTTCTGAAGGTCGGTCAGATTCATGCCCTGATGGCTCACGCAAGCACCTTCGATATGGTTTCGAGTATTTTCGGCGGCTGGAACGGCTTGGTAATGAACGATTTCGCCCCGGCCTGAATCGCTTCAACGACGAGTGCTTGCTGCCCCATCGACGTGCACATAATGATCTTCGCGTTGGGATCCATCGACATGATCTGACGGACCGCAGTAATACCGTCCATCTCCGGCATGACCATATCCATGGTTACCAAATCGGGCTGCAACTGCTTGTATTTATCGACCGCCTCGACGCCGTTTTGGGCCTCGCCAACGACTTCATAGCCGTGTTTGGAGAGAATACCCTTGATCATCATTCGCATGACGACGGCATCATCGACGATGAGGACCTTTTTACTCATCAAAAACTCCCAGAGCGAAGGTGCGACGATATTTCACCGCTGAGGCGGCAAGGCCCCTCTGATACGGCATCTTCGCCGTCGATCATGCAAGCCCCCGGCTCCGCAACTCCGCCTGCCGACGATTAATGAATTCCACGATCGCGTGGTCTTCCTCGGGACGCATGCCGTGAAAACGCAATCCGTGCGAGAAGCGCCCCGAACTCGCGATACGTTCTTGGCGCATCACTTCGCCGAGCAGGACGAGCGGTGCCCCACCCTCCCGCAAGCGCAACTGCACCTCGACGCTCGAACCGCGCTTGAGTTCGCGGTCGAGGATGAGCGAGCAGCCGCCGCGGCTGATATCGCGGATATTGGCCTTAACGAATTCGCCGGTCCCCTTCCCGCCCGGCGCGAAGCGCCAGGTCCCCGGTACCAGCGCGTCGAGGCGCACGGTCTGTCGCTTCTGTGCGCCGCCGCCGCCGCTCGGCGAGGAGGAGGCCGAGGTCACGCGCGAGGGTAGCGCCATCGTCGTCCGGTCCCCCGTCGCTCCGATGATCTTCGTCGCCGCGCGGAGCCGGCCGTGCCCCGAATCGTAGAGCATGACCGCGCTCTCGCCGGAGCGTCCGATCGCTCCGCGAACGACGATGCCCTTGGGGGTGACCGCGTCGACCGAGACCGAGCGCGAGGCGCGCCCTGCAACGACGACGTCGACGAAGGCGTTCGCATTTGGTAGTTTCGATGCCGGAATCGACGGTCCGCGAGAAAAAAGTGATTTAAGCATTTAGACTCCCGACCCCATGGGTGCTGAGCTTGTTTCATCGGTTGCCGAGACTTGGCCGATCGATTCGACGCGAAGCCCCGGAGCGATTTCAGAGTAAGATAGAACGACGAGGTTGGGTGCCGCGCGTTCGGTCAGCCGCTTGAGAGCGAGGCGCACCGAGGGTGACGCGAGCACGATCGGTTGCAGCCCCGCATTTTGCGCGACGGCAATCTGCCGCGAGAGCGACGAGTAGACCCGCGAGATCGTAGTCGGATCGAGCAATGCGTAAGCATCTTCGCCTCGGCGCACCGCCTCGGCGAGTAGCGCCTCCAGGCGCGGATCGACCGTAATAACCGAGAGCAATCCATCCTCGGCGTACTCCGAAGAAATATGGCGCGCCAAGGCCGCGCGCACGCGCTCGGTTAGGAAATCGATGTCCTTACTGCTACGAGCCGCATCGGCCATCGTTTCGAGAATGAGAACGAGATTGCGAATCGGAATTCGCTCGCGCAAAAGGTTCTGCAACACGCGTTGTATCTCGCCGACCGAGAGCAGCCCCGGAACGAGCTCTTCGACGACGACGGGATAATGCGTTTTGATATTGTCGAGCAGCGCCGAAGTCTCTTGGCGTCCGAGCAAATCCGGGGCATGCGCGCGGATGAGTTCGGTAAGATGCGTGGCGATGACGCTGGTCGGATCGATCACCGTGTAGCCGGCCATCTCCGCCTCGGAGCGCAACGATTCCGGGATCCAGAGCGCCGGCAAACCGAACGCCGGCTCTTTGGTGGCGATACCGTCGAGCGGTTGCGTTGCCGTGCCGGGATTCATCGCGAGTAGACGGCTCACCATCACTTCGGCCTGCGCGACCTCCAGACCGTAGATCTTGACGCTGTAGGCGCTGGGTTTGAGTTGCAGATTATCGCGCACGCGAATCGGCGGCATGACGATCCCGAGCTCGCGTGCGGCCTGTCGCCGAATGAGCGTGACGCGTTCGAGCAGATCGCCGCCCTGGTTGACGTCGACGAGCGGGATAAGGCCGAAGCCGATCTCGAGTTCCATCGGGTCGTAGGAGAGTAACGGCACGACGCTCTCGGCGGGCTTCGCCGGGGAGCTTTTCGCTACAGCGGCGGCCTTCGCCGCAGCAGCCGCGGCCTGCACCGCCGGCGAGCCGGCGCGGCGACGCGAATAATAATACACGAAGAGCAGCGCCGACATCGGCAACATGAAGAATCGGGCGAGGCCGACGATCCCGAAGATGCCGGTCATAACGGCGGCGATAAGGATAGCCAGCGGCTGCGAGTTCAGCTGCTTGGTAAGTTCGCCGCCGAAATCGGACTCGGCGGCCGCGCGCGTAACGATGATACCCGTCGCGGTGGAGATCAGCAGCGCCGGAACCTGGGTGACGATCCCTTCGCCGACGGTAAGCAAGGTAAAAGTCGCCAGCGATTGCACCACGGTATAGTGCAGTTGCACGACCCCGATAATGAAGCCGCCGATGATGTTGATCACGACGATGATGACCGCGGCGATCGCGTCGCCGCGAACGAACTTGCTCGCGCCGTCCATCGCACCGTAAAAATCCGCCGAGCGCTGAATATCCTTACGGCGCTGACGAGCATCTGCTTCGGTGATGAGGCCGGCATTGAGATCGGCGTCGATCGCCAACTGTTTGCCCGGCATTGCGTCGAGCGTAAAACGGGCAGCGACCTCGGCAACGCGCCCCGCGCCGTTAGTGATGACGACGAATTGAATGACGACCAAAATGAGGAAAATCACCAGACCGACGGCGTAGTTTCCGGCGATCACGACCTGGCCGAAAAATTGAATGACCTCGCCGGCATAGCCATTGGTGAGAATAGCGCGCGTCGCCGTAATGTTCAGCGCGAGCCGGAAGAGCGTTACGATGAGCAACAGGGTCGGAAAGACGGAGAACGAGAGCGCATTTTCGGCGTAGAGACTGGTGCCGATGATGACGAGCGCGCCGGTAATATTGAGCGTCAACAACGCGTCGAGCACTTGCGTCGGGACCGGAACGATCATCAAAAAGACTAACGTTACCGCAGCGCCCGCAACGAAGACGGGGGTCGTCGCGGCGATCCGTTGGCCGATGCTCGGGCGCGGCGGCGCGCTGGTAGCCGAAGCCATTTACGCGATCGTCTTTCTTTTTAACCGGTACACGAATGCAATCACCTGCGCGACGGCTGCGTAAAGGTTCGGCGGGACCATCTGGTCGAGTGCGACCTTTTCGTAGAGCGTACGCGCAAGCGGAGGGTTCTCCAATATCGGCACCCCGGCCTCGCGCGCGATCTCACGAATACGTAAAGCAACGAGATCGGCGCCCTTGGCGACGACGACCGGTGCCTCCATATCGATCTCATCCCACTCCAGTGCCACCGCGAAATGTGTCGGATTGGTAACGACGACCGTCGCGCGGGGAACGGCCGAGAGCATCCGCCTTCGCGCGAATTCGCGCTGCCGCCGCTTGACCGCCCCACGCACCTCGGGGTTGCCCTCGGCCTGCCGCATCTCATCTTTGACCTCTTGCTTGGTCATTTTCTGATTTTCCATGAAGTTCCAGCGCTCGTAGGCGTAATCGAGGATGCCGACGATTACCAACAATACCGCGAATTTGAAGGTGATGTCGTAGATCAGGCCTCCGACTGCATTGAAAACTCCGTAGGGCGACATCTCGCCGAGCGAGAGGAAGAAACCGAGGTTCCCGGCGACCGTCGAGTAGAGGATGACCGCGACGGCACCGAGTTTGATGAACTGCTTGAGCAGATTGACCGCGACTTGTTTTGAGAAAATGCGCTTGAAACCACTGAGCGGATTGAGTTTGGAGAAGTTCGGTTGGAGCGGTTGTAGCGTAAAAAGGAGCCCGACTTGGACGACGTTGAGGAGTACCCCCAGCCCGAAAGCGATCGCAAAGAGCAGCGCCATGACGACGGCGACGCTGCCGAGCGTCTTCGCAAAGATCCCCCACACCGAATCGATCGTGAGCGGACCGTACGAGGCGATGTGGCTGAGCGCGACCATCGTCCCCGGGCCCAGTCCGCCGAAGTCGCTCCCGGCAAAAAAATGTAAAGCCAGAATCGCGCCCAAAAAGATCCCCGCCCCGGCCAGCTCGGTGCTGCGGGCGAGTTGCCCCTTCTTCCGCGACTCCTCAAGACGCTTCGGAGTCGCGCGCTCGGTTTGTTCAGGACGCGGCATGGCCCGCTTGCTCCAGAGTCATTCCCAGAGGCATTTCCTCCAGCGTGCCTCTTCTTCTTGCCGAATCCTGCGGGAATGGGGCCCTCGCGCGCTAAAAGAATGGGGCTGGCCTGAAACCCCATCATTTCAAAGTACCGCGACAAGGAGTCTCCACGTTGTATCGTCCGCTGGTCACGCTCTCCGGCGTGCTGTTCGCTGCCTCTCTCCTCGCCCTCGGCGCGCTGACGGGGTGTGGGCACGCGACCCCGATCTCCTCCGCGGCTTCCCCAACCGCCACCCCCGTCGTACCCTCCGTCACCGCGGAGTTCGCGATCCCAACGAGTTCGGCCGGGCTCACCGCGCTCACGATCGGGGGGAATAGCTCGATTTGGTTCACCGAGGGTTCGGCCGACAAGATCGGACAACTCGAGACCACGGGCGTCGTCGCCGATTATCCGCTTCCGACGGCAAACGCCGTGCCGGACGATCTCGTAGCTGCACCCGATGGCAACCTCTGGTTCACCGAATTCGGCGGAAACAAGATCGGGAAGATCGATGTCTCGGGAACGACGATCGTCGAATATCCGCTGCCGACTCCCGGCTCCGAACCGGAGGGGATCGCCGTGGGCTCTGACGGCGCGCTCTGGTTCACCGAAGCTGGCACCTCAAAGATCGGCCGCATCACGACCTCGGGAGCGATCACCGAATACGCGATTCCGACCGCGAACGCCGACCCGACGAGCATCGCTCCGGGCAGCGACGGCGCGCTCTGGTTTACTGAATACAACGGCGCGAAGATCGGTCGCATTACGACCGGCGGAGCGATCACCGAATATGCCCTTGCGGCGGGAAGCGAACCGACCTCGATTCTCACCGGCGCCGACGGTGCGATCTGGTTCCTCGAACAAGGCAGCAACAAGATCGGCCGCCTTCTCACCAACGGGACCGGACTCACCGAGACAGCGCTTGGCGTCCCGCTTGGTGCGACGCCGACGATTGGAGCGATCGCGCAAGGAGCGGATAACAACTTCTACTTTACCGATATTCCCGGCAACAAGATCGGCCAATACCTCACTAATGGAGGCACGGTATCGGAGTATTCGATCCCAACCTCCGCATCGAGCCCGCTCGCCATCGCCCGTGGCTCCGACCAGCGCATCTACTTTAGCGAGAGTGCGGGAAATAAGATCGGACAGCTCTCCTACTTCTAGCATCGCACGCCGAGTAGCTGTTGCACGCTCGTCACGCCGAGTAGCCGCTGCAAGCGGCGTATCGAGGCGCGCGCGTCCCTTTGTCACGCCGAGTAGCCGCTGCAAGCGGCGTATCGAGGCGCGCGTCCCTTTGTCACGCCGAGTAGCCGCTGCAAGCGGCGTATCGAGGCGCGCGTCCCTTTGTCACGCCGAGTAGCCGCTGCAAGCGGCGTATCGAGGCGCGCGTCCCTCCCTCGATACGGTGGCTTCGCCACCTACTCGGGATGACAAACGGTGGCTTCGCCACCTACTCGGGATCGGAGAGAGCCTCACCGCAGCGAGCGCATCACCGTATCCATCTGCCGCGAAAGCTGGTCGAAGAGTTGCGGTCCGACCGTTGCCAGTAGCGGGAGACTCGCGGCAAGCGTGATGAGACCGACCGTTACCTGAATTGGAAAACCGACGACAAAGACGTTCATCTGCGGGGCGACGCGCGCCATGAGGGCGAGCGAGATATTCGTTATAAAAAGCGCGATTGCCGCCGGCGCTGCGATCTTAAAAACGATATCGAACGACGACGCCAGGATCCCCACGACGTTCCCGGCAAGCGACGGGTCCATATGAATGTACGGAAGCGGCACGAGATTGAACGAACCCGCGATTCCCGCGATTAACAGCAGGTGGGAGTTGGTCGCGAGAAAGACCAAGGTCGCGAGCGCGAGTTCGAATTCGCCGATAATGGTAACTTGCTGCTGGGTTGTCGGGCTGATGACGTTGGCGATCGCGTAGCCGATCTCCAGATCGATAAGCTCGCCGGCAAATTGAATACCGGCAAAGACCAACGACGCGATGTAACCAACGATCGCGCCCAATGCGATTTGCGCGAGAATGGCGATGACCAGCCCGACTAGGCTGGTAAAGGGTGCGAGCGTCGGCACCGTACGGAGAAGAAGAAACGAGATCAGAGCGCCGAGGCCGAAGCGCGTTTGAATGGGGATCTGCGGTGCCGAAAAAATCGGGAAGACGAAAAGCATCGTGCTCACCCGAACGAAAATCAAAAAAAATGTCTGGAATTGCGCCCCGGTGATACCGAAAATATCGAGCATGCCGCCCTAGTGGAGGACGTTCGCCGCCGACGAAAACACTCGAGTCGTAAAATCGGTCAGCAAAGCCAGCATGAACGGTCCGAAAAACAAAATCGCGGCCGCCGAGACGAGAATTTTCGGAATAAACGTCAGCGTCGGCTCTTGCAGTTGGGTGACCGCCTGCAAGAGCGAGATAATTAGTCCGGTTACGAGGCTGATCAACAGCACCGGCGCCGAGACGAGCAGCGCGACGAAGATCGCTTCTCGGCCCAAGCTTAAGGCATCGCTTACCGTCATGTCTTAAAGCTCGCGAAGAGCGCTCCGACGACGAGATTCCAGCCGTCGACCAGCAAAAAGATGAGGATCTTAATCGGTAACGAGATCAACACCGGAGGAATCATCATCATGCCCATCGAGAGCAAGATGCTTGCAACGACCATATCGATGACGATAAACGGAACGTAGAGCAAAAAGCCGATCTGAAACGCCGTCTTCAACTCCGAGATAACGAACGCCGGGACCAAAATATAGGTGGGAACATCGGCTTGTTTTTTCGGCCGCGGATGCTTGGAGATGGAATAGAAAAGTTCGAGATCTTTCTCGCGCGTCTGCTTGAACATAAACGCCCGCAGGGGTTTCGCGGCACGATCGAGCGCAACTTGCTGCGATATTTGCTTCTTCATGTACGGCTGCACCGCAGTGGTGTTGATCGTGGTAATGACCGGATTCATCACGAAGAACGTGAGCAGGAGCGCTAAGCCGATCAGCACTTGGTTCGGCGGAACTTGTGCCGTGCCAAGCGCCGTCCGCACGAACGAGAGCACGATGATGATGCGCGTGAACGACGTCATTAAAACGAGCAGCGTCGGCGCGAGAGCGAGCACGGTGAGCAAGAGCAGCACCTGCAACGCTCCCACCACTTGCTGCGGCGAGTGCGCCTGCCCTAAACCGATGCTCAACGATGGAATCGGCGGCAGCGGCGGGGTCGGAGCGGTCGCCGCCGCTACGTGAGCCGGCGCGAGCAAGAGCATCGCAAAACCGAGGGTAGCCGCTCCGAATGCGGCGAGCGTGCCCGCCCTCATCGTTTGCTCCAGGGTAGTGCGAAGATCGAACTCCACGCGCGTTTGGTGATATTGAAGCCCGCTCGTTGCGTCGCCATCCAGCCTTCGATCTCGGCGGCGGGAATTTCGACGATCTGTCGCGTCCCCGAAACCGCGCTCGCTACGAGTAAATAACGCGCCCCGACCTTCACGACATGCAACGCACCGTGAGCGCCGAGCGGCGTCGATTCCAGCACGGTTACCAGGCGCCGATCCGCCGACAGGACGATGCGCCCGCGCCCTAAGGCTTTAACGAGCGCGGCAAACAGCAGCAAAACAATAGCGACGACGATCAGCGCGAAGATGTATTGAGTCCAGAGATGCGTCGTCATGAACCGCTGCGCGGACTCCGCTAGCCGACCTGGGGATTCAGCTCGCTGATTTTCACCGCGTATTTATCATCCACGACAACGACCTCTCCGCGTGCAATAAGAATATTATTGACGTAGATGTCGATCGGGTCGACGGCGAGCTTATCGAGTTCGAAAACGCTTCCTTGCTGGAGTGAAACGACGTCGCGCAACTGCATCACGGTTTTTCCGAGAATCGCTCGCACTTGCAACGGCACGTCGTGAACGAGATCGAGATTCGCCTGCCCCGCCGGCGCCTTCTTTGCCTGCGTCGGCACGATGGGGGCGAACTGGGCCGGGGCGGCGGCGACCGGGGCCGGGGCCGGCTTCGCGGCGGCCGCAGTTGCAGGGGCGCTCGCAACGGCCGGAACCGGCTCTTCTGCACTGCCGAGTTTCGAGAGCGTAATCGCTGCAAAATCGACCGCGATGCGAGGCGCTAAATCGTTCTCGAGCTGCACCGGGGCGCTATAGGACTGAAACGGCGGCGGCGGTAGCAGCGTTGCGTCGCTGCAGAGCTCGGCGTGGATGCCCGCCATTCCGGCCCCGATATTTTCGGCCAGGCGCTCGGCCATCGCGACGGCGATCTGCGAGACGGTCTCCGAGGCAATCGAGAGCTGCATCGGGCCGAGTTCGCCGACCGACTCCTCGCCGCCGAGCATCAGACCGACGATATGCGCGAGATCTTCGCGCTGAAAGCGGACGACGAGTTGGGCCGCGATCGACGGAATATCGGCCAGCGCGACCAATTCGTCGCCTTCGGTGTGAATCGAGCCCTCGTGGTCGGCGCGAATGCTTGCCCCAGCGACCGCCGATTGCTCGACCAAGCGCCCGAGTACGGTCGCCGCCGCCGCAAACATCGCGTCGGCGAGATTATCGATCTGCATCATCGTCGCTTATTCGTCCTCATTCGTGAGCGCACCGGAAACCTTCATGGCGTAGCGATCTTTGTAGAGCCCGGGAAAGAGATGATACTTCTCCCGCTCGTTGACTTTCCCCACCAGCGGCTGCGAGGTTTCGTTATCGAGCACCACGAGATCCCCGAGTTGCAGAGAAACGAGATCGCGCAGCGAGAGCATCGTACGCCCTAACTCGACCTCGAAGTCAATCTCCGCTCGCTCGACGTTTCGTTCTAACTGGGCAACATCATCCTCGGTCATGCCCCGCCCGGCGATCACCGTCGGCGACCACTGGAAATCGGTTAGCTGTTGGCCGATCGACTGCAGGACCAAGTAGGGCAGACAAAAGTTCATAACGCCGGCCATGTCGCCGACCTTTAATTCCATCGAGACATAGGCGATGATCTGGTCGAGGGGGATGATGCGCGGAATGAACTGCGGGTTGGAATCGAGCGCTTCGATCTTCAAGGAGAGCGTCAGCAGGTAGTTCCAGGATTCACGATAGCTGTTGAGCATGCGCGCCATAAAGCGCTGCATGAGCGTCCGTTCGATATCGGTGAGATCGCGTAATTTCGGCGGAAACCAGCCCGGGCCGCCAAGCAACCGATCGATGATGGAGAAAACGAGGTTCAGGTCGACCTGAACGATACCGCTCCCCGGCAACGGATCCATCGAAAAGATTGCGAGAATCGAGGGGATACCGATCGAGGCGATAAAATCGCCGTAACTTATCTGTTCGATCGAAACGATCGTTGCTTCGACTCGCGTGCGCAGATACACGGAGAGCGAGTTATTGAGCAGGCGAGTGAAATTTTCGTGCAGCGTACGGAGCGTCTGCAATTGGTTGTTGGAAAACTTATCGAGCCGTTTATTAAAACGGAAGTCGAAGGACTTGATGCGCCGGCTCTCAATCGTTTCGAGCTGCGATTCTTCGCTGCCGAGTTGATTGATGAGGGCATCGATCTCTTCTTGCGATAAACTCGACATGACGCGCTCCTAGCTCTTGCCCGTGGGTTTGACGGAAGGATGGGGTGCGGGCTTCTTCACTGCGTGGACGATGCGATTGGTCTGCGCGGTCGGTTGCGGAATATCGCTCTTATTGAGAATGACGATATCGACGCGGCGATTTTCCTGGCGTCCGGCAGCAGTGGCATTACTGACTCGAGGATGGAACTTGCCGTAGCCGGCAGCGGCTACCCGCGTCGGTTCGATGCCGTCCTGTTCGACGAGATAGCGCACGACGTTGACCGCGCGCGCGGTCGAGAGCTCCCAGTTCGACGGGTAGCGTAAGGTATGAATCGGCACGTTATCGGTGTTGCCCTCGACGCGAATCGGGTTGGCGGTCTTTTTGAGAAAACCGGCGACCGTGTCGAGTATTTTCAACGTCTGCGGCCGAATACGCGCGCTCCCGCTATTATAAAAAGATTGATCCGAAAGCAACGTTACCACCAGGTTATGCCGCTCTATGCGGATCTGCACCTGATGTTGCAGTTGGTTTTTTTGAACGTAGCGCTCCAACTCCCGCTGCAGCGTCGGGATATTGGCATTCGCTCCGAAGGATTGTTGGCCGTTGCTGCCGCCGTTGGGCGGTTGGTTGATCGACCATACGTTATTGAACCCGCCGGAGACCGACTTCGCGAACGCCTGCACCTTGACGCGGCTGATCGTGGACATCGCAAAGAGGATGATAAAGAGCGCGAGCATCAGCGTGATCATATCGGCGTACGTGAGTAGCCAACGCATCATCCCGGCCGTTTCGACTTGCTGCTCCTTCTGTTTGTTGTGGAGCTTCGATTCGGCCGCGCGCGCGGCGGTCTTTACGGGTTGCGCCATACAATCGGATTACGTCGAACTCGCTGCGAGCTCGTCGGTAGCGACGGCTCCGCCTTCTTCGACGTGCGCCTCGCGATCGCGAGGATCGAGGAATGCCAGGAGCTTCTCTTCGAGCAACCGCGGATTATCGCCCGATTGAATGGCGAGAATGCCTTCGATCATGATCTCGCGCAGCAGCAAAAGTTCGCCGTTGCGTTCTTTGATTTTCGTAGCGATCGGCAACCAGAGTAAGTTGGCGAACATGATGCCGAAGAAGGTTGCGACGAACGCCTGCGCGGTCGCAACGCCGATCGAACCTGCAATATTGGTGCTGTTCGCCGCCGAGGCGAGGCCCTTGAGCATGCCGATGAGCCCGAGCACGGTTCCGATGATTCCTAAGGTCGGCGAGTAGCCGCCGAGGCAGGTGAAGACCGACTCGGCTTTCGCGCCGCGCTCTTGGTTATTGCTAACCTCGGTTTCCAAAACTTTACGGATGATCTCGGTATCGCGGCCGTCGATAACGAGTTGGATGCCCTTGCGCATGAACTCGTCGTCGAGCGCGGCAGCCTCATTTTCCAGCGCGAGCAAGCCTTCGCGACGTGCTTTCTCGGCGAACGCAACCAACGTGGCGATGACGTCGCGCTCGTGATAGTTGCGGGTGGTGAACGCGGTCTTGAAGCCGCCGAAAAAGCCGCTCACGAAGGTGCGCCACGGGAACGACGTGACCGTCGCTCCGATGGTTCCACCGAGGATGAGGACGATCGCTTCCCAACGCCCGAAAATAATGCCGGGGTCCGTGCCGCCGACGGCTCCGGCAAGCGCGATCACGCCGAAGCTGAGAACGAGGCCTATGATAGTGGCGATATCCAAAATTCAGCGCTCCAATCTGTTCCGCATCAAGCCTTCTCGCGAACCGACTCGGCCGGGCCGTAGATTCTTCGCTTGAAGTCGACGATTTTCTTCTGAATCTCAAGCATCGAATCGCGCACGAGGATTTTGTTGCCCGAGGTGAGCGTGACGACGGTATCGGGCGTCTCCTCGACGGCTTCGATGAGGTCGCTGTTGACCATGACGGTGCCGCCGTTGAGGCGCTGAAGGAGGATCACGCCGAGGGGTTAGCGCCCCTCGGCGTGAAGGCCTGCACGCTTGCGCGAACCTTAGTTCTCGCTCGCCTGCAAGTGCGTGACCGTGATCAGGTTCTGATCGGCGGTCGTGATGCCGCGGGTGTTCGCTTCGAATGCACGTTGCGCCGCGATCATCTTGGTGAACTGATCGGCGAGAGAAACGTTGGATTGCTCCAGCGCTCCCGAGACGATCGCGCCGAGGCTGCCGGTCGTGGCAGCTCCGACCTGTGCGAGCCCGGAGTTCGCCGTTTGCTGGAAGAAATTGCTTCCGATACGGTTGAGACCTTGCTCGTTTTGGAAGGTCGCCAGCGCGACTTGCGCGAGCGCCTTCTGCTGACCGTTGGTGAACGATCCGGTGATCGTCCCATCCTGCCCGACCGTGATGTTCGAGAGGATGCCGGCCTGATAGCCGTTCTGGGTCAGCGTATTTGCGGTGTAGGTGCCGGCCAAGCTCGCGTTGTTCGAGAAGTCGAGCCCGATCGGTCCGAGCGCCGGCGTTCCACCCCCGGCGGTCGGAGCGACCGAGTTGTTCCCGGTACCCGGCCCCCACGAGGTGACGTTGAGCTGGTTGCCTTGTTGGATCGACGTTAGGGCTCCGGCGACATGGAAATCGCCGGTCTGCGCCGCCCCGCCGATCGAGGTACCTGCGGCGGCCGTCTCGATCGAGGAGGTGTTGATGAACTGCCCGTTCTGATCGAAGTAGGCATAGCCCAACGTCCCGGAGGTTCCGGTGCCGTAGGTCGGCGCGGTGACCGCTCCGCCCGCGGCGACGCTTCCCGGCGTCTTGATCGTCTGGAAGGTCGTTCCGTCGGCGAAGCTGACGCTGACCTTCCAGCGTGTCGCCGGGGTTCGCACGTTGCCGCTCGCGTCGGTGACGCTCTTCGGCAACCCGCTCGTGCCCCCGGTGACGCCAAGCGTGGTCGTCGAAGTAGCGGTCAATGCGCCCGCGAGGGTGACGGTATCGGCACCGATCTGGATTGTCGATCCCGCCGATGCGGTAACTACGGCGCCCGAGTTGGTATCGACCAGGGTCGCCGCCGTGCCCGTACCGTTAACCGTGATTTGAATCGTGTCGTTGGCTTGGGTGGTCGGGCTTACTGAAACCGTAGCGATGTTACCGGCCGTGCCTGCCGTCACTGCGGTCGTCGCCGGGGTTGCACCCGCGGCATCGGGGGTATAGGTGATCGTCGCTTGGTGCGCCACACCGAGCGAATCGTAGATCGTCGTCGAGATGGTGTACGGCGTTCCGTTCGTCGGTGCGCCGCCGACCGAGTAGTTGAGCGCCTGCGCCCACTGCGTCTGGTCGAGATTGCCGCCGAAGGAGACATCGAAGACCTTATCGGTTGCCGTGGGGCCGGTCTTCACGCCGAAGCCGGTTCCCGTCGCCTGCTCCTGTTGACCGAGCGGAATCGTGATCGCACCCGGCGTGCCGCTCGCACTGATCTGCCCTTGTGCGTTGGCCATATAGCCCTGCACCGCCAGGCCGCTGCCCGGATCGTAGAGCAGGCCGTTCTGGTTGAGCGAGAATGCGCCGCTGCGCGTGTAGCTCGGCGTACCTGTTCCGTTCGCATTGGCGAGGACGAAGAATCCGTTGCCGTTGATCGCGAGGTCGGTGTTGACGCCGGTCGTTTCGAGCCCGCCCTGGTTGAAGAGCGTGTCGATGGTGTTGACCTTGACGCCGAGACCGATCTCTTGCGGGTTGACGCCGCCGTTGGTGGTCGTCGGGCCGCTGGCGTAGCCGATTTGGTTGTAGAATTGATCGGCGAACGTCATGCGCTGGCCCTTGAAGCCGTAGGTGCCGATGTTCGCGATGTTGTTGCTCAGGAGATCGATCCAACTCTGATAAGCGTTGAGACCGGATATCCCCGTGTAGAGCGAGTCAAAGCCCATAGTTATTGACCTCTCAGTTGGGAAGCCCCGTGGTGCGTCATTCGATCGGCGCCACGGCCGAGGCTCCGCGCTGCGGTCCGCCTCGGTTGAGTGATAACGTGGTTCATGAGATCACCGCCGCCGAGTCGATATTCGTAAAGATATTATCTTTTAACGAATTACGGTCGACTGCCGTGATCACGGTGCGGTTGCTTACGCTGACCACCATCGCAACGTCACGCAAGAGGAAGAGCGATTGCTTTGCCCCTTTTGCCGCTGCTTTGTCGGTCATCGCATTGATTTTCGCGACATCGTCCTTTGAAAGAGCGATGTTCCGTGATTGCAAACGCGCGGTAGCGTGCGCCGAAAAGCGCACGTCGCCGGAGCTTGCGGTACGGTCGAGGATCGAGCGAAAACTCTCGCCGGGAGGTATCTCGACCGGGCGCCCTACCGGGCGCGGTGCAGGCCCCGGAAGGATCGTGCCGGGTTGTTGTACCGAGGCGATCTCTTTGGGATCCATCGTCTAGCTTCCGATGCCGACGATCTGCTGCGTCGAGAACAGCAAGGGATTGCCGTTATTATCGGTGAGCGGTTGGCCGTTGCTACCGTTGAGGGTAAAGAACGGTTGTCCGTTCTGCACCGTTATCGAAGCGACGGTTCCGGTGACGGTCGATGTTCCGCCGGTGGTGCTGGTGGCTCCCGTATTCGCGGTTACCGTTTTGCCCAGCAATGCCGAGGCTTGCATGACGCCGAAATTCGACGTAAACGCTTGAAACGAGCTGGCGAGATTCGTCTGCGCGGAGAGCGCTTGGAACTGCGCGAGCTGCGTCACCGACGCCGTCGGATCCTGCGGTGCAGTTGGGTCTTGATTCTGCAATTCTGCGGTAAGCAGTTGCAAGAACGTGTTGAGGCCGACGTCGGACGACTTACTCGTCGGCGCGCCGTTCGAGGGCTGTGCGATCAACGAGTTAATCGGTAACGTCGTTGAATTCACGGATGTCGCCATTGTTTTCTCCTTAGGCGAGATAGTTATAGAGCGCATTTCCGTCGGCGGAGAGCATCCCCGCGTTCGAAGATACGAGCGCATCGGTCGGCTGAACCGCCGGTGCACCGAGTTCGTGAATCGCGTACCGACGACCGAGGCCGGGGCCTTTGCCGTCGCTTCCGCGACCCTGGTGTTTCCCGCCCGAAACATCGACCGAGAAGCCGGTCAATTTCAGACCGGAATCGGCGAGGCTCCGCGCGAGCTGTTGATGGTTGGCGAGCAACGCAGTGCGCGTGTCGGCGTTCTGAGCGACGACATTTGCGGTGACGTTGGTGCCGCTCACCGTCAGTTTGACCGCCACCTCCCCGAGATGCTCGGGAACGAGTTTGATCTGCATCTGCGAACTGCCGTCGGAGGCGGTGCGCAATTGCATGCCGGCGATCATTTGCTCGGCGAGCGCCTGCACGTCGAGCGGTTGCGAGGATGGCGCGGCAGCGCTCGGCGCTGCGGCGTTCGCTGCTCCGTGCAGCGATGGGAGCGTGAAACCAAGCGCCGCGTTCGACGTCTGGTTTCCGAAGGAAGCGGAGTCGCGCCCGGTCGACGAGCCGAAGCCCGAGGAAAGGTGCGATCCGGTCGAACCCGCGCCGCCCTCGGCTGCAGCCGTCAGCGCCGCCGTCAAGCGAAGCATCTGGTTGGAATCGAGCTGGCCCGAGCTTGGGGCACCGGTAAGGCTCGCCGAGGCGAAGCTCGCCGAGGCGAAGCTCGTAGGCGATGAGGGTTCCCCGGCGGCGGCTCGTGCCGCGGTCAGGGTCGCGTCGGTACCGGCCGCGCGGGCGATCATGCGCCCGAGCAGGTCGAGGTTCTGCCCCGCGGTTGCGTTCGAGACTGCGCTTGGAGCGCCGAGCTCGGCGTTGCGAATCGGCGACTCCGGCGTCGCTCCCAGATGTGGGAGTGGCGGTGGCGGAGGCGTTGCGAAATTCGCGAGCAGGGTCGGCACCGGGAGCGAAGCCACGGCGCTCGGCTCAGGCTGCGCCTTCACCGATTCCGGAGCAGGTGGGGAAACGGAGCCTGACGCCGGCATGGCGGTGGACTCGATCGAAGCGCCGAGCCTCGAAACAGGATCGTTTGCGGCCGGAGAGCCGGAAGCGTTCGCGCTCGGGGTGAGGCGGTTCGGAAGCAACGAGAGCAACGACGAAATAACCGCATCGAGCGCGGGCGTACTCGCGGTCGGCGGGGTGGTAGTCGTCGCTGGGGCCGGGGGTTCTTTCGCCGATTTGGCGTCCAAGAGCGTACCCGAGATCTCGTTCTTCTGCCCCTTGTTGGTCGTCTGCCCTCGCGCTAATCCGTTAACGATGCCGGTGAAGCGTTGCACGAGGGTCGCAGCTTCTTGCTGCGCCGACGTCGGTGGTGCCGTACCGGGTGGAGAGAGCGCGCTGGCAAATGCAGTCGCGAACTGCTTCGCTACTGCATCTCTCGTTGCAGGGGAGGCTTTGGCAGCCGTTGCGGCCGCTTGCCCGATCCGCATCGAGAGCGTGTTGATGAATTCGGCAGGGGAGAGCCCGCTTGCAAAAAGCGATGCAAGCGTCGCCGTGGGATCCGCGGGTGCCGAGGCCTTCGCTGCTTTCAGTCGAGCTTCCAACGCTGCCGCGAAGGAACCACCGAAGATGTCGGTGCCGCCGCGAAGCGATGAGAGATCGAGCGATTTGAGCAGAGCTTGTAGGCTGATTGCGCCCGTGGATGCGGCCGTGCCGCTGCCGAGAAGTGGAGTTGTTATTTTCTGTCACCTCCTTCCGAGTAGACTCCAGTTCGGGTTATCGGCCGGCGAGCAGCGGCTCCTTAACCGCCTCGCGCAGAGCACCGAGGCGCCGGGTGAAGGCGGCGAACTCTTCGGGCGCGAGCGCCTGCTCGGCGTCGGAGAGCGCTCGCTCGGGCTGCGGATGAACCTCGAGGATCGCCCCATCGAGCCCGGCGGCGGCGGCGGCGAGCGCCATCGGCACGACGAGCGACCGGCGACCGGTTGCGTGGCTGGGATCGACGATGACCGGCAGATGGGTGAGCTCGCGAAGCCGGAGCGCGCCGGCGAGATCGAAGAGATTGCGCGTGTGCCGATCGAAGCCGCGCAGCCCGCGCTCGCAGAGCACGACTTGGTCGTTGCCTTCCATCAAGATATATTCGGCGGCGGCAAGCAGTTCGTCGAGCGTCGCAGCCGGGCCCCGCTTGAGGAGAATCGGTTTCCCGGTCCGTGCTGCGCTTCGCAGCAGCGCGACGTTCTGCATGTTCCGCGCACCGATTTGCAGCATCGCGACGCGCGCGGCGGTAAACGGGACGTCATCGACGGCGAGCACTTCGACGACCGTCGGCAAGGCGTGGCGGGCGGCGGCGCGTTCGATCAGCAGCACGCCTTCGTCGCCGAGCCCTTGGAAGCTGTACGGCGAGGTGCGCGGTTTGTGGGCCCCGCCGCGGAGCATCGCCGCTCCGCCCGCGGCGAGTAGCTCGGCAGAGCGCTCGATCTGTTCCTCGCTCTCGATCGCGCAGGGGCCGCCGATGGCGACGAACCCGCCGTCGCCGAAGCGCACGCCCGCGACATCGACGACACTGCGTTGCCCGTTGAAGGCTGTAAGAGGGTACACTGCTTCTTCTCCATGGCGCGCTCGGCGCCGACTCGATCTACAACAAAAAAACCGTCCGGTGCTACGGACGGCCTCTACGAACGATCCCTCACGGGAGCGACGACGACCTACCTCACCGGCGAATGCGCTCCGGAGAGTTGCCACCACCACGCGAACGTGCGATGCGTCATCATGTTCCGCGTATGCTACAGGGCGACGGGCCGGTTGTCAACGGCAGAGCGAGCGTCCGGCAGCTCCAAAAAGGCTAAAAAACACTCGGCCACAATTCGAAGCGGCCTGACAAATGGGGCTAAGTCAGATGGATGCCTTGCTCGCGCGCGATCGTCTGAATCGACGCGCCGACGCGCAGCGTGAGTTCAACGATACGCCGCTTTCCCGCCAGCGGCCAACGGCGACCCGCAGCGCGCGGACTCGGTATTACAGTTGACGCCATGAAGACCTCACGATAGAAGACGCGTTTTCTCCATCATCGCGAACGACGAACCTCAGTGCAAGACGGCCTTGAACAGACGGTTACCTTGCACAAGAGGAAGCCGCGTGAGATAAGGCACCCAACGGACTACGCCGCTCCGCGAATTTACACGAACTTCGGCGCGGCCTCGAAACGCTTCCCTTTGAGGACAATTTCGCGCGCCGCAAGATTCTATAATTGAAAGGTGCGGCTCCGAACACGAATTTGTAGTTTGTTATTTCCTTAGTTCGTTCGTAGCGCGAATACTTGTAACGCTATAGCGAGAGCAACGAAGATGCCGACAAGCGGAAGATCGTACGTAGATGCATGACTCGTGGCAACTAGAATGAACAGAGCCATCGCGAGCGTGAAGATCACCTTGCGGGCTATGTCGACGCCCTTCCAGCGTCGCCGCATTCTCCATTGACCCACGACCCAGATAGAGATCGCGATGAGCGTGAACCCTAATGGCGCGTTCATTTGTTCGTCCTTCGGCGAATGCGGTACATTAATGGAACGGGACGTTGCATGCTTGCCTCTATGGTTTTTTTTGTTTGAAAAAATACATAATAGCGACTATTAGTCCGATGAGCAGAAACAAAGGAAGCGCCAGAGGTCCTTTGTGAACATACGCGCCGAATAGTGTTAGAGCGACTGCGCATACATAAAGAATCTGATGGGTTCTACCTATGGTGTTCCAGTTTTTTTTCATCACAAAATAAATAAATATCACCATGCAAATCGCAAAGATCGTGGACTTGGCCCGATTTCGTGGACTCCAAGATAAGCCTCACCTTGTGAGGAAAAGGAGGGTCCATGAAACCGAAGTCACGCGAGTCGTACTCGGCCGAATTCAAAGCCGAAGCCGTGGAATTGGTGCTTTCTCGCACCAAGACGGTCACGCAGATCGCCCGGGAACTGGGGGTTGCCCGGCAGATGCTTCATCTTTGGGTTCGCGAGGTAGAGCGCTCCAAGGGGAAACCTGCCGCGGTCGTCTTCCCGGGCCACGGGAATCGTCCGGCGGATCAGAACGAGCTCGATCAATTGCGCCGCGAGGTGGCTCAATTGCGCGAGGACAACGACATTTTAAAAAAAGCGGCGGTGGATTCAACCCATCAACGCAACACCTCGTTCAGTGTACTCGCCGGCGTTTTGTAATGCAAGGTCTTGCGTGGGCGTTGGTTTAGCCGCATCGCAATGCGGTTGAGGTCGGCTTGAGA
>JAJZED010000005.1:65000-176204 GCA_021805775.1 bacterium | reverse complement strand
GCAATTTGGTTCGCGAAGCAATCGCGGTGAGATATGCCTGTATTCAAGAACATATCGGCGTGTGGCGAGTGCGCTTGATGTGCCGCGCACTGAATGTTTCGCCGTCCGGATTTTATGCATGGCAGCAGCGGCTGCCGAGCGCGCGAAAGACACGAGACGGCGCGCTTCGCTTTGAGGTCGTCACTCTCCACCGCAAGAGCCGCTCTCGATATAGCAGTCGACCGATCGTACGCGATCTCCGCGATGGCGGCAAACGCGTTTCCCGCCGTCGCGTCGCCAAGCTGATGCGGGAAGCCGGCATTCGCGGCAAAACGCCTCGTGCATTCAAGGTGACCGCCGATTCCAAACACGGCAAGCCGCTCGCCGGAAATCTGCTCGAACGACACTTCGCTCCAGCGGAAATCGAAGCGCCGAATCGCCTGTGGACCAGCGACATTACCTACCTGCGTACGCGCGAGGGCTGGCTCTATCTCGCCGTGGTCTTCGATCTTTTCTCGCGGAAGATCGTTGGCTGGTCGATGAGTCATCGACTCGAGTCGCGACTCGTGCTCGACGCGTTACAAATGGCTGCAGATCGTCGCGCCGTTGAGCAGACGCTGCTCGTTCATTCCGATCGCGGGGTGCAGTATGCCAGCGATGCGGTTCAGCGCTTTTACGACCGAAACGGGATGCTCTGCAGCATGAGCCGCAAGGGCAACTGTTGGGACAACGCGGTGACCGAGAGCTTCTTCGCGACGCTCAAGCGCGAACTCGACGATCCGACCTTCGAGTCTCGGGAATCGGCGAGGGCGATCGTTTTCGAGTACATCGAAATCTGGTACAATCGGCAACGTCGGCACTCAACGCTCGGATACGTCAGCCCCGAGCAGTTCGAAAAGACTCAGGCTGCGTAAACTTCGTGTCTACGAAATCGAGGCCACTCCAAAGTCACGGAAACTCTTGCTGGCGCATCCGAGCTCACCAGCGAAGCCGAGTCCGCAGCAGCGTTTGCAAAGAGCGCCGAAAACACGAGCCCTGCTCTAAGACGGTTGGCTAACCAATTATTTCGAGGTGGCGATAACCTTCCCGGTGGAACGGCAAACGCGATTCGCACCGAACTCGTAACGCGTCGCCCGCTATTAGAGAACGGAACTTTTCATTTAGAAAAGGGCGCCGGTCGCCTCAATCAGCTTGCGAAGATGTTAAAGGGGAACGACCTTTCACCCGCCGAACGAGGCGCCGCGCAGGCCCTCGACAACGATCTTAAAAACGCATTCGATGGCATGGATCCGAGCTAGTTTCTGAAAAGCAATTATCCTCCAACAGCGCCGGAGCCCGAGCCAAACGCTCCGCCTCGACGCAGCGCCGACTGATGAGGTTGAATTCGAATGTTGTTACGTGACGAAGTCCTAAGCGTTCTACGAGAACAGTTCTCGTGCGCTTCCGATATCATTCGAGAGCACACCATTGATGATGGAACGGCTCTCTTCTATCCGATACTTGGCGACATCGTAGAGGAAATTGTTCACCGATCGCGGTCAAGCGCGTTTTCCGACCGCTCGGACCTCCGAAAGATATTCGATTTAGCTGAGCGGGCGCTGACCGAAGGCGAGGAGGACGTGCGTTCTCTTTTTTGCATAGAAATGCTTGAAACTTTTGCCGGAGGAAGGTACTCCGATGTTCCCATCAGGGATCTGATGGGTCCGGCAACTCGGAGGTTTCACGATGAGAGACTCCTCGATATGGCGCGTTGGTCAAAATTCCGAATGATGTGGGGCGAGTTTTTTGCGCGGTATAATGAACTGCCGCCTGACTCGACGAACATTGAGGGGAGTTCCGACGTCTTGGACGCGTGGAAGCGTTACTTGATGGGCCACAACTGGGGGAACCCATGTCGATAATAGGATTCCTATTCTGTACGACCGTCGGTGTGTATGCATCGCGAGGGCTCCCATGGTTTCCGCGCCTGCTCCACATCGTTCTTGCTGCCGCTTTTGCCCCCTTCGGAGACATGGCCGCTCATTATCATTCCGGTCCGAGAGCGAGTCTCTGGGGGGGCGGCGCGATTGCGTGCGCCCTCATCATTATGGGGATTCGTTGGCGCTACTATACAGTGCTTGCGGCTCTGCTACCCGTCGAGTGGCCGAGGGGTTGGCCGACGCCGTGGAAATTGCATCGCGTCCGTTTGAACAATAAACGGCAGTACGGTGACGACAACGATCATGGTAGCTAACACATGCGGTGACGTGCGATGGATGTAAGGGCAGTTGTGTTTTCCAAGACGCGCGGGGTAGGCCGTTCGATTCGCGCGATTGCGCGGCGGAAATCGAAGCGCCGAATCGCGTGTGGACCTGCGACATTACCTATATGCGCACGCGCGATGGCTGGCTCTACCTCGCTGTGGTCCTCGACCATTTGTTCGGGAAAGATCGTTGGTTGGTCGACGAGCCATCGACTCGAGTCGCGACTCGTTCTCGACGCGTTACAAATGGCGGCGGATCGTCGCGCCGTTGAGCCTACGCTGCTCGTTCATTCCGATCGCGGCGTGCCGTATGCCGGCAATGCGATTCAGCGCTTTTACGACCGAAACGGGATGCCCTGCAGCATGAGCCACTACTGTTGCGACTGACGGTAAACCGCGTTCTCGGGCCAATGTAAACTAGAAAAAATCGGCGAATCGCCGCCTCGGAAAGGGGCTCGCCTTGAAGAAATCTCGCGTCTCCGATGAGTAGATCGCTCATGCGCTGCGACTTGACTTAGCACCATATGACACTAACCCAATTCACGGCCCAGTAACGGAGCTGCCCCCTACCCTTCGCTTAAAAACCGCGTGTAGCTCTCGTAGCGCGAAGCGGCGATCTCGCCGCGCGTAACCGCGGCGCGGACCGCACAATCGGGTTCGCTGCGATGCGTGCAGTCGGCGAAGCGGCAGCGCCCGGCGGCGACGAATTCCGGAAACGCCGGTGCGAGTTCGCTCGGCGCGACCAGCCCCAGCCCGAAATCGGCGACGCCGGGGGAATCGATCAAAAACCCCGGGTCGAGCCGCACCAGGCGCGCGGCGGTCGTCGTCTGCCGCCCCAACCCGAAACGCGAGAGATCGCCGATCTCGTTCTCGCCGCCCATCCAGCGGAAGATGCTCGATTTCCCGACCCCCGAGACGCCGACTAAAAGCGAGCGCGATCCGTCGAGCGCGGCGCGAAACTCCTCGATTCCCGCGCCGTGCTTCGCATCGATCGAAAGGCAGCGATAGCCGAGCGAACGATAGAGCGCCGGCAGCGGCGAATCGCTCGGGGCGAGATCGGCCTTCGTAAAGACCAGCAGCGCAGCGATCTCTTCGAAGTGCGCGTAGACCAGCAGTTGGTCGAGAACGACGGTGCGCGGTGGCGGCGCGGCAAGCGAGGTAACCGTCACCAGGAGCTCGACGTTCGCTGCGAGCGCTTTCTCGCGCCCGGCGACCGTGCGTCGGGCGAGCAGCCGTTCCCGCGGTTCGATCGCATCGATGACGACCACCGATTCATCGAGCGGGCTCACGCGCACGCGGTCTCCGGGCACCGGCATCGAACGCGCCCCGCTACTGCGGCGAATCTGCGCGAGACGAATTCCCGGCTCGCCGTCGAGTGCAACCCAGGCGGAATTTCGGCCGACCGAAACCACCAGCGCAAATAGAGTTTCGCTCACGCGCAAGAGAAGGCGGTTCGCGCGGCTAACGAATAGGGAGCCGTGAACCGCTCCTCCGCCGCGAAAACCGCTCCATCGCTCATTGCCTGGAAGATTCAACCAAGCGAGTCGGGCGCCTTGTCGGCTTTTTTGGCAACGACGGTCGATCGCCGCTTTCCGCCCGGTACGGAGGTGGAAACGCTCGCCGACGGCCTACTTCTCACCTGGGATCCCGCAATCACCCCGAGCGCCGAGGTGCGCGCCGGCGCGCTCGCCGCGGCGGCAGCGCATGGTTGCTCGTTGCGCGGATCGTTGCTCGCGCCGCTCGACGACCGCGCGCGCGCGGCGATCGCGCGCGAGATGCTCGCCGAACCGCATCTGAGCGAACGCTCGATCCTCGAAGCCGCGATCGAACGAACGTGGATATCCTAACCTCGATCTTTTCCGGCGTCGGCATCACCGACGTCTTCGACGTGCTCGCGACGAGCGTGCTGTTCTATTACCTCATCTTGCTCATCCGCGGCACGCGCGCGGTGCAGATTCTTACCGGAGTTCTCGTGCTCGTCGGCCTGCTCGGTATCGCGCGCTTGCTCCACCTCTATCTACTCGGTGCGATCCTACAGTTAATCGTCGTCGGTGCCGCCGTGACGCTGCCGATCGTCTTTCAGCCCGAACTCCGCCGCGCGCTCGAACAGCTCGGGCGCGGCGGCCTCTTTCGCTTGAGCGAGAGCGATCCCGATGACGACCGGCCGCGCACCGACGATCCGGTGATCGCGATCATCGCACGCGCGGCGTTCGTCCTCGCGCGTAATCGCATCGGCGCGCTCATTGTCCTCGAACAGCAGAGCGGTTTGCGCGAGATCGCCGAGACGGGCACGCGCATGGATGCGCGCGTTAGCGTCGAGCTGCTACTGGCGATCTTCATGTCGCGCTCGCCGCTTCACGACGGTGCGACGATCGTGCGCGAGGGGCTCATCGAATCCGCCGGCTGTTTTCTGCCGCTCGCCGAGCCGCGCTTCGGCGAAGAGCGCTTTGGAACGCGCCACCGTGCCGCGCTCGGCATCACCGAACAGACCGATGCCGTCGTCATCGTCATCTCCGAGGAGCGCGGCAGCGTGCGCATCGCCCGCGATGGAAAACTCTCGCGCGCGGTCGACGATGAAGAGCGGCTGCGCCGGTTCTTGCTCTCCGTGACGCGCCCCGCGCGCGATCCGGCGACCGCCGGCGCAGATTTCGTCATGCAGATGCGCGCGCGTATCGGCGCCGTTCGCAGCATCGCCAAAAAGCGCTTAAAACGGGAAGAAGAAGATGAAAATCCTCCGACACAACTTCCCGCTTAAGCTGCTCTCGTTTCTCATCGCGGTGACCGGATGGGCGTTTTTTCGCTACACCAATAACCCGCTGCTCGCATCGCAATACGATCAGCAACTCTCGGTGCCGATCGTGGCGATCAATCTGCCGCCCGACGAAGTTGCGGAATTCTCCGACAAAAACGCCGTCGTGACGGTCCGTGCCAATCGCGATGCCGCCCCGATCAAGCCCGACCAAGTAAAAGCGGTTCTCAATCTCGCCGGGCTCTCCAGCGGCGTGCAGAACGTCCCCATCACGCTCGTCGCGCCGAATATCGCGGTGCAGAGCCTCAGCCCGGGTTCGGTGACGCTGCGCATCGAGCGGATCGAGCGCCGCTTAGCGAGTCCGCTCATCCACTACACGGGCATGCCGCGCAACGGCGTCGTCGTTTCGAAGATCGCCGCCGACCCCGCTTCGGTGACGCTCCAAGGAACGAGCGGAGTCTTGGCGCAGGTAGCCGGAGTACGCGTCGACGTGCCGTTACCGCAGAGCCCCGGAACCACCGATAGCATGCGCCGCGTCGTTCCCGTCGACGTGATCGGGCGAACGGTGCCCGGCGTCTCGGTAACCCCCGATCTCATCCTCATTCGCGTGACGGCGGTAGCCGGGGAAGGCCCTCAACGATAATGCGCTATTTCGGCACCGACGGCATTCGTGGCGTTGCCAACGACGAACTCACGCCCGAACTCGCGATGCGCGTCGGGCGCGCGGCGGCCCACGCGCTCATCGATCGCTCCGAGGCATCGCTGCCGATCGTGGTGGGGCGCGATACGCGGCTCTCCGGGCCGATGCTCGAATCGGCGTTGATGGCCGGCATCGCTTCGGTGGGTCGTCACGCGATCTCCGTCGGCGTCCTGCCGACGCCGGCGATTGCCTGCATCGTGCGCGCGACCGGCGCGGCGGCCGGCGCGATGATCTCGGCTTCGCATAATCCCATCGCCGATAACGGAATTAAATTCTTCGGCCCCGATGGATTCAAGTTATCCGACGCCGTCGAAGCGGCGATCGAAGCGGCGATGGAGCGCGACGAATTCGAGCGCCCGACCGGCGTGGGCATCGGCCAGATCACCACCGCGCAGAATCTCGGCAAGCATTATTACGCATTATTGGAAGGGCTCGGTGCCGATCTGCGCGGCATCGAAGTCGTCGTCGATGCTGCCTTCGGCGCGGCCTACGCCGTCGCACCCTACGCGCTGCGTAAAGCCGGAGCGACCGTGCACGAATTGCACTGCGAACACGATGGCGCGCGCATCAACGTGCATTGCGGTGCGACGCACCTGGAGCCGTTGCGCGAGGCCGTGCAAACCCTGCATGCAAGCGGAAAGAAGCACGTCGTCGGCGTGGCGTTCGACGGCGACGCCGACCGCGCGCTCTTTATCGACGAGCGCGGCGCAACCGTGACCGGCGACCATATTCTTTACGCACTCGCGTTGGCCGCGCGCGCGCAAAACGAAGCGCGCGCCGAGCGCGTCGTCGGAACGGTGATGAGCAACATCGGCCTCGAACGCGCGTTAACCGCACGGGGCATCACCCTCGACCGCACCGCCGTCGGCGACCGCTACGTTTTGGCGCGCATGCGCGAGAGCGGCGCGTTTCTCGGTGCCGAGCAATCCGGGCACGTCATCGATCTCCGCAGCAATACCACCGGGGACGGAACGATGACCGCTTTCGCAATCCTCGGTGAGATGGCGCGCTCGCAACAGCGGCTCGCCGATCTCGTCGCGGCGGTCGTCGAGGCGCCGCAGATCCTTCAGAACGTCCGCGTACACTCCAAAGCGAGCGCCCAGCATCGCGAGGTGTTGCAGACGATCGACCGGGTCGAGCGCTCGCTCGCCGGGCGGGGGCGAATCCTCGTGCGTCCCTCGGGGACCGAGCCGTTGGTCCGCGTGATGGTGGAGGGGGACGACCACGACGAGATCCTCCGGGCGGCCACGGAAGTCTCGACGGCAATCGCCGACGTCGAGAAGGAGATCGAGCGGGCGCGTCCAACGACCCACGCCGGATAGCCCTCGGGGGCTGTCCCCAACCTACATCACTGAGTCCGAGCGAAGCTCGGAGCGGGGGAGCACTAGGGTGGGGTGAATGGGCCGGTCGGCCCTAGGGTGACTTTCACATCCGAACCCGTCAACTAACCTCGCAAGTGTCACGAAAGAGGACGATTCGATTTGAAGAAGGCATTTTTTGCCGGAATCGTGGCAGCCGTTGCGTTTGCGCTGCCGCTTGCAGCGAACGCCGCTCCCACGAGCGCGAACGCCAGCCCCGACGTCACCGCGTGGACGTCCCATCTGCTCGCCGTACAGGCGCAGGTTAAACCAAAACACGAAGGGCTTCTCGAACGCTTTGCAGGCAGCGTGCTTTCACGCACCTCGAAGATCGCCCAGGGTCTCACCCATAGCGCGCTGCGCTTTCTCGGCGTCCCATACGTCTTCGGCGGCACCACCTCGGCCGGCTTCGATTGCTCGGGATACGTGCAGCACGTCTTCGCCATGGTCGGCATCCAACTGCCGCGCACGGCCGACGCCCAATACTACGCCGGAAAACCGGTTCACGGGCACCTCGTCCCGGGCGACCTGGTCTTCTTCCAAACGTACGCTCCGGGGCCGTCGCATGTCGGAATCTACCTCGGGCATGGGAAGTTCGTCAGTGCGAGCGATCACGGCGTGATGGTGAGCAGCCTCTCGGAATCCTACTGGGCCTCGCGCTATCTCGGCGCGAAGACCTACATCGCATCAAAATAGAACCGCAGCCGCAGCAGCCCGCCGACGAGCAACGGCTCGTCGCCCTCGCGTACCTCGCCTGGCCGATCGCGCTCATCGATCGCATCGCCCCGCGCGAGGCCGCTTCGCTGTGGTACCGCGGACAGATGCATCAGGCGCGCTGGTTCGGCGGTGCGGCGCTCGCGGTGGCGGCCGTCGCACTCCTCTGGCCCTTTCTCCTAAGCGCCGTCGTTCCCAACGTCACGGCGATCATCGCCTTCTATATCTTCGCGCTCCTCCTCGACCTCGCGCTCTTGGTCGTATGGCTGATCGCCGCGCTTCGGTATAGTCGTCGGGCAGCGCACGGCGAGTGGTTTGAGATCCGCTGGGTCCGCCGTACGACAGGGAGGAACGAACCGCCCCTGTAACTCTCCGGCGCGCGCGTTACGATGGGGTGTAGCCAAGCGGTAAGGCAGCGGACTTTGACTCCGCCATGCGTTGGTTCGAATCCAGCCACCCCAGCCAAATAAAAAAGCCCCGCCGGGGCTTTTTTTGTTGCGCTTCGCTGTCACCCCGAGTAGGCCCGAAGGGCCGTATCGAGGGGCCCGAAGGGCCGTATCGAGGGGCGTTTCGGCAGTACGCTCCCGCCTCGATACGCCGCGTTCCGCGGCTACTCGGCGTGACAGAAGCTAGACTTCCGAGTCGTGCTCGCCAGGCAAATAGAAAAGCCCCGTCGGGGCTTTATTGTTGCGCTTCGCTGTCACCCCGAGTAGGCCCGAAGGGCCGTATCGAGGGGCGTTTCGGCAGTACGCTCCCGCCTCGATACGCCGCGTTCCGCGGCTACTCGGCGTGACAGACCCGCCTCGATACGCCGCGTTCCGCGGCTACTCGGCGTGACAGAAGCTAGACTTCCGAGTCGTACGCGTCGGCGAGCAACTCCACCACGTGCCGGATCGGCAGCGGCGCGATCGCATCGCGGAGTTGCAACATGCAACCGATATTTGCAGTCGCAACGACGCTCGCACCGCTGCGGCGAATCGCATCGGCTTTGCGTTCGCGCAACCGCGCCGACATCTCCGACTCGCCGATTGCGTAGGCGCCGGCGCCGCCGCAACAGAGCGTCGCTTCCTCGAGGGCAACGAGTTCGAGCCCCGGTATCGCTTGCAATAACTTCTTGGGCGCATTGGTAATGCGCTGCGCGTGTGCGAGGTGACAGGGCTCTTGGTACGCGACGCGGGCTTCGAATCTCCGGGTCGGTATCGGTAATTCGCAGCCGGCGAGAATCTCGGTAATATCGCGAACGCGCTCGGAGAACGCTTTCGCGCGATCCGACCACTGCGCATCGTCGGCGAGCAGATGAACGTAGCCCTTGCACTGCGCACCGCAGCCGGCGGCATCGATCGCGACGACATCGGCGCCGCTCCGTTCGAATGCCGCGATATTCGCGCGCGCTAAGATCTGCGCGCGTTCGCGTTCGCCTGCGTGCGCGGCGAGAGCGCCGCAGCAGCGCTGGTCGCTCGGGCGAAGCACGTCGAGCCCGGCGAGCAGCAGCATTTTGGTCGCGGCGCGATGGATGCCGGTCGAACTGCATTGCGCGATGCAGCCGAGATGGAGGAACGCGCGCCCGCGGCTCACCCGTGCGCGGACGACCGAATCGTCGGGAATATCGAAGCGTGCGTCGATCGGCGGGGCCATGCGCACCGCACGATCGAGGCCGAGCGCGCGCAACATCCCCAAGCGTGACGCGAGTCCGAGCATGCCGCTGCGTTGCCCGAAGCGTAACAAGCGAGCACCCGAATGCAGCCACGCCGGGCGTTCGACCGCCCGCAGCAGCAGCGTAAGCTCGCGCCCTCCCGGTCGCGCAGGCACCGGCTGCTCCGCCGCCGCAGCTTCGTGGAGCGAGGCGCGCGCCGCTTCGATTAACTCGCCATAGGGAACCCCCGAGGGGCACGCCGCCTCGCAGGCACGGCAACCGAGGCACTCGCTCATCTGTGCCCCGTACCCTGGCGCCAGCTCGGAGAGTTCGCCCTCGGCGACTGCCTTCATCAGGGCGATCCGGCCGCGCGGCCCGGAGGTCTCGGTCATCGTCTCTGCATAGGTCGGGCAACTCGTGAGGCAGAGCCCACAGCGCACGCAGCGGTCGTAGAGCGATGCATCGATCATACGATGCGGAGTTCGCCCTGCATGAACCTCGATGCTGCCGCCCGAATCAAGAGGTTCCAGGAATCCGGCGAAAAGGAAGCAGAAGACCCAAATTATGAGTGATGCGTACGACCGCGATGAGATGCTCGTTCAGGTGAGCGTTGCGTCGTCGGCTGGGGCGTGCACGCTCGAAGACCCCTCGTTGCTTCACTACATCCTCCGCCTCGGCGAGAGCATCGACGCTTCCTCGCAGGACGATCGCGAAGCGCTCGACGTTTTGCGCGCGATTCCGCACGCCTTCGACCCCGACGAAGAACTTATCGGTGCCTTCGGGCGCGGTTGGCGCGTCCTGCCCGCGCGCGGCGCCCTCGATTGGCCGGTCCTCGAAGTAACTCCGCAACGCTTGCGCAGCGCGCTCCGACGCGCGCACGATCTGCTCTGGAATAATGCCGCTGCGGTGCGCGTGAGCGCTCGCGATATTTCGCAGGTCGAAATCTCGCTCGAAGCGATCTATGGCGTGCTCTCGCAGGCCGAGGCAGCCGGAGTGCCGGTCAGCGTCTCCTACGTCGCTTAGCTCCGCGATCGAACTCCCTCTGCGCGGTGCAGGGGACGAGCCGATCGATTTTGCGCGCACGCTCTACTCGCACGGCTGCGCCGCCCTTGCACCGGCGACGATCGTCGCGCAGCCGCTGCGCCTTACCACACAGCTTCGCATCGGGCGACGGATCGTTCGAACGAGCATCGTCCAGCGCGGCGACGCGTTGCAGGTCGCAACCGATGCAGCGCTCGCGAGCTCGGCGCGCGCCGAGCTCGCGAAGATCGTGGCGCGGATGTTCGCCCTCGATCTCGATCTTGCGCCGTTCTATGCGATGCTTGCCGATGATGCGTCGTTGGCGTGGGCGCGCTGCGGCGCGGGCAGGCTCCTCGCCTCGCCGAGCGTTTTCGAAGATCTCGTGAAGACGCTCTGTTCGACGAACTGCGCGTTCTCGGCGACGCAACGCATGGTCGCTGCGCTCGTTGCACTCGGCGGCGGTGCGTTCCCGACGCCGCAGATCGTCGTCGATGCTGGCGTTGCCTATCTGACCGATACGGTACGCATGGGATACCGCGCGCGCTCGCTCTATGAATTGGCGACCTCGACCCACGAAGGCGCCTTCGCACCGGAATCGCTGCGCGCGGCCGGAGGAGCGCAAGAAGAAGATGTCGCCGCGCGATTGGGTTCGCTCCGCGGTTTCGGGCCGTATGCCGTCGCGCATGCGATGCAACTCTTAGGATTCCATCGCCCGCTGATTCTCGATTCGTGGACGCGGCCGACCTACATGCGTGTCATCGGTAAGAGAAAGCGCAGCGATGCGGCGATTCGCCGCGATTTCCATCGCTACGGTGCCTATGCCGGGCTTGCGTTCTGGCTCACGCTGACCAAAGATTGGGTCGCCGACTAATGCAATGCGAGCGCCAGCGCGGCGGCGAACGCCGGCAGCGTACAGGCGATACCGATGCGCGCAAATTCCCGCGCGCTCGCGCGCATGCCGTGCTTGCGGAGCATCTGCGCCCACAGTAACGTCGCGAGCGATCCGCTCAGCGCGAAATTCGGGCCGAGATCGATCGCGATCACCACGGCACGGTGAAAGCCCGTCGCGAGCCCCGGCGCGATAGAAGAAGCGGCGAGCGCAGCGATCGGCAGATTGTTCGCTAACGCACTCGCCGCAGCGGTCAGTGCGCCGAGCAGCGCCGCGCTCTGCGGGCTCGCGGGCGTCTGCAAAAGCGCACGGAGCCCCCCGAGCAGCCCCGCGCCTTCGACGGCGGCAAGCAAGACCAGCAGCCCGGCGACGAAGGGCAAGACGCCGAGGTCGATCCGCCGGAGATCGCCGGTGGTAAAAACGCGCGTCAGCATCCCCGTCACGACGACGACGAGCGCGCCCGCGAGCGCTGCGAGCCCCGGCGGAAAGCGCAAGAGGCTCGCCCCGAGCAGCAGTGCAACTGCGCATACGACCGCCCAGAGCACCATCCGTTCGTTCGCTCGCAGCGCACGCACCACGATCGGACGATCGATGCGTCCGCGGAGATCGGCGCGGAAGAGCAGCGCGAGCACGGCGAAGGTCGGGACGAGCGCGGCAAAGCTCGGCAGAAAGAAGAGCCGCAGCCAGTCGAGCAGTGCGGGCAGCTGCGCCCCGTAGAGCAGCAGGTTCGCCGGGTTCGAGATCGGCAGTAGAAACGAGGCTGCGTTCGCCACCAGGGCGCAGGCATAGGCGTAGGGGGCCGCCCGCTCGCGGGCGGCGGCAGCGAGAACCAGCACCGCCGGGGTGAGCGCGATCACCGTCGTATCGTTCGAGAGCAGCGCGGTGCAGAGCGCCCCCAGCCCAAAGATCCAGGCGAGCAGCGCGAGGCGGTTTCCGCCGGCGAGCGTCAGTAGCCGCTCCGCGGCGACCTCGAAGAGCCGCGATTTCGCCGCCACCTCGGCGATCGTCAAAATCCCAACCAAAAAAAACGCGACGTCGCGAGCGTTCCAGAACGCCGTCCACACGGCTGTGCCGCTCGCGCGCAACGGCGATGCCTCCACCAGCAGCGCTGCGCCGATGCTCCACTGCCAGGCGCGGCTCCCCCACGGCCTCGCGATGATTCCGATCAGTGCCGCGAGCACGATGAAGAGCAGGCAGAGTTCCCCGGCGGGCGGGACTCTCTCCACAAGCAATCGAATAGCCACAAACAATGATTTGGTGATGTTGATATCCTGTGAGTGAGGAGGCCTGGAGTCTATGAGTTCCTATATTCCAACCGATCCGCTCGTCGCGGAGTTCGCCGCCTACCTGCGGCTCGAACGGGGGCAATCGCCGCGAACCGCCGAGGAGTACGCCCGCGACATCGAGGTATTCGGTGCGTTTTTGGAGCCGGGACACATGCAAGGATTGCCGTTTGCAAAGATCGCGACGGCGACTCCCTCGGATATCCGCCGATTCGTTATGGAGCTCATGGGCCCTCGCGCCTACAACCCGACTTCGGTGCGCCGCAAACTCGCCGCCCTGCGATCGTTCTACGCGTTGCAGCGCCGCGAAGGGCGCCGCACCGATAACCCGGCCGCCGACGTCCCCCCGCCGAAGGCGGCCAAGCGCCTACCGCACGTTATGAACGAACGCGAGGTCGGCACCTTGCTGCGCACGCGGATCGCCGGGAAGAGCGACGAGCAGCGCCTGCGCGACACCGCGATCATGGAGTTGCTCTACGCCAGCGGCATTCGCCGCGCCGAGCTCGTGGGGCTCGATCTCTCCGATGTCGATACCGAACGCCGCTTGCTGCGCGTCACCGGCAAAGGCAATAAGCAACGCACGGTCTTTATCAATTTCGCTGCCGCCGAAGCGATTCGGGCCTATATGGGGGTGCGACCGCGCTCCACCGATTCGGCGCTCTTTCTCTCGCGGAGAAAGACGCGGCTTTCCTATCGGCAGGCTTGGGCGATCTTTCAGACCTACGCAAAGCTTTCTGGGTTGACCAAACACGTTACGCCGCACGTCATGCGCCATTCGTTCGCGACCCATCTACTCGAGAACGGCGCCGATCTGGTGACCATCAAAGAGCTCCTCGGGCACGAAAGCCTCGCGACGACGCAGATTTATACGAACGTCTCACTGGAACATATGCGACGGAGTTACGAGGAAGCGCACCCGCGCGACCGAAGCGAAGAGCGGTGAAGCGAACTCTTCTTCTCCTCGCGCTCGTTCTTACCACCGCGCTCGCCGGCTGTAGCGGCACCGCGCCATACGTGCGAACGGTCGGCGAACTCCGCCCGGGAATGCGCATGGAACTCCGTGTCGCCGGAGCGCAGGTTGAGGCCTACGCGCCGCTCCCCAAACAACCGACGCAAGCCTACACGATCGAAGCAACCGCCCTCGCCGCTGCGCCACCGCCGCCGAGCATCGTGCCCGATGCCCGCGGCATCGTCGTCAACGCCACTTCGCGGCTCGCCGATCTGCTCGTTCGCGTGCCGCCGGGCGTCGATCTCGTCGTGCGTAGCGCGGACGGAGATATCGATGTCAGCAACGTCGGCGGTAACGTCGACCTCGCGACGCGTCGCGGCAGCATCCATGCATTGCTCGACGGTTACGCTCGGGCTCGCGTCGGGGTTGGGAATATCACCGTCACCATGGGTGCGCTCGCATGGCCGGGTACGCTCCATTTTCACGTTGACAAGGGCGACGTCACGCTCTTCGTCGCCGCAAACGCGCATTTTCACGTCCACATGCAGACCGATCGCGGAACGATCTTTACCAATTACGGATTTCGCGGAACCTCAAAAGGAACGAGCGAACGGCTCGACGGGAGCGTCGGCGCTGCAAACGGTCAGGGCATATCGATCGTCGTTCGTCAAGGCAGCATCCGCCTGTTACGGATGATGCCGCAAGCCTGAGCCGCCGAGCGCTACTGTTTGTTTCCGAAAAGCGAGCCGAGTACGTTGCCGATATTGCTCGTCCCGCCGACCTGCGTCTGTCCCTCCGCCGCCGGCTCGTGATAGGTCATCGATTGGATACCGATTCGCCCCGGGCCGTAGAAACGATTCATCTGCAACGCGAAACCGCCGACCGCCGCGCCGAGCGCACCGAGCAATCCGCCGCCGCCCGAACTCTGCAGCACGCTGACCGTCTCCATCCGCACGTTGGAATCTTTCCAGAGCCAACCGCCCGGCTCGACATCGAGCGTCTCACCCGCAGCGAGCGTTTTTTCGAAGACGTTTCCGTAGCCGTGAATGAGGAGTACGCCCTCGCGCGCGCGCGATACGAACCGATCGATGAAGAGCCCGGTCCTCGAAAACAGGACGTTCGCCAAACCTTGCTGCCAATAGTAGCTGTATTCGATCTCGCCGGTCGCCAGCAAAAATTGATGCTCGCGCACGTCGATCGACTGACCCGGTGCGAGCCGCAAGGCAACGATCTGCCCCGGTGCCTCACGCGAGAACGCAATGTTTCCCGGCCCTTGCGCGGTGGAGATAAATATTTGTAACCCGGCGAAGAAGCGCTGCGCCGCGTTCTGAAGGCCCATAAAGCCCAGGCGGATCTGCGGCGACTTCCAGAGGACGATGTGATGCTCGAAGTAGACCGACTCGCCGCTACCGAGTTCGACGTCGACGACCGGAACGAGTTGCCCCTCGATGCGGATCGAGCAATCGCCGATCTGGATCGTCTGCTTCGGATTATCGGTTTCGGCGACCGGCTCGGTATAGCTTCCGACGCCGGCAGCGATCGCAGCCGGAGCACCGCAATTCGGACAGAATTTCGCCTGCGCGGGAATCGCGGCTTGGCAGGTCGGGCAATTCATATGGTGAGCGCTCCTTTCCGTGCGTGAAGGGCTTCCAACGACTTCATCAATCGAACGACGGCTTCATTAAACGGCGTTGCGACGCCGGCGCGACGCCCGAGTGCGACCACCGCGCCGTTGAGGTGATCGATCTCGCTCTTGTTTCCTAACTCCAGGTCGAAGGCCATCGAGCTCTTACTCTCAGCTCCAACGGAGATCACTTCGGTGACGTACTGCCACGGATTCGCAAACGGGAGCGCGATCTTGAGAGCGGCGGCAACGGCCGCCGCTTCTTCTGCCAAGGACTCGGCGAGCCGGGCCGCATTGGGCTCGCGTAGAATCTCACCGGCCGTACAATCGAGAATCGCCGAAAGTGCATTGACGGCGGCGTTCGCTACGAGCTTTCCCCAGAGGTGCGGCTTGATATCGTACACCACTGCCGCGCGAAGTCGACTTTTCGATAGCAACGTCGCCACGGCCGCGGCGGTCGCGGCCGATGCACCGGCAGAGCCGATCAGCGTCATCCCTTGCTCGGAACTTCGCACCGATCCCGGAGCGATCGTTTCGGCCGACTCCGTCGTGACTCCGAGAATCACCGGAACCGCACCGCCGAGTGCGGTTTTAATCGCATCTTCGTTACCGACGCCGTTCTGAAGCGAGACGATGGCCGTGGTGGGGTTGAGCTCGCCGGCGAACGGTCGCAGAGCACGAAGCGTGTCGACCGCTTTTACGAAGAGGAAGAGCACATCGGAAGAAAAGAGCTCGCGCGCGCGCTGCGCGATGCGTACCTTGCGCGGCTCCCCATCGTTCACGCGCAATCCCGCGCTCTCGAGCCCCGCGCGCACCGCCTCATTCGATTCCAGAATCGTCACGTCGGCAATTTCGGCGAGATGGCGCCCGAAGAGCGTGCCCATCGAACCGCCGCCGATCAAGCCGATACGCGGGCGCACTTCGGCATTCTCACGGTGCATCGGTAAACTCAACTCCATAGACGTTCCGGCGCTGGGCGTGGAGAATATCGCGCTCGCCGAAAAAGAGCTTTACCCCCGGGGCGACGCGCAACTTCGTCGCGAGGTCGAGCATCGGCCGAGCGACGTCGTAGAGCTTCGTCGAGAAGCCCACCGTACCGCGCGAGTAGCTACCGAGAATGCCGAGCCTCGAGTAGAGGATGCCGCCACCGAAATAGAGCCCGTGCCCCACGCGCCGCACCGCTGCGAGATCGAGCGTCGTCGCCCCGGATCCCAGATCGTTCGCTCCCAGGAGTACTTGCGTAGGTGAATCGGGCAAGAAGCGTAGCGCGATCGAACTATTAGGGCCGCGCGAGGTGCCTAGCAACGGCGAGCCCCCACCGACGTGCTCGGGTGAGTACCCGCTGATTCGTATCTTGGCGGAAAAGAGCGAGAGGCGCTTCGGCAGCGCGTGCCGGTTCGCTGCGGCGCCGTCGCCGCTCTGCGGAGGATGGGTGCGCCCGCCGAGCGCGCCGAGTAAGGAATTTGCGCGCTGCGAGGTCTCGTCGAGGTTTCGGATGGTATCGCGGAGGCGATGTTGCATTTCGGGGTCGCCGGTGATGCTTTCCAAGTCGGTCGCCATCTTCTTCAGCTTCTCGCTCGCATCGGCGATGTTCGTCGTCGTTGCGAGTACGTTGCCTTTAAAGGACGGATCGTTTGCAATGCTCGCCACGATCTGCATCGTCGAATTCAGCGCTGTCGCCGTGCCCTGAATCTGTGCCAAGGTTTCATTGAGCCGGTTGGAATTTCCACGTACCGTTTTATCCAACGTACTGGTCATCGAAACGATATGACCGCTAGCGATCGTGAGGTTACTCTGTAAATTGTCGGCGATCGCATTGCTCTGCGCGGCGAGCCGGGCCACGGCATCGCTCGCCGTCGCCGTGAGCGCGTTCGTATTTTCCAGCGTTTGCTGGAGTTCGTCGAGTAATTTCGGCTCCCGTTTGGCGATATCGGCAAGAACGCCGTTGAGCACCTTTAATTGCCCCTGCCCCTCGGCGACCAGGTCGGCAATCGTTGCGGTATTCGTCCCCTGCGGCTGTTCGGAGATCGGCAACACGCCGGGCGCGATCACCTCGGGCTGCTCTCCGGGCTCCGGGCGCGGCGGCACGATCAGAAGGCTCGGGTCGCCGGTGAGCGGGGCTTGGATGAGAAATTTCGATTCGCTCGGGATTCGGACCGCCTGACCGCCCACATGAGGTTTGATGGCAAGAATGACATCGACCGTCGTATCGGGGAGCAATTTTATGCTCTCGACCGTGCCGACGGAGACGCCGCTAAAAAAGACCTGTGCGCCCGAATGGAGCCCCGCCGCCGAGCGAAAATGCACGCCGATTCGATAGCCCGCGTGCCGCGTTCCAAAATCGGTAATCACATAAAAGAACGCAAAGAGCAGCGCGATCGCCGCCAGCGCAAAGGCTCCTACTTGTGCTTGCTTTGACATTCTAGGCGCTCCCTTCTACACCGGTATCGGGCCGACCTCACTGCCGGTGAGGAACTGCTGAACGAATGGGTTGGTCGAGGTGCGGATTTCCTCGCGCGGACCGTAGGCGATAATCGCCCCCTCGAAGAGCATGGCGACGTAGTCGGCCATCCGGAAGATCGAGTGGAGATCGTGCGATATTACGACGGCGGTTCCGTCGAGTTTCTCTCGGAGGCGAAGGATGGTATCGGTGATCAGGTTGGTGACGATCGGATCGAGCCCGGTCGTCGGCTCGTCGTAGAGGACGAGTTCCGGGCGCGTCACGATCGCCCGCGCAAAGCCGGCGCGTTTGAGCATTCCGCCCGAGAGCTCGTTCGGCAAACTGTCATAGATGTGACGGAGGCCGACGCTCTCGAGTGCATCGTCGACGATGTGACGGATTTTTTCATCGGGAAGCGCCGTATGCTCGCGAAGCGGCAGACCGACGTTTTCGCCGATCGTGAGGCTATCGAGCAAGGCCGCAAACTGGAACGCAAGGCTGGTTTTCTGCCGCAGATCGACGAGCTTACGCTCGGGCGTGTGGCAAAGATCGTGCCCGTCGACATAGACGTGCCCGCTCGAGGGTTCGATCAGGCCGTCGAGGAGGCGAAGAATCGTCGATTTCCCGGCGCCGGAGAGACCGACGATGCAGGTAATCGCGCCACGCACGATATCGAGGTTGCAATTCTTCAAAATAACGTGCTCGCCGAAAGAGAGCGTTACATCGTCCAGTCGCGCGTAGATCGATGCATCCACGAGTTAGTGCGCTCCAAAGAGCAGATAGCTCATGATGAAGTTCGTGCCGAAAATGAGGATAATTGAAATCACGACGGCGCTCGTCGTCGCTCGACCAACGCCGGCTGCGCCCCCACGCGTCGAGAGCCCCTGATAGCAGCCGACGAAGGCGATTATGCATGCAAAAACCAACGCCTTCACCAGCCCTTTAACGACGTCGTCAAAACCGACGGCCTGGCGAGCCGAGGAGATAAACGTCGCGGGATTGATGTGCGCGTAGGCCTGCGCGATCCACATACCGCCGACGATCGAGATAATATCGGCGAAGATCGTCAGCAACGGCAGCATAAACGCAAGGGCGAGAAGGCGCGGCACGACGAGAAAACGGACCGGCGAGAGCCCCATCGACCGTAACGCATCGATCTGCTCGGTCACCACCATCGAACCGATCTCGGCGGCGATCGCCGAACCGACGCGCCCCGCGACCACGACAGCGGTAAGCATCGGTCCCAGTTCGCGGACCGAGGTGTAGGTAACGGCTCCTCCGACGAGGCTGCCGATTCCGAACTGCACCGCCTGCTGGGCCGATTCCAGCGAAATAACCATGCCGGTAAAGAGCGAGGTGAGCAGGACGATGAGCAACGAGCCAAGTCCCAGCTCGTAGCTCTGAACGAACGTCTCCGCATAACGAATCTGCGCGTGGACGAGCGAGCGAATGCTCTCGCCGACGAGGGAAAAGATGCCACCGAGATACTCGAGAAACGCAATCGTCCCCTCGCCGAAGCGTTCGAGCAGACGCATTGTTAGGCCATCGCCTCGTCGAGTAGGCCGAGCATCTCGCCGATATTCTCCAATCGTTTGACGGCGACATTTCGCTCCGCGTGGAAGTTTAGTTGAGCCTGCGCGAGCTCCGATAGACGCTTGTCGAGGTCGCGAAGTTGCGCGCGCGTCTGAACGTCGAAGCCCGTAAAATACCGTCGCAAAGCCTTTCGGTACGCTTCTTCAAGGGCTTCGGGCGAGTTTTCCGATTCGATGGCTGTTCCGACCCGTTGATGGAGCGAACGCATCGACGGGTCGCTAAAGTGAAACCGATCGGCTCGCTCGTAGAGAGCGCGAAGATCAGCTTCCACTCGTGCCATTTTCGATCGCCTCTTTTTGTATTTCGAACAGTTCGCCGATCCCCTTTGCCGCTAGCTCCAACATACGGTCGAGTTCGGGGCGTCCGAACGGCTCGGCCTCGGCGGTGCCTTGCAACTCGACGTATTTACCGGCATCGGTCATAAAGACGTTCATGTCGACGTGCGCGTTGCTATCTTCTTCGTAATTGAGATCGAGAATCGGCGTACCGTGTACGATTCCCACGCTCACCGCTCCGACTAAGCCCAACATCGGCCATCGCTCGCGCTGCGCGCGCGAAAACCGTTTCGAAAGAGCGATTGACAACGCGACGCATGCGCCGGTCAGCGATGCGGTCCGCGTGCCGCCGTCGGCTTGCAGAACATCGCAGTCGATCGTGATCGTGCGCTCGCCCAGCTTCGTCGTATCGACGACGGCACGCAGCGAACGGCCGACGATCCTCTGAATTTCATGCGTGCGCCCTCCTTGGCGACCCTTCGCCGCCTCTCGTGCGGTCCGTTCGCTCGTCGCGCGAGGCAACATCGCATACTCGGCAGTGATCCAGCCGAGCCCCTTGCCCTTCAGCCAGGGCGGAACGCGGTCTTCTATCGTCGCAGCACAGAGCACCCGCGTACGACCGACCTCGATCAGCGCCGAGCCTTCGGCAAAATCGAGGGGGTTGGGGGTAATCCGCACGGGGCGTAACTGGTCGAGGGCGCGTCCATCATTTCTTTGCACGACCTCAGGCTTCGCTATTCGACGGTGACGGTCTTTGCGAGATTCCTTGGTTGATCGACATCTTTGCCGTCCAAGTCGGCGATGTGGTACGCCAGGAGCTGGAGCGGGAGAACGTTGACGATCGGCGCCAGCAACTCATCGACCTTCGGAACCCAAAACACATGGTCGGCGACTGCGGCGGCCTCGTCGTCGCCATGATTAGCTACGACGATCACCGGTGCTTCCCGCGCGCGCGACTCCATGAGGTTTGAGAGCATTTTCTCGCGTACCCGCCCATCCGTCACGACGCCGATGACCGGTACGCTCGCATCGAGGAGCGCAATCGGGCCGTGCTTCATCTCGCCAGCCGCGTAGCCCTCGGCATGGAGGTACGCGATCTCTTTGAGCTTGAGCGCGCCTTCCAACGCCGTTGGATAGTTGATGTAACGGCCGATGAAGAGCGCGCTGTGTGCTTTGCGAATCTTCTTTGCAACCTTCCGAATATCGCCGCTGGCGTTAAGCACGGCATCGACCGCGGCCGGCAGTAGGCGCGTACCTTCGGCGATTTCGCGCAGCCGTTCGAGCGGCGCGCTCTTACGAAGCCGCGCGAGATAGAGCGCAAAAAGCGTCATCGCCGTTACCTGCGCTACGTAGGTCTTCGTTGCGGCAACTCCGATCTCGGGGCCGCTGCGCGTGAAAAGCGTTGCGTCGACGACGCGGGTTAAATGCGACCCCAATTTATTGCAGATGCCTAATACCGCGCTCCCGGCCGAACGCGCGACGCGCACCGCTTCTACGGTGTCCGCAGTCTCACCCGACTGCGACATCGCAATCGTCAGCGCCGAGCCGTCGATAACCGGGTCGCCGTAGCGAAATTCACTTGCTAGTTCCATCTCAACCGGAAGACGAACCAACGAACGAAGTAAATACATCCCGACCATACCGGCGTAATATGCCGTTCCGCACCCCGTAATCGCAATTTTAGCAATCGATGGCAGTTTTTCGTCTAAACCATGTAATTCGTTTTCGAGCCGTACGTCGAGCGCGTCGTCGATACGCCCGGCAAGCGTTTCTTTAATGACGTTCGGTTGCTCGAAAATTTCCTTGAGCATGAAATGCTTGAACCCGCCTTTTTCGGCCGAGCTCGCATCCCAGGTCACTAAGGAAATTTTGCGATCGACGCGCTTGCCTTCGTAGTCGGTGACAACGACACCGTCGCTCGCAACGACCGCCATCTCGCCCTCTTCGAGAACGATTTCCTTACGCGTGTATGGAAGAATCGCCGGGGTATCGGATGCGACGAACATTTCGCCCTCGCCGAAGCCTATTACCAGTGGGCTCGCGCCGTTGCGAGCAAAAACCAAATGCTCCGGACTCTCGCTGCTCATAACGCCCAAGGCATAGGCGCCGACGACTTCGCGTAACGTACGACGAACGGCACCGGCGAGATCGCCGTCATAGTGCTGTTCGATGAGATGGGCGAGCACCTCGGTGTCCGTCTCGCTGGCAAAATGGTGACCGCGTGCGATGAGGCCGGCGCGCAACATCGCATAATTTTCGATGATGCCGTTGTGCACCACGGCGATCCGACCGCTACAATCGAGGTGGGGGTGGGCGTTGGCGTCGGATGGACGACCGTGCGTCGCCCAGCGCGTGTGCCCTAGGCCGATGCGCCCGGCAACCGTCGATTCATTCTGCAATCGCTCGGAGAGACGCGCGAGCTTTCCTTCGGCCTTGGAGCCGACCAATCGGCCGCTTTCGTCGATCGCGGCGACGCCGGCACTATCGTATCCGCGATATTCCAGGCGCGAGAGCGCGTCGAGAAGGAATGGGACTGCATTTTTTGGCCCGACGTACCCGACGATCCCGCACATGACTTACTATTTAATGCCTTCGCGCGTGCGCGTGTACTCGATCTTCCCTGCGGCAATCTCATCGAGCGCAATCGAGACGGGTTTGTTTCGGTTCGCCGCATCGCGATCGACGAGCGGTTCGCTCGCGAAATATTCGCGGCGCTCCATCGGCGGAGTTTCTTCCATGCGGATCCAGTTATTGAGCTGGCGGGCGCGCAGCATCGCGACATTCACCAGCGTGAATTTCGAGTCGGCATGCTCCATCAGCCCGTCAAGGTCGCCAAATATTCGCTTGCTCATGATTTGTTCTATCCGTTCTATTAGCGCGTGTTTACGATTGCGTGACGCTCTCGAGCGAGTCGTCGGGAACTCTGTGAATGCGCATCCGCTCGGCTCGGAAGATCGCAGCTAGGTCGTCGACCGCTTCTTCCGAACGTCGTTCCTGATTGATGACGAGATAATCAAAATCTCGAATGAACCTGATCTCTTCGTGCGCGATCGCCAGCCGACGTGCAATTTCTTCGTTGCTTTCCGTACGACGTTCGAGCAAACGTCTGCGTAAATTCGAGAATTTATCCGGCAGAACGAATATCGAGACGGCCTCCGGGAAGGCACGAACGATCGCCATCGCCCCGTTGACCTCCGGTTTCATGACGACATCGAACCCGTCGCGGAGCGTTGCCTCGATGTACGAGCGCGGCGTTCCGTACGCATTTCCGTTGTACTCGCGCCACTCAAGGAACCCGCCGACGTCCAGACGCCCTTGAAACTCCTCGCGTGAGATGAAGAAATAATGCTCTCCATCTCGTTCGCCCGGTCGCGGTTCCCGCGTCGTTGCGGAGACCGAGTAGCGAAGCGTCGGCAACCGCGCGCGGAGCGCATCTACTAGCGTATCTTTCCCCGCACCCGAGGGACCGGAGATAACAAAGAGCAAGCCCGGGCCGATAATCGCACGCCCTCCCACCGACGTCCCTTGCTTCATACGCCAAGCACGCAGCGAATCCCTCGTCGCAACGCCGGCATCAGATGACGCGACAGAGCCGGGACTGCGCGAAGGCGAGCACCTCGGGGGGCAACGCATCCCCCGGTGCGCCGCTCCAGCGAATCTGGTATGCGAGATCGTTACGAATCGAAAAAAAGACGACGATGCGGCGCGGTGGGCTCTTTCGGAGAAAATCGATCTCTCCGGCTGCCCCTGGGCACTCCTTCATCGCATGCGTACCCAGCATTTTCCCTGCCCCCGGAGCGAGCACGACGCTCTCGAGGATCCGGCTCGCCAGTTCGGAGGGCGCACCCCGGAAGGGCATCTGGCTCGCGCGCAGCCGCTCGCCCGGGTGTTTGGTGGAGACCCATCTCTCCGGAGAGCTCTGCCGCCACCCGGCCGGGCCCGTCGCCGCGCCGCTACACGCCGAAAGAACGAGCCCCGCGATCAACGCCGCAGCGCGAAGGCGGGTCGAAGGGGCCGGAAGCGGAACGGTGCTGCGAGTGTACACGGATTGGCTGCTTCTGCGTCGCTGCGCTCTCGAACTCCTCGGCGCATTACGCGGAGCTCGCTGCAGCGCGGCAACCACGAGTTTCGACCGACGCATCGTGCTGCGCTTCGAATGCACGGGCGGCCCTCGCCGCCTGGCAATCGCGTGTTTCGATCCGACGCCGAGCGTCGCGTTCGTCCCCGAGCTTCCGCTCGAAGAGGGCCCCGGCTTTGGGCGCGCCCTCCGCGATCGTCTCGTCGGAGCGCGCGTACTCGAGATATCCTCGCGCCGAAACGACCGCGTTCTTCGTCTGCGCATGGGTACGCGCTCGCGATTCGGCGTCGCGCGCTTTCACGACCTTATCCTCGAACTGATCCCGCGCTTCGGAAACGCGCTCCTGCTCGGTGAAGACGGGCGTATCGTCTCCGCGCTCCAAAATTTCGACGCCGCCGCAAATGCGCGGCGAACCGTTCTTGAAGGCGATCCCTACGAAGCGCCGCCGCTCGACGAGCGTCTACGTACTCCCCGCACCCTCGTTCGCGCGTACGGGCCCGATGCCGAACGCATCGTCGAAGAGATCGAATCGTCGATCGAGCGGCTCGCCGATCTCTACGTCTACCGGAGTAGCGAAGGGCGCCTCCTCCAGGCGCATCTCGTTCCGCTCCCCATCGTCGATGCGATCGAGAGCCGCGAACCTTCAGTACTTGCGCTTTTTGCCGAGATGCAGGGGATCGCCGGGGATCGGGGCGCCGCGCCATCGGCTGCCGCGCGTCGCGAACAACTCGTCGCGCGAATCGGGAAACGCCTCGCCGCCGACGAACGCGACGCCGCACAGATTCGCGAGCGCATCGCGGAGATCGGCGAACGCGACGCGTTGCGCAGCGCAGGGGAAGCGGTCTACGCCGGCCTTCACCAACGCCCTCCCGAGGAACGACGAGCGCTCAAGGAGGAAGCGCTTCGGATCTTCGAACGTTATCGCTCCCTCGGCGAACGCGCGGAACGGCTCGAGCCCGCACTCGCACGCCTCGAGGAACGTATCGAAGGAGCGCGCAGCCTGCAGTGGGAGGCCTCGCGCGTCGAACCCGACCTTCTTGCCGAGGTAAGTCGCGCATTCGAAAGTGCCTTCGAAGCGAACCGCCATCGCGTCACGGCACGCAAGATAAAGGCTCGGAAGAGCACCCCGCCACGCGAGGTGAACGTGCGCCCCGGCGTACGCATTCTCATCGGTAGGTCGCCCGAGCAAAATGCCGACCTTACTTTTCGCATCGCACGCCCCGAGGACCGCTGGTTTCACGCAAAGGGCATTCCGGGCGCGCATGTCATCCTGCAATGCGATCACGAGATCGCCGAGGACGACGCGGCGCTGGGGCTTGCAGCCGATTGCGCCGCGCTCTTCTCAAAGGGGAGCGCGAGCGCGAAAGTCGACGTCGAAGTAACGAAGCGCAAACACGTTCGAAAACAGCGCGGAGGAGCGCCGGGGCTCGTCTATTATACGAATGCGCGCGCGCTGATCGGCGTCCCCGAACGCGCGCGCGCGGCACTTGTGACTAGGGAAGGCGCGCTTCGCACGCCTTCCAGTTAAGGTTCGCGAAAAACGATTCGATATATTTTCCACGCTCTGAAGGTTTATAATCGCGAATAAAAGCGTGCTCCCAAACATCCATCACTACCAGCGGAATAAAACCCGCCGGGTTCCCGATTTCGTGTTCGGCTATCCAGTGATTGCTCACCGTTTTCCCGTGCGGATCGTAATACGCTATCGCCCAGCCGATTCCACGCATACCACCGACCGCCGCGAAGTCTTTTTTCCAGGCTTCGAAGCTTCCGAAATTCTCGCCGAGCGCGTTATATAACTTACCACCTGCAAGATCGTTCGAACCTTTTGCGAGATTATCGAAGTAATATTCGTGCAGGCGCATGCCGTTGTATTCGAAGCCTAACCGGCGGACGAGTTCGGCAAAGGCAGGATCCGCGCCGACATTTTTACCGGCTAACCGAATAGCGGCCAACTGTTCGTTGAGGAGGTTGGTGTTTTTTACGTAGCCTTCGTAGAGGCCGAAATGAATGCTCAGCGTATCGTCGGAGATCCCGGTGAGCCCGGCGAGTTCCCACTTCTTCGGTGTATATGCGTGCATGCGGATGACCTTTCTTTGCATCGACGGATTCTTATGCGTTCTTCGTTAGACGGGTACTAAAACAATCTTTCCGATGTGTTCGGAGGATTCCAACCGCTCGTGCGCTTCCTGCGCCCGCGCGAACGGATAGACGGAGTCGACGACCGGAGCGATCGGCCGACGCGCTTGGAGGAGCGGCCATATCGCTTGCTGGAGGTCGAGCGCAATCTGCGCTTTTTGAGCGTTGCTCTGCCCACGCAATGAAGAGCCGATCACGCGAGCTCGCTTGCGTAGGAGGAGCGAAAGATCGAGCCGCGTCTCGCTCCCACCCATCGTAGAGAGCACGATAATTCGCCCTTCGGTTGCAAGGGCGGAAAGATCGCGCGAGACGTACTCGCCGCCGACGAGGTCGAGGACGATGTCGACGCCGCGACCGTTGGTATAGGCGAGCGCCGAGGCGACAAAATCCGTCGTCTTATAGTTGATCGCACGATGGGCGCCAAGCTGGATGGCGCGCGCGCATTTTCGGTCGCTCCCGGCGGTGATGAAGACGCGTGCCCCAAGAGCGCGCGCGATCCCTATCGCCATCGTGCCCAAACCGCTGGTTCCGCCGTGAACGAGCAGCGTATCTCCGGGTTCGAGGCCCGCTCGATTGACCAGATTATCGTAGGCGGTAAACGCATTTTCGGGAAGCGTCGCCCCCTCCACTGCGCTCCAATTTTCGGGAAGCGGCAGCACGCTGCCCTCCGGAACGACCGCCCGCTCGGCGTAACCGCCGCCGTTGCAGAGCGCGCAGACGCGATCGCCGATGCGCCATCGCTCGACACCTGCGCCGAGCTGCGCGATCGTTCCGGCGACCTCTAAGCCGAGAATCGAGCTCTGTCCCGGTGGCGGCGGGTAGAGACCGCGTCGCCCCAGTGCATCGGCACGGCTGACCCCAGCGGCCTCCACGGCGATCTGAACTTCGCCCGCCTCGGGGAGCGGGGCGGAAGCTTCGAGAACGCGCAACACCGACGGGTCGCCGGGCGCATCGAAGCCGACATACCTCACTTTGCGTCGCGCTCTAAAAACATTGCATCGCCGAACGAAAAGAAGCGATACGACCGCTCCACCGCCTCCCGATATGCATCGAGCATTCGCTCGCGTCCGGAGAATGCACTGACGAGAACGAGGAGCGACGAGCGCGGCAAATGAAAATTCGTCACTAACGCATCGACGACTTGAAATTCAAATCCGGGACTGATAAAACATTTCGTCGATCCTTCGCCGGCGACAACGCCCCCCCGTTCGAGCGCGCAGCCCTCGAGCGCACGCAAAACCGTCGTTCCAACCGCAACGATCCGCCGCCCGGAGCGTTTCGCCGCCTCGATCGCCGCAACGGTTGCGACGGGAATATCGTAGCGTTCTTCGTGCATTTCGTGGTCGTCGATGCGCTCGGTGGCGATTGGCCGAAAGGTTCCAAGGCCGATATCGAGCACGAGCGTGCGCCGCTCGATTCCTCGTTCGTCGAGCCGAAGGAGCAGTTCGGGAGAGAAATGGAGCGATGCAGTCGGCGCTGCAACGCTTCCCGGAACGCGTGCAAAAATACTTTGATAGCGTTTGCGATCTTCTTCTTCATCGCTGTGAATGTACGGCGGCAACGGCATAAGCCCGATTCGCTCGATCGTTTCGTCAAAGGCTCCGCGAAAAAAGAACTCCACCTCTCGCCGGCCGTCTTCGTGGACCGCACGAACGACCGCTTCGCCTTCCTCTCCGAACGTCACCCGAGCGCCTTCGCGTAGTCGACGTCCGGGGCGCGCGAGCGCGTACCAGCGACGCGCCGCACCGTCATAACGGAGCGAACCGACCGGATGCAAGAGCAGGAGCTCCGCGCGCCCTCCGCCGGCGAGTCGACCGTTGAGACGGGCATGTATGACGGCCGTCTCGTTGAGCACGACGAGATCGTCGGGGCGCAGCACTCGGTCGAGATCGCGAAAGAGGCGATGGCGCTCGGCCCCGCTCTGTGAAAGCACGAAGAGGCGGCTCTCATCGCGATGGGGCGCCGGGTGCTGCGCGATCGACTCGCGAGGCAACGCGAAATCGTAGGCGGCAGTTAGCCGTTCGTCAATCGCTGTTGTTCGATCTCGATGAAGGTCGATAATCTTTTTGCGTCCTCCGGTGCGACTTCTACAAATTGGACGCCGATCTGAAAGGTTTCGTTCGCCGATGGACGGATCCAACGTACCTGCCCGCGCATACGGAGAAACGGGCTACGTTTCATCGTGATCGTGTATTTCGAACCGACTGGGAGATATTGGTCGACCATCGCGCGCATTCCGGTCGGTGAAATATCGGCGATCGCACCGCGAAAGAGCATCGCCGAGAACGGGTCTTCGACGACGATATCGATAAATTTACGCAAACGAAGACCGTATCGCTTGTTAGCGGAATCGCTCTCGTCGGCGCTTGTCGCCGCCGCGTGGTCTTTTCGATCCGTCATTACCCTCGTTCTCAGATTCGTCCGATGCTGGTTCCGACGAAATAGAAGCTCAAGATCTCTTGCGCAGAGCCTCCGGCGAGCGCGTAACCTCGCGCGCCCCATTGGCAGAGACCGACTCCATGCCCCAGGCCTCTTCCTTCGATATGGAGCCCCGCGAATGCCTGCGTACCCGAGGCGGGGAGCTCCTGCTGACGGAGCACGAGAAGGCTCGGCAGTAAACGCGCCCCGACGTCAATCCGAAAGCGCGTCGCCGAAATGCGCTTCGCGCTCGCCGAACCTGAGAGTTCGGCCGACCGCGCGCGCCCGCTCCGATCGATATCCATGAAAGCCACGTTCTGCAGAACGCCGATCTGCGGCGCGATCCCTTCGGCGACCGCGGCGAGATGCGTGCCGGTGAGATCGGTCTTCCATCGGTAGTACGGAGAGGCCGTACAGTACGGGCACGGGTGCGCGACGAGATAGGGTAGCGGCGCTGCGCCCCACGCATCGGCGGAGGATTCGCTGTATCCGCCGCAACACGACGAATATTCAATTTGCGCGAAACCGCGCGCGTAACGTAACACCAAGCCGGAGGTTGCGCGGACCGCCGCAGTCGATGCCGGATGCTCGCCCCGGACACCGCGATAGACCTGCGCGAGCTCCGATGGAACGACGTCGTAGGGGCGATTGGGATTGCTTCGTGCGAGAATGAAACCGCGCGAGCAGATCGCCTGTGCCTCCAAGGCGGCAGTGGGCCAGCTAGGGCTCATCTCCGAAGGTACGACGCTGGCAAGATAGTCGTCGAAATCGACTTCGTTGACGACCCGGCCATCGGCGAGAATTTCGTATCTTCCACGATAGCGATTACCGGCGAAAAGGAAACCTCCGGCGACCGGCTCGACCGAACCGCGCCCTAACAGCACGCGTAACGATTGCGACCGATCCCCGCCACCGCCGAGCGTTTGCGCGGCGAGCGACTTGCTCAGCGCCACGCAGGCGATTCCCCCAATGAACGCCCGGCGCGGCAGGGTCATAGCAAACGCTGTTCCCGCGAGGCCGGGGCAGCGGGCGCGCCGATCGCCGCCCGTCCCGACGCCGTCGCTTTACGCCCGGCTGCGGTGCGAACGATATAGCCGCTCTTCAACAAGAACGGCTCGACGACGTCTTCAAGCGTCTCCGCATCCTCCGTTAGCGTCGCTGCGATCGCAGCTATACCCGCCGGCCCACCGTGATATTGCTCGACGAGCGCTCGAAGAAAGGCGCGATCGAGCCGATCGAGGCCGCGCTCGTCGACCCCTTCGCGCGCGAGTGCTTCGAGAGCGAGTTTTGCGTTAATGCTACCGTCACCGCGTACCTGGGCGTAATCGCGCACGCGCCGCAAGAGACGGTTGGCGATGCGCGGCGTTCCGCGGCTGCGCGCGGCGATCGCCGCGCAGCCTTCAGGTTCGATCGGCACCGCTAATATCGCCGCCGAACGGGCAACGATCCGTTCGAGGTCGGCGACGTCATAGTAATCGAGATGGTGAACGATACCGAAACGGTCGCGCAGGGGAGCCGAGAGCATCCCCGCGCGCGTCGTCGCACCGACCAACGTGAAACGTTTGAGCGGCAGCTTTAACGTCCGCGCATAGGCGCCGCGATCGACGATAAAATCGATCTGGAAATCCTCCATCGCCGGATAGAGAAACTCTTCTACGACTCGTCCGAGCCGATGCATCTCGTCGATAAAAAGTATGTCCCCATGTTCGAGCGAGGTGAGGACACCGACGAGATCTTTCGGTTTATCGAGCGTGGGCCCGCTCGTCGGCCGGATGCTCGCCCCCATCTCGCGAGCGATCAGTGCCGCCAGCGTCGTCTTTCCGAGGCCCGGGGGACCGTAGAACAGCACGTGTTCGAGCGGTTCGTCGCGGCGCTGTGCGGCATCGATGGCGATGCGCAGGTTTTCGACTACCTGTTCTTGCCCGACGTATTCGTCGAATCTGCGCGGGCGCAGACCGGCACCAAGAACCTCGTCTTCGAGCGCGGCGACCGGGTCGAGTAGGCGCGATTGCTCGTCGAGCGGCTCGATATCCTCAGGGCCAAAAAGGCGCTTTCGCGCATCTTCGCTCATAGCGTCTCCAGCCCCGGCGCGCTGCGTCGTTCGTATATCGCCGCAAGAAGCCGCTCGGCGTCCACAATTTCGGGGCGCGCGGAGAGAACGTCGCGTAGCATTTTCTCGGCTTCGGAACGACGATATTCAAGTTGCAGCAACACCGCAAGCGCTTCGTCGGCAAAATCCGGCATCCGTTTCGCCCCCGTCTCCGGTGCTTCTTGAATCAGAAGAAACCGCGCGACTTTTCCCTGTAATTTCGCAACGATATCGCGCGCCTTTTGTTGTCCGATTCCCGGCAGCGTTTTAAGAAACACATGATCGCCCCGTTCGATCGCGGCCGCTATCCGATTCATCGGAACGGAAAAGGCGCGGATCGCCGAGCGCGGACCGATCGACGACACGCCGAGGAGCGCTTCAAAAAATGCGCGCTCGACGGAATTGGAGAAACCGTAGTACGAAAATCGCCCGCTCTTCTGTTCCAGCGATAGCACGGAATAAATTTCGAGACGTACCGGAGTCCCCGCCTCGGTCGGCAATTTCTCGGCAACGCAAGGCGGGACGAGAATTTCGTAACCGAGACCGGCGACATCGAGCACGATCCGCTCCCCATCGCGCTCTACCAAACGCCCTTCAATACGTGAAAACATGATGCGCCCCCTAACGCTCGAGAAATGGCAGCCCGCGTCGAGCCGAGCGTCGAGCAAAAGCGAGAGCCAGGGCGAGCGCATCGGAGACGTCGTTGGGTTCGGGAGCCCGCCGCAGATGCAGGAGCTGAACGACCATAGCGTTTACCTGTTCTTTGCGCGCGCTGCCCGAGCCGACTAAGGCGCGCTTCACGTACGAGTGCCCCAGCGTCGCCACCGGAATCCCCGCTTGCGCTCCCGCCAAGCAGAGGACGCCGCGCGCGTGTCCCATGAGAATAGCCGTAGATGGGTTGCGGTAGGTCGTATAAAGTTCTTCGATCACGATATGCGTCGGTGCGGTCTGTCGAATCGCCCCGGAGATTCCGTCGTGCAAACGCGCGAGCCGAATTTCAAGCGCGTCCTGTACGCGGGGCGCGATCGTGCCCGCCTCGATCAACGTCACCTGCTCTCCATCGACCGCAATGGCCCCATACCCGGTGACGCGAAGCGCGGGGTCGATGCCGAGGATTCTCATGATTTTCCGTTGACCACGAGCGTTACGTTCGAACCCGGTGCGAGCGTCGTACCCACGAGCGGCTCGGTGTGGACGACATTGCCGTCCGCGCCCTCGGTCGTCGTATAACGAATCGAGCCGATGTGATACCCCGCATCTTCGAGCGTCTTGCGCGCTTGTTCGACCGTCATCCCTTCGGTATCGGGGATTTCGCCGGGAACGGCGACGGTAAGCGCGATGCTCGAACCCGGCGAGATCGAACTCGAAGCATTCGGTTGCTGAGCCAAAACGGTGCCGCTCGCCGTGGGATCGACGCTATAGGAGAGCGTCACCAAAAGTCCAAGCCGCGCTAACTGCGTTCGGGCGGCATCGGCCCCAATGCCGACGAGATTCGGAACGACAACCGGCGGCCCCACATTGCCCGCACCCGTGCTCACGACCACATGCAAGGTCGCACGTTGCGCGATCGATTGTCCCGGAACGAGATCTTGCGATGCTATCGTGCCCGCCGCGACTCCCGGGATCGGGCTTTGCTGGATAACGGCGAGCGATAATCCTAATTTCGCAACCAGCTGTTGCGCCGCCGAAAGATCGAGCCCGACGAGGTTCGGCACATCGATCGGTTTAGGTCCGTTCGAGACGATCAGTACCACGAGAGAGTGCGCGCGCGCTTTGGCACCTGGGGCCGGCTGCTGCGCGATGACGCTCTCCTTCGCTGCTGCATCGTAACGCCGATCGATGCGCACGTGAAATCCCTGCTCGTTTAGGCTCCGCTGCGCATCGCCGGCGAGGAAACCGCGCACGTCGGGAAGGCCGACGAGCGGTAAGCCGTTGCTGACGATGAGTTCGACGAGCGAGCCCTTCTGCACCAGCGAACCCGGCGGTGGGTTCTGCCGAATCACCCGGTCGGCCGCTACGCGGTTGCTCGGACTCTGGAGAAATCGAACTTGGAGGCCGTCGGCGACGATCGCCGCTTGCGCTTGCGCGACGCTCATGTCGCGGAAATCGGCGAGCGCCACGCGGCTGCCGACGCTTCCGCCAAACTCCCCAAAGATCGCATAACCCGCTATTGCGGCGACGATTGCGAGCACGATAAAGAGCGAAATCGTCGCCGCATTACCGCGAACGGCGGCGTTCCTACGCGGAACGTCGATATTTCGTCGATCGGGTAACGGCGAGCGCCGCGGTGGTAGCGGGCTCCGCAAAGTTGCCGGTGCGTCGTCGCTGGTGGCAAATGCGGCGACGTTGGGACGCTCGCGTGCCTCGCGCAGAGCGCGGGCGAGATCGCTCGCTGCCGGGAAGCGATGGCCGGGCTCTTTTTGCAGCAATTTGTTCACGATCGCAGCGAGCGCCGGGCTCACTCCGCTCTCGGAGGGAATGACCGGAACGGGATCGCCGATATGTTTGATCGCAACGGCAACCGGGGAATCGGCAGTATACGGCAGCTCGCCGAGCAACATTTGAAAGAGGACGATCCCGACGCTGTAGAGATCCGAGGCCGGCGTTAGTTCGCGGCTCTGTGCCTGCTCCGGCGAAAGATAGTAGACGCTTCCCATCACCAGCCCCGGCCGCGTGGTCGCCATCGTTTGCTCCGAGAAGGCTCGCGCGATGCCGAAATCGGAGAGCTTGACGACGTCGTCCTTCCCGACGAGAATGTTCGCGGGCTTGATATCGCGATGAAGCAGGCCTTGACGATGCGCGTAGGCGAGCCCTTGACAGACCTGAGCGGCATAATCGATTGCCACCGGCTCGGGAAGCCGCCCTTCGCTGTTGATAATCTCGGCGAGCGAACAACCGTCGACGAACTCCATGACGATGTAATAGATACCGTCTTCGTGCCCCACGTCGTAGGTATTGACGACGTTGGGGTGAGAAAGGCGCCCAACCGATTCCGCTTCTTGATAGAAGCGGCGCACGAACTCTTGATCGACGGCGTATTGCTCTCGCAGCACCTTAATTGCGACACGTCGGCGTAAGAGCGTGTCGGTACCGGAGTAGACGACGGCCATCCCGCCCTCGCCGATCCGCTCCTCAAGCCGATATCGACCGGCGATCGTCGATTGTTCGATCATTTCGTTATCACCGTCAACGAACGCGCGAGGACCTCGCGGGCGATCGGCGCAGCGACGGCAGCTCCATAACCGGCGTTTTCGACGACGATCGCAACCACGACGCGCGGCGACTCCGCCGGAGCGAAACAAACGAACCAAGAATCGGGCGCACCGTGGGGGTTGGTAGCGGTTCCCGTCTTCCCGGCCACGGTAACCCCCGGCAATTGCGCGCTTGTCCCGGTTCCCCAGGCGACGACGGCCTCCATCATTTTTGTAACCTTCGCCGCCGTCTGCGCCGATACCGGGCTGTCGAGCGGCCCCACCGGAGTGCGCGTGAGGATCTTTCCACGACGCGCGATCGCACGCACGATAAACGGCCGCTCTTCAACGCCGCCGTTGGCGATCGTCGCCGCGATCGTCGCAATTTGCATCGGCGTCACGAGCAGCGCACCCTGACCGAAGCCCATTTGCGCGAGTTCGCCGGCCCAAATGTGCGACTCCGGTGGAACGAACGCGCGTGCCGTCGGTAATTGGAAGTCGAGCGATCCACCCACGCCGAAGCGGCGTAAGTAGCGATAGAAGGTTGAAGCGCCGGTCCGAAGGACGATCTGCGCGAAGTCCACGTTACTCGAAAGCGCAAACGCCTTCACGATGTTCCCCGCCCCGGTCGCTTCATAGTCGTTGTCGTGCAGACGGGCGTTCCCGATCATTAAATATCCGGGGTCCTGAAAAATATCGTGCATGCCGACGCGCCCGCTATCGATAGCCGCCGAAGCAGTAAGCATTTTGAACGTCGACCCCGGCGGATAGAGACCCTCCAGAGCGCGATCGAGTAAGGGGCTATCTTTCGCGTGCAGCGCACCTGCAAAAGTTGTGCCCATCGTATTTGGGTCGAAGCTTGGGGTGCTCGCAATGGCGAGAACGGCGCCGCTGCGCGGGTCGAGTACGATGCCGGCGGCACGCGCGTGCCGCGAGAGCAGATCGGCCAATCGCCGCTCGATCTTCGGCTCGATCGTCGTTATTAAGTCGTCTCCGGATTGTGGCGCAAAACGTTGGAACGACGCAAGAAAATATTGAATTTGTTGCAATGGGTTCGCCGAGAGTGTCGGGGCCGCGAGGAGTTCGTCGTAGGCGCGCTCCAATCCGGCAGTTCCATAGCGCCGTGAGGCGTAGCCGACGACCTGCGCGAGCGCGGGCCCCAGCGGGTAAATTCGCCGCGAACCCTCGGTTGCAGCCAAAACGCTTCCATCGGCGGCGAGTATGCGCCCGCGACCGCGAGCGATGAAGGAACGGCGTGGATTGGAGCGGTTCGCCGATATTTGCGGAGCCTCCACGAGTTGCAACCATGCGAAGCGCGCGGCAAGAACGAGAAAAAGCACCGTAAAGAGTGCGGAGATACGCGCAAGCGAGCGTTGGTTCACTCGCGCTCGCGCAAGATAACGAAGCCGGAATCGACGCGCACGGCCATATGCGAGCGCTCCCGACCCGAGTCGAGAATCTGTCCGATGAGCGACCGCACGAGATCTTCCGCGCAATCGTAGAACGACGCCAAAATTTCTACGCCTAATTCTTCAAGGAGCGCGGGCGCGACGAATCCACAGCGGGGGAGCGTCTCGTAATGACGCTCGTCATACGCACCGTTGCGCCACGGACCACGGCGGCCGAAGACCTGATGGTGGAAATCCCACGCGCAAAGCTCGCGGTCGCCCCACCGGAAGTCCCCGCGTACGCAGAGACGTCGACAGAGCGCGCACGGAACGATCGGCACCGGGCCACTCTCGATCGCCTCGACCACGTCGGGCGGCAGATCGTCGAGGTTGATGAGCTCCGCTTCGTGAAGGTTCGCCGGAAGCGGGGCACTCCAACCGACACGCGCGAGAAGATCGAGGTCGTGCAAGGGCGCTACGAACGCGCTCTCGTCTTCGGCCGGGAACGTGCGGTCGATCCAGTGCAAGAGATCGTCGGGAGCGATGCCCACACTCTGCCAAGTGTCGCCGACGGCGGTGTCGATCGGCGTCACCGCGACCGGGACCAAGCGAGCGACGATCGTCCGCCCCTCCGGAAGCAGGCTATTGGTAAAAGCCAGCGTGCTGCTGTTACCGCCGAGTACGACGATACCCGCCGGTCGCTCGGCTACCCCCTCGCCGCCACCGACTCCAGATATCGATGGAGACTGCGCGGCGGCCCCGCCGAATTTGCGAGGGCCTCCGCTAGGGCTCGGGCGGTATCGAGACTGGTCAGACACGCGATACTGGCTTCGACCGAGCCGCGCCGAATCTTGTAAGCATCGGAGACCTCCCGCGCCCCCTTCGCGTCGTTGATCACGAGATCGACGCTCCGCGAGGCTATCGCATCGAGAACGTGCGGGCTGCCCTCGGCGATCTTTCCTATCCGTTCGCATGCGACATTTGCCGCTGCAAGCACGCGCTGGGTCCCATCGGTGGCGATCAGGCGATGCCCGAGTTCGGCATAGCGGCGCATGATCGGGACCGCGCGTTCTTTCTCTTCGTCCGCAATCGAGACGAGAATGCGACCGCCGCGCTCGGGCAGCGCGATTCCGGCGCCGAGAAAACCCTTGCGCAATGCCCCGGCAAAGGTTGCGTCGATGCCGAGCACTTCGCCGGTCGATTTCATCTCCGGCCCGAGAATCGTTTCGACCCCGCGCATTTTCGCAAACGAGAAGACGGGGACTTTTACGACGGTAAAAGGCGAGCGCGGCCGCAGCCCGGTTCCATACGGGAGATCGGCGAGCCGAGCCCCCAGGGCGATCCGCGTCGCGGCAGCGGTCAAGTTGATTCCGGTCGCCTTCTGAATGATCGGCACCGTCCGCGATGCGCGCGGGTTCGCTTCGATAATATACAGTTTCCCGCGATGGATCACGAATTGAATATTGATCGAACCGCGAACGCCCAATTCGCGCGCGATTGCAAGCGTCACATCGGTAATGTGCCTTTCCATCGTTTCGTCGAGCGACGGGGCCGGGTAGACCGAGATGGAATCGCCGGAATGAATTCCCGCACGTTCGATGTGCTCGAAAATACCGGGAATGAGAATATCCTCGCCGTCGAAGACCGCATCGAGCTCTACCTCGAGCCCCTCGAGATATCGATCGACGAGTAACGGAGCGTCGGCGGCGATCGGTGGCGCCGACTCAACGTACGAAGCGAGTTGCCCTTCGTTGTAGACGATCTCCATCGCGCGGCCGCCGAGAACGAACGACGGGCGCACCAGAACCGGAAAGCCGAGTTCGCGTGCGATCGCGCGGGCCTGTCGGAAACTCCGCGCCGCACGCCCCTCGGGGCGAGCGACGCCTAAACGTGCGAGTGCGGCATCGAATTGTTCGCGATCTTCGGCCATGTCCAACGTCGCGCGATTGCTGCCGACAATGGGAACGCCGCGCTCGGTGAGCTCCGCCGCAAGCGCGATCGCCGTCTGTCCGCCGAATGCCAGCATGACTCCGCGCGCGCCGGTCGAGCGATATGCCGCCTCCACTTCGTCGGCTCCCGGTGGTTCGAAGATCAACGCATCGGAGATATCAAAATCGGTCGAGACGGTTTCGGGATTATTGTTGACGACGACCGGTGCGAGCCCGGCCTCGCGAAGCGCCCACGCAGCATGCACGCAGCTGTAATCGAATTCGATACCCTGGCCGATACGAATCGGTCCGCTCCCGACGACCACGACCGCCTCGCGAGGCGGCGTCCGCATCTCGTCGCTCTCGCCACGCGAAAGGTAATAGTAAGGCGAGCGTGCCGGAAATTCCGCCGCCGCAGTATCGACCATGCGGAACGAAGCACTCGGAGCGCTGGGGCGCTCGGCGCTTCCGGTAAGCGTGCGAATACCCTGCGACGAGTAACCATTCATAAATGCGCGCTCGATATCCTCACGGTCGCCGCGTTCGTGGAGCCGGCGTTCGAGCGCGACGAGATCTCCAAGCTCATCGAGCCAGAAGCGATCGATGCCGCTCGCCGCATGCAGTCGTTCGACGCAGGCGCTTCGGTCGGTGCTACGCCGGAGCAACTCGGCGACGGCAAAAAGGCGCTCGTGCGTTGGATTGGCGACCACGGCCATCAATTGGTCGTCGCTCCATTCCCGCATCGCACCGCCGGTAAGGCTCTCGCGGCCGATATCGAGCCCGCGAACGGCTTTTAATAACCCGGCGGCAAAGGTGCGGCCGATTCCCATCGCTTCGCCCGTCGATTTCATCTGCGTGCCCAAGGAAGTGTCGGCGAGCGGGAATTTATCGAACGGCCAACGCGGGAACTTCACGACGACGTAATCGAGCGTCGGCTCGTATGCCGCTTTCGTGATCCCGGTCACCGGATTGGGAATCTCTTCGAGCCGTTGTCCCAACGCTATTCGCGTTGAAATTTTCGCAATCGGGTAGCCGGTGGCCTTGCTCGCTAATGCCGACGAGCGCGAGACGCGCGGGTTTACTTCGATAATTGCATATTCGTTGCTTGTCGGGTGAAGCGCGAACTGAATGTTACAGCCACCCTGTACGTCGAGGGCACGAATGACGTTGAGGCTCGACGTGCGCAGCATCTGGTATTCGACGTCGGAGAGCGTCTGCGACGGAGCGATGACGATCGAATCTCCGGTGTGAACTCCGACCGGGTCGAAGTTTTCCATGTTGCAGACGATGATGCAATCGTCGGCCGAATCGCGCAGCACCTCGTACTCGATCTCTTTCCAACCGAGCAGCGATACCTCGAGCAACGCCTGATGGATCATGCTCGCCGCGAGTCCCGAGGCGAGCGTCTCGCGTAACTCGCGCTCGTTGCGAACGATGCCGCCGCCGGTCCCGCCGAGCGTATAAGCGGGGCGCACGACGAGCGGGTATCCCGCCTCTGCAGCAAAAACAATGCCTTGCTCTATCTCGGTAACCACGACGCTGCGCGCGACGGGTTCGCCGATCTCGATCATTTTTTCTTTGAAGAGTTCGCGATCTTCTGCGAGTTTGATCGTCGCAATCGGCGTACCGAGCAACTGTACCCCGAATTTTTTCAACACGCCGGCATCGTCAAGTGCGACGGCTAGGTTCAGCCCCGTCTGTCCGCCGAGCGTCGGCAAGAGCGCATCGGGGCGCTCGAGTTCGATCACCGCGCTCACGGATTCAATCGTCAACGGTTCGAGATAGACCGCGTCGGCGATCTCCGGGTCGGTCATAATCGTCGCCGGATTCGAATTGACGAGGACGACGCGATGGCCTTCCTCGCGGAGTGCGCGACACGCCTGAACCCCTGCGTAATCGAACTCCGCGGCCTGACCGATGACGATCGGTCCGGAGCCGATGACAAGAATATTCCGGCGCATGCTAGGGTCAGCCGATTGGCTTCGGAGTGCTGAGAGTCCTGGAGATGTTCCGAAAGAACCTACGGCTGAAGGCGCACGCGCACCCAGCCCTCGCGCTCGCGTCGGTAGAGGAGGCGATCGTGCATGCGATTTTCGCGCCCCTGCCAGAATTCGATGGAGCGAGGAACCAGCAGAAAACCTCCCCAGGAGTGCGGCCGTTCGATCTCTTCACCCGCAAAGCGTTCCTCGAAATGCGCCATGCGCTCGTCGAGCACGGCACGCGATTCCACGGGCTCGCTCTGCTCGGAGGCCCAAGCCGCGAGACGATGGCCGCGCGGCCGCGAGGCAAAGTAGAGGTCGGACTCATCATCGTCGATGCGACGTACGTCCCCCTCGACCCGCACCTGCCGTTCCAGTGCGGGCCACCAAAATGTTGCCGCTGCGAAAGGTCGGGCGATCAACTCTCGCCCCTTTCGACTATCGTACGAAGTAAAAAAGCGGAGCCCACGCTGGTCGAGCCCACGCAGGAGCACCACGCGCAGGCTCGGGCGACCATCTGCGGCGACCGATGCAAGCGCCATGGCGTTGGGTTCGGCGAGATGCTCGGGTGCGGCGGATGCTTCGTCGAGCCAGCGCGTAAAGGCAACGATCGGATCTGCATCGAGTTCGCTCTCATGGAGCTCGCCCCGTTCGTATGATTTTCGGCTCGAAGAGAGCTCTTTCACGGTATCCTTCCAAATGCTACGGCAGCGAATGCGGAGAGTGCTACGAGCAACGCTCCGAAGAGCGCGCTTCCCAAAGAAACGTCGACGCTCTTGGGACGAAATGCAGCGATGCGGCCCAGGGCACCCAACGCCCCGCGCAACGCCGATGCATTCTCGACGCGAACGAATCGCCCCCCGCCCGCGCGGGCGTACGCGCGAAGCGCGCCGGTATCGATTCCGGCCGCCTCGCTCGTTCCCGGTATCAACGAGCCGGAGTTCGTTCCAATCCCGACGGTATCGACGACGATGCCGCGTGCGCCGAGCGAGGATGCCGCCGCATAGGGATCGACCCCGGTGTTATTAACGCCGTCGGTTACCAAGACAACCGTGCGCGGCCCGCGCGCACCGAGCAGGCTACCGGCAAGCGCGAGCGCATCGCCGATCGCCGTCGGCCCGTTTGGTGCCGGGAGCGTATCGAGCGCCGCAATCGCAACCGAGTGCTGCGCCGTCAACGGCTGGACGAGCGAGGCAGCTCCGGAAAAAGCGACGATCGCAACGCGCTCGCCGCTGGACATCTCTTCAATAAAGCGTTTTGCGGACGCGCGCGCGGCGAGCGCCCGGGTCGGAACGATATCGGTCGAGGCCATCGAACCCGAGGTGTCGATACAGAGAACGACCGCGCCGTCGTGAATCGGCTCCGGCAGCGTGAGATGCGGGCGCGCGAGCGCAATCCCCGTCAACGCCAGCCCTGCGATCCAGGCGGCTCGAAGCAGGGTGCTTGCAACATCGCGGTCGCCAAGCGAGCGACGCAAAAATGCGACGTCGGAGTATGCGAGATCGCGCGCGTTTCGGATGCGCTGCGCCCGTCGTAACGACCAGAGCCCGATCGCCACGAGCGCTGCGGCAACCAGGAGATACGCCGGTGCGCCGAAGCTCACGGTAGCGCTCCGCGAGCGATTCCAAAAGCCTCGGCGAGCGCCATCGCGCCATCGCGCTCTTCCAAGATTCCGGTGCGCCAACCCAGCCGACGAAAACGTCGCACCAGTCGCTCCTCTCGTTCGATGCTCGCCTGTCGATACGCATCGCGTTCGCGTCGGCCGAACCAGCGCACCAGCGCCTCACCGCTCTCGGCATCGACGAGCCGATTGAAGCCGGCGAGCGGAAGTTCTTCCTGCCACGGATCGCGTGCGAGAGCGAGCGTCGCATCAAAATGTCGGGCTGCGTCGGCAAATGCGTCATCGTCGCCTCGTTCCGCCGCCGATGCGTCGGTGACGAGCAGAAGCGCTGCACCGCGCGGCAGGACCGCGCGCGCGATGGCAAGTCGCCCTTGAATATCGAAATCACCCTCCGCTTCCCGACGAAGCGCTTCCCGCGCCAGTCTCGCGCCGTCGCGCCCCGCCCGCGCGCGTCCGGGAAACGGACCCTCGCGAAGAATCGCTATTGCACGATCTTCGCTCGCACTCGCCCCGAACCACGCGCCGACGGCATCATCTGCCGCGTCGGCGAGCGTGCGGCGACGTCCCAGCGCCATCGAGGCCGAACGGTCGCAGATCGCGGCGAATACGAGAGCGATATCTTCGAGCATAACGCGCGTTTGGAGCGCGCCGGTTCGTGCGGTTGCCGCCCAGTCGATGCGCCGGGTATCGTCTCCGGCAACGTACCCACGCAACTGCACGAACTCATATCCATCGCCGCGCAGGGTCGTCGGCGAACCCTCCCCATAGACGCGCGGCCGGTTGCGACCGCGTAGCAGCGCGTCGCGCAGCGTCACGGCACCGGTACGCCGGCGATCGTGTGCTCGATCCACGATACGGGCGAGAGGGATTCGAGTACGAGTCGATGGGTAAACGCGATCCGATGGCGCAGCACCGGAAGTGCGACGCTGCGAATGTCGTCGGGCTCGACGTAATCGCGTCCGCGCAACAGCGCGCGCGCGCGTGCGCAGTTCACCAATGCGAGCGTTGCTCGGGGACTCGCACCGCCGACGACGTACGGCGACTCTTTTCTGGTTGCCGTAACGAGGTCGACGACGTAACGGTGCAGTTTACCATCGAAATGAATCGCTCTTGCCCGTGCCCGCCATTCGCGAACGTCGTCGACCGTCGCGACCTTTTGCGGTAACGGCGTCTGCGCGAAGGCATAGCGCTCGAGAATCTCGAGCTCTTCTTCTTCGCTCGGATACCCGAGATCGATCTTCAACAGAAAGCGATCCATTTGCGCGAGCGGCAACGCATAGGTTCCGTCGTTATCGAGCGGATTCATGGTCGCAAGGACGATAAATGGATCGGGCAGTGCGTGGCTCTCCGGCCCGATGGTGACCTGTCGCTCTTGCATTGCTTCGAGCAAAGCGCTCTGCACCTTTGCGGGAGCACGATTGATCTCGTCGGCGAGGACGATGTTGGCCACGATCGGCCCGAGCACGGTGTCGAAGCGGGCGCTCTGTTGATCGAAGATCCGCGTGCCGACGATATCGGCCGGCAGAAGATCGGGAGTGAACTGTATGCGCTTAAATGTCGCATCTAACGACGCTGCAAGAGCTCTGCACGCTAACGTTTTCGCGATGCCCGGCGGCCCCTCTAAGAGCGCATGCCCGTCGGCGATCGCCGCCATCAATAGCCCCTCGACTGCAGCATCCTGCCCGACGATACTTGCCTTCAGAGCGCGTTCGACATCGTGTGGGCCAGCAGTCATCTCGTTACCTCCGCAAACGCACGAATGCACGTTTGAATGGCGCTTGGTAGATCCTCATCGGATGTAAATGCGGCGCGTTCGAGCGCGCGCAAGAGCGGCGCAAGATCGCGGTCGAGATCGGATAGACGAGCGAGGACGTCGGCGAGCGTCTCGCGCGCCGACGCCCCAACGAGCGAGCGCACGTCCACGCGCACCGAACGAACGACATGACGCGTCGGCTCGGCTCGCAGCACGATCGCCGCATCGCGCAAGCGCTCGGTGCGCGTCCTTTCTTGGATCGGTTCGAGCTCGATCGGGATCGGTCCGGGGATCGGTGCGTTCTCTTGCGGGCGACGTCGACGAAGCAGCAAGAACGCCGCCAGCAGCGCGAGCGCGAACAAGATCGTCAGCGCGCCGACCGCGATGAAGGCGATCCGCGCGAATATAGGGGCGAGCCTTCCCACCGCGCTCTCGGCGGTTGCAAAAGGTTGCAGCCTCCCTCCGCGTACGACGATGCGTAGCGGATTGCTCGAATATTGTTCCGCCTGCCCCGTTCGCGCATCGACGGCATCGAGCGTCGCCGGTGCGAGATCGATATTTCCCGTGCGATTCGCTCGCACCGTCAACGTCTCGCGATAGATTGTCGCTCCGCGAAGGTGGGTCATCGTCCGTTCGTCACCGCGCAACGCCAGCTGCGACAGGATGGGAAGCGTAACGTTGTCGATACGGCGCACGTATCCGCGAACGACAAGCTCGATCCTCAAGCGAAAGGCGCGGCCGATGCTCGGCGAAGCGGGCTGCGCCGAGAACGTAAAGCGCTCGACGTTTAAGCGTGGAAGACTTTGCGCTTGCACGCTCTGCATGGAGAGCAACGCGCAGAACGCCGCCACGACGGGAGAGAACGCTACGCGAGCGAGCGAGCGCGATCCAGCCATGTTGCGAAGAGCCGGCGCGCATCCCTCGGCCCCGGCGATGCCTCGGGATGAAACTGCACTGCTTCGATCGGTAAATGCCGATGCGCGAATCCTTCGTTCGTCCCGTCGTTCAAATTCGTCATCGTCGCTTCGAGTTCGTCGGGGAGCGATGCGGCGTCGACTGCATACCCATGGTTATGCGCGGTGACGATGACCTCGTCGCGTCGCAGATCTTTTACCGGTTGGTTGCCGCCGCGATGCCCGTAGGGCAATTTATAGGTGCGCGCACCGTACGCCAGTGCGAGCAACTGATGGCCGAGACAGATCCCATAGAGGGGAACGCGACCCAGTAAACTCCGCAACGTTTCGATCGTCGCTGCGAGATCGGTGGGGTCGCCCGGCCCCGGCGAAACCAAGACCATCGCCGGATCGTTGGCAAGAATTTGTTCGGCGGATGCGTCGAAGGGAACGACGGTCACTTCGGCCCCTAACGCAGCGAGATCGTGCAAAATGGCGCGCTTCACACCGCAGTCAACGAGCGTCACGCGCGTGCCGCCGCGCAGGCCCTCGACGTGCGCGCTACGCGCGGCGACGCCGGGAACCAACTCCTTCGTCGTCGCCGTGCGCACGAATTCGGCGAGGCGTCGTTCGGCATCGGCGATCGCTTCGGATCCAACCGCGAGCGCCGCCCAGATCGTGCCGTGTTCGCGCAGGGCGATCGTAATCGCCCGGGTATCGGCATCGACCATCGTCGGAACCCGTTGCCGATCGAGCCAGGCCGGGAGCGTCTCCTTCGAAAGATAATGCGATGGATGGTAGGAGATGCGCTTGACGATCGCTCCGGCCACGCAGGCGCGTCCGTACTGAGCGGCGCTGCCACTGATGCCGTAGTTCCCGATCATCGGATAGGTGAATGTCAGGAGCTGGCCGGCATAGGATGGGTCGGTGAGTGCCTCCTCGTAGCCGGTCATTCCGGTGTAAAAGACTGCCTCGCCGAGGGCGATTCCGGTAACTGCGAGCCCAAGGCCCTCGAAGCGCGAACCGTCGGCGAGAAAGAGAGCGGCGGGATGAGGCATCGCCGCAGAGGGTTTGGCATGTCGAAGCTCGATCCCTCGGCAGTAATGGATTGGCATTTTACCGCAACGGCGTTCGCCACCGCTTTCACCATCGTCGACCCGCTGGGGATGATTCCGTTTACCATGGCGACGACCGCTCATCTGCCGCAAGATCGGCGGGGGCGCATCGTCGACCAGGCGGTGCTCGTCGCTGCGGTCGTCATGGCGGCGATGGGGCTCGTCGGCCCGACGGTGCTCGCCTACCTCGGCATCACGCTTCCCGCCTTCACGATCGCCGGCGGCATGCTGCTCTTTCTTATCGCGATCGATATGCTTTTCGCACGCCCGCCCGGCACGCGCCGAACCGAGGATGAGGAGCGTGAGGCGAGCGCCGCCGAGAATCCGGCGGTCTTCCCCTTGGCGATTCCGATGATCGCCGGCCCCGGAACGCTGGCAACCGTCCTTCTTCTCGTTAGCCTCGCCGCGGGATCGCCGGGACGCATTTTCGCGACGATCGTCGCCTATGCAGCGGCGCTCGCGGTTACGTGGCTCTGCATGCGCGGGGCAGCTCGCTTCCTCCACCGCATCGGAACGACCGGAATTCACGTCGTATCGCGCGTTCTGGGCATCGTTCTCGCCGCGCTCGCCGTCCAATTCGTTATTAACGGACTCTTACAGACTCCGCTCTTCCACCACTAGGAGCGTGTCGGCGTGGCCATATAGGCGAGCCGGCCGGCGACCACGGTCGCTTCGATCCGTCGCGGCAATTCCCAACCCTCGAAGGGCGTCGCGTGTCCCTTCGATGCAAAACGCGCGCTCTCGACGCGCCACGGACGCTCGGAATACATCGTGAGATCCGCAGGCGACCCAACGTCGAGCGTCCCTCCGGGAAGCCCGAGGATCTCGACCGGCCGCGTGCTGCAGAGCGCGACGAAATCGATCGCCGGAAGATCCGGTAACGCGCGCGCGTACGCACCGACTGCAACCTCCAGTCCGCTAAAACCGACGGCGGCTCGCGCGATATCACCGCTCTTCTCGTCATCGGTGTGCGGCGCATGATCGCTGGCGAAAAAATCTACCGCACCGCGACGCACTGCATCGCGCAAGGTGCGCGTATCGGCGGCGGTCCGCAGCGGTGGATTCACCTTCGCTCCCGCTCCCAACTCCTCGACCGCTTCGTCGGTGAGCAAAAGGTGGTGCGGAGTCACCTCGCAGGTGACGCGGCCGCCGCGTTCGCGCGCCCATGCAACGAGCTCCAAACTGCGCGCGGTCGAAACGTGCGCGACGTGGAGACGAGCATGCGTCTCAAGCGCGAGCACGATATCGCGCGCTACGATACTCTCTTCGGCCGATGCCGGGCTCCCGGGTAGCCCAAGTCGGCGCGAAACGATGCCGTCGTTCATGACGCCGTCGGCCTTTATCGCCGCATCCTCGGCGTGCGCGATGGCAACGCGATCGAGCGCGGCGAGCGCGCGGAGCGCCTCGCGCATTATTCGTGCGTCGGCGACAGTACTGCCGTCATCGGAGAATGCCACCGCCCCGGCTGCGAGGAGCGATGCGTAATCGAGCAACTCGTGCCCTGCACGCGCGCGCGTCATCGCGGCGATCGGAAAGATGCGGGCGTGAATTCCGCGCTCGGGACTCGCTTGCGGAAACGAGACGCGCGCTAGAACCTCGGCGGTGTCGAGCGCGGGCTCGGTATTCGGCATCGCACAGAGGGCGGTGAATCCGCCGCGTACGGCAGCGGCGCTTCCCGTGACGAGCGTCTCCTTCGCTTCGAATCCCGGTTCCCGTAAGTGCACGTGCGCGTCGATAAAACCCGGTGCGACGATCCATCCGGCGGCCTCGACGATCTCCTCGCCGGGATGCAAACGCAGGTGTTCGCCGATCTCCACGATCCGATCTCCCTGCAAGCGAATATCGCGCAATGCATCGACGCGATGCCGCGGATCGACGATACGGCCACCTCGTACGAGCACGCCCTACCAGCCGCGCACGAGGCGGTGCAGGAGCGCCGTACGAACGAGCACGCCGTTGCGCACCTGTTCGCGATATCGCCAACGCGCGTCGAGCGTCACCGCGTCGACGATCTCTACCCCGCGATTGTAGGGCCCGGGGTGGAGGATCGGCGCCCGGGCACCGAGGAGAGCCAACCGTTTGAGATCGAGTCGATAGGCGGAGATATACGCGGCATCGTCGATCGGCATCTTCTCGAATCGCTCGCGCTGCACGCGCAACATCACGAGTGCGTCGATCGTTGGAAGCGCGGCGTCGAAGTCGCGCGCGAGCTCCACCTCTTTGGGAATATCGCCGCGATCGAGAAAGCACTCCGGCCCGATAGCAAGCACGCGCGCGCCGTAACGGTGGAGAAGCCGCATCGATGAGTGAGCGACCCGACTGTGCCGGATATCGCCGACGAAGGCAACGGCGCGGCCGCGCAGTTCCCCAAGGAGGTCGCGCAGCGTGAAGGTGTCGAGCAACGCTTGCGTCGGATGCGCGTTCGTTCCGTCGCCGGCGTTGATGGTGCACCCTTCGAATGCGGCGCCGAGCTCGGCGACCGCTCCGGCGAGCGGATGGCGAGCAACGAGTATATCGACGCCCAGCGCGCGCAGCGTCACTGCGGTGTCGTCGAGCCGTTCGCCCTTGGTCGCCAGACTCAGTTGTGCGGGTGAGAGATTGATGACGTTCGCGCCCAGCCGCATCTGCGCGCACTGGAACGATACGTGCGTTCTCGTACTCTGTTCGAAGAAAAGGTTCGCACAGAACGTTCCGTCGAGCGATCGCGGGGCGGGGCGCTGCGCGAACTCGCGCGCGAGCGCGAAAACGGAGTCGATCTCGTCGTTGGTGAGATCGTCGATATCGAGAAGGCTACGCGTCGGGGTCAAGCAACAGAACCTCGTCGGTCGGCGCTGGGGTCGGGGCAAGGGTGACGACCACTCGCTCGCGACGACTCGTGGGAATGCGTCGCCCCACGTAATCGCCTTGAACCGGCAATTCGCGCAATCCGCGGTCGACTAAGACGCAGAGTCGTATCGCCGACGGCCGACCGAGATCGATGAGCGCATCGAGAGCGCTACGCACCGTGCGCCCCGTAAAAAGCACGTCGTCGACGATGACGATCGAGCGGCCGTCGACGGCATCGGGGATCTGCGATTCCGGAAGGGCGTGAACGACGTTATCGTCGCGATAGAGGTTCACGTTGAGGTAGCCAAGCGTCGGAGCGACGCCGTCGATCCGTTCGATATGCGCTGCAAGGCGTTGCGCGAGCGCCTCGCCGCCCCGACGAATGCCGAAAAGCTCGATCCCTTTGCGCGCATCCTCCGGCTCAAGAATCTCATGGGCGAGCCGCGCGATAATCCGCTCGATCTCCTCGGCTCCGATGAGCCGTCGGGTGCGTTCACTCATAAGCCTGCCTCCATCGCGGCGAGCGCTTCTCGCGCACGCTGCAGATCGCTTCGATATCCGTCGAGTTTCGCTCGTTCGGCGTTGACGACCTCGGCGGCGGCGCGCGCCACGAAGGCCTCGTTCCCCAGCTTCTTCTCCGAACGCTCGACCTCGGCGGTAAGACGCGCCACCTCGCGCCGATAGCGCTCTCTCATCAATTCGCGCGGTGCCTCAACGCGTACCGCATCGAGCGCTGCGACGGCATCGCCCGGTTCCTCGGCGCTCGCGATTTCGGTCGCCGCCCCGAAGTGGAGGACGAGCGCGCGCAGGTCCTCGGGCAGATTGCGCGGCACGTTGACCTTCATGTCCCCGCGCGGCGGCAAACCGTAGGTAACCCGGTCGTTACGAAGCCGTTCGATACAACGCTGCAACGCTTCGAATTGTACGATCGCCTCGGCATCCTCGGCGCACTCGTACGGGTCGGGCCAGGCAGCCGTGACGATGCTCTCGCCGTCGTGCGGGAGCGCTTGCCAGACTTCCTCGGTGATAAACGGCGCGATCGGGTGCAATAGACGCATCGATGCGTTGAGGACGTAAGAAAGCACCGAAGCACGCGTTGCCCGTGCGTCGGCCATCTTCGTCGCTTCGATATACCAATCGCAGACTTCGTACCAGATAAAGCGCCAGAGCGTTTCGACCGCAGTTCCGAAATCGAATCCGTCGAAAAGGGCGCTCGTTCTCTCGATCGTGGCGCGAAGGCGCGCGACGATCCAACGATCGGCGAGCGTTCGTTGCGCGGGCGGCGGAAGCTGCATCGCTCCCGGCAACCCCTCGGGAAGCGCTCGTGCGTAACGAAGAGCGTTCCAAATTTTATTATTAAAGTTTCGCGCTTCCTCGCATCGCGACTCCTGGAAGCGAATCTCCTGGCCCTCCAACCGCATCTGCCGCAGAATGCCGACGCGAAACGCATCGGCCCCGTACTTCTCTACTAAATCCATCGGGTCGATAGCGTTCCCGAGCGATTTACTCATCTTGCGGCCCTGTGCATCGAAGACCAGCGGCGTCACGAAGACCGTTGGGAAAGGCAGGGTATCGAGCAGGTGAAGCCCCATCATGACCATGCGCGCGACCCATAAAAAGATGATCTCGCCACCGGTAATGAGGACGCTCGTTGGATACCAATGCTCCAACTCGGGCGTTTTCGAGGGCCATCCCAAGATCGAGAACGGCCAAAGAGCGCTGCTAAACCAGGTATCGAGCGTATCCGGATCGCGCGTTAACGGTGCGTCGCCGTGCTCTCGACGCGCGATATCGCGCGCTTCTTCTTCATCGTGCGCGACGACGATCGCGCCGTCGGGCGTGTACCAAACCGGCAGTCGATGCCCCCACCAGACCTGCCTGGAGATATTCCAATCGCGAATCTGTTCGAGCCACTGCTCGTAGGTACGGCCGTAGCGCTCCGGAACGAAGCGGAGCCGACCTTCCCGATACGCTTCAAGCGCGGGCTTTGCCAGCGGCTCCATCCGAACGAACCATTGGAGCGAGAGCATCGGCTCGACGATCTCGCCGCTGCGCTCGCTGCGCGCGATAGCCATGCGGTGCGGTCGTTCCTCGATCAAAGCTCCCGACGCGCGAAGATCCGATAAAATACGTTCGCGCGCGACGTAACGATCGAGCCCCACATAGGCGCCGACCTCGATCTCGGCGTCGCTGATCCGCGCGGAGAGATCAAAAATCGACGGCATCGGTAGATCGTGCCGACGGCCGATTTCGTAATCGACCGCGTCGTGAGCGGGGGTGACCTTCACCGCTCCGGTGCCGAACTGCGGCTCGACCGCTTCATCGGCGATCACCGGAATCGCTCTCCCCGTCAACGGCATCACCACCGAGGATCCAATCGAGGCGGCGTAGCGATCGTCCCGCGGATGGACCGCGATCGCTACATCGCCGAGCATCGTTTCGGGGCGTGTCGTAGCGACGACGATGCCGTCGCCGCCGTCGAGCGCGCGATAGCGAACGAACCAGAGCGTTGCATCGCATTCTTCGCGATCGATCTCGGCGTCGGAGAGCGTGGTCTGCGACTTCGGATCCCAGTGAATCAATCGTTTACCGCGATAGATCGACCCTTCGCGATAGAGACGCACGAATGCACTGCAAACGGCGGCCGAAAGCCCGTCGTCCATGGTAAATCGCGAACGCTGCCAATCGGGGCCGAAGCCGATCCTCCGAAACTGCTGCTCGATCGTTCCGCCGTACTCGCGCGCCCACTCCCACGCGCGTTCGAGATACCGCTCTCGTCCGAGGGATTCGCGGCTCTCCCCACTCTTGGCGAGCTCGCGCACCAGGACCGACTCCGTTGCGATCGCCGCATGATCGGTTCCGGGCAACCAGTCGGCGTTATTTCCCAACATGCGATGATATCGCGTGAGAATATCCATCGGCGTGTAGGTCGATCCGTGCCCTAAATGCGCGCGACCGGTGACGTTCGGCGGCGGCATTGCGATGATAAACGGCGGCCGAGCCGGATCGGGCTCCTCGTGGAAAAGCGCCTTCTCCTCCCACCATGCATAGCGAGACCTCTCTACGCGTGCGGGATCGTAATTCGCCGGTAAGTCGTCGTTCTTCATAACAATTCTATAATATGCCCTGGGTTAACATCTCTTCGAGCGAACGGTTGCGCCCTTCGACGCCGTAACGCAGCCACCACAATAGCGCAACCGAGCCGGCCGCGAATATTACCGCCATTGCAACGAAGACCGGGGCGACGCCGGCACGAGCGAAAAGCGCATAGAACGCCAACGGTGCGGCAATCGCACCGATGCGCCCCACGGCGACCGAGAGACCGATGCCGGTAGCCCGCAGGTGCGTTGGGAAGAGCTCGCTGGTGATGACGTAGGCTCCCGAACCAACCCACGCGCTAAAAACGCTAAAGACTGCAAAAGAGAGGACGAAATGCAGCGCATTCCCGAGAGCGTACGCCAGCGCGATCGAACCGATCGCGGCAAGCGTAAATCCCAACAACATCGTCGGACGACGCCCCCATCGGTCCATGAGCAGCGATGAAACGACCTGTCCGCTAAGGCCGCAGAATGCCCCCAAGAGATAGAGCAACGGAATTTGTTGCCCGTGCATGCCAACGGCGGGAAAGATCGCTATGCCGGCAATCGCAAGAATGCCGTAGTACGGCATAACCTGCGCGAGATTTACCGCGAAGGCGAAGAACAACCGGTGCGGCGTCGCCCGGAAGAGCTCGGCGATCTGCCCGAAATAGCCCGACGGCGGCACGAGCGGTGTAAATTCAATCGGAAGATTGGGATCGACGACTACCTGCGCACCGCTCGCGGCTTCGACGACCGCCACGATATCGCGGGCCTCGGAAACGCGTCCTCGAGCGAGTAACCACCGTGGAGATTCCGGCACGAAACGACGGACGATTAACACTCCGACCGCTAACAGTGCCCCGAACCAAAAGACGAGTCGCCACGTTGCGCCGCCGACGTTCCCGAGCGCGTAGAGCGCGATCCCCGAAGCCGCAATCGCGCCGATATTCCACGAAGCGTTAATGAGGCCGTCCGTTCGGCCGCGAAAGCGCGCCGGCACGAATTCGTCGATCGCACAGTTAATCGCCGAAAATTCGCCGCCGATTCCGATGCCCGTTAGGAATCGGAAGAACGCAAGTGAGAAATAATTCCACGAAAATCCCGTGAGGATCGTCGCGGCGGCGTAGATTGCAAGCGTGACCATGAAGAGGCGTTTGCGGCCGAGACGATCGGCGAGCTCGCCGAAAACGAGGGCGCCGACGAGCATGCCGATCGTATAGATCGGGTTGACCCAGGCCGCTAAACTCGCCTGAAAATGTAGATGCGCGGCGATGCTGGAAAGAACCGGCCCCACGATCGCGGTCTCGAAGCCGTCGAGCACCCAGGCGATACCGAGGGCGACGGCGATGCGGGTATGCATCGGCGACCACGCGAGCGAATCGAGGCGCGACAGCAACGTCGGGTTCGAAGGCGACGACGCGACGGATGTGGAGGACACGGCGCGCACTGTTGTCTGCACGCGCGGGAATCGCCTGCAGGCAGGGGCGTCGACGCACTCGAAGCGCGCACCGATGCACACGCCGACGATTCTCCTGACGAACGACGATGGAGTCGATTCGCCCGGCCTCCACGCACTCGCTCGCGAGCTCGCCGAACTCGCGAGGATCGTCGTCGTCGCTCCCGACGGCAATCGCAGCGGCGTGAGCCACGCGATCACCACCGACGATTCCGTCGCCGTGACGCCGTACGAGGGAATCGAGGGCGTTCGCGCCTACGCTTGTACCGGAACGCCGGCCGACTGCGCCGTCATCGGCATCGGGGAGCTCTGCGGTACGCGGCCGGCGCTCGTCATCAGCGGCATCAACGACGGGCCGAATCTCGCCGACGACGTCAACTACTCCGGTACGGTCGCCGGTGCCGTTGAGGCAGTCCTTCTCGGCGTTCGCGCTCTCGCCGTCTCCCTCGCGAGCGACCCGGACGACCGCGCGATGGTGCGCCGCTGGGAGAGTGCTGCCGCGCAGGTACGCGCGATACTTCCGCACGCGCTTGCCGAGCTTCCGCCGGAGCGCTACTGGAACGTGAACGTTCCAAATCTTTCCCCGGAGAAGTTGCTCGGGCGCCGCTTCACGTCGCTCGGGCGCAAAAGATACGGCGAAACCATTTCGCGAATCGACGAGCACCGCGATGCCCGTTACTATCGGGTATGGAACCTTCCCGGTCGCGGAGATAGCGAGGACCCCGATAGCGATATCGGAGCGGTCGTGCACGGCTACGTCAGCATCACACCGATCTCCATCGACCGAACCGACCGCGACGAGCTCAACCGTTTGCGGCTTTCCCCGGTTCAAGGGGCATGAAGCGATATTTTACTCCCGGCGAGAGAGCGCCGATCGACATCTTTCCGCGGGAAATTCAGCTTCCCGCGCTCGTTATCTGGCCCCGTCACACCGGTTGAACGTTCTTCGGCGAACCGCTCGCGCAGTTGCGTGAGTTCGAAAAACTTCATCGCGACGAACGCATCTATGTCGTCGTTGCAGCCGACGAAGCGGCGACGCGCTCGCTCTGTACCCCTTATGGGGTAGCCGATGCATGCATCGCCGACCCGGATCGACGAACGCACCGCGCCGCGCGTCTTCGCCCTGCCTCGCTCCTCTCGTTTTTCTCGCGCGAGCTCATCGAACGCGCGCGCGCAAATCATCGCGCCGGTTTTCGGCAGAACTGGGCAAAATCACGGATCGACGATCTCCGCCGCGTTCCCGGCGCGATGCGCATCGACGCGGACGGCATCGTGACCTGGATCTACCGGGGGGAGCATGCCGGCGATCTTCCGCCGCTCGAGCAATTGCTCGCTCGCTAAGCCGGCATCTCTTTCTGACGGTCGCCGTAGACGAGCGTCGGCTGCTCGCGTTTCTCGACCACGTCCTTGTTCACCACGCACTTCTTGACCCCGACGAGCGACGGAAGATCGTACATCACGTCGAGCATGATCTCTTCAAGGATCGAGCGCAGACCGCGCGCACCGGTCTTGCGACCCTGCGCCTTCGCGGCGATGGAAACGAGGGCGTCCTTCGTGAACTGCAGGTCGACCCCGTCCATTGCAAGGATGCGTTGAAACTGTTTGACCAGGGCATTGCGCGGCTCGGTGAGGATGCGACGGAGGGTGAGATCGTCGAGCGCATCGAGCGTAACGACGATCGGTAACCGTCCGATAAATTCCGGAATGAGGCCGAACTTCAGCAAATCCTCGGGTAAGAGTTGACCGAGCATCTTGCTCGCGCGCGCGACGCGCTTGCTCTCGGGATTCGCGCGGAAACCCATGTTGTTCGCCGCAACGCGCGATTCCACGATGCGCTCTAAGCCGTCGAAGGCGCCGCCGCAAATGAACAGTACGTTCGTGGTATCGATCTGAATGAATTCCTGATGCGGATGCTTGCGCCCGCCCTGCGGCGGCACGTTAGCCGTCGTGCCTTCGAGAATTTTCAGCAGCGCCTGCTGGACTCCCTCGCCCGAGACGTCCCGCGTGATCGACGGATTTTCGCTCTTGCGCGCGATTTTGTCGATCTCGTCGATATAGATGATCCCGCGCTCCGCGCGCTTGACATCGTAATCGGCGGCTTGAATGAGCTTGAGCAGAATATTCTCAACGTCTTCGCCGACGTAGCCGGCTTCCGTGAGCGAGGTGGCATCGGCCATCGCCAGCGGAACGTCGAGAATTTTTGCGAGCGTCTGCGCGAGGTAGGTCTTCCCGGAGCCGGTCGGACCGACGAGGAGAATATTCGACTTCTGGAGTTCGACCTCTTCGGCTCCCGTTCCGACGGGGCCGGCGTTGATGCGCTTGTAGTGATTGTAGACCGCAACGGCGAGGGCTTTTTTAGCGCGATCCTGCCCGATAACGTAGGTGTCGAGAATTTGATTGATTTCGCGCGGTTTCGGCAGGGTACGAAGGCGCGCGCCATCGTCGGCAGCCTTGTAGAGCTCCTCTTCGATGATCTCATTGCAAAGCTCGATGCATTCGTCGCAGATATAGACGCCGGGGCCGGCGATCAATTTCCGCACGTTCTCCTGCGATTTTCCGCAGAAGCTGCACTTGAGCTGCCCCTTTTCATCCCCGAATCGAAACATGGCGGCGGGCGCCTCCCTGGGCTACGGTGCCGGAGACGGCATCGAGCTACGGTCTTCGATGATGCTATCGATTATCCCGTACTCTTTGGCGTCCTGGGCGGTCATATAGTAATCGCGATCGATGTCCTTGAGGACGTCGTCGAGCGGCTTCTTGCAGGTCGCTTCGTAGATCTTCGCCACGGTCAGACGGGTCGCGATCAGGTCGCGAGCCGCGATTTCAACGTCGGTGGCCTGCCCTCCGAGCTGCGAGACCCAGGGCTGGTGGATGAGGATCTTCGCGTGCGGTAGAGCGAAGCGCTTACCCTGAGCGCCGCCGGTCAAGAGAATCGATCCCATCGAAGCGGCCATCCCCATGCAGATCGTCGCGACGTCGGGCTTAATAAAGCGCATCGCGTCGTAGATCGCAAGACCGGCGGTCACGCTACCGCCGGGGCTGTTGACGTACATATCGATATCTTTATCGGGATCTTCTTTTTCGAGAAAAAGAAGCTGCGCGATCGTGAGACTTGCGATGGAGTCGTCGATCGGGCCGCCGACGAAGACGATACGATCCTTTAGCAGTCGCGAATAGATATCGTACGCGCGTTCTCCGCGCGACGACTGCTCGACAACCATCGGTACCAAATGCCCCATCGGAGAACGACCTATCCCTTCTTCACCGGCGTCTCGTTCCCGAGCGCCGTGCTAGCCGTGCTAAACGCATGTAGAAGGTTTCTACGGCGCTGCAACGCGATGCGCCTTGTCGATGAGAAATTCGAGCGTTTTATTTCGGACGATTCCATCGTAGACCGACTGCATGTTCTCGGCGAGCGCCGCTCGCACGCGGTCGATAGGCTGCCCGTATCGGCGGGCGAGGAGAGCGAGTTCGCTCTGAATCTCCGCCGGGCTCGCCTCGATCCCCTCGGCATCGGCGATCGCCTCGACGAGCAGCGTGCCCTTCACGCGACGCTCGGCATCGCCGGTCAGTTCGTCGCGAAGCTCCTCCTCGGTCTTGCCGATCGAGGCGAGGTATTCGTGGAACTCCGTGCCTTGCTCCTGAGCCATACGGCGGGCCTCTTCGAGAAGCTGCTCGCGTTCGGCAACCAGTAAGCTCGGCGGGACGGGGATATCGTGCGCTGCGACGAGTTGTTCCATAACGGCATTGCCGATCTCGCGGCGCACCCGAGCCGCGGCAATTCCCTCGAGGCGTTTGCGGATCTCGGCCCGGAGCTCGCCGAGGGTCGCAAAATCGCTGACCTCGGCGGCGAAAGCATCGTCGAGCGTCGGCATTTCGAGGTGCTTCACGTCGTGCAGAACGACCTCGAATGTCGCGCTTTTCCCGGCCAGATCGCTTGCGTGGTAGGCCTCGGGAAATTGCGTCTCGATCTCACGCCGTTCGCCCGCACTCATTCCGACGATACCGGTTGCGAAACCGGGAATAAAACGATCCTCAAGCAATTCGGCGACCTGCCCTTCGGCGCTGCCTCCCTCGAACGGCGTCCCGTCGATCCGTCCGATAAAATCGATCGTTACGATATCACCGAGTACGGCTGGACGATCGACCGGAGCAAGCGTCCCGCGGTCGCGCGCAAGCCCTTCGAGCGTCCGCTCTACCTCCTCATCGCTGACCGTGCGCTCGGGAACCGAGACAGAGAGCCCTTCATAGGCACCGAGTTCGAGCGTCGGGCGCACTTCAACGCGCGCCTTCACCCGCATCGGCTCGTTCTCGGCGCTCGGCAGCATCTCCAACTTCGGGCGGGCGACCGGCGCGAGCTCGTGCTCGCGCAGCGCCGTGCTGTAGAGTTCCGGCACCAGATCCTCCATCGCCTCGGATTCGATCCCGGCGGTACCGTAGGTCTGCTCGAAGACGCGACGCGGAATATGCCCTTTGCGAAAGCCCGGAATGCGCGCATTCTTGCTCAAACGCCGGAACGCGACCTCGCGAGCACGGTCGAGAGCATCGGGCAGCACCGGGATAACGATTTCAACGCTGGTCGCGTCGAGTCGGGTGAGGGTTGAGGTCGTCACGGAATCCTTACTTCATGGGTGGGGGGCCGGCGCATTGCGATGGAGCGGAAGACGAGATTCGAACTCGCGACCCTCGCCTTGGCAAGGCGATGCTCTACCACTGAGCTACTTCCGCATCGAACGGCCCGCCGCACGCGGGGATGGTGGGCAAGCAGAGACTCGAACTCTGACGGGTCTCCCCACTGGAACCTAAATCCAGCGCGTCTACCAGTTTCGCCACTTGCCCTCAGGCGAACGCCCCATACTATAACGGGAACCGACCAAATCCTGCGCCGCCGAGCACGGAGCGAGATAAATTTGGTGCACCGCGAGGGACTTGAACCCCCAACCAAGTGATTAAGAGTCACCTGCTCTACCAATTGAGCTAGCGGTGCACATTTTGCGCCCTCTGGGACTCGAACCCAGGACCAACGGATTAAAAGTCCGCTGCTCTACCGACTGAGCTAAAGGCGCAGAGGCGCGTACCAGTGTAAACGGCCGCTCGAGCTTTTGCAAGCGAAAAAGGTACGCCTTTCGCTATGCCCCAGTCGCCGCCATCGAGGTGAGGTTTTCGGCCTGGGCTACCAGTCGCTCGCGGAACTCCGCTGCGGTCAGCGGTTCGGCGAAGAGAAAGCCCTGCGCGTCGATACATCCCGCAGCGATGAGGACCTCGCGCTGCCGTTCCGTCTCAACCCCTTCGGCGACGACGCGTACTCCGAACGCCTCGGAGAGCCGGACGAGCGTATGGACGATCGGCTCGCTGGCGATCTCTCCGTTCGCGCCGGCAACGAAGCCTTTATCGATTTTGATCGCGTCGATCTTGAAGTGCTGCATGTACCGCATCGACGAGTATCCGGTACCGAAATCGTCGATGCAGACGGCGAAGCCGCGCTCGCGTACCCGCTCGATCCGCTCCATCGCCAGCTCGGTATCGTCGAGCATCGAGTTCTCGGTAATTTCGATGGCGAGATTGCTGGGCTTCAACGCATATTCGTCGATCGCCGCGCTGAGGGTACGATCGAAGCCCGGTTCGAGCAACTCCGTCGGCGTTGCGTTGAAATGCAACGTAAACGTGCTGATATCGATACCGGCGCGCCTCCAAGCGGCGAGCTGAGAGCACCCGGTATCGAGAACGAAGGCGCCGATACTCCGCGCGAATCCGCCGCGCTCGGCGAGGGGGATAAAGAGCATCGGCGAGATGACGCCGCGCGTCGGATGGTCCCAACGGAGCAGCGCCTCGGCCCCTTTAATCGCTCCGTTGCGGAGATCGACGACCGGTTGATAGAGGACGCGAAATTCGCGCCGCTCGACCGCGAAGCGAAGGTCGGCGGCCAACGCGACGCGCTCGGCCGCAGCGGTCTGCATCTCGGTATCGAAGACCGCGAAGCGCTCCCGCCCCACGGTCTTCGCATATTGCATCGCGATCTCCGCATCGCGCAGCACCTCGTCCCCGCCGTCGTACTTCTCCGGCCCGATCGCGATGCCGATACTCGCGCCGAGAAAAATCGGTCGGCCCTCGACGAGAAACGGTTTCGAGAGATTTTCAAGCAAGCGACGCGCCAGCGACTCGACGTGAATGACATCGCCAAGCGTACCGACGAGAATGGCAAACTCATCGCTTCCAAGGCGGGCGACGGTGTCGTCGGCATTGAGCGATCCCCGCAAGCGCGTGGAGATTTGACGAAGCACGGCGTCGCCACCTGAGTGCCCGAGGCTCTCGTTCACATCTTTGAAATGCTCGAGATCGACGAAGATCACCGAGAAAAGCGCACCCGCTTCATTTCGGGAGCGATCGAAGCGCACTGCAAGCTGCTCCTCGAAGGCCTGTCGATTCGGCAACCCGGTGAGCGCGTCGTGAAGACGCTGGAAGTTCAGACGGCGCTCCTGCTGCTTGATCGTGGTCTTATCGGCGAAGGTGCACATCGCAAACGGGTGCTCGCCCGCGGCGTCGGTGACGCCGGAGATCGTAACATCGACCCACATCTCCTCGCTCAGACCGGAGATGCGACGCTCGACCGTAAATGCGTCGCGCGTGCCGGTCATCACCTCGGCAAACTCGTGCTCGTGCCCGTCGAGCAGGTGGTGCTGCACGTCGATCACGCTGCGGTAGACGGCATTCGCGTCGATCGCCTTTCCGTTGCGGTCGAGAATGGCAATGCCCATCGTCGAGCCGTCGAAGACGGCGCGAAACTGCGCTTCGCTGAGGTGGAGCGCCCGCTCGGCATCCTGGCGCGCGAGTTCGCTGGCCAACCGTTCGCGTTCGCGCTGCGCCTCATCGAGCGCGCGCCGCCCGCGTACGTTGGCGATCGACCACGCGAGGAGCAACGCGCCTACGAGTACGAAGAGAATGCCGAGAACGATCAGGAGGCGCGCTCGCTGCGCGGCGGCAAAATTCGCCGCTCGATAATTGAGATCGGCGACGAGCATCGCCGTCGTCGCGCCGTAGAGCCCGTCCGCGCTTCGCTCGGCGGCGATGCTCAGTTCCGTCAGCTTGCGTGCCGACGCCGGATCCATGCGCGGCAGCATCACCGCATTTCCGAGCGCATTGGCGAGCGCATTGCCCGCCGTAGTGTACGCCTTCGCCCGGGCGACGAAGCGTGCGATTGCGGGAATATCGCGGCGCGGCAATGCCGCGCGCAGCGATGCCGTCGTCCGCGCGATGTGATCTTGCGTCAGGCTAAACTGATCGCCGACCTCGCCCGAGACGGTATTGAAGCCGATGCGGAGCGCGAGCGAGATGCCGGTCGCACCGAGAACGTGCCGGACGACGATCGCGGCGCGGCGCGGAAACATCAACGCACCCGGCAGATCGTTGAAGGCTATATCGGCAAGATTCTGCGTGGTTTCCGAGCGTTCGTAATTAAAATTCGAGGTGTCGCCGATGTTCTCAATGATGATGGTGAGCGGATTGAGCGGTGCGCTTACCGGCGCGAAGCCTTTCCAACCCATCGGGGCGCGCTGCGCCCGCACCCAAGCCTTATCGAACGCAGCGAACGAACTGGCCGCATCGAGCGCGCGCGCGTCGGGTGCGAGGAGCACGCGCTTCAACGCAGCGATATTGCGATCGACCGCGATTGCGGCTCGAGCTCGCGCCGACGGATGACGATAGACGACCGCGTCGCGATAATCGAGCAGCGCGTTGGCAAGCGGTTGCGAGAGTTGAAACGCCGCGATGGCGATCCGTTCGCGCGACGTAATCGCCGGTGCGGTTCCCCGCTCGGTTAAACGCGCGAAAGCGAGCGTCTGTGAAACCGCGGCGGCGGCTCCGACCAGAAGCAGCACGATAGCGAGGATGCTGGGAACCCGCTGTTCCCATCGCGTACGCTCGGCCATACCCGAAGCATACGACGGCGAGCCGGGAATAACTCCTACCCGCGAACGCGAGGCCCCACTTTTTCAAGCGGAGCCCCCTCGCACGTCAGAGTGGGGTGACTGACCGGGTTCGAACCGGCGACCTCCTGAGTCACAGTCAGGCGCTCTAACCAGCTGAGCTACAATCACCACGCATGCGCGTCGGTACGCGCCCGGAGGGACTCGAACCCCCATCTTCGAGTTTAGAAGACTCGTGCCTTATCCTGTTAGACCACGGGCGCGCGAGCCCTTCGGCATGCAAAACCCTATCGGGACGACAGGATTTGAACCTGCGACTTCTTGCTCCCAAAGCAAGCGCTCTACCAAGCTGAGCTACGTCCCGCCGACTCCCCGCGGAGCATACCACAACGAGGCAAGCACACCGCACGACTCTGTAGCGGCTCGCCGATCGCCACCGAAAGATCGACGATACTCCCCCCGCAACGCCGGAGCATCTGCGTTAGCCGCGGGCTCGAGAGCGGAACGCGCAGTCGAGCCAGATCGCGCCCGATGCCGCGCAAGCGCGAGAGCGCGTAGAGTATTGCGTCGCCCAGGAGCGCCGAGCCGGCCGCAGCACCGGGGCCGATCTCGCCGTCTGGGAAGACGTAGAGATACGCGGCGAGCTCTCCGTCGGGGCGCGCGAAGAGCAACCCTTGCGCGATCGCTCCGAGCGCTTCATGGAGCGCGCGATCGCAGGGGTTTCCGGCGAGCCGATCGATCTCGAAGAGATCGCGGAGATCGCTCTCGAGTTGAATCGGACGGACGGCGAGCGGCGCGGTGCCGTCGAGCTCCGCCGCCAATCGATCGGCGACGGGAAGGGCGACCGAGTACCCGGCGACGAGTTCGAGAGCGCCGCCGAGAGCGCCGAACAGCGGAGCGAATGCGGCAGGCTCGGCGGGCACCAGCGCGCGGACGCTCCGTCCCTCCGGCCCGCGCAAAAACTCGATTGCGCGCTTGGCGATGCCGCGTCCGCGAAGCGCCGACGCAACGACCATCTCCCCAATCTCGACGACGAGATCGTCGCCGGTGAAGATCGTCAACGCCGCCGGCTCGCCGTCGACGATGGCCATTAGCGCGCGCTCCCTCAGCGCCAAGGCAGCGATCGTCGAAGTAAACGCTGCGGCGCCGAGCAGCCGTTCGGCTTCGTGCGGCGTAGCGATGCGAAATTCGACCGACGACTCGTTCATCAGTGCATCGCCGCGACCAGGGCTTGCAATGCACGCGCGCGATGGCTCGTGATCGCCTTTTCGGCTGCGCTCGCCTCGGCGTACGTTCTGCTCTGCCCCTCGGGCAGAAAGAGCGGGTCGTAGCCAAATCCGCCCTCGCCTCGTTCGCCGCGCACGATGCATCCCCGCGTTTCACCGAGCCCGCGATAGCGATTCCCCGCGTCGTCGATCGCGACGAGCGCGCAGTGAAAGGTTGCCGTTCTCGACGCATCGGGCACCCGAGCAAGTTCGGCGAGTATCAACGCGCGCCGTTGCGGCCACGAGAGCTCGGCGCCGCCGTAACGCGCCGAACGAATTCCAGGCGCACCGGCAAGCGCGTCGATCTCCAAGCCGCTATCGTCGGCGAGTACGATCGCCGCAATTCCCCGGCTGCGGAGTTCGTGCTGGAGCGCCTCGGCTTTCAATGCCGCATTCCCGAGATAGTCGGCCGCGCTCTCCTCGACCTCGGGATACTCGATCGCCGGCCCCAGTTCGAGGCCGTGCGCGGCGAGGAGCGCTGCGAACTCCGCGCGCTTCCCGGCGTTCGTACTCGCGAGAAAAATCTTCTCGCTCATGATTCGAGCTGGAGCACCGCCATAAATGCCTCCTGCGGCAACTCCACTCGGCCGACGCGACGCATCCGTTCTTTACCGGCCTTCTGCTTCTCCAGGAGTTTACGTTTCCGGCTGATGTCGCCGCCGTAGCATTTTGCAAGAACGTTTTTACGCATCGCACTCACGGTTTCGCGAGCGACGATTTTCCCGCCGATCGCAGCCTGAATCGGCACCTCAAACATCTGTCGCGGGATGAGCTCTTTGAGTTTCTCCGCCAAAAGGCGGCCGCGATTCGATGCTTTATCGCGAGCGACGATAAAGGAGAGCGCGTCGACGGCCTCGCCGTTGAGAAGAATTTCTAACTTCACGAGGTCGCCTTGACGGTAGCCGATCGGTTCGTAATCGAGCGAGGCATAGCCCTTGGTACGCGATTTCAACTGATCGAAGAGATCGACGATGACTTCGATTAACGGCATCTCGTAACTCAAAATGACGCGCCCGTCGTGGAGATATTCCATATTGAGCAACGTACCGCGACGCACCTGAATGATCTCCATGATCGCTCCGACATAATCCGGCGGGGAGATGATCGTCGCTTTCACGTACGGCTCTTCGAGTTGAGCGATGAGATTCGCCGGCGGCAGTTTCGAAGGGTTGTCGACCAATTCCACCGTTCCGTCGGTTCGCGTCACGCGAAAGACCACCGAGGGCGAGGTGGCAATGAGATCGAGCGTATAATCGCGTTCGAGGCGCTCTTGCACGATCTCCATATGCAACAACCCGAGAAACCCGCAACGAAACCCAAAGCCTAAGGCGATCGACGTTTCCGGTTCGAATACCAGCGCCGCGTCGTTGAGCTTTAGCTTCTCCAACGCATCGCGGAGCGCGTCATAAGCGGCACCTTCGTTGGGATAGAGCCCGCAGAACACCATCGGAACCGCCTTGCGATAGCCGGGCAGAGCAACGTGGGCGGGATTGTTCGCCGCGGTAATCGTGTCGCCGACGTCGATATCGCCTAACGACTTCACGTTTGCGATGACGTATCCGACGTCGCCGATGCTCAGCCGCTTCGTCGGGCGCATCTGCGGGGCGAAGAGCCCAACTTCGGTGCATTCGTAGACCCGCTCGTGCGCCATCGACATAAATTTCGTTCCGCTCTCGATCGCACCGTCGACCACGCGAACGTAGCTCACTACGCCGCGGTAGGGATCGAATTGCGCGTTAAAGACCAGCCCGCGAACGAGATCGGTGTGCCCTTGCGGTGCCGGTATGCGCGCGACGATCGCTTCGAGAATATTTTCTATTCCGATGCCGTTTTTCGCGCTGGCGAGAATGCACTCGCTTCGCTCGATAACGAGCAGCTCTTCGATCTCGGCCATCACGCGCTCGGGGTCCGCCGCCGGCAAATCGATCTTATTGATCACCGGAATGATGGTAAGATTGTGCTCCAGGGCCAGATGGTAATTCGCCAAGGTCTGCGCTTCGATGCCCTGCGCCGCATCGATGATCAGCAAGGCCCCTTCGCAGGCGGCCAACGAGCGAGAGACCTCGTACGAAAAATCGACGTGCCCGGGGGTATCGATAAGGTTGAGTCGATAGATTTCGCCGTCGAGCGCCGGATAACGCAACGTCACCGGGTGCATGCGAATCGTAATGCCGCGTTCGCGCTCGAGGTCCATCGCATCGAGTTGCTGCTCTTCTAAGACGCGCGACTCGATCGTCTTCGTCATTTCGAGCAAGCGGTCGGAGAGCGTCGTCTTCCCGTGATCGATATGCGCGATAATACAGAAGTTTCGCGTATTCGCGATCGTCTGCAGCCGATGCGCGTGGTCGGTGGCTTTTTCCATGCGGGAGTCGCTAGAAGGCGCAGGCGTGAAGCGTTGCCGAGAAGATCACCGGGCGAACGACGAACTGCAGGAGCAAAATGAGGACGATGAACGCGATGTCGAAGCCGCCCATCGGCGGGATAACGCGCCGAATGGGATTGAGAACCGGCTCGATGACGGCGGCAAGGTAGCGAACCCACGCTCCTTGGAGATCGGGAATCCACGAAATAACCGCGTACACGACCAACACGATCATATAAATGTTGAGCAACTGAAGCAAGAGCGGGCCGAGCGTGCAGGCGATAGCGTTCACGCGAGCTCTCTTCTACGACTTGTCGGCGATGACATTCCGAGGAATGCCGTCGAGAAAAGGCGTCGGGTCGATCGGCGTTCCATCGTGCATGACTTGGTAATGCACGTGCGGACCGGTAGCGAATCCGGTCATCCCGACCCGACCGATCACTTGCCCCTTGAGCACGTGTTCGCCGATGCGAACCTCGGTGCTGGAGAGATGCGCGTACCACGTCGCGTACCCGTTCTCGTGGTCGATATCGACCATGAGCCCGTATCCGCCGTTATACGAGGCGGCCGTAACGACGCCGGCTGCCGTCGCGCGGACCGGCTCGCCCCAATCGGCACCGAGATCGACGCCTTCGTGAAACTCGACGTCGGGGTAGGTGCGGTAGCAAAAACATCCGACGATCGGCGCCCCGGCCACAGGGTCGATCGAGGGAATATGAGCGACGATCGCCGCCTGCGCTAACGCGGTAATGTTCCCGAGGTTAAGCACGCGCGTTGCCTGCCTTCGCGTGCGCTGCGAGAGCGATGCGGCGCGCCCGGCAAGAGCGGCGATCTCCCGTAAGCGCTCGCGCACGAGACTCACCTTCGAAACGCCGCGCGGCGCCTTTTTCTCGAGGCGTATGGGCTTTACCGCGCGAACGGGCATGCCGATCGCCGCCTCGATACGCCGGTTCTCGCGCTCGACACGTTCGAGCGTCACGCGGAGTCGATCGGCCTGACGATCGATCGAGCTGACCTTGCGGCGCTGATGCTGCGTCGCCACCTGCAGGCGGGAGACTTCGTGATGCGCCATTCCGGCGGTAACGAGAGCGAAGATCGCCGAACCCATTACGATGACCGCAACGAGCGTGCATGCGAGAACGATCGCGCGCCGCGAGAGCACGAAACGCCAAATGCGCTCGCCGTTCTGCGGCACGAGTTTTACATGATAGCGATCGAGGAACATCGTTACCCGGTCACCGAGAGCGCACCGCGCGTCGAGGACTCCTTTGCCTGCTCGATGGCGGCGATCTCTTCGTCGGAGGCGTTGCTCTCGCAGCGAAATCCGCGCACGCTCTTGCCGTACGTTCGCGTGTCGGTGCGCGAGTAAATGCTGTTCAGCACGACGCCGTCGCCGACGCGATTGAGGAGCGCGAGCGCATAGGAGAGCGTAGAGCCGGTATCTTCATAAGCATCGTAGCGAACGAAGCCGACGAGCGAGAGATCGAGCCGCGAGAGCCCCTCGAGCGTGGTAATTCGCGCCGCGCTTTCATCGGCGCGAAGCTCGGCGGCTCTCAGAGCCGCTTCCAGAGCGGCGATCCGCTCCGAGGCGCGTCCACCCGGACCGCCGAGCAGATCGTCGTGAATTCCGACTAATTTTACCAGCGCCGGGACGCTCTTCCCAAGCCGCACGAAGGCGAGAATTGCCGCCACCAGCGCGATCGCGCCGAGAATTACTCCACCGAGTGCGAGCGCCGCGATCAGGTCGGGCGAAAAATTCGACGACAGCATCTTCTCCTTAGGTTCACTCTTTTTCTGAATACCACGACGGAAGCCGGGTTGACTCGCGGCACCCGCGCCGATTCGCGAACCGTTGCTCCCTTCCGGGCCTGGCGGGGTTGACGAGGGCGCGCCGCGCGAGGCCCGGCCCCCATCATGGCCTGCGCATGATAGCACGCGGCCGCCAGCGCCGGTAAAGCGAGAGAAGTCGCAACGGGTCGCCTCAGGGGTCGCGTTGCTCCTGCCGAGCAACCGAGGAGGCAACGCTCGCTGAAGCCCCTCCCAAGCCAGGGCGATGGCATTGGGGAGGGTTCTCTTGCTCCCCCCGACGCCTCTCCCGCCATCGATCGATGATTCGATGATTGCCGAGCCCCGGAGAGCGCGCCGGATATTCACTCGAGCGACGATACGGCGGAAGCGCTCCCCTCACCACGGCTCTCGGCGGCACCGAGGCCACCCCCGCTACGAGCGCGCCTTCGTGAATCCCGCGGGGATCGAAAAGAGCCGCTCGGCCTCGGGGCGATAGAGCCAGCGGATATTGCCGCGCTCGGTGAGCGAGCCGACACTCCCTCCGGAAGCGCTCTGCATCTCCATCAAGCGGTAGAGCGTGAGTTTCGTCCCGTCATTCCTCAGCGCGTCGGTAGTGCCGACATTCCGAACGAAGTGCGGTTTGCAGCCTCCGCGCCCGATCGATGCCCGAATCGAACTCGGCGGAGCCCCCGCGACCGGCGGTAGCGGGCAGTAGGCACGCCATTTATCGATCTCCGAGATATAACGCACGATCGTCATCTTCGACGAGCCGTTACGGCAAGAGCCGGTCGCGCCGGTCATCTTCATCGAGATCGTGGCGCGGGAGCCTTGCGTCCTGTAGCCTTCGAGCTCTTTGCTACCGAGATTTTCGCTCTTCGCGGAGAGCGACATATCGCCCGTCCCGGGAGCCATATTCGTCATGTTGCCGGGCATATTGGGAGCCGGCGCGGCGGACGAGGCACCCGTGCAGCCATTGCGATCGACGATGATGCTATAGGTTTTCTTCGCTAGATCGAGTTCGATCGTCTCGTGCTGGTCGCATTTTACGATCGTCGCCGTATGCGCGACCGGAAGATCGGTACGCACCCAATTTTTGTAGAAGGTCAGACGCTCGAGGCTGCCGTCGCGCATCATCGCCATCATCGACTGCATCGAAGCCACATTGCCCATCGCGTGCTTCATTATGCCGCGAGCGATCAATCCTCCGAAACTCGGAAATCCGTGATGCGCCGGCGCCGGCGACGGAGTCGCATCGGCGATGGCCATGAGCTGACGATAACTTTCATCGAAGCTCCCCGGGGGCGGTGCGGTCGCCGACGGCATGACCATGCGCACGATCTGGTCGTATTGAAGAGCGACCGGCGTCGGGGTCGGGGTCGGCTTCGCTGCGCTTGCCGCGTCGGCGCGAGCCGAGGTGGTACCGGGTACCCCCGCCGCGACCGCGAGCAATGCGACGGCGACAAGGATTCCCGAGATTTTGAAAGAGTTCATCGAAAGAATACCCCCTTGCTTGATTTGCCGTTCTGCTTCGAAACGGCGCGCCCGCTCCCTGCTCGTTGCGGGGCTCCCGAACCGGTGAGAAGAACAGCGCCGCCATGGCTGACGTAACGATCAAAGTCCGCGAGAGCGGCCCCTATCTGGTCAAGGGCCCGGTGAGCATCACCGATGTCGACGGACGTCCGTATCGGGTCGAGGGCGAGAACGTCGCACTCTGCCGTTGCGGCCGCTCCAAGAGCAAGCCGTTCTGCGACGGCTCGCACCGCGACGGCTTCATCGCGACCGAACGCGCCCCGGAGGCCTAGGGGATGCCGAGTTATCAGCGAGCCGGCGAGCTACCGGAGAAACGACACATTCAATTTCGCCGACCCGACGGCGGGCTCTACGCCGAAGAACTTTTTTCAACGCGAGGATTCGAGAGCATCTACTCGCTGCTCTATCACGAGCGCCCGCCGACGGCAACGCGTGAAGTCCGTCAGTGGCATCGTTCGCGCGTCGAGTTTCACGAAAACGACCCGTTGCGAAACCGTCATTTTCTTACCGGCAAATTAACGCTCGCCGGCGATGCCGTCGATTCGCGCACGCCGATTCTCGGAAACGACGACATCTTACTATCGATGGCGACCGCTCGCGAACCGATGGCGAACTTCTACCGTAACGTCGGCGGCGACGAACTTCTCTTCATTCATCGGGGTACGGGAACGTTCGAGACGCCGTTCGGTCGGCTCGCGTATCGCCCGCTCGATTACGTGCTGATGCCGACCGGGACGACCTGGCGGATCCATCCCGACGAACCGACCGATATGGTCGTGCACGAGTCGGTCGGCATGGTGACGATTCCGCGAAAATACCGCAACGAATTCGGCCAACTCGAAGAGCACGCACCTTATTACGAACGCGATTTTCGCGCTCCCGTGCTCGCCCCACCGAACACCGAGCTCGGCTCGTATGAAATTCGGGTGACGAACCGCGGACGCAATGCAATCTACGTCGTCGAGAATCACCCCTGCGATGTTATCGGCTGGGACGGGTATTGCTATCCCTACGCTTTCAATCTACAAGATTTCATGCCGATCACCGGAAAACTCCATCAGCCGCCGACCGCACATGCAACCTTTGAGGCCCCCGGCGCGGCTTTCTGCGCGTTCGTGCCGCGGCTCTTCGATTATCATCCCCTCGCCATCCCGGTTCCCTACAATCACTCGAGCGTCGACTGCGATGAAGTGCTCTATTACGTGAGCGGAAACTTCATGAGTCGTCGCGGAGTGGTCGAAGGCTCGATCACCTTGCACGCCGCCGGCGCACCGCATGGCCCGCAGCCGGGCGCGGTCGAAGCGAGTCTCGGCAAACGCGAGACCGATGAAATCGCCATTATGGTCGATACGTTCAAACCGCTGAAGCTCGCGCGCGCGGCGACGCTCTGCGAGGATGAGAGCTACTATCGTTCTTGGGCGAGTTCGCCGTAAGCATCGCCGCGCGCCGCACTCTGGGGGAGCGCCGGAAGCACGGTTCCGCGCGCGCACCCAAACCCGATCGAACGATATCCGGCGCGCTCGCAGCGTCCGCGCAGCGTGACCTCGTCGCCATCCTCGAGGAAGCGACGTTCACCACCGTCGGGCAGATGTAACGGGCGCGTCCCGTTCTCCGTAAGCTCGATCAAACTCCCCTGCGTACCGTCGAGCGAGCCGCTGACCGTTCCCGATGCGAAAAGATCCCCCGCAGCGACGGCCGCCCCGTTGCTCGATGCGTGCGCGAGTTGTTGCGCCTGGCTCCAATACATTGCTGCAAAGGATGTGCGCGAGATCGTCGCCGATGCCATGCCGCGTTCGCGCATTCGCGCATCGCTCAGATCGACGGCTAATGCGATAGCGTAATTCTCGGGCTCTCGTTGCGCGAGATACGAAAGCGGCGGTGGCGTCTGCGTCGGGCCGGGAACCCGGAAGGGCTCGAGCGCTTCGAGCGTCACGACCCACGGTGAGATCGTCGTGGCAAAGGATTTTCCGAGAAAGGGCCCCAGCGGTTGGTACTCCCAAGCTTGAATATCGCGCGCGCTCCAATCGTTGACTAAAACGCAGCCGAAGATATGCTCGCGAGCGCGATCTATGGGAATCGACGCACCGAGTTCGTTGCCCGGTCCGGCGAAAAACCCGAGCTCCAATTCGATGTCCAAGCGCGCGCTCGGCCCGAAGATCGGCGCATCGGCATCGGGAGGCTTGCGCTGGCCGCACGGCCGCCGAATATCCGTGCCGCTCGGAACGATGCTCGCCGAGCGCCCGTGGTAGCCGATCGGTATCCAGCGCCAATTCGGCAACAACGGTTCGCCCTGCGGCCGAAAGAGCCGTCCGAGATTGCTCGCATGCTCCAACGACGAATAAAAATCGACGTAATCGCCGACGACCGCCGGAAGGTGCAGCTTCGCATCGCGCGTATCGCAGAGCGCGCCGGGCATCTCGCGAAGCACCGGATCGCCGCCGTTACGAAGCAGGTCGCTCAATCTGCGACGCAACGCTCGCCGTCGCGGGCGCGTTACGGACATCATTGCGTTGAGCGACGAGCTGCAAAGGACGCTGCGATCGATAGAGTCGTCGAGATGCCCGGCCTCCGCGAGCGCGCGCATATCGACGATGCGCCCGCCGACTGCGACGCCGATGCGCGGCGTTCGCCCGTCGATCGAAAAGATCGCGAAGGGAAGATTTTGGATCGGAAAATCGCTGCGCTCGTCCACATCGACCCAACTCGTGCGCGCGGGATCGTGCGTCTCGTCGAGATCGAGGGCGCTCATGCCAGCCACCCCATTGCCATGAGATCCTCCACCGGCTCGTCGACGCTGCAACTCCCATACGAGATCAAACCCGTGCGGCGCGTCAGCTCCATCGCTCGTACCGAGCATTCCCGACCGCGCCACGAGAGGCCGCTTTCGCCAACTACAAACGCACCGAGAGCCCGCTCGGCGAGGACGGCTTCGATCTCTTCGAAGGGTGCGCGATCGAGGGCGATGCACGAAGCGACGAGAAGGTTCACGAAGCCGTGCATCTCGAAGTCGGTCGCAGAATCTCTGCGCGCCACCGGATGGTGCAGGCCTGCGGTCGCTTTCCACGCGACTCCGTGCTCGACGCAGGTTTGCAGATGCGCTGCGAGCTCGGCCGGCGACGGAAACGCATCGGCTGTGGGGCCGCCACAACGAATTTTTGAACGCAAACGCGTGCGCGCGAGCGAGGCAATCGCATCGGGCATCTCCGCGCTCCAACGAGCGTCGCGCGGAAATTCAACGTAACACGGAATGGATCGCAGCCCGGTATGCTCGAGTAGCGCGCCGACCTGCGAGAGCGCGGCCCCGTAGCTCTCTCGGGCCGCCTTGAGCGAGGGCAACGGAATCTCTATAGCCGATATTTCGATGGGCGAACGCTCGCGGAGGTGCCCGGCGAGCGCAGCGAGCCGATCGGAGAGCTCGTTTAACCAGCGTACCGAATCGCGCCCTCCATCGAAAATGACGGAGACTGCAAATCGCGGCGCTTCTCCATGAATTTCGAGCAGGGCGTCGAGGCGCGAAAAGGGGACGATAAAGCGCCCTACCATCCACGCGTGCCGCGAATCTCGGAGGCGCCGGTACTCTTCGTAGGCTCGCTCTAAGGCAAGCTGCGCCGGCGGGAAGAGCCCGGCGTAATCGATCAGTTCGCTCAACGTTGCCCGCGCGAAGCCCTCGGTCATCATCGTTCGCGCGGTTTGCCCGAGCGAACACAAGGGCCCTGCCGACATGCCCGCCAAGACGTTGGGCTATGAGCATAACGCACTCGTCGCAGGCCCCCGATTCATCGACTCCGCTCTCGACGATCGACTGGGATCACATCGAGTTCTATGTCGGGAATGCCAAGCAGGCTTCGCAGTTCTATCAATGCACGTTCGGGTTCGAACAGATAGCGTACGCAGGCCCCGAGACGGGGCTCCACGATCGCGCGAGTTACGTCCTCGAACAACACGATATCCGCTTTGTCCTAACCTCCAGCTTGCGCGGCGACGACGCCATCGCCGAACACGTCAAGCAGCACGGGGACGGCGTGCGCGACGTCGCCATTCGCGTGCGCGACGCCCGTAGCGCTTGGGAGATGGCGATACGCGGCGGAGCGCGCAGCGTGCTCGAGCCCGTCGAACGACAAGACGAAAACGGCCGCGTCGTCCTGGCCACGATCGCCACCTATGGAGATACCGTTCATACCTTCGTGGAGCGCGACGGTTACGGCGGCGCCTTCCTGCCCGGCTACGTTGAGCTAGCGAAAAGCGCCCCACGCGCCGCGAAGCCGCATCTGCTGGCGATCGATCACTGCGTCGGCAACGTCGGCTGGGGCGAGATGGATGCCTGGGGTTCGTTCTACGAAAAAGTTTTCGGATTTTCCCAACTCGTGTCGTTCGACGACAAAGATATCTCGACCGAATTTACCGCCCTCAAATCCAAAGTGATGAGCGACGCTCGCCATCGCGTCAAATTCCCCATTAACGAGCCCGCTCACGGAAAAAAGAAATCGCAGATCGAGGAGTATCTCGATTTCTATCGCGGTGCGGGCGTCCAGCACCTCGCCATCCGCACCGACGACATCGTCGCAACGATCGACGCCTTGCGCGATAACGGCGTGGAATTTCTCGACACGCCCGATGCATACTACGAAGATCTGCAGAACCGCGTCGGCGAAATCGACGAAGATATCGAAGTTTTACGCAATCGTAAAATTCTCGTCGACCGCGACGATTTGGGGTACATGTTACAAATATTCACCAAACCGTTACAGGACCGGCCGACGGTGTTTTTTGAGATCATCCAACGCAAGGGCAGCCTCTCGTTTGGTAAAGGAAATTTCAAAGCGCTCTTCGTCTCGATCGAAAAAGAACAAGAGAAGCGCGGCACATTGTAGATGCAATCGGTCTGCGTCGATGCCGTGATGCTCGAATCGCGTGCCGCCGAACTGGCAGGACGATCGATAAAAGGTGAGACGAAACGCGCGTGGATCGATCTTGCAATATCTTGCATCGACCTCACGACGCTGGAAGGACGCGACTCTCCGGGGCGCGTGCGCTCGCTCTGCGCGAAGGCTCGCGCTCCGCTTCCGGGAAGCGATGCTCCGCCCGTCGCCGCCGTGTGCGTCTACCCCAATTTCGTGCGAATCGCCCGCGATGCCCTCGCGGGGAGTTCCGTCCGCATCGCTTCGGTAGCGACGTCGTTTCCGGCAGGGCAAGCCGGGCTCTCGGTAAAGCTCGCCGACACCGAGCAAGCGCTGGAAGCGGGTGCCGATGAGATCGACATGGTCATCGACCGGGGGGCATTTCTGAGCGGTGACGAGCGTTGCGTCGCAACGGAGATTGCGGCCGTCAAGGAACGCTGCGCGGATCGCCACCTCAAAGTCATCCTCGAAACCGGCGAGCTCGGGAGTTATACGGCGATCCGTCGTGCTTGCGACCTCGCGCTCGAGGCCGGAGCCGATACCATCAAAAGTTCGACTGGGAAAATAGGCATCAACGCTACTTTCCCGACGGCCTTGGCGATGTGCGAGGCGCTCGCCGCATTCTTTCGCCGCACGGGCCTCCGGCGCGGTCTAAAACTTGCCGGAGGCATTCGTACTACAAAGCAGGCGTTGGGCTACCTCGCGATTCTTAACGAGACGCTCCCGCCGCAGTGGATGGATCCATACTCGTTTCGATTTGGCGCCAGCGGCTTACTCGACGATCTCCTCTTGCAGCGCGAACGCCTGCGTACCGGGCACTACACCCGCCCCGAGCGCATTCCCAAGGATTGAGGACCTATGAGTTCCTTTGCTTACGCACCCGCTCCCGAGAGCGTGCGACCGGTCATTCGCAGCGAATACGGCCTTTTCATCGGCGGCAAATGGGTTGCACCGCAGAGTGGCCGCTACTACGAGAGCATCGATCCCGCTCGCGAAACGGTCATCGCCGGCATCGCTCATGGGGATTCCGAAGATGTCGCGCGCGCGGTCCGAAGCGCGCGGAAAGCCTACGAACGGTGGTGGGCGCCGATGAAACCTTCAAGTCGCGCGAAATATATCTTTCGCATCGCGCGAGCGATCACCGAACGCTCGCGTGAAATAGCGGTTCTCGAATCGATCGATGGCGGGAAGCCCATTCGCGAAGCGCGCGATTTCGACGTTCCCACCGCAGCGGCGCATTTCTTTTATCACGCCGGTTGGGCCGATAAATTAGAATGGATCGCTCGCGCGGGGCAGATGCCGCAGCCGCTCGGCCTCTGCGGCGCTATCGTACCTTGGAATTTTCCCCTTTTGATGGCCGCCTGGAAGATCGCCCCCGCTCTTGCCTGTGGAAATACCATCGTCCTCAAGCCCGCGGAGACGACCCCGCTCACGGCGCTGCTGCTCGCCCAAATCGCGCAAGATGCCGACCTTCCACCGGGCGTCCTCAACGTCGTCACCGGCGACGAAACGACCGGCGCCGCCGTGGTCGCCCAAAGCAACCTCGATAAGCTCGCATTTACCGGCTCGACCGAGGTCGGTCGCGAGATCGCCCGCGCTCTCGTCGGCCGCAAAACTCGCTTAACGCTCGAACTCGGCGGGAAGGCCGCCCACATTTTATTCGCCGACGCGCCGCTCGATCAAGCGATCGAAGGAGTGGTGCGCGGCATCTACTTTAACCAAGGACACGTCTGTTGCGCGGGCTCGCGCTTACTCGTCGAAGAATCGATCCTCGACGAAGTCGTCGACCGGCTCCAGCAGCGGATCGATCGGCTCCGCGTCGGCGACCCGCTCGATAAGAACACCGATATCGGAGCTATCAATTCACGCGCTCAACTCGATAAGATCGACGAGCTCGTCCGTAGCGGAGTGGAGCAAGGCGCCACGTTGCGCCAGCAGCGCTGCGACCTACCCGAGCAAGGCTATTTTTATCGCGCTTCGTTCTTCACAAACGTCGAAAGTTCGCACCGAATAGCGCGCGAGGAGATATTTGGCCCCGTGCTTGCGGTTATGACATTTCGCACGCCCGACGAAGCGATTGAAAAAGCGAACGATACTCCCTACGGCCTTTCCGCAGGCGTCTGGACGGAGCGCGGCAGCAAGAACATGGCAGTCGCGCAACAACTCAAAGCAGGTGTCGTGTGGTGCAATACGTTCAATCGCTTCGATCCTTCATCGCCGTTCGGAGGTTTTCGCGAAAGCGGTTTTGGGCGCGAGGGCGGCGTCCATGGCTTACGAGAGTATTTGGCGTAACTTTCGATGGCAGAAGGACCGTATAACGCCGATTTTCTCGAACGGCTCGAGCCGCTTCTTCTTCACTCGCAATCCGCGATCGTCGGGTGGGATAGACGCCTACGCATTTCCTACTGGTCGCAGAGCGCCGGCAAACTTTTTCATCTCGAAGCGAAGGATATGCTTGGCAAAACCGTCGCCGATAGCGCCCTGGTTCACGAAGCGGACCGCAACGCCGTCATCGAACGGAGCGAACGGCTCGAGCAAGGACGACAGCACGAGCGCGTTAACATCAACAGAAACAGACGCGGCGACGGTAGATCGATCGTCTGCCGATGGACGCGTGCGATCGAGCAAGACGACGACGATATAGCGATCGTATCGATCGTGGAAGATATTACGCGCGAATACGCCGCGCGCGACAGTATCCTCGAAAGCGAGGCCCGCTTTCGCGGCCTCTTTGCCGATAGTCCCGACCCGATTCTGATGCTCGACCGAGACGGTTTCATAACCGACGTCAATGAAGCGGCTCGCAATCTCGCGGGGCTCTCGTTCCCCGATCCCATCGGTCACCATTTCCGGGATTTTCTTCCCGCGGAAAAACGCACGGAGCACGAAGGATACTTTCAACGCGCTCGTTCGGGGATTACCCAAGAATACGAAGCAACGATTTTCGATAATCTGTCGAATCCGCGCTACCTTTCAGTGAAGACGGTGCCGCTTTTTGACGGTGGAGCCTTTGCCGGCGCCTATTCGATTCTCCACGATGACACGATCCGGCGGAACGAACAGGAGGCACTCGCCGCCACCGAGCGCGAGCGTTACGAAAACGCGCGGCGCCTGCGCTCGCTCTTCGAAGCGAATCCCGACGGGGTTATCGCCGTCGATCTTCGGGGAACGATCACGGCGGCGAATGCAGCGGCGATGAAGATCGGCGGATATGAAGCGGATCGCTTTCTCGGGCGCTCGTTTGAAGATTTCATCGCCGAGGAATTTCAGGTAACGGCGCGCCGCCGCTTCATTAAAGCTATTGCCGGTAAAGGCTCGTCTTTTGCCGTGCGCTGCTATCGTTCCGATAAAAGCGTCGTCTCCATCGACGCGACGCTGATTCCCCAATACAGCGGCGACGACATTATCGGTGCCTATGCCGTTCTCCAGGATATTACGCTCCAACTCGAGGCGCAGGAGCAGTCGCGCGTACAGAGCCGGCGCGTGCGCGACTTATACGGTATCGCCAGCACGGCGAGCGAACCGATTGCCGGCATGCTCGAAGCGCTCCAACTCGGTTGCCGAGTCTTTGAGGCTCGCTACGGAGCGGTGGTCGATACGAGCGGTCGAAGCCCGAGAATCGAGGCCTCGACCCTCTCCGTCTCCGAAGCGTCGGTAGAATCGGAGATCCTCGACCTCGCTCGGAGAGCTTCCGAACGCGGCTCCGATGCCGCCCCGGCCATAGATGCCGATTCAATCGTCGTGCCGATCGACGTCGGCGGGGTGCGTACCGGTGCTGCAATTTTCACCCACCTCTCCGGCCATCGCGTTTTTACGAGTACCGATATCGAATTTCTCGGCCTCATTGCGACCTTGCTTCAAACCTTTCTCGAACGCATGCGCGTGCGAGAACATCTCCAGCGCCGAGCGTACGTAGACGTTCTTACCGGTCTCCCAAACGGTAGCGGTTTTCGGGATCACCTTCGCACCGCGATCGAAGCCGCTCCGCTCCGCATGCAACGAGTCGCCGTCCTTTTCTTCGGCCTCGACCGATTTAAGGACATCAACGAAACGCTCGGGCACAGACTGGGCGATCATCTATTACAAGCAGTGGCGACGCGAATCGAGGGGCTCTTCTCTTCCATCGGGACTGTGGCACGCATGGGCGGCGACGAATTCGCCATCGCGATCGACGATGCCGGATCGAACGATCGCCTGCGCGATATCGCCGAACAAACGATCGCCGCCCTGGAAGAAGCATTCTCCGTCGATGATTTCGAGCAATTTCTTTCCGCGAGTATCGGCATCGCCGTCTATCCCGAGGATGGGACCGACGGCGACGTTCTGATCAAAAATGCCGATATCGCCATGTCGCGTGCTAAAGATCGCGGCCGGGGGGGCTTCTACTTCTACAATGCGACGCTGGAATCGCCGATACTCATGCGCCTCTCGCAGGAAAGACTTTTGCGACATGCCCTAGAGAAAAACGAGTTCGTCGTTTACTATCAGCCGCAGATCGACTTAATGGACGGAAGCATCGTCGGGCTCGAAGCGCTCGTTCGCTGGCAACATCCCGGCACCGGACTTATCGAGCCGGGGCGCTTCATCCCAAGTGCGGAGATATCGGGACTCATCGTTGCCTTGGGCCGCTGGGTCCTCGAAACGGCAACGCATCAGGCTGCTCGATGGGTGAAGCGCTACGGACCGCTCCGCATTGCAGTGAACCTCTCTGCGCGGCAATTACACCATCGACACCTCTCCCGTGAAATCGTCTCGGCGCTCGACCGCTCCGGTCTCGATCCGAGTCTCTTGGAGCTCGAAATCACCGAAAGCGTCGCAATGAGTGATGTCGAGCAAGCTATTTCCATCGTCCGCGAGATAAAAGGTTACGGGGTGCGAACTGCGGTCGATGATTTCGGGACGGGATACTCTTCGCTTGCATACCTTCGGCGGTTTGCCTTCAACGTGCTGAAGATCGACGGCTCCTTTATCCAAGGAATCGGTCGAGAACGCGAAGACGAAACGATCGTAAAGACGTTGGTTGGAATGGCCCGCAACCTCGCGTTGGAAACCGTAGCCGAGGGCATCGAGCGCGCCGAGCAAGCGGTCTTTTTGCGCGACTATGGTTGTCGCTTCGCGCAGGGATTTCTCTACTCCGCCCCCCTCCCCGCTCACGAGGTCGAGCAGCTTCTTGCTGCGCGCTCGACCTGAATCATCGAGGTGACCCGCCCGCCCTTTTTTATGGGAGGGCTCCATCGCGTTCGATAAATTGCCGGCCGAAGAGGCACCCCACCGGAGGCGTCTAACGTAGCATCGCTATGACTGCACAAGAAAAACGCGTTCCAATCACCGTCGCCGACGGCGACGGCATCGGCCCTGAAATTATGGATGCAACCCTGCGCATTATTACCGCAGCGGGCGCCCGCATCGACATTGAAAAAATTGAAATCGGCGAGGCGGTTTACAAACGAGGCCTCGACAGCGGCATCGAACCATCGTCCTGGGAATCGCTTCGGCGAACCCAGGTTTTCCTAAAAGCCCCGATAACCACGCCTCAAGGCGGGGGATTTAAAAGCCTGAACGTGACCGTGCGCAAGACGCTGGGAATGTATGCCAACGTGCGTCCGTGCGCATCCCTGCATCCCTTCGTTTCCACCAAGCACCCGAAGATGAACATCGTCATCGTCCGCGAGAACGAAGAAGACGTGTACGGCGGCATCGAGCATCGACAGACCAACCAAGTCGCGCAATGCTTAAAGCTTATCTCTCGACCGGCGAGCAAACGGATCGTGCGCTACGCATTCGAATACGCGCGTGCGAACAAGCGCAAAAAAGTCACCTGTTTTACCAAAGATAACATCATGAAGATCACCGATGGACTCTTCCACCGGACCTTCGAAGAGATCGCGTTGGAGTATCCCGACATCGAACACGAACACTGGATCGTCGATATCGGTGCCGCCAAACTCGCCGATACTCCGGAGGCTTTCGACGTGATCGTCATGCCGAATCTCTACGGCGATATTCTCTCCGACGTCGCAGCCCAAATTACCGGCTCGGTCGGTCTCGCCGGGTCGGCAAATATCGGCGACCATTGCTCGATGTTCGAAGCGATTCATGGTTCGGCGCCGCGGCGTGCCGGGCAAAATCTCGCTAACCCGTCGGGTTTGCTCCACGGTGCGTTGCTGATGCTCGTACATATCGGCCAGGGCGACGTTGCCGAACGCGTTCACAATGCGTGGTTATCGACGATTGAGGACGGTCTTCATACCTACGATATTTACAAAGACGGAGTATCGAAGGAAAAGGTCGGCACGCGGGAGTTCGCCGATGCGGTGATCGCTCGTCTCGGACGCGAGCCTCACGTTCTTCCACCGGCCCGTTACGCAGTCGGCGTCGAGATGGACCTTTCGATTCGCCCCGGCGGCGAACCGCCGAAAAAAGAGCACGTCGGGGTCGATATTTTCATCGATCAGCGCAACGGTAATCCCGACGAAATTGCCGCTCGTGCAAAAAGCGTCGCGACCGATGGAGCGAAGCTCGTCGTGATCGCAAACCGCGGCAGTAAAGTGTGGCCCGACGGGAATCCGGATACCTTCTGGAGCGATCAATGGTCGCTTCGATTCGAAGGGAAACCGTTTTCCGGGCAGCGCGTCGCCGAACTGATCGCCGCGCTCTCAACTGCCGGTTTCGACGTTATTAAGACCGAAGGACTCTATACGTTTGACGGGGAGCGCGGATACTCACTCGCCCAAGGACAATAGCGTGCGGATCGTCAGCCTGCTACCGAGCGCAACGGAGATACTTTTTGCAATCGGGGCCGGCGACGATCTGGTCGGCGTCACGCACGAATGCGATTTTCCAGCGCAAGCGGCGACGCTCCCGGTTCTCACCTCTTCGGCGCTCCCTGCAGAGAGCGATGCCGCTGCGATCGATCGACACGTTCGCAGCGGCATTCACCAAGGCTCGAGCATCTACCATCTCGACGCATCGCTTTTAGAGCGACTCGCACCCGACCTCATCGTCACGCAGGAGCTCTGCGACGTCTGCGCAGTCTCATACGACCGCGTGAGTTCGGCCGCGCGGCGAATGCGCGGCGATACTCGCATACTCGCGCTCGAACCATCCTCGTTCGAAGAGGTGCTCGATACCATACGAATTCTCGGCGCTTCAACCGGGCGCGAAACGGCGGCAGCGAGCGTCGCCGCGCAACTTGCCGATGCGGCGGAACGGCTCCGCGAGCGCGCTCGGCGCGAATTGCCCAATCCGCCGAGCCTGATCTTTCTCGAGTGGAGCGATCCGCCGTTTCCCCCGGGTCACTGGACGCCCGATATGCTCGCAATGCTCGGCATGCGCTCGGCGATCGATTTTCCGAACGCACCGGCACGGGCGGTGACGTGGGAGGAGATCGCCGAAAAGGAGCCCGCCGTCATCGTCATCGCGCCATGCGGCTTCGACCTGCCGAGGGCGCGCCGCGCCATCGCCGAGTTGGAGCACCATGCGGCGTGGCGTCAACTTCGCGCCGTAGCCGAAGGGCGGGTTATCGCGCTCGACGGGAATGCGTATTTCAATCGCCCCGGGGTACGACTCGTTGAAGGAGCGGAGAAGCTTCTCAATGCGCTCGTGGAACTTGGAGATGCGCGCTCTCGTCGAGCGTAATTATCCGTCCGTCGCGCCCGGAGTACTCGATTCGCGTGATCGATGCATGCGAAAAACGCAACTTTAACGCATCGAAACCCTCACCCAACAGTTCGGCGACGAGTGCGTGAAGCGTCCCGGCGTGCGCGACTGCAAGTATGCGACGGCGATCGAATGGGGCGATATCGTCGAGCCAAGCGCGAACGCGTCGCCGCACGTCGTCGAATGTTTCGCCTCCCTGAGGCTGGTAATCGCGCGCCGAGGTACGCTGCGTCCCGCTTTCGCCGGGAAACGTAGCGACGATCTCCGCCCACGTCTTACCTTCCCAAGCGCCAAAATCGAATTCTCGAAGGCGGGCATCGAACGTCAGCGGAACCGAGCGCCCCGCAAGAATCGTGGTTGCCGTCGATGCAGCGCGTGCGAGGTCGCTCGAGAAGGCGGCGTCGATCGGCACCTCGGCAAGCGCTTCGGCGACCGCGCGAGCTTGTTCGTGACCGGCGGGCGAGAGCGGAATATCGCTGCGCCCTTGGAAGCGTCCCGAGCTGTTCCATGCGGTGAGTCCGTGCCGGACCAGCAAGAGTTCCACGGCCTGCCCCATGCTCGCTGCAGCATTGCCCTTCCTGCACGTCGAAAGCGGGCCGGCATGGGTGAGGAAACGGCGGTGGCGCGCGAACGGCGCGTGGACGTTCGAAAGATGTATAAGCTCTTTATCAACGGCGCATTCGTTCGCTCCGAATCAGCCCGCAGCACGCCGCTCTGGGACGGGCGAGCATTTCTTGCCAATATCGCGCAGGCATCCCGTAAAGACCTTCGCGATGCGGTAACCGCCGCGCGCGCGGCTCAAGGTCGCTGGTGGGCGCAAGATCCGCAACTCCGTGGATTGATGCTCTATCGCCTCGGAGAGATGATCGAGGCGCGGCGCTCGGAGTATATCGATCTTCTCTCGGGCGGCGATGGAACCGATATTCGCAGCGCGCGCGCGGAGATCGATAGTTCGATAGATCGCGTTCTTTGGTACGCCGGCTGGTGCGACAAATATTCCGCCCTTCTTTCATCGAAAAACCCCGTTGCGGGGCCGCATTTCAACTGTTCGACACCCGAACCGATGGGCGTCGTCGGCATCCTCGCTCCGCAGTCGCCGCTCTTTCTCGGAATTATCTCTACGCTGCTGCCGCCTCTCGTTGCCGGCAACGCGATAGTCCTCCTCGCCTCCGAGCGCGATCCGCGCCCGGCAATAGCGCTCGCCGAAGCGATTGCGCTCTCCGATATTCCCTCGGGAGTCGTCAGTATCTTAACGGGATTTCGCAGCGAGATCGGGCCCGCTATGGCAAAACACGACGGCATCGAGGCGATCGCGTGCGGTCGCGAAGATCTCGCGCAGTGGGGTGAGATCGAGCGCGAATCCGCGGCTTCGATAAAACGCATTCGTCCTTTCGAGATCGATCGCGCCGCCGACTATTTTAACGATCGCGCGCAATCGCTCGATAGCATCGCCGATTTCTGCGAAATTAAAACAATCTGGCATCCGGTCGGGCTCTAAGCGAATCGTGGAGTGGAGCGAGGTCGAGCGGCGGTTGCGAGCCGAGATCGTCGATTGTGCGCGGCGCCTCTGGCAACGAGGCCTCGTCACCGGCAGCAGCGGAAACATCAGCGCAAAAATCGAGGATGGAGAGTTGTTGGTGACGCCGTCGGGTCGCTCGTTCGAGCGACTCGGCGAGAGCGATATCGTCCTCGTCGACCGCAATGGTACTCCGCGTCTCTCCGGGGCGCGCCCCAGCAGCGAGCTTCCGCTTCACCTTGCTGCCTATCGGGTGCGTCCCGACGCGGCATACCTCGTACACACACATCCAACGGCCTGCGTAACCTGGAGTCTGCGTGGCCGACTCTTTCCGCGGAATACCGTCGGCGCGATCGAGAGCCTAGGAGCCGTCGGTTGGGTGCCTTATGCCCCTGCCGGTAGTTCGATGCTCGCCGCCTCCGGGGCCGAGATATTCAAACGCGGCGTCGATGCGATCCTCATGGAGCGTCACGGACTCTCGACGATCGCCGCAACGCTCGAACGAGCGTTCATCCTCACCGACCTCGCCGAGGAGAGCGCGCGCATCGCACTGGGAACGGCGCTCTCCTCGCTCGCCGATCCCTCCTTGCAAGGTAAGCGGAAGCTCGGGGATGAAGGAGGCCCCATGCCGCCGCATCGCGCGATCTTCTAACGCATCGAATGCATCCACGCCGATATTCGACGGGGCAGCGTCTCGCACGTGCTTTGGATTTCGGTGAATTTTGCCTTCACTATCAGCCCGTCGTCGATCTTCGTAACGATCGAATCGTAGGGGTTGAAGCGCTTTGCCGCTGGCCGCAATCCGGAAACGTCGTCGGTCTGCCCGATGCGTTCATTCCGCAAGCGGAGGCCTCCGGGGTTATTATCGCGCTTGGGGAGTGGGTATTCCGGACGGCTACCGAGCAAGTGCATCGCTGGGAAACGCAGTATGGAATCCGGCTCGATCTCGCCGTCAATCTGAGCAGCCGGCAATTTCTCCATCTTCAACTCGTCGCCGCAATCGAGGATGCGCTCCGCCAGGCCTCGCTTTCGCCGGATCGCTTGGAATTTGAAATAACCGAATCGGTTGCAATGCATAATGCCGAGGATTCGATCGGCATCATGCGTCAGCTCAAGCATCTCGGTATCTCACTCGCGCTCGACGATTTCGGAACGGGGTACTCCTCGCTCTCGTATCTCAAACGCTTCCCGATCGATAAAATCAAGATCGATAAGAGTTTCGTTCACGATATTCCCAACGACGCCAACGATCTCGCCATCGTCACGGCGATCATCGCCATGGGCCACGCACTCGGGCTTCAAGTCCAAGCCGAGGGCGTAGAAACAAAAGCGCAAGCCGACTTTCTCCGCGATTGCGGCTGCGAGCTCGCACAGGGTTTTCTCTACGGCCGCGCCTTACCGGCCGCCGACTTCGCCGAGGCCTTCGACCCGCAGTTGGGAGTAATGCGCTCGCTTAGCGCGTAACCGACGCGAGCGATTCAACCTCCGCCCGCATTTGCCGCCACCCGCGAAAATTCGCATTTGCCCCAACCGCCGGCGTCGCTACATGTTCGAAGGGGCTCAAGTGATGCTGCTCCATGAGTCGTTCGCAGAGGTCAATATCCTTCGAACGATCTCTCGAACCGTCATGCGTCAGATAGGAAACGCGCGCACATCGAGCGGCACTCACGCGTTTGCGCAGCTCGATATCGAGATCGCGTTCGTCTTCTTGCAGCAACGGCGCGTGCCACTCACCCGGCTCCAGCGGTATCGGTTCGTGACTATCGTAAGCCGACCGCATATTTAATGCGATCTCGCGAATCTCGGGCTGCGCTTGCGGCGTACAGCGGAGCGCGAAGAAATTCGTCCACTCCGTCGCGGTAACGATGACCGTATGCCAAAGAAAAGGTTCGAGCAACCTATTAAGAACCTGTTTATGCACTTGCAGCGTTTGGAGCTCGCGCACGGCCTCGACGGCTTCATCGCGCGCGCGCAACCAGGCTCGTTCGGCGATCCGCACGGCCTCCATATCGAGCAACGACGCTGCCGCCATCCCCGGCTGATTCCGCCCCCATTCGAGAGGCAAAACCGGATCGGTTAGCACGCGTTCGATGAGCTTCGAAGTAGGAATCGCGCGAGAACTCGCGCTGTTCCTTGAAAACTGCCGATGCGTGTTGAACTCCGCAAGCACGAAGCGGGGAAAGCAGACCTCCATGGTGGTCAAGCGTTCCCCGGTCGGTGCGAGTGAATCGAGCAGAATTTTCGCGCTATAGCCCGGCAAGACGTCAGCCCCCGCGATAGCGGAGGAATGCCGGGACTTCGATATCATCCATATTTACCGGCGCGACCGTCTCGATGCGCGTGTTCTCAAATGCAAAACCGGTCGATTCCGGGCGCCGGATCGGGCCGAACCCTGCAGCGAGCACCGTTACGCGAACGCGCCCTTGAAGATTCGGGTCGAGGCTCGCACCGAAGATGATCTGGGCGTCGGGATCGACGCTCCGGCTGATCATCTCGGCCGCTTCGTTGACCTCGTACATCGATAGATCGCTTCCGCCGGTAATATTGAGAATGACACCCCGCGCACCGTCGATCGTGGTGTCGAGCAACGGCGAGGCGATCGCCTTTTGCGCGGCATCGGCAGCGCGATGCTCCCCCGATCCCTCGCCGATACCCATCATCGCGGTGCCGGCATCGGTCATCACCGCCTTCACGTCGGCGAAATCGAGATTGATGAGCCCCGGTTGCGTGATGAGATCGCTGATGCCGGCGATTCCTTGGCGCAAGACATCGTCGGCAAAACTAAAGGCTTCGTTCAACGGCGTCTTCTTCTCGATGACCTGAAAGATGCGCTCGTTGGGAATCGTGATCAGCGTATCGACCTTCGCTTCGAGTTGGGCGATACCGCGTTCGGCGGCCTCCATGCGTTTGCGCCCTTCGAAAGCGAAGGGTTTCGTCACCACCGCAATCGTCAACGCGCCGGATTCACGCGCCAGTTCGGCGAGCACCGGTGCGGCCCCGGTTCCGGTTCCGCCGCCCATTCCCGCCGCGATAAAGACGAGGTCCGCACCGTCGACGATCATCGCAAGATCTTCGCGCGATTCCTCGGCGGCATCGCGCCCCAAGGTCGGGTTCGCACCCGCACCGAGGCCGCGCGACATTCCGGTACCGATCTGCACGGTATTCTCGGTCAGCGAATTGCGCAGCGCTTGTACGTCGGAGTTCACGGCGAAGAAATCCACGCCCGTCAACCCCGCTTCGATCATGCGATTGATCGCGTTGCATCCGCCCCCGCCGACGCCGATAACGCGAATCGTCGCGGCGTGCTCGGGGACATAGCGTTTTGCTTCAGCCATCGTTTCCTCCGTATGAAAGAGATCTAGTTCCACAGCGCCGCGAGCCACCCGCGTAGCCGAGTCATGAACGAACCGTTCCGCGCCGATTCGACACCGGCGAGCTCGCTCTTGCGCGCGAAGAGTACGAGCCCGATCGCCGTCGCATATTGCGGATATGCCAATGCGTCGATCGTTCCGGCCAAGTTTGCCGGAACGCCTATGCGCACCGGCGCGTCGAATGTCTTTTCCGCGAGCGCCTCGAGCCCGGGTAAGCACGCGCCGCCGCCGGTGAGTACGACCTCGCCGACCACGAGGTCGCGGGGCACGTTTTCGAGGACCTTCGCCCGCGCCATCCGCAGCGTTTCGAGGATGCGCGGAACGACGATCGCGTTGAGTTCCTGCGTGCTCGCCTCACGCTGCGATCTCCCATCGAGAGACTGCACCGAGAAGGTACGCACCGGAGCTCCCTGTTCGTCGCCGACGCCGAACCGATGCTTGACCTCCTGCGCCTGAGCGAGCGAGGTTTTGAGCCCGAGCGAGATATCGTTGGTGAGGATCTGCCCTCCGACCGGTATCGTCGCGGTATAGATCGCACTCCCGCCGGTGAAGACCGCGATATCGGTCGTCCCGCCGCCGATATCGAGCAGTAGAACGCCTACATGCTGCTCCTCCGGCAATAACGTTGCCGCCGCGCTCGCGAGCGGCTCGAAAACGACGCCCGCCGACTCAATGCCCGCCCGATGGACGCACTTGAGCACGTTGGAGAGAAAACTGCTCGCCGCGGTAACGATATGCGTGTCCACTTCAAGCCGCCCGCCGGCCATGCCGACGGGATCGACGATGCCGTCTTGGCCGTCGACGGTAAAGAAACGAGGAAGGGCGTGCACGATCTGGCGATCGCTCGGGACATTGATGATCTTGCTGGCATCGATGACGCGCTCGACATCGATCGCTTCGACTTCTCGATCGTCGTTCGCGACCGAGACCACGCCGCGGTTATTGACGCTACGAACGTGCTCGCCGGTGATGCCGACGATCGCTTCCTCGATGTGAACCCCCGACATCCGCTCGGCTTTCTCGGTCGCTGCCTCGATCGACTTGACTGTCTGTTCGAGATCGACGACGACGCCGCGACGCATCCCGAGGGAGGGCGCCTCGCCGAAGCCGAGGATCTCGAGGCCGTTAGGCCCTTCGGCGGCAACGACCACGCACGTTTTCGTGGTGCCGATGTCCAGGCCGCAGAGGGTGCCGTGTTTCATTCACATCCTAAATTATTAACGTCGGTATCCACCATATATTGGGCTAACAGGTAAGAACCCCTACTATCCCTGCCGAAAATACCTCTTTCGAGCATCTTGGCGCCTCCTCGCGCAGCTCCTCTTGAGGAGAACGCCCCGAGTAGGACGAAGCCTGCCCGGGATGAGCCAGAAGCGAACCTCCATCGAGCGCGGCCTCGTGATCTCAGCTATTATCGTCTTTGTCGTCGTATTGATGGTAATTCCAGCAGCGATTGTTGTTACGAATAGCATTGCAACGCAAGCAGCCACATTGCATGACAAAATTGTAAAAGGCGAACTTGCATACGCGCGCGTTGCCGACGATGCAAACGGCTTGCGCGCGGCATCGCTAGAAGCCGCGACGAACACCGATCCGGTGCGAGCCGCCGCAGCGCTAAAATCCGCCGTCGAGCTCGTAAGTAAGTTTCCGAAAGACGAGCGACTACTCGCCAAGCTGACGGGAAAAGATTCCAGCACCAGCAAGCAAGTCGCAGCGTTCACAAAGAGCGCCGGCGCTTATGATTTTGAGTCGCTCGCGACGATCGGCCTGCTGCAACAAGGGAAAAAAGCCGAAGCGTTGGTTCAACTTCAGAGCTCGCTCGCCGATGCATACACGCAGCAAAATACCGACGGCCGCGCCGTTCTCGAGGCGCTCAATCGCGCGGCAGATATTCGTTATGCGGCATTGATTCAAGCGAAAAACAGCGCACTCATCGTGCTGATCGCCGGTGCGGTCTTTGCGCTTATCGTCGTCGTAATTGCGTTTTCGCTGCTTCGGATGCGGTTGCTGCGCAATATCACTCGCTGCGTCACGGTCTTCGAGGCTATGGGTCGCGGCGATCTTACCGCTCGCACCGGATGGAGCGGAAACGATGTCCTCGGACGGCTCGGGCAATCGATCGACGAATTGGGCGACCGGCTTAGTTCGCTCGTCGGTCGGATCCAAATCGCCACCCGTTCGGTCAAGGCCGCGAGCGCGACGAGTACCGAGGTTTCGCGCGACGTCGACCGCCGGGTTCAGGACGAACTCGCGACGCTTGGAGATGCGTTGCGCTATTCGGCCGACGTCGCCCGCGGCTCGGGAACGGTCGCCGATAACGCCGAAGCGGTCGCTCGCCGCGTATCGGATATATCGAGTTCCATCGCCGAGATGACCGCATCGATCCAAGAGATGGACCAAAATCTTCTCAACCTCGCTACGGTCGTCGAGCAGGCCGTCGCAAATACCCAAGAGATGTCGGCCTCGATCGTCCAAGTGGCGGGCAATGCCAAGCGCGTCGGCACGGAGTCAACGGAGACCGACCAGCACGTCCGCACCGGACAGAACGAAATTTCGCGGCTCTCGACCGGCATCGATCAAATGACCTCCTTGGTCAGCTCGGTCGTCGTGGAGATGGAGAGTCTCGACGGCGCATCTCGGCAGATCGGCGAGATCCTCGGTCTGATCGAAGAGATCGCCGATCAAACGAACCTCCTTGCGCTCAATGCTGCAATCGAAGCGGCGCGTGCCGGGGAGCACGGTCGCGGCTTCGCCGTCGTCGCCGACGAAGTGCGAAAGCTTGCTGAGAACTCGGCCAGCTCCGTCAAGCAGATCGCCTCGCTCGTTGCCGATATTCAGCGCCGCACCTCGGCGGTACTCGAACGGACCGGGCGCGCCAACGTTCAAGTAAAAGAGAGCGCGACGCTCGCGCAGTCGGTCAACGCGATGATGTCGGATGTCTCGAAACGCGTCTCTGAGGTCGCAACGTTGATGAGCGAGATCAGCTTGGCGACGAACGAACAGGCCCGCGCCTCGGAGGAGCTCGCAAAGGCGAGCGAACAGATGGGCGCGATGACCCACGAAGCGGCGGCAACGATGCGCGAACAGACCATCACCGCCAACCAAATTCTCGAGAGCGTCTCGGAGATCGAGCAACGGACCGCGGACGTCGCGCGCGCCTCCACCGAACAGCAGTCGGCGATCGAGGCCCTCGGGACCCGCATCGAGCGCTCGAGCACCCTGGGCTCCCAGAATGCCGACGCGGCGACGAGGCTCGCCGAGGAAGCGCTCCTGCTCCAGGAGCAGTCCGGGGGGCTCGAGGAGCTGGTCGATCAGTTCGAAATCGACGAGGCCCACGGGCTCGTCGGCGAGGCGAACCAGAAGACGGGGCTTGATGAGCGGGCAGCACTTGCGCTAGAATCCTAGACTACTGCCCCCTCGCACCCCCTGAAGATAAGGTACCCCACTTTGAAGATTCGTACGTTTTTCACCACCGTGCTCGCAACCCTCGCGCTGGGCGCAACGGCGATCGCCGCGAACGTCGTCAGCGCTGCGATGATTCCCGACGGAACCTATACCGCCAAAGTCATCAAGGTCGTCGACGCAAAACACGTCACGGTGACGATGCAGAATGGTTTGGAGACGACGCTCGCGGCGGGTCGCCCGACCGTCGACTTTTCGAAACTTCACGCAAATGATTCGATGAAGTTTTCTCTTGCGAACGGTCAAGTGCTCGTTTATCTCGACCTTTCATCGCATTAATCGAAAACGCGCCTCCGCCCTCGATCTTCTTCCCATCGACGATTACCGGAGTCGATGGAGCCCGTAGGTCGAGGGCTTTTATATTCCCCCACCCGGAGCGTAGACGCTGCTCGAGCGCGCGTACCTCGGCGAATTTTCGCTCGAGCTGCGTTCCGTCGCCGATAAAGATCTGCGTCCCATCGGCGAGAACCCCGCGTACCTCACCATAGCGGTCGAGCGATAGAGCGGCTAAACGGATGCCGGCGGCATCGGCGCGCCCGAGTACGGATAGCAAGCGCATCGTCTGCGAGCTCGGCGGAATGCGCCGCGCCGCGCAGTTTCGTTGCTTTGCGAGAATCGCGGGCAACCGTTCATCGCTTGGAAGCAGCGGGAAGAGATAACCCCGGCGGTCGATCGCGCAGGTTCCGTCGCCGGCGACGAGCCGCGCCGCCGGGATGCGCTCTCGAACGACGAGCGCTATGCGATTGGGAAGGGAGCGATGTACGGCGACCTGCACGATGCTCCGAATGCGGCGCAGCCGTGCGGAGATACCGGCCGACGACTGCAACCAGATATTGACGCGCGGATCGATTGCGGCGACGACGAGAATACGCGAGGTAGCGACGCGCGTGTTTCCGAGAACCGCGATGCTTCCCGGCCGGAAGCCCTTCCACGAAGCCGCCCACGCTACGCCCGCCGCGAGAACCAGCAACGCGAACGCCGCGACGAGCGCGAATGGGCGAAGCCGCGATCGACGCCCGCGACGCCGACTCATACGCTCGTTTTTCATCGAAGGACGAACCGCTCGAGCGCTTCGCAGACACCGTCGTCGGCGACATCGCCGACGACCGCATCGGCACGCTCGCGTACTTCTGCCGGCGCATTCCCCATGGCGACTCCGATACCGGCTCGCTCCAGCAGCGGGAGATCGTTCCAGGAGTCGCCGATCGCCAAGACTCGATCCATCGAAAGACCGAGGGAGTGCGCTACGAATTCCAACGCTCTGCCTTTATCGACGCCCGGATCGAGCATCTCAACGAATTCCGGGTAACTTCGCGTAATATAGAGTCGGTCGCCAAAATGACGTCGCGCGTGCTCCTCGACGCGTTCGGCGCGCGCGGGATCGGCGACGACGACGGCCTTCGTAGCGCTGCGGTTGAGAAAGCGCTCGGCGAGCGGCCCAACGACCGGAGCGATCCCGGCGAGAGATGCGTAGAGTTCGGAGAATCGATTGCTGCGCTCGCAATAGTAACGGTCGTCGGAATAGAGCTGCAGATGGAGATCTACCACGTTGAATTCCTCGAGAATCTCGCGGACGAGATCGGGTGCTATCGGCCGGTCGAGCAAGCGACGTTCGCTTGCGGTATCGACAACCCACGCACCCTGATAGCAGATCGTCGGCCCGAGTAGGCCGAGCTCCCGGACGAAGGGGCGGGCGGCTTGGAACATGCGCCCGGTAACGATACCACCCATCGTTCCTTGAGCGAGCATCGCCGCCACGGAAGAACGCACGCGATCCGAAAGGCGCGTCTCTCGCCCCACGAGCGTGCCGTCGAGATCGAAGGCGACGTACTCGATACTCAGGGCTTCATTCTCAGGCGCGCGCTCTGCGCGTGCGCGTCGAGCCCCTCAAAAGCGGCGAACGACGCGATCGACGCCGCATCGTGGCGCATCCGCTCGGGCGAGTTTCGGACGACGCTATAGGTTCGCATAAAATCTGCGAGCGAGAGCCCCGAGGCGAAACGCGCCGATCCCGAGGTCGGCAGCACGTGGTTCGTCCCCGCTACGTAGTCGCCACATGCAACCGGGCTCGCTTCGCCGACGAATGCCGCGCCGACGCAGCGTAAATGCGCGAGATAAAATTCCGGATCGACGACCTGAAGGCTTAAATGCTCCGGAGCGAACGCCGCTATCGTCGTCGCGATCTCGCCCTTCGATTTCGCCTCGATAAAAAAGCCACCGTACTCCAAGGCTGCGGCGATGGTTTCCCCGCGCGGCAAACGCTTCACGTCGATCGCCTCGAGCAATTGGGCGCAACTCTCCAAAAGTTCGAAGGAGTCGCTGAGAACCGCAACGCGCGCCTGCGCGTCGTGCTCGGCCTGTGCCAAGAGCTCGGCCACGACGAGTTCCGAGGATGCCGCCGCATCGGCGACCACCAACACTTCGGAGGGACCCGCAAGTCCGTCGATACCGACGATTCCGAAGAGCTGCCGTTTCGCTTCGGTAACGTACGAGTTTCCCGGGCCGACGATTTTATCGACCGCTGCGATGCTCGCCGTGCCGAAAGCTGCGGCGGCAATCGCCTGCGCCCCGCCGACGGCATAGAGTTCGTCGACTTCGCAAAGGCTCGCGGCAAAGAGCACCGCCGGGTGCATGCGTCCGTCGCGCTGCGGCGGCGTAAGGACGATCCTCCGGCGTACGCCGGCTATCTTCGCCGGAATTGCTCCCATGAGCACCGATGACGGCAATGCGGCGCTTCCCCCAGGTGCATAGATCGCGACCGATCCCAGCGCCTCTCGCCGAAACGCATACTCCGTTCCGTCGTCGCAGCGAAAGGCGATGTCATCGAGTCGCTGGCGACGGTGGAAATCGGCGATACGCTCGGCGGCGAGCTCGATCGCGGCAGCGAGATCCTCCGGTAGGGCCGATCGAGCGACCGACGGCATTGGGATCGGCACTCGCAAATGCGTGAGGCTATACTCGGGAGCGTCAAATCGACGAGAATACTCCCGTATCGCCCGGTCGCCTCGCGTCTCCACGTCGGCGACGATCTCGGCGACGCGTGCCGCCAGCGCCGGGTCGGGCCTCCAACCGCGTCGCAAAACGGCGGCCATGCCGAAGCGATCGTCGGCCCGCACGAACCTCACGAGGCGAGGCTCGCTTGCAAGCGCTCGCAGAGCGCGGAGAGCTGCGCGTACTTGCTGCGGTAGGCGACCGGGTTGAGAACGAAGCGCGCGGTCGAGGTTGCAATATCGTCGACGACGACCATGTCGTGTTCGCGCAGCGTGCTTCCCGTTGCAACGAGGTCGACGATCACGTCGGAAAGCCCGACAATTGGAGCGAGTTCTACCGATCCGTGCAACGCGATAATCTCGCATGGAATATCGCGCTCTGAAAAATACTGCGTCGCCATGCGTTTGAATTTTGTAGCCACGCGCAAGAAGGTCGGATAACGCGCACCTTCGTGAAAACCATCTATACGACGGGCGGCGACCACGAGGCGACACGCCCCGAACTGCAAGTCGACCGCCTCGCTCACCGAGCGTTCGCTCTCCCAAAGCGTATCTTTCCCGACGATGCCGCAATCGGCGGCGCCGAATTCTACGTAAGCCGGAACGTCGGTCGGGCGTAACAAGAGCAGCTTTGCGGAGCCGTCGGAACTCGCCATCGTCAACCGGCGCCCGGTATCGGCCGGCACCTCGATGCCGATCGCGGCAAGAGCCGCTGCGCTAAGATCGTAGAGAGCTCCCTTCGGCAGCGCGATCGTCAACTCGCTCACGGCGCAGAACGTTCGTCGGCCTCAAGGAGAATCTCTTCGACCTCCTCGCCGCGCGCAACGAGCAGACGCGGGATCGCCTTGTGTCGCGCGTATGCGATAGCCGCATCTCGGTCGAGACCGCGCACGTCGACGCGAACGCGGTGCCCTCTCGCGCGCTCGGCCATCGCCACTGCATCGGAGCCGACGACGAAGACGTCGACCTCTCGCCGACGCCGTTCGCCGATACGGCGCCGTTCGAGCGCGAGCAAAATCCGTTCGACACCAACCATCCAGCCGACTGCGGGCACGTCGTACCCGAATCGCGGCAAGAGCGTGTCGTAGCGACCGCCTCCACAGAGCGAGAAGCCAAGATCGTCAAGAAATCCTTCAAAGACGAATCCGGTGTAGTATTCGAGGTCGCGCAAAAGGGCCGGATCGATCGCCACGCGCGTGCCGAAACCGATCTCGGCCGCGCGCGAGAGAATTCGTTCGAGGCGATAGATCGCCGCTTGCGCCTCGGGATTCGTTGCGAGCTCCCGCGCTATCGCTAAGACCTCATCGGTTCCCCGCGTCACGATCAAGCGGCGCAAGAGGGCATAACCATCGGTTCGGAGTTCGTCGCGGCTCGCCAACTCATCGAGAGCAACGAGATTGCGAGCCGAGATCGCTTCTTTCCAGAGCCGAGCCCGCGGCGACGATATCCCGAGAGCAACGAGCGCTCCATCGACGATCGCCGAATCGTTGATGTCGAAGTGCGCGTCGGCGAGCCCGACGGCATCGAGCGTCTCGATCGCCATGAAAAGCGTCTCGGCATCGGCGTCCGCTCCGGCCGCACCGATTAACTCTGCCCCCGCTTGCGTGAATTCACGCATCCGCCCGAGTTGAGGTTCTTCGTAACGGAAGGCGGGAGCGATATACGACAGACGGATGGGGAGGCTCGCCTTACGTAACCGCGTCGAGACCACGCGCGCGATCGGCGTCGTCATCTCGGTACGAAGGGCAAGCTCCTCACCGAGCGGATCGCTGAAACGAAAGGTCTGTCGCATGAGCTTCTCGCCGAGTCCTCGCTCCAAAGACTCGTAGCTCTCGAAGGTCGGCGTTGCGATGCGCGCATAGGACCAACGGTCGAAGACGACGCCGATGCGATCTTCAACGCGCTGCTTGAACGCAAATTCTTGCGGCAGCCAATCTCGAACTCCGGGTGGGAGCCTCATGCCTCTCCTCTGCTACTCGGCCTTCGGGTGAACGCCTTCGTCACCGAAGATCGCAATGAGTTCTGCGTGCACGCGTCGCTCTCCGCCGAGCCGTCGCGGCAACTCCCGTTCGCGATTTTTACTCCGCAAGACAACCCGTGCATCCCCGGGGCAACGCTCCATCAGCGCCGTGAGTCGATCGACTTGTTCGCGCGTGCGAAGATCGAGCAACCAACTGCGGACGGGCGGCAATGCGTCGACCGCCGGTGCGTTGAAAACCGAAGCTTCGTCGACCGACAACGAAACCGATGGTGCGGAATCTTCGCCGTCGCCGGGCCTTTCGCGCACGCGCACCCGACCGCGCAAAACGAGTATATCGTCGGCGACGAAGATCGGCGAAAGCGTCGGATAGAGTTTCGCAAAGACGATCGCCTCGCACGAACCGGTCGTATCTTCGATTTGCGCGATCAGCATTTGCGCTCCGTTACGCGTCATCGTACGCCGCACCGAGGCAACGAGGCCGGCGATTTTCACCTCCGCGTCGTCCCCGCACGACGCGAGATCGCGAATCGGGGTCACCCCCATGCGCCCGAAGCGCTCTTCGTGCTCGGCGAGCGGATGCCCGGAGACGAATATCCCCAACGTCTCCCGTTCCCACTTCAGAATCTGCCGCTGAGACGGCGGTAACGAACGCGTCAAGGACGGAGTAATGCCGGGGTCACCCACCGCCTCTCCGAAGAGCGACGTTTGGCCCAAGGCATTCTCTCGAGCGCGCGTCGCCGAGAGGCTGACCGCCCGTTCGATCCCCGCTAACTTCTCCGCGCGATTTCCCGGCAACGTGTCGAGGGCGCCGCACTTCACCAGCGCCTCGAGTATGCGCTTGTTCGCTTGTTTACCGTCGATCCGGTCGACAAACTCGAAGAGGTCGCCGAAGCGCCCGCCGCGTTCTCGCGCCGATACTATCGACGCAACCGCGCCCTCACCTACGCCTTTAATCGCGCTTAATCCAAAGCGTATCGCTTGCCCTACCACACCGAAATCGCTTATCGATTCATTCACGTCGGGCGGAAGCACCTCGATACCCAAGCGACGAGCGACGTCGATATATTCAACGAGTTTTTCCGTTTTGTCGCGCACCGAACCCATAAGCGCCGCGAGGTACGGAAGCGGATAATTCGCTTTGAGATATGCGGTTTGATACGAAATCAATGCGTATGCAGCGGCGTGCGATTTATTAAATCCGTAGCCGGCAAACGGTTCGATGAAAGTGAATACTTGTTCGGCGAGCGCGACGCTAACGCCCGCACGAGCGACCGCTCCCTCGACGAACTTTTGCCGATAGACCGGTATCTTCTCCTTCTGTTTTTTCCCCATCACCTTGCGTAATTCGTCCGCTTCCCCCATGGAAAAGCCGGCAAAATCCCGCGCGATTTGCATGACCTGCTCTTGATAACAGGCGATGGAATAGGTTTCGGAAAGGATCGGTTCGAGAATCGGGTGCAAGTACGTTGGTTTCTGTCGACCGTGTTTGATCGCAATGTACTGCGGTATCCAGTCCATAGGCCCGGGACGATAGAGAGCGACCAAGGCGATGATATCTTCGAAGCGCGAAGGACGCAGCTCGGTGCAGACGCGCTTCATTCCTTCACTCTCGAGTTGAAAGACACCGGCGGTATCGCCGCGCGAAAGCATCTCGAAAGTGAGGCGATCGTCGAGCGGAATGCCTTCGAGCGAAAATAGCGGATCGCCGGTTCGCCGAATTTCTCGTACCGCCGCGTGCATGACCGTGAGGTTTCGCAGCCCAAGAAAATCCATTTTCAGCAGGCCGATCTTCTCGATCCAGGTCATGTCGTATTGCGTGTTTACGCCGCCGTCGTTTAACTTCACCAACGGAGCGTGTTCGACCAACGGCTCCGCCCCGATTACCACGCCGGCGGCGTGCGTGCCGGCGCTCCGCGCCAGCCCTTCGATCGCGCGCGCGGTCTTGAGCAACTCGCGAATCTCCGGTCGATGGTCGTTGAGCATTTTCAATTCGGGAATCTGCTCGAGCGCCTCACCGATCGTCATTCCTCCAGGTCCCGATGGAATAAGCTTGGCGACTTTATCGACATCCGGGAGCGGAACCCCTAAGGCCCGGCCCGCGTCGCGCACGGCCGCTCGCGCCAGCATTTTCCCGAAGGTAACGATCTGGGCAACGCGGTCCTCACCGTATTTTTCGCGAACGTAAGCGATGACTTCGTCGCGTCGTTCGACGCAAAAATCGGTGTCGATATCGGGCATCGAAATGCGATCGGGGTTGAGAAATCGTTCGAAGATCAAGTTGAATCGTAACGGGTCGAGGTCGGTAATGCGCAACGAGTAGGCGACGATCGATCCGACCGCCGAACCGCGTCCCGGCCCGACCGGGATATCGCGGTCGCGAGCGAACTTGATGAAATCCCAGACGATGAGAAAATAGGAAGCAAAACCCATTTTCGTGATAATCGAGAGTTCGTAATCGAGTCTCTCGCGCAACGATTCGTCTTCGGCGACGCGCTCTTTTCCGTACCGTTCGATCAGCCCGCGCTCGCAGAGTTCGCGCAGATAGGACGCATCGTCGTGGTTCGCGAGGTCGCTCTTCGGCACGGGATAGTGCGGAAGATGGAAGACGCGCTCGGGGATGCGCATATCGATGCGTTTGGCGATCGCAACGGTATTTTCAACCGCCTCGGGAAGATCTTGCCACAGTTCGGACATTTCCTCAGCGGATTTCACGTAAAACTGGTCGCCGTGAAATTTCATCCGACTCGTGTCGGCAACGGTCTTTCCGGTCTGTATGCAGAGCAGCACGTCATGCGCGGGGGCATCGCGCTGGGTGAGATAGTGCGAGTCGTTCGTCGCCACGATGGGCAAACCGAGCTCGCGTGCCACGCCGACTAAACCTTCGTTGATCTTCTCTTCTTCGGGCATGCCGTGGCGCATTACTTCGATGTAGAAACGGTCGCCGAAAATTTGCTGGAAATGCCGCGCGTTGCGCACTGCGCGCTCTCGATCGTCGGCGAGCAGCGGCGCGGCAACCATTCCCGACATGCAGCCCGAGAGCACGATCAAACCGTCGTGATATTGCTCGAGCAGGTCCATGTCGATCCGCGGCTTGTAATAAAAGCCCTCGAGGAAGCCCTTCGAGATCAGCGTGCTGAGATTGCGATAGCCCGTGGGGTCGGCCGCGAGGAGCGTGACGTGGGCTTCGTCGCGGACGCTACGGTCGAGCCTCCCGCGGGGGGCGATATAGGCCTCGCAGCCCAGGATCGGCGTCAGCCGATGTTCGCGAGCGGCGTAGTAAAACTCCATCGCGCCGTACATAACGCCGTGATCGGTGAGCGCAACTGCCGGCGCCCCGTCATCGGCGCTCCGGCGGCAGAGGTCATCAACCCGACAGGCGCCGTCGAGTAAGGAATATTCGGAGTGAACGTGGAGATGAACGAACTGACTCAACCTATACAAACCCTTAACACGAGCCACCTAAACTTCTACAGATGCCTGACGTAACCTTAAGAGATGGAGAGTAGCCTCTCCCCCGGCGAGGCTGGGAGCGCCCTGTCATCCTCCGACCCCGAGGCCCTAGCCGAGGAGGTTGCCCGTTTGCGCTCTCGGCTGGCGATGGTCGAAGCAGAGAGGGATGAATACGCCGCACAGAACGCGGAACTCTTTGTCCTCCAGCAAGTTTTCACAACGTTGAATTCGACGCTCGAAATCAACGATATCCTCTCGACGGTTATGCGCGGTGTGAGCGAGGCGCTTCGCTTCAAACGCGTCATCCTCTTCGACGCGATTGAAGGCGGCAGCCTGATCCGTCGCCTCGAATGCGACAGCTCCGGGACCGTCCTGCATGCTACCGATCCGCGTGAATATCGTTCTCCTTCGACGATGGACGATCTCGTCTCGCGGAGCATCGAGCTCGCGTTCGGGAGCGAGGGCGATCCCGACCATCCCCTTGAGGATGGACGCGGACCGTACTGTGCCGTGCCGTTGATCGCCCGCGAAGTGGTTCGCGGCATACTGTATGCCGATGCTCCCCCCGGCGAGGAGGTCTCCGAGAACCAGTTGCGCATGATGCTCGACTTCGCCTCGCAGGCCGCTGTTGCCGTTGAAAACGCACGCCTGCACGAAGAGACGCGCCGCTTGCTTGAGGAGTCGCAGCGCCTCGCTCTCACCGATAGCCTCACGGGAATCCCGAACCGGCGGGCGCTCAACGAGTTGTTGGATCGTGAGTTGCACACCTCCGAGCGCTACGACACGCCCTTTGCCTACGTCATTCTCGACCTCGACGACCTTAAAAAAATCAACGACACCGGCGGCCACGGCCTCGGCGATCTCGCGCTGAAGCGCTTCGCCCAGGTCCTAAAAAAGAACGCTCGGAAGGGCGATATTATCGCTCGCTACGCCGGTGACGAGTTCGTGCTGGTGATGGCCCAGAGCGATCGCGAGCACGCCCAGCAGGGCGTCCAACGCATGCTCGCCGCGATGCGCCGCAGCGGCCTCTCCACCTCGATCGGCGTCTCGATGTTTCCGAGCGACGGCGTCGACGGGCAGACGCTCTTTCATGCCGCCGACGAGGCCCTCTACAAGGCGAAGCAGCGCGGGAAAAATTGCTACGTTTTCTTCGAGCGCAAGAAGGGGCACGAGAGCGAGGCGCCCCCTGCGAGCGACGGTGCCGTGAGCTAGTCCTCCGGCGACTCCCGACCAAGGTCGTGGGGTCGATGCTGCGCGCGGAGGTATACAAAGAAGCAAACGCCTCTCCCCCGGAAAGGTCAACGTGATCAAGCACGACGTCGTCGTCATCGGTGGCGGTCTAGCAGGCATGCGCGCGGCGGTTGAAGCAGCCGAACGCGGAGCAGATGTCGCTATCGTCTCTAAGATGCACCCGGTTCGCAGTCACTCGGGCGCCGCTCAAGGCGGCATCAATGCCGCACTCGGCAACCGCGAGGAGGACTCCCCGGCGAGCCACACCTTCGACACCGTTAAGGGCTCGGATTATCTCGGCGATCAAGATGCGATCGCGGCGATGTGCGAGGATGCACCCAAACAGATTATTTGGCTCGAGCATCGCGGCTGCATCTTCTCCCGTCTCCCCGACGGACGCATCGCACAGCGCCCCTTCGGCGGCGCCGGCGCCCCGCGCACCTGTTACTCCGCCGACGTCACCGGCCTGGTGATCCTGCATACCCTGTGGGAACAACTCGAGCGCTTCGGCGTCAAGGTCTACGAAGAGTATTTTTGCATGGCGTTGGCGATCGAAGATGGTATCGGCTCGGGTGTCGTCGCCTACAATATGCGCAACGGCGATCTGGAACTCATCACCGCGAAGGCAACGATTTTCGCGACCGGCGGTGCCGGGCGCATGTATGCGAAGACGACGAACGGTTATGCCTCGACCGCCGACGGCATGTCGATCGCCTATAAAGCCGGCATCCCGTTGATGGATATGGAGTTCATGCAATTCCATCCAACCACGCTGAAAGAGAACGGCGTATTGATGACCGAAGGCGCGCGCGGCGAAGGCGCCTATCTCCTCAACTCCGAGGGCGAGCGCTTTATGTTCAAGTACGCGCCCAACAAGGGCGAACTCGCCTCGCGCGACGTCGTCTCGCGCGCCGAGTGGACCGAGATCCTCGAAGGGCGCGGCGTCGACGGCTGCGTGCTTCTCGATATGCGCCACCTCGGTCGCGAAAAAATCCTCGAACGCCTGCCGCAGATTCGCGAGCTTGCACTAGATGCAACCGGCAAAGATGCAATCGACGATCCGATTCCGATTTTGCCCGGGGCGCACTATACGATGGGTGGGATCGAGACCGACAAGTTCGGCGCGACCCGCGTTCCCGGCGTCTACGCCGCCGGTGAATGTGCCTGCGTGAGCGTTCACGGTTCGAATCGCCTCGGCGGAAATTCACTCCTGGATACGATCGTCTTCGGCGCACGCGCCGCAGCGCACGCCGTCGATTATATCAAATCGGTCGGTGAGGTCCGGCCCTCGACGCGAACGCTGCAGTCCGAAAAAGATCGGATCGCCGCCTTACTCGCGCGCAGCAAAGGTACGCGAGCGCCGATCCTTCGTCGGAAGATGAACGAAACGATGAGCGCGAACACCTTCATTTTCCGGAATGAGAAAGATCTCGCCTCCGGCGTCGCCGATCTCGAAGCCGTCCGCAAAGAGTTCGACGAGTCGGCGATCGTAATGGATAAGTCGAAAACCTTCAACACCGATCTCGTATCGACGTTCGAAACGGATTTCCTCATCGATGCCGCGCTCTGCCTCGCGAAAGGCGCGCTCGAGCGCAAAGAATCGCGCGGCGCACAATCGCGCACCGACTATCCCGAACGCGACGATGCGAACTGGCTCAAACATACATTAGCCTTCCGGCAAGAGAACGCGCTCCCACGGCTTGACTACTCGCGAGCCGTCAAGATCACCGAATTCAAGCCTGAAGTGAGGAGCTACTAATGGCGAAGATCAAGCTCGATATCTTTCGCTTCGACGAAGCGACCGATACGGTTCCTCACCGGGATGAGGTAACGGTCGATCTTCCCGAAACGACGACGGTCCTCGACGCACTCGAGCATGCGAAAGCTGAAGTTGACGGTTCGATCTCGTTCCGGCGTTCGTGCCGCTCGGCGATCTGCGGATCCTGTTCCATGAGCATCGGCGGCGTGACCTCGCTTGCCTGCAAGACCTCCTGCGGTTCGGCGATGGAAGAGGACGGTTCGGTGAAAATCGATCCGATGCCGAACTTCCAACCGATGAAAGATCTCGTCGTTCATATGGACCCGTTCTGGGACAAATATGCGCGCCTGAAACCGTACTTGCAACCAAAGGACGCCGATTCGGCGCATGCAACCGAACGTCGCGTCAGCCCCGACGACATGAAGAAGCTCGTGGATGTCGCGAATTGCATCATGTGCGCGACATGCTACTCACTCTGTCCGGTCGTCAGCGTCGACCCTGCCTTTGCCGGTCCCGCCGCCATCGCTTACGCCTATCGTTTTATCGAAGACGTTCGCGACGGCAAACGCCCGGAGCGGCTCGCGCAGATCAGCGAAGATTACCTCTGGCTCTGCGCGCACTGTTACGCCTGCTCGTATTGTCCGAAACACGTCGACCCGAACGATCGCATCGTCGACGTCAAGCGCGCCGCGATTACCGATCGCGTCATGATGAACGAGCGCGGCCCGCGTCACGCCCTCGTCGTCGCGAGAACGATCAAGCAGACCGGCATGCTCGCCGAGACCGAAGTCATTCAAGGCACCGTCGGCCGCTTCAATATCCGCGGCCTATTGAAGGTCGCTCCGTTGGGAGCGCGCATGGCGCTCAAGGGTAAACTCCCGCCTCCGTTCCTCAAACCCGTACCGAAGGTCGATGAAATTCGCACAATCTTTGATGCATTGGAGGCACCGGTCCGATAATGTCCAGCACGCTTCTTCCCGAAGAGCGAGCGCTCGACGCGCACGTTCGCACCAACTCCTCCAAGAGCAAACGCTATGGATTTTTCCCAGGATGCGTTGCCAAAGAATCCTGTAAAGAGCTCTTCAACTCCACGCTGCTTCTCGCCGATAAGCTCGGGATCGAACTCGTCGAACTTACCGCCGCCTCGTGCTGCGGTGCCTCGGTGCTCAACGACACCAATCGCGACGTCGCCCGCGTCCTCAACGCACGGACCTACGCGCAAGCGGAGGCTCTCGGCCTCGACGACGTCATCACGATCTGCTCGACCTGCACGGGGCACATGCGCGCGGCGAACAAAGAGCTGCGCGAGAGCGAAGAGCACATGGCACAAGCCAATGCGATCCTCGGTAAATTCGGCGCGAACTATAAAGGCAGCGTCACCGTACGCCACCTGCTCTGGCTCCTCATCGACGATATCGGGCTCGACGCGTTGCGCGCGATGGTCGTGCGCCCGCTTAACGGGCTCAAGGTCGCTCCCTTCTACGGGTGTCATATCATCCGCCCCGAGTCGGTGAACGGTTGGGAATCGGCGCGCCACCCGCACTCGCTCGAAGATGTCATCGTCGCGCTCGGCGGCGAAGCCGTCGATTATGCCGGCAAGACGCGTTGCTGCGGCTTCCACGTGCAGTTGGAAAAGGATGGCATCGCTTCATCGATGGTCGGGCAGAACATGCGCATGGCGAAGGATAACGGTGCCGAGGCGGTTATCACGCCCTGCCCGCTCTGCCATCTGGCGCTCGACGGTTATCAGGCCGATGCCGCGGCACGCTGGGGACGTACCGATCTCCCAATCTTCCATCTTCCGCAGCTCGTCGCATACGCACTCGGCGTACCGGCAGAGAAACTCGGACTCAACAAGCACCTTATCGACCCGCGCGAGGTCATGGTTTCGCGCGATCTGATTAACTAAGCACCCTCGTTTCAAACCGACGCCGCCCTCGGCCCTCCGCCGAGAGGCGGCGTTTTTTTATCGGCGAGGCGCGACCGGGAGGGCTGCCTCGATGTCGAAACGGTGGTTATGATCGCATCTCACGCCGTCACCGAAGCTCCGGCGATCGACGCCGAACTCGCCGAACTTCGCGCAGCCGCGCCGCGTTGGTCGCGGCTCCCCGTTCTCGCGAAGGTCGCACTCTTAAAGGACTGCCGCGACGGCGTCTATGCCGTTCGCGAGCGCTGGGCCGAAGCGGCGATCGCGGCGAAGGGACTCCGTGGAACGGGGCTCGAGGGCGAGGAGTGGATCAGCGGGCCCTGGGCGGTGCTCTATGCCCTCAATCGCTATATCGCGACCCTGGAGGGCATCGCCGCAAACGGCTCCCCGCCGTTGCCGGCGAGCCGCATTCGCGTCGGGAGCGACGGGCGGAGTATCGCGCAGGTATTCCCCAACGGGCCCTACGACCGACTGCTTCTCAACGGCATCAGCGCCGAGGTCTGGATGGAGCCGGGTCTTTCTCCCGTCGAGCTTCCCGCGACGATGGCGACCTGGTATCGGGAACACGACCCGCAGCCGCGGGTAGCCCTCGTCCTCGGCGCCGGCAACATCGCCTCGATTCCACCGCTCGACGTGCTCTACAAGCTCCTCGCCGACGGCGCCGTCTGCATGCTGAAAATGAATCCGGTCAACGACTATCTCGGCCCGATCTTCGAGCGCGCCTTTGCGCCGTTGGTCGATGAGGGCTTCCTGCGTTTTGCCTACGGCGGCCCGGAGGTCGGGCAGCATCTCTGCGCCTCCCCGGCGATCGACGAGATTCATATCACCGGCAGCGATGCAACGCACGATGCGATCGTCTTCGGGCTCGGTGAGGAGGGGGCAGCGCGCAAGCGGGCCGGAGAGCCGCTCCTAAAAAAACCGATTACCAGCGAGTTAGGGAACGTCAGCCCGACGATCGTCTTTCCCGGCGATTGGAGCGATGCCGATCTCCTATTTCAAGCCGAAAATATCGTCACGCAAAAACTGCATAACAACGGTTTCAATTGCATCGCCGCTCAAGTACTGATTCTTCCGCAGGACTGGGCCGGGACGCCGCGGCTGATCGCGGCGATCGAAGCGGTCCTTCGCAGCCTCCCGGATCGCCCCGCCTATTATCCTGGAGCTGCCAATCGCTGCGAGCGGCTCTCCCAGGTCGGCGAGAGCGTCGCTGCAGGGCGCACCGACGATGGTTATACCGCGCGGACGATCCGCCGCGCAGATTTTACCGATCGAGCGGATCCGGCATTCGCGGTCGAGGCGTTCTCGAGTTTCCTAGCCTACGTAACGATTCCGGGGGAGTTCGAACGCTATGCCCTCGACGCGGTGGCCTTCGCAAACGATAGACTGCGCGGAACGCTCGGAGCGAACATTATCGTGCATCCGAGGAGCGAACGCGAACACGCGCAAAGAATCGAGCGCGCCGTCGCCGATCTGCGCTACGGATGCATCGCGATCAACGCATGGACCGGCGTCGGTTTTCTGCTGACCGAGGCAACCTGGGGCGCGTTCCCCGGGCATTCGCTCGTCGACGTCGGCAGCGGCATCGGTGTCGTCCACAACAGTTTTCTTTTCTCGCACGCAGAAAAAACCGTCCTCCGCGCGCCCTTCGCACCCTTCCCCCGCAGTCTCTTTGGTTTCGGCGGAACGCTCTTGCCGAAGCCGCCATGGTTCGTTACGAATAAGACTGCGGCGAGCATCGGGCCGGCGCTCTGCGAGTTCGAATACCGTCGCTCGCCGTTAACCGCGCTTCGCGTCGCGCTGCTAGCGATGCGCGGTTAACGGAACCCCGGCCGCTCGCAACATGCGCAAGACCGGCGCGTGCGGTAGGCCGTAGACCGTAATTCCGTGCCGCCCGACCATCGTCGACGACGACCAGAGCGCGTCGTCGATCGAGGCCTCGACCGCGTCGCTCGTCGCGCGGTAGAGCGTGTCGAGAACGCGGTCGCTCTCGACAGTTGCAATGCGCGGCGCGTGCACGCGAAAGTCGCCGGTCCGCCGATAGACGTACCGCGTCGAAAACGCGATGAAGAGATCGCCGCTACCGACCGAGGAGATCAACCCCGTCCGCGCCATTCCCATTCCCGCGCGGAGCGCAAGCGCCCGCAATTGTCGGTTGTCGAGCGGCGCATCGGTCGCGATGACGATGATGATACTCCCCGAGCTCATCCGTCCGTGCAACGCGAGCGGTTGCGGGAACTTCGGTAGATAGCGATGCTGGAGTGCGCGTCCAACCGGCACGCCCATAATCTTCAGGTGCGCGTGCGACATGCCGGTATTATCGTTCACGAGTACCCCGACGCGATATCCCCCCATCGAGGCCGGAAGTACGCGCGATGCCGAACCGATCCCGGCCTTAAATCCGAAGGCCTTCATTCCGGTGCCTGCGCCGACGCTCCCCCGGTGGAATTGCCCCGAATGAGCGCGATTTAAGAGCGCTACGATATCGCTGGGAGATACCGCGCGCGCCTGAATATCGTCGAGCAATTGATCGTCGCATTCGGCGACGACCGGGAGCGGAACGTCGTCGGTGATTCCGAGTTGCGGATGTTTTGAGATCATCCAACTCACCACGCCGTCATCGGCGAGCCCGATATCGAGCGTATCGGTCAGCACGATCGGTTCCTCGAGATACCCCGATTCGTCGATCCAATGCGTTCCCGTCATCTCGCCGTTGCCGTTGAATCGCAGAAAGGCGGCCGCGACCTTGCGGTCCCAAGGATCGCCGTCGGGCAGAATTGCCGTCGCGCCGGTGCGAATCGAACTCCCCTGCTGCAACGTGAGGTTAGCAACGCGTACGCCGGCGATATCGGTGATGGCATCGAGCGGCCCTGCGGGCAGCGACCCGACATGAAATGGGAGCGCCGCCGCGGCGGGCGCGGCGAGCAGGGCCGCGAGGGTTGCGGCAAATGCAATCGTACGAAGTCTCATAGCGATTCCTGCGACTCCGTTCCCCCGGCGGCCTGCAGGCTCGTCCGCAAAACCCGAGAAATGGACGCAACAGATCCATTGACGCAGGGGGTAGCAGCCATTCTCACCGTATCGGAACGCCTCAAAGGGAAAGCCCAGTACGACAACCTCACCGCCGCAGAGCTCGTCGAACATATCGTTCGCCGCGGCGAGGGGGCGCTTGGCCGGGACGGGCAGGTTATCGTCGATACGCGCCCTCATACCGGTCGCTCTCCGAAGGACAAGTTCTTCGTCCGCGAGCCGGCGAGCGAGCCGCATATCGATTGGGGCGATACGAACCAAGGCATCGCTCCCGAGCTTTTCGACGCGCTCTTCGACCGCGTCGAAACCTTTCTCGCCCAGCGCGATCTCTATAGTCTCGATTGCTATGTCGGTGCCGACGAGCGCTATCGCGTGCCGGTGCGGGTCTACACGGAATTCGCTTGGCACAGCCTCTTCGCTCGCCACCTTTTCATCACGCCGGAAGCCCCCGATTCCCGATTCGTGCCGGAGTTTACGGTCGTCGATGCCGCGACATTCGAGGCCGATCCGCAACGTGACGGTACGCGCAGCAGTACCTTTGTTTTAGTCAATTTTCAACGCCGCATCATCCTCATCGGCGGAACGAAATATGCGGGCGAGATCAAGAAATCGATCTTCACCGTGATGAACTATCTCCTTCCGTTACGATCGACCTTGCCGATGCACTGCTCGGCGAATGTCGGCCGCGATGGCGACACGGCGATCTTCTTCGGCCTCTCCGGCACCGGCAAGACCACGCTCTCCTCCGACCCCAATCGTCCGCTCATCGGCGATGACGAACATGGGTGGTCCGATGATGGAGTCTTTAATTTCGAAGGCGGCTGCTACGCGAAGGTGATTCGGCTCTCGGCGAGTGCCGAACCCGAGATTTGGGCGGCGACAAACCGTTTTGCGACGGTGTTGGAAAATGTCTCGTACGATAACGCCACGCGCGCGCTCGACGTCGATTCGGAGGCGAAGACCGAGAACACCCGCGCCGCATATCCGCTGGAATATATTCCGAACGTCGTACCGGGAAGCAAAGGCGGCCATCCGCAGACGATCGTCATGCTTACCGCCGATGCCTTCGGCGTTCTCCCGCCGATCAGTATGTTGAGCCCCGACCAAGCAATGTATCACTTTCTCTCCGGGTACACCGCGAAGATCGCCGGCACCGAGCGCGGCGTCACCGAACCGAGCGCGACGTTTTCGACCTGCTTCGGCGCTCCGTTCATGGTCCATCGCCCGACGGTGTACGCACGGCTGCTCGGCGAGAAAATTGCACGTCACGAAGTGCGATGCTGGCTCGTCAATACCGGGTGGAGCGGGGGCGCCTACGGCGTCGGCAAACGCATGGCGATCGCTCATACGCGCGCGATGGTCAACGCGGCGATCGAAGGACGCATCCCCGAGCATTTCTCGCGCGAGCCGTTTTTCGGCCTTCACATCCCGCACGAAGTCCCAGGGGTGCCGACCGAGGTGCTCGATCCGCGCAATGCCTGGAGCGACAAGGCTGCATACGATCGTCAGGCCGCGCACCTTGCAAAGCTCTTTGAGGAGAACTTCAAACGCTTCGAGGCACATGCTTCGCCGGGGGTACTCGCGGCGGCGATTCGCGCACCGCTTTAACGCAGCATTCATCGAACGCTCATCGAACGTTCATCCTTTCCTCGGGCACTCTCCAGGAAAGCGGCGTACGATAGCGCTATGAAATCCCTAACGTCCAGAGGCGCACTCGGCGCCGCTATCATCGCCGGTATTGCATTTGCCGGTATCGGCATCTCCAATGCCGCGCAAACTCCCTCCGGTTACCATCGCGCTCACCATCGCCCGCCGATCGCTCGAGCGATGCGGGCGGCACACGTGACGCGCGCAGAGCATCTGCAAATTCGTAAAATCCGCCAAGAGTTCCGCAGTTCGCTCGCACCGGGAACGCGCCCGACGCGTACGCAAATAAAAGCCCTGCGCAAGCGCATCATGGCGGTGCTGACACCGCAGCAGCGCACCGCGGTCAAACGACGCCTCGCGCAGATTCGCGCCGCGAATCATCGCGCGACGATGGCTCCGCATCCCAAAGCGACACCCTAACCTCGCAACCGTAGGCGCGTTAGATCCGCACTCTTCCCTCGGGGTCGACCTGCAGTGCCTCGGCGAAGCGGGCGAGCGTCGCGAACGGTCTCGGTCGCCGAGGCCGCAAAGCGGCGCTCTCGCCCGCGCAGAATCGCGACGACGTCCATGCCGGCGGCACGCCCGGCATGGATGCCTTGCGGTGAATCCTCGACGACCAGGCAACGCTCCGGCGCGAGCTCGAATCGCTTCGCCGCGGCGACGTACCCATCGGGAGCCGGTTTGTTCGCCGCGACATCGTCGGCGGTAACGTGCCGCTTTTGCGACGACGGACGCATCGAGATCGACAACAACGCTGCCGAACGCGAGTTGCGCTGCGTCGCGCTGGCACGCAAGAACTTCCTGTTCGCAGGCAGCCCGCATCGCCGATCAACCGCATCGCCGAGTTGCTGCCGTGGAATTTGCAGCTGACGCGCGGCCAGGCGCTCGCGGCTGCCGACCTCGCGCCCCGACTTTCGGCGAGGAGCTGAACGGCCCGCCGCAACGCACTCGCCCGCTCGATGTCAAGACGGCCACTAAACTACGCTTACGTCACGTTGGCGTTATGTCATCAGCGCAAATCACGTGCTCGGTATGGTAAATCCGCCGCACGGCCGGATTATTTTCGCACCATCTGGCGAATGCGATCTAGGATGTTGCGGTAGGCAATGTGAGACCGGCGAGCACGAAGCATGCCGCGTAGCCTTGCTGGAAAAGCACTTGTTCGTTGCAGTACACGGCGCGGGGATAATAGGAACCCATTACTGCGGCCGCACAGATCCCAGCGCTGGTTTGTTGTGCTGGTGGAACCGGGACGCCGGGGGTCACCGTGACTTCGCACCCGGCGGAGATCGCCTGCTGGATCGATTGCGTAAACGATGCGGCCGGTAGCATGTTGCGAAGCAGGAGCAGTTTCGCAACGGTCAGCGAGCCTGCCGTCAGCCAGGTTATCGAAGCAGGCAACTCGGCTGGCCGCACTGCTTCCGGGGAGATGACATACGTGTAGTAACCGCTGGGATCCAGCGTGGTCTGAAAATCAGCAGCACATGCAACGACGGGAAACGGACTGCCGTTATTATTATTGCAGAGCGACCAGTAGCGAAGCTGGACCGGAGAACTGCCGAAGGCCGGGACCGCAATACTCGATCCATTGAAGGTGTTTGGGAAGACCGGCGCTTTGCCGCGGATCACCACCGCGACACCTGGTTGAAAGGTTGCCGCGGCCGCTAAGTAGCTATTCGCGGGATTTGGAAACAAACTCAACCCTTGACGTTGCGCTGCAAAAAAGTATATCTGCTGCGGCGCTGGAACCACGATCGCTGGTGCCATTGCCGAGCGAGCACAGGACGTGATCGTCAACGCAAGCAGCCCGAGGGCCAGCCGAGCCATGTACGGTTGGAAGCGTGTGCCTGTCACGATGCAGTCCATATCGCGACGTCGTTCATCCGCTCGGGCAAGCAGCGATTGCACATACCGGCAGGAGCGTTTGCGTACCGCTAGGCCCGACGAGTGTCAACGTGGGTAGAGACGCGCCTCCCATGCAATTCTGCCCCTTATTCGGCACATACACGCGATAGATGATCCAGGCTAGCAGACTGCTCGGCAGGTGAATGGTGTTGCCTATGGCGACACCTTGCGGGCCTTGCTCGGCAGTCACGCTATAGTTCGTTCCCGGACCGGTCGATGCGCCTGGTTGGAATGGGTTGGAACTACCGGGGTCGGGTGCAATCGCATCGTCAGAGATCCAACCATAGACGTTGCCCGGCGCCGTATAGGTCGTGAAAGAGATATAGCGCGCCATTGGGAAGCTGCCGTGTATCACAACGCTGGAATACAACGCCGTGTTGATGGGCATCGTCCAGTAATTTGCATTCGTGTCGGGGGCGGCTACGTTGAAAGGCTTACCGCCAATGGTCTTGAGGGGCCATGCACAACTTGGCGCTTGCGCATTCGCTATCTGCGTACCGGCCAGCCAGAGCCCGACTGCCGCCGCGAGCCAAAGGCTACCTACGGCGAAGCGGAACCAAAATGTGCGGCCAATCTTGCGCTGCACGGTCCTCCCCCTGCACGCCAGCACGTGCGTGCTGCTCGCAACGCTACTCCAACGCTGCCGCAGCACCCCCGCCATCGTATCATTCGAGCCGAACTCCCGTCCAGCAGGCGAATCGCGCGCCGGCCTCGCCCTTGGTCGGCGGCAACGAGTTGCTGCAGGCGGCACGAGGCGGTTACGTTATATCCGCACTCTACCCTCGGGGTCGACCTGCAGTGCATCGGCGAAGCGAGCGAGCGTCGCGAACGTCTCGGTCGCCGAGGCCGCAAAGCTGCCCTCTCGCCCGCGCAGAATCGCGACGACGTCCATGCCGGCGGCACGCCCGGCATGGATGCCTTGCGGTGAATCCTCGACGACCAGGCAACGCTCCGGCGCGAGCTCGAATCGTTTCGCCGCGGCGACGTACCCATCGGGAGCCGGTTTGTTCGCCGCGACATCGTCGGCGGTAACGAGGACCTCGAATTCCGGCAATCCGGCACGCCGCAGCAGAGCGAGCGCGAGCGCTCTGCTACAGGAGGTCACCAGGGCGACGTTCTGCCCCTGCAGGCGCCTCAGTAACTCCACCGCGCCCTCGATCGCTCGCCCCTCGTCGTCGACGAGGGTGCCGAAGAGATCGAAGAGTATCGCCTCATATTCCATTGGCGCCCTCCGTTCGCGAACGCTTGCGTCGATTCGTGCCTTCGCAAGCGAAAGAGATCGGCGAAGAGGCACCGACCGGACACGTCGAAGAGCCCGCCGGCGTTACGCTAGCGAGCTCTTCGTTTATATAATCTGGCACCGTCCTACTTTCGAGGGACCCTGCGGTCCGACTATCATCGGCGCTGGCGGGCTTAACTGCCGTGTTCGGGATGGGAACGGGTGGGACCCCGCCGCCATGGGCGCCAGAAACTTGGAGGGTTGCTCGAACGGAGATACCGTCCAAGCCACCCAAACCGGATCCCCAACCGCGATGACGAGCCTGGGCTCGAAGCCAATCGCGGCGGGAAAGCTACATAAAGAAGAACTTCCCGTGCCAAACAAGCGGTGCGTAGTAAAAAATTTCCGAGCTATTAGTACCGGTCAGCTCCACACCTTACGGCGCTTCCACCCCCGGCCTATCAACGTGGTAGTCTCCCACGGCTCTTCACCCTTACGGGATTGAGATCTCATCTTGGAGTCAGTTTCACGCTTATATGCTTTCAGCGTTTATCTGATCCGAACGTAGCTACCCGGCCATGCTCCTGGCGGAACAACCGGTTCACCAGCGGTTCGTTCGACTCGGTCCTCTCGTACTAGAGTCCACGCTCCTCAAATCTCCTACGCCCACAGCGGATAGGGACCGAACTGTCTCACGACGTTCTGAACCCAGATCGCGTACCGCTTTAATGGGCGAACAGCCCAACCCTTGGGACCTACTACAGCCCCAGGATGCGACGATCCGACATCGAGGTGCCAAACCTCCCCGTCGATGTGAACTCTTGGGGGAGATAAGCCTGTTATCCCCGGAGTAGCTTTTATCCGATAAGCGACGGCCCTTCCATTCGGTACCGCCGGATCACTTAGCCCTGCTTTCGCACCTGCTCGACCTGTCCGTCTCGCAGTCAAGCTCCCTTATGCCTATGCACTCTGTGAGAACGGTTTCTGACCGTTCTGAGGGAACCTTTGGGCGCCTCCGTTACTCTTTAGGAGGCGACCGCCCCAGTCAAACTGCCCACCTGACCCTGTCCCGCCACCGGATAACGGCGGCCGGTTAGAATCCCAAGACTATCAGGGTGGTATCCCAACGTTGTCTCCACGAAAGCTAGCGCCCTCGTCTCATCGACTCCCACCTATCCTGTACGGACAGTCTCAAAACCCAAGATCAGGATACAGTAAAGCTTCACGGGGTCTTTCCGTCCTGCTGCGGGTAACCAGCATCTTCACTGGTACTGCAATTTCGCCGGGCCCCCCATCGAGACAGCGCCCAAGTCGTTACTCCATTCGTGCAGGTCGGAACTTACCCGACAAGGAATTTCGCTCACTTTTCTTCCGACGATTTCACGCCGGAGTGGACTCTATCTTCATCCAATAATGCCTGCAATCGCGGACGATTACCGGTATTCATCGTAAGGGCGATCTCTTCGATCTCCTTGAGCCCTTCAATTGTCAGATGCCGGCCATCTTCCATCAACGTTAAAACCTTCGCAAATCTCTGAGCGTCGATGCGCTTTTTCGTTCGTAACGAGTACTTAGCGAAAAAGGCGGCGATCTCGCGGAGTTGATCGAGTTTTCTCACCCGGTACTCCCATCGTTCGTCGTGATTTTGACAGATGCGTCCAAAACCGAAGAATTTCTTCAGGCCGTGGAGCACGTCAAGATCGCGTTTATGTTGAACGACGCGAAATTCCGGAATGACTTGGAAGCCGATTCTGACCGTTGGGTTTCTCTGAATCCCGACGAAGAAGCAACCCTCTCCATCGACGAATCCAACCACCCATTGAGGGTCGAGGTTCATCTTTATCGTACCTTTCGATACCGTTGGATGCCTGGCGTATAGTCTCTGAGGATCCGCTCCCTGCGAACGCCGTGAAGCGATCGAAGAAAACGTTTCCTGCGGATTGTCCAATCCCAGCCATTGTTACTGCCGGCGAATCGCCGACGAGTAGGCGTGGGCTCTCAGGATGTTCCCGCATATAGCCAAGTGTACAGCCGCATATTACTACGCGGCGAGGCAACGATTTTGTCACCTTAGGACGGTTATAGTTACCGCCGCCGTTTACTGGGGCTTCAGTTCCGAGCTTCGCTTGCGCTAACCCGTCCCTTTAACCTTCCAGCACCGGGCAGGAGTCAGCCCCTATACGTCTGCTTTCGCATTCGCAGAGACCTGTGTTTTTGTTAAACAGTCGCTTGGGCCTATTTTCTGCGACCTCCATCAGCTTTCGACGTAATGTCTAGTCCGACGAAGGCACCCCTTCTCCCAAAGTTACGGGGTCAATTTGCCGAGTTCCTTAACAGGGGTTCTCCCGTCGCCTTAGCATGCTCTGCCAGTCTACCAGTGTCGGTGTACGGTACGGGCACCTACGATCCTATTTAGAGGCTTTTCTTGGCAGCGTAGAGTCTGTCACTTCGGCCCCGAAGAGCCTCGCATTCGCTTCTCGGTGTTAAATGCTGCGGATTTACCTACAGCAACACCTACCGGCTTAGACGCGCATATCCAACAGCGCGATGACATATCTTCCTGCGTCACCCCATCAATTCAAAGACCATGACGAACGGCACCACCGATCGCTTTCACGATCGAGAATGCTGTTCGACAGAGTCTTAACGGTCGTCGGTGGTAGCAGAATATGAACTGCTTGTGCATCGCCTACGCTTCTCAGCCTCGGCTTAGCTCCCGACTCACCCTGAGACGATTGACGTAGCTCAGGAAACCTTAGACTTCCGGCGAGAGAGGTTCTCACTCTCTTTTATCGCTACTTATACCTGCATTCGCACTTGTGGTTCGTCCACACGTCCTCGCGGTCGTGCTTCAGCCTACGCCACAACGCTCCCCTACCGATGTTTACACATCC
>JAJZED010000005.1:0-60000 GCA_021805775.1 bacterium | reverse complement strand
AGATGCGCGCCTCGGGTGCGACATCGACGATCACCGTCGGTTCGAGGAAGTAGCCCTCGTCGCCGATCGCGTTTCCGCCGCAGAGCAGACGCCCCTCGCCCTTGCCAATCTCGATGTACTGCGAGATCGATTTGAAGGCGCTCTCGCTGACGACCGGCCCCATGCCGGTATCGGGGAGCGACGGATCGCCGACGGAGATCTTCGCTACGCGCGCCCGGAGCCGCTCGACGAATGCCTCGTAGATCGGGGCCTCCACGATCGCGCGCGAGCACGCCGAGCACTTCTGCCCGGTAAACCCGAAGGCCGAGACGGCGACGCCCTCGACCGCGGCGTCGAGGTCGGCATCGGCGGCGACCACGATCGAATCTTTTCCGCCCATCTCGGCGACGACGCGCTTGATCCACTTCTGCCCCGGAGCGGTCTTCGCGGCGAGCTCGTTGATATGCAGCCCCACCTCTTTGGAGCCGGTGAACGAGATAAAGCGCGTCTTCGGGTGCCCGACGACCAGATCGCCGATCACCGAACCCGAGCCGGGGATGAAGTTGAGCGCCCCGGCCGGGAGACCGGCTTCTTCGAAGAGATCGACGACGCGCGCCGCGATCACCGGCGAATCGGAGGAAGGCTTGAGCACGACGGTGTTTCCGGTGACCAGCGCCGCCGCAGTCATGCCCACGAGAATCGCCAGCGCGAAGTTCCACGGCGGGATCACCGCTCCGACGCCCAATGGGATGTAGCGCAATTCGTTCCGCTCCCCCGGGAAGGGAACGATCGGATGCTCGCCGCCGTAGCGAAGCGCCTCGCGCGCATAGTACTCGAGAAAGTCGATCGCTTCGGTCGTCTCGCCCTCGGCCTCGGCCCAGTTCTTCCCGACTTCATAGACCAGTAAGGCATCGAACTCATAACGGCGCTCGCGCATGAGCGCGGCGGCACGGAAGAGTACCTCGGCACGCCGTTCGAAGCTCTCGCGCTTCCAGCTCTCGAAGGTCGCGGCCGCGAGCTCGATCGCTTCCTCGGCCTGAGCCGCCGAGGCCGAACTCACCGACCCGACGATCTCGCTTTTGTGCGCCGGGTTACGGGAGAGAATCTGCTTCTCGGTCTCGATGCGACGCCCGCCGATGACCAGCGGATAGCGCTCGCCGAAGCGCGCCTTGACGCGCGCGAGCGCGGCTTGCATCTCCGCGATCTCCTGAGGATCGGAGAACTTCTTCACCGGCTCGTTGGTAAATGGGGCGATTCGTTCGAGGGTCGTGCTCACGGAGCGGCTCCTTGCATCGGCTGGTAATGCCGCAAACTGCGGCGGGCGTACCCTTACAGAGTACCTACTCCGCGGCGAGAGCCCTGCCACTTAACCGCTAGTGCGCGCTTGCAGCGGTTGCCCCCGGCCCGCTCGCTCGGTAGAGGACGTGCGGTCGCAAGCGGTGCCCCATCTCGATACGCGGGTTTTCAAAATCATCGCGCGGATCGCGCCTCATGCCGAGCCGCTCCATGACGCGCCGCGAGCGAACGTTCGGCGTCGATGTCATCGCGACGACTTCATCGCGCTCGAGCTGCTCGAAGGCGAAATTCAGCGCGGCGCGCGCGCCCTCCGTGGCGTAGCCCCGCCCCCACGCGGCGACGCTCAGCCGCCACCCGATCTCCAACGCGGGAGTAAACGCCGCCTCGAACGGTACTTCTTGGAGCGCGATAGCGCCGATAAATCCCGGCTCGCTTCGGCGCTCGAGCACCCACCAACCATACCCGTTCCGTTCGAGCCGCTCTCGCAAGCGCAGCGCGGTGCTCGTCGATTCGGCGCGATCGACCGTCGACGGAAAGAACTCCATGACGCGCTCGTCGGCGCAGAGATCGACCCACGCCTCGATATCCTCGTCGCGCCACGGCCGCAGCATCAAACGCTCCGTCTGTAACGTTATCGCCGTCATGCGCTTGCGAAGAGATCGTTGACGAATCGAGCGGTCGCCGCAACGGCAGCTTCACCGCTCAAACCTGCGAGCGCATCGATGAACGCACTCCCGACGATCACCGCATCGACCTCGTCGGCGATCGCGCGCACGTGCTCGGCGCGGCTCACGCCGAAGCCGAGCGCTAAGGGTAGATCGGTCGCCGCGCGTAACGCGGAGAGTTGGCGGCGGAGCGGTGTAAAATCGGGCTCGCTTCCCGCACCGGTGACGCCGAGTCGCGATACGACGTAGAGAAAACCCGTCGATGCGGCGGCGATTCTCGCCGCCCGCTCCGGTGGCGTCGACGGTGCGACGAGCATCGGAACGTCGAGGCCGTGACGCGCGAAGATCGCCCGCAACTCTTCGCTTTCCTCGAGTGCAATATCGGGAACGATGACCGCTGCAGCACCCGCTGCGGCGGCATCGCGCGCAAAGCGCTCGAGCCCGTAACGATCGAGCGGATTGAAGTAGGTAAAGAGCACGATGCTCGACGCGATCTCCGGGGCGAGTGCGGCGACGAGCGCGAGGACGTCGTCGATCGAGACGCCGGCCGCTAACGCCCGCGCACCGGCGGCGGCGATCGTCGGCCCGTCGGCGAGCGGATCGCCGTAGGGAATGCCGAGTTCGATTGCGGTGGCTCCGCTCCGTGCCAACGCCCGCACGATCGCCGCGGTCGTTGCGAGATCGGGATCGCCGGCCATCACGTACGGGATGAACGCCGGGCGACGACGCGTCGAAGCGGCAAAGGCAGCCGCGAGCTTCATCGGGGCACCTCGCTGCGTTCGCCGAGCGCGCGAATCTGCGCGATATCTTTGTCGCCGCGCCCGCTGAGGTTCGCGACGATCAACGCATCGGGTCCACGATCGGCGGCGAGTTTTTTTGCGAATGCAAGCGCGTGCGCGCTCTCGAGTGCGGGGAGGATGCCCTCGCGCCGCGCGCACTCGTGAAAGGCGGCGAGCGCTTCGCCATCGGTAACCGCGACGTAGGTAGCGCGCCCCGAATCTTTGAGGTAAGCGTGCTCGGGGCCGACGCCGGGATAATCGAGCCCGGCGCTGATCGAATGCGTCTCGATCACTTGGCCACGATCGCTCTGCAACAGATAGGAGCGCGATCCGTGCAGAACGCCGACGCTTCCCGCACCGAGCGCAGCTGCCGTCTTTCCGCTCGTCAGGCCTTCGCCGGCGGCCTCTACGCCCCACAGGCGCACGTCAGCGTCGTCGATGAATGCCGAGAACATTCCCATCGCATTGCTTCCGCCGCCGACGCAAGCGATCACATCGGATGGGAGGCGGCCGTAGCGCTCTAAACACTGCGCCCGCGTCTCTTCGCCGATCACCTTCTGAAATTCGCGCACCATAAACGGATACGGATGCGCTCCGACGACGCTACCGATCACGTAAAAACTCTCCTCGACCTGCGCCGCCCAAACCCGGAAGGCCTCGTTCGTTGCATCCTTGAGCGTCTTCGTTCCGCCCGATACCGGGTGCACCGTCGCACCGAGAAGTTGCATGATATAGACGTTGAGCGCCTGTCGCTCGACATCGAGCGCGCCCATATACACATCGACGGGCAGACCGAATTTAGCGCCTACCGTGGCGGTAGCGACGCCGTGCTGCCCCGCGCCGGTCTCGGCGATCAAGCGACGCTTTCCCATGCGCATCGCGAGCAAGGCCTGCCCGACGGTGTTATTAATTTTATGCGCCCCGGTATGATTGGTATCTTCCCGCTTCAGCAACAACGGTGCCGAGGCGTCTTCGCCGAGAAAGCGGCGCGCCGGATAGAGCGCCGACGGGCGGCCGACGAAATCGCGTAACGCCTCGCGATAGCCGCTCCAAAACGCATCGTCGGCGAATGCATCGCCCATCGCTCCTTCGAGTTCGTCGAGCGCAGCGACGAGCACCTCGGGGACGAAGCGTCCGCCAAAAGCCCCGAAATAACCGCGTGCGTCAGGTTCGATCGGCATCGTTTACCGCCGCTTGAAATGCGCGCATGAGCGTCTCATCCTTTCGTCCGTTCCGTTCTATTCCGCTGCGAACGTCTACCCCGTACGGCCGCAACGTTCGAATCGCCGCACCGACATTTGCCGGCGTCAATCCGCCGGCGACGATCGTCGGGCGACTGCGCACGATATCGACGACGCGATCCCAGGCAAACGACACGCCGGTTCCGCCGCGCGCAGCGCCGCCCTTCGTATCGAGCAGAACGTTAAATCGGCGATACCGGTTGCACGCCGCGGCCAGCAATGAAGGATCGCTATCTTCGCCGACGTGGAGCGCTTTTACGATTCGCTTTGCATAGGGTTCGAGCATCGCCGGATCTTCGTCGCCGGCGCATTGCAAGAGCGCGGTGGGGCAAGCTGAAGCGGCCTCGGCTAAGAGCCGCTCGCTTGGGTCGACGAGCACCAGCGTCGTCGTAATAAACGGCGGCAATACTGCCGAAATCGCTGCCGCCTCCTCCAATGCGATGCGGCGCGGCGAGGGCGCGAGAATAAATCCGACGGCGTCGGCACCGCACGCCACTGCAAGATCGGCATCGGCCCGCGTCGTTATACCGCAAAATTTTACCCTCGTTCTCATCGCAGCGTGCAGACGGCCGCGCGAATCGCCGCGATCCTCTTCCCCGGCCTTGCCTCGCGCATCAACGACTCGCCGATCAACACAGCGCGCGCGCCCGCGCGAGCGAGGCGCAGAACGTCTCGTTCGTCACGCATACCGCTCTCGCCGACGGCAAAACGATCGGACGGAATCTGCGGCAGGAGCTCTTCGCCGACTGCAAGATCGACCGAGAGCGAACGGAGGTCTCGATTGTTGACCCCGATGATTCGCGCGCCGAGCGAGATCGCGCGCTCGAGTTCTTGCGCGTCGTGGACCTCTACGAGCGCTGCGAGTTCGAAACGCCGCGCTTCCTCCATGCACGCGCGTACTTCATCGTCGCGTAATGCCGCTACGATCAGCAAGATCGCGTCGGCTCCCGCTGCAGCCGAAGCGGCAACTTCGTAGGGAGTCGCGATGAAGTCCTTACGTAAGAGCGGCGCCGAACTCACCGCGCGCACGCGGTCGAGATAGGCGATATCGCCGAGAAAGTGCTCTTCCTCGGTCAGCACGCTGATCGCATCGACGCCGGCAGCGGTGTATTGCCGCGCCACGGCGACGGGATCGAAGTTTTTCGCGATCGTTCCCGCCGAGGGCGATGCACCCTTGATCTCGGCGATGACGGCGATGCCATGCGCCCGCTCCAGGGCCGAGGCAAAGTTTCGCCGCTCGTGCATCCGTTCGCGTGCGATCCCTACGAGCCCGTCGTAGGGGACGCGCCGCTCCTCATCGTGCCGCCGAATCGCCTTGCGTTGAAAGATCTGCGAAAGGATATCAGGCACGGCTCGCCTCGGCAGCCCGCTCGAAAAGTGCGAGCGCGCGCCCCGAGGCAAGAATCTCGCGCGCGCGAACGAGCGCGCTTTCGAGGCTACTCGCGCGACCGATAACCAACATCGCGACGGCGGCGTTAAGCGCGACGACCTCCGAACGCCCCGAGCGCCGGCCGCCGAGGATATCGCGGAAAGCACGAGCGGCGCCCTCGATGTTGCGCTCGACGAGGTCGGCGAGCGGAACCGTAATCCCCAACGCCCGCGGATCGATCCGTTCGCGCCGCACCTGCGATTCATCGAAGCGATAGAGATGCGTGATTCCGTCGCCGATCGCTTCATCGACGCCACCTTCGCCGCAGATGACGCCGCCGGCACGCACGCCCAAGGCGCGCATGACATCGCCGATCGGTTCGACCAGCCCCTCGCGCGCGACGCCGACTAACGCCAGTGGTGCGCGAGCCGGGTTACAGAGCGGCCCGAGCAAATTAAATATCGTCCGCACGCCGAGCGTCCGGCGAACGTTTGCGACGTTGCGCATCGCCGGGTGATAGCGCGGAGCGAATAAGAACGCGAAGCCGGTTTCCCTGAGAATCGCGGCCGAGCGATCGGGGGGAAGATCGAGGCGGTAGCCGCATGCCTCGAGTACGTCGGCGCTGCCGCATGCGCTCGATGCTGCCCGATTTCCATGTTTTGCAACCGAAATACCCGCAGCGGCGAGAACGAGTGCCGCCATCGTCGAAAGATTGATCGTTCCGGCACCGTCGCCGCCGGTTCCGACGATATCGACGACCTCGCCGGTTTCGTGCGCGAGCTCCACCATCCGCGCGCGCATCGCTTCGGCGGCGCCGACGATCTCTTCGACGCTCTCGCCGCGCATCGCAAGCGCAACTAATGCGCCGGCCGCAGCGATATCATCGAGCGCACCATCCATCAACTCGCCGACGAAGGCGGCAGCCTCGCTGCGCTCGAGTAGATCTCCGGCGATCAGGCGGCGCAGACGCCGCGCGGCAAGTTCGTTCATCGACCCCTCTCCGACACGCAAGCGACGCCCCGGGTTGCCCGAGGCGTCGCTTGATTGGCGGACATGAGGAATGGAACGCGCGCTATTTTACGAGCTCGACGATCGAGAGCTCCGCGGCATCGCCCGGGCGAACCCGGCTCTTGGTGATGCGCGTAAAACCACCCGAGCGACCTTTGAGCGCCGGAGCGATCTGCTCGACGAGCTTTTTCACCACCGCCGGTTCGGTAAGGAACTCGGCGATACGCCGACGCGCGGCCAGGTCGCCCGGCATCGCCGTGCTGATCAGCCGTTCGGCGACGCGAACGATCTCTTTCGCCTTCGTAGAGGTCGTCTCGATCTTCTCGTGCTTAAAGAACGAGGTCGCCAAGTTGCGAAGCAGTGCCTTGCGGTGGCCGTCGGTGCGCGAGAGGCGCTTATATTTTAGCTGATGTGGCATGATCGCTTCCTCTTTAATTCAGGCGGAGAGAGAGCCCGCGTTCGGCGAGTACGCTCTTGATTTCATCGAGTGATTTCTGTCCGAAGCTACGCATTTTCATGATTTCCGCTTCGGTGAGATCCAATAGTTCCGAGACGCGCGTAATTCCGGCCCGCTTGATGCAATTCGAGGAACGGACCGAAAGGTTGAGCGTATCGACGGGAACGTCCCACTCATTTGCGGGAGCGAGCTCCATCGGTTCGCTGTTTACCAAGAAGTTGGTGAAGAGTTCGAGACGCTCGTGAAGGATCCGCGCGGCCGCGATCAACGCATCTTCGGGCGAGATCGACCCGTTCGTTTCAATTTCCAGCGTAAGGCGGTCGTAATCGACGCTCTGCCCGACGCGCGTGTCGTCGACGGTGAAGTTCACTTTGTGAACCGGTGAGAAAATCGAGTCGATTGGAATCAAACCGATCATGTGCTCGATATTTCGCTGTTTGTCGGAGGTGACGTAGCCGCGCCCCTTCTCGATACCTAATTCCATCGAAAGTTGCGCGTCCTTCGAGGTGAGCGTCGCCAGGTGGTACGAGGGATCGAGGATCTCGACGTCGGCGTCGACGGAAATATCGGCCGCCGTGACCTCACGCGCCCCCGTGACGTCGATGGTGAGAACCTTCGGTTCGTCGGCGTTGAGCTTGATCGGCAAGCCTTTAAGGTTGAGCATGAGCGCGATGGTGTCTTCGACCATACCGGAGATCGTCGAGAACTCGTGCAAGACTCCGTCGATCTTCATGTAGGTGACCGCTGCGCCCGGGATCGAGCTCAACAAGACGCGGCGAAGCGAATTGCCGAGCGTGACGCCAAAGCCGCGTTCGAGCGGTTCGACGACGATCTTGGCAAAGTTGCCGCGCTTTTCGCGAATGAGAATGGTGGCGCCCTGCGCTACATCGAGAGAATTCATTGGTTTTTCGTGGTTCCTTTGTACCGCTTACGTTATCCGCCGCGCTCTTCGTCGAGCGCGGCGATCGGACGCCTAGCGGCGGATGGGTGAGTTTGCGCTCGTTAGCGCGAGTAAAATTCGACGATCAGTTGTTCGTCGACCGGAGTGTCGATGTGCTCGCGGCTCGGAATCTGCAGCACCTTTGCCGTGTTCTCGCTCTCGTTCCACTCCAGCCAATCGGGGGGGCGACGATTGCGCGCGACTTCCAGATTTGCCTCGAATACCAGCGATTTCAGGCTCCGCTCGCCGATCGTCACCACGTCACCGGGGCGTACGATGAACGAAGGAACGTTCACGACTTTTCCGTTGACGCGGAAATGACGATGGGTAACGAGTTGGCGCGCCTGAGAGCGGCTCATCGCTAAATTGAGCCGATAGACGACGTTATCGAGTCGACGCTCCAGAAGCTGCAAGAACGTTTTGCCGGTCTGTCCCGGAACGCGCGCCGCTTCGCGGAAGTAATTCTCGAACTGCGTTTCGTGCACGCCGTAATAGCGACGCATCTTCTGCTTCTCGCGAAGCTGACGTCCGTATTCCGAGACCTTCGTGCGCATTTTGCCGCCGGTCGTTTTTTGGCCGGGGGCGGTTCCGCGACGCTCGACGGCGCACTTGCGGGTAAGGCAGCGATCGCCTTTCAGAAAAAGTTTGATCTTCTCGCCGGTCTTGCTCGACGCGGTTTCGCGACGGCAGAGGCGGCAAACGGGTCCATTGTAACGCGACATCTCTCTCTCTTACTCCGTTACACGCGACGCCGTTTTGGAGGGCGGCAGCCGTTGTGCGGGATAGGGGTTACATCTTTGATGAGCGTCACTTCCAGTCCGGCGGCCTGCAGCGAACGGATCGCCGCTTCGCGCCCCGATCCGGGGCCCTTCACCAATACTTCGGTACTTTTCATCCCGTGTTCGATCGCCTTGCGCGCGGCCGCTTCGGCCGCCATCTGCGCTGCGAACGGCGTCGACTTCTTCGAGCCTTTGAATCCGAGATTACCGGCCGAAGCCCACGAGATCACGTTTCCGTGTCCGTCGGCAATCGTTACGATCGTGTTGTTAAACGACGCATGCACGTGAGCGACGCCCGAATGGACGTTTTTAACTTCACGTTTTTTACGTGTTTTGGTTTGCTTCTTGGCAGCCAAACGAAAGCTCCGCTTCTACTTTATCTTTCCCCGAACGCCGGGGTGTCGTCGCCTCGACCGGCAGTGCCGATCTTCTCTCGAACGCTCGGCGATTGCGTTCGTGCCCGACCGACCCGCAAAACGGTGTCCTCGGGCGATGCCGCGTGCGCCGCTAGAGTGGACGGCGCCGAAGAAAGAGTCTACCGGAGAGTCGGCTCTAGGTCAAGTTCTTCCGACGCCCGAAGGCTCGCGCATGCGACGGACGGCCTTCCTCTCCAGCCTGCTCGGGATTCCGGGAGGGCTCGCCCTTCCGGGAGCACTCGCTGCCTTTCCCGAGGAGCGCGACGTTCGCGCCCCGGCGGCCCTGGTCCTCAGCGGCGGAGGCGCTCGCGGCGCGTACGAGGCCGGAGTCATCGAAGCCCTCCGCCGAGAAGCGGGCATCGGCGACGGGGAGCCGCTGCCGCCCTATCGAGCGGTTTTCGGCAGTTCGATCGGGGCGATCAACGCCTGGTTCGTAGCGGCGGGTCGCTATAGCGAGCTCGCGGAGCTCTGGGGAACGATCGCCGCAGCGCGCGTAATCCGCCCGAAGCCGCGCTTCGCGAAGATCCCCGAGGTCACCGCCGGCCTCCTCAATCGCTTCGTCGAGGCGCTTCGCCTGGGGATCGGGCTCGCCACCGACGTCACCGGCATCGCCGATGGGGGCGTCGTCGAACGCTGGCTCGCGCGCCATATCGACCCGCGAAGCCCGATGCTGATCTCCTATGCCGCGCTCGCGACCAACCTCACCTATCGTCGCGGCGAGCTCTTCTACCGCCTCGCCCGCGAGGCAACCGCGCAGGAGCGAGCCGAGAGCATCGACCGCCTCAGGGTCGCTATGGGCTCGCCGATCGCCGTTCGCCCCCTCACCCCCGATATCACGGTGCGCGCGCTCTTTGCCTCGGCGGCGCTTCCCGTCGTCTTCGATCCGGTCGAGCTCCCGAAGAGCGCCGGGCTGGGGGTCGATCGCTTTATCGACGGCGGCGTGATCGCCAACGTGCCGCTCGCCGCCGCCCGCGCCGTTGCAAAGAGCGTCGACATCGTCTTCGTCGATCCCGACCGAGACGATCCATTTGTCGCAAAATCGGCGGTCGATGTCGGCTTAGGAGTCATCGAAACCATGCAGACGCGCATTCTCGACGTCGACCTGCGCAACGCATTCTTCGAATCGCTCGGTAAACGCGCGTATCGCGCGCTACCGAAATCGAAACAGCGGAACGGAAGCGAACGCATTTTCGATTACATTCTCGATGTCACATTGGCATCGATACGGCCGTCGGAAGAGCTGAGCGTGGACGTCGCCGGGTTCAACCTCCAAGGTCCGATCGACGACGCATACCGGCGAGGCCTCGTCGACGGAGCGAAGGGTTTTCGACGCTACCGCCCCGCCGAGGCTCTGGGAATTCCGAATATTTCTTCACGGTCGCGAACGACCGACGTATTAGATCTTTAATCCAAGGCCAAGAAAAGCTCCGCTATGCGTGAAGCCCGACGGCGCATTAAAGGCGTTCGTTCCGCTGTCGCCGACGTACCCACCGTCGACGAAGAGCGGTGATTTTCCAAGGGCGTACGTGAAACCGGCGCGATAGCTCGTGACGTGATAACCGAGATCGTAGAGGCCGTTGCCGCCCTTCACCTGCGGATAGTAAAAGATCGATGCGTAGAGCGAGAACGGACGATCGAGATCCGGCAATTTCATCAAGCCGTACCCGAGGCCGAGCATCGGCGGATATCCATATCTCGTCGTTCTCACCATATATCCGGCCGCAAGATAGATCCGCGGTTCGGCGATCTTTATGCCGAGATGCGTCTCGGTCGAGCGGTCGAGCGCCTGGAACGCCGGAACGTACGCCGAACCGTTGCCGCCGATCGTCGTGACCATGCACTGAGGGTCGCCCACGCCGTTGCAATTGTGCGGATAGATCCAGGTGTCGATCGTCTCGTCAACGGCGAGATGGAGTTGGAACGCGCGAAATTCTTCGCCGGTGCGGAAACTCCAGAGGTTGGCATTCGCTGAATTTCCAGGACTGAATTCGTTATATACTTTCGGCTTGAGAAAGTAATCGAGCATCATATAGGACTCGGGCCTCGGTGTCGCTGCGGGCAGCGGGAAGGGTGTCGAGTTCACCGTTGGAACCGGCGCGGCAGTCGGCGCGGCGGCCGGGGCGGGGCTCGCGGTCGGGGCGGGTAACGGCGTCGGCGGCACGAACCGCACGACGGCGATCCGACGCCCGGGAACCCACTGAACGTACGCGCCCATCGTCTCGGAGACGATGCGGATCGGCACCAGAACGCGCCCATCTCGCAGAAGCGGCGGCGAACGCAATATCCGCTCCTGGCCGTTGATGCGCGCGAGCTTCTTGCCGACCCAGAGCACGATCGAGGAGCCGGGCTTTCGGACATCGATACGTCGGCGCACGGCGTCGTAGCGAACCTGGGCACCCATCGCCTCAAACATCGCGCGAAGCGGAACGAGAAGTCGTTTCCCATCGACGAGAGCGGCGATCACGCGTCCGTTCACCGTTACGGCGGGTCTTGCCCGAACGTGCCGATTATTGAATAGGAGCGTCGGAGCGGTAGTCGCTGCGACCGCCGGCGTGAGCCCTATCGATGCGGCGAATAAAGCGAATGCAAGAGAACGAAGCATCGATCCCATCTCCTTGAGGGCAACGGTGTTACGCGCCGCCTTCCGCGTCTTCACCACGCTCCCCTGCGGCAAGTGAGGGACGCCGAAAATGAAGCACCCCCGAGCGTAAACTCGGGGGTGCCGTGACCTGAGATCGCGCCTTCGCTAGAAGGAGAGACCGAGGCCGATATACGGACCGGCGTGCGTGAAGCCCCCCGGTGCGTTGCTCTTATTGCGACCCGTATCGCCGACGAAGCCGAGATCGATAAAGATCGGGCTCTTCGGGATGGTGATCGCCGCACCGATCTGATACTTCAGGAGATTGTATCCCAGAGTATAGCCGAGCCCGGTTCCCGGATCGGTGTAGTTTCCTTTCAGGTTCGGGTAGTACCACGCGCTACCGTAGAGCGAGAAGCCTTTGTTGAGGTCGGGCAGTTTTTCCGCACCGAAGCCAAAGCCTTTTTGCGCCGGGTAGCCGTAGTTGGTCGTGCGATAGAGATAACCGACGCCGACGTAGATACGCGGATCGGCAACCTTCAGGCCGAGGCGAACTTCCGCATCGCGGTCGCGCGCCGTGAAGGCCGGAACGAAGGTCGACCCGGTGTTCCCGATCGTCGTGACGTTACACTGATCGCCGGCCGGTGCCGGATTTGCCGAGGTGCAATTGTGCGGATATTGATAGCTGCGGAAATCGCCTTCGAGCATCCAGGGCAAATTGAATGCGCTGAATTCATAGGCTCCGCGGAAATCGTACGAACCGCTCTTGGAGGTATTTCCAGGGCTAAATTCGTTGTAGACTTTCGGCGATGCGATGTAGTCGCCGATCACGAAGTGCTCTTGCGTCGCTTTATGGACGACGGGAGCGGGAGTCGGGGTCGGCGGCGGTGTCGGCATCGGCGTCGCAACGGGGGCCGGCGTCGCCGGAGCTTCCGTCGGAGCCGGCGTCGGAACCACGTAACGAACGACGACAACCTTCTGTTCGGGAACCCACTGCACGTAGGCGCCCATGCTTTCGGAGATCACGCGAATCGGAACGACGACGCTGCCTTTGTAGAGCATCGGCGGAACGTCGAGACTGCGTTCTTCTCCGTCGATCATCGCGACGCGGCTGCCGACGGTCAATTTAACCTCGGCACCCGGTTTGCTTACGGTGATCGCTTTGGTGGCGGCATTATACGAAACCGTCGCGCCCATCTGTTCGAACATCGAACGAAGCGGAACGAGAATCGTTCCACCGCGCACGATTGCCGCAAGCACGCGACCTTTTTTCATAAGGTCGGGCTTGGTGTAGACGTGATGGTCGTTGAAGAGAATCGGAATCGATCCCGTAGGGGGCGTTCCGAAATTCGCCGACGGCATACCCGCCATCGAATCGGCAAGAACCTTGTGTCCGTTGTTACCCGGTGCTTGCGTCTTCGAGGATGCCGCGACGGCATTGAGCCCGCTCAACGCTACGATGAGCGCTGCGAGAACTCCGGTGCTGAGTCGTTTCATTATTCCTCCAGATTGAAGTATAGGACGATAGGCCCTGCCCATCAGGCGCTTAACGCCTCTCGATTGCGCGAAGTTCCATCGCGCTATCGCTTCTTGGTAAGCGCACCAGCCAAATCATACCCACGACGAGCTCGAAAAACGCAATACCAAAGGCGAACCGACTGGTATCCCAAGGGCCCACGGGGCGAGCGATTGCCGCAAGAACCCCAACTATGGAAGGTGCGAAGAATTGCGGGAGAACGACCGCAAGGTTCCATAGTGCGAAACCGAGCGCGCGCGCATTCGGCAAAACGTAGCGAGCCCCCAGTGCCCAATCGGCACTTAAGAATGCTCCCCAACCGAGTCCGCCGACAACGCTTGCAACCGATAACACCGCGATACCGCCGGACGTCGCGTAGAGCGCCGTCGCGACGGCGAACGCAGCGATCCCAACCATCGCGGTGGCGCGAAGTTCCAGGCGCGCGCCGAGGCGCCCGGCAAGCGCGGCTCCGGCGACGCCGGTAAGAGTGAAGAGGACGATCGCCGCGCCGGCGATCGTCCGCGGGGAGACGGAAACGGCGAACCTCGAACCGATCACCCAAAAATAGAGATAACCGAGCATCGTATAGAACGCGAGAAAGATCATCGCTCGAGAGCCAAAAAGGTCGACGTGCGCTCGCGTGATCTTCGTCGGTGTTTTCTCATCGATCTCTCTCGCGACGATGCGCGCGAGCGAACGGTACCCCAAAGCTAAACTTCCTATGAGGAGCAACGGCAGAATCACCGCGGTTAGCGGAAGCGAGAGCAGCGCTGCAATAACGGCACCGACGGCGTTACCGAGGCTCTGCATCGCCGCCAACCAAGCGCTCCCTGCGCGCTGCTGCTCGCGTTTCAAATACTCCGGCACTGCAGCTTGATATGGCGCGACGGCAACGTTCATACCGACCTGCAACAGAAGATATGCCGCGAACAGCGCTCGCGCCGACTCCTCGGTAAGGAATGCAACGATAGCGCCGGCGGCAAGGAGCGTGCCGACGAGATAGAGCGACGCCCGCGAACCTCCGCGCGCCACCGCTCGGTCGGAGAGTTTCGCCGATGCAAGCTGCGCGAGAATTGCAACCACCGCTCCGGCCGCAGCAAAGAGTGCGTACTTCTCGGCGGCATCGCCCGCGAAGGTCGAGACCAAGCGAACCTGGAGTAGCACCCCGAGAACGGCCCCCCATACAACTTGGATGCCGAACCAAAAAAACGCGAGCCGCGCCGCTTCAGGTACGCGCACGTGCGTACCGATATTCATCGAGCGAATCGACGTCGAAGCAAAGTTCGGGCGGGCAACCGCGTATCGCCGCGACCGTCGTGCCGAGCACTCGCGCCGCACGGCGCTCGATCTGTGCTACGCCGAGGCGACCGATCGCGTGTGCGGCGAGAATACCGAAGCCGGCGCGCATCGCCATTTGCCACGGATACTTTCGAGCGTTAAAAAAGGCGGCGCTCTCGCGGGCCACCGAATCGACGGCCGACAACGGCACGACGAACGCACCGGCGTTCACGATGCGTTCGCGGCGAAGGATGACGCCGTTTGTCGGCGCACCCGGGAAGCGAGCTTCATACTCGTCGCCGCTGCAGATTCCGAGCGCGACTGCTTCTGCGGGAATCGCCTCCAGATATCGGTGGAGCGCGGCGGCGGTGAGAAACGGCAGATCGCAGGCAAGCAACAGGATCGCCGATGCTGCGGTGTCGTCGCGAAACGCGCGCAGGCAGGCCAGCATATTCGCAGCGCCGTCCCCGTAATCGGGAAGAACGCGCTCCACCCGCCGGTCGCAACGTGCGGCAATTTCGGCGTCGCCGAGAACGACGATCCGCCGCGCGCCTAAAGCGGCGGCGGCGGCGATCGTTCGTTCGAGGATGGTGCTCGCTCCGATCGGGGCGAGGGCTTTGACTTCCGTCCCAACTTCGGCGGCGAAGGCACCGCCGATGCGTCCTCCGGCGGCGATTGCGACGTTGATCCCGTCGATCGTCACCGAAGGTACCGCGTTACTTCTTAACGGTCTTCTTCTTGCCGGCGACGGTGCGCTTGGGACCCTTACGCGTACGCGCATTGGTCTTCGTGCGTTGGCCGCGGACGGGAAGCCCGCGCCGGTGGCGCAAGCCGCGATAACAACCGATATCCATCAGGCGCTTGATATTGCCCTGTACCTCGCGGCGAAGATCTCCCTCAAGCCGAAGCGCGAGTACGTCGATCGCTTCGCGAAGACGCTTCTCGTCTTCCTCGGAGAGCTCTTTCACCCGACGGCTCGGATCGATGCCTGCTCGTTCGAGCAACTTCGCCGCCGTGGTCGGGCCGATGCCGTAAATATACGTGAGCGCGATCTCGATGCGCTTTTCGCGCGGGAGATCGATACCGGAAATGCGAGCCATGGATTACCCCTGTACCTGTTTGTGCTTTGCATTGACATCGCAAATAATCCGCACTTTGCCGTGACGGCGGATGACTTTGCACTTGTCGCAGATTTTCTTAACTGACGGACGGACTTTCATGGACGGTTCCTCGTTCTATGATGCGCTGCGCGCATTATTTGTAGCGGTAGGTAATGCGGCCGTGCGTTAAATCGTACGGCGAGAGTTCGACTAACACGCGATCTCCCGGAAGAATTCGGATGAAGTTCATTCGAATTTTTCCCGAAACGTGGGCGAGCACCCGATGCCCGTTTGCTAGTTCGACGCGGAACATCGCATTGGGGAGGGGTTCGACGATCGTGCCTTCGACCTCGATCGCCTCTTCCTTGGGCACCGCCGTCTTGGCGGCTTTGTCGGCATTCGGCTTTTTCGCCGGACGCCCACCTCGGCGTTTTCCTCGCGCCATTACACTTTAGCTCCTCACCATTGACTCGCCCGATAATTTTTCCGCATCGGGACGATAGCGTTCTACGTCGGGGTGCTCCCCCACGCTGCGAAGCGTGAGGATGCGCGGCCCCTCGGGCGTGACCGCAATAGTGTGCTCGAAGTGCGCCGAGAGTTTACCATCTGAGGTGACGACTGTCCAGCCGTCCCGCAGGGTCTTCACCTGGTAGCCGCCCTCGTTGATCATCGGTTCGACGGCCAAAACGAGCCCAGGACGTAGCTCGGGGCCGCTCCCCGGGCTCCCATAATTGGGCACTTGGGGCTCCTCGTGCATCGCCCGGCCGACCCCGTGGCCGACGAGCTTTCGCACGACGCCGTATCCGTGCCGTTCTGCATGGCGGGCAACGGCGGCTCCGATATCGCCGACGTGGCCGCCGACGAGCATCTGCGCTATGCCCTCCATCATCGATTCCTGGGTCACGCGGAGCAAGCGCGCCGCGCTCTCCGAGATCTTGCCCACCGGAACCGTAACGGCGCTATCGGAGACGAATCCTTCGAACGTGGTTCCTATATCGATCGAAAGCAGATCCCCTTCTACGAGAACGCGTTCCCCGGGGATTCCGTGCACGACTTCATCGTTGACCGACGCGCAGATCGAGGCCGGGTAATCGTGGTAGCCAAGGAAGGTCGGGATGCCGCCGCGCGAGCGAATGCCCTTCTCCGCAAGTGCGTCGAGCTCGCCCGTCGTGATACCGGGGCGAACGGCGGCCATAAGCTCCACCAGCACCGCCGCGGTGATTTTTCCGCTGCGCCGGATCGTATCGATCTCTCGCGCGCTCTTGAGTTCGATCATGCCTTCACCATATCAGTGGGCGTGTTCGAGTGCGAGTGCATGCACGAGTTGATGCGCGACGTCGCCGACGGCAGCTCTTGCGTCGATGGTTTCAAGGCGCCCCGCTTGCCGATAATAATCGACCAACGGCATCGTCTGCGCTTCGAAAACGTCGAGGCGCTTGCGTACCGTCTCGGGCTTATCGTCATCGCGCTGCACCAGCACTCCGCCGTCTTCGTCGTCGATGCCGGCGACGGCGGGAGGGTTGAAACGCTCGTGATAGACGCGCCCCGTCCGCGGATTGCTCCAGCGCCCGAGAAGCCGTTCCTCCAACAACGCGCGTTCGATGCGAAAGTAGATCGCCAGCGGAAGGCCGCGCCGACGCGTTTCGAGCAAAGCGTCGAGCGCTTGCGCCTGGGGAATCGTACGCGGAAAACCGTCGAAAATCACCGCCGCGCCGGGGCGCAATTCGCCCTCGACCATCTTCACGATTAACGCATCGGGAACGAGCTCCCCGCGCGTCATAAAGCCCTGGGCCTCTTGCCCCAGTTCGCTGCCGCGCGCACGATGTGCGCGCAGAAGATCGCCGGTCGAGAGTTGTTCGAAGCCGAAGCGATCGCAGAGAATCTGTGCCTGCGTTCCCTTACCCGCTCCCGGAGCCCCGAGCAGTACGACGTCGGGCATCAGCGCTTAATAAACCCGCGATAATCGCGCATCGCCAGGCGCGCCTCGATCTGCGTGATCGTGTCGAGCGCGACGCCGACCACAATCAGCAAGGACGTAGAACCGAGATAGAAGGTCGTGATAGAAAGACCGTGCTGCAAAGCGCCGGGCAATACGGCGAGTATGCCGAGGAAAATGGCGGCGGCGGTCGTGATCCGTAATAGAACTTTATTCAAATAATCCACCGTCGGCTGCCCGGGGCGAATGCCGGGAATAAACGATCCGCTCTTTTTCAGGTTGTCGGCAATATCGGCCGTATTGAGGACGACCGAGCTATAGAAGAACGTGAAGATGACGACGAGCAAGAAGTAAACGATGTTGTAGCTCCACGAACTCGGCGCAAACCACACGTTGAATACTTCGCTCCAAGCCGCACCGTTGAGCGGGAATTCGAGCAAGAATTTTCCGAGATGTAGGATCGTAAAATAGGTCGGTTGGATGCCGATTCCGTGGGTGAACCACGATAGGGCCTGTTGCGGCAACAGCAGGATCGAGATCGCAAAAATGATCGAAATCACGCCCGCGTTATTGAGCCGTAGCGGAATGTAGGTAGAGCGCCCGGCAAACATCTTCCGGCCCACGGTGCGGCGTGCTTGCTGCACGGGGACGCGACGTTGACCTTGGTAAAGGAAAACGATGCCGATAATTGCGGCGATGGTGACAACGAGGTAAAGCACCAGGTTGAGGATGTTCGTCGCGCCCTGACTCGCCGAAGCATAGGTTTGGGCGATATAGGTGGGGTAGCGCAACACGATGCCGATAAAGATGATCAGCGATATACCGTTTCCGATCCCTTTGTCGGTAATCTGTTCGCCCAGCCACATGAGGAACATCGTTCCGGCGACCATAATCGTGATGGCGAACAACAAATAGATCAGGCTCGTATCGTAAAACACGCCGGAATTACGCATCGAAATCGACATGAAGGTCGCTTGCAGGGTTGCCAGTGCGATCGTCAACCAACGAGTGATTTGACCGATGCGTTTACGCCCTTCGTCGCCGCCTTTCTTCTGCAGCTCTTCGAGTTGCGGAAGCACCACGGTCATCAGTTGCATGATGATAGAGGCGTTAATGTACGGCGTGATCCCCATTGCGATCACCGACAACTTTTGCAACGCGCCGCCGGAGAGGAAGCCGAGAAGATTATAGAAGGCACCGCTCTGTAACACGTGCTGCCAGGCCTGTTCGTTAACGTTAGGCAGCTGGACGTGAATCATGAAAACGAACCACGCAAACGCGAACAGCACGTAGCCGACACGTTTGCGGATATCGGGTACGAGCAGGGCCGCGCGCAGGTTATCGAACATCGGTAGCGGCTACTCCAGTACGGCGCCGGCGGCCACGAGCGCTTCGCGGGCCGTCGCTGAAAAGACGATGTCGCGGAAACGCAGACCGCTGGGAAGCGTCTTCCCGGCTTTCACCGCACCGAGCACCTTCACTCCGTCGCGAAGGTCGCTCAGAATGCCGCGTTCCTTCAGCGTCTCGGGCGTAACCTCGACGGCAACGTCCCATTCGGCGAGCCGATGGAGATTCACCACCGCGAAACTCGAGCGAAAGTGGCCGATATCGCGCGCCTTTTGCGAGTATCCGCGACGATGCGGAAGGCGACGCGCCCACGGCGTCTGACCGCCTTCGAAGGCTGGGCCCTTACCGCCGCCGGAGCGAACCGTCTGCCCCTTACCGCCTTCGCCGCCGGTTTTCACCATGCCCGAGCCGTGACCGCGGCCGATGCGAACGCGTTTGGGGCGGCTGCCTTTCGCCGGAGCGAGCGAGCCGAGTTTCATCTGCGCGACGCGCTCCTTCGGCGCCGCAACCTTCTTCTTCGTAGCCATTATGCCGCAAAAATCTCCTTGACGGTCTTGCCTCGCAAGGCGGCGGTTTTCTCCGCCGTCTTTAGCGAGCGCAACGCATCGACGGTCGCCATCACCACATTGATCGGATTGGTCGTGCCCAAGCACTTAGTGAGAATATCGTGGATACCCGCGAGCTCGAGAACGGCACGCATCGAGCCGCCGGCGATAACGCCGGTACCCGGTGCCGCCGGTTTGAGCATCACGCGCGCAGCGCCGATCTGGTACGTCACTTCGTGCGGAATCGTCTGCTCGACCATCGGAACGGTGATGAGATTCTTTTTCGCCCGCTCGACCGCTTTGCGGATCGCTTCGGGAACTTCACCGGCCTTGCCGGTCGCGTAGCCGACTTTTCCCTTGCGGTCGCCGACGACGACGAGCGCGCTGAAACTGAAGCGCTTGCCGCCCTTGACGACCTTCGCCACGCGGTTGACGCGGACGACGGTCTCTTCGAAGCCGCTGTTGTCGCGGTCGCGCGGATTATTGCGATAGTTCATCGATTAAAACTCCAGACCGGCTTCGCGCGCTGCCTGCGCGAGCGCCGCAACGCGACCGTGATATTGGTAGCCGCCGCGATCGAAGACGACGGATGCGATGCCGGCTGCCTTGGCTTTGGCGGCTATCGAAGACCCGACGCGTGTTGCCGCGTCGATGTTCGTCGTCGACTCCAAGCCTTCGGCGAGCGACTTCTCGCGGGTCGAGGAAGCGACGAGCGTGTGCCCCTTCGCATCGTCGACGATGACGGCGTAGATGTGGTGCAGGGTACGGCGCACCATCAGGCGCGGCCGTTCGGCCGATCCCGAGACGCGCTTGCGCAAACGCACGTGGCGCGCGCGGCGTGAATCGTTTTTGGAATTACGCGCCATTACTTCTTGCCTGCCTTCCCGGCTTTACCGAGCTTCTTCTTGATGCGCTCGCCTTCGTAACGAACGCCCTTGCCCTTATAAGGCTCCGGCGGGCGGAGACCGCGAATTTCGGCTGCGACCTGCCCGACCTTCTGTTTATCGATTCCGTCGACGTGCACTTTGTTCTGCCCCTCGACGGAGAGCGTGATGCCCGTAGGAGCGGCGTAAACGACGGGATGGGAATAACCCAACGTCAAGTTCAGGTTTTCGCCGGCTTTCGCCGCACGATAACCCACGCCCTGAATTTCCAGGCTCTTGCGAAAGCCCTTACTGACGCCTTCGATCATATTGGCGATGAGCGTACGCGTGAGGCCGTGGGCGCTCCGATGCGGCTTTCCATCGCCTTTTCGTTCGACGAGAACGCGCCCGTCTTCGAGTTTCACGCTGACGACATCGGTGAGGATGTGCTGCTGTAACTCACCCTTGGGGCCTTTCACGAACACCTCGCGCTCGCCGAGTTTTACTTCGACGCCCGAGGGAACGTTGACCGGTAATTTTCCAATTCGCGACATGCTATTCGTTCCTACTTACCAGACGTACGCCAGGACTTCGCCGCCGACTCCGAGCTTTTTGGCCCGTTTGCCGGACATGATGCCCCGCGACGTGGAGATAATGACAATGCCGAGTCCGCCGAGAACTCGGGGAATCTCGCCCTTGCCGGTGTACACGCGTAGACCGGGGCGCGAGATGCGACGCAAGCCGGTGATGACTTTTTCTTTCTCGGGGCCGTAGCGCAACTTAATACGCAAGGTGCCCTGAGGGCCGTCGCTCAAACGCTCGACGCCGTCGATAAAGCCTTCTTCCTTCAGGATCTCCGCGATCGCCGCTTTGACGCGGGAAGCCGGAACATCGACTGCCGGGTGGTTGGCCGTATTTGCGTTGCGAATGCGTGTAAGAAGATCGGCAACGGGATCGGTTGTTACTGACATTTTACGTTCCTCTCCCTACCACGAAGCCTTCGTTACGCCGGGAACGACGCCACGATGTGCGAGTTCGCGGAAGCAAATGCGGCACAATGCAAACTTACGAAGGAAGCCGCGAGGGCGTCCGCAGAGCTTGCACCGATTGTGCGCGCGCACCGAGAATTTCGATTTGCGTTCCGATTTGACGATCATCGAGGTCTTCGCCATTAGTTGCGTCCCTTCTGGATCGGCAATCCCATCGCTGTGAGGAAAGCGTTGGCTTCCTCATCGTTTTTCGCTGTCGTTACGATGGTGATATCCATGCCGCGCATTTTGTCGACTTTATCGAAGTTGATTTCCGGGAAAACGATTTGCTCTTTTAAACCGAGGTTGTAATTACCGCGGCCATCGAACGATTTCGCCGGCAGTCCGCGAAAATCGCGGATGCGCGGCAATACGATGTTAAAAAGTTTATCGAGAAAAACGTACATGCGCTCGCCGCGTAGCGTCACTTTGGCCCCGACATTCATCCCTTCGCGAAGCTTGAAAGCCGCGATCGACTTCTTCGCTTTGGTGATGACCGGCTTCTGCCCGGCGATCGCAACCATCTCGGCGACGGCGACGTCGAGCGCCTTCGCATTGCTAATGGCGTCGCCGACGCTCATGTTAATCACGACTTTTTCCAATTTTGGAACCTGCATGGCGTTCGAATAGCCGAATTTTTCGGTCAGCATCGAGCGGACCGCCGATTCGTATTTTTCACGAAGACGATTCATCTCTTACGCTCCCTTGACCGACTCGCGTGCCGGTTCGCCGCACTTCGCGCAGAGGCGCGCCGCACGGCCATCGGGGTTACGGCCGTGACGGATCCGGGTTGGAGACTTGCACTTCTCGCAGACGTACATCAACGTTGCGAGAGGCAACGGGGCCTCTTTTTCGATGATGCCGCCGTTGGGAACCGCGCCGCCCATATTCTGCTGCTGTTCCTGCTGGGGCTTCGTGTGGCGCTTGACGATGTTGATGCCCTCCACGGTCGCCGTGCCGGCGGCCGGGAATACGGCCTTCACCGTCCCACGCTTGCCTTTGTCGCGTCCGCGGCGCACGAAGACCGTGTCGCCCTTAATGATATTCGCTTTATCGGCCATAGCTCTCTTAGAGTACCTCCGGAGCGAGCGATGCGATCTTCAGGAAGCCGCGATCGCGCAATTCGCGCATCACCGGCCCGAAGACGCGCGTGCCGCGCGGATCGAGATTGTCTTTTTCACCTTTGATGATGACGCAGGCGTTATCGTCGCAGCGCACGGTCGAACCGTCGGGGCGGCGCATCGGAGCCGAGGTGCGAACGATGACGGCCTTCACGACCTGCCCCTTCTTCACTGCGGCACCGGGAATTGCGCTCTTCACCGAACCGACGACGATATCGCCGACGAAGGCGTACGGATGCCGGCTGCCGCCGGTCACGTGAATGACCAACAGTTCCCTAGCTCCGGAATTATCGGCGACCTTCAGTCGCGTCTCTTGCTGAATCACTTACTTCGCCCTCTCGACGATTTCAACCAACCGCCAACGCTTGTCGCGCGAGAGCGGCCGGCATTCGGTGATGCGGACCACGTCGCCGATCTTCGCTTCGTTCTTTTCATCGTGCGCCTTGAAGCGCGTGGATTTTCTTACGATCTTTCCGTATTGCGGATGCGGGACGCGCGTCTCGGTGACGACGACGATCGTCTTATCCATCTTATTCGACGCCACGCGACCCTGTTTGATGCGACGGTTCGGCGCGCGATCGACGTTATTATGCTGCTCCATGCTGCTCCTCGGCCATCCGCTTTTCGGAGATGACGGTCTGAATACGCGCGTACGTCCGACGCATCGCACGAATTTTGCTGAAATCGCTCAAGTGACCCGTGCGCAATGCGAAACGGAGGTTAAACATCTCGCTTTTGGTTTCGCGAGCCTTTTGCTGCAACTCCGCAACCGAAAGATTGCGGAACTCGCTCAAATCACCGTTTTTCACGCCGTCTCCTCCTCACGCGCGACGACTTTCGTCCCGATCGGAAGCTTGGAAGCCGCCAAACGCAACGCTTCGCGCGCAATATCCGGCGCGACGCCGGAGAGTTCGAATAGCACGCGCCCCGGGCGGACCACGGCGACCCAGAACTCCGGGTTACCCTTACCCGAACCCATGCGCACTTCGGCAGGCTTCTTGGTTGCAGGTTTATCCGGGAACACTTTGATCCAGACCTTACCGCCGCGCTTGATATGGCGCGTCATGGCGATACGTGCCGCCTCGATTTGACGATTGGTCATCCAGCACGGCTCGAGCGCCTGTAAACCGAAATCGCCGAACGTCAAGGAATTGCCGCGCGTCGCTCGCCCGGTCATGCGACCGCGCTGAACCTTGCGCCACTTCACTCGTTTAGGGGTTAACATCTCTACTGCGGTGCCTCCGTTTCGGGAGCAACGGTTTCTATAACCACCGGAACCACCGGATCGGCGGTGACGACAACGCCCTCGGCGGCATCGGCAGGGCCGACTGCTCGAGGAGCGGGGCGAGCCGCACGCCCGGGCGCGCCGGGCCGGTTGCCCGTGCGAGGTCCGCGATCGCGCCCGGAGCGTTCGCCGCGCACGGGACCGCTACGGGTACCATCGGGCAGAACCTCTCCGCGATAGATCCACACCTTCACGCCGATGCGGCCAAAGGTCGTGAACGCTTCAACGTTTGCGTAATCGATATCGGCTCGCAGCGTGTGCAACGGCACCTTGCCGTCGGAGCTGCGTTCGGTACGCGCGATCTCGGCGCCGCCGAGCCGCCCCGAAACCTGCACCTTCACGCCACGTGCGCCGGCTTTCATCGTGCGCATAATCGCCTGTTTGATAGCGCGACGAAACGCAATGCGCTTCTCGAGCTGATCGACGATATTCTGCCCGACCAAGCGCGCATCGAGTTCGGGAACCTTGATCTCCATCACGTTGACGGCAACGGCTTTACCGGTCAGCTTTTCGAGATCTTTGCGGATCTCTTCGATGCCGACGCCGCGCTTACCGATGATGATGCCCGGCTTCGCAGTATTGACGATAACGCGCGCTTGATTGGAGCGGCGTTCGACTTCGATCTTGCTGATCGAGGCCTTACGCTGCCAATTCTTCTCGAAGAACTTACGGATCGCGACGTCCTCGTGAAGCCAGTCGATGTAGTGCTTCTTTTCGAACCACCGGCTATCCCAGGTACGCGTGATGCCCAGTCGCATTCCGACTGGATGAATCTTCTGCCCCATCGTTACTCCGTTGCCTTTGCAGTCGCGGTCGTTTTCGCAGGAGCGGGCCGACGCGTCGCCTTCGGCAACGCGACCGATGCACCGGGGCGCTTGAAGCGTGCCTTCTGCGGTTTGCTCTCGCTCACGACCACGGTGACGTGCGAGAGGCGCTTGCGCTTGAAATACGCACGCCCTTGCGCGCGCGGATCGAGGCGCTTGGTAAACCGTCCGCCCGGGCCGCCATCGACCGTAATGCGGGCGATGTAGAGCTCGTCGGTGTTCATGCTGTGGTTATTCCCGGCATTTGCGACCGCACTTCGAACGAGCTTCTCGATCGGTTCGGCGGCAAAGACGCCGGCAAACTTTAAGGTTGCGAGTGCTTCGCTAACGCTCATTCCACGAATGGCGTCGGCGACGCGACGCAACTTGCGGGGCGCCATGCGAACGAAGCGCAGATGCGCGACGGCTTCGGTGCGCGTTTGCGTATCCTGGCTCACTTCACACCTGCCTTATCGCCGCCGTGCCCTTTGAAGTGGCGCGTCGGTGCAAATTCGCCGAGCTTATGGCCGACCATGTTCTCGGTCACGTACACGGGAACGTGCGCTTTTCCGTTATGGACGCCGATCGTATGCCCGACCATCGTCGGGACGATCGTCGAGGCGCGGCTCCACGTTTTGACGACGCGTTTTTCGCGCGTCTGGTTGAGCTGCTCGACTTTGGCGAGGAGATGGTCCGCAACGAACGGACCCTTCTTTAACGAACGTCCCATCTGTTATGCCTTCCGCTTCCGAACGATCATCTTCGCGGTACGCTTGTTGCGCCGCGTCTTCTTACCCATGGTCATCTGGCCCCAAGGAGTCGTCGGCGGACGCCCCGAGGTCGAACGAGCCTCACCACCGCCGTGCGGATGGTCGACCGGGTTCATGGCAATACCGCGAACGCTGGGCCGCTTACCCATATGCCGCGAGCGACCGGCCTTTCCGATCACCTGATTTTCGTGCTCGATGTTTCCGAGCTGACCGATCGTCGCACGACAGACGACCAGAATCTTGCGCACTTCACCCGAAGGCATACGCACTTGAGCGTATTCGCCTTCCTTGGCCATGAGCTGAGCGCTGACGCCGGCGCTGCGCACCAACCGCCCGCCCTGCCCGGGGCGCAATTCGATGTTGTGGATGACCGTACCGACCGGGATATTGGCGATCGGCAATGCGTTGCCGACCTTGATATCCGCTGCGGGGCCCGATTCGATGACATCGCCGACCTTCAGGCCCAAGGGCGCGAGGACGTAGCGCTTCTCACCGTCGCGATATTTTACCAACGCGATGCGAGAGGAGCGGTTCGGATCGTATTCGATCGTCGCGACCTTCGCCGGAATCGCGTCTTTGGTCCGCTTGAAATCGATCAAACGGTACTGGCGGCGCGTTCCGCCGCCTTGGTGGCGAACGGTGATGTGGCCGTTATTGTTGCGACCCGCGTGTTTCTTTCCGACTTCGAGGAGCGACTTTTCCGGAGCGACTTTCGAAAGCTCCGAAAAATCCATCGTCGTAATGAAGCGGCGGCCCGGGCTCGTTGGGTTATATTTTTTAACCGGCATTGCTTGGCTCCGTTACTGCTCGAAGTAGTTGATGCCGCCAAGTTCGATCTTTTGACCGGCCTTGAGCGTCACCACGGCTTTTTTGAAATCGCTCTGCTTGCCTTCGGTACGGATACCGCGGCGCGCCGAGCTGCGGGCCTTCCCGCGCACGTTGATCGTGTTGATCTTCTCCACGTTCACCGAGAAAATTTCCTCGACGGCGTGGCGGATCTGCGTCTTGGTAGCGGACGGGTGCACGACGAACGTGTACTGATGCCCGATCGAATTCGCCATCGACTTTTCCGTGATACGCGGCGAAAGAATAATATCGCGTGCGTCCATTATGCGTTCTCCTTCGGAGCGAGGCGGGCGCGAAGCGCTTCGAACGCCGCGGTCGTGAAGACGATCCGCTCGTGGCGTAGAAGATCTTTGACGTCGACCGCGCCATCGTGCGTTACTCCCACGCGCGAAAGGTTCCGACAGACCAGGGCGAGCCCGGCCGAGTTCGGTTCGTTCGCGGAATAAACGACGAGCGTGCGCGGGCCGGCCTTTGCCGCCTTCGCCGAGCCGAAAAGCAACGCCGCCGCCTGAGCCGTCTTGGTCAGCGCGAAGTCGCCGGCATCGAGCAGCGTAACCGCATCTTCGGTGAAGCGCTGTGCGAGTGCGGCGAGAAACGCGACGCGACGTTCTTTCTTATTGAGATCTTCGACGTAGCTGCGCGGCTGCGGCCCGAAGACCACGCCGCCGTGACGCCACTGCGGAGAGCGAGTCGAACCTTGGCGCGCGCGCCCGGTTCCCTTCTGCTTCCACGGTTTGCGGCCACCGCCCGAAACTTCGTCGCGCTTCTTCGTCGACGCCGTTCCGGCGCGGGGATTGGCAAATTCGCGATGGACGGCGCGGTAGAGGACGTGCCCCTTCCCTTCGTTCGCGCCGGCGAGAAACGACGGCGTCGCCTCGTCGCGCAGAACTTTTCCTTTAGTATCGATTACTTGCGCCATCGTTATGCCTTCGCCTCCGCGCTTTTCGCGCGTTTCACAGAGGAACGAACGACGACTAATGCGTTCTTCGGCCCCGGAATCGGGCCGCGAACGAGCAGTAAGTTGCGCTCGCTGTCGGCGCGCACGATCTCGAGATTCTGATGCGTCGTGCGATCGACGCCGTAGTGCCCCGGGCGACGGCTACCGCGATGCGTATGCCCCGCATTCGTGTCGCCGTTACTCGCCGGCTGGCGATGGATCATCGAACCGTGCGTCTGATTTCCGCCTTTGAAATTATGGCGTTTCATACCGCCGGCAAACCCATGCCCCTTCGAGATGCCGACTACGTCGACACGATCTCCGGGTTGGAAGTTCGCAACGGTAACGCTCGCCCCGACATCGACACCGTCGATGCCGTCGCGGAACTCGCGAATAAAGCGCGTCGCCTCGACGCCTTGTTTCTTAAAATGTCCGGCAAGGGCACGGGTAACGCGGTGTTTTTTAATCGCGCCGAACCCGAGCGCCACGGCATCGTAGCCATGCTGCTCTTTCGTTCGACGCTCGACCACCGTGCAGGGACCGGCTTCGATCACCGTGACCGGTACGTACCGGCCGTCTTCGGTGAACACGCTCGTCATCCCAACCTTGCGGCCAAGGATGTTCTTCATTGTATCCTCGTCCTAAAAGTGTGTTATAACAACTGTGCCTAGCGTATTGCTCTTTATCTCTTACGACGCGCGACAGAAAGCCGCGGCCGACGCTAGCGCCACAACCTGGGTACTATACAGAGGAGGCGCGCCGCAGTCAAGAGATCGAGCGGGCAGAGGGGAAAAATCGCCCCAAACCCCCCGCCGAAACCCGCTCGCTCCCGGGGCGCATTACGAGGACTTGCGCTGATGGAGGGTGATCGTATTGCCGTCGGGGTCCCGGAGTTGGGATATCCAGCAGATCGGCGTCTCGTAGGGCTCGGTCGCTTCGATACCCGTAGCTAGCAAACGAGCCCGCATGGCGGCGAGATCGTCGATCTCCAGCGCGAGCGCGCCCGCGTGCCCCGGCGTGCCGAGCTGCGGAAAGGTGCCGATCCCGAAGGCGGTACCCGAGATATCGAACTCCGTCCAGGCATCGGAGGCGAGCCCCGAAGGCGTTAGTCCGAGCGAGTCCCGGTAGAAAGCGAGCGAGGCCTCCATATCGCGGACCGGATACATGACGAATGCAATTTCCCGAACGGCCATCGTTTCTTCTCCTCGGTCGAGCGCTAGGTGAAAGCGGGGAGCCCGGTGATTGCCTGCCCGATGACGAGCAGATGGATCTCGCTCGTCCCTTCGTAGGTGAGCACCGACTCCAGATTGTTCATATGCCGAATGATCGGATACTCCAGCGTAACGCCGTTCGCTCCTAAAATGCTGCGGGCTTCCCGCGCTATCGCCAAAGCTTCGCGGACGTTGTTCAGTTTTCCGAAGCTCACCTGTGTCGGATGCAGGCGGCCTTCGTCCTTCATCCGGCCGAGATGGAGCGCGAGCAGCGTGCCCTTCTGCAGTTCGAGCAGCATGTTGACGAGTTTTTCTTGCGTTAGCTGAAATGCCCCGATCGGACGATCGAATTGAACGCGCGATTTTGCATAATCGAGAGCCGTCGCGTAACAACTGCGCGCCGCGCCCATCACTCCCCAGATAATACCGAAGCGCGCCTCGTTGAGACAGGCGAGCGGCCCACCGAGCCCGTGCGCGCCCGGTAAGCGAGCGGAATCCGGCAGGCGAACGTTCTCGAGGACGAGTTCGCTCGTGACGCTGGCGCGTAACGAAAGCTTCCGATGGATGAGATTACTGCTAAAACCTTTCGTGTCGGTCGGAACGACGAAACCGACGATGCCTTCATCGGACCTCGCCCAAACGATAGCGAGATCTGCAAAAGATCCGTTCGTGATCCACATTTTCGTCCCATCGATTACCCAATCGGATCCGTCGCGGCGTGCCGTCGTGCGCATGCCGGAGGGATTGCTGCCGAAATCCGGTTCGGTAAGCCCGAAGCAGCCGATCTTCTCTCCGCGAGCCATCGCGGGGAGCCACTCCCGTTTCTGTTCTTCGCTTCCAAACCGATGGATTGCGAACATCGCAAGCGAGCCTTGCACCGATGCGAAGCTTCGCACGCCGGCATCCCCCGCTTCGAGTTCCATGCATGCGATGCCGTATGCGACGGCGCTCGCACCGGGGCAATCGTATCCGTGCAGGTGCATGCCGAGAAGGCCGAGCGCGCCCAGCTCTCGGCCGATCTCGCGCGGCAGCGTACCGTCCTCGAACCACTGCCCGATATTGGGAGTAATACGGTCGCGCACGAATGCCCGTACCGTGTCACGGATCAGTCGCTCTTCATCGTCGAGCAGTGCATCGATACCGAGAAAATCCATTGCGTCGGGCATTAGCGATTGACGAAGCGCATGTTGGCGTATCGTTCTCCTGGTGCGGAAGCGAGTGGGGAAGCCGCTGCGATCTCATCGAGATCCTCGGCGGAAACGGCGACGACGAACGCGCGGAGGCTCGCTTCAAAGCGTGCGGCGCGGTCGACGAGTTGAAAATACCTATCGAAGCTCGCGCCGTCCCGAGCCGTGCCGTTCCCGATCCGAGGTTGCTGCACTGGGTTGCTACCGTTTTAACGCACGCCCGAGTTTCTCGAAAAGTCCTTCGATCGCGCGCGATTGCTGGTCCTCAACGCGACGCCAGAGGAGCCGACCATCGGGCTCGGCGAGTTCGACATCGACGCGATGCTCGACGGTGGTCTGTTTTCCCTCGGTGTGAAGATAGAATCCGTGGGTTCCGTTGACGCCGTCATTCAGAAAACGCCAGACGATCCGTTCCTCGGGCACAACGTCATCGAGTCGAGCGTGGATTCCAAGATGCCACGCCTCAGTGCGTCCGGGCGTGAGCGGCCCGGCCGTCCTCATGAACGGCTGCGAGGCATACGGCCAAATATGGTCGCCCGAGGTCCCCATCTGTTCGAGCAGATGAAAGATCCGACGTTTCGTGCCGGTGTAGGTGCGAGCGTGTGAAGTATGAAGCGGCTGGGACATAGCCGCCCCATTCTCCGTCGGGCTGCGCGAATCCGCGCTCGCGGCAAAGCTCTGATTAGCTCTTCGGGCCAATCTCTTTCTGAGAGAGTTTGCTGAGGTGCCCGATAACGACGACGGCGAGCACCGTCACCACCACGGCGTAGAGTAGCTCGGCCCATAGACCGCTCCCGTTTTTTAGAAAACGCCCGACGAGATCGGCAATGAATTTGTTCCATGCCCCGGCGGCGAGGAGCCCGAAAGCGACGGTTGCCAAGGAGAGCATCGTCCCGAGATAGGTCGGCTTCACTTCCATAAAGCAATTCCTCCTAACGTAGTCGAGTCTGCGCTGCCGCGGGCGCATAAAAGAAAGCGGCCCGAGTACCTTCTCGGGCCGCTTTCCTTTCGCTTTTTTTTACCGCGCTATGCTTTGAGTTCGATATCGACGCCGGCCGGAAGATCGAGATGCATCAGCGCATCCATCGTTTTCGGCGAAGCCTGAAGGATATCGACGAGACGTTTATGCGTACGCATTTCGAAGTGCTCGCGCGACTTCTTATCGTTGTTCGTCGAACGCTGAACGCAATACCGGTTGATCTCCGTCGGCAACGGCACTGGGCCGCGCACGAAGGCGCCGGTGCGCTTCGCGGTCTCGACGATTCGCTCCGCGCTCTGGTCGAGGACTTGGTGGTCGTAGGCCTTGAGGCGAATACGAATCTTCTGCTTAGACATCTCTCTTCGAATCCTTCAGTTGACAAAGAACGTTTGCGCGAAAGCCGCGCGAGGTAGGGCTCTAGTAAACTACGCCGAGACGGAGGTGACGACGCCGGCACCGACCGTACGGCCACCTTCGCGAATTGCGAAACGAAGACCCTCTTCGCATGCGATCGGGGTGATGAGTTCGACTTCCATCTGCACGTTATCGCCGGGCATAACCATCTCGACGCCCTCGGGCAGCTTGATGGTTCCGGTGACGTCGGTGGTGCGGAAGTAGAACTGCGGGCGATAGTTTCCGAAGAACGGCGTGTGACGGCCGCCTTCGTCCTTCGAGAGGACGTAAACTTCGGCTTTGAACTTCTTGTGCGGTTTGATGGAGCCCGGTTTCGCGAGCACCTGGCCGCGCTCGATATCGTTACGATCGATACCACGCAGCAGAACGCCGATGTTGTCGCCGGCGATGCCCATGTCGAGCAGCTTGCGGAACATTTCGATGCCCGTGACCGTGGTCTTGCGGGTCTCTTCTTGGAGCCCGACGATTTCGACTTCTTCGCCGACTTTCACCTGACCGCGCTCGACGCGCCCGGTGCCTACCGTACCGCGCCCGGTGATCGTGAAGACGTCTTCGACCGGCATGAGAAACGGTTTATCGGTTTCACGCTGCGGCTGCGGGATATATTCGTCGATCGTATCCATGAGCTTGAAGATCGGATCTGCATCCGGGTCGCCGCGTTTGCCGCTGGAATTGAGCGCCTTGAGCGCCGAACCGCGGATGATCGGCGTGTCGTCGCCGGGGAATTCATACTTGCTGAGCAACTCGCGCACTTCCATCTCGACGAGTTCGAGTAACTCGGCATCGTCGACCATGTCGCACTTGTTGAGGAAAACGACGATGCGCGGCACGCCGACTTGACGCATGAGCAGAATGTGCTCGCGGGTCTGCGGCATCGGGCCGTCGGTCGCCGAGACGACGAGGATCGCTCCGTCCATCTGCGCGGCGCCGGTGATCATGTTCTTGATGTAGTCGGCGTGCCCGGGGCAGTCAACGTGCGCGTAGTGACGCTTCACGGTCTCGTACTCTTGGTGCGAGATCGCGATCGTAATACCGCGTTCTTTTTCTTCGGGAGCGTTATCGATCTCGTCGACGCCGCGCTTCTGCGCGAGGCCTTCGCTTGCCAGACAGTTCGTGATCGCTGCCGTGAGCGTGGTCTTGCCGTGATCGACGTGACCGGTGGTGCCGATGTTAACGTGCGGCTTGGTACGCTCGAACTTTGCTTTAGCCATGGTGTTTTTGCGTTGTCCTCTTTCGGTGTTACCTGGTGATTGAACGCCTCGAGCTTATGCCGCCGAGGTCTTCTTGCCGGCCGCCTTCGCGACGATCTCTTCTTCGACCGACTTGGGCGCCTTTTCGTAGTGAGAAAATTCCATCGTGTACGTCGCGCGACCCTGCGTTGCCGAACGCATATCGGTCGCGTAACCGAACATTTCGGAGAGCGGAACGTGGGCCAAAATGACCTGCGCGCCACCGGCGACTTCCTCGGTCGCCTGGATCATGCCGCGCCGACGATTCAGATCGCCGGTGATCGCACCCATATAATCCTTGGGCGTGGTCACTTCGACCTTCATAATCGGCTCGAGCAGAATCGGGCCTGCGGCTCGATTCGCCTCTTTCCAACCCATCGAAGCGGCGATTTTGAACGCCATTTCCGATGAGTCGACATCGTGATAGGAACCGTCGAACGCCGTCGCCTTGAAATCGAGAACCGGGTAACCGGCGAGAACGCCGCTCTGGGCAGACTCTTCGATTCCTTGCATGACGGCCTTCTGGTACTCTTTGGGAACGGTGCCGCCGACGATCTTCCATTCGAACTGGAAGCCGCTTCCCGGCTCCAGAGGCTCGACGCGGAGCCAGATATCGCCGTACTGGCCCTTACCGCCGGACTGTCGAACGAATTTGCCTTGTTTCTCGACCGTCTTGGTAATGGCTTCTTTGTAGGCGACCTGCGGTTTGCCGACGTTCGCTTCGACCTTGAACTCGCGGCGCAAACGATCGACGATGATTTCGAGATGCAACTCGCCCATACCGCCGATGATCGTTTGCTGCGTCTCTTCGTCGGTGCGCATGCGAAACGTCGGGTCTTCCTGCGCTAGGCGCGCGAGACCCTTGCCGAGTTGATCTTGGTCGCCCTTCGTCTTCGGCTCGATCGCCTGGAAGATGACCGGCTCGGGGAAGGTGATCGACTCAAGAATAATCGGCGTTTTTTCATCGCAGAGCGTATCGCCGGTGCGCGTATCGGTCAGGCCGACCGCCGCTGCGATGTCGCCCGCGCCGATCGAATCGATATCTTCGCGATGGTTCGCGTGCATGCGCAAGATACGCCCGATGCGCTCTTTCTTGCCCGAACGCGCGTTATAGACGTACGACCCCTTATTGAGAATTCCCGAGTAAACGCGGAAGTAGGTCAGGTTCCCGTACGGATCGGTGGCGATTTTGAACGCCAGCGCCGAGAAGGGTTCTGCATCGTCGGGTTTGCGAATAATCTCGACCGACTCGTCTTTCGGATCTTTTCCGACGATCGCTTTGGCATCTAACGGCGACGGCAGATAATCCACGACCGCGTCGAGCAACGGCTGCACGCCTTTGTTTTTGAAAGCCGAACCGCAGAGCATCGGGAGCACCGTGCCGGCGATCGTCGCTTTGCGCAGCGCCGCTTTCATGCGTTCGACCGGCATCTCGGCGCCGTCGAAGAACATCTCGAGCAATGCATCGTCCTGTTCGGCGATCGCTTCGACGAGCTCTTGACGCCATTTCTCGGCGGTAGCCTTCAACTCGCCGTCTGCGTCGGTGAGCGGTTCGTCGCCCATCGTCGAGCCGAGGTCGTCGGTATAGATGATCTTGTGCATCGTGAAGAGATCGACGACGCCTTTGAAGTTATCTTCGGCGCCGATCGGCACCTGAATCGGGACGGCGCGCGCGCCGAGACGTTCGCGAATTTTGTCCACGACGTTGAAGAAATCGGCGCCCATGCGATCCATCTTGTTCACGAAGATGATGCGCGGAACTTTATACTTATTGGCCTGCCGCCAAACCGTCTCCGATTGGGGCTGCACGGCGGCGACGGAATCGAAGAGCGCGACGAGGCCGTCGAGCACGCGAAGGCTGCGCTCTACCTCGACCGTGAAATCAACGTGCCCTGGCGTATCGATGATATTGATACGATTCTCGCGCCACGTCGCCGCGGTAGCGGCCGAAGTAATGGTGATGCCGCGCTCTTGCTCTTGCACCATCCAGTCCATCGTCGCGGCTCCGTCGTGGACTTCGCCGATTTTATGAACGCGACCGGTATAGAAAAGAATACGCTCGGTGCAGGTGGTCTTACCCGCGTCGATGTGAGCGGCGATTCCGATATTGCGCGTGCGCTCGAGGGGAAAATCTCGTACTGCCATGTCCTGTTGCGAAATCCTTAGCTTCTACCAGCGGTAATGAGCGAAGGCCTTATTCGCCTCGGCCATCTTATGAGTGTCTTCGCGCTTCTTGATCGTCGCGCCGGTATTGTTTGCCGCATCGAGCAGTTCGCCCGCCAGCTTCTCTTCCATCGAACGGCCGCCGCGCGCGCGAGCGAAACCGATCAGCCAGCGCATACCCATCGCCTGACGACGATCGGGGCGCACTTCCATCGGCACCTGATAGGTCGCACCACCGACGCGGCGCGGACGAACTTCGACCAGCGGCATCGCATTGGAGAGCGCCTGCGAGAAAACATCCATCGGGTCGCGCCCCGATTTTTCTCCGACGATATCGAGCGCGGAATAGATAATCCGCTCCGCGGTCGATTTCTTGCCGCTGAGCATCAACTTATTGATGAAGCGCGCGAGAATCTTCGAATTGAATCGCGGATCCGGGAGAATTTGGCGTTTGGTTGCGGGACCTTTACGTGGCATATATCGCTCTTTTTACTCTCTTACTTTTTCTTGTCGCGCTTGGCGCCGTACTTCGAACGCCCTTGTTTACGGTTTGCGGTGCCCGAGGTGTCGAGCGTGCCGCGTACGATGTGATAACGGACGCCCGGAAGATCTTTCACACGGCCGCCGCGGACGAGCACGACCGAGTGCTCCTGAAGATTGTGTCCGATGCCCGGAATATACGCCGTCACCTCTTCGCCGTTGGTTAGACGGACGCGAGCGACTTTGCGCAGCGCGGAGTTCGGCTTCTTCGGCGTGACGGTCTTCACTTGCGTGCAAACGCCGCGACGCTGCGGATTACCGACAACCTCGAAGGTGCGCGTCGGCAGATCGGGGTGCCCCGGTTTTGGGCCGGTCAAAATCATGCGAAATGCGCGGGTTTTGACCTTTTTTTCCGTCTGCTCGCGGCCCTTACGGACCAACTGGTTAATGGTGGGCACTCGGACTCCTTAACAACGCGTTTTGCTTCACACACAAAGTCGGCCACACCCGTCGGTGGGCCAGAGCCTGGGGAGTATAGCAGGCCCAGGTAAGAGGCGTCAAACCCTAATGGCGCCGACGCAGCTTTCCCCTTACGGAAGCAGCCTCGAACCCGCGATTTTCCCCGCCGCGTCGATCGCGACGGCGAAGGTGGGGGAGCTTCCGTCGCCGAGCTCGGCCCGATAGCGATAGAGCGTCATCCCCGCGCCGAGCCCGCTTTTCCCGAGGAATATCCAGCGTTTGGGGCTTCCGAGCGCGCCGATTTCTTTGGCGAGCGAGCGGGTGAACGCCGGGGTAAAGAGCGCCGCGAACGTCGGCTCCATCTCGGCGAGCGGTGGCTCGCCTGCTTGGTAGGCGGCCCAGAGCGCCTCGACGCGCCCGGTGACCGCCGCGTCCTCACCGGGGGCGGCGCGCTCGGCGAACGCCGAGGGGAGCGCGGCGCGCGCGAGCTTGGCGGCGAGGCTCCGTAACGGGGCGTCGCCCTCCGCGGCAAGGCTCCCGGTATTGCTGAGAATGACGACCGCGAGCCCCTCCTTCGGGAAGAGCGCGTTGAAGCAGAAACCGCCGGCACCCGGTGCGTAGCCGTTGTGCCAGAGCTCGCGCCGACCGTCGAGCTCGGCGACGACCCAGCCCATGCCGTAGCTCGTCGTCGTGCCGTCGGCGAGGCGACCGGGGCTCCACCAGAGCCGACGCATCGCCGGGTCGAGAAGCCGCCCGCCGAGCAAGGCGATATCCCAACGGGCGAGATCGTCGGCACTCGATACGATTCCGCCGGCGCCGGAGTAGAGATCGAGCGAGAGCCGCCGCGCGGGCGGTACGGGAGATATTCCCGATCCGTCGGTGAGAAACGGCGTTGCCGGGCGGAGGGCGCGCTGCGCGGCGAAGCCGAGACCGCTCTGCGACATCTTCAACGGCGAGAAAATGCGCCGCTGCAGAAGCGTCCTATAGGACTGCGAGGTGACGGCGGCTTCGATTGCAGCGAGCGCGGTGTAATTCGTATTCGAATACTCCCAGCGCGAGCCCGGCGAGAAATCCGGGCGATCGAGCGCCATAAAATCGAGCAGTTGTGCGATATGAATGCGCCCCGTCGTCGGCCAGGGATGCTCGGCCAAATAGGGATAATCGTGCAGACCGCTCGTCTGAGCGAGCAATTCACGCACGGTGATCGTTCGCGCATTCGGCAGCATCGGTAGCCATCGCGCGATGCTCTCGTCGAGCGCGAGCTTGCGTTGCTCGACGAGTTGCAAGGCGATCGCTGCGGTAAATTGCTTCGTGAGCGAGCCGATCGCAAAGGGCGTCTGCGGCGTTACCGGCAGCGTGCCCGACGGATCGGCCGAGCCGAACCCCTCGGCGTAGCGAATGCGCCCGCCCTGCACGACGGCGACCGCGAGCCCCGCGGTGAAATGCCGCGCGAATGCTTTCGCCGCAATCGGGGCGAGCGCCGGATCGGCGACGCCGGGAACGCGGCCATCCGCGCGAGCCGTCCCGATTGACGACGCCATCGAGCACGAAAGGCACACCGCTGCGATCGCCTTCGATATCGTAACCTTCACCGGTAATGTTCCTATCGTGTCAGCGTGCGCAGTTCGTGTTCCATCTGGAGCGCAATTTCGCTCGCAGTATATCCACGATGGATAAGCGTTGCAAGACATTGTGCGATTCCATCGCGCAGGGCTTTCGCCCGAGCTCGCCTATCGCTCGCCGGGGTCTGCGCCGCGACGTGCGTGCCGCGCCGCCCCTCGCTGGAGAGCCAGCCACGCTCCTGCAGCTCGTTGTACGCGCGCGCGACGGTATTGGGCGCGACGCCGAGATCGCCCGCGAGTTGTCGCACCGTCGGCAGCACGTCACCCGGTCGCAACTCTCCGCGTTCGATAAAGGCCCGAAGTTGTTCGACGATCTGCTGAAACGGTGCGGTCTCGAGATCGGGATCGACCGCGAGGAAGAGATCGTTCACGCGCAAGTTTTCGTTTTCGAACGAGCCAAAAACACCATATAGGCGCTCAGCCAAAGCAACAAAACTCCCCACACTACCAATGTTATCGACCCGATGATGCGTTCGTTATGGGTGATGTGCTCGAGAGTGTAGTTATCGAAGTCAACGAACACCATAACGAGCCCGGTCGCAAGGACACACGCCAATCCGGTATCGAGAATTCTCCGCCTGCGCTCGTCGATACGCTCGCGTTCCGGATCGAGGCTTTGCAGTTGTGTTGGAGCGCTCGCGGTGTACCATGCGACAGCGACCATGGCGAACACACAGGACAGCGCGATTCCGGCAGCGAGTCGGGACGCCGTATCGAGCAGGTAAGGAACGAGGGTGAGGCTCGAAAGTAGTGCAACGAGGATCCACAGCGCCGGAACGATCTCGATTGCCGATCGCGGCGCAAGCCCGGCTATACGCCGTCGGCGCAAGCGCGCCGCGCGAAGCCGATCGACGATCGTCACCGACACCATCCCCAGAACGGAGAGCGAATATCCGATCACCGGTTCGATCGCCCCGAACTCGACCAATGCGACGATTGCAAACGCAGCGATTGCAAAGACCACGCGCGCCGACGAGGAGTACGTATCGCTACGCCGGGTACGAAACGCCGCCATCGCATACACACCGCCCGCAAAAAGTGCGAACGCGGCGACGACGTGCCGTTCGATAAGGATCTCGATATTCACGCGTTTTTCTTCGCTCCTAAAAGGGAATGCGGGATCGAGGGACGGAACGGAACCGAACTTCGTTTATTGTGTTACTATGATAATACAAACTCAACATTTGTGTCAACGGATTAATACATAATTTTGCGCCCGCCCGCAGCGGCGCCTCCGCGTCTCGACGTTCTCGACGGCCTGCGCGGCGTCGCCATACTGCTCGTCCTCTGGTATCACGTCTGGGAGATATCCTGGCTCCCGGCTCCACTCCGGCAACTCGAGTTTTTGCCCGAGACCGGCTTTATCGGCGTCGCCCTCTTCTTTTTTCTCAGCGGCACGGTGATCGCCTTACCCTTTGCGCGAGCCGCACTCACCGGGAGCGCGCCGCCCTCCTGGCGTCATTTTTACCTGCGCCGCTTTTGGAAGATCGTTCCGTCCTACATGCTCTCCATCGCCGTCGCCTACGCCATCGGCTATGCCGCGCGGCAGGGTGGAGCGGGCCTCGCACCCGACCTGCTCACCCACCTCCTCTTCATCCACACGTGGTTCCCGGCGAGCTCGGGGGCGATCAACGGCGTTCTCTGGACGCTCGCCGTCGAGGTCGAGTTTTACGCGATCTTTCCGCTGGTGTGGTGGTGCTTCAGCCGCGCGCGTTGGCTGACCGTTGCGACGAGCGTCGCGATCTCGCTGGCATGGCGGCTCCATGCAGCGGCGTGTTGCGCGCATGCGGGCATCGTCAACCTCGACCAAGATCTGCCGGCATTTTTGAGTTGTTTCGCCTTTGGAATGTTGACTGCGTCGCTTTTTCTCGAAGCGCACGCTCGCTGGAGCGAGCCTCTGCGATCTACCGTCAGCATCGCCGGCTTCACCGCCGGAACCCTCGCCTCGATCGCATTGCTCCAATCGCTCTACGCATTTCGCTTCGCCAACCAGTGGGCCGCGCTCTGGGCCGCAACGCATCGCGATCTTTTGGCGCTCTCATTTGCGGGGATCGCGTTCGGCGCATTGCTCTCGCCGCGACCGTTCCAACGGCTGCTCGCCAATCGCCCGCTCGTCTTTTTTGGCGCGATCTCCTACGCACTCTATCTCTACCATCAAATGGTCGCGCGAGAGCTACTCTTCTATCGCGTCCCCCAATACCTCGGTACGCCGCAGAACGATCCGCTCTGGCAGCGTGAATTTACGATTGCGGCGATGCTGCTTGCGGTGGCAATCGCCACCGCAAGCACCTACTGGTTCGAACGACCGGTACAGAAGTGGGCGAATCGCCGCTCTTCTTAGCGAGAGGTCGCATCGCGTCGCGACGTGGGAATCACTTCGGAGGTGAGCGGCCGCGAGATGGGATTTACCGCCTTAGAAACGGTCGTCGCCGCGGGGCTCATCGCGCTGGTGCTCGCGACGCTCGGCGCGGCCGTCCTTCGCGAAAGCAAAAGTTTTTCAAATACCGCGACCGCCGACGCGCTCGCCGCTGCGGCACGCGAGGAGGTCCGCATCGCCGCCGATGCGGTAAAATACGACGGCTCCACGCTCGCGCCGAACAGCATCGCGACGAGCATTCCGATGCCGGTCGGCACGCCGCTCTCCGCGAATCTCGCGCTCTCTACGCAGAGGCTCGCCGGCGGCGCGCTCTCGCTCCGCATTCGTGCCGGCGCCGATACCGCTGCCGGACTGCTCGTTCGCGATGCGACGCTCGTGGTCGTGCGACGCATGCCGCCTCCGGGAAGCACCCTCACCGCTCCATCGCTCGTCGCAGCTCCCTTCGGCGCACCGTGACGCTCCTTCGCGCGCTCTTCTTCGCCGCAATTGCTATGGCGATCGCAGAGAGCTTCGCCGTCCTTGCCCTCACGCTCGCACGCTCGGAATCGCTCCACGCGGCTCGCGCGGCGGCCCGCGATGCACTCGGCGCGGCGCCCGTTCTCGTGCAGGCGAGCATTGCATCGCGAATCGCCGGCGGAAGCGATCCGCTCGTGCCGATTTCGGCGATCGAGCGTTGCACCGCGATCGGCGCGACGCCGTGCGCTCTCCGCTCGACAACGAGCGTAACGCTTCGCCCCGGCGGCAGCGAGAGTATCCTACAGAGCAACGCGCTCGTCGGCGAGGCGAGGATCGTCGTCTCTCTGCGAACCGTGGTGACCGACGGAGCCGGGAGGCTCGCGGCGATTGCTACGCGCACGGCGCTCTTGCGGACGTTTGCACGGCCGCCGTACGCAACCTACGAAGGTGATGTCGAGAGCGGCGGCCTCGCTCCCAGCGCGCTCGCTCCGGGAACGCTCGTCGACGTTCTCTACCGAAATATCCAAAGCGGCGCGAGCATCTCCGGAAACGTGTGGAGCACGCCGGAGAGCGCGCCGTCGGCTGCAGCATCTCCGTGGCCGCAGTAGGGGCGGTTAGGGCACGAAACGATCGATTGCGCCCGCGAGTTCGCTCGGTGCTTCGATCGGAATATTATGTCCGCAATCGCGCAGCACGACGAAAATACTTCCGGGGATGAGATCGGCGCAATCGGTGCGCAGTCGCGGCAGGGTCGCCAGCGGATCGCTCGCACCGGCCAGGACCAGCGTGGGGACGGCGATGCCTGCGAGCGAGTCGCGAAAATCGAGCGCGCGCCCGGAATCGTACCAGCCGAACCAATGTTCCCGCGAAGCAATTAACGCATCGTCGATTAACACATCGCGCGTTGCGTCGTCGACGCTTCGCCGCATGGCGGCGGAGACAAAACGGGTTATGCGTTTGCGCGAACCGAATGCGTCGAGCGCGAGTTCGCGGTGTCGCCCGTCGCCGCGCGTTCCACGAGCCGAGCCCGGAGCGACCAGCAGCATGCGTTCGATCGACGGGTGCGCCCGCGCGGCGAGATACTGTGCGATGCGCCCGCCCATCGAATGGGCGACGATCGTCACCGGCGCGGCAATGCGCGCGAGTATCGCTTCATAGTCGGCTGCGTATTCTTCGAGCGTATGCCCGTCGGCGGGGCGATCGCTTCGGCCGCATCCCCGCGCGTCGAAGCGATGGATGGTATAGCGCGCGAGATCGAGCTTGGCAATCGTTGCATCCCACATGCGGCGAGAACCGATCCATCCGTGGGCGAAGAGCAGATGACGCGCTCCTCTGCCGCGTCGTTCGAACCAAAGGCCGGTGCCGTCGCGCTCGACCGTTTCGCCGGATACCTGCTCCATCGCGACGAATGATGCGCGCTATCGTGGAAAAGCGCCTGCCGACCTATCTCGGCCTGCTGTACGTCGTATTCGTTTGGGGCCTCAACACCGTTTTGGTGAAAATTGCCGTCTCGCACGTCAACGCGCTTGCCTTTACGGCGCTCCGCTTCTCGACGATGGCTCCGCTCGCACTTTTATGGGTTCGCATCTCCGGCGCGCGCCTCACGTTCGAACGTCGCGACTGGCTGCTCTTGTTGGCGAGCGGGGCGTGCGGGTTCGGTATCTATCAGTACTTTTGGGTGATCGGGCTCGCCCACACCACGGCCTTCGCCTCTTCGTTGCTCGGCAGCAGTACGCCGATTTTTACTATGATCTATTTGGTCGCTCTTCGTTGGGAGCGCGTTCGCAGCGCGCGCTGGATCGGCGCGGGAATCGCCATGATCGGCATCGCGGTTTTTGAGGGAGCGTTCGCGGGGCACGCGACCTTTCGCAGCGGCGATGCGCTGACGATGCTCGCAGCGATGACCTTTGCCGGTTTCAACGTTATTAGCGCCAAGTTGGCGCCGCGCTATCACCCGGTCGCCCTGCTCGCCGCCACACTCCTCATCGGTACCGCAATGATCCTTCCCGCCGGAATTCCCGCACTCATCGCCGATCCGCCGACGCTCTGGCCGCGCGTCGCATGGGAGGTCTTTGCCTTCGCCGTTGTCTTTCCCATCGTGCTCACCTACCCGGTCTGGAGCACCGGCATCGCAAAAATCGGCGCGGCGCGGGTCGCCCTGTTTAGTTTTTTGGTTCCCATCGTTTCGGGCGCGCTCTCGGTACCGCTCCTACACGCGCATTTTGCGCCGCACCAACTCGTCGGCGCGGCGATCTCGTTGCTCGGGCTCGCCATCGCCACCTTACTCGGTCACCTTTCGGTAGCCGAGGTCTGGGCGCAGCGAGCCGGAGATATCGAACATTAGCGCGAAGGCGCCGCCATGATGGCTCGCCGTGCATGGTACTGGCTGCTCGCACTGCCCTTCATCGCGTTGCTCGACGTTCCGATTTACGACCGGATCGATCCGCGCTTCGCGGGTATTCCATTTTTCTACTGGTACCAACTTGCCTGGGTAGTATTGACGGCGATGCTGCTCGGAGTCGTCTACCTGGCGACGCGCGTGCGCGAGCGATGAACGTGACCGTCACGGTTTTTGCGATCTTGGTTCTCGCTGCGAGCGCGCTCGGTTTCACCGCAACGCGTACGAAGAGCGCCGACCTGCGCGACCTTCAAGAATGGGCGCTCGGCGGGCGACGCTTTGGAACCCTGCTCTCGTGGTTTCTCCTCGGCGGCGACCTCTATACGGCCTATACGTTCGTCGCACTTCCGGCGTTGGTCTACGGCGTCGGCGCACTTGGCTTTTTCGCCGTCCCCTACGCCACGATCGCCTACCCTATCGTCTTCCTCTTTCTCGCGCGTTTTTGGAGCATCGCCCACGAACGCGGCTATATGACCGTCGGCGATTTCGTGCGCGGACGCTATCGCAGCCGAACGCTCGAGATCGCTATCGCCGCAACCGGCGTACTCGCCGCGCTACCCTACATCGCGCTGCAGATCGTGGGCATGAAAGCGGTGCTCTCCCAACTCGGCGGCTTCGTCGCAATCGGCGGCGGCGCGATGCCGCTCGCGGTCGCTTTTGCGCTGCTCGCCGCATACACCTATTTCGGCGGCCTGCGCGCACCGGCAACGATAGCGATTTTCAAAGATATTTTAATCTACGCCACGATCGTCGCCGCAATTCTTATCATCCCCCATGCACTCGGCGGGTGGCATTCGATATTTACCGCCGCCGGAAAAGCTCTGAGCGCGCCGCTCCATCGACAACCGTTGCTCGTCGCACCGCAGATGCAGTTTGCCTATGCGACGCTCGCTCTCGGTTCGGCGTTCTCGCTCTTTCTCTATCCGCACGCCATTACGTCGCTGCTCTCGGCGAAGAGCGCCGATGTCGTGCGCCGCAACGCCGCCTTATTGCCGCTCTATTCGATTCTTCTCGGCATCATCGCCCTTCTCGGCTTCGCCGCCCTCGCCGCGGGCATTCACGCCCCACCGAACGAAATCGTGCCGATGCTCTTCGCGCGTTTCTTTCCGCCCTGGTTCGCCGGGCTCGCCGACGCGACGATCGTTATCGGCGCGCTCGTCCCCGCCTCGATTATGGCACTCGGAGCCGCGAATCTTTTCGTTCGCAACGTCGTCGCGCCGATCTCCGGGAAGATTCCGAGTTCGAATGCCGCCGCGACGAAATGGTTAACGCTTGCATTTTGCGCGCTCTCCCTTCTGCTCGTCCTCTACATGAACGTCAAGTTTGCCATCTATTTTCAGCTGCTCGGCGGAGCGTGGGTTCTCCAAACCGCTCCGACAATATTGCTTGGGCTCAACTCCCGCTCGATCCCGGGGCGCGCACTGCTCGCCGGATGGGTTATCGGAATGATCGCGGCTACATCGTTTGCCGTGAGCGACGGTTTTTCTCCGCTCGTTGCGATCCACATCGGGGCGTTCACCCTCGTCGGCTTTATCGCCGTCTACGCAGTGCTTATCAACCTCGCCGTTGCTTTCGGCGCGACGCTTCTTCTGCGCGTTCGCCCGCCGGAAATAGAGGCCGCATGAGCGAGCGCATCGCCCCCGAAGGGTGGGATCCGCCCCGCGGCTATTCAAACGGCGTGCTCGCCTCGGGACGCTGGCTGGCAATTGCCGGCCAGGTCGGTTGGAACGAGCGCGGGCAGTTTTCCTCCGACGATTTTCTCGGACAAGCCGCGCAAGCGCTGAAAAACATCGCGACGATTCTCCGCACGGCGGGCGGCGCGCCCGAGCACCTCATTCGCATGACCTGGTATGTGCTCGACGCAGAGGAGTACCGGGCGAACACGCGAGCGCTGGGAAAGATCTATCGCGAAATATTCGGCCAGTTCTATCCGGCGATGACGTTGGTCGTCGTCGCCGGGCTCTTAGAACGGGGTGCGCGCCTGGAGATCGAGGCGACCGCCGTTCTTCCGGAACTCTGAAACGCGGCTTAGGTTCCGGTGCTTCCGCCGGCGTGGAAAACGAACTTTACGATCAGACGATCGAGCGTTTGCGTCGCCGCCGAAGTTCCGTACTCGACGTAGAGAAGATCTTGATTTCGGAACCGCTCTTCAAAGAGCGCCGAAACGTTATTGCCGGGCTCGGCAAATCCGCCGGTTCCGTTAATCGCTCGAAATGCGACGCCGATCGTTGCGTTCTTGCCGAACGAGCGCGAAAAAACGAATCGCCGGAGCCACTGACCGTTCGAGATCGGAGCGCTGCGCGCGGGGCGCTCCTCGTTGCCGTCATAGTCGAACGAGACGGCATACGCACCGAGGGAACGGGCATAGGACGACTGTAATTGTTGGACGTAAAAACCTGCGAACGGCCCCCATGAATAACTCACGCTCGCCGGGTTCGGAGTTCCCTCGCGGTAGCCGATGGCAATGCTCCGACGATTGAACCATTCGATCTTTCCGGGTGCAACCTGTAATTCACTCGGCCCGGCAAAGCCTTGCACCGAAATAAGATCTTTCAGCTGGACGTTAAAAAATCCATTGATATCGGCCTCACGCACGCTTCCGTCGTAGGCGAGATAGCGGTCGAGCCCGAGATTCGCGCCGTACGAGAGAATCGGGCTATGGGGCGAGCCGGTGCCCTTGTATCCGAGCTCTGCGCCGAGCCCACGCGCATCGTTCGTCGCCGTGTATCCATCGACGGGAGCGTACCCCGGGCTCGTGTCGCGGTAGAAGCCGACGGCGGTGAAATGCTCGTTGCGAATACCTTCCTCGAAATTCAAGTCGTTAGCGGGGCCCGTCACGCTATTACGTTCGTGTGCGAACTCCAAGGCGGTCGTTTCGCCGGAATGGCGGTTGATGCGCGAAAGGCCGTACCCGGTCGTCACGTCGCGGAGGCCGGCATGCTCGGCGATGACGCCTTCGGCGCTGAGCGAGAACGCGCCGCTCGGCGTTGCATAGGTGTACCCGGCGGCGCTGTCGTTAAAACCCGCTCCGGCGACGTTGAGTAAACCGATATCGCTTCGGCCCGCGGTTCCCTCCACTTTCATACCGCTATTGAAGATCCCGATCGATGGGGTATAAAATATCGTGTTACTGCCGAATACCCCAATTTGCGGAACGGTGTTGATATATTGCGCGCCTTCGGCAAAAAAAGGACGATATTCTTGATAGGCTTTTTGAAACTCCTGGAGTTGAATCGTCGTTTGATCTTCTTCGACATTTGAGAAATCGGGAGCGAGCGTCCCGACGAAGGCCAACGTGTTCGTGAGCGGGTAGGTGAGATCGACTCCCACTCGACGCGGCGCCGTTTCTTGAAACTGTCCTATTCCGTTCTGAAACAGGTTGCGCTGCGAACCGGCAGCCGCCAGAACGTATGCATCGACCTGCGGCTTCGGCCGCGTGGCATTCCCGGTTAACGAAATATCCGTCAGCCACGGCCAAAATGGAACCGCGGTCGTGCTTTGCATCGCCGGAGCGTACGCCCACGTATAGTCGGCGTTGCGGGCGGCGACGAAACGCTCGAAATTGAGGCGCCACCGCTGTTCTTTCGATGCCTGCGAACGAATCGCGGCGAGCGGGACGATCATCAACACGTCGTAACCAGCTCGGGTTCGCCGCGCGATCGAGGTCCACGATGGGGCGTACCGTGCGTTCTCGCTCGACGCTTCATCGTGGATACCGATTGGGTTGACGCGAAATATATAGGTGCGCGAACCATTGCCCGAGGTGTCGATCTCGAACGACACGTGGTCGTCGCTCCCGACACCGGCGTGGTTGACGCGCTGACTCGCCGTAATCGGCACGCCCTTTTGCGCGCAGTGGAACTCCACGTAGAGATTTTTTTGGTCGTACAATAGGCGCGCCGTCGTCGCCAACTTGGCAGGGCGGCGAGTGCTAAAATTATAGAAACTCCTCGCAGTAAGGGCCGTGCGCCAGATCGGCGCCCGCGCCGAAGCGACCGGCGGCGGCGGAGCCGCTGCACGCACCGCTGCGAAGCGATCGCCCGCACCGACCGATGCCGAAGCCGGAGCGAGAGCCCCCGCCGCGACAACCGACGCGACGAGAACGCACCGACCGACGACATCGCGCACCCCTTACATGCGCTCGCGTAGTTTATACCGCTGTAACTTACCGGTGGCAGTTCGCGGCAGCGCATCGATGAATTCGATCTCCCGTGGCGCCTTGAACGGAGCGACGGTAGCCTTGCAATGTTCGATGAGTTCCTCGGTGCATCGATCGTCCGCCAAGCGCGAAGAGCGAAGGACGACGTACGCCTTCACCATCGTCGTGTGATGCGCCGGGTCGGGTTTGCCGACCACCGCGCACTCGGCGACGTCGGGATGCATCAGCAAGACCTGCTCCACCTCGGGGCCCGATACATTGAAGCCCGCCGAAACGATCATGTCATCGGCGCGAGCGACGTACGTAAAATACCCCTCTTCGTCGACGACGTATGCGTCGCCGGGGTAATTCCATCCATGCTGCACGTAGGTGTGCTGCCGCTCGTCGCCGAGGTAGCGGCAGCCCGTCGGCCCGCGCACGGCGAGACGACCGATGCTCCCTGCGGGTAGGGCGTTCCCCGATTCGTCGTGAATCTGCGCCACGTATCCCGGAACGACGCGCCCGGTCTTTCCCGGGCGCGCCTCCGCCGCCGGAGAACCAATGAAGATATGCAACATCTCGGTGCTACCGATACCGTCGATGATGGAAATGCCGGTCGCCGCATGCCACGCTTCCCAAACGACGCTCGGCAACGTCTCACCTGCGGAGACGCAGATGCGAAGGCTCGACCAGTCGCGATTCGGCGCGTGCGCGCTGAGGGCGCGGTATGCCAACGGAGCCGTAAAGAGCACCGAAATGCGATGGCGTTCGATCGCTGCGGCGAGCTCTTCGGTACCGGCGCGTTCGAGAAGGACCGTCGATGCACCGATTGCAAAGGGAAAAAGTAAGATTCCGCCTAGTCCGTAGGTAAATGCGAGCGGCGGGGAGCCGCTAAAGCGATCGTCGGCACATGCCTGTAACACCTCAGCTCCGAACGTATCGCAGGTCGCAAGAAGATCGCGGTGGACGTGCATCGCCGCTTTGGGAGCGCCGGTCGTTCCCGAGGTAAAAGCGATCATCGCCACGTCGTCGGCCGCCGTCGCTACGTTGCCGAACTGCGTAGACTCGGCCGCTGCAAGGCGATCGAGGGAGTCGCTCTCCATATCTCCCCAGTAGCAAACGTTCATCGTCGGAACCGCGGCGCGCGCCCGTTCGAGATCCTCGGCGAGCCGCCGATCGCAGAGCGCAAGCGAGATCTGCGCTCGCTCGCTAATGGTCTGCAACTCCTGGGCGCGATAGAGCGGCATCGTCGTCACCACGATACCGCCGGTCTTGAGCACGGCAAACCAGGCGGCGACTAATGCCGGAGTATTCGCCGAACGAAGTAAGACGCGATTACCCGGCACGAGCCCGAAGCGATTGACGAGAACGTTCGCGATTCGATTTGCCCACTCCATCATCTGCCGGTAGGTGTAAGCCGTTCCATCGTCGCCGATCGCGGAGAGACGTTCGCCGCGCCCCTCGGCGATATGACGATCGAGAAAAAATGTAGCGGCGTTGAGCCGTTCGGGATAGCGCAGCGCGGGAAGGAGAAATTCAAAACGCGGCAGCGCGTCCGCTGGCGGGAGGCGATCGGCGGCAAAGGTATCGAGATGCGCGCTCTTAGCCAAGCAAAGGCTCCTTGAAGATACTTCGGGCGATTACCACTTGCTGCACCTCGCTCGCCCCTTCATAAATGCGGAGCGCTCGAACGTCGCGGTAGAGCCGTTCGACGACTTCGCCGCGCGTCACCCCTCGCCCACCGAAGATCTGCACCGCTCGGTCGCAGACGCGCCCCGCCGCTTCGGTGGCGAACCATTTCGCCATCGCCGCTTCTTTCGTAATGCGGCCCGCACCAGCGTCTTTCGCGAAGGCGGCTCGATAGACGAGCAGCGCGGCGGCATCGATCTCGGTGGCCATCTCGGCGAGCATCCCCGCGACGAGTTGCAGATCGGCGAGTTTCGCACCGTAGATCTCACGCTGCATTGCATGAGCGCGCGCCTCATCGAACGCTCGCCGTGCAAAACCTAGAGCCGCCGCACCGACCGTAGCGCGAAAGACGTCGAGCGTGGACATCGCAATGCGAAAGCCCTCCCCCTCCTCGCCCAAACGCGCATCGGCCCCGACGCGAACCCCGTCGAAGCGCAACGTCCCCAACGGATGCGGCGAAATACTTTGAATCGACCGCTCCAACGTCAGCCCCGCACTTGCGCCCTCGACGATAAATGCGCTCAAGCCGCGGCTCGGGTGCGGAGCCGTGCGCGCAAACACGACATAGGTGTCGGCGATTCCCGCATTGCTGATCCATGTTTTTTCACCGGAGAGCTCGTAGCCGTCGGCGACGGGGACCGCAAGCATCTCCAACGCGGAGACATCGGAGCCGGCGCGCGCTTCTGAAAGTGCGAATGCAGCGATCGAGGCCCCTGAGAAAATAGCGGGCAGGAAGCGCTCTCGCTGTTGTGGATTTCCGAACAGCGAAATCGCTCCGCTACCGAGCCCCTGCATCGCAAATGCAAAATCCGCGAGCGCACCACGATACGCGAGTTGCTCGCGTGCGAGCGCCAGCGCGCGGACATCGAGCCGAGCGCAGGGTTCGAGCCATCCCCCGCTTCCAAGATCGCGAGCCCACGAGCGCACTCGCTCCCCAACGGCGGCCTCGCACTCGGCATCCTCGACGAAACGCTCCGCCGGAATACTCTCCAACCAGGTTTCAAGAAGCCGCGCTCGCTCGCGATGCACGTCGGTAAAGAACGGCCACGCAAGAGCCGAATCGAGACGCATTAGTCGCCCTCGAAGCGCGGCGTGCGCTTGGCAATAAAGGCTTCGTACGCGCGACGAAAATCCGCCGTGCCCATCAGAGCGGCCTGAACGCGCGCTTCGTGCACGATCTCTTCTTCCAATGCGAGGCTCGGCGCGAGAGCGAGCGTCGCTTTCGTCACGCCGTGCGCCATCGTTGGACCCGCTGCGATCGCGCGTGCCAGCCTTTGCGTCTCTTCATCGAGCGCCTCGGATCCTACGAGTCGCGTGAAAAATCCCCATGCCAGCGCGTCGTCGCCCGAGAGTTCGCGGCCGGTATAGAGCAAATCGCTCGCCCGGCCGAGCCCGACGATACGCGGCAAGAGCGCGCAGGCACCCATGTCCGCCCCCGAGAGCCCGACGCGAACGAAGAGAAATGCGACCCGCGCGCGTGCGGTTCCGATGCGGATATCGGAGGCCATCGCAAGAATCGCTCCGGCCCCGGCGCAGACTCCGTCGACGGCAGCGACGATCGGCTGCGGACACGCACGCATCGCAGCGACGACCGCGCCGGTCATCTCGGTAAAGGCGAGTCGTTGCTCGGGCGACATCGAAACAAGCGGACCGATAATTTCGCGAACGTCCCCTCCGGAGCAGAAATTGCCGCCGTCCCCACGCAGCACGATCGCACGAACTTGCCGATTCTCGCGCAGCGCGGTAAATCCGTCCCGCAGGGCCGCATAGATGGCAAACGTCAGTGGGTTCTTGCGCTCCGGCCGCGATAACGTCAGCGTCAGAACGCCGTCGTCCTCCTCGACACGCAGCCCGTCGGTTGCAATCAATGCATCACCAAAGGGAGATCTTGCTCGCTCCTCACGCCCGCGCTATTTCGGGCGATTACGCGCAGCGCATAGGAGCGCGTAAAGATCGGCGGCCAGTCGAAGAGCGCGAGCGAGAAGGAGAACTCACCGAAACGCGTGCGCGGAACGTCGATCGAGAAAAGATTGGTTCGCATTTCAACCGACGCGGTATTGGTCGATGTCACAAAGCTTCCGTGCCACGTCGTCCCGCGACGAAGATCGAGGCTCGAGAAATGCATGGCGATGAGCTTGGGAGGCGCGCCATTGCCGAGGATATCCGGGGTGGGCATCGGCGCGGCCGCGTTCGAGACGCTCGCATCGCGCGGCAGCGATGGGAGATGCGAGGCACATCCGACGAGCGCAACGAGCGCCGCTACCGCGAGCAACCGGCTCGATGCAAGAACGAACATACCCCTTCATCGGCGCGGAGGCTCCCCGATTCCTGCACGGCACAGGGGTCGACGCCGTGCGTGCGTAAGGTCGCGTTATGGACGGCAACGCTCCCCGTAGTCTTCTGCTCGATTATGCTATGTCGCTCTCGTGCCTCACGATCGTCACCGGCTTTTTTATCGACGCCTGGGCTCACGGCCACGTCCCGATCGAAACCTTTCTCACGCCCTATCACGGATTTATCTATCTCGGCATGCTCGCGATCCTCGGAACGCTCGCAGCGCAGTATTTTCACGGGCGCCGCCTCGGATATCGCGGCATACATGCCTTCGCGAAGCCCTATCACCTCGCACTGATCGGTATTCCGATCTTCCTGATCGCCGCTCCGAGCGATGCACTCTGGCACGCCATTTTTGGGCTCGAAGAGGGCGTCGATGCGCTCTTGAGCCCGACGCATCAAATGATGGGATTGGCGATATTTTTCTTCGCGTCGGCTCCGATTCGCAGCGCACTTGCCGCCCGCGATCTCGGTGCGCCACCGAAGGGGCTGCGCGAACAACTACCGATAGCGTTCGCTCTCGCGGCCTGGCTGGGACTGATCCATTTCGGGACAGCGTATGCGTTCATTCCGGCAGCGGATCGCGGAAATGCGCCGCCCCCGATATCGCCGCTGCAGGCAACCTATTTTACGGCAATAGCGCTCAGTTACTATAAGAGCTCGCTCGGCGTTCTGGTGGTTATTTTTCAGTCGGCGCTCTACTCCGGTTTCGCCTTGTTCCTGGGCAGCCAATTTCGCAGCGCCTTCGGCATGCTCGCCGTCGTTTTACTCCTGGGGAACACCCTCAACGCGATCCCCTTTACCAACGCAACGCCCCTCCTCGCCACCACGATTCTCTGTTCGCTGCTCGCCGGATTGGTCGGTGATGCATGGATCGCGTTGCGCGATCCGCACCCCGCTCGCCCCGGGGCATACCGCACGCTGGCCGTCATCGTCCCATTTTCGTACTTCGCCTGTTACCTCGTGATCACCGAGCTCACCGGCGGGCTGTGGTGGGATATTCACTTCCGGCTCGGGGTGCTGCTCTGGACCGCCGCGACCGGAATGGGCCTATCGTTCTTGACGATGCGCGCACGCAGCGCGTGATCCCCGAGCTGATCGCGCTTCTGACCTTTCTTTTCCACCTTGCGTTTGCGGGGAACTACGGATACTTTCGCGACGAACTCTACTTCATTGCCTGCGCGCAACATCTCGCGTGGGGTTATCCCGATCAGCCGCCGCTCGTTGCTCTCGCGGCGCTGCTCTCACGACCGTTTCACTGGAACATTTTCGTTCTCCGTGCACCGGTGGCTCTCGCCGCTGCACTGAACGTGCTTGCCATCTCGACGTTCGTGCGCGATCTTGGCGGCGAGCGCTTTGCCCGCGCCCTCGCCGCGCTCTCCGTCGCTCTCCTTCCAGCATACCTCACGCTCGGCAGCGTCTTGACTACGACATCGTTCGAGCCACTTTCGTGGTCGCTCGTCGCAATGCTCGCCGTACGCGCGCTCCGAAAACCTTCAGTGAGCGCCGGGGCGCTGCTCGGGGCGGCGATCGCGTTCGGCGCCTACGGCAAATACTCGATCTTCCTTTGGGTAGGCGCGCTTGCCATCGGAATCGCCGCCTCTTCAGAACGTCGGTTTCTGCTCTCGCGCACCGCATTCGTCGCAGCGGTAGTTGCGTTCGTCGCGCTCCTTCCCAACGCGAGTTGGCAAGCGCTACACGGATGGCCGTTCGCGGAGGTTCTTCGTTCCGATTTCATTGGCCGACATCCGTTCAATAACGGTTGGCAGCTCGAATACCACGCCTCTCTCACCAACGCGCTTGCGTTCGTCATCGAGCAGGTCGGCTACACCAATCCACTCCTCGTACCGCTGTGGCTGCTCGGTATCGTCGTCGCGCTCCGCTCCCCAGGTCTCCGATTTCTCGGCGTCGCAGCGCTGTTGACCACCCTCGCGGCCGTCGCACTCGATGCAAAGGGCTACTACATCATCGGCATGTACGGTACGCTCCTCGCTCTTGGATCCCAGGCGTTCGAGCGCGTTACGCGTCCTCGACTTGCCGTGCGTGCAGTTGCCGTCGCCGCCACCGCAGCATCGGCGCTCGCCATCCTTCCCTTCGCCGCACCGGTTCTACCGGTCAACACGTTCGTCGCCTATGCGGCGGCCCTGCATCTCACCGGTACGAACGGCACGAAACCGCAATTGATACAACCGCTCTTTGCCGAAGAGTTCGGCTGGCGCCGTCTTGCAGAGGATGTCGCACGAATCTATCGGAGTCTGCCGTCCACCCTGCGCGCACGCACCGCGGTCTACGCCGATACCTATGCCGATGCGGGCGCGATCGATCGATTTGGCGCTCGCTACGGCTTGCCTCCGGCGATCGGCAGCCAGAACGCTTACTGGCTCTGGGGGACGCGCGCGTACGACTTGCACGATATCCTCGCCGTCGGGGCAAGCCGCGAGCATCGGCTCTTTGCCGCGTATGCACGCTGCACGCTGCTGGGGACGACCTTCGACCCCCTGCGTGCGGTGGTCGAAGGCCCCACGCCGATCTTCTATTGCACGCAGCCGCGCTTATCGCGCGCTGCGCTCTGGCGTTCCTTGCGCTGGTACGGAGCGTAGCTCCGTCAGGCGAGAACGAGTTCCTCGCCGTTGCGGTCGCTCGCCAACAACTCCACGACGCTGCGCGCGACGCTCGCAACGTCGATAATGCGGCCGCTGGGATTCATCGCCGCCAACTGCGCGCGTGCATTCTCAGCGCTCACCCCGGTGTGAGCGACGATCTGGTCGACCGCTTGCTGCATCATATCGGTTTCGGTGTAGCCCGGACAGATCGCATTGATGCAGATCCCCGAGCCCGCGAACTCCGCCGCGAGCGCGCGCGTGAGCCCGATCACCCCATGCTTGCTCGCGCAGTATGCCGAGATATACGGCGCGCCGTAGAGCCCGGCGATCGATGCAACGTTGACGATGCGTCCGAATTTCGCGGCGCGCATTTCCTCGATGACGGCGCGCGAGCAACGAAATGTTCCCGTTACATTCGTTGCGAGAATTCGCTCCCATAAATCATCGCTCGTTCGCGCGAGCGGCGCCGAGGCGGCAATGCCCGCGTTGTTGACCAACATCGTCACCGCTCCGTGGCGTTCGCGCGCGGCTGCAAATGCGGCGGCGATATCGGCTGCGTCGGTGACGTCGCAACGGATCGCGTCGATTCCCGGCTCGCATTTCCCGGCGCGGCTCATTCCGCTCACGACGGCACCGGCGGCGACGCAAGCGCGCGCGATCGCGAGCCCGATACCGCGCGAGGCTCCGGTAATGACGACGTGCTGAGTTCGAAGATCGAGTTCGTTCACGGACCTTGCTCCATTCTGCGCGCGATCGCGCGTTCGAGTTGTTCTTTTCCCGGAAGGTACTGAAGCGGCCACGGCTGCTCGCGATACTGAAGTTCGGCGGCGGCGTGCAGCGTCCAATAGGGATCGGCGAGATGCGGGCGCCCGAGCGCCACGAGGTCGGCTCTTCCGCCGGCGATTAACGCGTTGACCTGTTCGTGTTCGGTAATATTCCCCACGGCCATCGTCGCGATGCCGACCTCGTTGCGAATCGCATCGGCGAAGGGAGCTTGAAACATCCGTCCGAAACGCGGCCGACTTTGCGGATCGGTCTGCCCGGTCGATACGTCGATGAGATCGGCCCCCGCATTCCGGAAGGCACGCGCGATATCGAGCGCGTCGCGCTCGTCGTTACCGCCCTCGCACCAGTCGGTCGCCGAGATACGAACCGAGATCGGGCGGTTCGCGGGCCAGAGGCTCCGCATCGCTCCAAAAACCTCGAGCGGAAAGCGCAAGCGGTTTTCGAGCGTTCCTCCGTAGCGATCGTCGCGCCGGTTCCGCAGCGGCGTCAGAAACGACGAGAGCAGATACCCGTGCGCGCAATGGAGTTCGAGCATATCGAAGCCGGCTTCAATCGCCATCGCCGTCGCTCGGGTAAACTCCTCGAGAATCGCCCGCATACCCGGCTCGTCGAGCTCGTGCGGGGTCGCCCCACCGGCTGCATACGGGACCGCCGATGGGCCGAGAACCGGCCAATTCCCGGTCGCAAGCGGTTCGTCCATGCCCTCCCACATTAATTTCGTCGAGCCCTTCGGCCCCGAGTGGCCGAGTTGGAGCGCGATCTTCGCCGGCGTGCGTTCGTGAACGAAATCGACGATCCGTCGCCACGCCGCGACGTGCTCCGGCGCATACATTCCGGTGCATCCCGGCGTGATTCGCCCCTGCGGGCTCACGCAGGTCATCTCGGTGATGACGAGCCCGGCGCCGCCGAGCGCTCTGCTTCCGTAGTGAACCACGTGAAAGTCATTGGGAAGCCCGTCGACTGCGCTATAGGTATCCATCGGCGAGACGACGACGCGATTGCATACCTGCATGTCGCGCAGCGCAAAGGGAGAGAACATCGGCGGAACCGGAGGATCGCCGAATGTCGTCTCGATCGCTTCGACGTAGCGCGCATCGCGGGCGCGGAGATTTTCGTGACCGATTCGTTGGCTACGCGTGAGCAAACTGTAGGCGAAGGTCTGCGGATCGAGCCGGGCGTAGCGCGCGACGTTTTCAAACCATTGCGTCGAATTGCGCGCCGCATTTTGCAGTTTGAGCACTTCGATTTTTCGTTCGTCTTCGTAGCGCGAGAACGCCTCCTCCACCGTCGTGCTGCTTGCGAAGGCATCGACGAGAGCGATCGCATCTTCCATGGCGAGCTTCGTTCCGGAGCCGACCGAAAAATGTGCCGTGTGAGCGGCATCCCCCAGTAGCACGATATTCCCGTCATGCCAATGCCGATTATCCACGAACGTAAAATCGATCCACGCGCTTCCGCGCCGATGTCCGGGATTGCTCAGTAACTTGCCGCCACCGAGCTCTTCGGCGAAGAGGGTTTCGCAGAAAGCGACCGTCGCGGCAACATCGGCACGATCGAGGCCGTGCGCGCGCCACGTCTCCTCCCGGCATTCGACGATGAACGTGCTCGTTCGTTCGTCAAAACGATAAGCGTGGACGGTAAACCAGCCATGTTCGGTACGCTTAAAGAAAAACGTGAATGCATCGAGCGGCACCGTGCTGCCCAGCCAAACGAATTTGCAGCGTCCCCCAACGATGGTCGGCCCAAAAACCGCGGCGAAACGGGCGCGCGCGGACGAGTGGACGCCGTCGGCCGCGACGAGAATGTCGCAGCCGGCACGAAAAGCATCGATATCGTCAACCGACTCGTTGTAGCGAAGATCGACTCCCAGCGTCTCCGCGCGTTCGTGGAGAATTGCGAGCAGTTTTTTCCGCGCGATGCCGGCAAAGCCGTGTCCGCTCGAGCGAACGACGCTCTTTTGAATATGGACCTCGATATCATCCCAACGCACGAAACTGCGCTCGATGCGGGCAAAGCTCTCCGGATCGGCGAGCGCGAGGCCGTCGAGTGTCGCATCGGAGAAAACGACGCCCCAGCCAAAGGTATCGCCGAAGGCGTTCCGTTCGGCAAGCTCGACGCGCCAGTGCGGAAAACGCGCCTTTGCAAGCAGGGCGGCGTAGAGTCCGCCCGGCCCGCCGCCGAGGACCCGGAGGTGAAGCGCTCGCTCTGCGATCACGCCGGAACTCGGTCGGCGAGGACGGCTTGCGCGGCGCGACGCCCCGGGAAGCCGCTCACGCAACCGCCGGGATGCGTCCCCGAACCGCAGAGGTAGAGCCCGTTTACGGCGCTGCGTACGTCGAAACGCCGTTCGAAAATCTGTCCCGGGAGGAGTTCGCCGTGAAAGATGTGCCCGCCGATGAGACCGAAGCGCTCTTCAAGATCGGGCGCGACCATCAATTGTCGCGCCTCGATTGCATTGGGAATATTCGGTGCGTAGCGCGCGAGTCGTGCGATGATTTTCTCGGCGGCGGCATCGCGGCGTTCCGCATTCCACCCGCCGGGGCGATCGTAGGGAAAATACTGCGCAAAAATCGAGAGAATGTGCTTCCCAGGCGGCGCGAGCGTGGGATCGGTCGGGCTCTGCATGAAGCATTCGAGCATCGGTTCTTCGCTCTCGCCGCCTCGCCGTGCATCGTCGTGCGCGCGTTGCAAAAAACCAAGATCGGGTGCGACGTGAATCGTCGCGCGATGATGCGGCTGCCGAGCCGTGCCCGGTCGCGCGGTAAAGTTCGGAAGCTCCCCGAGCGCGAGATTGAGTTTGAGCGCCGGCCCGATGCTCTCCCACTGCGCGAGCGCACGCTTCGTCGAGTCGTCGAGATGCGCTTCGCCGAGCAAATCGCGATAGGTCGTCACCGGATGGGCGTTGGAGAGCACCGCGCGAGCGCGAAATTCGCGCCCGTCGGCGGTCACCGCGCCGACGACCCGCTCGCCTTCGAGCAACAAGCGCGCGACCGCAGCGTCGGTGTAGGCCCGCACTCCGCGCGCCTGCGCCGCCGAGAGCAACGCTTGCGAGATCGCGCCCATACCGCCGCGCACGAAACCCCACGCGCCCTGAACGCCGAACGCTCTGCCGGCATAGTGATGCGCGAGTACGTAGCCCGTACCGGCGTCGAACGGCCCGCGGTAGGTGCCGATTAATCCATCGGTCGCAAGCGTCGCCTGCAGCACCGGAGTTCGGAGGTGGCGCTCGACGAGCGCGGCGGCGCTTCCCTCGAGCGCCGTTCGCACGTTCGGTGCGAAGCGTTCGAAGTGCGGTTCCATCTCGCTAAACGAGTCGAAGAGTGCCGACCCAAGCGCACTTGCTTCGCGCTCGAAGTCGGCAAAGCCCGATACATCGTCGGGATCGAAGCGCGCGATCTCTTCGGCATTGGCGCGCTCGTCGGCGCCGAGGAGCAGCGACCGGCCATCGAGGAGCGGCGTGAACGATGCGGGATCCTTACGGTACGCATCGTAGCCATGCGAGCGAAGATCGAGGCGCTCGATTAACCACGGGTCGAGGAGGCTGCAGACGTAGCTCGCCGCCGAGATGGTATAGCCCGGCCAGCGGTCGCGTTCGCTGACCGTCGCTCCACCGATGCGATCCGAGCGTTCGAGAACCGCTACCCGAAGGCCGGCATCGCCAAGGAGCGCTGCGGCAGCCAAGCCGTTATGTCCGCTCCCAATCACCAGGGCGTCGTAGGTTTCCATCCCCGTTCTATACAAGCCAGAGGCGATGAACTCTTGGCGGCCTCGCGCACTCCGCATCGCCATCGCCCTGCTACCGGTGCTCGCATTCGCCGTCGGCACGCCGCTGCTCAATCGCGTCGAGCCGCAGATCCTCGGAATTCCGCTCAATCTCGCCTGGATCATCCTGTGGATCCTGTTGACCCCGCTCTGTCTCCTGGCCATCGAGCGACTGCGGAGATCGCAACGATGATGCCCGAATCGGTCGCTGCCGGCCGTATCGCGCTCTCGATCGTCGTGGTTATTATCGCCGGAACGATCGCATTTGCGTTGCTCAATCTCAAACGCGGCCGCGTCGATCCCGCCGAATATGCAATCGGCGGCAGAAGTTTCGGTACGATCTTCTTGTGGGTCTTGCTTGCGGGTGAAATCTATACCGCCTTCACCTTCCTCGGCGCTGCGGGTTGGATCTATCTCCACGGCGCGGCGGCGTATTATATTCCAGCGTACGGCGCGATCGGCTATCTCGTCGGTTACGCGTTGCTCCCGCGTATCCGGCGCCTTGGAGCGGAGCGCGGCCTGGTGACCGCGCCGGATCTGCTCGCAAATTACTATCGGAGCCCACGGCTTGGCGTTCTTGCCGCAATTTTGTACGTCGTTCTCGCACTTCCGTACGTGACGTTGCAACTCACCGGCTTGCAGATCGTATTATCGAGCGCCGGTTATGGATGGCTCAACGGCGCTATCGGTGCCGCGGTGGCCTTTACGGCGATTGCCATGTTTACGTTCACGGCGGGGCTCCGCGGTACGGCCTGGGCGAGCTTAGTAAAAGACGGCTTGGTACTCGCCGTCGTGCTTTTTGCCGGCGTCGCGATACCGATTCATTTCTTCGGCTCGCTCGGAGGCATGTTCGCGCAATTGCAGCGAACGAACCCCGCCCTCTTAACGCTGCGCAGCGGTGATGCACCGCTGGGGCAGGTGTGGTTCGTCACCACCGTCTTGTTTACAGGTATCGGTTTTTATATGGGGCCGCATTCGATTGCGGCGACGTTCTCCGCGCGCAGCGACAATACGTTGCGCCGGAACGCGATGTTATTACCGCTCTACTCGATCGTTTTGGTCGTCATCTTCTTCGCCGGATACGCCGCATTGTTACTGGTTCCGGGGCTCCACGGCCATGCGGCGGATCGATCGTTTCTGCTCGTGATCGCCCGTTACTATCCGCCCTGGGTCATGGGGTTCGTCGCCGGCGCCGGGGCGCTCGCGGCATTGGTTCCCTCGTCGGCGCTGATCTTGGCCTCCGCCGCGATCGCGGTGCGCAACATCGTGCGCCCGGCATTCCCCGGACGCATCGATACGCGGCACGAAACCCTCGCGATGCGACTCGCCGTCATCGCGATCTCTGCGGCGGCGCTACTCGCCTGGTGGCTCGCTCGCGAGACGCTCGGATCGCTCCTCTTGGTGTACTACAGCGGCATCACGCAGTTCTTACCCGGCGTGGTCGGCGCCGCATTCGGCCTGCGGTTGCGCGGGATCTCCGTGACCCTCGGGCTCGCAGCCGGAGTCATAACGGCGGCGCTGCTGACCTATGTGCTCGCGCACCTCGGTTTCAATCCGGGGCTTGGAGGACTGATCGTCAACCTTGCGGTGGTGGCGATCGTCGAGACGCTCTCCCCAAAAACGAAGACGAGCCCGCCGATGGCGGACTCGTCCTTCGAAGCTCCTACGACCGATTAACGGTAGCTGGGAGCGCTCCGCTGCGACTGAAAGCAGTCGCGGCAGTACACGGGCTTATCGCCGCGCGGATTGAACGGCACTTCAGCGACACCGCCGCAACCGTTGCAGGTTGCAGTGAACATCTCGCGCTGGCGCCCGGCGCCACCGCCCATACCGGCACCGCCGCCGCCTGAGGTACCGCGCTGCGCTTTACGCGCTTGGCGACAATCCAGACACCGGTTGGGTTTATTTTGGAACCCTTTTTGTTCGTAAAAGCGCTGTTCTCCAGCGGTAAATACGAATTTGCTGCCGCAATCAACGCAGTTCAGCATTTCATCAACGTACACTAGACGAGACCTTTCCTTTTCCTAGTTAGAACACGTTTCTTCGACTCGCCTGGTACGCCATGTAGAACCGGACCCGCGGACTTCGAAACCTTCGGGGGAATCCCCCGGCCGCCACCATAGCACAAAAGAGGGCTCCTCTGCAATCGCCTCAGGAGGCGGCTACGCCGGGCCGCCGATGGAGTTCATTACGACGTCTCAGAGCGAAGGTTCCCGCCCTCCGAGCGCCCAGCGCCTCGTCGACCGATCTGACGTAGCCCCGGCCAGGTGGACATGAATTAGTGCTCTCACCCTTCATAAACAGAGAGGGAGCAGATCGGGAGCGAGCGTTACGAACAAGCAAGGTAAAAAAGCCTGCGCGCCAGCAACCCGATCGAATTCGTCTTCGCGACCATGCAAGGGTGCGGTCAGATTTTAGCGATTCGCGTTACCGCACAGGGCAAAAGGTCGATCCACTCCAAGGTCGGGTCGGCAAAAAGCAGTGCAAGCTCCTTTAGAAAGTCGGCCTGGCCCGGCTCCGGCCACCTACCGAGGTAAGAAATCGCAACGACCCCTACGTGGTCGCCAAGGTGGATCAAAAGGCCCGCGTCATAACCGACAAACTTAAGACCGCGCGGCTCGAACGCAACCGAGTCAATGGCCCATCCGAATCGTGCGTTTTCTTCATCGTTCCACTCGCCGGTTCTTTCGATTTCCGTAACATTTTGAGCCTGTACCGATTTTCCGGACATGTGACTATACTGCAATCGGCAGCTGCGACTCGTATCGTTCGGGGCTCAAATAACCGAGCGCCGAGTGGGTCCGTAAACGATTGTACCAGATGGCGATGTA
>JAJZED010000017.1 GCA_021805775.1 bacterium | reverse complement strand
GCTGCGTTCTTGCTATGCTTGCCCATGAAGGTCGGTCTCCCTTGCACCTCTGAGTGCGCAACGCGGGTGTTCTTTCGAAAACCGCTTCGGTGACCGGCCTTCTCATCCCATCTACTCGGGATGACAGCGGTGCGCCTACTCGGGATGACGGCGGTGCGCCTACTCGGGGTGATGGAGATACTGTCACGCCGAGTAGGGCGCTTTAGCGCCCGTATCGAGGCGCGCGAGAAGCGCTCCCTCGATACGCTGCCTTCGGCAGCTACTCGGGATGACGGCGGTGCGCCTACTCGGGATGACGGCGGTGCGCCTACTCGGGATGACGGCGGTGCTGCTTTACGCGACGACGATTTTGCGATCGCGCAGCAGCACGGTGCAATCGGCGACCTCGACCAACGCGGGGTCGTGCGTGGCGGCGAGCGTCGGAATTCCGGCGTCGCGGAGCGCTGGAAGTGCGGTCGAGAGAAATGCCTCACGCGCACTTTTATCGAGAGCGGAGGTCGGTTCGTCGAAGAGCACGAGTTGCGGCCGGCGTGCGAACGCCCGCGCGATGGCAACCCGCTGGCGCTCGCCGCCGGAGAGTTGGTGCGGAAATCGCTCGGCAAGTTCTTGGATATCGAATCGGGCGAGTAATGCGAGCGCCCGTTCGCGCCGATGGGTGCGCTCGTCGAAGGCGAACGCGACGTTCTCCCAGGCACGCAGGTGCGGGAAAAGCAGATGCTCTTGCGGGAGATAGGCGATCGGCCGCCGTTGCGGGGGGAGCCCGGAGAACGGCGTGCCCTCCGCCGCCAGCAGCCCGGCGAGCGCGCGAAGAATCGTGCTCTTCCCTTCGCCGTTTGCGCCCAGGAGCACCGTCACTCCCGCGATATCGAACTCCACCTCAAGTTCGATCGGTTCGAAGATGCGATAGGCGACGTGCACGCCCGTCATGCGACGCTTCTCCGTTGCGCGCGCAACCCGAGCCAGAGCGGCAGTGGAAGCGCGACCAGATAAAAGATCCAGAGCAGCGGGAAGACCGCGCCGAGCCCGACATCTTGCAGATTCACCCAGAGTCGCACCGGGATGCCCATTGGGAAATACGCAACGATGAGGCAGATGCCGAACTCTCCGAGCGCTCGCACCCATGCAATCGCGAGTGCGGCACCTAAGCCGACGCGTGCGAGCGGAAGAGTAACGGTAAAAAAGATCGCGGGCTGTGATTTACCTAACGTCCGCGCGAGCGCTTCATACTCCGGGGAGACCCCTTCGAATGCCGCGCGTGCGAGCACGATGAAAAACGGCAATCCACCGTACGTTAACGCAAGAACGAAGGCGGGGGCGGAATTCGTCAGCAGCAACCCGAGCCGCGCCAGCGGCGCACCAGCCGCGCCGTATGGCCCGTAGAGCGTCTCCAGCACGATTCCCAATGCGAGCGGCGGTGAGAGCAGCGGCAACAGCACGATTGCATCGGCGACCCACCGCGCGGGGAAATGCGTGCGCGCGAGCCACCAAGCAAACGGCGTTCCGAGCGCGACGACCAGAAGCATCGCACAGGCGCCGTATCCCAGCGAGACGCCGATCGCCGACCAGTCGCCGGCATCGAGCGAAAAATGCGTCCACCGAGTCGCGAAAACCAGCGCGAAAAAGGGCGCAATCAGAAACAACAGCGCGGGAATTGCGAGCCACCACGATTCCCTCGGTCGGCGTCGCGCCATCAGAGCGGTCGGCCGAGCGGCCGTTGGTACCCGAACCTGCGTAGAATTGCCAGGCCGCGAGGCGAGCGCACGAAGGCGATGAACGCGCGCGCGGCGTTCGGATCGGCGGCATTTTTTAATACCGCGGCATAAAAGACCAGCGGTTGGGGATGGATCGTCTCCATCTTTCCGTGCATCTTGGTGCGGATCGTCGCGCGCTCGTACCGACCTGCGAACGCCGGATCCCCAAGATCGATCTCCGGAGGGAGCCCGATAAACGGTAGATGGAGCGAGCGCACCGCGCTCTCGTATCCCGAGGATGCATCGATCTCGCCGCTTTCAAGCCGACTCAAAAGCGAGGCCTCGGTGAAAATTTGTGCGGGATTGCGCGCGGAGCCGAGAATGCGCTTCGCGAGATCGGGTTGGCGATAATACGATGCGGCGAGTTGCATGGTGAAGAGAATGCTCTGTCCTTGCGGGTCGGTCGCGGGGTCGGTTCTCCCGAAGCGCAGGCCGGGCATTTCAAGCACGCGCCACCAGGCGATGCTGCCGCGCGCGGCAGCACCGAGTTCTCGCGCGAAGCGGCTCTTCGGGCTGTAGGCGATCACCATCTGCGTGCGTGCGATGGGAAAGGCGTGCGAAACCAGCCCGGCGCGCTGCAAAATGCGGATCGGCCCCGGCGTGATCGAAATGAAGAGATCGGTTTGCAGGCGCCCCGATGCAAGAAGGTGCGCCAATCCATATGCGCCGGCCCCGATTCCTTGGTAACCGACGCCCGCGCTCCGTGCAAATTGCGGCCCGAGCGCGCGATCCATCACCGCACCCATCGAGCCTGCGTACGCGATGCGGAGGTTCTTCGGCGAGGCCGAGAGTACGCTGGGCATCGAGCCGACGAGTGCGAGCGCGATGAAAAGGAAGGATCGGCGTCTCATTCGGCTCCCGTTATCCGATCTTCGCATGCGCGCCTTCCGGGCACGGCCATCGGCGGCGGATCGACAGGGAGAGAGCAGCTCCGAGCGCGCATTAGGGCGGGATGAGCGCGACTTCCGATTCGAGCGAGCGGCCACGCCTTCTGCGCAAAGTCGGGGGTATCGCCCTGTTGCTGCTCTCGTTCACCCTGGCGGCCCTCGTCATCCGGTACCAACCGGAGGTCGATCGCTTTATCCGGTCGATCGGCGGCTGGGCCTATCCGATGGCGACGATCGTCTTTGCAATCGTCGCCTCGGCGCCGTTCTCGGTGACCGACGCCCTGGCCGTGATGAACGGCGCGATCTTCGGGCCGCTCTGGGGTTCGGTCATCAACGCGGTCGGGCTCGTGCTTGCGGCCATGTTGGGATATTGGGTGAACCGGCACGCCACCCACCTGCTCGATCTCGATGCCTATCTCAAGCGTCTGCCCGCGTGGACTCGGCGCTTTAAGCCGGGATCGCCGATGTTTCTCATCTGCGTTCGCGCGATTCCGGGTTTCGGCGGGACCGTTGCCACCGCAACGGCGGCGGTGATGCGCGTCCCGCTCATCCGGCAGATCTACACGATGTGCGCCGTCGCGATCCCTATCTGCACGCTGCTGGCGATCGGCGGAGATCGCGTGACGATCCTGGTGCACGGGTACGAACGCCGCGCGGGGAATGCGATGCGACGTTACGAACGTCGGGCCAAAGTGTATATCGATAAGCACGCTCACCCGTTCCACATTCACTTCCGGCGCGTTCGACCGACGCCGCTTCCTTCGACGCCCCTGCCTTCGCCGATTGCAACCCCGTGACGAACGAACTCATCGTCGACGCCGCCGGCATCGCCGCTCTTTGCGCGCGTCTCGAGGGCAGCGAAAGGGTTGGGCTCGATACGGAATTTCATGCCGAGCGCAGTTACGCCCCGCGTTTGATGGTATTGCAACTCGCGCTGCCGGGATACACGGCGATCGTCGATCCGCTCGCGCCGGGGATCGACTTGCAGCCGCTCGTTGCCGCGCTCGAACGCATCACCGTTGTCGGCCACGCACTGCAAAGCGATCTCAAAATCTTCGCCGAGCGTTTCGGAAGCGTACCGCCGAAACTCTTCGATACGCAGGTCGCGGCTTCGTTTCTCGGTTACGGTATGCAGATATCGCTCGCCGATCTCGTGCGCGATCTCGTTGGAGTTCGGCTCGCAAAAACACAGACCGTCAGCGATTGGTCGACGCGACCGTTGAGCGAGAAGCAGATGGAATATCTCGTTGACGACGTCATTCACTTGCTCCCCATGCACGATGCATTGCAGCAAAAATTGAGCGAACGGGGGCGCGAATCGTGGTGCGAACAAGAATGCATCGCGTTAGCGAATCCCGAAAAATATCGCTTCGATCTGCGGCGCGCGTATATGAAAATTCCCGGTGCGGTGCGAATGAACCGACGCGAACTCGGCGTTCTCGCCGAAGTCGTCGCCGAGCGCGACGCAATAGCGAAAGAACGTGACATTCCACCGAAGTTCGTAGTGCCCGACGACGTCGTCGGCGGTATCGCGCAATTGCGGCCGAAACATCTCGACGATCTCGCGCAATTGCGACGCTTGGAGAGCAACGCGCGAAGGAATTTCGGCATGCGTTTTCTCGCGGCAGTCGAGCGCGGCGAAGCGATCCCGGAGGTCGAATTGCCCGAACGCCCGCACCGGCCGCTCGGCTCCGACCGCGAGACGCTCGCGACGCTGCTGGGGGTCGCCGTCGGCGAGGCCGCCCGCGATGCCGGCTTGCCGCAGGGGCTCCTGGTGACGCGCGCCGCTCTCGAGCGAGCCGCACGCGAAGCACCCGCGAGCGCCGAGGAGCTCGCCGAGCTGCTCGGGCTCTCCGCATGGCGTACCGCGCTCGTGGTCGAGCCGTTATGGAGACTTTTGTCGGGTGACACGCGAATTGTCGTCGAGGGCTATGCAAAAGGGGAGCCGAAAGTAACGCTCGTATCATGAGCGCTCAAAAATCAAGCTTTAACGCCGTCGGCACGCTGCGCGTCGACGACCGATCCTACACCTATTACCGCCTCGCCGCATTGCATGAAGCGGGGCTCGCCGATCTCGCGACGTTACCCTATTCGATCAAGATTCTTTTAGAGAATCTGCTGCGTTTTGAAGACGGCCGTTCGGTAACGAAAGCCGATATCGAAGCGCTCGCTCGCTGGAGCCCGCGTACGCACTCCGAAAAAGAGATCGCGTTTCGCCCGGCTCGCGTGCTCTTACAAGATTTTACGGGCGTTCCGTGCGTCGTCGATCTCGCCGCGATGCGCGATGCGATGGCGGCGATGGGCGGCGACCCCAACGCGATTAACCCGTTACAGCCGGTCGAACTCGTCATCGACCACTCGGTACAGGTCGATCGCTTCGGTACTGCCGATGCAGCGGATCGCAATGCCGAGATCGAATTCGAGCGCAATCGCGAACGCTACGCATTCTTGAAGTGGGGGCAATCCGCGCTCGCGAATTTCCGCGCCGTTCCGCCGGATACCGGCATCGTCCATCAAGTTAACATCGAATATCTCGCGCGCGTCATTTTCGGCGCCGGCGGAGCCGGGGTTGCTTACGATCCGGCGACTGCCGTGGCCTACCCCGATAGCGCGGTCGGTACCGATTCGCACACGACAATGGTCGACGGATTAGGGGTTCTTGCCTTCGGCGTCGGTGGGATCGAGGCCGAAGCCGCGATGCTGGGGCAACCGGTGACGATGTTGATTCCCGAAGTTATCGGTTTCAAACTCGAGGGCGCGCTTCGCGAAGGCGTCACGGCAACGGATTTAGTGCTGACGGTAACGCAGATGCTTCGTAAGAAGGGCGTCGTCGGGAAGTTCGTCGAGTTTTACGGGACGGGTTTAAGCCGACTGCCGGTCGCCGACCGGACGACGATCGGCAACATGTCGCCGGAGTTCGGTTCGACGGTTGCGATGTTTCCCATCGACGATCGGACGCTGGAATATATGCGGCTCACGGGGCGCGCGCCCGAACACATCGCGCTGGTCGAAGCCTACGCGCGCGCGCAGGGGCTCTTCCGCACCGACGACGCACCCGAGCCGCAGTATAGCGATACGCTCGTGCTCGATCTCGGCACCGTCGAGCCGAGCCTCGCCGGCCCGCGTCGTCCGCAGGACCGCGTCCGCCTCGGCGACGTGAAATCGTCTTTTAGCGATGCATTTGCCGAGTATGCGAAGACGCGTACGCCTGCGAATCGCGGTGCCGATCGGATGCAGAACGAAGGCGGAAATGGCGGCGTCGCGCTCGCCGAAGGGCCGGCGGAACTCGCCGACGGATCGGTCGTCATCGCGGCGATTACCAGTTGCACCAATACCAGTAATCCCTCGGTGCTCGTCGCGGCCGGATTGCTTGCAAAACGCGCCGTGGAGCGCGGGCTCAAGCAGAAACCGTGGGTGAAAACCTCACTCGCGCCGGGAAGCAAAGTCGTTACCGATTATTTAGCGAAGGCCGATCTTCAGCGCTCGCTCGACGCGCTTGGGTTCAATCTCGTCGGCTACGGTTGCACGACCTGTATCGGCAACTCGGGGCCTCTGCCGACCGAGGTCAGCGAGGCGATCTCGGAGCGCAATCTCTTTGTCGGCGCGGTGCTCTCGGGTAATCGTAATTTTGAAGGACGCATCCACGCGCAGGTGCGGGCGAACTATCTCGCCTCGCCGCCGCTCGTCGTTGCGTATGCGTTGGCGGGCCGGCTCGATATCGATCTCACGAACGAGCCGATCGGCACGGGAAGCGACGGGAAGCCCGTCTATCTGCGCGATATTTGGCCTTCGAACGAAGAGGTCGCACGCGTGGTCACGCAATGCGTCACCGACGAAATGTTCAAATCGCGCTACGCCGACGTCTTCCGCGGCGACGCGAATTGGGCGAACCTCGCCGTCGCTGCAAGCGAACGGTACGCCTGGGATCCGAAATCGGAGTACGTTAAGAACCCTCCGTATTTCGACGGCATGCCCGCCGAGCCGGGTGCGACATCCGATATCCTCGGCGCGCGCGTGCTCGCGGTCCTCGGCGACTCGGTCACCACCGATCATATCTCTCCGGCGGGATCGATTGCGAAGAACTCGCCGGCGGCGAAATATCTCGTCGAACGCGGCATCGAACCGGCGGATTTCAACTCCTACGGTGCGCGTCGCGGCAACCACGAAGTGATGATGCGCGGTACGTTTGCGAACATTCGCTTGCGCAACGCCTTGGTTCCCGGCGTTGAGGGCGGCGTGACGCGCTATCTGCCGAACGGCGAGCAGATGTCGATTTTCGACGCCGCGATGCGTTACAAGAAAGACGGAACGCCGTTAGTCATTATCGCCGGCAAAGAATACGGTTCGGGTTCCTCGCGCGATTGGGCGGCGAAGGGCCCGGCATTGCTTGGCGTGCGCGCGGTCATCGCCGAATCGTTCGAGCGCATCCATCGCAGCAACCTCATCGGCATGGGCGTACTGCCGCTTGAATTTATCAACGGAGAAAACGCCGGCAGCTATGCATTAAGCGGCGAAGAGATCGTTGAAATTCTCGGCATCTCCGGCGGAGTGAAGCCGCGCATGGAGGTCCAGGTGAAGGCGACCGATCCGCAAAGCGGCAAGTCGGTGCACTTTAAGGCCCGCGTGCGCATCGATACCCCCGATGAGGCGGAGTATTATCGGCACGGCGGAATTCTCCAGTACGTGCTCCGTCAACTACGTGCGGCTTCGAAGAGCTAAGCGCGGCATAGCGCAAGGTTCGGCAGGCTAGGGTTCGTCGTATGTCCCTGATGGAACGCCTCGATCGGTTATTTGAGGAGCTGAGGTCGGCGAATGAAGATTCGCTCGGCTACCCGGCTGCGAAGGACTTCGATTACTCCGAGATCGAGCGTTTCATGGCGTTTCCGATCAACAACATCGGCGACCCGTTCGCTCAGGGCACCTATCGAGTCCACACGCGCGAGTGCGAACGGGAGGTCGTCGCGTTCTTCGCCGCGGCGACGCGGGCGCCGCAGGATGATTGGTGGGGCTATGTGACCAACGGCGGCACCGAGGGGAATCTCTACGGCCTCTATTTGGCGCGCGAACTCCACCCCGACGGCATCGTTTACTATTCCGAAGCAACCCACTACAGCGTTGCGAAAAACCTGCATTTCTTGGGAATGCGGCATATTACGATCCGCTCGCAAAGCAATGGCGAGATCGACTACGACGATCTTCTCGAAACGCTCAAAATTCATCGCGACCGACCGCCGATTATATTTGCCAATATCGGCACGACGATGACTGAGGCGCGCGACGATATCGGGCGCATTGCCGCGATGATGGACCGCATGGCGATCCGCGAGCGATACATTCATTCCGATGCCGCGCTTGCCGGCGGATACGCCGCCTATCTCGAGCCGCGACCGGCATGGGATTTCGCCGACGGCGCCGATTCCGTCGCCATTAGCGGGCACAAGTTTTTGGGCGCACCGATCCCCTGCGGCATCGTCATCGCGCGCAAGCACAACGTGCAGCGCATCGCGCGGACGATCGACTATATCGGTAGCCTCGACACCACGATCACCGGCTCGCGAAGCGGCTTCTCCCCGCTCATGCTGTGGTATCGCCTGCAGCAGCTCGGTGAATCGGGGCTGCGAGAGCGGCTCGCCCGTTCGTTAGCAAACGCGCAGTATCTCGTGGAACGGCTCGTTGGGATCGGGGTGCCGGCCTGGCGCAACCCGAACGCCATCACGGTGGTGCTGCCGCGGGTCTCCCCGGAGTTGCAGCGACGTTGGCAACTCGCCACCGCCGGTGATATTTCGCACGTCTTAGTGTTGCCGAATGTGGGGCGCGAGCAGATCGATGCGTTCGTTGCCGAACTCGCCACATCGCGCGAGAAGGAGGATGCATGCAAAGCCTGAGAGCGATCGTTCCGAATCGACCGGGGCTGTTGGCGGAGATCACCGAGGTGCTGGCCGCTCGCGGGGTCGATATTCATGCGATCGTCGTTGAATCGCACGGCAGTGCGGCGCTGGTTCGGCTCGAAGTCGAACGCGAAAGTGAGGCGCTCGCCGCGCTCGCCGATGCGGGGCACCCCGCCGTGACCGACGACGTGTTGCTCGCACGGATCGAAGATCGCCCCGGCGCGCTCGCCGGCGTCTCGCGACGGCTCGGCGATGCGGAGATTAATATCCGTTCGCTCCATCACGTCCGGCGCGACGAGGGCTTCGCCGTCGTCGCAATTAGCACCGATAATAACGACCGGGCGCGCGCGCTGTTAGGCGACGCCGCGCTTTAAGATCGCTAGCCGTTTGCTACAGCGCGATTCGCTTGAAATCGCCGAGGAGATCGGCGACGAAGCGTAAGAACCGCGCCGCCCCGGCACCGTCGATCACGCGGTGATCGTAGCTGACGCTGATCGGCTGGATGAGGCGCGGAACGAACTCCGCACCATCCCAAACCGGTTTTATCGCGGCTCGCGTCGCTCCGAGAATCGCCACCTCGGGAGCGTTGACGATCTGCGTGAATTGCGTTCCGCCGATACTGCCGATGGAACTGATCGTAAAGCTGCCGCCCTGCATATCGGCGAGCGGTAATTTCCCGTCGCGGGCTTTCGCTGCTAACTCGGCGCTGCGTTGCGCCATCTCGATCAGGCCGAGTTTGTCGGCGCCTTTGAGCACCGGCACGACGAGCCCACCGGGGGTGTCGGCGGCAAAACCGATGTTGTAGTAGCGCTTCAATACTAAGCCGTCGCCGACGAGCGAAGCATTAAACTCCGGAAACTGCCGGAGCGCGGCCACGCATGCTTTCATTAGGAAGGCGAGCATCGTGAGCTTCGCTCCCCCACGTTTGCTCTGTTCGGCATTGACCCGTTCGCGGAACTCCTCGAGTTCGGTAACGTCGGCCTCGTCGTAGTTGGTGATGTGCGGAATCTGCACCCAATTGCGGTGCAAGTTCGGCCCGGAGAGGCGTTTGATGCGCGGCAAATCGATGCGTTCGATCTCGCCGAACGAAGCGAAGTTCGGAGTCGGCCAGGGCGGCAACCCGGCGAAAGCGGATCCGCTCGCACCGGCGCCGCCGGCGAGTGCCGCTTTCACGTGCCCCTGCACGTCTTCGCGCGTGATGCGTCCGTTCGGGCCGCTGCCGCGAACGCCGTGCAGATCGAGACCGAGTTCGCGCGCGAAGCGACGGATCGCGGGGCTTGCGTGCAGCGGCGCATCGCTCGCCGTAACCGGCATCGCCGCCGCAGCCGCCGGAGCTGCGGGTGCAGCCGCTGCAACCGCAGCTGCTGCTGGAGCGGGTGCCGCGGCGGCGGGCGCTGCCACGGGCGCTGCGGGTGCCGGAGCGGGCGCTGCTGCGGGTGCAGCAACGGGAGCGGCATCGCTCTCCAGAGTAAGCACGACGCTGCCCTCCGAGACGCGGTCGCCCGGTTTTACGCGCACCTCCCTGACGACCCCGGCAGCGGTCGCCGGAACCTCCATCGATGCCTTCTCGCTCTCCAATACCACCACCGACGCATCGCGTGCGATGCGGTCGCCGGGTTTTACCAGAACCTCGATGACCGGTACGTCTTTAAAATCGCCGATATCGGGGACCCGGAGTTCTGCGATTGCCACGGTGTGCGTGCTCCTCTGGTTTCGGAAGGGAGTTAGGCGAGTAACGGATTGGGTTTATCGGCGTCGATTGCGTATTTCGCGATCGCTTCGCTTGCGCGTTTGCGCGGGATCGTGCCTTCGGCGGCGAGGGCGTTGAGCGCCGCGAGTGCGACGTAGCGCCGATCGACTTCGAAGTGCGCGCGCAATTTCGCACGGTAATCGCTGCGCCCGAAGCCGTCGGTGCCGAGCGTCGTGTACGAACGTCCGACGAACGGACGGATCATCTCCGGGAAACTGCGGATGTAATCGGTGGCAGCAACGGCGGGGCCGGCGTGCCCTTCGAGCCGTTCTTCGACGAAGCTCCGTCGCGGCGTCGCTTCGGGGTGGAGCATGTTCCAGCGTTGGGCGTCGACGCCGTCGCGCTGCAACTGCGAGAACGAGGTGACGCTCCAAACATCGGCAGCGATCTCGAAATCTTTTTCGAGCAGATCGGCGCCGGCGATGACTTCGCGTAAAATCGCTCCGGAACCGAAGAGCTGCACGCGCGGGGTCTTCTTGCCGCCCTGCCCGGAGCGAAGGAGATACATCCCGCGCAGAATGCCCTCGCGCGCGCCTTCAGGCATCGCCGGGTGTGCGTAGTTTTCGTTGAGCAACGTGATGTAGTAATAGACGTCTTCTTGCTCGGCGAGCATGCGCCGCAGGCCGTCTTGAATGATGACCGCGACTTCATACCCATACGTGGGATCGTAGGCGACGCAATTGGGGATGAAGGCGGCGTGAACGTGGCTGTGCCCGTCTTCGTGCTGCAAGCCTTCACCGTTGAGCGTGGTGCGCCCCGAGGTTCCTCCGAGCAGGAAACCGCGCGTGCGCGAATCGCCGGCGGCCCACGCGAGATCGCCGATGCGTTGGAAACCGAACATCGAGTAGTAGATGTAGAACGGAATCATCGGCAGGTTGTGGTTGCTGTACGCCGTACCGGCGGCGATCCACGAAGAGAATGCGCCGGCTTCGCAGATTCCCTCTTGTAGGATCTGGCCGTGCTTATCCTCGCGATACCACATGAGCTGTTCGGCATCTTGCGGATGATAGAGCTGACCGACCGATGAGTAGATGCCGAGTTGGCGGAACATCCCTTCCATGCCGAAGGTGCGCGATTCATCGGCGACGATCGGCACGACGCGCGGGCCGACCTCGGCATCGCGAAGCAACGAACTCAAGATACGGACGAACGCCATCGTCGTGGATATTTCGCGATCTCCGGTGCTCTGCAGTTGCGCTTCGAAAGCGTTGAGATCGGGAACGGTTAGCGCGGTCGATTTACGGCGCCGCTGCGGAAGATGCCCTTGCTCGGCGAGGCGATCGCGCAGATAGCGCATCTCCGGTGAATTCTCGTCGGGTTTAAAGAACGGAATTTCGTCGATCTTGTTGTCGGGGATCGGAATGGAGAAGCGGTCGCGGAACGCGCGCATCTCCTCGACATCCATTTTCTTGGCCTGGTGCGCGATATTGCGCGCTTCGCCGGCCTCGCCCATGCCGTAACCTTTGATCGTCTTGGCGAGAATAACCGTCGGCGCGCCCTTATGGGCGGCGGCAGCGGCGTAGGCCGCATAGACTTTGAGCGGGTCGTGGCCGCCGCGTTGGAGCGCCCATACTTGCTCGTCGGTCCACGATGCGACCATCGCGGCGGTCTCCGGATAGCGACCGAAGAATTGTTCGCGGACGTATTTCCCATCGCGCGATTTAAACGTCTGATAATCGCCGTCAACGCACTCCATCATCAGTTGACGCAGGCGACCGTTCGTATCGGCGGCGAGTAAGGGATCCCAACTGCTCCCCCAGATAACCTTGAGGACGTTCCAGCCGGCGCCTTTGAAGAAGCGTTCGAGTTCCTGAATGATCTTGCCGTTGCCGCGCACCGGGCCGTCGAGGCGCTGCAAATTACAGTTGACGACCCAAACGAGATTGTCGAGTTTTTCGCGCCCGGCAAGCGAGATCGCGCCGAGCGATTCCGGTTCGTCCATCTCGCCGTCGCCGAGAAATGCCCAAACCTTGCGATCGCCGTTATCTTGTAATTCGCGGTCGTGCAGGTAGCGCATGAAGCGCGCCTGATAGATCGACATGATCGGCCCGAGACCCATCGAGACGGTGGGATATTGCCAGAACTCCGGCATCAACCACGGGTGCGGATACGATGAGAGCCCTTTCCCATCGACTTCCTGGCGAAAATTCAGCAGTTGCTCTTCGCTGATGCGCCCTTCGAGAAATGCGCGCGCGTAGAAGCCGGGCGCGGAGTGCCCTTGTAAGAACAGCATGTCGCCGCCGAAGCTATCGGATGGAGCGCGAAAGAAGTGGTTGAAGCCGACATCGTAGAGCGTCGCCGCCGAGGCGAAGCTCGCAACGTGTCCGCCGAGCTCGCTGCTGGTTTTATTCGCGCGCACCACCATCGCCATCGCGTTCCAGCGCACGTAATGGCGGAGGCGCGCTTCGATTGCGGGGTCGCCCGGCATCGCCGGCTGGCGCTCCGGCGGAATGCTGTTGACGTACGGGCTCTCGAGGCCGAGCGAGACGTGCGCGCCGCCGGCCTGTGCCTCGGCGACGAGGTTTTCGAGCAGCGCTCGGGCACGTTCGGGGCCTTCGGCGGCGAGGACGCCGCGCAGCGCCTCGCGCCATTCCAGCGTCTCTTGGGGATCGGGTTGTGGGGCATGCAGAGCGTCCATGCGCGCGAAATCGCTCGCGCCGATCCGCATCTCCTGCTGGCGGATCGAGCCAATTCTAGCCTAGGAGCGAGCCAATGCTAGAAATTTTCGATGGCACTCAGATCGACGCGCTCCTCGCGCAGCACGACCCCGATCGCCCCGAGCAGCAGGACGCCGCCGAGCAGCGCGAGCGCGGGGATCGGCTCCCCGAAGATCGCCAGGGCGAGCGCGCCGGCGATCACCGGTTCGAGCAGCGTTGCGAAGGAGACGGCGTTCGGGGTGAAGTGGCGGAGGCTCGCGTTGATCGCGGTGTGGCCGAGCAGTTGGGAGATCAGCGCCATCGCGAGGATCCCCGCCCAGGCGCTGCCGTCGTGCAGCGGCGGCGCGGGTTGGTGTGCGATCAGCGAGGCGACGACGAGAGCGAGCGCGGCCCAGCTGAAGGTGCGGGTCACGATCGTGCGCGTGGTGAGCGCGGCGCGCACTTCGCGCACGAGCAAAAGATAGGCGCCGATCGCTACGCTGCCGAGCAGCGCGAGTGCATCGCCGAGGATGGCATGGCCGGGAATCGGTGCGGGCGTGCGGTCGATGCCGACGACGAGCAACAGACCGATGCCGCCGACGAGAAAGCCCGCCGTGGCGAGGCGCGAGAGCGGGCGTTTGCAGACGACCGTATCGTAGAGCGCGGTCCAGATCGGCGTCGTCGTCACCAACAGCGTCGAGATCGCGACCGAGGTGTATTCGAGCGATGCGATCCAGAGCGCGAAATGTGCCGCGAGTGCAAAACCGGCGAATGCGAGCGTTCGGCTCGCTGCGGCGTTCGGGCGCTCGCTGCGCGGCTGCGGCCGCAGCGCGGCGAGCAGCAGCATGACCAGTGCGGCGATGCTTAAACGCGCGGCGGCGACGCCGATTGGCGTGCCGCCGAGAAGCGCGTAGCGCGCGAAGATCGCCGCCGCACCGACGGCGATCTGCGCGAAACCGAGAACCAACACCGCACGCGTCATGCGGCGGCGGTTGTGGGTTGCGGCGTCGACTCCCTGTTTACGTGTGCGCGGTGACGTCGCTGGGTTTGAGTTGAATGCGGAACCAGTGCCCCGGATAACCCGATTGGTTCCAGACTTTCAGGAAGAGTTTCGTCGGCGCGGCGCCGGTCCACCCGGAGAGCACCCAGTTCACGACGATATGCTGTTTCGGGTGCAGCGATGTTGCGGCGAGGATCTTCGTGTTGGGGACGTTGATCGCGTCGGGAGCGCTCTCGCTCATCTGCGAGCCGTCTTTGAGTTCGAAGCCGACCTCCATGTGCGGAACGCCGACATCGTTGTTGCCGCTCGGGTTCTGTTCGGTTGCGGTGATGACGACATAGCCGGGGCCGCTAAAGCCCTGCCCTTCGAGGACGGGAACGCTCGCGGTCGCCGTGGATGGATAGGTCTCGATTTTATCGATGCGAAGATTGATGACGCCGGCGCGAAAATATTTGTGCAGCGGCGCGTTCTTTATTGCCGCGGCCGCCGGAGCGGCCACAAGGATGGCGACGAAAAAAGGTAGGACGGCGCGTAGCGATAGCGATTTCACGATCTCGATATCCTCCCAAAGCGATGTGCGGCGCCGCTGGGCGGCCCCGATGTCGCCAGTATAGGCTCGCTTGGATTGGTTCTGCAAGCGATCGTTCGCCTGAAATCGCGCTTGCTGCGCCGCGCTGCCTGTCTGGTACGCCGGAGTTCGCCCCGCGAGAGGGTATCGCCGCATTCAGCGGCTGAAAAGGCCCCGTTCGTTCGCTCCGCATAACTTTATTAGCGAGGTGTTTTTCCGTCGAAGATTTGTTCTCGTCGTAGTGCTGGTGGGCGTTGAAAATCGGGCATCCGGCGCGGTACTGTTGCACGATCTGCCCCGTGTCGTTGCGACTGCTCAGCGCTCCCATCCCGGGGGAAATGCGCGCGTTTCCCCCGGGATGGGAGCAACGCTTAGTTAGAGTGCCCGATCTCTCTGCCTCCCGCCGCTGTACCAATTGCGTCGAGTTGACCGATCGGAATGTTCGGCGACGCGAGCGTCAGGATTTCGTCGCCCAGACTGAAGCCTGCGATATGCATTAAATGCGAACTTATGAGATGTCCGCTACCGTTAAATCGAGCCGTAAATCCCTGGAATTTATGCGGCTTTACCTGGCGCGAAGGTGTTCGCTTCGTTTTTGCGATGGTAACGAGGACCGACTCACGAGAGCCAAACAAGTAGGTATAATCGATCGTGTTGTTGACGTAGGTTGCAGACCCGGGTTTACCCCACGCCGCTGGCACGCTCGGAACTATCACGTGAAAATCCTCTGACGCACGTCGTACGGCCATCGCGAGAGGCATCGCCACGACCTGATGTTTGTTAAATAAGATGACCTTAACGGAGTTCACTCTACCGAGAGGCCCGGGCGAGGTAAACGTACGAGGTCGCCCCAATGAGTATCCGTGCTCGATAGATGTCTCGGCTTTAGGACCGAAATACGCGATAGCGAGGCGGCGTAGCGTCGCTTGAATTCCCAACTGCGGCGTCGCTGCAAACGCGACGGTCGGAAGCGCGATCGCGAGGACGATTGCGGCGATGCGCCGCTTGCGTAGTTGCGGCGCAGGTGCTCTCTTGGGCTGCGCGGCCCGCCGATGGATCGTCGTAAGATCGAGTTCCGGAATCGGACTCGAATCGAGCGCGGCGTGAATGAGCGAACGTAAGGTAGTGTCGTTAGGCATGTCCGTTGACCTCCGTCATAGCTGGAGCCGCATTGCATCGTTCTCCGAGCAGAGCCCGGAGCCGACGCTTTGCGAGAAACAATCGATAGCGAATCGTTCCGTCGGGCACACCGACGACGCGGGCGATCTCCTTGCTGTTGAGATCCGCGTAGTAATGCAGCACGATCGCTTCGCGCTGCATGCTTGGGAGCGCGAGCAGCGCGCTTTCGATACCGACGCGATCGATCGTTGCCTCACCGTCGTCGCCGATCTGGCGCTCGATATGTTCGTCGAGTGGTAGCGATTGGCGATGGCGACGTTCGCGCCGCATTGCGGCACGCGCGGCGTTGACGACGATTCGGTAGAACCAGCCGCGAAATGCCGCCGGTTCACGTAACTCCGAGATCGTGCGCACGACTTGAGCGCACGCCTCTTGCGCGCTGTCCTCGGCGAGCGCGTTCTCTCCGACGATGCCGCGTGCGATGCGGTAGGCATCGGGCCAGCATGTCGTGAGGAGTGCGTCGAGCGCCTCGCGGGTGCCCGCCTGGGCGGCCTGCACGCAAGCGAGATCGGGGGAATCGGGCATCGTGGGTTCTTCCTTCCAGGGGGCGAGCGTTCCGGTACGAGAGATGCACGTAGGCAAGCAAAGTGTTGGGGTGATGCGGCTCGAGCGCGTAACGGTGCGCGGCGGAGGGGCGTTACAAGAGCGTGATTCAGCGCTCGACGGTCGTCGTATACGGTGCCGCGATGCTGCAGGGCTTCGCGTTTACGCTCGTGCCCTCGCTTGCGACGCTCTTTTCCGCCGCTCCGTATAGCATCGGCGCGAGCGCCTTCGGCGCGCTCTTTATCCCGTTGACGCTCGGCGCTATCATCGCGGCGATGTTCGCGCCCGTGCTCGCGCGTCGCCGCGGAATGGTCGGCGTGCTCGGTATCGGCGTCGTTGCGAATATTTTCGGGCTCGTCGCGCTCATTGCGTCGGTCGCGGTTCGCGGGCACGGTGCCTACGTGCTGTTGCTCGTCGATACCAGCGCGCTCGGCATCGGTTTCGGATTGAATTTCTCAGCGGTGAACGAACTCGCATCGCGGCTGTGCAGCCGGTCGACGCGCGACGTAACGTTCGCTAACGTGCTCACGGGGCTTGGCACCTCGCTCACGCCGCTCTTCATCGGGGCGTTCGTGGCGCGCGGTATATGGCCGCTTTGGCCCGTCGTGCTCGCACTTGCATTTACGGCCATCCTCGTGCTTTCGGTCGGTTGGAGAACTGCAACACCGGCGCCCGTCGCACGCGCGCACGGGAAAATCCCGCTCGCGTTGCTGCTCTTTGGCGGCGCGGCGCTGCTCTACGCCTTCTGCGAGGGTGCGTTTTCGAGTTGGGCGACGACGTTCGTGCATATCGATCGATCGTTCACGCTCGCAACCGGAGAAGCTGCGCTCGCCGGGTTTTGGTTCGCGCTCACACTGACGCGCGTCGCGCTCGCGCTCTCATCGCGATACGTTCCGGCGCGCATCGCCTTTGCAGCATTTCCGTTTGCCATCGCCGCTGCGTTTGTCGCACTTCCGCTCTGGCGTACGCCGTTGCTGCTCGTCGTCGGCTTCGCGATCGCCGGTATCGCATGTAGCATCGTCTTTCCGTATGCGATGTCGCTTGCGTTTGCGGCGATGCCGGCAGACGAAGATCGTGTCGCCGGGGTACTCGTCGGCGCGCTCATGACCGGCGAAGGCTTCGGGACGTTTGCGATCGGGTTGCTTCGCAGCGATGCCGGGGTCGCGCTTGCGTCGATTTACCGTGCTGCCGCGCTCGTCGCGTTGGCCTTGGCGATCGTCGCGATACTCGCGGTCAGGTCGTCGCCGCGAAGCGCGGTAAAGGCGAGCGTATAACGACGCTCTTCGCCCGGTTCGAGAAACGGGAGCAGCCCATGCGCGGCGGCGTACTCGCGCCCCTGGATCGCCGGGGTATTCGCGGGCTCGACCGCCAGAACGAATTCGCCGCGCGATAATTGTCGCCAGCTAAACAGTGCGGGGAGAGCAACCGGGTCGTATGCGATCTCGAAGCCGATGCCATGCCCGCCGCATGCCGCAGTATTGACGATCGTCGCGCGCGCTTGTCCGTCGGCACACGCGGTCGGGCGGTGAATGAAGACCTGCTCGGCAAAATCTGCGGCGGGCATGCCACCGCGATCCCAACGCTCGATGCCGGCTTGAGCGTCGGCATCGCGAGCTGCGGTTGCCGAGCGCGAGGCGTAGACGCGCGTCTGCTCCCCCACCAGCGGAAAGCCCGCATTGCAATGATAGAGCAGCATATGCGGTGCGCGTTTGTCGCCGACGTTGACGACGCGATCCTCAAGGTGAAGCGTCGTGCTGCCGAGTTCGCTTCGCCAGCGACGATGCAGCACGAGATTGGTGCCGAGCGCTTTACTTTCGTGCATCGACGCGGCGAGTTCGAGGAAGCAGCGGTCACCCTCCCAGTACGTTCGCGCAAGATACTCGCCGGCCGGTGTATTATCGATGCGTCCGTGCAGCCCGAACGCTCCCCATGCATCGCGCCCCGCGGGGCCGAAATTCGCGAGCCCGCACGTCGTGAGCCAACCGCCAAAAAACGAGCGCAACCATTCATCGCCGTTGGGGTCGTAATACGACGGAGCGGCAATCTCGTTTGCGCTTCGCCAAGCGAAAGGAACCCCATCGATCGCTGCGCGAGCGATATCGAGCGCGCGGTCGATAACGAACTCCACGCAAAGGCGACCGGTATCGAGACGCACGGCGCGCACCCCGCGAGCGCGCCCGGAGGAATATTCGAACTCGGTAATGCCGCCGACCGCCGAGAGCGTTCCGATGCGGGCTTCGAGTTCCGAGCGGGTGAGTCGTTCGCCGAAGAGATCGGGCATCGTCGGCGCCGCTTAGTGTTGCGCGATTTCGAGCAGAGCGAAGCCGCCCGCATCGATAATGACCGGAATGCCGTCGAGAATCTCTTGCTTTTTAAGATGTCCGAGGTCGTGCCACGTATTCCAAATCGTCGAAAAGAGGCGCACGGAGTGTCGCGCGCCCTTTATATCGCGCAGGGAGGCCGCCGTCGTAATCGCCTGCTCGCTCGAATTACCGATAAAAAGCAGTAGGGAGCTGTTTTCCTCCAGCACGACGAGCGTCACACGGGAATCGGTGACGATGCCGAGCTCGGTGAGATCTCTTTCGTAGCGCGTGAGCGGAGAACTCGACCCGAGCTCCGAGGTGGTAAAGACCTGCATGCCCCCGGGCATGCGCGCGGCAATCCAGGCGATATGCTTGCCGCGAAATGGAACGTTGACGGCAGTAAGCCAGCGCCATTCGGCGGCCAGGCATGGGTCGATCGTCGCCTGTTGTCCGCTGACGTTGAGCCCGCCCGCGCCTTCGATCGCCGCCCAAAGGTAACGCGGTGCGTCCCACGGCGAGAGCATCATTCCCTGATTGACGAGAATCTCGCCGTGGAGCCATTCGGAAAACTGCCCCGGAACGGTGTTGTTACGGCGTGGGTCGCTGGAAAAATGCCGAAAACTCGTTGCCAAGGCTTTGGCCATGAATCCGGGATTGTATTTCGCCGCAGCAAAGGCATACCAATAGGTTACCGCCACCCAGACGCCGCCGAGCAGTCCGTAGCCGTTGATGGGGCCATAGATCAGGTCGCTACGAGGAACCGTTCGAATGCCGGCATCGGTCCAGAACTCTGCGTCGCTAAGTCGCGCGATGATGCGGGCTGCGCGATCGGGTGGAGCGACCCCGAAGAGAACGGGAAAGATAAGATCTGCCGTGACGTCACTGCGTTTCGCCCCGTCGACGTCGATGGTCAGGTAGTAGAGATCGTTTGTGGGATTGACGAGATGGGTGTTGATCGCTTTGTAAAGATCGTCGGCGGATTTCTTGAACCGCTTTGCCGTGGGTGCGTCCTTGAGTAACGTCGCCATTTCGACGAGCGCCCTCAGCGCGGCAAAACACTCTGAATTGACTTCGGTCGAGGCACCGCTAATCCGATAATCCTGTATGACGTTGCGCCAACCGATGATTCCCCAATCCGAGGTAGCGGTGGCGGTACACCAAACGAGTCCGTCGTCATTGCGCTGCGAAAGCATGTAGTCCATCGCGTGAATTGCGCGTGGGTAACATTCGCGCAGAAAATCTTCGTTTCCGGTGACGGCATAATGATGCCAGAGTGCAAAAACGGCGAGCGGCGTATTATCGTTAACGTTAAGCGAGTAATCTTCCCATTTGTCGTTGCGAACGTCGTAGTACTCTACGATTTTTCCGTTTGGTTCCTGGAGGCGAAAGTACGCCTGTAGCGAGTCGTGGGCGAAATCGTGGTTTAGGTAGTCGGCACCAAAAGACATCCAGGCGGTGTCGCGCCCGACGCTGTTATTGCTTCGCGTCGGATCGTTCACAAAACACCAACCGGTCGGTGCATAAGTTTGGACGCGCAGCATGTTGGCCTTCGCCCACAGCACGCCTTGGTTGACGTCGTGGCTCGGGGTGCGCAGAACGGACTGCGAAAGAAAGCCCCAATAATATGCCGAGGTTTCGTGAAGTGCTTTTTTACCCGACGGGCAGCGCTTTCGCGCCTCGGTAAGATCGGTGAGGGAGACGGGAGAGAGAACGCAGAGGTATTCAACCCAACGCTCTTCGTCGGGCTGGAGATCGATCGCCGTGTGTAAGGCCCCGACAGGATCGGATCCGATGGATTCGACCGTATTTGAAAGCACGCCGGGCGATTCGTGCGCGACGAGCCTCGCGCGGTCGGAATTCGTGTCCCAACTCGTTGCCGGCGCGAGCGTGGCGAAGAGACGGACGTGGGACGGGACGCTCTGGTTCCAAACGACGATGCCGCCCAACTCGGCGTCGAAACGTACCTGAACGTCTTGCGACGTGTTGCCGCGCAATTCGCAAAATCCGTAAATATCGAACGAGACCGCAACTGTCGATGTGTTCTTGAGGTGCACGCGATAGTACGCTGCAGGGGGCGGAACCGAAGCGGCGTCGTGCCGGCCCGCGTTATAGGCAAAGACCTGCTCGTGAACGTGGACGCCGTTGTTGAGTTGATATACGTAATCCTGGCGCTCGGGGTGGATGTGAAACTCACCGCCGTGGCGAGTTAAGCGAAGGGTGCTGCGCCGATCCCAGAAGGAGACGCCAAGCGCGCCGAAATAGTCGAAGCCGGCATCGGGGCTATAGATTTTGGCGATAGCACCGGTAGGCTTCAAAACGACCGTACAGCGAGGTGCACCGAGCGTACTCCCCTGCGCCATTTGATCGTCGTCGAGAATATAGGCGAAGTGTGGGTTCGCCGCGCTTCCGCTCGAGAGGTCGGTGGTTGTGTCGACGATGTCGTAGCGCGTCATTACAGCGAGCCGGCCTGACGCATCATGCCGCCGTCGATAACGACGGTCGTCCCGGTCATATAGCCGGCGGCATCGCTGCAGAGCCAGAGGACTAACCCTGCAACCTCTTCGGGCTTTCCCCAGCGCTGTAAAGGAATTTCGGCGAGTAACTCGCTATCGAGCGTTTTGTTCGCAATCGTTGCGGCGTCCATCGGCGTATCGATCGCTCCCGGCGCAACGTTGTTGACGGTGATCCGGTGCTCTGCGAGTTCGACGGCGATGGTGCGCGCGAGCATGCGCAGCCCGCCTTTCGACGCACAGTATGGTGCGTTCGTCGGCGCAGCGACCTCTTCGTGAATCGAAGAGATGTTGACGATACGGCCGCCGTGGCCTTGCGCGATCATCTGCTTCGCCGCCGAGCGACTACAATAGAACGGGCCGCTCAAGTTGACCGCGATCTCTCGCTGCCAAACCTCGTCGGGCGTATCGACGAACGGATAGCGGGCTTCGATTCCGGCGTTATTGACGAGAATATCGAGCCGACCGAATCGCGCAACGGCCGCTGCGACGAGTCGATCTGCGTCGGCGGGCATCGCGACGTTCGCCTCGCAAGCGATCGCCGCGCTACCGCGGCTCGCCAACTCGGCGACGAGCGCCTGGGCCGGAGCGGCGTCGCCGACGTAGTCGATGACGACATTGATTGCGGCGGCGGAGAGTGCGCGAACGATAGCAGCGCCGATCCCAGTCGCTCCGCCGGTAACGACGGCGGTGCGTTCTTGCGATAACATGATCGTTCGCTGTGCCCTACCCGGCGAGCTTCTCCTCCACAAGCAAGCCCTTGCGTGGAGCGTCGACATCGAGGGAAAGAAAATTCAACGGCCCGCCGCAAGGCGAGCCGTTGATTGCATCGCGCGTTAGACGCTTTGCGTTACGGGCGGCACTTCCGTCCGTGGCAGATCGGCGTCGGCGTCGGGGCCGGCGTCGGGCTGGAGGTCGGAACCGGGGTCGGCGTCTGAGCCGGCGTCGGCGTGGGAGCCGGTGTCGGGCTCGTCGTCGGAACCGGTGAAGGCGTCGGGGTCGGTCCAACCGATCCGTAGGTGATCGCACAGCCGCTGCTGGCGTTGCTCCAGAGCGGCTGAACCGGATAGCTCTGTCCGTTCGGGAACGTGTAGTTCTGGAGGTTCGTCCAGGCGCACTTGTCGCCGATCTCCGAACCGCTCGAATCGAGCCAGCCGTTGCCGGCGCCCGGATCGGTCTGCGTCTCGGCCTCTTCGTGGCCGCCGACGATGGAAACGCCGTCGAGCGTTCCCGGCGAGTTCACCGAACCAACACCGCAGCCGGTCCCCGCATCGGGGGTGTACGGCAGGTTGGTGTAGGCGAGCGGGTTGCCCGAGGGATCGGTCGTGGTGTTGTGATAGCCGCACCACTGCGACCCGAACCCGCTCTGCGTGTAGCCGGTCGGCGTTACGACGATAAAGTTCGCGTTCGAACTATAGGTGCCGAAATGCGCCGCCGCGGTGAGGGCTTCCGCCGCCACCTGCGCGTCGGTGTAAGTCGTCGGAGGCACGGAGCTGTCGTACCACACGCCCGCATACTGCGGATTGGTGTTGGCGATGTAGGTCGTCGCGCCGCCGAGCGTCTGGTAATACTGCGTGTCGGTATTGACCCAGAGGCTGCCGCCGATCGACTGCATGTAGCCCGTGAGATATGCGGCTAATCCGTCGGGATCGGCCGTCGTGTCGTTCTGGCTCTGCCATCCCCAGAACACCAGGTAAACCTGCGGCGCGGTCTGCACCGGGCCGCCGTTATAGAGCAGATTCGAGGTCGTCGTGCGCTGCGCCGACATCGTCGTGCGTGCGTTCGGGCCCCATTGGAAACTTGGATGCGAAGCTAAATAATTGCGAGAATAAAAAATCTGCGGTTTTCCTACGCGCACCGATTGCGCCGAGACGCGATTCGGGGCGGGGTTCGATGCCGTGTTGCCGCTCGGGAGCATCGAGCTACTATGCCCTCCGCTACAGGCAGCGAGAATAGACGATGCGGCAAGCATCGCCACAAGAATTCTACCGGGTGTTCTCAAACGAGGATCCTCCACTAACGAGCGTCGCGTGTAGCAAGCAGTGCAGCAGATACGGAGAGGAAGGAACAGAAAAAGGTACCTGCTGCTCCGACTTACGTTGTATTTGGAACCTGAGTATCCTCCGAATTTCTAACAAAAGATTTACAATAGCGACTTCAAACAGATAGGTGTAATCCGTCACTTACGGAGTCGCATGCGCGTCCGCACCGGTTCGAGGACGCATCGGGAAGGGCGCGAAGCCTAGAGGCCCACGGGAGTCCACGCATGGGCTGAGAGGGCGGAGGTAATCCGCCGACCGTCGCACCTGATCCGGGTCATGCCGGCGGAGGAAGAAACACGATGAAAGTTTATGCAAACGGCAGCGCACCCTCGATTCGCGTGCCGATGCGCGCGATCGCACTGACCGACGGAAGCACGCATACCGTCTACGATACCAGCGGCCCGTACGGCGACGAGAGCGTCGCCACCGATATTCGCCGCGGCCTCTCGCCGCTGCGCGCGGAATGGATCGCCGGGCGTGGCGATAGCGTCGAGCTCGACGCCCCGACCTCGGTCTATCAACGCGGGCGCGAGGCGATGCGCGAACTCGATGAGATTCGCTTCACGCAACCGCGCCGGATTCGGCGTGCGAAGCCGGGTGCAAACGTCTCGCAGATGCACTACGCACGCCGCGGGGAGATCACGCCGGAGATGGAGTTCATCGCGATTCGCGAGGGGCTCGCTCCCGAATTCGTACGCGACGAAGTCGCACGAGGGCGCGCGATCATCCCGAGCAATATCAACCATCCCGAGAGCGAACCCATGATTATCGGGCGCAATTTCTTGGTGAAAATCAACGCAAACATCGGGAACTCGGCGGTCGCGTCGTCGATCGACGAAGAGGTCGAGAAGATGACCTGGGCGACGAAGTGGGGCGCCGACACGGTGATGGATCTTTCGACCGGCAAGAACATTCACGAAACGCGCGAGTGGATTTTACGCAATTCCCCGGTGCCGATCGGCACGGTGCCGATCTATCAGGCGCTCGAAAAAGTAAACGGCAAAGCCGAAGAGCTGACGTGGGAACTCTACCGCGATACGCTCGTCGAACAGGCCGAACAGGGCGTCGATTACTTCACCATTCACGCCGGCGTTCTGCTGCGCTACGTTCCGCTGACGGCAAATCGAATTACCGGCATCGTGTCGCGAGGCGGATCGATTCTCGCGAAGTGGTGCCTCGCCCATCACCAGGAGAATTTTCTCTACACGCATTTCGAAGAAATCTGCGAAATCATGAAAGCCTACGACGTCGCGTTTTCGCTCGGCGACGGGCTGCGCCCGGGTTGTCTCGCCGACGCCAACGATGCGGCGCAGTTCGGCGAGCTCGAAACGCTCGGCGAGCTCACCGAGATCGCATGGAAGCACGACGTGCAGACGATGATCGAAGGCCCCGGGCACGTACCGATGCATTTGATTAAAGAGAATATGGATAAACAGCTCGAGCTCTGCCACGAAGCCCCGTTCTATACGCTAGGGCCATTGGTCACCGATATCGCGCCGGGTTACGATCACATCACCAGCGCGATCGGTGCGGCGATGATCGGCTGGTTCGGGACGGCGATGCTCTGCTACGTGACGCCGAAAGAACATCTCGGTTTACCCGATAAAAAAGACGTAAAAGACGGCGTGATCGCTTACAAAATCGCCGCGCACGCGGCCGATATTGCGAAGGGGCATCCACGCGCTCGGCATTGGGACGACGTGCTATCGAAGGCGCGTTTTGAATTTCGTTGGGAGGATCAGTTCGATCTTTCGCTCGATCCCGAAACCGCGCGCGAGTTCCACGACGAAACGCTGCCTGCTCCCGGGGCGAAGATCGCGCACTTTTGTTCGATGTGCGGACCGCATTTCTGTTCGATGAAAATCACGCAAGAGGTTCGGGAGTACGCGCGAGAGGGGATGGAGGAGAAGAGCCGCGAGTTTATCGAACGCGGAGCCGACGTCTACGTAGCGACCACGTGATCGCAGCGGTCCTGCTCGACCGCGACGGCACGATCGTGCGCGACGAGCCCTATAACGGCGATCCAGGGCTGGTGGAAGCGCTGCCCGGTGCGAAGGCTGCGCTCGACGAATTGCGCGGGCTGGGGCTCGGCATTGCGATCGTCAGCAATCAATCGGGGGTAGCGCGCGGCATGATTTCGCGCGCGGCGGTCGAGGCGGTCAACGCACGCGTCGTCGAACTGCTGGGCCCATTCGACGTGGTGCTCTTTTGCGCGCACGGCCCCGAGGACGGGTGCGCGTGTCGGAAACCGAAACCCGGGATGCTACTCGAGGCGATGCGCGTGATGGGGGTCGATCCGCACGAATGCGTGATGGTCGGCGACAAGAACGATGATATCGAGGCGGCGCACGCCGCCGGCGTGCGAGCGCTGAAAGTCGACGCAAGCGTCGGGCTCGCGTACGCACTGCCGGCGCTGCGCTGTCTCTACGGCGAACCGGGAAATGGCGACGGAACGGAGTAGCGCTTGTCACGCCGAGTAGCCGCCGCAGGCGGCGTATCGAGGCGCACTTGTCACGCCGAGTAGGTTGCGTTGTCACGCCGAGTTGCTTGAGCTGTCACGCCGAGTAGGTTGCGAAGCAACCGTATCGAGGCGCCGCGCAATTGTCACGCCGAGTAGAGCGCGAAGCGCTCGTATCGAGGCGCCGCGCAATTGTCACGCCGAGTAGAGCGCGAAGCGCTCGTATCGAGGCGCCGCCGTTCGCTTACGTTCGCCTGCGCTGCACCGCTCCTCGCTAGACGCTCGCGGCTCGGACAAGCAATGTCAGGGTCCTCGCCGCTCGCTTAAGCGCTCGTCGGGTGCACGCAGGCTCCGTTCGCGCACGCGGTTGTGCTGTCGCGCCGAGTATGTTGCGTTGTCATGCCGAGTAGGTTGCGAAGCAACCGTATCGAGGCGGATGTGCTCCCTCGATACGGCCCCGTTGGGGCCTACTCGGGATGACAACGGCGGATGTGCTCCCTCGATACGGCCCCGTTGGGGCCTACTCGGGATGACAACGGCGGGTGCGCTCCCTCGATACGGCCCCGTTGGGGCCTACTCGGGATGACAACGGCGGGTGCGCTCCCTCGATACGGCCCCGTTGGGGCCTACTCGGGATGACAACGGCGGGTGCGCTCCCTCGATACGGCCCCGTTGGGGCCTACTCGGGATGACAGCGGCGGATGTGCTCCCTCGATACGGCCCCGTTGGGGCCTACTCGGGATGACAGCGGCGCGGCTTACTCGGGATGACAGCGGCTGCTACGGCGAGCCGATGCGATCGGTGGACGAGATCCAGTAGCGTTCGTCGGGGGTAGGGTTGCGTAACGTGAGGTCGCGCGTCGCATGGACGCTTCGGGCGATGCGCCGCCAAACGCGCGTGACTTTCACCACGTAATGCTGCGTTTCGTAATATGGAGGAATCCCGCCGTATTCCACCACCGCCTTCGGCCCGGCGTTATAGGCGGCGATCGCATTGCGGTAAGGGTGATGGGTCTTTGCGAAACGCTGCACTTGCTCGCTCAGGTAACGCGCGGCGCCGGAGAGATTTTGCATCGGATCGCGCGGGTCGATGCCCATGCGCGCCGCGGTTCCCGGCATGAGCTGTCCTAATCCGACTGCGCCCGCCCACGAGCGTGCGTGCGTGTGCCAGCTCGATTCCACCGTGACCAGAGCAACGAGTAAATTCGCATCGATGTGATAGTGCCATGCGCTGCGCAGTGCGTGGAGCGCGAGTTGCTCGCGCTGCCAACGGGGCATCTGCGGATTGACCTTCTGCAAAAAGCGTGCGTAGGCGCGGGCGTTGCCGATCGTCGCGGGAATCGGCTGGGGCCGTGGAGCCGCGAGGAGGCGGTGCGGCGCAAGGACGAGCAGGCCCACAGCAAACGCCGCGGGGAGCAGGGTTCGATATCTCCGCATGAAGGCCGAGGGTTCGCGGCGTGCCGAAGAGAGCCCTATGAGTCGCTTTTCGCAGATGAGCCCCACCGGTAAACGTGCCTGGGGGGTCGGATTGATTCTTTTTTTCGTTGTACTCATAGGTGCAATCGGCTATTCCCAGTGGTGGGCGATTCACGTCAACGTGCCGCACTACGAACGGACCGGCACCCCATAGCGGCAGGATAGCCTCGTGCTTCTACCGCACTTCCTTAATAGAGGGTGGAGGGGTTCACCCGGCGTCGGCACGGCGCGAAGCGCCCGCAGCGGGCCAATGACTCCTGACGAGCTATCGAGTTCTTCAGAGGGAGCCCGCCGATCACGATGACACGCATGCAACTCCTACGCGTCTATCTCAATGAAGGGGATCGCCTCGACGATCGCCCGGCCTACGCCGCGCTCCTGGAGCGATTTCGAGCGGCGGGGGTGGGCGGCGCGAGCGTCTTTAAGGGGATCGAGGGTTTCGGAAACCGAGGCATCGTGCATTCCGCGCGCGTCTTCGATCTCTCAACCGACCTCCCGGTCGTCATCGAAGTGATCGCGAGCGCCGAACAGATCGCCGCGATCCTACCCGTCGTCCGCGCGAGCCTCGCGGAGGGGCTACTCACGCTCGAAGCGGTCGATATGCTGCGCCTCGGTTCGGTGGCGGACGCGTAAATGGGGCTGAAAGCGATCCTCGCCGTCGCCTTAGGCGGTGGCCTCGGCTCGGCGTTACGCTACGTCGTGAATTTTCTCGTCGTCGCGCGTTTCGGGCCCGGTTTCCCACTCGGCACGCTGCTCATCAATATATCCGGCAGCCTGCTCATCGGGGTCGTCGCCGAACTCGCAACGACCTCATCGCTTGGAACGGCGCCGTTACTCCGTCTCTTCCTCGCCGTCGGCGTCCTCGGCGGTTATACGACGTTCTCAACGTTCGCGCTCGACACCGTGACCCTCGTCGGCGATCGCGCGCTTGGAACCGCGGCGATGTACGCCATTGGGAGCGTGGCGATCGGCGTGCTTGCTGCCTTTGCCGGGCAAGTACTCGTGCGCTTGGCGATCCGATAAACTCTTTCCAGACTTTGCGAGCTTCTTACACGATAGCGGCAACCCGCGTATTTCGGGGCGAGTTATGCTGCATGGTTCCAGCCGGCGGGGTCTTCCCCGCGCGTAGAGATCATCGTTTCAGGAGGAGCATTCATGCACGATCAAGATCTGCTCGAACGCGTCGAAGCAATGAGCGCACAGGAGATCGACGGGTTGCCCGTCGGCGTTATCACCTTAGGGCTCGACGGCAAGATTCTTCGCTATAACCGTACCGAGGCTGAGATGGCGCGCCTCGATCAGCGGTCGCAAGTAGGCCGAAATTTCTTCACCGAGGTTGCGCCCTGCACTGCGAACCCTGAATTCCAGGGGCGTTTCACTACTCTCGCCGCGAAGTCGAGCGGCGGTATCGAAACTTTCGATTATACCTTTCGCTTTGCTTGGGGCGCGCAGCGCGTGCATATTACCTTCGTGCACAAAGCGGGCCGCGACGACGTGGACGTGCTGATCACGCGGATGTCTGCCTAAAACTGCCGCAATCCGCCAAGTTTTGAACAATATTTGAGGCCGCGCTCGCAGGAGCGCGGCCTTCCTTCTAGGACTTTCCGGGCAAGAATCATGACGCTCTTCTCGAGGAGGTTCTCGTTGTCTCGCACACCTATACGCTGGGCGCTCGCCGCCGCAGCCCTTTTTGCACTTAGCCTTCCATCATTCGCGCGCGCCGCGGGCGCGACGAGCGCTCCTCCCGCCAAGAGCGCGGCGAAGGCGACTCCAAAGCCTACGCCCACGCCGACTCCCCCGCCGCCGTACAAGCAAGTTCACTGGCGCGAGATCGGCCCCGCCGCAGGCGGCGGGCGCGTTACCTCGGTCGCCGGTTCGGCAACGAACGTGAAGCTCTATTACGTCGGCTCGGCCGGGGGCGGAGTGTGGAAGACGATCAACGGCGGCTTCACCTGGACGCCGGTCTTTGCGAATCAAAAAGTCGCGGCGATCGGTGCCGTGAGCATCGACCCCAGCAACAATAATACCGTGTGGGTCGGAACCGGCGAGAGCAATCCTCGCAACGACGTCAGTTACGGCGACGGTCTCTATAAATCGACGAACGGCGGCATCACGTGGAAACGGGTTGGCCTCAAGGGCGTCCGTTCGATCTCCCGCATCGTCGTCGATCCGAAAGACGGCAATCACGTCGTGGTCGCCGCGTTCGGCGACCCGTACCGGAATAGCGTTCATCGCGGTGTCTACGTCACGTTCGACGGCGGTAAGAGCTGGAAGAAGACGCTCTATCTCGCGCCCGACAGCGGTGCGAGCGATCTCGCGATGGTTCCGAGCGATCCGAACGTCATCTATGCCGGCATGTGGGAGTTTCGGCGCAAACCGTGGACCTTCCGCAGCGGTGGCCCGAACGACGGGCTCTATAAATCGATCGACGGAGGAAAGACCTGGACGAAACTCGTCGGGAATGGTTTACCGCACGGCATCACCGGGCGCATCGGGCTCGCAGTCTCACAGAGCGATCCGAACTACGTGTATGCGCTGATCGAAGCCGCGCACGGAATTCTTTGGCGTAGCGAGAACGCCGGTAAGAGTTGGAAGATGGTCAGCGATAATACGCTGGTCGACCAACGCCCATTTTATTTCACGCACATCGCGGTCGATCCGAAAAACCCGAAGAAGGTCTACGCTGTTTCAGAATTGACCTCGGTCTCCACCGACGCAGGCAAGACCTTCCACCCGATCGCCCTCTCCGTGCATGTCGATTACCACGCGATTTGGATCGCTCCGAACGACCCTTCGCGCATCATGCTCGGTGAAGACGGCGGATACGCCCTCACCGTCGACGGTGGTGCGAACTGGTTCTTCTCGAAGAACCTTCCGATCGCCCAAATCTATCACGTTGGGCTCTCCAATGAGAATCCTTACGAAGTCTGCGCCGGCTTGCAGGATAATAATGCGTTTTGCGCTCCGGAGAACTCGCTCGACCCCAGTGGGCTACTTAACAAATATTGGAAAGTCAGCGTCGGCGGCGACGGCGAGTGGTCCGTACCGGATCCGTCCAATCCGAATTATATTTGGAGCGATTCGGAGAACGGCTCGGTTGTCGTCTGGAATAAGAAAACGCAAGACCAGTGGTCGGCGCAACCCTACCTTCAAGGAGTTAAAGAGCAATACGATCTGCGCACGAGCAAATATCGCTTTAACTGGGATTCGCCGATAGCGTTCGCGCCCTGGAACCCGCATATCGGTTGGGTCGGCGGCAACGTCGTCTTCCAAAGCACCGATCGCGGCAAGAGCTTCAAGGTCATTAGCCCCGATCTCACCCTGAATATGAAATCGCACCAGATTCCATCGGGCGGTCCGATCACCCACGACGTCTCGGGAGCGGAATATAGCGATACGCTGCTCGATATCGAAGGCTCTCCGGTGCGCAAAGGCGAGATTTGGACCGGCGCCGACGACGGCGTCATCGGCCTCACCGTCGACGGTGGAAAGCACTGGAAGAAGATGCTGATCCCCGGCGTTCCCCCCTACGGCCGCGTCGAGACGGTCGCGCCGTCGCCGTTCGATGCGGCAACGGCGTATGTTTCGATCGATCGCCATCGTTCCGGCGACTATAAACCGTACGTTTTCGTAACCCATAATTACGGAAAAACTTGGAGCTCCATTGCGAGCAATCTTCCGAAGCATGTCTTCGTTCGGACGATCCGCCCCGATATCAAAAACTCGTCCATTCTCTACCTCGGTAACGAGACCGGTATCTTCATCTCGTTTAACGACGGCAAGAGCTGGAAGAGCTTCAAGAACGGTATGCCGACGGTTTCGGTTCGCGATATTCGCATGCAACCGACGTTCGACGATCTCGTTATTGCGACGCACGGGCGCTCGCTCTACATTATGGACGATATGACGCCGATCCAACAGCTCGCTCGCGCGGAGGCTGCCGGCGGTCGATTCTTCCCGGTGCGCGTTTCCTACCAATATACGCTGCACGAAAACGATGAAGGAACCTACACCGATTTCGTCGGCAATAACCCGCCCTACGGCGTTATCTTCGACTACTATCAGAAATCCGCCAATGCAAAAACGCCGCCCGCTCTGCAAATATTCAACGCGCGCGGGCAGTTGATGCGTTCGATCTCCGGCACCCATAAGTTTGCCGGTAAAGCGGAGCCGCGCTTGCCCAACGCCGTCGGCCTTAACCGCTATGTCTGGGACTGGGGCACCAACGGCGTGGCTCTCTGGAAGGGCGCGGCGAAGAAATCGTATCAAGGTTTCCCCGAGGGGCCGACGGTGCCGCCGGGTAGCTATACCGCGAAGCTTACGTTCGACGGTAAAACCTACACGCGTCGGTTCGTCGTAAAACCCGATCCGCGCTCGAAGTTCACGCAGGCCGATTACAACCGAACCTTCGCTTTTGCGATAAAGTATGAAACGATGTTCGGTAAGATCGACACGATGCTCAATAATCTCGACGCATTGAAGAAGCAACTCGCGGCGGCACAAAAAGCGGCAACCGCGAAGAAGGCGACCGCCGTTCTTCCTGCAATCGCCGCGCTTTCCGGCACGCGTCGCGGTATGTTCGACATCTTGACTGCAAACTATCAAAACGACGAAGACTCTATCGAGCGCCCGGGCGCGCTGCGCGAAGATTTCGAGCAGCTCTATTTCGCCGCTCAGAGCCTCATCACGCCGCCGACGCTAGCGTTCGCGCATCGCCTCGACGGAAAATACGCTCGAGCGATCGGGCAATACAACGCTTTCGTCGGTACGATTCCCGCGCTGCAAGCAAAAATGAAGGCAGCCGGCTTGAAACCGATCGCAGGCATCGGTACCGTTCACTAACGCTAGTAAAAGTGGAGGAGAGAAAGTGAAAATACGGTTTCTTGCGTTGGGTGCGCTGCTTGTCGCCGGAGGTATTCTTCCGGCGGCGGCGGCGACCGCTCCGTACGCGCGAATGAAATGGCGCGAGATCGGTCCGGCGATCGCCGGCGGCCGCGTCTCTTCGGTAGCGGGAACGGCACAGAACGCCGATCTCTATGTGATCGGCACCGCAGGCGGCGGCGTTTGGAAAAGTTCCAACGGCGGCGCGACCTGGAAACCGATTTTCACGAAAGAACCGACCGGAGCGATCGGTGCGGTCGCGATCGACCCCACCAATCAAAATGTGCTCTGGGTCGGCACCGGCGAGAGCAATCCGCGCAACGATGTCTCGTTCGGCACGGGCCTGTATAAAAGCACGAATGGTGGAAAAACGTGGGCGCGAGTGGGGCTCGCCCTGACCCGCCAAATTTCACGCATCGCCATCGATCCAAAAAATCCGCAGCACGTCGTCGTCGGCGCATCGGGCGACCCGTATGCCGACTCCGTTCACCGTGGCGTGTACGTTACGTTCGACGGGGGGAAAAGCTGGACGAAGTCGCTCTACATCGGCCCCAGTAGCGGCGCGAGCGACATTGCGATGGATCCGGCCGATCCGAATATCGTCTATGCCGGGATGTGGCAGTTCCGTCGCAAACCGTGGACCTTTCATTCCGGCGGCCCCAACGACGGCATCTATAAATCGATCGATGGCGGAAAGAGCTGGACGAAACTCGTCGGCAATGGCCTCCCGGCCGGGTACGAAGGGCGTATCGGTTTGGCGATCGCGCCGAGCGAGCCGTCGCGCGTCTACGCTTTAATCGAAGCAAAGGGCGGCATTCTTTGGCGGAGCGACGATGCCGGCGCGCACTGGAAAATGATGACCGACAATACGTTGGTCGATCAACGTCCATTCTATTTTACCCATATTGCAGTCGATCCCAAAAACGCCGACCGCGTATACGGCGTCTCGGAGATGCTTTCGGTTAGTACCGACGGCGGCAAGAAATTCAAACGGATTGCGAAAGGCGTGCACGTCGATTATCACGCCATTTGGATCGCTCCGAATAACGGGAACCGCATTATCGTCGGTGAGGATGGCGGGTATGCGCTAACGGTCGATGGTGGTAAAGCATGGTCCTTCGCGCGCAATCTTCCCATCGGTCAGGTCTACCACGTCGGTCTCTCCAACGGCAATCCGTATCTCGTCTGCGGAGGCTGGCAAGATAACAGCGGCTGGTGCGGCCCGTCGAATTCGCGAGATCCGCAAGGAATTAAAAACCGCCGTTGGTTTCAAGTCGTCGGCGGAGACGGCATGTGGGCGGTTCCGGATCCGAGCGACTCGAACGACGTTGTTGCCGATCTCGAGGACGGATACGTGAACGTATTCAATCGTCACGCACGCCTCTATCGCTTTATCAACCCGTACTTCGAACCGGGGCTCTCGATTTTCGATCTCAATAAACGGCCGTACCGTTTCAATTGGGATTCGCCGATTGCGTTTGCGCCGTGGAACGGACACATTCTGTGGTACGGCGGCAACGTCGTGTTTCAGAGCACCGATCTCGGCCAAACGTGGCACCCGATCAGCCCGGACCTCACGCGGAATATCAAAGCCCATCAGATGCCGGCGGGCGGCCCGCTGGCACACGATGTCTCGGGCGCGGAGTATAGCGACACGATTCTCGATATCGAAGGCTCGCCGATTGCAAGCGGCGAGATATGGGTCGGAACCGACGACGGACTCGTGCAACTCACCCGCGACGGCGGGAAACATTGGAGCGACGTCACGCCGAAAGGCGCGCCGGAATTCGCGCGCGTCGAAACCGTTGCCCCCTCCCCGCTCGATCCGGCGACGGCGTACGCTTCGTTCGACGACCATCGCATGGGCGATTACGCGCCCTACCTTTACGTCACGCACAACTATGGCAAATCGTGGACGAAGATCGTGAACGGATTGCCCGGCGATATCTATACGCGGACGATTCGCCCCGATATCCACAATAAAAACCTGGTCTTTGCGGGCAATGAAGAGGGCCTCTTCATCAGCTTCAACGGCGGCAATTCCTGGAGTCCGTTCTCCTTGAACGTTCCAGCCGTCTCGGTGCGCGATATTCGCATTCAATCGACCTTCGACGATTTGGTGATCGGTACGCATGGCCGTGCGATCTGGATTCTCGACGACATCGCGGCGCTGCAAAATCTCTCGGCCGCGCAAGCGCGTGGAGCGATGCTTTTCCCGGTGCGCACGGCTTACGAATACATCATGCATAGCAACGATGAGAATCTCTACACGCGCTATGCGGCAAAAAACCCACCCTACGGGGCGATCTTCGACTTCTACCAAAAGGCCCCGCAGAAAAAAGCCCCGGTCGTCCAGGTAGTCGATGCGCGTGGGCGCGTCGTACGGACGATCTCGGGGAGCGTCAAGATCGGCAAGAAGAAGATCTCGCTCGTTCCAAATAAAGCCGGCATTAACCGCGTCGTTTGGGATTTTCACGAAAACGGCGTCACCCGCTGGATGGGTGCGGCCCGAAAGGCGTATCGCGGACCGAAGGAAGGGCTCACGGCGCTTCCGGGCCGCTACACCGCTCGGATAATTCTGAACGGCCATACCTACACGCAGTCGTTCCGGGTGATGCCCGATCCGCAGAGCCCATATACGCTCGCACAGATGCGCGCCGGGTATCGGATCGGCAAGCACTTCCTCGACATGTCGGGGAAAATCAATGCGGTGCTCAATGCACTCGACTCCCAGAAAATCGCGTTGAACAAGGCGTATGCCTCTGCTCGGTCGGCCGATAACGCTCCGCGTTTGGCGGCTCTCTCGGCAGCGATGAAGCGGCGCGATGCAATCTTTGCGACTTTTACTGCAAACTATCAGAATGACGAGGATTCCATCCAGCGTCCGGGCGCATTGCGAGAAGCGGTGCCCGGCGGCTTCTTCCTCGGTGCAAACTCGCCGCCGACGGCGTCCTTGCTTGCGTACCGCAGGCATCTCGATGTACGCTTTGCTACGGCGATGAATGCATACCATCGTTACCTGGCGACGGTGATCAAACCGCTGGGGTTGCCAATAAAGTGAGGCCACAAACTCGTGAAATACGGACACGAAACCGCCGTCGAAGGTAAATTCGATGAGATCATCGATCGCACGAAAGCCGCGCTCGCGGAGCGCGGCTTCGGCGTTTTAACCGAGATCGACGTTGCTGCGACGCTCAAGAAAAAAATCGGCGCCGAGATCGAGCCCTATGTCATCCTCGGGGCCTGTAACCCGACCTTCGCGCATCAGGCCTTGCAGCGCGAGCCCGACCTCGGGCTACTGCTTCCGTGTAACGTCGTGGTCATGCAAAAAGAAGGGAAGACCTATGTCAAGGCAATCGACGCCGGGGCGATGCTTGGGGTGACCGGGAATACCGATCTCATCGCGCTCGCCGGCGAGGTCGATTCCCATCTGACCGCGACGCTACAATCGCTGATTCCCTAAGCTTGCATTAGAAAATCTGAATATGCTAATATTCAGATGTGCTACGGAACTTTAAGGCGGATCTTTTTAAGACGCTCGCGCATCCCGCGCGGATCCGCCTCCTCGACGCCCTTCGCGAGGGCGAAAAGACCGTCGCCGACTTGCAGCAGGCACTCGAACTGGGCCAGCCCGCGGTTTCGCAACACCTCGCAGCTCTGCGCGGGAAGGGGCTGGTCGTAGCCCGTCGCGAGGGGCTCTTCGTTCGCTATAGCGTCGCCGACCGACGCCTCTGGGATATCCTCGACGCCGCGCGCGATTTCTGCGACCGACTTCTTCGCGAGCAACGCGCGAGCTTCGAAGCGCAGAGCTAGTGCACGCGCTACGGCCGCTCGCCTCCCTTTTGCTCGGCGCGGTGGCTGCCACCGCCGTGGCGCTTGCCGTGTTGCCGCTCGCGCCGTTCGTTATCGCTTCTTCGGTATTCGCGCGATATCTCTCGCTCGATTTCGTTGCAACGCCGCTCGCTCGACCCTTTCTCATTTTTCTGGCAATCGGCGTCATCGCCGTCGCAATCTGGAATCTGAAGCGGGGACGCGCGGGTGCCGGCATCGCGCTCGCGTTTTTTAGCGCGACGATGGTCGGCGTGCTGCTCGCGCATTCGGTCTTCGCTTTCTTACTGAGTTGGGAGAGTATGTCGCTGATCTCCATACTCATCGTCGCGACGGATCGCGAGCGGAAGGACGTTCGTCGCGCGGCGTTTGCATATGCGCTCATCAGCCAACTCGGTGCATTATCGACCACGATCGGCTTTGCAATTCTCGCCGTGCATGCAGGGAGCGGCAATTTTTCGACGATCGCCGCTGCTGCGGCTTCGCTCTCGCCGGCAATGCGCGCGACTGCGATCGTCGCAATCGCCATCGGCTTTGGTTCGAAAGCAGGGCTCGTGCCGCTACAATTCTGGCTGCCGCGGGCGCACCCGGCCGCTCCCGCAAACGCGTCGGCGTTGCTCTCCGGCGTCATGCTCGAGATCGCGCTTTACGCTCTCGCCCTCGCTTGTTTCGTCCTGGTCGCACCGGCCGGCTCGCTCGTGGGCTTGGTGCTGTTGCTCTCCGGGCTCGCCGGTGCGATCGTCGGTGGGCTTGCCGCCGCAGCTGAAAGCGAACTCAAACGCCTGCTCGCATATAGTTCGATCGAACATATCGGCGTCATGGTATCTGCACTCGGCCTCGCGATCTGTGCATCCGCACTGGGCTTTCCGGCTCTCGCAACGCTTGCGTTTCTTGCGATGCTCTTTCACGCGCTCAATCACACCGCCCTCAAAACGCTCCTGTTTCTGGCATCGGGAACCGTCGTCGAGCGAATGCACCACGTCACCGATCTCGATCGTATTCGCGGGCTGGGCAGCGATGCGCTCAAGCGTAGCGCCCCTTGGGTTCTCGTAGGCTGCCTTGCCGCAGCAGCGTTACCTCCGAGCAATGCATTTGTCTCGGAATGGCTCGTCTTGCACGGTTTTATCGGCGCGACGCTATCGGGCAACCTCGAGCTCGCGGTCATCGGCGTACTCGGACTCTTCGCGCTACTCCTCGGCGGGGGGCTCGCTGCGGCCGCTTTCTTGAAACTCTTTGGCCTCGCGTTTGCGGGGGCGCCGAGCTCGCGCGAGCGCGAAACTGAGAGCCCGGAGCGATTCGACGCAGCGGTTCTTTCGTTGGCGCTTCTCGCCGCGCTGGTGCTTGCGCTCGGCATATTCCCACTCCCCATACTCAACGCTCTGCTCGTCGTCGCGACCGGAACGCTCGGTACGTCGCCGACGACGCTGCCCGGAACGTTTACCGGAGTCGCGCATCTCGCGACGTTCGCCGCGCTTCCCGCCGTCGGAGCGATCATTTTTTGGTGGTACGGCGTGCGAACTGCGAAGAAAAACGACGCCGTCTGGGCATGCGGATCGGCACCTCCGGCGCGCTCGGCCTATAGTGCTACCGCGCTGACAAAACCGTTGCGTCGCATCTTCGCTTTTGCGCTCTTCCCCGAACGGCAGCGTTCGTTCTTTCCCGCCGCCACGAGCGATTTCCCGACGCACGTACGATATGCGGTAAGCACCCGAGATGTCACGAACGAAGCTGCGCGTGCGATCGCCGCTCTCGCACAACGCCTGGCACGGCGCCTACGCATCGTACAATCGGGGCGTATGCGCATCTACATTGCCTATGCTGCGGCGGCTATCGTTCTTGCCTTGGTACTCGGACGATGATGGCCGGCCAGGTGCTCGCCATTCTCGTGTTGGCGCCGCTGCTTCAGGGCGTGCTTGCGCAACTGCGCGCGCGTCTGCGCGGGCGGCCCGGTCCGTCGCTTCTGCAGCCGTATCGCGAGTTTAGCAAAGCGCTGCGCAAGCGGGCTCGCGCCGGCCGGAGCGATAGCGCGGTTGGTTTTGCGGCAGCCGGATTTGCATTGGGGACATCTGTTGCGATTCTTTTCTTGCTCCCGCACATTTTCAACGCGGGCTGGCGCAGCGCGCCCTTCGACGCCGTCGCGCTCGTGTTGTTCTTCGCACTTGGCCGCGCGGCGACGGTGCTTGCCGCTCTCGATACTGGATCTTCGTTCTCGGCGATGGCCGTTGGGAGGGAGATCGCTTTTGCCGCAATTATCGAAGCGCCGTTTCTCCTCGCGCTGCTCGCCGCGCGCACGGTTCCCGCTTCGGCTCTACTCGCCGGCTCCGCACTCTTTATCGTGCTTCTCTTCGAAAGCGCGCGCATTCCAGTCGACAATCAGGAAACGCATTACGAACTGACGATGATCCACGAAGGAATGTTGCTTGAGTATGCCGGCCCCGTATTTGCCGCATGGCAGTACTCCGCACAACTGCGGCAGGCCGTGATGGTCGTGTTGGTTGGGTATGTGTTTTCAGGCGGCGGCATCTCGCCCGTGCTCGTCTCCATTCTCGTCGTTGCGGCGTTGCCGTTAGTGGAGGCATTTCAAGCGAAGATGCGCGTTTTTGATGTCCCGCAGCTTGCGACCGCCGCTACTCTCCTTGCCGTTGCCGCTTTGGGGATCGATACGTTGGGTGGGCTGCGGTGACGCTGCTTTTCTTTTTAGCTCTTGCTGCGTTGGTGGTAGATGCGCGCATTCGGACCGCGTTATTCGGCTACGTTCTTTTTACCGGAATCGCGCTCTCGTTCTCTTATCCGGGGACCGACAACATCAGAGCTTTAAGCGTGTTCGTGGTGCTGGCGTTGGTGAAACTCGTGGCCGGGCCCGTGTCGATTCTCTGGATTGCAAAGCATCGTGGGTTGCGAAACGATCTCCGGCCCTCGTTTTCACTCGGAGGGCGGATCGCCGTCGTTCTCGCAGCGTTGGGGCTCGCCCATCTCGCCGCTCGGCTTCCGGCATTTACCGATATTCATAACGTCGGATTGGTGTTTTTTGCACTGGCAACGAGCATTGCCGTCGTGATCGCCCACCGGAGCTTAATCGCCAACGCGATCGGCTTGCTGGCTTTGGGCAGCACCGTCTCGCTCGCCGCCGTGGTATTCGTACCGCACGTACCGATGAGCGCCGAACTTGCAGATACGTTCGACGCGTTGCTCGCAACGCTCGTTGGGCTTGCAATCGCTCGCGAGATCGCGCGAGAAAATCCGGACCTCGACGTGCGCCGGATGCGGGAGTTGCGCGGATGATAACGATGTTGACGCTTTTCCCTCTGCTTTCATTCGGAATTGCGGGAATACCTCGTCGACGTGCGATACGCATCGCGTTACGGATCGCGTTTTCAATCGGGACGGTGCTCGCTACCTTTGCCATCGCATCGCGCGTCGATGCGCTTTCGGCGATCTTCTCGTCTCTGCTCTCGATCGTGATGGCGCTGGTGGTGTTTTTCTCCAGCGGGCTCTTTCCCGAGCCCGCGCGGGGACATCGGGCTCCGTGGTCGCGACCGCCCGCGTTCTTTCTGCTCGTCGGAGCTTTTTGGAGCGCGATGCTCGTCGCCGTAACCGCGACGACCTTCGTCGGGCTCTGGGCGGGGATTACCGCGACGACGCTCGCGACAACCTTCCTCGTCGCTCACCTCGGCGGACGCACGGCGCTAGAGGCGGCGTGGAAATACCTCATGCTCTGTAGTTTTGGCATAGCCGTTGCGCTGATTGGAGCTTTTATGCTCGCGCGCGCTGCCGGCGATTTCGGTATCGTTGCCGGCGACCGCTTTTCGTGGAGCGTGCTAGCGCTTCATGGCGCGCAATTGAACTCGCCGCTCGCTCGCACCGGCCTGCTTCTTATGTTGGTCGGATTCGCTACGAAGGCCGGCTTGGTGCCGATACATGCGTGGCTTCCGGACGCGCACGCGAAGGCCCCGGCACCGGTCAGTGCGATGCTTTCGGGCTTGCTCGTCTCGTGTGCGTTCTACGCACTCATTCGCGTTGCGAGCGTGGCGTTGCACACGGACGCTGCGCTGCTTTTCGAGCAGCTCCTGCGCGGAGCGGGTGCGCTCTCGTTGTTGCTCGGTGCTGCGCTCATGCTCGCGCAGCGCGATATCAAGCGGTTGCTTTCCTATTCGACGATAGAACATGCCGGCATCGTGGCTATTGCGCTGAGCCTCGCGACGCCGCTGGGATACTTCGTCGCCCTGTACCATCTCCTCGATCACGCTCTGGTAAAATCGCTCGCTTTTCTGAGTGTCGGCGTCGTGCAGCACGAACATGGGACCACCTCGATGGGGCATCTACGCGGGCTGCGCCGCGGTGCCGGCGGGAGAGCGCTCATCTTCGCCTCCATCGGTTTGGGCGGGCTGCCTTCCGGAGGGCTCTTTATCTCCGAGCTGCTTTTCATGTTTGCGCTGGTGAGCGGGGGGCACTATTGGCTCGCCCTCTTTGCGGCAATCGCCTTGCTGCTCGGGTTTGCCGCACTGTTGCGGTTCGCGCTCGAGAGCGCGGCCGGTTCCTCGCCTACTGCGCCGGAATCGATCGCACCGCGGGCTATCGTCGGCATGACGACCGTCGTTCTCTGGTGCGTCGGTGTCGGATCGCTGGCGTTTGCGTTCTTTCCGTTTTTCCCACAGGCGGCACGGCTGCTCGAGCTATCGCGTACGTTGGTTCCAGGTGGCTAGTAAATATAGCGAGCGTCCCGTCAAACAAGGCGATCTACCGAACGTCGTCGATGAATTGATGTCCGACGCGCTGCCGTTGGGTTGCTATGCGACGCAGCGGACGGTGCGCACGCTCTTTCTTTCTCGGTCCGGCGTGCGTGGGTTACGAACCGCCCTTGACGGCGACGAAAAATGGAGATCGCTTGCGCAGCGTTACCCGTTCTTTTCCTATCACGAACGCGAAATGCAAGCGTTACAAGAGATCGTCGTGCAATCGAGCCCCGACGAACGGCCGCTCTATTTTTCTTCCGATGCGATTCCCGAAGCGATCGTCGCCGAGGGCAAGGGAATAAGCGGGGTGGTTGTCGGCCCCGTCCACGCCGGCATTATCGAGCCGGGGCGTTTTACGATCAGCACCGGGGGCGAGAGCGTCGTTCATATCGATGCGCAGCTCTCGTATTCGCATCGCGCGCTCGAGCCGTGGTTCGAGGGGCAAGAAGCGCTCGCGCTCGCTCCGCGCGTCGCGAGGATCTGCGGAAATTGTAGCGTCGCTCGCTCCTGGGCGTATGCGCGAGCGATCGAAGAACTTGCCGGAGTCGAGCTCGACGACTGCACCGAGTTCGCCCGGCTCGTTCTTGCAGAGATGGAACGCGTGCACGTCCACCTTTTCGATATCGGCAGTATTGCGGCGGGCGCGGGATACGACAGGGGAACGACGGCGGCGTTAGGGCTGCGCGAGCGTATCTGTCAGGTCAACAATGTTGCTAGCGGGCATCGCCTGCTCTTCGATAGCGTCGTTCCCGGAGGCGTCAAGGCCGGCATCTTCGCCGATCCCGGCATCGTTCGCACGACCCTTCGCGAATTGCGTGACGACGTCGCGCGGTTCTGCGATGCACTCTTGGCAAAACGCTCGCTACTGCGACGGCTGGAGGGTGCGGGAGTCGTTGAACGACCGTTAGCGCGGCGCTTCGCTGCAGTAGGGCCGAGCGGTCGCGCTTCCGGAATCGCTTGCGATGTTCGCGCCATCGCTCCGTACGGAGCGTATCGAGGCTGTGCGTTCTCTGAAGAACTTGCCGGAGGAGGGGACGTCTATGCGCGCGCCGAGGTGCGCGTACGCGAAATCGAGCGCTCGTTCGATTTGATTGAACGAGGCCTCCGTGAGGTGGAGGGCCGCAAACTCTCGGCGCCGCGACAGGTGGATGCAGCGGCCGGCATTATTACGACGGTTGTCGAAGGCGCGCGTGGCGCCGAAAGCATCTCGCTCGAGCTTTCAAAGGGTGGTCGGATCGATCGGTTACACGTTATCTCGGCAGCATATCGCAACTGGCCTCTCGTGACGCGCGCGATGGAAGGAAATATCGTGCCGGATTTTCCACTGGTTAATAAAAGTTTTAACCTCTGCTATTCTTGCGTGGATCGTTAGCGATGTCATTAGAAAAATTTTTGCACTCGCTCGGGATTCGCCACCTCGTCTGCGGCAGCTGTAACGGCTGTGAGTTAGAGATGAACGCTCTCGCGGCTCCGCAATACGATATTTCGCAGGAAGGCTGGGGCGTCGTCGCCTCTCCCCGGCACGCCGACGTTATCACGGTGACCGGGCCGATGAGCGAGGCGATGCGCCATGCAGCGCAGATGACGATCGAGGCCGCTTCCGAGCCGTTGGTCGTTGTCGCAGTCGGCGACTGTGCGAGCGGCGACGGCGTGTGGTGCGAAGCGGGAAGTGCCGGGCCGGGGGCGGGCCGAGAACTTGAGGCGTCGATTTTCGTGCGTGGTTGCCCGCCGTCGCCGGATGCATTACGTGAGGGATTGCGCGCCGCTGCGACATTGCTCGACGGAAGGAAATCGTAGCACCGAACGCCAAGTACAGAGGTCGCCCTTATGCATCTCGACCTCGCCGTACTACAAGCATCGTTCGACGCGCCCACGCTCACGCGGGGTCGCGATTATTTCGAGCGTCGCCGAGTGTTGCAACTGGAGATCGGTGCCGAGGCGATCGACGCTCGCGTTATCGGTACTCAGCAGCAGCCTTACTCGGTTCACGTGCGTGCGGTCGGCGCCAACGGCAGCACGAGGTTGCTCGGTCGCTGCTCCTGCCCGGTGGGGAGCAATTGTAAGCACGCGGCGGCGGTCGCCCTCGCTGCGATCGCAGCGCGATCGACCGGGCGCAAGCGCGATGCGGCCGACGGTGCCGTCGAAAGCTGGATCGAAAACGTTCATGCCGTAACGGCAAGTAAGCGACGCGACTTGCAGCGAGAGCACGTTCGCTACGTAGTATCCATAGAGGAGCGATTCTTCGTTCCATCCTTCTCGCTCCAGGCGTTCGTCGTGCCGATGCTCCGCAGCGGCGCTTTAGGAAGCGCGCGTCGATACGAACTCCAACACCTCGCAGCGGGGAGCGCGAAGCATTTGCAGCCGCTCGATCGCACGATCGGTCGACTCGTTGGGGCGAGCGGCTTGCTCGGCGGGATGAATGCGCTCTCTCCCACGATTTTGGGCACGTTGCTCGAATTGCTACTGGAGAGCGAACGAGTGCACTGGCAGAGCCTCGACAATAAAGTGATTCGGCGCGAGGACATCGTCGACGCGCATATAGCATGGCGCATCGATGATGACGAAAGGCAGCGACCGCACCTCGCCGGTCGTCCCGGTAGCGTGCTTGTCGGCTCGATGCCGCTTTGGTATGTCGATCCCGATCTCAACGTCGCCGGCCGCGCACAGAGCGATCTCGCGCCGGATCTCGCGGCGGTTCTTGCCGGGGCGCCGGCGATGACGGCCGAGCATGCAAAGCGCGTCCAGGTGGCTTTGCGGCGCGTTTTTTCAGCGACCGGCATCGATGGTCCGCAAGCCCGGCTCGACGCCCGCGTGATCGAGCGCGACCCGACTCCGGTTCTACATCTTGGCCACGGACGGGCGACGACGACGGCCGAGTTGGCATTCGCCTATGGCGATTATCGCATTTCGCCGGAGAGCGGCGACGCGGAATTTCGAATCGCCGAAGGCGACGGCGCGGCGATTTGGCCTCGGCAACGTGCGTACGAGGAGCGAGCGCAGGAGCGTCTGCACGCGCTTGGCTTCGTGCCGGTTCCGCGCTCCTTTGAATTCGATAGCGAGGAACGGCGTACAATTTTCCGGCTCGGCTCCGAAGAAAGCGCCTACGCATGGGCACGATTTCTCGGTTATACCGCCCCGATATTACGTAACGAAGGCTGGAAGGTGGAGATCGATGCGGAGTTTCCGCACGAGATCGTCGAGTTTTCCGAAGACTGGGACGCCGATATAGAACCGGACCCGCACCGGACGGGGTGGTTTGAAGTCGATCTGGGTATCGAGGTAGATGGCGAGCGCATTCCTCTTTTGCCGGTGATCGTCGAGGCACTCGCGGCGAATGGCATATCGTCGAACGACGATCTGGTCGCCATTGCCGCGCGTAGCGAGCCGATCTTCGGTCGCCTGCCGAGCGGGGCGTACGTCGCGCTTCCACCGGCGCGCGTCGCTCGCGTTCTGGCGACGCTCGTCGATCTCTTTGACGGCGAGCATGCGTTAGTCGAGGGCGAGCGGATCGCTCTTCCCGCCGCGCGTGCCATTTCGCTTACCGAAATCGATGGAACCGTGCTTCGGCGGGGAGCCGTCACCGAGGCGTTTGGCGCGTTTATCGACGGATTGAAAAACCTTGCCGCGCGTCCTCCGGTTCTGCCGACAAATTTTCATGCCGAATTGCGCCCGTATCAACGCGAAGGCGTTATTTGGCTGCAACTTCTGCGCGCGCACGGTTTCGGCGGCGTCCTCGCCGACGATATGGGTCTTGGAAAAACGGTGCAGTTGCTCGCGCACGTGGCGATGGAAAAGGCTGCGGGACGGCTGAAGAAACCGGTGCTGATCGTTGCTCCGACGAGCGTCGTTCCGAATTGGCGCGCCGAGATCGCGCGATTTACGCCGGAATTGCGCGTTCTCACGCTAAGCGGGCCCGACCGCGCACGTTTTTTCGACGAAATTCCAAATGCCGACATCGTGTTAAGCACGTATGCCCTATTGGTTCGTGATGCCGATGAGCTCCACGCACGCGAGTGGTCGATTGCCGTGCTCGATGAAGCGCAGGCAATCAAAAACCCTCGCGCTAAGGCGGCAATCTCCGCTACAAAACTCCATGCCGAGCAGCGCATAGCGATGACCGGCACGCCGATCGAAAATAATTTAGAGGAACTGTGGTCGATCTATGCCTTCGCGTTGCCTGGTCTTTTGGGAACGCGGAGCTCTTTTGCACGATTTTTTAGAACGCCGATTGAAAAACGTGGCGACGTGTTACGGCGGAACGCATTAGGAAAACGCTTGCATCCATTTCTCGTGCGGCGCACCAAAGAAGACGTTGCACGAGATCTTCCCGAGAAAACCGAGATCGTCCATCGCGTCGAGCTTGGTGGAGCTCAGCGCGACCTCTATGAAACGATTCGCTTGGCCATGCATAAGCGCGTACGAGATGAAGTGGCAAAACGTGGCCTCGCGCGTAGTCGAATCGTTGTGCTTGACGCGCTGCTGAAACTTCGGCAGGTCTGCTGCGATCCGCGGTTGCTCGATTTGGATGCGGCTCATAGCGTTAAGGAGTCGCAAAAACTCGATGCGCTACTCGAAATGCTCGAAAGTTTGATCGCCGACGGGCGACGGATATTGCTGTTCTCTCAATTTACGTCGATGCTCGATCTTATCAAACCCGAGTTGGCGAAACGCGACATGCAATTCGTCGAGATTCGCGGCGCGACGCGCGACCGCGAAACCCCGGTCAAACGTTTTCAAAATCGTGAAGTGCCGCTCTTCCTTATCAGCCTCAAGGCCGGCGGTACGGGGCTCAACTTAACTGCCGCCGATACCGTCATCCATTACGATCCGTGGTGGAACCCGGCGGTGGAGCGCCAGGCGACCGACCGCGCCCACCGCATCGGTCAAGAGCAGCACGTTTTCGTTTACAAGCTCATCGCCGAAGGAAGCGTTGAAGAACGAATTCTCGAATTGCAAGCGCGCAAGGGAGAGCTGGCCGCAAGCCAATTTGCCGATGCATCGAGTGCTCCGCTGCCGCTCGACGCCTCCGATATCGAGCGACTATTTAGCTAGCCACCTATGTGGGTGAGCCGTTACGCGGGAATGCCGTCGCGGGTTGCTTCGACCGGTACGGTTCTGCAGCGGGTCGGCGACCGGGAAATAGCCGAGCGTTCCCTAATCTCTCCGGTTGGAGGATTATTCGTGAAACGATTTATGCCGTGGTTCGCCGCGCTCGTCGCACTCTGCTCTCCCGGGATGGCGCGTTCGGCGCAGCTCCCATACTCCGCGATGCGCTTTCGATCGATCGGACCGGCGATTGCGGGGGGGCGCGTGCCGGCGGTTGCCGGGAGCGCGCAGCAGCCGAACCTCTACTATATCGGCACCGCCGGCGGGGGCGTGTGGAAGAGCGTGAACGGCGGGGCGACGTGGCGCGATGTTTTTGCGAAGGAACCGGTCGCTTCCATCGGCGCAATCGCCATCGACCCGCGCAATGCCAAGATCGTTTGGGTAGGAACCGGCGAGAGCAATCCTCGCAATGACGTCATCCGCGGAGACGGACTCTATAAGAGCGTCGATGGTGGAAAGACCTGGAAAAATGTCGGGCTTCGCCGTAGCGGACACATCGCAGCAATCGCCGTCGACCCTCGCGATAGCAATCATGTCGTCGTCGCGGTGCTCGGCGATGTCTATCGTAATAGCGTACACCGTGGCGTCTATGTGACGACCGACGGCGGCAAGACGTGGAAGAAGACGCTCTATCTCGCTCCCGACAGCGGCGCGAGCGACCTCGCGATGGATCCGAACGATCCGCGAATTCTCTACGCCGGCATGTGGGAGTTTCGCCGCAAGCCGTGGACGTTTTCGAGCGGCGGGGCCCACGGCGGCCTCTATAAATCCGTCGATGGCGGGAAAAGTTGGAAGCGGATCGAGGGCAACGGTTTCCCGACGGGCCTTACCGGTCGCATCGGCTTGGCAATTGCGCCCAGCAATCCGAACCGAATTTACGCATTGATCCAATCTCGTGATGGCGTACTCTGGCGATCGGACGACGCCGGCCTACATTGGACGAAACTGTTTTCCGGAACGCTCATCGATCAACGCCCGTTCTATTTCACGCATCTCGCCGTCGATCCGAAAGATGAAAATCGCGTTTATACGTTGTCAATGAATCTCGCATTGAGTACCGACGGTGGAAAACACTTCAAACGCTTCGGTCGCGGCGTCCACGCAGACGCTCACGCAATTTGGATCGATCCGAGCGATGGGAAACGTTTTATCATCGGCGACGACGGCGGCTTTGCGCTCACCCTGGACCGCGGGAAGCATTTCTCGTTCTCGCGTAATCTGCCGATCGAACAGGTGTACCATGTCGGGATTTCTTCCGCCCGTCCGTTTATGGTTTGCGCGGCGTTGCAGGATAATGAAGCATTTTGCGGGCCGTCGAATTCTCGTTCCTACGATGGAATTACCGGTCGCGATTGGCGCGTAACGGTTGGTGGTGACGGCATGTGGGCGGTTCCCGACCCTGCGAATGCTCGCTATGTGTTCGCCGACTCCGAAGATGGCTATTTGCTGCGTTACGATTGGAAGGACGAAGATTTTCGCTACGTCGGCCCTTATAACGCCACCTCGGCCGCGCGTTTCGATTTACGGCTGGCAAAATATCGCTTTAACTGGGATTCGCCGATCGCCTTTGCACCTTGGAATCCGCAAATATTGTGGTACGGCGGCAACGTCGTCTTTCAGAGCACGGATCGCGGCGAGCATTGGGTGCCGATCAGCCCCGATCTCACGTTGAATATAAAATCGCACCAAGCGCCTTCGGGGGGACCGATTACCAAGGATGTCTTCGGCACCGAATCCTCCGATACGATTCTCGATATCGAAGGTTCGCCGGTAGCAAAGGGAGAGATCTGGGTCGGCACCGATGACGGGCTCGTGCAACTCACGCGCGACGGCGGGAAATCGTGGGAGAACGTCACCCCGCCCGGGCTCGCTCCATTCGGCCGCGTCGAAACGGTTGCGCCCTCGCCGTTTGACGCCGGAACGGCCTATGCCGTCGTCGATCGGCATCGGTCGGGCGACGATGCGCCGTATGCGTTCGTCACCACCGATTACGGCAAACAGTGGCGCAAGATCGTCACCGGCATTCCTCCGACGGAGTTTGTGCGGACGATTCGCCCCGACCCGGTCAATCCGCATGTCCTCTACCTTGGAACGGAGCGGGGCCTCTACGTGAGTTTCAACGACGGGCGGAATTGGGAGAGCTTGCGAAACAATATTCCGGTTGCAAGCTTTCGCGATATACGATTCGCGCCACGCGAGCGCGACCTGGTCGTTGCAACCCACGGGCGCGGCATTTGGATCCTCGACGACCTGACGCCGCTGGAGCGCCTCCGTGCGGCGCAGAGAGCGGGCTTCATGCTCTTTCACCTACGCACCACGTACAGGTGGGTTATGCACTCGAATCAGGAGGGGCTCTACGGTCGATTCTCCGGTAAAAATCCGCCGGCCGGAGCGACGATCTCGTTCTACCAGCATCGCGTTTCGAGCACCCCGCCGACGTTGCAAATTTTCGACGCGACCGGGCACTTGGTGCGAACGATTGCCGGAACCCACAAAGTCGGCAAGAAAATCGTTGCACGCATTTCGAATCACATCGGCATCAATCGTTACGTGTGGAATCTCAACGCGACCCCTGCCGTGCAGTGGAAGGGCGCGGCTCCCGCATTTCGCGTGCAGTCGGGGCCACCGGTCCCTCCGGGAACCTACACGCTCCGCCTCACTGCCGACGGGCGGACCGAAACGACGACGCTAAAATTACGCGCCGATCCGCGCTCCCCGTGGCGGCAAAGCGATTACGAACGTGCGTATCGTTTCAATCTCGGTTACGTGCGCGTTACATCGGCGATCGATACCGCTCTGAACGATCTCGATGCGATGGCGGCCTCACTCGAAAAGGCACGCACGGCGACCCACGATGCAGCCTTGCGCGCCGCCATCGCAACCGCCATGGCAAAACGCGACGCCGTATTCGCTGCATTTACAGCAAACTACCGTAACGGCGAAGATTTTGCGTTACGCGCCGGTTCATTACGAGAAGATCTACCGGCCGGGCTGAGCTTCTCGCTTCACCCACCGACCGCCGCCGACCTTACCTTCGACGCTGAGTTCATGGTGCGCTATCGAAACGCTATGAAACGTTATGCGGCCTTTCAAACCGAAGTGATGCAACCGTTGCAGAAACGCTTGCAAGCAGCGCATCTACCCGACATTCGTGGCCTTCACGCGGTTGCGCCGTGATGAATGAGGTTTAGGACTTACAGTGCGGGGTGCCTTATCGCGGCGATCGGATTGCTCGCCGCGTGTGGTGCCGGAGGAAGCGTCGCCGGATCCGGCATGCCCGCCCCGGCACCGAGCCCGAGCGCAACGTGGTGGGCCCCAACGCCGGGCTCGAGCTTTCAGTACGATCTCAGCCAGGCGGGGCTTCCATCGCCGGGAGCTGCAATCGAAGATATCGATTGGGAGGCAACGACGGCGAGCGATATTGCTACGCTGCATGCCGCCGGCGGGCGCGCGGTCTGCTATGTCGATGCCGGGAGTTATGAAAATTGGCGCTCGGATGCGTCGAGTTTTCCGACGGTCGTGCTCGGAAATACTTACGTGGGTTTTCCAAACGAACGGTGGCTCGACGTGCGGCGCATAGACCTTCTCGCTCCAATCATGGATGCACGAATCGCGACCTGTCGTGCGAAGGGATTCGACGGCGTCGAGTTCGATAACGTCGACGGATATAGCAATAACACCGGGTTTCCACTGACTCTCCAAGATGACGAAAACTATCTTGCGAATTTGGCAACGTTCGCTCACTCCGACGGGCTCGCCGTCGGGCTCAAGAATGCGCCCGAGATGTTGCCGACAATGGCCTCAACCGTCGATTTTGCAATCAACGAAAGCTGTTGGGCACAAGGATGGTGCGCCGACGACGCCCCGTTACGAGCGCAACATAAATTTATCGTCGATGTCGAATACGACGACGCGACCAATGCTTCTCAATTTACTTCGACGTATTGCCCCGCGGCAGCGGCGCTCGGCGATACGACGATTCTCAAACATCCCGCGCTCGATGCGTGGATCGTTACCTGCCCACCATAAAAGCTACCCGGTCTTGATGCGTTTACTGCGTCCGGTGGTATGCGGCGCTTTCCCGCGTAAGGGCTCGAAGCGCCCACCGGAGTTCCGCGCAACGACAACCGTGCAGAGCGCACCGGCGATCGAATCGTCGATCGCACGTTCGACGAGTTCGAAGCTGCCGTTGACGTGAATGCGCGCGGCGGCGGCGAATCGCCGGTCGGGATGCGACGCTAAATGTTCGAGCCGCTCGATAAGCGCGACGCGCGGAACCGGCGAATCTCCCTCGAAGAGACAGAATTCGGTGCCGCGGGCCGCGGGACGCGTGCGAATTTCCCCTGCCGGCTCGCTGGTCGTCCCCGTCCGTAGAAAGACGGTCGCTCCCTCGCAGGCGCGAAGTGCGGCGAGAAGGCCGGGCCAGTGGAGACTCTTTGGGGCGGATCGTTGCATGATGGGAATGCCTTTCGTGCAAGTGCAGCGGCCCGCCTACCCCGCAGCGCGCACAGCCGCTCCGTCACGCCGAGTAGCCGCTCTGTCACGCCGAGTAGCTGCCGAAGGCAGCGTATCGAGATTCCGTGTTGATCGTCAAGCCATTTGGGCGTTGAAGGGTCGTTGGGATTTGAGGACCCCATAGGCGATAACCAGGAGTTTGTGCATGAC
>JAJZED010000016.1 GCA_021805775.1 bacterium | reverse complement strand
GCGGCGAACCGCGTCTTTCTTGAATTCTTCGCTATAGGTCCGATTCTGCGTTTCCATGACACCTCATTGGCCGGATATTCGCCGGCTCTATCCAAGTGTCCGGGAAACCGGGACAGCCTCAACGTGGCGATTCGTTTGAACGAGTGTTAAATCAAGTATTCGCGCTTGATGGGTTGCTGGTGCGTGAGTCATTCACGTTAAATGGAGATGAGGGCGTAGGTATCGTCGAACAGATAGATGGGGTGGTTGAGTTGGATCGTAATCTTTACCTCGTCGAAGCAAAGTTCTACTCTGCCAATCTCGGGGTCGGCGAGGTTGCGCAACACATGGTTCGCGTTAGCCGCCGCAGCGGGGTCCGTGGGTTGTTCGTTGTGCATCCGGGCTTTAGCGCTGCGGCGATCGAATCCGTGAAAGCTGAATTGCATCGTAGCGTTTTCGTCCTTGCCACCGTTGAAGAGTTGGTCCACGTATTTGAATCTAACGTACCGCTCACGGATTGGCTTCGGAATAAAGCCCGCCACGCTTCGATTGATCGGGATCCGCACAGGCTGTATTCCGGACAAGAAGGCGGGTGATGAAACACATGGCGGAAGGTCTAAGGCGAAGCAATCTTGGCTGACGTCAAGAGAAAGCATCATTTTGTCCCGCAGTTCTTTCTAAAGCGGTGGGGAAGCGACGATGGCCTGCTCTGGCGCTTCCAGCGGGCGAAAGGTCGCAACGCAAAGCCTAAGCAAAAACACTATGCGGCTATTCTTTATGAGGGGCATCTATATACCGTAAGGGGCCGGGAACCAGGGGATGTCTTTCTTGCCGAAGGCGAGGTTTGTCAAGAAATCGATACCGCTGCGGCACCTGCCCTCGAAGAGCTCTTGGCAACGAAGAATATCTCGAGCGAAAATCGGTGGGGCGCACTCTACAGATTCATGTATACACTTCAGGTTCGCAACCCACGCGTCATTCAAGGGCTCATGAATGAATCACCCGCGCTGGAGCAGGAAACCATCGAACAGCTAGAAGCTTGGCTTGGCCCCTCGATTCTCAATCGGCCGAATCCGTCGGAGATTACGGACGGTTATAATGAGTTGGGTCGTTTCCTTGCAGTCGGAATCGCAAAGTCGGACTTTGCTTACCGCGATTACTTTAACGTGCCGTGGTGCGCATGAATGTTCCCCGATAGATTATCACTAATGACGTCCGATTTTTCGTTCGCGGCGATGCCAGACTTCGATCATCCCAGCACCGTCTTTGTATTCCCCCTGTCACCCAGAGCTTGCTTTCTTGGATTTAAAGACCAGCACGCAGCGCGCGCATTCACAGACACCGACGATAAGCGTGTTTGCGATCTAATCAACGTATTAACGGTTGCAAGGGCGGAAAGCGTGTATTCTGTCAATTCCAACAGCGAAGAAGTGATCTACTCGCTCTTGGGATCGTGGGAATCAGACAAGGCGCGTTTTCGTGTGGCGCGCGACGCCGTATGGCGAGATGGAGTGCGCTTCGAAAATTTGGTTGCAATATTGCCAACGTGAGTGCGCTATGCGCGCACAAGCGTCGCCGTTTAGTGTCGGAAAGCGAGGGAAGGAAGTAGTGATGACGCACTCGCTATCTTGCCCAGAGGTGGCACTCGTTGCGTATTCCCCTCATCCTTTCGAGGAGCCACTCAGGTTGATTCACCGCCTCCTTCCAGGGACTGTCCAATTGGTCGAAGGCCATAACGCTGTCGATGCCGCACCCTTCGAACATCTCTGCGGCGAGGGCATATTTTGTGCGCAGGTTTGAGAGCCGCGATATCGTCGTGATGTGAATATGGAGAACGACTTCGATACGATCGTCGAACATGCTGAGCCGGAGCGAATGGGCGCGAGGTTCGACTGCGTCAAGGCGACTGCCCACGTTGGGTCGTTCCGTGACCCGTTGTAGAAGAACGAGATATTTGCTACGACGAGGTCCCGACGGGGACTTTCGTTACTGGACCAATTTAAGACGCTTCTCACCATTCGAGTCCCTTAAGCGAGACGGCGTTTACACCTTGGCGCCGATAGCTTGGCCGAATGTCGCGAGCTGCACGAGGCGGCGCAACGCGATCCTGGCTTCCGTTCCGGAGCAGCTGTTTCTCGGCAACTCGCCTTTCTTGAGTATTTGGCACGACAGCGCACCGCCTAGTCGGCAACAGGGCTATGGAACATTTCAGTGAATGCTACGGGAAGGGTGAAAATCGATGGCTAGTGGACGGCTGCTACGGCAGTTGATAAAAAGCGGCGTCGAGGGCGACGCGCGGACTTTTAAGTTACTCTCGGAGGAAGTCATCCGCGAGGAGCGCGAGAAGCAGCACCATCTTCTTGCGAGCGATCTCGAACAAATTCTCTACGGAACCAGCGCACCAGCAGACGAGGGAACCCGCCAGCTTCGCAGTCTTATCCCTACCGACAAGGAACGCGGCGTGCAACTGGTCGCCGTGAGGCAGCCCACGCGAACGTTAGAGCACATAGTCCTTAGCGGCCCAGATCGCGAGGCAGTGGAGTCGCTGCTGCTAGAGCACCGGCGGGGGGGGGTGCTCCGGTCATTTGGGCTGAAACCTATTGACCGTCTTTTGCTCATAGGCCCTCCGGGCTGCGGGAAGACGCTCGCGGCCGAAGTAATAGCTTCTGAATTGAACCGCCATCTCGCGGTCGTCCGGCTTGATTCTGTCGTCTCATCGTACCTTGGGGAGACTGCGGCTAATTTGCGAAAGGTATTTGACTTCATCGCCGGCCAGCCACTCGTCGCGCTCTTCGATGAGTTCGACGCAATTGGCAAGGAAAGAGGCCTGGGTGACGAGCACGGAGAGTTGAAGCGCGTTGTGAACGCAGTCCTTCAAATGCTTGACGAATATCGAGGGCGTAGTCTGATTGTTGCTGCCACGAACCACGAGGTTATGCTTGATTCGGCGATTTGGCGGCGCTTTGAAGACGTTCTTGAATTCGACCCACCAACGGTTGACCAAGTAGCGGAGTTTATGCATTTGAAGCTGAGGGCGGTGAGGCGCGAATTTGACATAGATGAAATCCAGATCGCAAAGAGGTTCGCGGGCTATTCCTTCGCTGGTATAGAGCGCGTTGTAAGACAAGCCGTCAAGGCCATGGTCCTCGGCGGCCGCGAGTTTCTACGCGTGGATGACCTGGAAGTTGCGCAACAGAGGGACAGATTCCGATCATATAAATAGGCCGAATGAGAGAGAATAACATTGGCTGAAAGCTATCAGCACTTAAACATTACTCGGACCGAGCCAGTCAATGATCGTCGGCCCAGACAAGGATTCGGTTCTGCACGAATTCCAGCCGACCCACCGGAGTTTGCGAGGAATTTGCAGAGCTCCCTTCGCTTGGCGGTCGAGCGCTCTGCCCGCGAGTCAGAAGGCATCGATGATCGATACCTACTGAAGATTGAGACTGAAGATGGATTCGCCCCTAGCCAACTTGCGCATATCAGCGATCAGATAGAAATTATTAGTCACGAGCAAAGAGGCGTTATCCTGGCATTTGCTACGGCTGCCGCGCTCGACGAATTCGAGAAAAAATTAAGTAGTATCATAGCTGGCGATAAGGTTACATACCCGAACGTCGTGTTCGCTCTTGATGAAATCTCGAACTGGACAGCGGTAGACAGGACAGGGTGGTCATTAAAGCAATTTGTTCCCGGTGATCCCGCTGAAATGTTTGCGGTGGACATTGAATTGTTTCCGAGCGACGCCGAGACCTCGCGCAATAGGATAGTTGAGAATTTTGAGTCATTTTGCAAAAGCATCGATGTTGAAGTTATTGACAGGTGCGTCGATCCGAATCTCGTCCTGTATAGGGTTGGCGTAGACTCCGAAAAGCTTGAGGTTATACTTAACTATCGTGACGTTCGGAAGGTTGATCTACCCCCCGCCTATTCCTTGCCATCGGGGGTTCTCACGTTAGATATCCAAGACGTTCCACCCATACCAGCCCCGCCGAAGGACGCTGTAGCGGTGGCAGTGCTTGACACGGGGATCGAAAGCGGGCATCCGCTTCTCCGCTCGGCAGTGGCCGACGCTCAAGTCTTTTGTAGTAGCCCACCTGGTCTCCTAGCGGAAGATGACCACGGGCACGGGACACAGGTTGCAGGCGTCGCACTATACGGAGACGTCGCTCGGTGCGCCGACGCAAAGGTATTCGTGCCAACGATTTGGATATTGAGCGGGCGCGTCTTGGATTCGCGCGGAGAGTATTATTCGCCGACTGCACATTGTCTTTCAAAAACGTCGTTAATCGAGAATGATGTCGCGAAGGCGGTAGAGTATTTTCAAGACCACTATCAATGTAAGATATTCAACCTCTCGTTCGGTGATCCGCGTAGGCCATTTGGTGGCAGGCGACTCGAGGGCCTCGCGACGAAACTCGATGCGCTCGCCCGGGATCGCGACGTCTTGTTTGTAGTATGCACAGGAAACCGCGACATTGCCGACCCACCCGCGGCCTACCCAGAGGGCTTGTTATCCGGTGGTGGAAGGCTTCTTGATCCGGCGCCTGCCTTGAATGCGGTTACCGTTGGGGGCATCGCGCGGTACGACCAGAGCAGGGACAGTATGCGCTATCCAGACTTCATCACCGACCAGCCGATAGCGCGGCATAATCAGCCCGCACCCATGACGCGCGTCGGACCGAGTGCAGGCGGCGCGATCAAGCCGGATTTTGTTGGGTATTCTGGGAACTGGACCGTGGATTCGACCGGCGGACCGGTCACCGCACGTGGCCTCGGTGAGGTAACTACGGCGCTCACGGGCAACTCGTTCACCGGCCCACTGGGAGAAGTCTATGGGACGAGCTTTGCCGCTCCATTTGTTGCCAACCTGGCCGCTCGCATCCTTACATCGCTCCCAGGGGCGAGCGCTACCCTCTTGCGGGCGGTGCTCGCGTGCCATGCTCATGCACCGGCGGAGCTTGAGGATTTGCGCCTTGGCAGCGAGAAGAACTTGCGCCTTTGCGGGTATGGACAAATCGACGATTCTGCCGTCGCAGCGTCTCTCGATAATGACGTGACATTGTGGGCCACGGATACAATTGAAAATAATAAAGTGCATTTTTACGAAATTCCCGTTCCCGACGAATTTTTTATTCCAGGTATAAAACGCAAGCGACAGATAACGGTTGCTCTGTCGTACTTCCCAGTGACGAGGTCGACGAGGCTTGACTACGCCGCTACGAAAATATCTTTCCATTTTGTGAAGGGAAGCCTCGATGCCGCATTGCGTTCGTTTAACGCCGCTGTCGTGCGAGACGACGTTGAAGGAATGAGCGAGTATACAAATGGTCGCGACATCAGCCACAAAGATCGGTCCCGGGGGACGCTACAAATGAGTCGCTGGACCTTTACCGTGGGGAGGAATGATATCCCGAATTTCGTGCTCGTTGTGAATCGCCACGACCTTGGGTGGGGCGAGAAATTATCGAAAACGCGAGAGGACTATTCTATCGCGGTCAGGATCACTGATCGCGCCAACCCGCAAGTAAACCTTTATGCGAAAATTAGGTCGCTTCTAAGCTTGCCACTTCGCGCTCGCGTGAAACCGTAGAGCGCAGCGCACGAGTTACGTAAGGGAAGCCTGATCCATGGTAACGAGAAAAGCGCTGTTGCCAGTATTGATTTTGATAAAGTCCGTAGATCGTGCGCTTGTTTTTGCCTGCAGAGAGAGTCGCGGCGGCACCTGGGCCGGGTGTGATCGAAACGCTCAAACATGGCAAAGCTGTCTTCGTGCGAACTCGGAACACCGCACGCCCCGGCAACGAGGCACTCGTTGCACACGGCGCAATGCCGGCACCCGTCGATCTTCCGGAACCCTGGAGATCCGCTATGCCAGTGCCTCTGTCTTCACGGCCATCATCGAATACGTCGATTCGGCTCTCGCCGATACCGGGAGATCGCGATGTATATTCCTCAGTTGCGCCCCTGTTGGTACGCCTGCTGCTCGTCCCTATAAGCGCAAAACAGTTTGCCGTCGGCGCAGGACTTACAAGATCGCAGGCCGACGAGTGGCTGAAGCGGCTCGTTCACGAAGGTCGTGTGAAAAAGGTCAAAGCGACGTACCGCGCCATGACGGAGGCCGCCCCATCGACCGACCAACCGACGCTATTCTAAATTTCAAATCATTAAGGAGCGGGCATGCAACCTTTTCTCGTCGCGAATGACATCGAACGCCGCTACGGAGAATACATTCGGACGGCGTTCCCCTTCGCCGATCCAGATCTCGCTGCGCGTCTTCGTCACAAAATCGAACGCGAACATCTGCTTGGCACCGGCCCCATCGTTGCATTGCAACGCCCATTTATGCCGGGGCCGAGCGTCGCCGCCTTACATGCGGCGGGCGAAATTCATGTAGACGCCGCACGCATATTCGAAAACTTTCAGCTTCACGCGCACCAAGCGGCGGCGTTGCGGCGTCTCTCCGAACGCGGCGGTCGGCGTAGCACGCTGATCGCGACTGGAACCGGGTCGGGCAAGACGGAGGGCTTCTTGCTGCCGATCCTTGACTATTGCGCGCGGCACCCCGGTGACGGCGTCAAGGCGTTGCTCGTTTATCCGATGAATGCGCTTGCGAACGATCAACTCGAGCGGTTGCGCGGCTATCTGAACGGCACCGGCATTACATTCGGGCGCTACACGGGCGATACGCCGAGCACCGACGGCGATGCGCACCCCGGTATCCTTGCGCCCGGGGAGCGCTATCGCGCCAACGGGCCGATCCCCGCGGAGGAATGTTTTTCGCGCGACGCGATCCGTCGCCGACGCCCGAATATCCTCATCACCGGGTATAGAATGCTCGAATATTTATTGGTGCGCCGCGAGGATCAGGCAATTTTTCGGCCCGATGGCGCTGCGTCGCAACTCGCCTATCTCGTTCTCGATGAGGTGCATACCTACGCCGGGGCGCTCGGTGCCGAAGTCGCATGTCTCGTACGTCGACTTCGAGGGCACATCGATCGCTACGGAGATGCGCTTACCTGTGTCGGTGCTTCGGCAACAGTTGGGGACGACCAGCAAGCGGCTGCGCTGGACTTCGCAAGCCGCCTCTTTGCGGTCGAATTCGAAACCGATGCCCTCGTTCAAGAGTCGTATGCCAATCCGATCGGAGCGGTCGGCGCACTCGAGAGCGTGGATATCTCGCAGCAGGAGGTCAACGATCTCGCCGCCTCGACTATCGAAAAGCTGCCTCCCGATCGAGCTCAACAATTGTTCGACGAGTTGGATGCGCACCCAACGATCGTTTGGCTTCGTGAAAAACTTTCCGAGCCGCGATCGCTCGACGATTTAATCGGCGATCTTACCAGAGCGCTCGGGCGCGAAAGCGGCGACGCGGAGGCTCGTGAAGCCGCGCAGCGGCAGATTGCGTACTTCCTGTTGCGCGGTACGATGGCCTACAACGCGGAGGGAGCGCTCCTGCGACCGCGATTGCACGTCATCCATCGCGGCATCGCCGACGCAGCACAATGTCTACAGTGCGCGGCATTGGTCGAAGGCGGAGCGGCCGAGTGCCCGGAATGCGGTGCGCGCGCGGTGCCTCTTGAAATTTGTCGCCAATGCGGGCAAGATTACCTCCGCCTTGCCGCCGCCCCTGAGAGCGTCGACGGTGAGCCCAATTTGCACTCCCTCCGGGATTTCGAAGTGCGACGCGAAACGCGCGACGATCTTCGGCGCGCGGCCCCGGGGGTCGTGCGACTCGTTCGGCGCATCGTAAAGCCTCTCGTTGACGGCGCAGAGGCTGATGACGACGACGACACCGAGGCCGAGCAATCCGAGCCGGGCCAAGTTCCGGCCCGTGTATGCGTACGCCCGGATTGCGGGCATGTCTCGCTTTACGCAGAATCCGGGCCATGCGTGCGTTGTGCCGACGAGGCGACCGTACAATTAATCGCGGTTCAGGTCGGCCCTATGCGCGAATGTGCCGCCTGCCGATCGCGATACGGTGTCAATCGGGAACCGATTACCGGGCTTTCCTCGTCGACTGCAATCGGCGTCTCGATATTGACGTGGCTCACGCTTGGCAATTTAAGTCCCGAACAGCGCAAGCTGTTGATTTTCGCCGACAGCCGACAAGACACGGCGTATCAAGCCGGATATCTTCAAGATGTCACATCGGAATATAGCTGGCGGCAATTAACCTATCGTCTGGTTGGAGCGGCCGGCGATGACACTCCCGATCTCGATGGCTTCTGGAATGTTCTTTTTAATGGGGGGCGAAAGAACTACGAGCTTTTTTCAAGCGAGAACGCATCTAAGCAAAAGCGCAACCTGCGCTGGTTTGCGCTCCAAGAGTTTAGCCGTGAAGGAACGCGGCGCGCGAGCCTTGAGAATCTTGGACTTGTCGGAGTAGAGTACCGTTTTCTTGGTGAGTTGCAAGACTATGCTAAATTTGGAGCATTGCGTGCACTTTGCCCGGGGCTAAGCGCTGAGGACGTACTCGAGTTGCTTGCAACTACGCTTGATTTCATTCGGCATGCAGGCGCGATGTCGGATGATTTTACGACGCAGTATTGGGACGATCTCGACGATGTCCGCGGCGTGGATGCATACAATCGCCGGCCGGTTGGTTTCCGCCGCATCAATGCGGGCCCGGTTCGTTCGAGTTACGCCAATGCGCGGCCATTCGTCGCTTCAAAGGGGCGAGCGACGGCTATTCAGTCGTTCTATCGGCGGCTCGACATTCCCGACGCGATATCGGCCCTCGCTATGGTGGTCGATATCCTTGAGGCGAAAGACTACATAAAAACGACGAGCATTGGAGGAACGTTACAGAATCAAAAACTTCGCGACGTTTTCGTTGCAAACGTCGGCATGATGGCGCTCCGAGTGGGCGAGAAACTTTGGCAATGCACGAACTGCGGAACGATCAATTGGCGTTATGTCCGAGGGCGCTGTTATCGCGGCACGTGTGACGGGGTGACGCTAATTTCGGCCGCGGAACCGGATCGTGAAAACTTTTACGTGCATATGTATCGCGATGCCGAGCCGATCGCGTTGCACGTGCGCGAGCATAGCGGGCAGCTTTCCGGGGCTAAACGCGAAGAATACGAACATGCGTTTCGCGATGGTAAGATTAACGTGATGGTCGCATCGCCTACCCTCGAGCTGGGCGTGGATATCGGTGCGCTCACGACCGTCCTCCTCCGCGGCCTTCCGCCATCACCGGCAAATTACGCTCAGCGCGCCGGGCGTGCGGGTCGGCGCGAACGCATTGCGATCGTTTCCTCGTACGCGCAAACCTCGCCGCACGACGCGTATTTTGTCGCCCATCCGGAGGAGATGATTGCAGGAAGCATTCCGGCTCCGCATTTCGAACTCGACAACGCAACTATTGTGCGGCGACACATTCGCTCGCTCGCGTTAGAGAAGATCGAGCGCCCGCTACCGCGTTTTATGCGCGATTTCCTCGACATTCCCAGTCGGAACGAAAAACCGAGCCCCGAAGACTATATTAACTCGAAGTTGCGAAACGATTTAGAGGCCGTCGCAGAGTTGCGCGTGAAGCGGTCTGCGATTATGGAAGCTGTCGTCACCGCTTTCCGCGAGGAGCGTGGCTTTGCTTGTTTGTCGTCTGAGGCGATCGGAAAAACAATTGATGAGTTCGAACACGACCTTTTTGGCGTTTTGCGCGGATGGCATGCCGAGATCGTTGAAATTGCTACCGATATCGCTCGAATCAACGCCCTAGCAACACCGACCGGCGAGGAACATCGCCGACGCGCGCAGATGCAACGAACGCTGGTTGGGCTTACGATGCCGTCCTTTGGGGAGAGGCGTGGCGGAGGCAACGATGCCTATACGCTTGGTTACCTAGCAAACCATGGCTTTCTTCCCAGCTATGCGTTTCCTGGAACGCCTTCGACATTGTTTTCGCGCGACCTCGACGATGGAGAGGTTCAGCGCGACCCGCTCCTCGCACTCGGCGAATTTGCCCCCGGCGCGCTGGTCTACGTCGATGGAAAAAAGATCCGCTGCACCGGCCTAAATCTCGTTCGCACGCTCGGCGGATCGTCGGAAGATTTTATTGCCGGCTCAGATTCGAAATATGTACGTTGCTCGTCTTGTGGATACCACGCGCCGGTGGCCTGGATCGGCGATTGCCCCGAGTGCGGGAGCGCGGACGCTCAACTTGAGGAGCCGCGCTTAGAGGTGACCGCTTTCCGTGGCGCGGTGGACGCCCAAATTACCGCGAGCGAGGAACAACGCCGACGAACGCAGTTCGACCTAGATGTCGCGCTCTTGGGCAAAACGGATTCCGAAACAACTTTTCGATTTGACGCCGCTACGGTGAGGTATTGTCGCAATCAACCATTGCTAGCCGTGAATCGCGGGCTCCGCGAAGTGGGGGGCACGCGGCCGTTTCTCTTTTGCCTCGAGTGCGGGGATGCGAAGCCTGAAGTTCACGATGACTGGAAATCAAAGCATCTTAAGTTGCGAAAACACGCACCGAAAGAGTTCCGGGCGAATCTCACTCATGCATTTGAGAGCGACGTGTTGCTTCTTGAAGTGCCGTCGTATGGTTCGGAGGAGGTAACGACGCTCCGACATGCGCTCTTAGCGGCAATTCGCATCGAGTTTCAGGCGGATGAGGGCGAACTTGGCGGTTTCGACCTGCTTGCGAACGAACACCGTCCCACGACCGTAGCGCTTTTTGAAACGGTAAACGGCGGAGCCGGATATTTGAGACGCGCTGCAAGTGATTTACCGCGCATAGCGAAGCGAGCGCTCGCAATAATTCAACATGACCCGCCGTGCGTACGCGCATGTTATACCTGCTTGCTTCACTATTATAATCAGCGCGACCACGATAAGATCGATAAACGCCTCGTCGAGACGCTGTTGCGCGAGTTGTCCCTTGAAAGATCGGCGCCAGGAGAACTTCATCAGGGCAGTAAGCCGGATGATGGCTCTGGTCGTCGAGCAGAATCGCCTATTGAGCTGCTTCTGGATGCAGCGATGCGAAGGCATCTCCCGCCATTTGAGAGACAGGGCGAAGTTTTCGCCGAAGACGGGAAGCTCGTCTCGAGGCCCGATATGCTGTTCCCAGCGCAACGTGTTGCGATATACGCTGACGGGCATGCATATCACACGACTCCTTCGCAAATTGAAAACGATAATAGAATTCGTAATCGTATGCGCGAGCTCGGCTATAAGATACTCGCTTTTACCGGAAGCCGCATAGCCGGCGATCCCGACGGGTGCGTAGGCGAGATCCTCAATGCTCTGGAGGAGTCGATCTAGGCGCAAGGCCGGCCGATTGTTGGGATTCCCTGCCTGCTCCGTCGGCCGTTCTCGCTCCACGGCGCGGCGGCAGAGCCCTCATGCTTAGCCAGCCCCCACGAGGCAGCGAGAAAAGCTTGACCGACCCTTGAGGCTTGTGCTATCGTACTAGTGAACTAGTACGATAGCACAAGCGCAGAGGCGCTGGAAAGGACGCGATGCCGGTCATCTTTACCGTCGATCCCCGTGGCGGCATCCCGATCTATCTGCAGATCGTCGAGCAGGTGAAGCGTTCGGTCGCGCTCGGGCTTCTCGCGCCCGGCGAGCAATTGCCGACCGTGAAGCAACTCGCCCTCGACCTCACCGTCAATCCCAATACCGTGGCGCGCGCCTATCGCGATCTCGAACGCGAGTCCGTGATCGAGACCGCATCGGGGCGCGGTTCGTTCGTTCGCGCGAACGGTAGCGCCGACGCGGCGAGTATCGCCGCCGGGCGCGATGTCGCGCGCGGCGAGATCGAGAGCGCCGTGCGTACCGCAAAATCGCTGGGGCTCGGGCGCGACGCCGTCACCGAGCTGTTTCAAAAATCTCTCGATCGCTGGCTCCCGGAGGAAGCATGACCGCTCTTACTATCGCCGGACTTCGTAAAAGCTACGGCAGCGTCGCCGCTGTCGACGGCATCGACCTCGAGATTCCCAAAGGCTGCGTCTTCGGGCTGCTCGGCCCCAACGGCGCGGGGAAGAGCACGACCTTTAAGTGCGTGCTCGGTTTGATCCGCGCGAGCGCCGGCCGCGTGCTCTTTGCCGGTGCGCCGTTCTCGCCGGCCGCACTCGAACGCATCGCTTACGTTCCCGAACGTAGCGTGCTTTACGACTGGATGAGCGTACGCGAGCACATCGGGTATATGAAAAATAGTTTTACCGGCTTCGATCCGGAGCGCGCGCGCAAACTACTCGCGCAGTTCGGCATCGGTGACGAGAGCAAAAGGGTACGCGCGCTCTCGAAGGGCATGCGCACCGCGGTCGCCGTCGCGCTGGCCTTCGCGCGGCGCGTCGATCTGCTGCTGCTCGACGAACCGACGAGCGGGCTCGACCCGGTCAATCAGCGTTCGGTGCTCAATCTCATTATCAACGAAGCGGCGCAGGGCACCACGGTCGTCTTTTCGTCCCATCAAATCGGGCAGGTCGAGCGCGCCGCCGACCGCATTGCGGTGATGCAACGCGGGCGCATCGTGCTCGAGGGCATCGTTGACGATCTCAAAGCGGGGCGCAAAATCGTCGAAGGAATTTTGCCGAGCGACGATTTCTCCGTTAACGGCCTCGCGAACGATGTGCGCATCGGACGGCTCGAACGGAACGGCCGCATTCTGCGGGCCTTCGTCACCGAACAATCCGACGATGTCGCCGCGCGCATGAGCGCGCTCGGTGCACAAGGGCTGCGCGTCGTCGATCTGAGTTTGGAAGATATTTTCTTAGATGCCGTTGCCCCAAAGGTGACGACGGCCTCGGTTGTGGAGGAAGCTTAATCGTGGATTACGTCGCAGGGCTTCGCGGGCGCAAGGCGCTCGTCGTTACCGGGATTGTCTTGGCGGCAATATTCGCCGTCAACGCAATCTTCCGGCTCTCGTTGGGTCCGACGTTAAATATGGAGCCGACGTTCCCGCACCTCTCTCAGATGAAGGGATCGGTGACGACGCACGCGGTGCTCCCCAATGGAACGAAGGAGACCAGCATCGTCAATAAATCGGTCGGGCGCCGCATCGTGATTATCGACCGCGGCTATCGCGGCATCGTCCTCCACGCGACGAGCACCGTAACGGGCAAACCGCAAAAAGCCGGTAGTAGCTCGGGGCCGCTCATCACCGAGCAAACAACAGTCGATGGAAAGACGGTTACTCAAAATACACGCTTCGGCGGAGCTACCGATTTCGGCTATTTTTGGTACGCCGCCCTCGTCGTCGGATTCATCATTGCGACCGTTCTCTCCGGAGCCTTTTCCTCCGAGAACGACGGCCATCTCGAGATGAGTTTTATGCGGCCGCGCTCGCGCGAGCGCTTGGCGATTGGAGTAATCGCCACCGATATACTCACGATCTTTATCGCCGAACTTGCGACGGTCGTGTGTGTAATCGCGATGATCGCCGTGTATGTCGAGGTTCGCCCGACGATCTCGGGTTGGACGCTCGCCATCATCTTGCTGAACCTGCTCGCGCCGATTGCGTGGTACGCAATGCTTTTGGCTGCGACCGCGAGCCTGCGCGGGGGGCGCGCCCTCGTGGTCGGTTTGGCGTGGCCGCTCGCCTTCATCGTTCCGGGAGCCTTTACCGGCACGGCCGGAAACGTGCTTCCCATTTGGAAGGCCGTGCACGCGCTTCTCATTCCGCTCGTCCGGCTCGATCCGCTCTGGTACATGAAGAATTTCTCGCTTACGCCGAAGACGGTCGCACTCGGAGTGACCCTCGGAAACGCCCTTCAACCGGCGCTCGCCGGGCTCTCGGTGCTGGCATTACTCTACTTCGTCATCGCGGTGCTGCAATGGCGCCGCATGGAGGCGTAACGATGCAGATCTTCGGTATCAATCTCAGCGTTTTGCTCGGAGGCCTGCGGCTCCGCTTTGTCCTCGGCTTCGAAGAGGTCGGCGACGACGAGTGAGCGACGGCCCGCTAGAACAGTTGTGCTCAGGTCAAGTCCGTCGGATGTTGCAAAGAGAAAAACGCTCGCTCATAAAGGTAAAAGAAATGAAGATACGGATCCAATCGTTCGTTCGCGTGTGCCTACCCGCTCTCACGATCGCCTCGATGTTGCTCGCTCCGGCCGGTGCGGCAACGCTCCCATCCGGATCGGCGGTGTACTCCGCGGCGCTCAATGCGATGCGCGCACAAGCGCTCCCGCCGCGGATCGACTACCAACTCAGCGTTTCCAATAGCGGGATGCAAATGACGCTGTCGTGCGCGGCGAAACCGCCCTACCAATTTGAATCGGGCATCATCGAAACAACCGGTGCCGGCGCTCGGCCCCCGCGTATGTGGAACGTGAAATTTGTCACGTCTAGCGGATTCGGACATGCAACGCTCGAGTCGAAGAAGCCGTTTACGTTCAACTGCACGCCGTATCCGCTCGGGCCGGTAATGCACGCCTTCGTCCATTTTGCCCCCACAACGGCAGCTCCGTCAGCCTCGGTTGCTCCAGCGGGTCCACTCGATTTAATGAAAGCGATCGTGACGGTGCGTGCCTTTTACAGCCGCTCCTATCGCATCGCGAACGAGGGCATCGTCGTATTTTCCGGGCATCCATCGTACCATCTGCAGTTTACCGCTCGAGACGGTAATGAATCGAAACATCCCATAACCGATATGTACGTCGACACCGCAACACACCTCGTGCGCGCGGTCGTTCTCGGCGGTGGCCAACGTGGATTTTTCGAAGGGGGTGGGGGTTTCGGGCGCTTTACGTTCGGACGCGTCGGCGCGTACTGGCTTGTAAAAAACATTTACGTCGAGGGCAGCGGGCATTTTCTTTTCCTGCACGGCGGCGGCTCGATCGATATGACGCTGCACCACTTCTCGTTTCCGAACGTTCCTGCAGTGACGCTCGCGCCGAGCCCGCAGCCTTAGCCTTAAAAACCGTTTAAAAACCGTAGAGGGCTAGGTGCCTTCTCGGCGGAGCACGCTTCGATTCGCCACCGTCGCTAGCGGAGTTCGATCTATATAACCAAGCAGGCGCTCGCAAAAAAGACAAATGCAGAAATTTTTGAGCGTTCGCTCGCCGTAGATCGGCAGGTCTACTATTCAATACGATGAAGCGCTCTGCGTCTAAGCATCTTGCTTAGCTCCTTCTATTGATGATATGGAGGCTTCGGGTGTTCGAGAGACGCAAGGATATGCTTCGGCGGCCTTTTTTATTTGGCTCGCTCGCTCTTATAAGTTTGGTCGTCGCGTGCGGTGGCGGCGGTGGCTCCGGTGGCTCCGCTGGCTCGGGCGGAGGCAGTTCCTCGGGCGGAGGGCCGCCGGCGACGCTCCCAATGGGGACGGTGCAGTTCACCGTGACGCAGCCTATATCTTCAGCTCCGCCTATTGCATCGTCGAGTCGCTCGCCGCAGTTCGCGGTTCCGGGCTCGACCCAATCCGTTTCGATCGTTCTTACCCAGGTCAACGGTTCGCCGCCGCCGAGCCCGTCGGTCTTGAACGAAAACCTCGGTTCGGGTTCGCCGGGATGTACGGCCTCGAGCACGACCCTAACTTGCCTGTTCTCAGCGCAGGAACCCGCCGGCAGCGACGGTTTTTCGGTTTTGACCTACTCGCAGCAGAATCAGGCCGGAGGTACGCTTGGCGGCGGTTCGATGAATGTTAATGTGACGGCAGGACAGAGCGTTCAAGCTCCCGCTACCTTGACCGGCACGGTCGCGAGCATCTCCGTTGCCGTCGTGGGAAGCGTTCCGGAAGGTGTGGCGACCTCGCTTCCGCTCGATGTCGTGGCGAAAGATAGCAGCGGCAACACGATTATCGGAACCTACAACAATCCGATCGCACTCGTTGATTCCGATACCTCCGGTGCAACATCGTTATCGGTGAAGTCCTTGACGACCGCCGGTGCGGTGGCGTTAGCGTACAACGGATCGCCGATGAGCGCGCCGGTATCGATCTCCGCTTCGGCGAGCGGCGTTCCGGCTACCTCGATTACCGCTGCTTCGTTCCTCCCGCAGAGTAGCGCTCCAACGGTCAACGGAGCGACGGTTACGGAAGCGGGGAGTGGAACGGTGGTTTTCAAAACGATCGCGAGCCCGGGCCCCACTCCGACCCCATCGGTAGAGACGTCGACAATGTCAATAACGTATTCCACCGGGGCAACCTATAACGGCATTTCCGGCCTCGTTCAAGTGGCGACCACGCAGGTGGTGACCTCTCCCAGCCCGAGCGCGTCTCCATTGGTATCCGACGATTATTACCAGTGGGCGCCGGGAGTCGCAGCGGGTTCGTGGGCTTACGATTATATCGGCGGCACGTCGGTCGACAGCGGAGATCAGTTCTCTACGACTACCTGCAGCGCACCGTATATTGCGAACTGGATCGTCCCGATTCCGCAAACTTGGAGTCCCCCCTTAGCGGGTACCGGCCCGTGCACGTACACCTGGAGCGCGATTTCGCCATACGCGGTCCCTTATTCAGAATCCGAGGTAGAGAATGCCGACGGTTCCTATTCGAATACAACGACGTATCCCGTGAGCGCGCAGTTTCCGACGGGTGAAACGGATACCTCGCTCGTTCGTTCCGATGGAACGGCATTGCTAACGGTAAACAATGCGACCTCTGGATCCTCGATCGTGGCGGTCGGAACGCCCGCTCCCGGATCTGCATCGATTCCATTGGAGGTGCAGGCCTTTACGGGTGCGCTTCCGAGCCCGGGCGCCTCGTCGACTCCCGCACCCGTGGCGACCAGCGAACCGAACTGGTATAACGATGCCGGTCTACCGAGCGGCGCGGTCCCAAGCCCGCTTCTGTCGCAAACGATCTCGACGATAGGAACGGCCTCGTTGCCGACGCAATGTGCGGTTCCGGCGAGCGTTCTCGGAACCTCGCCGACGGTTACGGAGGTCGATATTGCATCGACCGACCTCGACCCGACGAACGGATACGATACGTCTCTCGAACGGTCGTTCATTGTGGATGGGCTTGGCGATGTGTGCGACGTCGGTACGTACACATACTTCAGCAATTTCGATGTCTCTGATGCGGAATATGGTGCTTCGTATTTCAATACCACGAAGAGCGTCGATACTTGGGCGGACTACGTTACCGCCTCGTCGTTGACGGCGGCGATGCTTGCGACGAAGAGCTTCGCCGATGCACTACCGGCGGCATCGCACGTTCTCTATCTTGGTTCGGCGGTAGATATGGAGAGGGCGCGTGCGCAAGCTCGGGCACGCGTTGCCGAGCAAATGCTTCAGCGTCGGCTCGCTCTACGACACCGCTAAACGCACGCTAAATCGTTCGTAAAACCGGCTGCGAGGGACCCTGCGAAAACGTGGGGCCCCTCGCAGCTTTTTTGCGTACTCCGCTAATATGGAAACGCGCCGGTCGCTCCCGAGAGTTCGACCGGGCCGATCGGGAGCATCGCTTTCACGATCGCTCCACCTTTTGTTTTGAACAAGAGAATTTCGTTTGTTGCAGCGCTCTCGGCGACTTGCGTCTGTGCGTTGCGCCACTGCGACGCCGCGACCTGCGGAAAGGTGCCGGTCGTGCCGGCGATCAGCACGCCGCCGTACGGGAAATGGATTGTCGTCGTCGTGTCGGTTGCGAGGCCGAGTGCGGCGCACGGATCGAACGGATCGCCGTTGCTCGGTGGTTCGGTAACGTAGAGATCGCTCGTCGTCGGTTGCGTGACCGTTCCCGATTCGAACGAGTAGTACGGTTGGTAGCGCAGACCGCAGCCGAGGTCGAGTTCGCCGTACACATAGACGGGAATCGTCGCGCTCTCGTTACCCGAGCGCGCGACGACCGCGATCGCCCCGGTGCCCATCACCTGCGCGACCGGCGGCGCGATCATCACGAAGGTTCCGTTTGGCGGCGGCGTCGGCGAACCCGATAGGAAACTCGGATTCGTGTTGCCGAGTACCGCAGCGCTCCCCGAAGAAACGCTCCATTGCACCGGCAGCCCGGCTCCGCCGGTCGTACCGAGGGTGGCGATATTGCTGCCGAACGTGAGAAAAGTTGGGGGAAGCAAGATGACATTTTGCGCCGAGCGGCCGTTGACGGTAATCGCCAGCGGCGCCGATGGAGTCCCCGAAGTCGAAGGCGCTCCGCCGCAGGCGACGCCGAAGGCAGCGAGGAGGAGCGATACAAAAATAATGCGAGCCATGAGAGCGCCGTCATTCGCGTAGCTTCGGTGGGTGCCCTACATATCTAAACCGCCGTTGACGCTATAGACGGCACCGGTGATATAACTCGATTCGTCGGCGAGTAAAAATTCGACGACGCGCGCGACTTCATCGGGTTGCCCGAGCCGGCGCTGCGGAATCTTCTCGATCACTTTTGAGAGCGCTGCCTCCGGGATCGCCGCGACCATCTCGGTTTCGATGAACCCCGGCGCGACGCAATTCACGGTGATGCCGCGCTGCGACATCTCCAGTGCGAGGCTTTTGCTAAAGCCGAAAAGCCCGGCTTTCGAAGCCGCGTAATTCGCCTGCCCGACGTTGCCGGTCTCGCCGATCACCGAACTGATATTCACGATTCGCCCGAAGCCGCGTTCGATCATATGTTCGAGCACCGCCTTCGTCATGCAGAACGCACCGTAGAGGTTGACGTTGAGCACCGCCTGCCAGTCTTCGTGCGTCATTTTGCGCATCGTTTTATCGACCGTGATGCCGGCGTTATTGATGAGATAATCGATGTGCCCGTACTTGGCGAACACTTCCTCGAAGACGCGCGCGCAGTCGGCAGGGTCGTCGACGCGCCCTTGCACGACGACGACGCTCGCGCCGTCGGAGACGAGCTCGTTCTGCAAGCGCTCGGCGGTTTCGCGCCCCTTGCTGAAGCCCGCAGCAACGGTGATGCCGTTGCGCGCCAGCCTGCGCGTTATCGCCGCGCCGATACCACGCGCACCGCCGGTAACTAAAGCAACACGAGGATTCGACACCGATCTACCTCCGAAGCGAAGAAGTTTGTGCCTGCAGGTTAGCCGCCTCCCCGACGAATCATGCGCGGCGAACCAAGCGAGGAGTTGGGGGATACTCTTCACAACTTCTTCTCAGGGGATGCACGCAGCAGCGGTACCATCGCGGCATGGAAGCAGCGGCCGCACACCTCTACGATGACGCCCCTCGTGTAATCATTTGGGAGATGACGCGCGCCTGCGCGCTCGCCTGCCGTCACTGTCGCGCCGAGGCGATCCCGCACCGAAATCCCGAGGAGCTCAGCACGACCGAGGCGTTCGCGCTGGTCGATTCCATCGCACGCTGCGGCAACCCTATCGTCGTCTTCACCGGCGGCGATCCGCTCATGCGCGACGATATCTATAAGATTATCGAACACGCCACCGAACGCGGCTTGCGCATCGCCGTCTCGCCGAGTGCGACCGGGCGCCTTCGCGATAGCTCCCTGCTCGAGCTCGCGCGCGCCGGTTGCGAACGCATCAGTTTAAGCCTCGACGCCGCCGATGCCGAGATTCACGACAACTTCCGCGGCGTCAAGGGATCCTTCGAACGGACGCTCGCGGGCTATCGCCACGCGCGCGAACACGGCATCTCGGTGCAGATCAACACGACGATCGCCCGCTTCAACCATCTCGACGTCGAACGGATCGCCGAGATGCTCGCCGAACTCGATATCGCGTTGTGGAGCGTCTTCTTTCTCGTTCCGACGGGGCGCGCGGAGCTCTCGGAGGTACTCGATGCCGCCGAGACCGAGGAGGTCTTTCGCAAACTCTATCGCCTCGAATCGCGGCTTCCGTTCGGAATTAAAACCACCGAGGCGCCGCATTATCGCCGCTATCGCTCGCAGCGGATCGCCTCGATGCCGCCGCGCGAGCGCCCCGCGACGATCGAACCGCCCTGGCAGCGCGTCCCCGCCGTCGGCGATGGTAAAGGCTTCGTTTTCATCTCGCACATCGGTGAAATCTCGCCGAGCGGATTTCTACCGTACGTCTGCGGCAACGTGCGCGACGCCGATCTCCTCGACGTCTACCGCAATCACCCGGTGATGCAACGCCTTCGGCGCCCGGAGACCTTCGGCGGAAAATGCGGCGTCTGCGAATTTCGCGAACTCTGCGGAGGCTCGCGTTCGCGCGCCTATACGATGACCGGCGATGCGTTCGCCGCCGAGCCGAGTTGCTTGCACAAACCAATCGCAATCGCCGAAGCGGTCTAAGGCGCCTCGGTTAGTGTTTCAGCGCGGCGGCGATCAAGCGATCGCGCAGTCGCATCGGCAAGAGGGCGACGATCGATTGAATGCGCGCCTGTCGGCCGATGACGTAACGTTCGCGGGGCTGCGCGGCGTGCAACGCGGCGATGACGGCGTCGGCGATGACCGATGGATGCAGGGCGTGTCGTTCCTCGGATTTGGTCTGCGCGAGCATCGCTTGGATCTCTTTCCCATACTGTGCGAGGGCCTCGGCGGGAAGTTGCTCGATCGCCTGCTCGGCGCCGGCGCGTCCTTTCGCCCAGATCGGCGTTTTGACGGCGGCGAATTCAAAGAGCGAGACGGCGACTCCGTGCGGGTGCAGCTCCTGACGTAACGCGTCGACGAGCACCGCGAGCGCCGCTTTCGAAGCTCCGTACGGACCGACGAGCGGAACGCCCATGCGTCCGGCGATCGAACCGATAAAAAATGCGCGGCCGCGGCTAGCGCGCAATTGCGACAGCACGAGTTGCGTCACCGCAATCGGCGCGAAGGTGTTGATTTCAAACTGTTCGACGAGCCGGTCGACCGGGAGATACTCGAGCGGTCCGCCGACGGCAATGCCGGCGTTGTTGATGACGGCGCGCAGCGGTAACCCGCTCTGAGCGAGGCTCTGCGCCGCACGCACGCGATCGGCGGCGATGGTGACATCGAGAGAGATCGGGCGTAGATTCGGGTGTTCGTCGGCGAGCCGTTCGCGGTCGCTCTCCTTACGCACGCCGGCGAAGACGAGGTAGCCTTCGGCGGCGAGACGGAGCGCGAGCGCGTGGCCGATGCCGCTCGATGCACCGGTGAGAAGAATCGCGCCGCGCGTCGACTCGTTTACGACTTCGGTTTCCAAGCGCCGAGGACCGCGCCCTGAACGGCCATGCCGATCGCGACGAACCCGACGTTGATCCAACCTAATGTGGCGCCGCGCATTTCAAATGCGTACGTCATCCACGTCATCGATCCGAAAATCAAGAGCCCGAGCGAGAGCCCGATGAAGGCGCCGCGTCCGGCATTATAATCACCGCGCCATGCGAGCACGCGTGCGACGGCGTAGGCGAGAAAAAACGACATGACGACCGCGACGATATAGGCGTACGCGCTCGTCGAGGTTTGCGGTGCTTGTGCCCCCAAGGCGTTGCGCCAAGCTGGGCCGAGAACGTTGTACCAGAGGCCTCCGAAGAGGAAAAAGATGACGGTTGCGACCAAGATCGCGGGCCAATTTACACGCATGGGAGGGCTCCTTGACAGGAGTCCTCCCATTTTCCTCTACGCCGCTCGATTCAAGCGACGTCGAAGTCTCGGTGCGAGCTACTCGCGGCCGGGGCGTCGACGCCGCGGACGCTGCGGCAAGCCGCCCTCGTCGGCGCTCGGCGCTTCGTTCGCGCGTGGTGGCGCTTCGCTCGCACGTGGTGGTGCTTCGCTTGCGCGCGGTGCATCGTGCGAGCGCGGAGGCCCGCCATGCGAACGCTCGCGGAAGCCGCCGCCGCCGCCGCGCGGGCCGCCGCCGCCACGGTGGCCGCGGTCGTCGCCGCCGCCCTCTTCGCCGCCGGGAAGCAGCGCTTTGCGCGAGAGATTGATGCGCCCTTGCGCGTCGATCTCGACGATCTTCACTTCGATCTGGTCGCCGACGCTCACGACGTCTTCGACGTTCTCGACGCGTTTGGTATCGAGTTTGCTGATATGCACCAGCCCCTCTTTACCGGGGAGAATCTGCACGAACGCGCCGATGGGGATGATGCGCGTGACGGTGCCGGTGTAGACTTCGCCGACCTTCGCGACCTTCACGATCGCCTCGACGATTTCGCGCGCCTTCTCGCCGGATTCACCGTCGAGCGAGGTGATGAAGACGTTGCCGTCGTCCTGAATGTCGATTTTTTCGACACCGGTATCGGCGATGATCTTGTTGATCACCTTGCCTCCAGGTCCGATGACGTCTTTGATCTTCGAGGGGTCGATCTTCACGGTGATCATTCGCGGCGCGAACGACGAAAGTTCGGTGCGCGGCGCGGCGATCGTTTCGATGAGTTTGTCGATGATGAAGTTGCGCGATTTCTTCGCGGCCTTCATCGCTTCGCGCATGATGGCGATGGTGATGCCCTGCACCTTGATGTCCATCTGAATTGCGGTGATGCCTTTTTTTGTTCCCGCAACTTTGAAATCCATCTCGCCGAGCGCATCTTCGAGGCCTTGGATATCGGTGAGCACCGCGTAATCCTTGCCCTTGAGGATAAGCCCCATCGCGACGCCGGCAACGTGCGCTTTGATCGGCACGCCGGCATCCATCAGCGCGAGCGTCGATCCGCAGACCGAGGCCATCGATGAGGAACCGTTCGATTCGAGCACTTCGCTCATCAAACGCATCGTGTACGGAAACTCTTCCTTCGGCGGAAGCACCGGCAACAGCGCACGTTCGGCGAGCGCTCCGTGGCCGATCTCGCGACGGCCGGGGCCGCGCATCGGGCGGGTTTCACCGACCGAGAACGGTGGGAAGTTGTAGAAATGCATGTAGCGCTTGTCTTCGAGCGCGACGATGCCGTCGAGCCGCTGCGCGTCGCTCGTCGAACCGAGCGTTGCCGCGGTGAAGACCTGCGTCTGGCCGCGCGTGAAAACGCCCGAACCGTGGACGCGGGGCACGTAATGCACCTTCGACCAGATCGGACGAATCTCGTCGGGCTTGCGGCCGTCGGGACGAATCTTCTCGTCGACGACCATCGTGCGGAGTTCGTCCTCTTCCATCAGCTTGATGATCTTGCCGAACTCTTTTGCGCCGGCCGACGTTTCGAGCAACGCCTTAACCGCTTCGTCTTTCTTGGTGCAACGTTCGATCGCACTGTCAACGCTCAGCGTCGCGAACGCGGCTTCGCGCTCGCCTTTTTCGATGACGCGCATCGCTTTGGCGACATCTTTGGCGAACGCTTTGCGCATCCACTTTTCGAGGTCGGCATTCGGCGTCTGCACCGGGAAGGCGCGTTTTTTCTTGCCGACTTTTTTGGCGAGCGTATCGATCGCTTTCACGATCTTCTTGATCTCTTTGTGGGCGAATTCAACCGCACCGAGGAAATCGTCTTCGGAGATTTCATCGCCGCCGCCTTCGACCATCATCACCGCATCGGCAGTGCCGGCGATAACGATATCCATGCCGCCGGTAACATACTGCGGAAGCGTGGGATTGCAAAGATATTCACCGTTCTCATCGCGGCCGACGCGCACGGCGGCGACGGTTTTATCGAACGGAATATCGGAGAACGCGAGTGCCGCACCGGCGGCGCAGACGCCGATGACATCGGCATCGAGTTCGGGATCGACCGAGAGCACGGTTGCGACGATCTGTACGTCGTTTCGGAAGCCGTCGGGGAAGAGCGGGCGAATCGGACGATCGATTTGACGCGAGCTGAGCACGGCGTGCTCGGGCGGGCGCCCTTCGCGTTTGATGTAACCGCCGGGGATTTTGCCTGCCGCGTACATCTTCTCTTCGAAGTCGCAGGTCAGGGGGAAAAAGTCGATGCCTTCTCGCGGTTTGGCGGAGGCGGTGACGGCGCAGAGCACGACGTTTTGGTCGCCATAACGAACCACGGCCGAACCGTTTGCCTGCTTGGCAAGTTCGCCGGTTTCGATGACCATCGTGCGCCCGCCGATCTCAATCGAGATGCTTTCGGGCACGGGGACTCCTTACATAGGGGTGTTGTGTTTATTCTTTTTTGAACCGCGCTTTCTTCGGGAACGGGAGGGCCGAGCCCTATGGAACCGCATCCAAAGGTGTCTCCTGGTTTTGCTTCGAGGGCACTCAGGCGATCCCCAAGAGTCGCGCGCCGCATCCGCGAAGCAAGGGCCATGAAGAGTCTCGCTCGTCCGCTGCTCGCCGCGCTCTCGGCGCTCGCACTTCTCGCCGTCGGCCCCTGGCCGCGCCCGAAGATGCCGATCTCGCCGCCGATGGGGATCGGCCGCCACGGCATGGTGGTGACCGAGCAGCGCTACGCCTCGGAGGCGGGGCTCGAGGTCCTCAAACGCGGCGGCAACGCCGTCGATGCGGCGGTCGCGGTCGCCTACGCGCTCGCGGTCGTCGATCCGTGCTGCGGCAATATCGGCGGCGGCGGTTTCATGTTGGTGCGCATGCACGACGGGCGCAGCGCCTTCATCGATTTTCGCGAAGTCGCACCGGCGCGCGCGACGCCCTCGATGTATCTCGACAAGCAGGGCAACGTCGTTCCCGGGCGCTCGACGAAAGGCTGGCTCTCGATCGGCGTTCCCGGCACGGTCGCCGGCATGGAGACGGCGCGCAAACGCTTCGGCACGATGTCGCGCGCTACGTTGATGGCGCCGGCGATCGCGCTGGCGAAGAACGGATTCACCATTACCGGCGGCGATCTCATTCCGTTTCGCGGGTCGCTCGCCGAAGGCTATAGCGGCGCCTACACGTTCGCCAAGCAGCCGAACCTTCGCGCGATCTGGATGCCGAACGGGCATCTGCCGGTTCCCGGGCAAGTAGTAAAGCAACCCGAACTCGCGCGCACGTTGGAAATGATTTCGCGCGACGGTGCGGCGGCGTTCTATCGCGGCCCGATCGCGCGCGCGATCGTCGCCGCGAGCAACGCCCACGGCGGCATTCTCTCGATGCGCGATTTCGCCGATTACCACACCGTCGTCAGCACGCCGACCGTCTGCGATTATCACGGCTACAAAATTATTTCTTCGCCGCCGCCGAGTTCGGGCGGCGTGACGATCTGCGAGATATTGCATGTCGTCGCACCCTATCCGTTCGCGCAGTGGGGCTGGCATTCCATTAAGGAGACGCACTATCTCGTCGAGGCGGAGCGGCGCGCGTACGCCGATCGCAACGCCTATCTCGGCGACCCTGCCTTCGGCGCCGAACCGATCGCACAGTTGCTCTCGCAATCGTACGCGGCGAAATTACGCTCGCAGATTCTACCGGATCGCGCGACCCCTTCCAGTCAAGTGCATCCCGGGCTCGGCGTGCACTGGCACGAACATCGCGACACCACGCACTTCTCCATCGTCGATCGTTGGGGAAATGCCGTCGGCGTTACCTACACGCTCAACGATTGGTTCGGTTCGGGAGTGATGGCCGGCACGACCGGATTCTTTCTCAACGACGAGATGGATGATTTTACTTCGAAACCCGGCGTCCCGAATATGTACGGCTTGGTGCAAGGGAAAGTCGATGAGATCGAGCCGTTCAAACATCCGCTCTCCTCGATGTCGCCGACGATCGTTCTGCACGACGGCAAACTCTTTATGGTGACGGGAAGCCCCGGCGGTTCGCGGATCATCACGATTACGCTGGAAACGATTCTCAACGCCGTCGATTTCGGAATGAACGCGATGCAGGCCGTCGATGCGCCGCGGATCCACATGCAGTGGCTCCCCGACGAAATTCAGTACGAGCCGGGTGCGTTCGCGCCGACCGTCATTCTCGCGCTCGAAAAAGAGGGCTACCGCCTGAAGCAAATTCCGACGTGGGGTTCGGCGCAGGCGATTATCGTCGATCCGAAAACCGGCGTGCTCGAAGGGGGAAGCGACCGTCGCCACCCCGCCGGCGCCGCGCTCGGGTATTAGCCGAGGCAGCTACGAAACCGAGCCGTCAGGCTACTGAAGCTGGCCCGCTTTCGCGGAGTGTATTCGCTGTTCGATCCCGGCGCGGAGGCATTCGACCGCACGATGAGCGTCGCCGCCCGCTTCTGCGTCGTTCTTACGACGGAATGCTCGCGAATCGGCTCCGAGCGATCGTGTAGATCCCCGCGTCGATTGCCGTGAAGCCGAGGGCGATTCCGAAGCAGAAGACGAGAACGGCCGGATAACCAAATGTTCGAGGATCGAGAAAACCGTAGGGGTACCAAGAGACGATCGGACCGCGGATGAGACTGTACGCGCAATAGAGCAACGGAAAAGCGAGCCACCAGCGGAGGTTCTTCCAGAAACTCGCTTCCAGCGGTGATGGCGCGACGATCCAATCCGCGACGACGACGATCGGTAGGATGGCATGTACAACAATATTGACCCACGGAATCAATATCTGTGGGCCGCTTGCAAGAACCGTCCAGTAGATAATCCCGGTAACCGCGAGGAAACTCGTGGTCGCGCCGCGCACGAGGGCATACCAGCGCGGCGTCGCGCCCCCTCGTTCGTACGTCCACGCAAGCAATAGGATCGCGGCTCCAAAAATATTACTCTCGATGGTAAAGAAACTAAAGAAGTGCCCCGGCTTAAACGCATGTTTGAGTGTTTCGGCGCCGATCTGCACGAAGATCGCCGTCACCACCGCGAGTGCGGCGGAGGTACGGAGGATGTTGAGGCGAGTGCGCACCGCTATGCGCCCGCCGCTGCGAGCACCGCGCGCACGATCGTGCAACCCGCAGGGGCCGTGGCCGCAGTTTTCAGCGCGGCCGGGTGCTCCTCGCTCGCTAAGACCGGTGCTGCGGCTCCGAGCGTGCGCGCGACTTCATAGGAAAATCGCACTTTTATCCCGGCGTCGATCCATGCTTCAACCATGCGATAGACATAAGCGGGGCCGCATCCGTTCATCGCCGTTGCCGCATCCATCAGCCGCTCTTCGATTCGCACCGTTCGCCCCATCGCGCCGAAGATTGCCTCGCTTCGCTCGATATCCTCCGCAGCGCTCTCGCTCGATCGCGGTCGGCGCTGTGTATGTAAACGGCGCCATCGAGATTCGCTTTGCAACCGGTGTCGTGCTACGCGTGCCGGCGAAGCTCGAAGTGTTGCGAAGACCCGCGAAGCGCGCATGAACGGGCGCAAGGGTGGCTGGCAGCGCTTCGGTGCTACGCAGCGGGTCGGGCCGTTTTTGAGCGATATGATCGCTCGCGAGAAACCCTAAAAAACCGCGCACCGAACACATCGGCGCTCGCTCGGTCGCTGCGCCGAATGGATCGCCGGTGCGTTTTTTCACGCGCAACGCTGCGGCGGGGTTTTTCGCGTACTTGCTCGCTTTTCAACCGCCACAAACCGTCGTTTGGAGCGCGTGCCAGCGGCAGCGGCCCTACGGCACCGTTGAAGGTCGTAGCCAGCTTTGTTTGAATCGCGTAAAGAAGGCGGGTAAACTTCTCGATTTGTTGTCGTTTGGAGGTGCATAACGCGAATAAATAGATTCCCGAAACGCAACTCACGCACGACATCGTTTCTTGGCGTTTTTCTTCTTTCGGTTTCATCTGGCTTTGCAGCGGGGCTGCTGGATTTCTTTTTTGGTGGCACTCGCGGTTCCGTAACGGGCGCCCTTCTCATCGGGATCGGCACCTCAATCGGAGCAGGCGTAGTGTTTTTTTCTACGAGAAAGAAACATTGTTGATAAACCTTGAAGATTGGCCTGGCCTCAGTTTCGTGGACACCATTCTTTCCGGCCTCCCCTTGAGGCCTATCATGGTGTCCACGAAACTGAGGCCAGGCCATTTCAGGCTGGTGTAGGCTATGATTGGGCTTCTGGAATCGGTTCGCCCGACGGTTGGGCTCTTAGTTCGGTGGAATGAGGGTGAAAAAATGTGGAGATCAATGACGACACGGCTGGTGTTTGGAGCCGCGATGTTCTTGGCCTCGTGTGGTGGGGGGAATCAGCCCGCTGTACATTCGATTCCCGGCGGGCCGGTTCTATCTTGGACGGGCAACTGGGTGGCAGGAGCGCAAACTGGGCCGATCACGTTCCAATCAATAGGGCAAAGCGCAGCGTTATCAGCGACATCATCGGCAAACACGACGCAACCGCCGTACCAAATAACGGTCTCCGGAAGCTGCGTGACTGCGGGCGCAGGGACGCTGAACACCACGGTTCAAATCACGGCTGCTGCATCTGGGACATGTACGATTTGGGTAGGGACAAGTTCGATACAGACCTCTGTCCCCTGAACGCCAATTACAAACCGTCCACCAAACCGGGCCAGCTTCACTCCCGCGGACCCCAGCGGTGAGGACAATTCGCTGACGCGCTGAGTCAATCGATCGCCCGAGTTTTAGCAGCAACGTGTGGCGCGTCGGCTGAGGCGGTGCTGAACGCTAACGCCGTAAACGCCGACAAATGCCCGGGCCCGAGGTCGTAATGACAGCGAAAAACAGCGCCGCGCCTCTTTCGTACCGAGCGTCGCCACCCCGCCGGCGCCGCGCTCGGCTACTAAGCGACCTTCCCGCGAGGGCCCAAGGGGCGGCACCTGGTATAACGCGAGGATGCAGACGCTGACCCCCCAACGCTTGAGGGAGCTTGACCTCAAGGCGACCGACGTGCGCGAAGGTATTATTCGCGCGTTGCTCGCCGCAGGCTCCGGGCACTCCGCCGGCTCGCTCGATATGGCCGACATCTTCACCGCGCTCTACGGCCACGTAATGCGCCACCGCCCCGAGGAGCCGAACTGGCCGCAGCGCGACCGCCTGCTGCTCTCCTGCGGGCACATCGCGCCGGTACGCTACGCGGCGATGGCAAATTTCGGCTACTTTCCGGTCGAGGAATTGCTGACGCTGCGCAAATTCGGAACGCGGCTGCAGGGGCATCCCGAACGCGTGTCGCTGCCGAGCGTCGAAACGACCTCGGGGCCGCTGGGCGAAGGGCTCGCGCAGGGCGTCGGCATGGCGCAGGCTGCCAAGATGGACGGCGCCGATTTTCGCGTCTACGTCGTGACCTCCGATGCCGAACATCAATGCGGCCTGCATTGGGAAGCGATGATGACGGCGGCGAAATTCAAACTCGATAATCTGCTCTGCATCATCGATCGCAACTTCATCCAGATCGACGGCAGCACCGAAGAGATCATGCCGCTCGAACCGCTCGCCGATAAATACCGCGCCTTTAACTGGGAGGTTTTCGAATGCGACGGCCACGATATCGCGGCGTTCGTCGCGACGGTCGAACGCGCGCACGCCGTCAAAGGCAAGCCGCAGGTCATCATTGCGAAAACGATCCCCGGTAAGGGCGTGAGCTACATGGAAGGTGACTACACCTGGCACGGAAAGCCGCCGAACGCGGAGCAAGCCAAAACCGCACTCGCCGAGCTCGCGGCTACGCGGGAGAGGATCCTCGCGCATGTCTGACACGCAAACGCTCGATCGCGCCGCGCAAGCCATGGCGCTCGTCGATTATCGCGATACCGCAAACCTCAAACAATTGCCGACGCGCAACGGCTTCGGCGAGGGGCTGCTCGAAGCGGCCCAGGCGAACCGCAACGTCATCGGCATCTGCGCCGATCTCTCCGAATCGACGCGTTTCGAGGCGCTCAAGAATGCGTTGCCCGAGCAATATTTAGAGATCGGCGTCGCCGAACAGATGCTCGTGGCGATGGCGGGCGGGCTCGCCGCGGTCGGCAAGATCCCGTGGATCGCCAGCTATGCGATGTTCAACCCCGGGCGCTCGTGGGAGCAAGTCCGCACCATCATGGCGCTCAACCAAACCAACGTGAAGATCGCGGGCGCGCACGCCGGCGTCTCGGTCGGCCCCGACGGAGCGACCCATCAGGCGATCGAAGATATCGCGATCATGCGGGTGATTCCGCACATGTTCGTCGTCGTGCCCTGCGACAGCGTGCAGACGAAGAAAGCGACGCTCGCGCTCTCGCAGACCTTCGGCCCGACCTATCTCCGGTTCGCGCGCGAAAAATCCGCGATCGTTACCAGCGAAGCGACGCCGTTTGAGATCGGGAAAGCGCAGATTTTCCGCGAGGGCGCCGATGTCGCCATCGTCGCCTGCGGTATTCTCGTGTATAACGCGCTGATCGCCGCCGATAAACTCTCGCGCGAACGCGGCATCGAATGCCGCGTCGTCAACAACCACACGGTCAAACCGATGGATGAAGCGGCGATTATCGACGCTGCGAAAACCTGCGGTGCGGTGGTGACGGTCGAAGAGCATCAGGTCCAGGGTGGAATGGGTTCGCGCGTTGCGGAGATTCTCTCCGCGCAGCATCCGACGCCGATCGAGTTCATCGGCGTCAACGACCGCTTCGGCCAATCCGGCGATCCGGTCGAACTGATCGAATACTACGGCATGGGCAGCGCTGCGATCGAAGCGGCAGCGCTCCGCGCACACGGACGTAAGCGCACGTAACGGGCTTGATCGAACGGATCGGGCGGGCGACCTGGATCGCGGCACTCGTCGCCTCGGTCGCCCTGGTATTATTCGCCTACGCTCGGCTCCCATCAAACATTCCAACGCATTTCGATATCAATTTTAAGCCCGACAATTATGGGCCGAAGTGGACGCTGCTCGTGCTGCCCTTGGTGCAAATTGCTCTGAGTATCGGGTTGTCCTTGACGAAGCGACTGCCGATAACCTGGAATTCCATGTACGACCCGAACAAACCCGAAGAGGCACCGCGCATTCGCGCGCTGACATCCGCGATCGTCGAATCGGCGACGGCACTCACCGGCGTCGTTTTTCTCGCCATCGAAATTGCGATCGTTCGTGTCGCCGGGCTTCATTGAGAAGGGCTCGATTATGCGGCGATTAGGAAAATGGAGGAGCGCGTTTCTCGCGTGCGCCTGGTTGGCCTTTCTCGGGGCTACCGCGCCGAACGGCATCGCCATTCTCTATGCGAAAGGACCGTTCGCATACCACTACGAGGCGGGAGCGAATATGGCGCTTCCGCGCGTTCGTTCTCAGCGATCGTGGTATAGCGTATGGTTGATGTTGGTCTCCGACCGCGGCGTCGAGCCGTTGGGTTTTTTACAGGGCGGGCTCATCCGGTGGTCCGGCGACGGGTACGCTCTGAGCGCGTTTGTTGCGTTTCGAAAGCCGGGAGGCGCGCTCGTATTTCGCGACCTCGGGAAAATCCACTCGGGGCCGCATCGTCTGCGACTTGTTGGGCTCGGTAATGAGGTTCGTTTTCAAGTCGACGGGAAGACGCTCTACACGTTTACACGCGAACGGTATATGCCGCGAGGTTCGAAGGCGTATCTCCAGGTCGGCGCCGAGGTGAAAGCTCCCTACGATCGTGCCGTTGGAACGGTTTGGGGGCTCCGCATTCGCCGCGACGACCAACGGCGCGCGCATCTCTGGGATCCCGCATGCATCCGGTACGATCGCGGTCTGCACTTCGTACGCGTACAAGATCGGTTTGTCGCCGCCGGCTATTTTAGCGCACGGCTTCCGAGCGGTTTCATCGGTTGTCGCGAGTTCGCAAAACCCTAGGGGTTCGGCACGCTCGTAGAAACTTGCTCCAACGTAATGAGAACTCCGCCGGTCCAGTCCGCGAAAAGATTGTAGAGCGACGTGATGATGGCGAGGGCGATGAACGCGGAGATGCCGTAGAAAACCGGAAGGATGGCGATCATCATCGGACCCATCATGAAGGCATACGGAAACGGCATCGCTAGGTGGCCCATTGCCGTCGCGATCATCGATGAAAAAAGAGAGAAGACTAGCGCAACAATCAGCGCAACGCCGGCATAGAGCAGCGCGCCGATCGAGGCGACGCTGAAAACGTCAAATTGTTTTATGCGGTAGTTCATGGGAGCGACTTCGCGTCGCCCCCATGAGTGCCTGACGCCCGGTTTGGGCTTTAGCGGCGCAGACCGAGGTCGGCGATTAACTGCCGATACTTCTCGATATCTTTGCGCTGCAAATAGCTGAGCAGACGACGGCGCTGCCCGACCTGAAGTAACAGGCCGCGGCGGCTATGGTGGTCTTTCTTATGAATCTTCAGGTGCTCGGTCAACTGATTGATCGAGTGCGTCAGGATCGCGACCTGGACCTCGGCCGAACCGGTATCGTTGGTTCCACGACCGTATTTGCCGGCGATCTCCGCCTTTTGTTCTTTGGTTAATGGCACGAAGGGCTCCTTACAACAGGATAGGCTCGCTCGGGTGCAGAGATTCCGCCCCGGCGACTGAGGGACTATACCAGAGAATCGGCCTCGATGCCAAGCAGGGGAGCCTTCAGGGGCTGCGCCTCATCCGCGCTCGCGCCGCTCCTCCTCGAACCGGCGCGCGATCTCCACGTGCTATAGCTCTTTCCCCGCACGTCGAGGCCGGCGACGAAATTGCGAGCAGGTGCCGTACGAGGCTCCGCCCTCGATTCCGGAGACGCGCACCTCAACGCCGAACTGAGACGGGAGAAGTGCGCCGTTATCGTAGCGGGGTGGGGTGCCCAGCCTCGTCGACCGCGACCATAACGAAGGTGCCGACCGTCGCGAGCCGTCGCTCCCCGTCGGCGGGGTTCTCGGCCCAGAGCTCGACCTCCAGCGTGACCGAGGTGCGGCCGACCCGCGCTATGCGGGCGATCGTCTCGGCGAACTCGCCGACCTTGATCGGGGCCCGAAAATCGATCCGATCCATCGAAGCGGTCACGAAGGTGCGCCGGAAGGCCCGGGCCGCGGCGATACCCGCAACGATATCCATCATTGCCAGCGCCTTACCACCGAAAAGCGTTCCGTGATGGTTCGCATCGTTGGGGAAGACGATCTCGGTGCGACGCTCGATGACTTGCTCGGGTTCTATCATAGGTGGATAGTATCATTACACAACGCAGCGGCGCACGCGCCTACTTCGATCACGGCTGGCTCAAGACGTACCATTCGTTCAGCTTCGCCGATTATTACGATCCCAAAAATCTCCACTGGGGCGCATTGCGCGTCTTTAACGACGACGTCATCGAAGCCGGGGAAGGCTTCGGCACCCATCCGCATCGCGACATGGAGATTCTCACCTACGTGCTCGACGGCGAACTCGAACATCGCGATTCGATGGGGAACCGCGGCGTGGTTGCGCCGGGGGGCGTACAGTATCTCTCCGCGGGAACCGGCATTACGCATTCGGAGTTCAATCACTCCAAAGATCGCCCGGTGCATCTCGTACAGATGTGGGTGATGCCGCATGCAAAAAATCTCGCGCCGCGTTACGGCCAGGTCGATTACACGCGCGCCGATCGCCTGAACCGTTGGTTGCCGATCGCGACCGGGCAATCGGGCGTCGATTCGCGTATCGCAATATGGCAGGACGCAACGTGCTACGTCGCGCGCGTCGAAGGCGCTCCGCTCTCGCTTTCGCTCGGGGCCGGTCGCTACGGTTTTCTCTTCGTCGCAAGCGGCGAGAGCGAGCTCGCGGGCGAGAGTTTGAAGGCCGGGGATGCGCTGCGCTTGCAAGGCCCGTTCGAAGCGACGATTCGCTCGCAGGGCGCCGAGCTCGTTTTCTGGGATACGCCCTCGATGAACCAGGCTCGGTCGGACCGATAAACGAAGCGGTTGCAGCGAAATGGGAAATACAGTCGCCGTCGTCTACGGCTCGGTGCGCAGCGAAAGGCAAGGGTTGCGCGTCGCGCGTTTCTTGCTCGACGCCTTAAAAGAGCGCGGCGATACCGGCGTGTTGGTCGATCCGCTCGAATATCGCCTGCCGCTGCTCGACCGCATGTATAAAGAATACGAACGCGGCAGCGCGCCCGCGGTCATGGAACGACTCGCCGAAATCTTCCGCAGCGTTGACGGCTTTCTCATCGTCTCGGGTGAGTACAATCACGGTATTCCGCCGGCACTTAAAAACACGCTCGACCATTTTATGAATGAGTTTTTTTGGCGCCCCGCAGGGCTGGTCACCTATTCAAACGGCCGCTTCGGGGGAGTGCGTGCGGCGATGCAACTGCGCGCGACCCTTCCCGAGCAAGGTATGATCACGATCCCGTCGCTGCTCCCATTCGGCAACGTTGCCGAAACGTTCGACGAAAATGGAGTACCGCACGCCGAATACGTACGGACCTCGACGCGCTCGTTTCTCGAAGAATTCACCTGGTATCTCGAAGCCTTGCGCGATCGCCGAGCGAAGGGTGTGCCCTATGAATAGCGCGCTCCGATGAGCTCGATACGACGCGTCGCGTTGGTGACCGGCGCGAGCGGCGGCCTCGGCGCCGCGTGTGCCCTCGCGCTCGCGCGCGAGGGGCATATCGTGGCGCTCGCCGCGCGTCGCCGCGAGGCCCTGGAAACGATATCCGCACGGGCTCGCGCCGCCGGCGCGTTCGACGCACGCGCATTTCCTTGCGATTTGAACGACGACGGCGAGCGCGCTCGGTTGATCGACGATGTCGGTTCGACATTCGGCAGTATCGATATTCTCGTCGCCAACGGCGGTGGACCAAAACCCGGCAGCTTCGAACAATTAGCGCTCGATGACTGGGATCTCGGCTATCGCACGGTGTTGCGCCCGATGCTCGCGCTTGCGTATGCCGTCATTCCCCTCATGCGAGAGCGCCGATGGGGGCGCATCGTCGCGCTCACCTCGACGAGCGTGAAACAACCGATCGGCAATCTCGCGCTCTCCAACGTCTTTCGCACGGCGCTCGTTTCGGCGCTCAAAACTGCGAGCAACGATGTCGCTTCGGCGGGAATTACCATCAACGGTATTGCGACCGGACGTTTTCTCACCGACCGCCTGCGCGCGCTTTACGGAAGCGATGAAGCGCTGGAATCGGCCGCTCGCAACGAGGTGCCGATGCAACGCGTCGGATCGCCCGACGAGCTCGCAGATCTCGTCGCGTTTCTCTGCAGCGAGCGGGCTTCGTATATTACCGGGCAGACGATCTCGGTCGACGGCGGCCTTACGCGCGCACTTTTCGGTTGATGCGCGACGGCTTCATCGGCGTCGCCGATCGTTCCTCACTCGCGCGCAATTCGGCAATCGTTCGAAGCGTGGGTGCGTACGAAGTGGCGATCTTCGATGTCGATAACGAGCTCTTCGCGTTGGAGAATGCGTGCCCGCATCAAGGCGGCCCGCTCGCCGAGGGAAGCGTGGAGCGAGGAATCGTCACCTGCCCGTGGCACGCATGGCGATTCGACGTGCGAACGGGTTACATGACGTTAGGCGATTTCGCTCGCGTCGCACGCTTTGCGATCTTCGTCGACGAGGGTCGGATATGGGTTGGCGAGGAACCTATTGAAGAGTGAATCAGCAAATACCGGTTTGGGACGCACGCCTCGGGACGGCCGGCGGGCCGACGTTCGGGGGCGCACTGCAGGCGCTCGCACGCGAGCGCGGAGTCGACGATGCCCAACTCATCGATGCCCTCGGCGTGACTCGCGAAGAATTTGAGGAGCTCTACGCAGGCAAACGGAGGGTCGGGCCGAGCGTGTTGGCACGGCTCGCTCACGCGTTGAGGCTTCGTCCGATCGAGTTCATGCAGAAGAGCGCGCTCCTCTCGCTCGACGTCTATGCCTTCGGGCTCGATCCGCTCTTCTTTCTCCCCGAGGGACAACTCCGATACGACGCCCGCATCTACATGCGCGAGATCAATCCGCGCCATGCGGTGCCCGAGGGTGACATGACGAAACGGAACCCGCTCCTCCATGCGCTAGGAGAGGACCCCCTGCTGGATGCCCTCGGCCGCATCGAAGTCGAGCTCACCTATCTGCTCCGTATCGCCTCTCAGGCGACCGGCGGGACGCTTTAGCTCCGGAAAGCAGAGGTTCGCACCCTCCAGCGCGAACCGCCCCTGCCATGCAAGGAGTTCAAGGTAAACGTATCGCTGCGCTCGTGGGCGATGGATTCGAAGAGATGGATTTAACCGAGCCACGCCGCGCGCTCGAAGAGGCCGGTGCGATCGTGACGATCGTCGGCATCGACGAGCGAGCGCGTGCCCGCATCCGCGGGAAGCGGGGGCTCGACGACGGCATCCTGGTGAAGGCCGAGGAACTCGTCGCCGACTGCACCGCAGAGGATTTCGATGCGTTGCTCGTCCCGGGCGGGCTCTCGCCCGACCGCATTCGCGCCGACGCCGAGGTACAGCGTTTCGTTCGCGAATTCGATGCGGCGAAGAAGCCGGTCTTCTCGATCGGGCACGGCGCACAGGTGCTGATCTCGGCGCAGTTGTTGCGCGGTCGTCAACTGACCGGCGCGCATTCGATCGCCGACGATATTCGCAATGCCGGCGGCCTCTATCGCGACCAACCGACGGCTCAGGACAGCAACATCATTAGCACGCGCGGGGGAGAGGATCTTCCGCAATTCAACCGCGCGATGATGGAAAAACTCGCGCTCTCTTCCGCAGCGGTCTAAACCCCGCAAGAAGCCGCAACGCGATGGGTGAGAATACTCGGATTCGGGTGCTCTCTCTTCGCGGCGAAGACGGCGTTGAGAGCGGGCTTCGTGTCGTCGGGCCTTCTGGCCCGGCGATACTCTTCATTCACGGCGTCGGTTCGACGGCGGCAATTTGGGAGAAGCAGCTGCTCGCGCTCTCGTCGCGTGCGCGGTGCGCGGCGCTCGAACTTCGCGGAAACGGTGCCGTCCCCGACCCCGCACCGACGGCAATCACGCGTGCGGGCTATGCGCTCGATGCGATCGCCGCGCTCGATGCGATCGCCGCGGAAAAAGCGATCGTCGTTGGTTGTAGTCTCGGCGGCGTCGTCGCGTTCGAACTCGCGCGACGGATTCCCGAGCGACTTGCCGGCCTCGTACTGGTAGGAAGTTTTGCGAAGTACCCCGATGCGGAGAACTACGTCCGGCGAATTCTCGCAGCCGTCGACGCAGCCGGGGATATGGGTACGTTCGCTCGCGCTCGAACGGCGCAACTCGGGCTTCCGCCGGAACGCGAGCGCGAAACCATCGACCAGATGGCGTGCAAGAGCCGCGCCTCTTACGAGGCGGCGACTCATGCCACCTGGACCGGCGATTATCGCGGGGATCTCGGCACGATCGGCGTTCCGACGCTCGTCCTTGTCGGAGAGCGCGACGGCATCGCACCGCGCGCGCTCTCCGAAGAGATCGCGGCGGGAATCCCCGACGCGCGTTTGGTCGAACTCTCCGGTGCGGGGCACGTCGCAAATGCCGACGCACCCGATGCGTTTAACCGGTACTTACGCGAATTTCTCGAAGAAAGTGCCGCGCCATGAGCAGCCCGTATCCGTTAAGCGAGGATCGAGAACGCGAGCGCTTGAGCGTCCTCGAATCCTACCAAGTGCTCGATACCGGCGACGAAGCGATTTTCGATGCATTCGTGAACCTCGCGGCGGAGCTCGCGGACACGCCGATCGCGTTGGTCAGCCTCGTTGACGAGAAACGGCAATGGTTTAAAGCGCGACGCGGCTTAGCGGTCCGAGAGACGCCGCGCGACCAAGCGTTCTGTGCGTATGCACTCGACGAACGCATTACGACCTTAGAGATCGAAGATGCGAGTGCGGACGCTCGATTCAGTGCAAATCCGCTCGTCACCGGCGATCCTGAAATTCGTTTTTACGCCGGTTTTCCGCTCGTCGCTCCAGGTGGGGTGCACCTGGGTACGATCTGCGTTATCGACCGAAAACCGCGCACCTTAACCGATGGGCAACGCGATGCATTAACGGCGCTCGCGCAGGCAGTCATGGCGGTACTCGACGCGCGTCGCGAATTTTATAATCTCTTCGAATCCGCGCAACTTGACATGCTAACTTTTGATGCGACAACCTTAAGAATAAATTTTGCGTCGGTTGGTGCTGCAAAACATCTCGGCTACGACCACCGTGAGTTAAATGGAAAATATATCGCCGAACTCTACGATAATCTCTCGGAATCGCGCATGGCGGCGGCTATCGAAACCATGCGCGGCGGCCATGCATGGGTAGCCGAGACGCAGGCTCGCCGCAGCGATGGTTCTTCGTTTCCGGTAGAGTTACGTGCCGATATCAGCGGCCTCGGAGGCGAGCAAAAAATTCTTGCTATCGCGGCCGATATCAGCGAACAGGTCGGATATCGGCGCCGTCTCGATTTGCTTTCACGAGCGATGAACGAGACCGGCGAGATGCTGCAAATTTTCGAAGTCGATGAAAAAACCGGGCAACTCCGACTGATGTATCTGAATGATGCCTTCGAACGCGCGACCGGCTGGCGAGCCGCAGATGCTGTAGGGCGCGCTCTCGATGACTTTCGGTTTGCAATGCCGGATGACGACGGCATGCGGCGCCTGCGAGAGGCAATCGCCGCCGGGTTATCGGCACGCGAACAGGTGGTCGCCTATCGTCGTGACGGAAGTGGTTTTTGGGCGCTCCGTTCTTGCACCCCAATCCGAGACGTTCGCGGAGGCATCACGCATTGGGTCTTCGTCGAACGCGATATCAGCGAAGAAGTCGAAGAAACCGCGCGCCTCGAAGAACAGAACGAACGTTTAGCAGCGCTCGCGCGTTCGTCGCGCGAGATCGTTGCCGCGCTCGACGGTCGCAAACTCGTAGAATTCGTCGGCTCCGGGGCCGAGGCGGTACTAGGAGCGACGGGGCGCATTCTCGCCAAGCTGAGCAACGGCAACGTCGTCGAGGTGCGAGACAGCAGTAAGCCGCTTTCCGCGGAGGAAGAGCCCTTTCTTTGCGAGTTGGCGCGTCGGTTGCAAGAAGAACGCGGGCTCGTCATCTCCGACGATCGCTTTGACGTTGCCGTGGGTATCGGGCGTAGCGACCGCTCCGACCTCATCCTGCGTCTCCATCGCGAAATGCGCCCTTTCGAGCGGCGCGATCTCTTCTTGGTCGACTTGTTTGCCCAATTCGTATCGGTGGCGGTGCGAAATACCGCGCTCTATAGCGAGGTCGAGCGTCGGCGTAACGCGATCTACGAACTAAGCCGAACGAAGAGCGACCTCATCGCTATGCTCGCCCACGATTTTCGCAGTCCGCTTACCACGATCGTCGGGTTCGCCGACCTACTTGGCGAAGTCGGCAGCCTCACCGACGAGCAGCGTTCTTTTACCCAGGCGATGAAGCAAGCCGCGCTCGATCTTGCAAATCTCGCAAACGACACGCTCGCGCTCTCGCGCTTAGAACGCAACGAGTTGGTTCTTTCGCTCGGTGAGGTCGATATCGAATCGCTCTTGCGCGACCTTGCCGTGCGATACGTCGATCGGCGGAAAATTGAAATTACGGCCGACGGAGCATCGAGTATAACCGGCGACGGCGACCGGCTCGTTCAGATATTTTCGAATCTCATCGACAACGCTATAAAATATTCACCGGGCGAGAAGGCAATTCAAATCGACATTGCGCGCGAGCCGGACGGCGTCGTCGTTGCCGTCCATGACAACGGAATCGGTATTCCAAAAGCCGAGATACCATTGCTGTTCGAGCGATTTACGCGAGCTTCAAATGCACGCAAATTAAAAATACCCGGAACGGGATTCGGCCTCTTCCTTACTCGGCAGCTCGTGCGGTTGCATAGCGGGACGATTTCAATTAGCAGCGACGAAGGGCGCGGAACGACCGTTACGGTGCGCCTGCCGCTCGCTCCGGCACCGAGCCTGCGCCCGCACGCCGTCGCGCTCCTTGGAGCGGGGGAACGAAACCTGGTGCTCGCCGACGAACTGCGCGAGGCCGGTTATCGCGTTCGCATGTCGGAGCAAATCGAGGAAATCGAAACGCTGTTGGAACGCGAGCCTGTCGGGGCGGTGGTACTCTCCACGCAACTCCGTGACGGCACCGAAGCGGCAGCGGCGCTGCAAACGATGTTGCGCGAGCGAGGCATTCCGCTCATCGCTATCGGTGAAGGGAACGACGAAGGTTTACAACCGCAGGCGCACATCGAGGGGCCGCCGACTGCCGATGAGTTGGTGAGAATTCTCGATGGTCTGCTCGGAGGGACCCCTCCCGAATCGAACTAAAACGGTCCCGCGAAGCGGAAGGTGTTTTTCCCGGAAGATTTTGCTTCGTAAAGAGCTTTATCCGCAGCTTCGAGCAGCGAAGATTCGCCGATACCGTGCCACGGATAGACCGCGACGCCGATGCTTAGGCCCACTTTTAGTTCCGCTCCGTCGATAAGAAATGGTTCGTGAAGAGCTTCGATGAGTTTCTGCGCGAGCGCGGCGGCATCTTCGGGGATGCTTGTCACCTGTTGGAGTACGGCAAATTCATCGCCGCCGAGACGAGCGAACGTGTCGCTTTCGCGCAAAATCACAGCGAGACGCTCGCCGAAGGCACGCAGCAGGGCGTCTCCCGCAGCGTGTCCGTGCACGTCATTTACGTTTTTGAATCCGTCTAAATCGAGAAATGAAAGGGCAAAGGGGCGGTTATAACGCTTCGCTCCCGCAATCGTCTGTGCGAGACGATCTCCGAAGAGCGCTCGATTCGGCAAACGCGTGAGCGGATCGTAAAAGGCAAGGTTGTGCAGGTGTTGGTGAGCGATGCGTTCGGCGGCGATATTCTTCACGATCGCCGAGACGCCGATCATTTCGTCTTCTATCCGGAGCGGAGTAAAGCGAATGCGAACGGGTATCGACGATATCTCGCCCGATGCTCGAAGAAGGCCGTCGAACTCCTGCGTCTCTCCGATGAGCGTTTGACTAAACGCCTCGCGAGCCTCGGGCTCTGCTATCGGTTCCAAGTATTCGAAAAAAGATATCGATGTCGCTTCATTGGGAGCGAGTTCGAGCATTTCCTCAAACATCAAATTTGCCTGAAGAACCTCTCCTTCGATCCCTAAAAATGCTATGGAGTCGACGTTATGCGTGAAGAACGAGCGAAATCGCGCTTCCTCTAGTGCGCGCGAAAGCACGTCGGGCGAGCGGCGCTCGCGGTCGAAGGAGGAGAACGAGGGTTCCCGGTTGCGCTCCACGCCGACCCCTTCGCCGAGCGCGTGCCCGTGTCATACGGGAAGGGGCTCCTTTAGCGCACGCGTTCCCCTGCGGCGTAGACGTTTGCTCTGCGACCGCGCAGAAAACCGACCAGCGTTATTCCAAAACGCCTGCCGAGATCGACGGCGAGGCTGCTGGGGGCCGAGATCGACGCAATGATGGGAATCTGCGCTGCGATAGCCTTTTGCACCAGTTCGAAACTCGCGCGCCCGCTCACCAGCGCGATGCGTCCCTTCAACGGCAATTTATCGGAAAGAAACGCCTCGCCGACGATTTTATCGAAAGCGTTGTGGCGGCCGATATCCTCGCGAAGAACGAGGAGTTCTCCCGAGGCGTTGAAGAGCGCCGTAGCGTGCAAACCGCCGGTTCGTTCGAAGATCGGTTGCGCGGCGCGCATGCGTTCTGGCAGTTCGTAGAGGATATCGGGAGCGACCGTCGTCGAATCATCGATGATATCGAGCCCGCGCGCTTCCAAAGCGTCGATGCTCTCGCGCCCGCAGATACCGCACGCACCGTATCCGGAAAACAGGCGCGTATATGCGCTCAAATCCGGGAGCGACGGCGCGCGCAGCTGCACGTTGACGATGTTATATTGCTGCGTTTGCTCGATATCGGCGTCGAGACAGTAGGAGATGCCGAGGATCTCGTCGCACGATTTAACGATTCCTTCGTTGAACAGGAAGCCTGCTGCGAGTTCGAAATCGTGCCCCGGCGTCCTCATCGTCAGCACGAGCGAACGCCGCTCCGTCCCTGCGAGCAGTCGTATCTCCAACGGTTCTTCGACGGCGACGCGGTCGATGTGTTGCTTGGAAAGTCCCTCGTCGATGGTTACGGTCGTTACGTCGGTGCTACGCCCCGGACGCGTCGAAAATTCGGTCACGAAGGCTGTCTGAACGCGACGTGCGGATCGTTTGCGGAGAGTTTGCCGGCCTCGATCAGGCTTTCGCGCAATACGTATCCGCCGACGAGCGTTAGAGTTGCAGCAGCGATGCTGCGCAACGCATCGATCGATTTCGGGAGTTTGAAAGCTCCGCCGATTGCATTCAAGGCAAACGGCACGACGATTCCTCCGATAATGGTGAAGTCGCGAAGGCGCTTGCCGACGCGCCCTTCGAACAAGGGGGCGGTAACGGCACCGCCGCGCTTGCGAAAATCCGCGACGAGCGCGATCTCCAGCGCCGCTGCGGCCATTTCGAGGCGTTCGAGGCGCGGAATGACGTCGTGATTTCCTTGAAGCGTCGATAGCAGCGTCGCGAGCGCGCTTGCACTCGCGGCACCGGAGCAGACGGAGAAGGCCGGAATGTGGCGTTTCCCCGCAGCCCAGAGAGGAATCGCCGTCGCGCTGATGAGGACGCCGGTATATCCGGCCATGAACGCTCCCAAGAGCGCCTGAATCGGCACCGTTGCGCTCGGGGCGACAAACTTCAGCATCCTCGGAACGACACCGTCATCGGCGAGCTCGCGCAGCGCATTCGCGCCGGCGGCGCCGGAGTAAAGAACGAGCCCCCAGACCCCAAGCGACATCGGCGATTTGAATTTGACGATGCGCAGCATGTTTAAGAATCGTTCCGGGCGCCCGAGGTGAGAGATGAGGATCGGCGGATTGATCGCCGCCAACGCAAACGCCGTGTAGCGAGTCGCCTTGCGCAACTTTTTCATCTCCGGCTCCGGCCGATCGTCGGAGAGCAAAGAGATGAGGCCGAGGCCGCCCATGATTCCGCCGAGGAAGAGGTAGGTCACGACGTTCGAACCCCAGTGCGGTCCTTTGAGCAGCGGACGATCGTAGTAGCTTTTCATGCGTCGGTACCGTCTCCGCGAAAGATCGCCCAGCCGAGCGTCGCCAGCGCCAACGCCGCCGCGGCCGCCGCCGCGTATCCCATCGCTTGTCGCGTCGAAGGGAGCACCGGTTCGACGGGCAGATTGTATGCCTCGGGGCTATCGGCGAGCAGAAAGAACGCGTTGAGGGAACCGATACCGCCGCCGACATCGTCGGCGCCGTAGAGGCGCGCATCGACGCCGCGCTCGAGTAAGGTTTCGACGCGGCGTTTCGCGCGCTCGCGAAGTTCCTCGATTTCGCCGAATTGAATCGACTCGGTTGGGCAGGCTTTCGCGCACGCCGGCACCATACCGATGCGCTGACGGTCGTAACAGAGCGTACATTTGCCGGCAACTCCACCGGTTGCTTGAAGCGCAGTTTTCCGGTCGTTGAGGCGATCTTCGTGCAGGGTAGCGAGGGCGTATTTCCCAGCGTCGTCGCCGTTTCCGACCGCTTCGATAAGATCGATAACGCCGAATGGGCACGACACCACGCAATAGCCGCAGCCGTTACAGATATCGGGCTGTACGAAGACGCTGCCGAATTCGTTGCGAACGATTGCGCCGGTCGGGCATGCCTCCAAACACCCGGCGTTCGTGCAATGCTTGCAAACGTCGCTTAACATCGACCAGCTCGCGGTGATTCCGTTCTCGTCGATCGATTCGCGTTCGACAAAATCGACGTGCCGCCAGGTCGTCCCCGAAAGTTGGCTGGTATTATCGTAAGAATTGCCGGTGAATTCAAAACCGTCGGAGGGCAATTCGTTCCACTGCTTACAGGCGACTTCGCAGGCTTTGCAACCGATGCAAAGCGTCGCGTCGGTAAAGAACCCCGTGGCCATTATCGTGTCTCTCCCGCGTCAATTCCGTGTGCCGCTCCGGCCCCGAAGGCGCGTCGTTGTACGTCGGGAACCGGAGCCTCGATCGTTCCCGCCGCATGCGTCGCTCGTCGTCCGGGGCGGATAGAACAGGTGAGCGATTTTGCTTCGTGGATGGAAACGTTTGGATCCATCGAAAGCGCGATGAGCCCTCCGGGTGAATCGCCGCGCGCGAACCCGACCATGCGTCCGTAGTTATACGGAATGCCGATCTGGTGTATGCGCCGGCCCTTTCCGATGCGTAGCGGTTGCATTCGTCCGCTTACCAACGCGCGCGCCTCCATCTCGCCGAGCGCCGTCGATATCGTGACGTAACTGCCGTTGGCGATGCCCTTCTCGACGGCGAGTTCGGGATCGATCTCGCAGAACGCCTCGGGCTGAAGCTCCGCGAGCCACGGAATGTAGCGCGTCATGATTCCCGACATCTCCGTTATTCGATAGGTCGTGAGCACGTAAGGGAAATCGGGATCGACCGCGCGGTTGTAGCGGTTATCGTCGCGTTTCCATTCGCGCAGCAACGGATTACTCTGTTGCGGGTAGAGTGGGTTCTCGATGACCGATTGCAGCGGCTCGTAATGGACGGGGAGCGGAGCGTCGACGAGCGCACCCGCAACGAAGAGCTGCCCGCGCCCGTCGAGGTTCATAATGAACGGGTCGGCACCGGAGTGCGCCTCGATGCCGCTTGCCCCGGCACGTGCGGGAGTCGCGGGGTTCTTCCCCTTCGGGAAATCGGGGACATCGTCGCCGGTCCACTCCTGCTTCCGTGCGTCCCACCAGATATATTTTTTGCGATCGCTCCACGGAACGCCGGCGGGGTCCGCAGAGGCACGATTGTAGAGCGTCCGTCGATTCGCGGGCCACGCCCATCCCCATCCCGGAGAACTTATTCCATCGGCGACTCGGCCGCGCGCGCGATTTGTTTTTTCATCCGGGCAGACGCCGGAGTAGATCCAGCATCCGCTCGCCGTGCTGCCGTCATCGGCAAGGTCGGCAAAACCCGCAATCTGGCGTCCGTCGGCGACGGTAAAACCATTGATCTCGCGGAGGACGCGCAACGCCGACGGTTCGCCGGAGGCGCGTTCGCGTTCGTCGTCGGGATCGTAATCCCAGGTCATGTCGAGAATCGGTCGGTCCTTGGGATCCGGCGAAGCGCTGTAGAGTGCTTTGAGCCGTTTTCCAAGGTCGTAGAAATACCAGAGATCGCTCTTCGAATCACCGAGCGGTTCGATCGCCTTGTCGTGCCACTGAAGCACGCGTGAGGTTTGCGTCATCGTCCCTTCCTTCTCGAGGACGGTCGCTCCGGGAAGAAAGAAAACCTCCGTGCCGATCTTCGTCGGGTCGGCGCCCTCGCGCCGCCAGAACGAGACCGTCTCGTTATCGAAGAAATCGATGTTGACCAGCCAATCCAAGCGCTCCATCGCCGAACTGACGAGCTCTGCGTTCTGCCCCGATGCTCCCGGGTTTTGCCCGATCACAAAGTAGCCTTTGACCGACCCGTCTTTCATTGCGAAGGTCGTCGGCAGCACCGAATGGTCGCCGACGAGCTGCGGTAGATAGGCGTAACAAAACTCGTTCTCCGCGCGCGCGGCATCGCCATAGTATGCCTTGAGTAACGACACGACATAATTCGGTGTGTTCGCCCACCAACCGGTCCGCTTCGTATTTTGCGCCAAGTATCGCTCCAGCGTCTGTTCGTCGCGCAGCGCCGACGGCATCGGAAGATAGCCGGGCAGGAGATCGTAGAGCGTGGGCACGTCGGTAGCGCCTTGAATATCGGCGTGACCGCGCAGGGCCATGATGCCGCCGCCGGGCCGACCGATATTACCGAGCAAGAGTTGCAGAATTGCTGCGGTTCTGACGAATTGCACGCCGGTCGTATGCTGCGTCCAGCCGACTGCATAGGCAAATGCCGTGGTGCGTTCTCGGCCGCTGTTCTTCGCCAGCAACTCGGCGATTTTTAAGAATTGTTTCTGCGGCGTTCCACAAACGCGCTCGACCATCTCCGGCGTGTAGCGCGAAAAATGTCGACGCAGAACGTTGAGAACGCAACGCGGGTGTTGAAAGGATTCATCGCGGCGGAGCGTTCCATCGTCGTTTCGTTCGAAACTCCAGGTCGAGGTATCGTAGGAGCTCGTTTCGGCGTTCCAGCCGGAGAACATACCGTCGAGCTCTTCGGTATCGACAAAGCCCTCGCTGACGATCGAACTCGCGTTAGTATACGCAGCGACATACTCTTTGAAATAACGTTCGTTCTCAAGAATATAGCGAATGATGCCGCCTAGGAAAGCGATATCGGTTCCGCTGCGAATCGGCGCGTAGAGATCGGCAACGGCCGAGGTTCTCGTGAAACGCGGGTCGACGTGAACGATTGTCGCACCGCGCTCCTTGGCCTTCATGACAAACCGGAACGCCACCGGGTGCGCTTCGGCGAAATTCGAACCTTGAATGAGAATGCAATCGGCATTCTCCAGATCGGGGAGCCAGACCGTTGCGCCGCCGCGACCGAACGAGGTGCCCAGACCGGGCACCGTCGAGGAGTGTCATATTCGTGCTTGGTTTTCAATCGCGACGACGCCGAGGCCGTGCATGAGTTTTCCGAGGAGATAATTTTCCTCGATTCCGAATGTGGCGCCGCCGAGCGAGGCGATTCCCAGCGTGTGATTGAGGCGTTTCCCGTCGCGCTCTTTCACGAAGGTGGCGTCGCGCGTCTCCTTCACGCGCGCGGCGATGCGCTCGAGCGCCCAGGAGAGCGGCCGCTCCTCCCATTCCGTTGCAAAGGGCGCCCGATAGTGAACCGTCGTCCAACGCCGATCGTTGACGGTCATACCGAAGATCGCCGAGCCCTTGGGGCAGAGGTGACCGGCATTGATCGGGCTATCGGGGTTGCCTTCGACGTCGAGTAATTTGCCGGATTCGTCGACGTAGGCAAGCGTGCTGCAACCGACGGCGCAGTACGGACACACGCTGGTGACCGCCTTTGCGCCGTCGATGCGAGCGCGCAACTCTCGGGTACGCTGCGATGCGACGTTCGGCAAGTCACCGATACGTTCTTCGAGTGACGAACGCGTTCCGCGAACGTTCGTAAGCCCGGTAATATCGATCGTCGTTTTCGCCATACGTTTCCCCTTGCGTTTCTCTGTTTATGCGTTCGCCGACATCTGCGGCTTTTTGATGAAGAATGGAATCGCTGCCGCGACGACGAGCATTATTGCAATCGCGGAGAGTGCGCCGGCGTACGACCCCGTCCGATCCTGTACGAAGCCGGCGATCGCCGGGCCGACGACGCCGCCGAGCCCCCAGGCCGTGAGAATGAAGCCGTAAATTTCGCCCATATTCGCCGTGCCGAAGTAATCGGCGTTAAATGACGGCATGACGCCGAAGCCGCCGCCGTAGCAGAGAAGCACGATGGCAAAACAGACGAGCACGCCGGCCAAACCGGCGACATGCCCCACCGTAAAGAAAATCACGACTTGAATGAGATACATCACGGTGTAGGTGAGGTTCCGACCCAGACGATCGGAGATCGATCCCCAAAAGAAGCGCCCGAGCCCGTTGAAGACGGCGATCAATCCATACCAGAGCGCAGCGGTCGGAATGCCGACCGAAGCAAATTGACTGATCATCGGCACCGCATTGGAGATGACGAAGATGCCCGCAGTGACGTTCAAGAAGAGCAGCAGCCACAGGCCGTAGAGTTGCGGCGTCTTAAACGCCTGTGCCATGGTAAAGCCGCCGCCGGCGGATGCAGTCGTTTTCGCCTCGGGCGGATTTTTCAACGCGAATGCCGCGATGCCGCCGAGCACGACAAAAACTATTCCGGAGACGAGAAGAATGCTCATCAGGCCGTGCATGAGATCGTGCGATATCTGATATTTTGTCGGGTCGAAAGGAGCGCCGGCTTTAATGGCTGCATCGCGTGCCTTCACGTACGCGAGCGCCGGCTTTGCAACCGCGGCGTAAGCGGCCATGCGCGTTACCACTTGATTGTAGAAAAACGCGCCGAGCCCGAAGCCCATCACGACGAGCCCGCTACCCAGTCCGCGCATATCGGGGAACCATTTCGTCACCATCGCCACGGGCGTAACGTACGCCATGCCGTTGCCGAAACCGCCGATAATGCCGTAAGTTACCAACATCCACGTATGGCCGAAGTGTTGCGTTCCAAGACCGGCGAGAAGCACGCCGACGCCCCAAACGATCGCTCCGACGATGGTGACCGTGCGCGGCCCGACGCGATCTTGCCAGCGTCCTCCGATGAAGGCCCCGAGCCCGAGAAAGAAGATGGCGGTTTCGAACGGTGTCGTCGCTTGTTGCGTCGACCAATTAAAGCCGGCGATGAGCGCGTTGGTGAAGATACTCCACGAATAAACGGTTCCCAAGCAGATCATCACGAGGATGCCTGCAATTGCGATCCCCCAGCGGTTGGAACCGGAAGCGGTTGCGTCCATAGTTCTCTCCTTCAGGTGCGGTTGCGCCTCAGCAGATGGGCGCATGCAAACTACAAACAGGGCTACTGCGGCGCGGTTGCAAGGGCCTGGAGAGAGATCGCTAGATTTGTTTAGCGGCCGCTCGGGACGCGAAGGCGAACGATGCTCGCGTAGGAAATCAGCAGCGTCGCTCCGATCAAGACGGCGATGCCTCCATCGCCGAGCGGAGAGACGAAGCCGAGCCCGGTTGCGCTCCAGAATAAGCCGAGCGATACCAGCATCGTTCCAACGATAAATTTCAGCGCGTTCTCCGGAACGCTCGTCAACGGGCCGTGCGCGACCACGGCGGCAAGCGTTACGAGAACGGCGGCGAGCGCCGCGCCGCCGATCGACCAATCGAGAGCGCCGTGCGAGGTGGCGGCAAAACTGACCACGATGATCGCAACCTCGAAACCTTCCAGAAGAACGCCTTGGAAAGCCATCGCCATGCCGAGGCGGTCGTCGTGCGTCGTGCGCAATCGTTCGTTATCGCGTTGAAAATTTGCGGCCTCATCGCGCATGGGGATGCGCCCGGCGTAGCGATAGATAGCTTTTCGGAGCCACTTCCAGCCAAAATAAAGAAGAAAAAGTCCAACCACCGTTTCGATGCCGTGTAACGCACTCGCGCGAACTAACAGGGCGCCGAACGCGGCGATGAAAAGCGCCAGCGCGAGCAACGCGCCGAGCGTTCCGAGCAACGCAACGCGTAAACCGCGCGTTAGCGCGACGGCGAGCACGATCGTTGCGGCCTCCACGCATTCCACCGCCGAGGCGGCGAAGGTCGTACCGGCGAGAACGGGTCCGGTCATCGCTTTCCTCCATAGAGATCCCAGAGAATATCGTTTGCAACGGTCGGGTTGACGGCATCGGGAATCGCGAAATTCATGGCGGCGCTACGACGCACGCCTATTCCTCGGCGGGGATTGCGCGCCGCGATATTGCTTTGCGGAGCGACGGCGTTAAAGGGCGCGAAATTCGCACGGCGCGTGAAAGCGGCATCGAGCGGCCGCGCGGATGCATCGTAAATCGAGAGCGGCCTCATACCGAGGATGAGTTCGATCGAGCGCAGGACACTCGCGGTGTCGTATCGTTGCGCGTCGACGCCGCCGCGCGCGTAAGGGCTTGCAACGTAGAACGTGGAGCGTTGATCGCTAACGTGATCGGGACCGTTCTGCGCATCGTCCTCGACGACAAAGACCGCCGTGCTGCGCCAATAGGGCGAATGTGAGAGCGAAGCGATCAACCGGCCCACGGCGAGATCGTTCTGCGCCACGTATGCTTTCGGCGTGAGCGCACCGGCGCGCGCGGCCTCGGTGTGGTCGTTGGGAAGATAGACGATCTCCAACTGCGGCAGGCTATGCGTGGCGACAAAGCTACGGAACTCGCGCTCCCACTCGGCCTCGCGCAGGAGATCGCTGTAATTGAGGTTCCAGCCCTCGTACCGAGGGTCGAAATGTCCGCGTAACCCAGCCATGTTTCCCGCGAGATAGGTCGGGCTCGTCGATTTCGGAACGCCCGTATCCTCGCCGTAGTCGCGAAAGCTTACGCCGCTCCGCAGCGCATCGTCCCAAAGATAGCCGCCCTGCGGCACCACCGGGCTCGCTCCGTTCTGAAAATCGTAAAGCGATCGCCGCCCGCCGTAATTCGGCGGCCAAAAACGTTCGACATAGTCGTTGGCGAAAGCGGCATCGGTCCAATTATGCCCGTCGGCGCTGACCTGTGCGTCGGTATATGCGTTATCGAGGATCCCGAATCGTCGCGCGATGGCATGTTGATTGGGCGTAACGCGCTCTCCGAACCAGGCCAACCGCGCATCGCCGTTCGCGCGCTTGATATCGCCGAGCACTTGGTCGTAGGTGCGATTTTCTTTAATGATATAAATAACGTGGCGAATCGGCCCGCCGACCCGAAGAATCGCTTCGGCAGAGCGTTTCGTCGGCGGCGGTATTAACGCGCGCACCGCTCGAGAACTTCGTGCGTCGGCGCGTTGAAAATCCGCGAAGGAAATGCGGCGTAGATCACCGGTGGTGAGAATCGCGACGTATTGCGCGTACGTTGCACGTTCGAGCGGGCGGAAATTTGGGTTGGCGTGCATGCCGTTGCCTTTCCCGTCGGCGACGTAGAGTTCGTTGCCTGCGAGTGCAACCGCATCGGGATACCAACCGACCGGAATGCGAGCGACGACACGGCCGCCGCGCACGAGCGCGAGTTGGTTCTCGCCGGCGAGCGCAACGACGATCGAACCGTCGGGCGCGAAAACGAGCGCGTCGGGCGAACTCCCGAAGTGATTGCCGAGGCCGTAGTGCGGCGCAACCGAGATCTCGGCGATGCGACGATAGGGCGCATGGGTCGAATAGGTATCGATAGCTCCGGCATCGCTCGCCGCAACGGCGAAGGTGTTACCGCTCGGAGCGACGGCGATTGCAGCGGGGTGCGCGCCGGTTGCGCGCTGCATCGTTCGATGCCCGGAGCGATCGAAAAAGTCGATCGTGGAAGAGGCGCGCGAAAGGACGGCGAGGCTGCCGTCGGGCGCGAAGGCGAGTGCCGAGGGGTGGGCGCCGACGGGCGCGCTCCAGAGCGTTTTACCGTGTATATCGAAGACGACGACGCGACCGCTTCGGTCCCCGATAGCGGCGAGCCGTCGCCGATGCGGCGAGAGCGCGACCGCAGCGCACCAACTACCGCTACCGAGCGAGCCGAGCGTCGCGATCTTCCCGCTGCGAAGATCGATGCGGAGGATTGCGTCGCTCTTGCCCCCGGCGATAGCGACCGTTCGGCGGTCGAGCCAGATCGGGGTACCGAAAGCGTCGGGAAGTTGCACGACGCGAAGCGAGCGAAGCGAGGCGCCGTTGAGGATGTGCAACGATGCCGGCGCGGCGCCGGCGTCGAGCACCGCGATGCGCGTGCCGCCGGGCGAGAGCGCGATGCCCTGCGGCATCGTTCCCACGCCGACGCTTGCGCCGACTGGGAGCAGGTGCCAAGAATTCGGCAGTCGATGCCCGCCCGAAGGCGCCGCGGCGGTGCATGCGAGCCCGAAGAACGCCGCCGCGAGGATCGTACGGTACCACATTCCTCCAGCCTTTTCGTTCTCAATCCGAATCCCTGCGCGCGCAGAGTGCGCCCGTCAAGACGGGATGCGCGTTCGGCGTTCGCGAAGCGAGCGCGTAAGAAGCAACAAACTGTAAATCGGGAGCGTATACGTGTCGGTCGATCTTTCCAAACTCACCGTCTATCGTGATGGGGCATTCTCCAACTATAACGATGCGAAGGTGGGTCTTTTAACGCACGGCTTACAGTACGGCACCGGATGTTTCGAGGGCATTCGCGGTTTCTGGGTTCCCGAAGATCGCGAACTCTATCTACTGCTCCTGCG
>JAJZED010000004.1 GCA_021805775.1 bacterium | reverse complement strand
CTGCGGCGCCGACACGAGAAAACCACGAGCCGGCGCATACGCTGCGCCGACGAGGAAGTCGCTCCATAGGCGCGCCCACCCTTGGCGAGCCGCAGAAAGAACACCTTTACACTAGGTGAACATTAAGCCGCCCGAGCGGGGTGTCCGACTTTTAGCGCATGCCGTTCGCTACGCCGGGCCGCCGCGATGCGTCGCCATGTCGAACCATTCCTCGAAGACGTAGGTCGGCCCGATCAACAGATAGATAACGTTCTCGAGGAATTTCGGCTTGCTGCCTTCGAAGCGGTGCCCGACGAGTTGAAAGACCCAGCCGATAACGAAGGCCGCCAGGCCGATCTGCCACCCGAGGTGCGTTCCGACTGCATAGAGCACGGCGAAGGCGATCGCCGAGAGCAGCGTGCCGAGGAAATCGAGCGTCGCATAATAGGCGAGCGTTGCGACGAGCAGAACGAGCGCGAGATCGATCGGCCCGAGGCGGAGGCTCGCGGCGATTGCGATGAGGCCGAGTACGATCGTGGGGATGCCGATGAAGTGGCAGAGCCGGTTGCGCGGATCGCGGTGGTAGGCGGCATATTCGCTGAAGAGCTCCGCTTTCGTCATCGTTCGCTCATGCGCCGTGCGGCGGAGGCGCCCCTCCCGGCGGCGGCGGCGTGCGGCGCTCGATATAGAGCCCGATCGTGGGGGCGTAATTCAGCTCCGGCGGCGACGCGCCGCCGAGGCCGCGGGCCTGCAGTTCCGGAGCGGTCGCGGCCGAAACGTGCGCGCACGCCATCAGCGCCCCGAAATCGCCGAGGTCGTTCGGCGTCAGCGCAAACCATGCGCGCGCGCCCGAGCCGTTCGACACGATCTTCCAGCGATCCGAAGGCGCCGCTCCCCGAAAATGCGCGCGGAGATCGTCGAGGCTCTGCATCGCCACGGCGCGGAGCGCGGGCGTGCAGCGGGGGCCGCCGACGATTGCAAACGGATCCTTCGGCGCTTTCGCCGCCAGCGTGAAGACGCGGAAATTTTCTCGCCCGGGCTGCGGCGGTCGACGGACGAAATAGAGCCCGACTTGCGGCGCGAACGTCATCTCGGGGCGGAAGAAACCGGCCGACGGCGCGACGAAGAGCCGCTTCGCAGCCGCCGTCGCGGCATCGGTAATATGAATCGTCGCACAGGTAAAGAGCGCGCGAATCTCATCGATCTTCGTCGGTGCGATGGCGATGGCGTAACCATTCGTCGATGGATGGTAGGTGAAGGTAACGCCGGCAGGCGAGACGAGCGAGACGGGGGCACGCGGCGAGAGGCGACGTGCGGCCGCGGCGCGCGCTACCTGCGCCCGCAGCGCCTCGAGCAACGCGCGGGCGACGCGAGCGCGATCGGGGGTGCAGAAGCGCGATGGTTGCAGTGCGAACGGATCGCTCGGCGGCGAACTCGGTAACGCGGTAAAACGCCTCAATGGGCCGCGGCCGCGCGGCGGCGCAGGGCCGAGGTGCGGAGCCGTAACAACGGCCTGCCGCCCGACCGCGAACGAGTAGGTAACGCTGTAGGCGCGCGGTGCGAGCGGGCGCGCGATCGTCGGAACCTCCGCCCCACCCAGCGTCGTGTACGGTACCGAATATTGCGCGCTTGCAAAAATTCCGGCGTAGGCGTTAGTAATATTACTCGCGGCGACCGTCAGCGTCCCGCGCGCGAAGCGCACGTTTGCCGCGGCATCGTAGGTGGTGAATGCCGGGAGATTATTCGGATTATTTGCACCGGTATATTGCGCGTCGGCGAGCCATTCGATCGCCGAGTGCGGTGCCCGATAATCGAGCGTCAGCCCGGCTCGGTGGAGTGGAACGTTCGGTGCCGGGGCGCCGGAAACCGCAATTGCATAGGGATTATCGATGCGCGGATCGTTCGAATGCAGCGTCGTCGAGGTGATATCGAAGAACGGCTCGGCGACCAGATTGCCGAGTTGCACGAAACCGGTGAGATCGGCACCGGAGTAGACGCGCGTCACGCCGCCGACCGGCGTCGCAAAATAGAGTTGCGACGGAGCGAGCGGCGGAGCGGCGGCGCCGCAGCCGGCCTGCGACGCGTAAACGCCTTGCACTTGTGCGAGATAGGCGGGAGATATCGTACCGTCGGCGAGCAGCACGCTACCGTTGACCTGCGTCGGCAGCACGACGCCCCGCTGCACCTGTCGATAGAGTGCAAGCGAGAGCGCGCTGCGTGCGAAGCGATGGGTAACGCTCGCATCGAGCGAGGAGGACGAGCTCGCACCGGGCTCGTCGCCGGGGGCGACGCCGTATCCGACGCTCCGGCTTCCTCCGCAGTCAAACTGCAACGAGGCCGGGTCGCTCAACGCTCGATTGCGGCCGAAATTCGGTGCGTTTCCCGAGAGCGCGTAACGCAGCGCGTAGCTATCGTTTGCATCGGCACGCCAACTCGCGCCAACGCTTCCCAGGGCGCTCCCGCCGCTGTAGCTTGCATGCGTCACTCCCAACGATGCGTTCCACGATAGTTTGTCGTTCGCGCGAATGCGATCGCTGAGTTGGAGGGCGCCGTAACTCCCCTGCTGTTGCGCGCTATAGTATGCTGCGTTGCTCGCCACCAACGGCGTCGATACCTGCGAGGAGTTCGTATCGTAGGCGAGGATAGAGAACGTGTGTTGCCGCATCGCCGGCAGTTCGGCCGACACCGTAAACCCGGTCGAGCGCACGTGCATGCTGCTCCCCGCCGGTGCGGCGACGCCGTCGATAAAACGATTCCGCAGATCGAAGAGATTGCTTCCAACGGTTCCGTAGAGCGTTGCGGAGATCGCCGTCGCACCGGTGAGGAGTTGGTCGCCGAGTGAGTAGAGCGAGAAACTCCCCGAGACGTTATTGCCCGGCCCGTAGCCGCAGGGCAGCGTCGCGGTCACCCGCAAGCAGAGCAACCCGATGCTGCGCGTTGAATTGATAAAACTCGCGGCCAACGTCTGGTCGCCCGGCAACTGCAGGTTCGCTTTGAGCAGATCTCCGGCGACCCAGATGCCGCCGTCGTGGACGTAATCGAGTCCGCTGGCATCGAGATAGCGCATGCCGTCGGCGAGGCTCGGGCTCGTTCGCGTCGTACTCATGGCGGCGATCCCGAGATTCCCCAGCGATCCGGTGAGCCCGAGCGACTCGTTATTGCGCCCGTTACTTCCCGTCGAAATCGTTCCTTCGCTCTGCCAGGAGAGCGTCGGTTCGAGGGTGCGGAAATCGACGCCGCCGCCGAGCCCGCCGATCTGCGGGCCGTGGTGGACCGAGGCGCCGGTAAAGAGGTCGGTTGCAAACATCCGCAGATCGCCCGCACTCCCCGGTGCGTTGAGCGGAATACCGTCGAGCGTCATCGCCGTTTGGCTCGCGTCGTGCCCGTCGAGCGAGATCGTCTCGGCGGCGTCGGTGTCATCGCTGCTCGAGGTAATGCTGACGCCGGAGAGTTTCGCGAGCGCATCGGCGAGATCGCCGGAGAGTTTGCGCTGGGCGGAATCGGCCCCGATGGAATCGGTCGAAATGCGAACGCTCGAGACCGAATGAACGACGGCGATAACGCGGAGATCGCTACTGGGAGCGAGGGCGACTGCAAGATTGACGCGTTCGCCGTCGAGCACCTCGAAGGGCGCCGAGGTGACGGCGCGATAGCCGCGTGCGAAGACGCGCACGCGATAGATCCCAGCCGGAGCATCGGTGAAGAGAACGCCGCCCGAACTCGTCGCAATCTCGCTGGCAAGGACCGGTCCATCGAGAATCACGCGCGCGAGCGGTATGGGACTCTTCGTTTTCGCATCGGTAATCGCAAGCGCGATCGTCCCGCCGGAGCTCTGCGCGGCGGAAATCGCGGGAGCGAGCAGCGCGAGCGATGCGAGTGCGGCGATCGAAACGAGGCGACGGATCATCGCACCATCATGGTCGCTCCAACTTTATTTTTGCTGAGGAGCTCTCGCGAAAGGGCGCTACGCTGCGAGGAGCTCGATGGTTACCGTCGTGCCGCGCCCCGGCCCGCTCTCGATCTCGATCCTCCCGCCGGCGCGTTCGACCGCCCGTTTGGCGATCGAAAGCCCGAGCCCGCTCCCGGTGATCTCGCCGCGCTGATCGCCGCGATAGAAGCGTTCGAATGCGTGCAAGCGCTCGAGTTCGCTCATCCCAGGACCCTCGTCGCGCACGACGATGCGGACGCGCCCATCTTCGCGCGAACCACGGAGGTGGATCGCCGCGTCGGGGGCGTATTTCAGCGCGTTCTCGACCACGTTCCAGAGTGCTTCGCCGATCTCGCGCGGGTCGGCCACGACGGCCAGTTCCCCGTCTACCCGATAATCGATGTTCCGATGTTCGTCAAAACGGCGCGCCGCATCGACTTGGTCGCGAAGTAATTGCGCGACATCGAGCCGTTCGGAGAGCGGTGCGGCCTCGGAATCGAGACGCGACAAGCGCACCAGTCGATCGATGAGGTTGCGCATGTGCTCTTTTTCAAGCGTCATCGTGCCCAAAATCTGTCGGGCAATTTTTTCGTCGTTGAGCGCACCGCGCCGCAACACGTCGATATAGCCGCTGATCACCGTCAACGGCGTACGCAGTTCGTGCCCGGCATCGGCGACGAAACGCCGCATGCGATCTTCGGTCGCACGGCGCTCTTCCATCGCCTGATGAACGTTTGCGGCGGCGTCGTTAAAGGCGCCGGTGAGATTGCCGATCTCGTCCCCGCCGCCCATGATAAACGTGCGCGGCGTGTAATCGCCCTGCGCGAGCGATCGCAACGCCGAGGCGACGTCGTCGATCGGGCGCAGCGCTTCGCGCGCAAAAAAGCGGCCGACAACGAAGGCGACGAGAATCGCGATCACCCCGATCGTGAGCACCGTCCGCCAGTAGGGGAAGAGCGCGACGAAGACCAGCGGCATCGACGGCATGAACGCGACGTACCCCCCTTGGACGACGGCGAGCCCGAAGGGCTCGCGCCGGTCGGGAAAGGCTCCGGGAGGAGCCGGATGCGCCCGCTCGCGACGACGTTCCGCGATCAGATGCGCCAACAGGGGAGGATGGAGCGAAGGGTCGCCGGCGAGCAGCGTACCTTGCTCGTTATAGACCGCAACGTCGAGACCGATACCCGAGAGTTCGCGAATCATGTGCGGCGCGGCGCTCTTGAGCGACTGACCATCGCGCTGAGCCGTCTCGGCGAGAAAGCGTGCCTCGTCGTGTTTGGCGACGATAATATCGTGCGTGAACTGCGAGAGTTCGAAGACTAACGCGATCGACGAAGCAACGATCACCAAAAGCACGACGACGGCAAGCATCGTCGCGTAGAGGGAAGCGAGGCGAACCGCGAGCGAGCCGCGCCCGGTCATAGGTTGCTTAAACCGTACCCGACGCCGCGTACCGTCCGGAGAAATGATGTCGCCGAGCCCGTTTTGTCGACCTTTGCCCGCAGGTACGAAATATAGGTTTCAACGATATTCGGGCCGCCTTCGAAATCGTGCCCCCAAACGAGTTCGAGCAGATGCTCTTTACTAAAAATACGCCGCGGATCGCGCATAAAAACCGCCAACAGATCGAACTCTCGCTGCGTGAGTTCGATTCGCTCGTTGCCGCGACGCAACTCGCGCGAACCGAGATCGAGCGCGAGATCGTTCCAGCGAATCTGTTCGTCTTCGTGGATCTGCGGACGACGCAGATGCGCCTGGAGGCGCGCGATGAGTTCTTCGAAGAGGAACGGCTTCACGACGTAATCGTCCGCCCCCGAGCCGAGCGTCTTGAGTTTGTCGTCGAGATCGCCCTTGGCGGTGAGCATGAGGATCGGCGCCTGCGTGATCGTGCGTAGCATCGGCACCAACGTGACGCCGTCGATCTTCGGCATCATAATGTCGAGGAGAATCGCGTCGGGATTAAACGAGCGAACCAGATCGAGCGCAGCCTGCCCATCCGAAGCGCTCTTCACCTCGTAGCCTTCTTGCGTCAGCCCCATCTCGATCATTTCGCGCAGCATGCGGTCGTCGTCGACGACGGCAATTTTGGCGTGTTGTTGCATGGTAATCATAGGTCTTGCGCAAGTATCACGCCGCATCCTGGGCTCGCGCTGAAGGCGGCGGCGCCTCCCGATGAACGACGGTCATCGCGCCGAGCGCCTCGATCGGGCTCACGACGATCTCCACCCCGGCACGCCGCGCCCGCCGCATCGCCGATGCGTCGGGAAGACTCCGCGCGAAGAGGTGAACGGAGCGAGTCGCAGCGCAGCGCGCGAGATACCGAGCGAAGGCGGCGATATCGCCGGCGGCTCGCTGCACCGGGATCGCCCCAAGCGCGCCTCCCCCGGGGGCGCGCAAGAGCAACGCAAAGGAGCCGCGATGGTAGCGCGAGCCGGGAAGGAGCTCGACGATTGCGGCATCGACCGCGGCGTTGAGCGCGCTCCCGCCCCAGGCGTAGAGCGCGATCGCTTGCGGCGGGCGATCCGGCTGGGAGTCGACGAGCAGCCCGAGAGCGGAGAACGCGTTCATGCCTCGATTCTGCGCGCGCACTCTGCCAGCAGTATGGCCGAGTGCGCGCCGGTATCGCTTGGAACTACAGCTCGGCGAGTTTCTCGAGGACCTGTTCGGGGTCGGGCGCTTCGCCGATAGCATGGATATCGACGTAACGGACGATACCGTTGCGATCGATAATGAAGACTGCCCGTTCGGCGAAACCGCCTTCGCGGAGAACGCCGTACTGCTTCGCGACCTCGCCGTGCGGCCAGAAATCGGCGAGCAGGGGATAGGTGATGCCGCCCATGCTCAGCGCCCATGCGCGCAGCGAGTGAACTGAATCGATGGAGATGCCCACGACCTGGGCATCATGCTCGGCAAAACGCGGCAGCGCGCGTTCGAAGCCGGGCATTTCATTGGTTCAAGTCGGGGTGAAGGCGAACGGAATGAACGCCAATACGGTCGGGCCGACCCCTTTGCGAGCGGCGAGCGAAAATTTCTCACCTAAATGGCTTTCAAGCTTGAAATCGGGCGCTGCATCGCCGACTTTCAACGTCGAACTCTGCGAGGCCGTCGATGTTCGGCCGAAGGTTGTACTCATGGCCGCACAATTGCCTGCCGGTGCACGGCGCCCCTCTCGACTGCGACTTATATGGAGGCCTCGAAGGGCGCGTGGTACTCTTCGTCACCTTCGAAAAATCCAAGCAGATGCTCTTCGAGATAGAGCAGATGTAATTCGCGATCGAGTTGCGCGTAGCGATCGGCGTGAGCGGCGCGAAAGGCATCCCAGTCGCTCTTGCTCTCCCACACGTCGATGGAGAGATAGATATCCTCCTCGCCGCGGTGCCGAAAGAGGCGCGTGCGCCGATATCCCGGATGCGTCTTAAAAAGGCTTGCGAATGGGCCATTCGGCCCGAAGGCATGTTCGAATGCCGCGGCTTGTTGAGGATGAACGCGATACCGATAGAATACCTCGACCACGAAGGCATTCTTCCGACACTACGCCGCTGTGCTCCCCCGTTGGAGACGAGCGATCTCGTCGAGGCGCATGCTCTGCGAGGCTCCGGTAAGCGGATCGATCAATAGGAGCGCGGCGAGTACCGAGCTTCCGCCCGCGCGTTCGATTGCGAGCCGCAGCGCGCGATAGATATCGAGCCGCGCTTCACCGGTCGGCATCGGACGGACCACGATGGCAACGCTACGCCCATCGGGGGCGCGAACGAGCGCATCGAACGGGCGTGCTTTGGAGCCGCGTGCAAGAATTTGGACCGGGCGCAAGCGATGGAGCCGCCGGGCGAGCGCACCGCGCATAAATCCGCGCATGCCGACGACGAGCGCATCGCGGGCGTCGAAGAGGAGGCCGGGGCGAATCCCCTCGCGGATCTCCTCGGCGACGAGCGCCTCGAAGCGGGCGGCCGCAGCGGCGGGGAGCGAACGCTCGCTCCAGCGCTGCGGATAGCCGAGCGCGCCGACGATCGCGTCGCGGGCGGCACGAGCGCGGTAACGGGGGAGGCGAGCGGCGAGTTCGAGCTGGTTCATCGAACCGAGTCTCTCATCTAGCTGTGCCAGGTGTCTGGCACAATAAAAGAGACGGGAAGCGCGTGCTTCCCGTCTCTCATCTTCGAAGGGCTTAGAGCTCTTCGATGCTGATCCCGTTGCGCTGATCGTACTGGGTACGCGGTTTCGCGACGTGAACCGATTCGTGCTCCGCGTATTCACCTTCGTAGTGCACGGTCGGCGGCGCGTTGTTGCGCTCGTACGCCGATGCGAGTCGGCTCGTCTCGCCGCCGCCGACCGCCATCGCTTCGATGAGGGCCGCCTCGTCGGCGGTCATAGCATAGCTCGTATCGAACTGCGGGTGCAGCGGACGCCCATCGGCATCCACATCCTCGCCCTGCGGTTGGATGGTGAGATTGCGATAACGCGACATACCCGTTCCCGCGGGAATAAGTTTGCCGATAATCACGTTCTCCTTGAGCCCCAGTAGCGGGTCGTATTTTCCGCGGATCGCCGCGTCGGTGAGGACGCGGGTCGTTTCTTGGAACGATGCCGCCGAGAGGAACGAATCGGTCGCCAGCGAGGCCTTGGTAACGCCGAGCAAGACCGGTAGTGCTTCGGCAACCTCTTTTTTCTCGTTCCGCGCCTTTTCGTTCGCATCGTTGAATACCGACGATTCGACCGTCTGTCCGGGGAGCAGATGCGTCGCACCGCCATCGGTGATCTTCACCTTGCGAAGCATCGAACGCACGATCACTTCGATGTGTTTGTCGTTGATATCGACGCCCTGCGATCGGTAGACCTTCTGCACTTCTTGCACGAGGTAATCCTGAAGCGCGGTCTCGCCTTTGTATTTCAGAATCGTATGCGGATTGAGCGAGCCCTCGGTGAGTCGGTCGCCCGGCTCGACGAGTTGCCCATCGGTGACCGCGAGATGCGTTCCCTGCGGAATCTCGTAGACCGGGGGCTGATTCTTCTCGTCGTAGAGCGCCGCTTCGTCGGTGACGATAACGGTACGATGGATTTTATCTTCACCAAAGGAGACGCGCCCGCCGATCTCAGCGACGACCGCTTCGCCCTTGGGCTTACGCGCTTCGAAGATTTCTTCCACGCGCGGAAGACCGGTAATGATATCCTCGGTTGCGACACCACCGGTGTGGAAGGTACGCAGCGTTAACTGCGTGCCCGGTTCGCCGATCGACTGCGCGGCGATGATGCCGACCGCAGTGCCGATATCGACGTGTTTGCCGGTTGCAAGATCGCGGCCGTAACAGGCGGAGCAGACGCCGTATTTCGACTTACAGGTGAGCACCGAACGGATTTTTACCGTTGGGATACCGGCATCGACGATCTCTTTTGCCTTATCTTCGTCGATCTCTTCACCGCGTTTGACCAGCGTCTCTTTACCGTGAACGACATCTTCGGCACAGCGACGCCCGATGATGCGGTCGGTGATCGGCTCGATGATCTCGCGGCCGACGCGAATGTCGTACACGAGGATGCCGTCGGCCGTGCCGCAATCGTCTTCGCGAACGATAACGTCTTGCGCGACGTCGACCAAACGCCGGGTAAGATACCCGGAGTCGGCGGTACGCAGCGCGGTGTCGGCGAGCCCCTTACGAGCACCGTGCGTCGAGATGAAGTACTCGAACATCGTCAAGCCTTCTTTCAGCGATGCCTTGACCGGGATTTCGAGAATTTCACCGCTGGGATCGGACATCAAGCCGCGCATACCGCCGAGCTGTTTCACCTGCGCGATCGAGCCGCGAGCGCCCGAAGTCGCCATCATGAAGACCGGGTTGAGCGGTTCTTGCGCCTTCTGCATCGCCTGGGTCACATCTTCAGAGGCCTTCGACCAGATCTCGATCGTTTTATTGTACTGTTCGGACTGACGGATGAAGCCCTGCTCGTAGAAACGATGCAGTTCGTCGACTTCAGCTTGCGCCTTCTCGATGATTGCATGCTTGGCTTGCGGAACGACGATATCGCTGACCGATACCGAGGTACCCGAGCGCGTGGCATAACGGAAGCCCAACTCCTTGACCGCATCGAGGAACATCGCCGTTTCGGCGTTGCCATAGTTACGGTAGCAGAGCGTAATGAGTTTCTTGAGCGCGCCCTTGTCAATAATTTGATTGACGAACGCGTGGTCCCAATGTTTGGGGAACGAGCTATTGAAGATCACGCGGCCGGCGGTGGTTTTGACTAACTCGCCGTTGAAGCGCACGTAGATCCACTCTTGGAGCTTCACGGCGTGGCTTTCATAGGCCAGCATCACTTCGTTGAAGCTCGAGAAGGTCGGCAACGAGCCCGGTGCGTCGGCAGAGGGGGCATGCTTTTTCGCCGGGCGGTCGGAGATATCGAAATTCTCGGTAATCTCGCCGCGCGCCGGGCCCTTGTATTCGTCGCGTTGGAACGTGATGTAATAGAGCCCCAACACCATATCTTGCGTCGGAATCGAAACGGCGTTCCCGTATGCCGGCAGCAAGGTGTTATTCGACGAGAGCATGAGAATTCGCGCCTCGGCCTGCGCGCCGGCGGAGAGCGGCAAATGGACGGCCATCTGGTCGCCGTCGAAATCGGCGTTGTACGGCGTACAGACCAGCGGGTGAAGATGAATCGCCTTACCTTCGACCAAGACCGGCTCGAAGGCTTGAATACCGAGGCGATGGAGCGTTGGTGCGCGGTTGAGCAGCACCGGGTGCTCCTTGATGATCTCTTCAAGGACATCCCAAACTTCGGGCTTCACGCGCTCGACCATGCGTTTCGCGCTCTTGATATTATGCGCTAATTGACGGTCGACCAGTTTCTTCATCACGAACGGCTTGAAGAGCTCGAGTGCCATCTCTTTGGGAAGGCCGCACTGATGCAATTTCAGGGTTGGGCCGACGACGATAACCGAACGGCCGGAGTAATCGACACGTTTGCCGAGGAGGTTCTGACGGAAGCGCCCCTGTTTGCCTTTTAGAATATCGGAGAGCGATTTCAGCGGACGGTTATTGGGGCCGGTCACGGGGCGACCGCGGCGTCCGTTGTCGATGAGCGCATCGACTGCTTCTTGCAGCATGCGTTTTTCATTTTTTATGATGATCTCGGGCGCGTTGAGATCGAGCAACCGTTTGAGACGGTTGTTGCGATTGATCACGCGGCGATAGAGATCGTTGAGATCCGAGGTGGCAAAGCGACCGCCGTCGAGCTGCACCATCGGGCGCAATTCGGGCGCGATCACCGGCACCGCTTCGAGCACCATCCACTCCGGCTTATTGCCCGAGGTGATCAGCGCTTCGACGATCTCCAGGCGCTTGATCGTCTTGAGATGCTTCTGGCTAACGGTATCCTTGCCGGCGCGCGTGCGACGCGAGCCGTTGGGGCCGCCGTCGAGCTCCGAACGGAGTTCGTCGCGCACTTTTTGCAGATTGAGATCCTTGAGCAGTTCGCGGATCGCCTCGGCGCCCATGCCGGCTTTGAACTGAACGCGACCGCGATCGTCTTTATGCTTGTCGGAGAGTTCGCGATACTTCTGCTCGGAGAGCACCTCGCGCTTTTGCAGCGGCGTATTGCCGGGATCGATGACGACCCATGCGGCAAAGTAGATGACTTTCTCGAGTTGACGCGGCGACATATCGAGCAAAATGCCGATGCGGCTGGGCACGCCCTTGAGATACCAAATGTGACAGACGGGGGTCGCAAGTTCGATGTGCCCCATGCGCTCGCGGCGGACCTTGGCGCGCGTGATTTCAACGCCGCAACGGTCGCAGATCATCCCCTTGAAGCGGATGCGTTTGTACTTACCGCAGTGGCATTCCCAATCTTTGGTCGGGCCGAAGATTTTTTCGCAGAAGAGGCCGTCGCGCTCGGGCTTGAGCGTGCGATAGTTAATCGTCTCGGGCTTCTTCACTTCGCCGAAGGACCAAGCACGGATATGCTCGGGCGATGCCAAACCGATGCGCATCGCGTCGAAGTTATTTACGTCGATGAGGTTGTTGTTCACGAGGGCTCCCGCTAGTCACCGTGCCGGTACCGCTCGCTTCCGCAGGACACTCACGATCTCGCGCGGTCGCGCGAGGGGGTCCACCGGTGCTTCCGGACTACTCCCGAGGAGGAGCGACCTCATTCGGGGGCACGAACCGCCATTATACTCCGCCCTGCGCCGCGGCGCAACGGCCGCTCGCTCCCGGTTTCGCGCACGATGCTATGGGGTAGAACCCCGGCATGAAAAAACACCTCACCGTAGCCCTCGCCCTCCTGGCAGTTCTCGGCCTAGGAGCCGGGCTTCTCCCTCGACCCGCGCTGGCCAACGGCGCGGCGAGTACGCGGAACATCCTCCTTGGAATTGGGGCCGCCACCTATCTCATCGTCCAGCACAACCGCGTCGTGCACCAGCGTGAAGCGGCAGCGGCTGCGCAGCAAGCGGCGGTCGCCCAGCAGCGCAACGACGCCTGGGCGGCCTATCGGGCCGCCGAACGAAGCGCGCACCAAGAGGCGTTGGCGAACGCCGAGCTCCACAAAGAACTCGCCTTCGAGAAGAGCGTCGTCGCGCAGCAGCAGCGCCAACTCGCCGCGCTTCACGTCGGCGCCAACTTCACCCACGTGGTCGCAACCTCGGGAGCGCGCGGAAACCCGCAGGTCGTCGCGAGCGACGGCCTCGGATGGGGGACGCTCTGAGCCCCCGCAGCGCCGCTCTCGCTCTCGCCCTCGCTGCAGTCGCCGCCCTCGCGGGTTGCGCGGCTGCTCCGCAGGGGCAGGCGCAGCGGCTCGCCGCGAGCATGACGCGCGCGATCGTCAGCGATAACCCCGCGACGGTCGCCCAGGATCTCATCGGCGTCGGAAAGATTTCGCGCGCCGAAGTCGGATTGCTCTCCGACAAATTCAACGCGCTCGGTCAGTACCAAGGGCTCAAACTCTTGGCGTACGACGCAGCGAAAAATGAGTTCGCCTTTCAGGCAAACTTCACGAAGGGAGACGCACGCGTCGTCGTTCGGTTGGATAATAAAGGACGCCTCAGCGCCTATCGCGTCTTTTAACGCGATGTACGCCGAGGCGTCCGGCTCCGCGAGGAAGAGTTCTTAGAACTCTTCCTCGACGGTGCCCGCGTCGGGATAGACGACATCGTCGTCGTCGACGGCGAAGGCGGGAGCATCGTCATCGACGATCTCATCCTCTTCTTCCTCGAGTTCGTAGCCTTGCGGCCCTTCAAGGTCGTCGTCGACGGCGATCTCTTCATCGGGGGTGAAAATATCGTCGCCTTCGATCTCGGGAGCGCGGGCGGCTGCCGGAGCGGCCGGAATCGGGCCCGCGACAAACGGTTTGCTGTCGTCGAGTTCCTCTTCTTCCTCTTCGGCTTCCTCCTCGGCTTCAATCTCGGGAAGCATTCCCTCCGCCGCAGCTGCAACGGCTTCCGCCGCGGCAACCTGCGTCTGCGAGAGCAGCGGATCTTCGGCACCCATCAGAACGCCGTACGCAACCTCTTCGTTGAGGCCGATATCGTCGTTCCCGAGGCGCAACTCGCGGGTGTCGATCTCCTCGCGCGACTCCGTCAGCACTTTGACGTCGAGCGCGAGCGACTGCAGTTCCTTGATGAGGACTTTGAACGATTCGGGAACGCCGGGTTCCATGACGTTCTCGCCCTTGACGATCGCTTCGTAGGTCTTGACGCGGCCGACGACATCGTCGGATTTCACGGTCAACAACTCTTGCAGCGTGTAGGCGGCACCGTACGCTTCGAGCGCCCAGACCTCCATCTCGCCGAAGCGCTGTCCGCCGAATTGCGCCTTACCGCCGAGCGGTTGCTGCGTGATCATCGAGTACGGACCCGTCGAACGCGCGTGAATCTTATCGTCGACAAGATGCGCGAGTTTGAGCATGTAGATCATGCCGACGGTGATCGGACGATCGAAACGATCGCCGCTCCGTCCGTCGCGCAACCACGCCTTGCCGTCCGCGGGCAAGCCCGCGTCCTGCAGCCAATCCTCGATATCTTCCGCTGTCGCGCCGTCGAAGACCGGCGTCGCGATTTGGAAGCCGAGCATGCGCGCGGCCCACCCGAGATGCGTCTCGAGAATCTGTCCGATGTTCATGCGCGAGGGCACGCCCAGCGGGTTGAGCACGATATCGACCGGCTTGCCGTCCTCGAGGTAGGGCATATCCTCCTCGGGCAGCACCTTCGCGATCACGCCCTTGTTGCCGTGACGTCCGGCCATTTTATCGCCTTGCAGAATCTTTCGCTTCTGCGCGACGTAGACGCGAACGAGGTGGTTGACGCCCGGCGAGAGTTCGTCGCCGTTTTCGCGCGAGAACACCTTGACGTCGATAATTTTCCCTTTTTCGCCGTGAGGAACTTTCAGGCTCGTATCGCGAACTTCGCGCGATTTCTCGCCGAAAATTGCACGGAGCAAGCGTTCCTCGGCGGTGAGTTCGGTCTCGCCTTTCGGCGTCACCTTACCGACGAGAATATCTTCGGGGCGCACTTCGGCGCCGATACGAATGATGCCGCGCTCGTCGAGATCTTTGAGCGCATCTTCTCCGACGTTGGGAATATCGCGCGTGATCTCTTCCGGCCCGAGCTTGGTATCGCGCGCCTCGCATTCATACTCTTCGATATGAATCGAGGTAAAGCGATCTTCTTTGACCATCCGCTCGCTGATGAGAATGGCGTCTTCGTAGTTGTAGCCTTCCCACGGCATAAACGCGACGAGCACGTTTTGGCCGAGTGCGAGCTCGCCTTCATCTGAAGTCGGGCCGTCGGCGAGCACTTGCCCGGCAACGACCTTCTCCCCCATCGCGACGATCGGGCGCTGGTTGATGCACGTTCCGGCGTTGCTACGCACGAACTTCAGTAACTCGTAGGTCTTATCGCCGTCGGCGGTATCGAGAACGATGCGCGTTGCATCTACTTCAACGACGGTTCCCGCTTCTTCGGCGACGACGAGGCTGCCCGAGTCTTTAGCGGCGCGATACTCCATACCCGTGCCGACGATCGGCGCTTGCGGGCGCAGCAACGGCACGGCCTGTCGCTGCATGTTCGCACCCATCAACGCGCGGTTTGCATCGTCGTGCTCGAGGAACGGAATCAACGCCGTCGCGACCGAGACGATCTGCTTGGGCGAGATATCCATGAGTTCGACGCGCCCCGCCGGCTCTTCGATGTCGTCGCCGCGATGGCGGCAGACGACCGTCTTGGCGAGAATCGTTCCGTCTGCAGCCAACGGCGTGTTGGCCTGGCCGATGATGAACTCTTCTTCGACGTCGGCGGTGAAATAGCGAATCTCATCGGTAACGCGACCGTCGCGAACGATGCGGTACGGCGTTTCGATGAAACCGAGGCTATTGACGCGTCCGTAGGTCGCAAGCGAACCGATCAGACCGATGTTCGGGCCTTCCGGCGTTTCGATCGGGCAGATACGGCCGTAATGCGAGGTGTGGACATCGCGCGCTTCAAAGCCGGCGCGTTCGCGCGAAAGTCCACCCGGACCGAGCGCGGAGAGGCGACGCTTGTGCGTGAGTTCCGCGAGCGAGTTGGTCTGGTCCATGAACTGCGAGAGCTGGCTCGAACCAAAGAACTCTTTGATCGCGGCAACGACGGGCCGAATGTTGATGAGCGCCTGCGGCGTCACCGATTCGATCTCTTGCGTCGTCATGCGCTCGCGCACGACGCGTTCGAGGCGCTGCAAGCCGACGCGGAATTGATTCTGCAGCAGCTCGCCGACGGTGTTGACGCGGCGGTTTCCTAAGTGATCGACGTCATCGGGTGAGATATCGCGCACCGCGACGCGGCAGAGCCGGCGCACGATGGCAATAAAGTCGGCCCGCGTCAGCCCCGGCGCGCCCTCGGGCCGATAACTGAACGGTTCGAACTCATCGACTTCAAATTCGCTGCGATCGCCTTCGACGGTGAGAAGCGAAAGGTTGAGCCCCTTCTTCTCGCTCTTGGCACGTATGCGCGAATCTTTCTCCGGGTTGAGAATACGATAATGCAGTTTCGAGGTGACCTTGAAACGCCCGACTTTCCCGAGTTCGCACTTGTTTTCATCGAACAGCAGGGTACGGATCAGTTTTTCGGCGTCTTCGTGCGAGGTGAACGGTTCGCCGTAACGCAGCGCTCCGTAGACCGCCTCGAGTGCGGTTTCGCGATTGACCGTATCGCCGTCTTCGATCAGCGTATTGAGAATGAGGTTATCGGGGCTCGCGTCGGGGAAGAGCCGATCAAACAGTTCGCGCAGTTCGGCGGCGCGATCGCTCGTCTGCTGCTTCTTCTTTAGGCCGCGCGGCGCGCGTCCGATCGGGCGCGAGGTCCCGTCGTCGACGCGACGTCGCGGGTAGGTTCCGGAAAAGAGCTTGAGGATTGCTTCGTCGGAGTTCCAGACGCAGTTGCGGTGATAGAGCGCGCTGAGTTTTGCCGCCGCGGCCGCACGCTTGCTCTTATCGCCGAGTTCCACCACGAGATCGAACGCTTCGCCGCGCGCGATACGGTTGGGGAAAATCGTTGCAAAGACATCGCGCACCTGTCGCTCGTGCTGCGACTGCGGCCGCGGAACTTCGATCGCCTCGCTTGCAGCGGTCGCCTGGCGCCCGATCCCTTTCCAAGGGAACATATCGGCGCACGCACGCAGCACTTTTTCAATAAACGGGCGGGTGAGGCCGTCGTCATCGTAGGCCGACGCGGGCGCTTCATCGAGCGGGAAATGCTCCGGCGATGAAACCGCGCGAAGGAAGGCGATCATCGAGACCGCACGGCTCTTGTCGAATGAGACATTGATCGCGCCGAACCGGTCGCCTTCGTCGCTGGCGCCGGCGAAGAACTTCACCCACGCACCGCGTTTGGGAATGATCTTCGCGGTGTAGCCCTTGCCCTCGGCGGGCTTGGCCTTCTCGACGAGGAAACCCGGCGAGCGCACGAGCTGGCTCACGATCACGCGCTCGGCGCCGTTGATCATGAAAGTGCCCTTATCGGTCATGAGCGGGAAATCGCCCATGAAAATCTCTTGGTCGGGGATGCCCTTAATCTCGCCGGATTCAGCGGTGATGAGACGTACGCGAACGCGCAGCGGCGCGCTGTAGGTCATATCGCGCTCGCGGCATTCTTCGATCGAGAACTTCGGTTCGCCGAGCGAATGCTCGCCGAACATCAAGATCAAGTTGCCGGTAAAATCTTTAATCGGCGAGATCGCGGCGAACGCCTCGGCGAGCCCCTCGGTCTTAAACCACTCGAAGCTTGCCTTCTGCAATTCGATAAGGTTTGGCAGCTCGAGGACGTGGGGAATCTTCGAGAAGGAGTGCCGCGAACGTTTCGGGCCCGGATCGACCGGGACTTCGACGGTGAAGGCACCGGTCGGCATCGGAAAATGCGAGGCCATGGGGGTACTCTTCCCCTCGCCTCCGGAGCGTTTTCCCTTTGCCTTCGTCCCCCCGCTGCTCGTCGTCGTTGCGGATTTCGCTGCCTTCGTCGTCGCCATTCGTTCTCTCTTTGTTACCTTGTCCAGACAGGGGTGGGCACGTGTCCTTCGCGAATCTCGCGCAACATCAAAGCACGAGCTGATCCGGCCGGTCGGATGGGCTCGCGCTCTCTTTGTGGCTTACGCGCCGAAGGGCATAGGCAAATAACGTATCAAAGGTCGCCAAAGGAGTCAAGGCCCCCCAGCGCGACGCCCTAGGTCGAGGCGAGGGCGAGAAAGTTCGCAACCAGGGCCTCCCCGCACTCGCTGAGCACGGATTCGGGGTGGAACTGGAGCCCGAAGCAACGCTTGCCGGTGACGGCGATCCCCTGAACGACACCGTCGGAGCTGCGTGCGTGAATCTCGACCCCGGCCGGCAGCGAGCCCTCCTCGAGCGCAAGAGAATGGTAGCGCGTCGCCTGGAAGGGGCTCGGCAGTGCGGCGAAGAGCCCGCGCCCCTCGTGGCGGATCGCATCGGTCTTTCCGTGCATCGGCCGTGGGGCGTGAATCACCCGCGCCCCCAGCGTCTCGCCGATCGCCTGTTGCCCCAAGCAGATGCCCAGCGTCGGAAGGTCGCGCTCGATCGCGGCCGCGATCAGCCGCGCCAGTAGCGGCGTATCGCTCGGGCGCCCCGGCCCCGGGCCGATCGCCATGCCGTCGATCTCGGCGAGCGTTTCGAGGCCGAGGTGCGGGTCGTCGGCATGCATGAAGCGCACGCTCGCCCCCTGCGATGCCAGCAAGTGGACGACGTTATACGAAAACGAATCGTAATTGTCGACGAAGAGCAGATTCATCGCGCGAACGATTCCTCGCCTATGCTCAATACTTCCCGCGCGATCCGCGTCTTCTGGAAGATCTCGGCATACTCAGAGGCGGGAACGCTATCGGCGACGATTCCCGCCGATGCCTGCCACCAAATGTTTCCGTCGGCGGCGTGGAGACTTCGCAAGGTGATACAGGAATCGAAATCGCCCTCGAAACTCCAGCGCCCGACGCTTCCGGCGTAGAAACCGCGCGTCACCGGCTCCCATGCATCGATGAGTTCCATCGCCCGGATCTTCGGCGTCCCGGTCACCGTCCCGGCGGGGAAGCCGGCCGCAAATAAGTCGAGCGCGTCGCACCCATCGCGGAGCTCGCCGACGCAATCGGAGACGATGTGCATGACGTGGCTGTATCGTTCGATCTGGAGCAGCTCTTCGACGCGAACGCTACCGAGTTTGCAGACCGATCCGAGATCGTTGCGCCCGAGATCGACGAGCATCACGTGCTCGGCGCGCTCTTTCTCATCGGCAAGCAATTCTGCGGCGATGCGTGCATCGCTCTCCGGGCTCGCTCCGCGCGCTCGCGTACCCGCAAGCGGCCGAATGCGCGCCCGCCGCCCGTCGAGACGGACGAGAAACTCCGGCGAGGCTCCGAAGAGTGCCCCGAATTCCGTATCGACGAAGAACATGTACGGCGATGGATTCCGCCGACGCAACGCGCGGTAGCAATCGAGCGGCTCGCCGTCAAGCTCGGCGTGAAAGCGAATGCCGAGTTGAATTTGGTAGACATCTCCATCGGTAATCGATCTCTGCGCGCGGTCGACCAACGCTAAATAGCCGGAACGATCGATACTCGCGTGCATCGCTCCGCGCGCTCGAAATGAGCCGGGAAGCGAGGCGCGGGCGGCGAGTAAGCGTGCTATATATCCATCGATACGAGCATCGAGTTCGCCGGCATTATCGCCGCAGCACCAGAGCGTTAAACCGTGCGTGTAGTGATCGAAGATCAACCAGGTGCCGGGGATCGCAGCGATCGCCGCCGGCATCTCCGGAGGATCGGAAGAACGGGCGCGCAAGCGCGCCTTCGCGCGCGCGGCATCGTATGAAAATGCAAGGAGCGCTCCGCCGCCGGGCGCCGCTTCGTCGGGTGGCCGATGCGCGTCGACGAACGAACGAATCTCTTCGTACATCGTCGGCGTGCTCGCGAACGACTTCACCGCACGGTAATCCAATCCGACGAATGAAAAACGCGAGAGCGTTCCACCGGCATCGACGCTCTCCAAAAGGCAACTCGCACCCGGTTGCGCGAGCGCACGGTAGGCGAGAATCGGCGTGAGGGTATCGGACGCGATCGTGCGCGCCCGGACGCTCGGGGGCTGGCTCGGTCGCACGCGTTATGGTTTCAGCGTCGGGTTTTCTTGGGTGATGCGCGCAGCGAACGCGGGCGGAAGCGCATCGAGGATCGCCCCGACATCGCTCGCCGACATCAGCGAGAAGATCTTCGCATCGTAGGGAACCGGCAAGCGCTGCACCACCTTCGCTGCCTTACTCGGATCCATCGCGGCCCAGTCGGCGGCGACGCGACGGTCGTCGGGGGTCGCCGAAGCGGCGAGGTTGGAGCCCGAAGCGGTGTTTGAGGTTCCGAACGCACCGGGCGAGGCTACCGGTCGGACGCTCGGAGTCGAAACCTTCGCGCTCTTTTGCGCGACCTGTGCGTCGAGCTGCGTGACGCGCGCCTTCAAGGCTGACGTGTTTTTCTGTGCCGTTGCTAACGAACGCTGCGCGTTGGCGAGTTGCGCTTGGAGCGTTACGATTTCGTGATTGCGACGCGCTATGAGTTGGTTCTGTGCCGCAAAGTGAAAGGGAGCGGCGACGACGGCGAAGCGCGGCCCGAGCGATTGCCAGAGCGGGGAGAGCGGCCCGGAGGTAATCGCCGCGCGCGAGGGCGGCCAGATGAGGGCTCCGATGATAGCGAGAATCGCGACCAGCGGCAAGAGGAGCCGTCCGACGGGGAAGGGTTTACGACGCTGGCGTGTGACGATCACCGTAGGCCTCCAATCTCTGCATCGAACGCCGTACGACGATCGTCGCGACGTGCGTTGCCGTCATCGAGCTCGTTCTGCTCGCGACGCATCTCGCCGATGCGAAATGCATCCAGCGCATGCTCTTTGAGGGTTTCCACGACTTTCCTTCGCTTCATCGCTTCGTGGAGGGAGTCCATGGCGGCATCGAGTTCGCTCTTGCGACGGTCGAGGTCGCGTTTCGCGGCATCCATCGCGCGATCGAGATAGCTGATGTGACCGTAGAGCAATACGAGCTCGTCGGTTGCGAGGCGCGCGTGCTCCTCTCGGAGGATCCGCGAGTGTTCGGCAAACTCCGCATCGAGCCGTCGGAACTCCGCGCGCGCGACATCGTGCGCTCGTTGTGCGAGCGCGACCAGCCCCTGCTCGCGCTCGACGGCGCGTTTGCGTTGGACGAGGACGGGGTCGAGACGGAACCGGAAGGCGGCCACCCTCTATACCACGCTCATCAACGACGCAAGCGTTGCGCCGTATTCGGAGTGTTCGTACATGCCTTGGCGAAGGAAATGCCGAATCGACTCCACCTTGGCGAGCGCGAGATCGATGCGCGGATTGCTTCCGGCAACGTATGCCCCGATATTAATGAGATCTTCTGCCTCGCGATAGGTAGCCATTAACTCGCGTATCGCCGAGCATGCCGCGAGATGATTTTCGTCGGCGACATCGGGCATCACCCGACTGATGCTCTCGAGCACGTCCACCGCCGGGTAATGGTTCGCCGAGGCGAGCTTCCGCGAGAGGACGATATGGCCGTCGAGGATCGAACGGACGGCATCGCTGATGGGTTCGTTCATGTCATCGCCGTCGACGAGTACGGAGAAGAGGCCGGTGATACTGCCGCGACTCGAAGTCCCCGCCCGCTCCAACAATTTCGGTAAGGTCGCAAAGACCGACGGGGTATAGCCCCGCGTCGTCGTCGGCTCACCGATGGCAAGCCCAACTTCCCGCTGGGCCATCGCGAAGCGGGTAACCGAATCCATCATAAACATCACATCGAGCCCGAGATCGCGAAAATATTCGGCGACCGTCATCGCGACGAAGGCGGCTTTTATGCGCACGAGCGCGGGTTGATCGCTCGTCGAAACGATGACGACGCTGCGTCGCAAGCCTTCATCGCCGAGATCGCGCTCGAGGAAATCGCGCACCTCTTTCCCGCGTTCGCCAACCAGCGCGATGACGTTGACGTCGGCCGCGGTATTGCGCGCGATCATTCCGAGGATCGTGGACTTTCCAACTCCGGAGCCTGCAAATACGCCGACACGTTGCCCTTTTCCGCAGGTCAGCAACCCATCGATCGCCCGAATTCCCAGCGGCAACGCCTCCGATATGCGGCGCCGTTGCATCGCCGCCGGCGGATTTGCCGTCACCGGCGCAAGTTTTAGCGAATCGATCGGTCCTTTGCCGTCGATCGGATTTCCCAAACCATCGAGTACCCGTCCGAGGAGATCGTCCCCCACACGAATCTGCAACGGCTTCCCGCACGCGGCGACATCGCTGCCCGCACCGATCCCGGCGAGATCGCCCAACGGCATAATCAACACGCGGTTATCGCGAAAACCGACGACTTCGGCGAGCACCGGCTCGGCATTGCGACGGTACCGAATCCAACAAGTCTCCCCGACGGCCATCGCCGGGCCGTTGCTTTCGATGACCACGCCGATTACCTGAGAAACGCGCCCGCTTTGGCGCATGCAGTCGACGTCGTGAATGGCGTCGAGATATCGGTCGGCTCGGAAAGCGAGCGCTTCCATAACGCTAACTCGCCGTCGCCGTTATTTCAGGTAAATCGCCGGCAGGAACGAGCGCCCCGCGAACTTCGCGTAGCTGTGTGGTGATTTTTGCATCGATCGTCCCCGAATCGCTCTCCAACATCGCTCCGCCGCGATCGACGCGCTGATCTTCGATAAGTCGTAGGTGTTCGAAATCACCGGCCGCGAGTAGGCGCTCGCGGTACGCCCGCATGACCTCCATATCCTCGGGGTTGACGCGAATCGTAATGTCATTGCGCCCCAACGCGCGCGTAAGCGCAGCGCGAACGGTCTCGACGACGAATTGATCGTTCTGCGCGATCTCGTGGTGAACGATTCGTTCCGACGCTCCTAATGCAAGGCGCACCAGTTCGGGTTCGGCGCTGCGCAAGAATCGGTCCCGATCTTCGCGCACGGCTTCGATGAGGCTATGCAACAGGGTCAGCAGTTCGTTGATCTCGGAATCGACGCGAGCGATCCCCTCCTGCCGCCCCGCCTCATGGCCTTCGCTTCGCGCCGCCTCTACGATCGCTTCGCGCTCTCCGCGAGCCTGTTCGAGCAACGAGCTCGCCGTCCGGAACGCCCCCTCCAAAATCTCTCGAGCGCTCCCCTTCGCGCGCTCTAAAGCAACGCTCGCCTCAGCGCGCAGAGCCTCCCAATCGATGACCTCGATGCGAGCCTCGAGCGGCTCGCTAGGAAAGCGATCTTCCTCCCCATCTTCGAGGCCTTCGCTCCCGAGCTCGCCGTGCAGTTCGGGTGCTTCCGGAACGATCCGTTCCTCGGGCATGCCGACTGCATAGGCCTTCTCGACCATCCGAGCCCCGCGTACGATTTTCCCCATCGAAAGACTTCGCCGGCTCCGTTAAACCAGTCGTTCGTCTTTCGCACCGCGAGCGATGACAATTTGGCCATTCTCCTCGAGCGTGCGAATGACATCGACGATCTGTTGCTGCGCTTTCCCAACTTCGCGCATGCGCGTTGGCCCCAGCACTTCGATCTCTTCCTTGAGCATCTGCCCGGCCCGCGTCGACATATTTTTGTAGACGCGTGCCAAGAGATCGTCGTTGGCGACTTTGAGGGCGAGCGCGAGCTCTTTCCCGTCGACTTCCTTGAGGATGCGCTGAATCGACCGATCGTCGAGATTGATAATATCCTCGAAAACGAAGAGTAGATTCTTGACTTCCTGCGCCAGTTCCGGATCGCGTTTCGTAAGCCCGTCGAGGATATTTTTCTCGGTCTCGCGGTCGACGAAATTCATCACCGAAGCCAGGGACGCTACGCCGCCCGCCTTCGAGAAGTCGGCGCCGCTGATGAGGAGACGGCGACCGAGCAATTCGTCGAGCTGCTCGAGCACTTCGGGAGCGGTCTTCTGCAAAATAGCGATTCGCATCGCGACATCGGCCTGTAACTCCGGCGTCAGCGCCGAGATCACCGCCCCCGCCTGTTCGGGTTGCATATAGACGAGAATCAGCGCGATCGTCTGCGGATGTTCGTCTTGAATGAACTGCAGCAGTTGCGCCGGCTCGGTGTTCTTGATGAGTTCGAGCGGATTGCCGTGTTTGAGCGCCGCGAACAGGCGGCTCGTCATATCGTCGGCTTGCCCCGCCCCGAAGGAACGCTCGAGAATCTCCTTCGCGTATTCGATGCCGCCCTCGTTGATGTATTTAAGGGCAATCGCGCGCTGGTAGGCCTCCTGGATGACGGCGTCGCGTTTATCCAGTGAGACGGTTGGAATTTTCGCGATCTCCAGGACGATTCGTTCTACTTCGTCTTGGCGTAGAAACTTAAAGATCGTCGCCGAGAGCTCGAGCCCCAGCGTGATCAAAAGAATTGCGGCTTTCTCCGGGCCGGAGATCTCCAGCGACTCGCTGTCGCCGAACGGCATCGGCGTCTCCGGGAGCCCCGCGTTGGAGAGATTGACGATCGGTGAATCCATTTCCATACTCTCGCGCTACTCGGCAAGCCAAAGTTTTACGAGTTTGCCGATGCTGTCGGGGCTCTCTTGCGCCACGGTCGTTACGTACTCGATCATCTGTTCTCTCGTCATATCGGCAGTGGATCGCATCGGCGCGCTGAGGCCGGGAGCGCCCTCGAGGAGCGGGTGCTCTTCAAAGGGCGGCAACTCGTCGGTAAGGCTGGAATCGAAGGACGGGAGATCGGAGCTTGGGACGAACTTCGATTCGCGCGCCCGGGTCGCCATGAAACCGATCAAGCCGAGGAGCCCGAGCCCGCCGATAGCAAGCAATACCCAGAGCGGAATACCCAAAACGGTGGTCACGCCGCTGGGAACGCTCCGCTGAACCAGCGCCGGATTGAACGGAATGGCCTCGACGCTCACTTGATCGCCGGCAGCGAGATCGAGCCCTGCCGCAGCGATGACGACGTTACGAATTTGCGTGACGTTCGCCGGCGTGAGGACGTAGGGCGCAGCCGCAACGGCGAGCCCACCTGCGCCCGTCGATTGCTGCGGCGTTGAGTTAACGAGAACCGCGACGCTGGTCTGCAACACTTTCCCCGGCGCATCGATATGTTTGACATTCTGCACCGAGACGTCGTAATTCGTCGTGTTCTTCGACTTATTATAGCGGCCGTTTGTGGTCGCGTTCTGCAGCGCCTGATACGTACCGATGTTACTCGTCGTTCCCGGAACGCCGACTGCGGCGCGCTGAGCCGGCTGGGTGCCGGTATACGATTCGCGCGAACTCTGTTGTGAGAGCACGGTGCCCGCAGGGGCGTAGACTTTCCCATCCGAGCTATTGACGTCGAAGGACATCTTCGTTGAGACGCGCGCGACGGCACGCCCTTTGCCCAGCGTGCTATCGAGCATCGACTGAATACTTTGCTGTAAGCTGGACTCGTAGCGTTCCTTCGCAACGAGTTGCTCCTGCGTGAGTTGCAGCGCGTTATCTTGCGCCGATGCGCCGCCGGCGGCGACCGGCGTGGGAAGCAAGATCTGTCCGTCTTGGTTGACGATGGTGACGTTGACGGGTTTGAGCCCTTCGACGGAGCGTGCAACGAGCATCGTAATCCCCTGCACCTGCGATCCGTCGAGTCCTTGCCCGGGGCGCAACTTGATTGCAACCGAAGCCGTGGTCGGTTCCTGCGAGTCGCTGTAGAGCGTGTGATCGGGGGTCACGATGCTGACGCGCGAAGCCTCGACCGGTGTGAGCCCGTCGATCGTCCGCTCGAGTTCGCCTTCGATCGCGCGCGTTTTATCGATTCGCTCTTGAAACTGCGTCATGCCGAAGTTCGTGCGGTCGAAAATTTCGTAACCGACGCCGGCGCCCTTGATTAAACCGGAGCCGGCGATCGCGATTCGCTCTGCACTGACATCCGCCGATGGAACCGATATCGTCTTCCCGTCGAGCGAAATATGATAGGGAACTTTATCGGCTTTGAGATGGCCGAGCACCGCATTCGCATCGCTCGTCGAAAGATTTGAAAAGAGCGTCGAATAGGAGGGGCCGCGCCCGAAAACGAGCGCTCCGATAGCGACGAGCGCGAGAACAATCGCAAGCGCTCCGCCGGTGACGAGCGTGCGCCCTTGTCTGCTCTGTCCTGCCCAAAAATTCAGGATTCGCGCTTGCAGGGTCGCGAGTATCGCCCGCAGTTGCTCCACGACGTGTCCTCTTTACTCTACGGTCAGGCAGCCGACCCTGGCTGTGCTCGCTCCACATCCCTGTTGGAGCGTCCCCATACGCAGTCCGAGGTCCGCGTATAGGTCATTGGATATCTCTATTATCCGCACTCTCCACAGGCCCTTCGTCGTTTCGCGTGAATTTTAAGAGAAATCGAGCTCCATCAAGGATCGGTCAAGCTCTGATTAACGCTTCTCGCTCGGGGCCGACCGAGAACAGCTCGATCGGCAATCCGACGAGCGACTCGAGCCGGGCAATGTAGCGACGAGCGGTCACCGGTAGTTCGCTCGATCGGCGCGCTTCACGGATATCCTCGGTCCAACCGTCGAGATACTCCACCTCGACGCCGAAATCGGGATGCGCCGCTTCGGAGAGCGTCGCTTCGCGATCGCCGAGGCGGTAGCCGGTCACGATGCCGATACGGTCGAATCCGGAGAGCACGTCGAGCTTCGTCAACGCAACGGCATGCGCTCCGTTGAGCGCCGCGGCGTAGCGCGCGGCGACGGCATCGAACCAGCCGCAGCGCCGCGCCCTTCCGGTTACGGTGCCGAATTCGCGCCCCGCTTCGCGGAGGCGGTCGCCCTCCGCATCGAGCAATTCGGAGGGGAACGGACCCGACCCGACGCGCGTCGTGTAGGCTTTGAGAATACCGATCACGCGGCCGATCGCGCTCGGCCCGACGCCGAGCCCGGTACAGATTCCACCCGCCGTACATTGTGAGGACGTCACATACGGGTAACTTCCGAACGAGATGTCGAGCAGCGTGCCCTGCGCGCCCTCGGCGAGAATGCGCTTCCCAGCGGCGAGCCGCGCGTGCATGTATCCCACCCCGTCGACGATCGCGGCGCGCAGGCGCGCTGCCGCTGCGAGCATTCGTTCCTCCATCTCGGCGAAATCGGGGAGAATCTCGGCATTCGGAAACGCGCGTTCGTGCGCGCTGCGAACGGCTCGGAGACGATTGCGAAAATGGCGTTCGTCGATCGTCTCACCCAACGTGATACCGAGACGCGAAACGCGATCGGCGTACGCCGGGCCGATGCCGCGCCCGGTCGTACCGATTTTCTCGGCACCGCGAGCGCGCTCCGAGGCTTGGTCGATCGCGCCGTGATCGGGAAGCACGATATGGGCGCGGTCGGAAAATTTCACCCGCGAGATATCGACGCCGACCTCGGCGAGACGCGCGAGCTCGTCGAGCGCTCCTTCCAGATTTACCACGCATCCCGAACCGACGAAGAGTTCGACCGTCGGGTGCAACGCGGCCGATGGGACCAGGCGCAGGGCGAGTTTTTTCTCGCCGACCTCGATGCGATGGCCGGCATTATCGCCACCGCCGAAGCGCGCGACCACATCGTAATCGCGCGCATACCAGTCGACGATGCGGCCTTTCCCTTCATCTCCCCACTGCATACCGAGAACGGCATCGATGCGTCCGCTCATTGGCTGCGAAACTCCAGATCCGAACCGCTACCCATCGGTATCTCCGGTTTTCCTTCGAACGAGGTCATAACGAACTCCGAAAAGAGCGCATTCGGCCAACCGAAGTTCGGTCGCGTGAAATGCTTGGGATCGTTTGGATCGAACGACTCGTGCAGCAGGTGATCGCCCGGATCGCTGGCGAGCAGTTCGTTTAATACATCTTGTTTCTCGGTCTGCGAACGCGCCGTCAGCCCCTGCATGATGAGCGCCAAGGGCCATATCCAGTGATCGGGTGTATGGAAACTTCCGATACCGGAGGCGTACCGGCCCGAATAAAATGACGGGTTATCGTCCGAGAGCAAAAACCGGCGAGTATTTTGGTAATACACGTTCGATTTTGACGTGTAGCCGATATATGGAGCGGAAAGAAGGCTTGGAATGTTTGCATCGTCAGTGAGAATCGCATGCCCGAGGCCGTCCACTTCGTAGGCGTAAATGTATCCGTATTTCGGAACGAAGACGAGTCCGTAGGTCTGAATGCCGCGTTGCACCTCATCGCGCAAGGCATCGGCCGTGCGCGCGAGGATCACGTTCCGATAGACGTTACGCTCGATGTCGGCGATATCCCCGAGCGCGACCACGGCGAACATCTCCGACGGGATAAGGTAGTTGTAATAACACGCATCGTCGGAAGGGCGGAAGCCCGTCCAAATCATTCCGGTATAGGCAACCGGGCGCCCCTTCCCGCCGTCGGCGAGTTCGGGCTCGGTGTAATGCGAATCGCGCGGATGGTCCTGTTCGCGCTCCATCGTATCGAGAATATCTTCGAGCGCTTTTTCCATATCCGGAGTAAATATTTTTGTATCGCCCGTCGTCTTCCAATAGCTCCATGCCAGCGTCACCGGATAGGCGAGCGAGTCGAGTTCGAACTTTTGCTCCCACACGCGATAGTCGAGGGTAAACGCATTTGCATACGGATCGATCTGAATGTATTTCGCCATTCGCGCCAATATCGCTCGGAGCAACTTACGAACGCTCGGATCTTGTTTCGCAAAAAACAAATACGGGCGCAATTGCGCGCTCGCGTCGCGCAACCACTCGGCGGGAATATCGCCGGTCTTCACATAGGCCGTTCCGTCGGGGGCGTATTGGGCGAGCGTCGTCGTATCGAGTAACGCGGCACGAAACATCTCTTGTAAGTGCGCGTTGGGACTGCGAAAGTCCGTCGCTGCGGCTTCGATCGACGGCAGTTGTAGGGCGCTTCCACTTGTCGAAAGTAGCGCGGCAACCGTCAGCATCGCAAAAAACGCAGCGAGAACGCGCCGCATCACGATGCAAGCTCGCCGAGAATCGTCACGTCACCCAAGGCCGCGGCATCGTCACCCGAAACCGGTTCGTGCGACACCAATGACAGAGAGCGTGGCCCGCGCTCGCGCATCGCCCCGAGTAGAAATCGCATCCGATCGAGGTCGTCGATCCGATCGCAGACGACGAGAAGATCGCGCCCGTCGACGGGACGGGAAAGATCGGTGAGAAAGCGACGGGCGGTAGCGTCGCCGCCGATGGAGAGAAAATCGATCTCGCACGGCGTTTTGACGCAGCGCACGAAGTCGGCGAGAAAGAAGAGCGAGGGGCCGATTTCGGCGACGGCAATCGGGGCGTTCGCGTCGTAGCCTCGGTCGACGCTCCGCGCGAGTGCGAGCGTTCGCTCGCTGCGCCGAAGGTCGGGTGGTACGCTCATCATGAGCCGCCTGCTACGACTCCGCTCCGCCTTTCTCCGCTTGCAGCGGCAGCAGGATTTCAAAGCGAGCGCCGCCCCGGGGAGCATCGCCGACGCACGCCGCGCCTCCGACGCGCGCGACGATGCTTTCGACGATGGCAAGCCCGAGCCCGAAACCGCGGCCATCCCCGCTTGCCAGGCGCGCGCCGTGCTGGAAAATTCGCTCCCGCTGATCGATTGGTATACCTGGCCCGTCGTCGTCGACACGCAGGCGCGCGAAGGGCGGGCGGCGCGCGAGCGCAACGCGGATTTTTCCACCGCGACGCCCGTGAACGATGGAGTTCTGCAAGAGGTTGAGCACGACGTGCATCGCCGCATCTGCGTCGAGGGCGATAGCGAGGCCGGGCAGGGCGCGATGTTCGATCCGCGCGCCTGCGCGGCATAGCGCGGCTTCCATCGATCGAATCGCAGTGCCGAGAACCGCGTCGAGATCGCAACTCGCTTCGGCGAGATGGATCGCGCTGCAATCCAATAGCGAGAACTCAAGGACTCCGTCGACCAAGCGCGCCATGCGTAGCGCCTCGGCCTGCGCTATTTCGAGAAAGCGACGCGTGGTCGGCGCGTCGTGCCGCGCGTCGAGCAAAGTTTCGAGATAACCGCGAATCGAACTCAACGGCGTGCGTAATTCGTGCCCGACCGCTGAAAGGAATGCGACGCGCTCTCGTTCGCGCTCGCCGCGCTCCATCGCTTCGTGCATAGCCGCAACGGGATCGCGTGCAAGCGCCGCGGGAGCGACGTACGTCCAGCCTACTTCGACCGGTAGATCGAGACGCGCGTGCATGCGTGCCGCGATTCGCTCGAGTGCGCCGCGAAGATCGACCGGTAGCGCGACGCGACGCGATTCGCCCGAGCGCCCGCGCGCGTCGAGATAGGCGATAAATTCCTCGCTATCTGCCGGGTGTGCGAGCCGGTCGCTCGCCCGCAAAAGCGTTCGCGCCGCTTCGAGAAAGAGCGCCTCCGCGCGGCGTTCGAGAGCGCGCGAGCGGCGTCGCCCCTCGCGGAGCGCCATCGCAGCGATCTCCGGGACGCGCCAAAGCAGCAACGGACGTACGCGCCCTCGGCCCGGCGCGGTGCCCGCTAGCGCCGCCGGGTTGCGTTCGCAGTGCAGCACGTTACGGCGGAACGAACTTGTAGCCGAAACCATGGACGCTGCGCAAGATCGCGCGTAACCGCGCATGCCCCTCCAAGCGAGCCCGAAGACGGCTAACGTGAACGTCGACGGTCCGCTCGTCGCCGACGAATGCGGCGCCCCACACGCGATCGATCAAGCGCTCGCGCGCGATGGCGACCCCGGGGTGGCGCGCGAGTTCCAGCAAGAGCGAGAATTCGCGCGGCTTGCAGGCGAGATCCTCGCCTTGCATGCGTACCTCGCGCGCCGCGACATCGATCTCCAAGTCCCCAAACCGCAGAACGCGATCGACCGCAACCTCGGCATCCAAGCCGTGTCGTCGCAGGATCGCGCGAATGCGCGCCACCAACTCGCGCGGCGAGAACGGTTTGGCAACGAAATCGTCGATCCCGAGTTCGAATCCCAGCAGACGGTCGATCTCGCCACTGCGCGCACTCAGCACCAGGATCGGTAAAGCGGCGCGTAAGGCGCGGGCGCGGCGGGCAACTTCAAAACCGTCGAGCCCAGGAAGCCCCAGGTCGAGAACGAGCAAATCGCAGCCTTCGCGAACTTTCCGAATCGCACTCAAGCCGTCGGGGGCACCGTGACCCTCGAAACCTTCGCATGCCAGATGGTGGAGAATCAGCTCGCGAATCGCCTCATCATCTTCGGCAACGAGCACCGTTCGCTTCATCACATCGCATCCGATTCCCCGAGGTACGATCGCCGCGACACGATCGGCGACCGAGAAAACCGACTACTGTAGAGCCTCGATTCCCTCCAGCGCGCCGTCACGCAGAGCCGCTTCACGGAGAATCGCATAGATCAGCGAGGCCGGAAAACCGCGACGTTCGAGCGATCGCGCGAGGCTTGGATAGCTCGCCTGCGGTTGCGCTCGACGAAGTTTCGCGAGCGCTTCGAGGCATCGGCCGTGCTCGGAGAGCGGCGCATCGGCGACCGCATGCCGCGCGCATTCCGCGTCGAGCCCGCGGCGCACCAACTCTCCGACGAGACGTCGATCTCCCTTTGCATCGCGCGCGCGTTCGACGTAGAGCGCCGCAAAGAGCGCATCGTCGAGATAACGTTCGGTTTTGCAGCGCGCGAGCACGACGGCGATCGCATCGTCGTCGTAGCCGCGGCGTTCGAGCTTCGCGCGCAACTGCGACTCCGTGAGGCGACGCCGTGCGAGAAGCCCGAGCGCCGCCGCATAGGCGTGCACCGACTACTCGATCGGTGCTTCTATCGCTTCGGTGGCAGTGCCGTTCCGCGAGGTGAGCGCTGCGAGTTCCTCGCGAATTCTTCCCTCGATCTCGCCGGCGATCTCGGGGTGCTCTTCGAGAAAGCTCTTTGCGTTCTCACGTCCCTGTCCGACACGCTGCTCGCCGTAGGTGTACCACGATCCGCTTTTGCCGACGATATTGCGTTCGAGTGCAATATCGAGAATCGACCCCATCTTCGATATACCATGACCGTAGGTAATATCGAACTCTGCTTGGCGGAAGGGTGGCGCCACTTTGTTCTTAACGACCTTTACGCGCGTGCGCGATCCGACGACCTCTTGCCCGATCTTGATCTGTTCGAGCTTTCGAACGTCGAGACGAATCGAGGCATAGAACTTCAGCGCTCTGCCGCCGGAGGTCGTCTCGGGGTTTCCGAACATAACGCCGACCTTTTCGCGCAACTGATTGATGAAAATCATGATGCACTTGCTTCGCGAGATTGCCGAGGTCAGTTTCCGTAGTGCCTGCGACATCAAGCGCGCCTGAAGCCCGACGTGAGCGTCGCCCATATCGCCTTCGAGCTCGGCTTTGGTGACCAACGCCGCGACCGAATCGACCACGACGACGTCGACGGCGTTGCTCCGAACGAGCATCTCGGCGATCTCGAGCGCCTGCTCGCCCGTATCGGGTTGCGAGACTAACAAGTTATCGAGATCGACGCCGAGCGCTGCGGCGTAGTTCGGGTCGAGCGCGTGTTCGACATCGACGAAGGCAGCGGTTCCACCGGTCTTCTGTGCTTCGGCGATTGCGTGGAGGGCGAGTGTCGTCTTACCGCTCGACTCGGGCCCGTAGATCTCGACGACGCGACCGCGCGGAAAACCGCCGACGCCAAGCGCGAGGTCGAGTGCGATACTCCCGCTCGGTACGACGTCATACGCCATCCGTTCGTGAATCTCGCCCATTTTCATGATCGAGCCCTTACCGAATTGACGCTCGATTTGAGCGAGCGCGTTGGCGAGGGCTATCTGTCGATCGTCTTGGGAAGCCATCTCGGTTCTCTCTTTCTTTCTCACGGTGCTGGTAATCTCGGTCCGTTCACTCATTCACTCTAGATAGGCACTCTGCCAAGGGGGTGGCACTCTTTATTGCGGATCGAAGAGGGTCGCGACGAATTCGCGGGCATCGAAAGGCTCGAGTTGATCGATTGCCTCGCCGAGGCCGACGTAGGAGATCGGGCGTTCGATACGCTCGACGATGCCGAGAACGACCCCGCCCTTCGCCGTCGAGTCGAGTTTCGTGACGATGAGCCCGTCGAGCGGCGTGACTTCGTTGAAGAGCATCGCTTGCGAGATCGCGTTCTGACCGGTCGTTGCATCGACGACGAGCAAGGTTCGGTCGGGAGCACGCCCCAGAGCACGCTCGGTGACGCGCCGGATCTTTTTCAGCTCTTCCATGAGGTTGTTCTTGGTCTGCAAGCGTCCGGCGGTATCGACGAAAATGAGATCGACGCCACGGGCGATACCCGCCGTGATCCCGTCGAAGACGACCGCCGCCGGGTCGCCGTTCTCCGGGCCGCGCACGATCTGCGATCCGCTGCGCTCCGCCCAGATCGCCAACTGATCGGCGGCAGCGGCGCGAAAGGTATCGCCGGCGACGAGGAGCACGCTTTTCCCCTGCGCGGTATAGCGCGCAGCGAGTTTGCCGATGCTCGTCGTTTTACCGGTACCGTTGACCCCGACAACGAGGACGACCGTCGGCTTCCTGTCGAGAAGAATCGGTGCGCCGGGAAGATCGAGAAAGCGCTCCACGTCGCGCCGAAATCGCTCGACCGCCTGACCGGCGCTCCGCCAGCCCTCCTGCCGGGCGACCGTCTTCAAACCCTCGAGGATCCGCTCGCTCGTTCCGACTCCCAGGTCGGCGGCGAGAAGCGCCTCCTCGAACTCCTCCCAAAACTCTGCATCGAGCGGGCGCTCCGAGCCCCCGAGAGCGAGGACTCCCGCGAAACTTCGCCCCGCTTTTTTTAGCCGATCGCCGAGGCGACCAATCCAACTCATGAGCGATGTTTTCGAGGCAGTTTATCGAACTCCTGTTCGATTTTATCCCACCTGCATGTCGAGCCGATAGACGAAGACCAAGACCTCGGCGACCACTGCGTAGAGTTCGGGGGGGATGCTTTCGTTGAGTTCGAGCCGCGAGAGCGCATTGGCAAGCGCGGCGTCCTCGACCAGCGGAATGCCGCGTTCCTGGGCGATGCGGACGATCTCCTCGGCGACGCGCCCCTTTCCCGAAGCGAGTACGACGGGCGGGGCGGGCTTGAGCGGATCGTACTGAAGGGCCGCCGCCGCCGGGCGCGTGAAGCGGCGCTTGCGGAAATCGAAGAATCGGCTCACGCCTGCGCGTCGAGCTGCGTTTTCGGTGCAGATCGCTCCGGTGTTTTTTTTACCGCCTCACCGGGCATGCTGCGCGCTGCGACGGCAGCGTTCATTCCGGCAATGCGATAGCGTAACGACTCAAATCGATCGCGCAGCAAGCCGAAGGAATCGCGAAAACGCTTTGCCGCGCCGTCCCGTTCGGTCTTCACCTTGACGCTGACGGCACGCCCGCTCGTCTCGACCTCGATCGCAACGGTTCCCAACGTCTTGGTATCGAGCAAGAAGCCCAGCGTGAAATTATCGCCGTCCATCGCTCTCTTCGTACCCGGTGCGTCGCGACCGACGCGCAGTTGCGTCGGCGCACCGCCTTCGCGAAAGAATACCGGCAACGGTACGACCAGCGTCCGCGGATCGGCGTTCGCGTTCGCCGCTAATAGGTGGATCTGTGCTGCGGAGATCGCCGTCACCGCATCGCCGAGCGCGTTCGCAGCGCCCGGTATCGATGCGCTCTGCGGATCCTGCGCGAGCGCGATCAGCGTACTTTTAATATCTTGGTTTAACGCATTTTGCGCGCTCACCACGGCGGCTTCGCGCGCGGGCGAGGCGACCGTCGGCGCGGGAGTAGCGGCGCTCTCGATTTGGTGCGGCATCGCTGCCGCGACGCGCGCGGCATCGGGGAGCGAAGGCAACGGCGTCGCGCCCGCCGCGGCGCCCTGCGCGACGGCGCTCGCCGGAACGGCGGGTTCGAGCGCGGCGAGATTCTTGGCAAGCGTTGCGAGCGACTCTTCGGTCGAGCCCAATATCGTGCGCACGTACGCCGCGAGTTGCTGCGGTAACGCAACGGCATTTGCGGGGTCGAGCGTCGTAACGAACGCCATCGCGCTGCGCACCGTGGTAACCGCCGGTTGCGCGGCCAAGCGTGCGAGGACGCCCTGCGCGCGCGCGAAAACCGTCGCCAATATCTGCGGTGCGTTTGCAGAAGCGCGCGCTGCGGCGATCGTCGCGGGCGTCGCCGGAACGTCGAGACGAGCGAGCAGCTGCTCCTCTTCGCCGAGCGGTTGCGGCGAGGGAGCGGCGAGCGGCGTTTCGGTCGCCGGCGTCGGCAAACGCATCGAGATCGATGGTGGGGGCGACTCGAGCGGAGCGGCGCGCGCGGCGAGCGGCGCGCTCGTTCGAGCGGGATTCTGCGCCGCCGTTTGCTGTGCCCCGGGCGGGCGCGGAAGAATGCGCGCGCCGCGCGCGGTTGCAAGGCGCGCTTCGAGCTCCGATGCGAGCATCGGCATCGCTGCCGACTCGGGCGACGGCGGTGCGTTTGCCGCGGGTGCCCCTGCGTGCTGCGCGCTTTGCGCCGACGCGCCGGCGCTCGCTGCGCCCTGCGACGAACCCTCCGCCGTCGAGCTCTCGGCGGCAGCGGCACCCGCGCGAGCGTCGGGCGCTTGCGTCGGCGCGGCAGGCATATCGCGGCGTGAGGGCTGCACGGAAGCCGCAACAAAGACTTCGACCGGCGGCGCGATCGAAGAGCGCGGATTCGGCGATGCGGCGTTCGCAAGCGGCGACGTCTCCGCTTGAACCTGCGGAGCGGGCGCTCCCGCAGCCGGCCCGCGCGCAACCGAGGAAGCCTCGCCGGGGAGCGGAGCGCTGCCGGAGGGGATCTCGACATTTGCGATCTCGGGCGGATTTTGCGGATCGATCGCGCCCAAATTACGAACGAAAATCTGCGTCGGTGAGAAGCCCGTCACTTGCAGCGCCAGCGTATCTCCGGGTGCGATACCCGGCGGGAGCTGCGCCGGAAGCGACTGCCCGAAGAGCGAGATATGATCGACGCCCGCGGAGGGCGGAAGAACGAGCGCGGAGAGGAGATCGCCGGTCTTGAGTTGCGCGATGACGCTCTGCGCGATCGCGCCGAGATCGAGCGTCGCCTCGGAGATCACCGTTTGCGCTGCGAGAACCGCTTGCATCGCAAGCGCGCTCGGGTCGATGCCCGCCACGATTCCTTATGCCATCGTATCGATGAAGTGCTGCTCTCCGCCATCCGAGGAATTCTCCTCGGCTCCGTCGCCCTGCCGCCGTTCCGGTGTTTGGTAAAAGCCCTGGCTCTCTCCCTGGGTGCGCTCGCGCACCGCGCTATCGTGTTCGGAGCTTGCGGCCTCGGCGACCGACTCTTCGCGCTCGGTGACCTGTTGGGCGAACGCCATCGCGGCAGCCTGCTGCGCCGCCTGCGGCGCGGCCACGACATTGGCCGCCAGCGCCGCACTCTGCGGGGCAGCTAAGTAGGCGAGTTGGAGATCGACCGGCCGAATTGCCATAATCCCTTCTTCCCCTTCCTCCTCTCCGACTACTCTAGGTTTCGGCCTCCGCATCGGGCTTTCTGAGGTATTTCCGCTTGATCGTTGGGTCGTCATCGCGGAAACCGAGGTCGGCGCGAAGACGCCGCAATGCCGCGCGCAGGTGAATGACCGCCGCCGCATGGATCTGCGAGACCCGAGACTCCGAGACGCCGAGAGCTCCTTTAATATCCTTGAGCGTCTGCCCCTCGAAATAGTAGAGGGTAATCACGGTCCGTTCTTGCGGCGGCAGCGCCTCGACCGCTCGAACGAGCTCTTGCACGATCTCCTTGCGTTCCACGCCGTCGCCGACATCGGCGAGATCGTCGCGCAACGTATCGACCAGAGGAATATCGTAGCCGCGCTCGTTGGGAAGATACTCCTCGAGTGAGAGCAACGCCGTTCCGCGGACGCGCTGGAGAATTCCGTCGAGTTCGCGCCGCGAAACGCCGAGATGAGCGGCAAGTTCGTCATCGGTCGGAACCCGCCCGAGCGACGCCTCGAGTTCGCCGATCGCCCGCTCCACTTCTCGCGCGCGTTGTCGCACGGCGCGAGGAACCCAATCCAACGATCGCAGCGCGTCGAGAATCGCTCCATTGATCCGCGTGATCGCGTAGGTTTCGAACTTCACGCCGCGCGCATCGTCGTACTTTTCGATTGCGTCGATGAGCCCCACGATCCCATCGTTGATGAGATCGTTGATTTCGACGTTCGGAGGCAAATTTGACGAGACGCGCCCGGCCACGTACTTCACGAGGTGGAGATACTTGTGGATCAGCTCTTCGCGCGTGTACGTCTCGCCGGCGATGCAGTAGCGCCCAGCGGAGCGATCGGTCATCGCGAACTCTCACCGAACGAGCGATGGGTGAGTTCGACGAGCGTCGATGCGATGCGTTCGAGCGGCTCGACGCGGTCGACGAGCCCGGCGACAGCCGCCGCGCGCGGCATGCCGTAGACCACGCAGGTCGCTTCGTTCTGACCGACGACATAACCGCCGCGTTCCTTCAGAACGCGCAATCCTTTGACGCCGTCCTGCCCCATACCGGTAAGAATAACGCCGAGCGCGGCCGAGCCGAAAGCGATCGCCGTCTGCTCGGCGAGCACGTCGACCGAGGGGACGTGCAACGAGCTCCCGTCGTCACAGCGAAGAGCGACGACGATCTCGCCGAACGAACGACGCAACTCAAGCTGTTTTCCCGAGGGCACGACCAGGACGCTCCCCCGTTCGACGATCATTCCCTCGGCCGCCTCGACAACATGCAGCGCGCTCTGTGCGTTGAGGCGGTCGGCGAGCGGGCGTGTGAAACCGAGCGGCATGTGTTGGACCAGGAGAATCGGCGTCGGATAACCGGCAGGGAGCGCGGGAATAACTTTCGAGAGCGCAACCGGCCCACCGGTCGAGGTGCCGATTGCCGTGCATTCAAAGAATTCATGCGAGGCGCGCGGCGGCGGCGCGGGGGTCGGCGCCGGCGGCGCCGACGTCGGTGCCGCAGGGCGGCGCTCGCGAGCGGGTCGGGCGCCGCGGCGCCCGAAGATAGCGATCTTCGTCAAAAGATCGCGTTGCACGTCTTTGATGTTGGCATAGACGCTGTCGGGCTTTGCGATAAAATCGACGGCGCCGAGTTCCAGCGCACGGAAGGTCGTCTCCGCTCCTTCGCGCGTGAGCGCGCTGACCATGATGATCGGAGTACGCGAACGTTCGTGAATCAAGCGAACCGCTTCGAGTCCGCCGATGCCCGGCATCTCCACATCCATCGTGATGACATCGGGGAGGAGCTCCTCGGCACGCGCCACGCCTTCTTCGCCGCTGCGCGCCGTACCGACGACCTCGATATCTTCGCCGCTCTCAAGCATTTTAACGATCGCTTGGCGCATAAATGCCGAATCGTCGACGACGAGAACTTTAATGCGCGTCATCGTTCCCTCGCAGCCGATAGTAGATCGCCTTCGGCGTTACCATCGGTTCGTACAGGTCGGTAAGACGAATGATCGATTCCGCATGTCCGAGGAAAAGGTAGCCGTTCGGGCGCAATGCCTTCGCGAAATTTTCCACCACGCGCTTCTGAGTCGGCTTATCGAAATAGATCAAGACATTCCGACAGAAAATCGCATCGACCGGTCCGTACGCGGCGACGGCACGTTGGTCGAGCAGATTGACGCGCGAGAAATCGACCATGCGTTTTATTTCGTCGGAGATAAAATATCCGCTTTCGAAAGGGCGGAAGTTCTTCGCCATGACCTCCGGAGGCGTCGCGCGGAACGATAGTTCGCGATAGAAGCCGGTCTTCGCTTTTTCCAACGCGCGCGGCGAGATATCGCCGGCTTTAATATCGATCTCCGACGGGGCGATCCGGCCTCCGGCGAGCAACAACATGGCGATGGTATAGGGCTCTTCGCCGGTCGAGCAGGCAGCCGACCAAATGCGCAAGCGACGACGGTTTTTGAGCGCCTCGTCCACGACCTCGCTCGCCAGTACGTCGAGTTGCGCCCGTTCGCGAAAAAAATATGTTTCGTTGTTGGAGAGCACCGATGCGAGCTCGTCCCACTCCGCCTCTCGATCGACGGAGATGGTGAGAAAGCGGTAATACTCGTCGAAGTCCGCGACTCGGCACTTAATCAAACGCGTCTGGAGCCGGCTCTGCAGCAAAAATTGCTTCGAGTCGTCGTAGTAAATACCGAAACGCTCGCGAATGGCATCGCGTAGGCGGACGTACTGTTCGGCCGTGATCGGCATTACCGACATCGCGACCTACGCAAGGAGCGATCTCGCCCCGAAGCGGGCGGCCTGGGTGTAGAGAAAGAGACGATCGGCCCAGGTGCGATCGAAGCGTTCGTTTGCAACGAGCTCCGCAAAGCGCGGAACCGCCGCGAACTGCCGGAAGAGCAGGCGAAAACGCTCCGGGCGCCGGCCCAAGAAATCGATCAATTTCACGCGCCGAGCGAGCCGAGCGTAAAAGCGATCGTGAAGCGCGCGCGCGTATGCCGCCGAGGCACGGGCTGCATCGCCGCGATAGCGCCATGCAAGATCGGCGAGCATCCGTCCGCTCGTCGCTGCTTCGTAAATCCCCTCGCCGTTCGTGGCGTCGACGAGCCCTGCGGCGGTACCGCCGACGCTGACCCCTTCGGCCCCGACGTTCGGGCGCGGCATTCCGCCGTAGAGAAGATGCCCCTCCAGCTTTACGCGCGCCTCGACACCGGGTGCGAGACGGCGAATCGTCCGATCCGCGAAGGTGTCGAGCTCTGCTCGAAGTTCGGCTCCCGGCACCTTCCCGGTGATTCCCAGGCCGATGGCGAGGTGATCGCGCTTGGGAAACATCCAGGCGACGACCAAACGACCGTCGCGCGCCGGATAATAATGTAACTCGAGCGTTTCGTAGGCAAGCGGCATCGCAGGGCGGGCGAGATACCAGCGTTGCTGCAAGGTCGTCATCAACCCCGAAGACCAACCCGAAAAAGCGAACTGCGGAAGGCGCTCCAATTTCGCCGTCGACCCGGCGGCGAGAAAGACATGGCGCGCGCGAATGCGCCGCCGCACCCCGAGCGTGGTTTCGACGTAATCGACGATTTTGCGATCCCCGTCAACGGCGAGATCGCGGAAGAGCGCGCCGGTGCGTATCTCGGCACCCGCCTCGACCGCGAGCGCGGCAATAGCTCCGTCGAGTTCCTCGCGCGTCGAGGTATGCCCGGGACCAAAACGCACGGCGTGCTCTTCGCCGAAGGGATCGAAGAGCGCGAGCCGGGGCGTGTTGCAGTGAATCAACGACTCGGGAAGATCGAACTCGTCGCAAAATCCCGGCCGGAGCCCTGCGGCACAGACGCGCTTGCTCCCGACGACGGCATCCTTCTCCAGCACGACGACGCGCATGCCGCGCGACGCGGCCTCGCGGGCGGCAACGCCGCCGGCTGGACCGCAGCCAACGATAAGCAGGTCGGTCGACTCGATCATCGTCGATGCCATTCGCGTCGCACCCGCATCACTCCGTTCCAGGTAGCGCTTGCGACCGACCAGAACCTCCGGATATATGATGAAGGATCGCAAGCCAAGAAATTATCTCGACCTTCCCCTGGGGCTGCGCGCCCCCGAAGAGATTAACGTGGTCGTCGAGATTCCCGAAAAATCGCGAAACAAATACGAGTACGATAAGGAACTTGACATCTTTCGGCTCGACCGCGTCCTTCATTCGGCGATTCACTATCCCGGAGACTATGGCTTTGCCCCGCAGACGCTCGCACTCGACGACGATCCGCTCGACGTGCTCGTCTTGACTATCGAACCGACCTTTCCCGGTTGTCTCGTCGCGGCGCGGCCGATCGGCCTGCTCGAGATGTTCGATCAAGGCAAGGAAGACGATAAGGTACTCGCGGTCCCGGTCGGCGAGCCGGCTTTCGATGAAATCCACAATTTCACGCAGATCTTTCCGCATCTCCTCAAAAAAGTCTCGCACTTTTTCGAGAGCTACAAACTCCTCGAGGGGAAGCAGACGCGCGTCGTCGGCTGGCACGACGCCGCGAACGCCCGTCGCGTGATCGCCGAATCCCATCAGCGCTTTCTCGAGCGCGCCGAGGAGAGCCCGAAGCCCTGAAGGGAGGACTCCCGGCTCGTACCGCCGTAGCGGCCGAGCGACCACTCTGAAAAGCGCCCCGTGCCGTCGGTCCGGGGCCCCATTTCCCGCGCTCTCATCTCTACACTCAAAGGAAGCAATGTGACCACACAGCTAGCGATCCTGATTGCCCTGCTCGGCGGCGTCCTCGCAGTCCTCTACGGCATCGCCCTCATCTTCTGGGTTCTTTCGCGCCCTCAGGGCAACGACCGCATGAAGGAGATCGCCGCAGCGATTCAAGAAGGCGCGATGGCCTTCCTCAAGCGCCAATACACGACCGTCGCAGTCGTCGCCGTCGTGCTCGCGATCGTCATCGCCCTCGCACCGACCCTCGGAAAAGAAGCGGCGATCGGCTTTTTGATCGGCGCAATTCTCTCCGGCGCCGCCGGTTTTATCGGCATGCTCGTCTCCGTGCGCGCAAACGTTCGCACCGCCGAAGCGGCGCGTGGCGGCATGGCCCCAGCGCTTGCCGTGGCATTCCGTGGCGGCGCGGTGACCGGCATGCTGGTCGTCGGGCTCGGCCTTCTCGCCGTCGCGGGTTACTACGGCATTCTGCTCCAGATCAATAACGGCGACGTCACGACCTCGCTCGACGCGATGGTCGGGCTCGCCTTCGGTTGTTCGCTGATCTCGGTCTTCGCGCGTCTCGGCGGCGGCATCTACACGAAAGCAGCCGACGTCGGCGCCGACCTCGTCGGCAAGGTCGAGGCGGGGATTCCCGAAGACGATCCGCGCAATCCGGCGGTGATCGCCGATAACGTCGGAGACAACGTCGGCGACTGCGCCGGTATGGCTGCCGATCTTTTCGAGACGTACTGCGTAACGACCGTTGCGGCGATGCTGCTCGGCAATCTCGTTTTCGGCAGTTCGCTTCCGGGAGCACCGACGTTCCCACTGCTCATCGGCGCAGTTTCGATCGTCGCCTCGATCGTCGGCGTCTTCGCCGTCACGCTCGGAACCGTCGTGAAAGGCAAGGTCATGGGCGCGCTCTATCGCGGCATGGTCGTTGCGAGCGTCCTATCGTTGATCGGCATCTACTTCCTGGCGCAGAACGTCTTCGCCGGAAGCAGCGTGAGCCCAACGGCGATCGTCATCAGCGCCTTCGTCGGCCTTGCGGTCACCGGCCTCATTACATTTATTACCGAATACTATACCGGCTCGCAATTTTCGCCGGTGCAACGCATCGCGAAAGCCTCGGTTACCGGCCATGCGACCAACATGATCGCCGGTCTCGCCGTCTCGATGCAGGGAACCGCATTACCGGCAATCGTTATCGTCGCCGGCATTCTCGTTTCGTACGGCGTCGCCAATCTCTACGGCGTGGCGATCGCGGTCATGTCGATGCTCTCGATGGCCGGCATCGTCGTCGCTATCGATTCGTTCGGACCGATCACCGATAACGCCGGCGGCATCGCCGAGATGGCGGAGATGCCGAAAGAAGTGCGCGATATCACCGACCCGCTCGACGCCGTTGGAAATACGACGAAGGCGGTCACGAAAGGTTATGCAATCGGTTCGGCCGCCCTCGCAGCGGTGGTGCTCTTTGCGGCGTTCCTTCAGGAGCTCACGAAACACAAGTGCGGCGCGCTCGGCGGCGCATCGTGTGCCGCCGGCGTTGCCGACCTCTTCGCAATCGGCAACCCATACGTTCTCGTCGGGCTCTTCCTCGGCGGTCTTCTTCCCTATCTCTTCGCTTCGCTTTCGATGGAAGCGGTCGGACGAGCGGGCGGCGCCGTCGTCGAGGAAGTGCGTCGTCAATTCCGCGAAATGCCGGGCATCATGGCCGGCACGCAGAAACCCGACTACGGCACGACGGTGAGCATCGTTACCGCGGCCGCGCTCAAAGAGATGATTCTCCCCGCGCTCATTCCCGTCGGCGTCCCGGTCATCGTCGTCTTGCTATCGGTCTATAACGTGCTGCAAGGCGATACCGGAGCGCAGGTAATGGGCGGTATTCTCGTCGGTTCCATCGTGACCGGTTTCTTCGTCGCCATCTCGATGACGACGGGCGGCGGTGCGTGGGATAACGCCAAGAAATATATCGAAGAAGGCAACTTCGGCGGAAAAGGATCGATCGCGCATCAGGCGGCGGTCACCGGCGACACCGTCGGCGACCCCTACAAAGATACGGCCGGCCCGGCGATCAATCCGATGATCAAGGTGCTCAATATCGTCGCACTCTTACTCGTCGGGTTCCTCGTTCACTAAAGAGCGATCGAACGCGCTCCTCGAACGGCGTCGCAAATTTGCGACGCCGTTCTTATTTTTCCAACGCGATATATTTTCGATAGATCGCGAAATAACTCACGGCGAGGAACGCGACTGCAAAGACGAGGATTCCATCGCCGACGACGGCACCGATCGCGCTACCAAGCGGGAAGACGAGATGCAGCAGTAGGCGCGCTCCAAATGCCGTAACATAGATCAACGCCGGAACCAGCGCCGACCCCAACACCATCACGCCCGGATCTTTCGTCGCCTCGACAGGCGTGTGAGCGCCGCGGATGAAGCCGAGCGGAGCTCCCAGCGCTATGCCGAGCACCGACGCGAGCGCGATCTCCCAGAGCGGCGATGGGGCAAGCGACTGTTCGGTATAGATCGCCCATATCCCAACGAAAGTCAGCAGCGTCGGCGCGACCCAGAGGCGTGCGGTGCTGATGCACTGCGGTCGCGACATGCGGAAGAGCACGAGCGCGAAGGCCGCGATATAGATGACGACCGTGAGTGCGGGCGGGGCGGAGGGCTGCTGCATCGGCGAGATTTCCTTTTTTCGAAGAGGCGAGCGAAGGACGATAAAAAAAGAGGGACGCGACGTATGTTTGCGTCGCGTCCCTCTTCTCGTTACGAGGTTGAAATTACTTGATTTCGACCTTTGCGCCGGCTTCTTCGAGCTTCTTCTTGATGCTCTCGGCTTCGTCTTTGGCGACGCCTTCTTTGATCGCCTTCGGAGCGCTTTCGACGAACGACTTCGCTTCGGTCAATCCGAGGCTCGTGATCTCGCGAACGGCTTTGATGACCTTGATCTTCTCGGGGCCCGCGTCGGCGAGCACGACGTCGAATTCGGTCTTCTCGGCGGCCGGGGCTGCGGCTGCCGGAGCGGCCATCATCGCAACCGGTGCGGCGGCGCTAACGCCGTATTTTTCCTCGAGCTGCTTGACCAAGTCGGCGAGTTCGAGAACGGTGAGTTTGTCGATATGTTCGATAATTTCGGCAACTGCCATGATTGATATCCTCTCTTATGAACCGGATTGCGCGAGTTTCTGCTCGCGAATTGCTTGAAGGGTGCGAACGAGGCCGCTTTGGTTTCCCGAAAGAACGGTCACGAGACCGCGTAACGGGCTTGCCAGCGAGCCGACCATTTTCGCGATGAGTTCGGCCTTGGGCGGGAGTTTTGCAAGCACTGCGACCTGCTTTGCGTCGACGAATTTACCGTCAACGTAGGCAGCCTTCACCTCCAACGTTTTCACGTTGTCGGAGAATGCTTGGAGTGCTTTCGCCGGAGCGACGGGGTCGACGCCCGCGAAGACGATGCCGGTCGGACCGTGAAGGTACGATTCGAACATCGACGCGAGTTCGCCGTCGGCGGCGATTTTGAAGAGGGTGTTCTTGACGACTGCGTAGGTGCTTCCGTCGGGACGAAGCGCCGTGCGGAGCTTCGTAATTTCATCGACGGTGAGACCCTGGTAATTCGTTAGAAACACGCTCTGCGCACCGGCAAGCCGGTCGCGCAGCTCTCGTACCGAGGCTTCTTTGCGTGCGGTTGGCATAACGCTCTGCTTCCTGATGAGATACAGTAAAAAAGCGCTCCATCCGTCCGGAGGGCGCTTGCACGCGAATCTGGCGCGAGAGGATTCTCGCGGGACATCATCGGAGTTCACGTCCTACTGTAGGCGCCTCTACGGCATTACCCCCCGCGCGGGGGACCTACGGTCTTTGGAGCCGCACGTATCCTACCATAGCCCCGGTGCCGTACGCAAGGAAGAGTGGACGAACGAATGGATCGCGAGGAACGGCGACGAGCGATGAGTCCGGAGGCGGCCGTTGCCGAGCTCGTAGCGGGGAACCGGCGCTTCACCGAGGGGCACCCGAGCTTCGGCCTTCAGAGCGCACATCGCGTCGAACTCGCCTCCGCGCAGCATCCGTTCGCGGTCGTCTTGGGCTGCTCGGATTCGCGCGTTCCGGTCGAGACGCTCTTCGATCGCCCGGCCGGCGATCTCTTCGTCATTCGCGTCGCCGGGAATTTTATCGACACCTACGGCCTCGCGACACTCGAATACGGCATCGCCATTCTCGGCGCGCAGTTGGTCTTCGTTCTCGGGCATAGCTCCTGCGGCGCTTTAACCGCGGCCGTCGACTTTCTCGAGAGCGGCGAATCGGCACCCGGAACGATACAGCACCTCGTCGATCGCCTAACGCCGGTCGCGCGCGCGACGCGCCGCGACGAAGGCTGGATCGAGGCGGCGGTCGCGGAGAACGTGCGCGTGACCGTCGCGGAGATTCGCAACTCGTCATCGATCGTCGCCGACGCGATCGCCCGACAAAAACTCAAGGTCGTAGGTGGAACCTACGACCTTGCAACGGGATGGGTAACGCCGATCGAGGGCTAGGCGGTCGCCTTCACCCGATTCGGATCGACCTTAACGCCGGGGCCCATCGTACTCACGAGCGTGATGCTCCGCAGATAGGTGCCCTTCGATGATGCCGGCTTCGCGCGCACGATTGCGTCGAGCAACGTGCTGACGTTCTCGGCGAGTTGCGCTTCATCGAAGCTCGCCTTGCCGACGATCGTGTGAACGATCGCGGTTTTGTCGAGGCGAAACTCCACTTTACCGGCCTTGATATCGCGAATGGCGGCGCCGATATTCGGCGAGACGGTACCGGCCTTCGGGTTCGGCATCTTCTGTGCGAGGATGCGCCCCAGTTCCTTACCGACCTGCGCCATCATATCGGGCGTTGCTACCGCGACGTCGAACTCGGTGAAACCACCTTTGAGCTTTTCGATCAGATCGGTATCCCCGACGATATCCGCGCCGGCTTCGGTTGCGGCCCGAGCGCTATCGCCCTTCGCAAACGCAATCACGCGCACCGTACGCCCGGTTCCGTGAGGAAGCAATACCGTTCCGCGAACCGTCTGATCGCTCTTCTTCGGGTCGACGCCCAAACGAATATGCGCCTCGATGGTCTCGTTGAATTTTGCGTTCGCGTGCTTTTTGACGAGCGCGACCGCTTCGACGGTTGAAAAGAGTTGTTTTTTATCGTAATCGGCAGCGAGTGCGCGAAGACGTTTTCCGTACGTGCGAGCCATCTTACGCCTCCACCTCAACGCCCATCGAACGCGCGGTTCCGGCGACGATCTTCTTCGCCGCATCGAGATCGTTGGCGTTGATGTCGGGCATCTTTACTTTCGCAATCTCTTCGAGCTGAGCGTTCGTGAGCTTACCGACCTTGTTCCGGTTCGGCTCTTTGCTTCCCGATTCGATCTTCAGGGCTTGCTTGATGAGAAACGACGCCGGAGGGGTCTTGGTGACGAACGTAAAGGTGCGATCGTCGTAGACGGTGATCTCGACCGGAATGATCATGCCGGCCTGCGAAGCGGTACGTTCGTTGTACTGCTTGCAGAAATCCATGATATTGAGGCTGTAGGGGCCCAATGCCGGGCCGATCGGCGGCGCCGGGTTTGCTTTGCCGGCAGGGATCTGTAACCCGATCTTGCCGATCATTTTCTTAGCCATGCTCTCTCCTTGTTTAACGAAGCGGCGTACCGCATCTCCCCCGTTTCAGCGGCTCGGAGCGAGCCTCTCCCATATCGACGTCGGGGTGACCGTCGACGGGAATTTTATGCGGCCGTTAGACCTTTTCCACCTGGAAGAACTCCAGCTCGACCGGAGTCTCGCGTCCGAAGATGGAGATCAGCGCGCGCAAGCGTTCTTTCTCGGGAGTGATTTCGTCGACGACGCCGGTGAAATCGAAGAACGGCCCCGAGGTGACTTTGACGCGGTCGCCCTTGTTGAAATCGATCTTCAACTTCGGCGCCTCGATGCCCATCTGCTTGAGGATGGTCTTCACTTCTTTATCTTGCAACGGTACGGGTTTCTCTCCCGGTCCGGTGCTGCCCACGAAGCCGGTGACGCCCTGCGTATTACGAACGACATACCACGAGCGATCGTCCATCACCATTTCGACGAGAACGTAGCCGGGGAATACTTTCCGCGGGGTAACTTTGCGTTTGCCGTCTTTGAACTCGACTTCATCTTCCATCGGCACGAGCACGCGGAAGATTTTGTCCTGCATGTTCATCGAGTGAATGCGGCGTTCGAGGTTTGCCTTTACCTTATTCTCGTACCCGGAATAGGTATGAACGACATACCAATTTTTCTTTTCATCGCCGACGGGCCCCGAATCGGGTGTCGTATCGCGTTCGACGAGTTCTTCGAGATGATCCATATCGGTCACGTGGACACCTAGAACGGATGCACGAAGTTAAAGAGGAAGCCGAAGAACTGATCGGCGACGTAGGTGAATATTCCCAAGCAGACCACGAGGCCGATCGTCAGCACCGTCGCACCGACCCACTCGTCGCGAGTCGGCCAGGTTACGCGCTTCATCTCCAACCACACGCTGCGCACGAAATCGCCTGCAGCGAGGTTCGCGCTCGCGCGAGCCATCGAGGCTGCTTGTCGGTTCGCTACGTTTTTCTTCTCGTTCACCACGTCTCGTCTTTCGATTGGGAATGGCAGGGCGGACAGGACTCGAACCTGCAACCGGCGATTTTGGAGACCGCTACTCTACCAATTGAGCTACCGCCCTTTGGGTGGATTACTTCGTCTCGCGATGGGAACGGTGCGAACGGCAGAAGCGGCAATACTTCTTCAATTCGAGACGCTCGGTCGTCTTTTGCTTGTTCTTCTGCGTGTTGTAATTCCGACGTTTGCACTCCGTGCACGCCATCACAACCATCACGCGGTTCTCTTTCTTGGCCATCGATCGTCCTTAATACATGAAAGAAACGGAGGCGCGCTCCGTTCGGCTTCTTACGATAGCACGCACGATAACGCTATGCAAGGGGGGAGGATAAACCTTTTGCGCCCGGTGAGACTCGAACTCACAACCTCGGCCTTAGGAGTGCCTTGCTCTATCCAATATTGAGCTACGGGCGCATACCCGGGCCTTTATACCGCGCCCGGCCCGCCGCCTTCCGTCCGCCAGGCGACGAAGCGCTCGACAAGCTCCGGATCGAACTGGGTCCCGGCACAACGGCGAATCTCCAGGATCGCCTCGGCCTCGGTGATTCCTCGATGATAGGGCCGGTCGTCGACCATCGCCGAGAAGGCATCGAGGATCGCCACCGCTCGGGCGAGCCGGTCGATATCCTCGCCGGCAATGCCGTTAGGATAGCCCTTCCCGTCCCAGCGCTCGTGATGCTGGGCGACGACCCGCGCAACATCGTCGAAGCGATGAAAATCCGAGAGGATGTTGTGCCCGAAGCGTGTGTGCTCTTGCATCGAGCGATATTCCCCTGCGGTCAGCCGCCCCGGCTTCACGAGGATCCGGTCGGAGACGAGCAGCTTGCCGAGATCGTGCAGCAGGCTCGCCTGCATGAACGTCGAGAACTCTGAAGGCTGAAGATCGAGATTCGCCTCCGACCAGTGCTTGGCCATCGCGTTCACGTGAACCAAGTGGACGCGCGTAAACGGATCGCGATCCATCAGCGCGTCGACGAGCGTCTGCACCTCGGCGAAGTTACCGTTGAGCGCCAACGCATCGATCTCATCGTCGCCGACCGGCGCCCCGCCCCGTTTGCGACTGAGGCGACGACGGTGCGTGCATAAGGCGATGAGATCGACGCGGGTCAGCGCATCGATCGGAGCCAATGCGTACCCGCAAGCCAGCGAGATCGGAATCCGCCCTTCGGAGTTTTCGAAAGTGAGTTCCGAGAACGCGCGCGCGAGTTCGTCGATCGTCGCGATTGCCCGCTCGCTCGATTCTCCATGCACGATCATCAAAAACGCATCGCCGCCGTAGCGACCGACGGTCACATTCGGGGCGGCAAACGCCGAGATCGTGGCGGCGATTCGATGCAACATTTCGTCGCCAAGTGCATAGCCGTAGGTATCGTTGAACTGCGAAAAATTGACGACGTTGAAGATCGCCGCAGCGACCGGGCGCGTCGAACTCGCTCGAGCTACGAACGCTTCGAGATCGCGAACGAGTTTGGAATGGTTCGGAAGGCCGGTGAGCGGATCGATCTGTGCGATGCGCTGGCTCTGGTCGAAGAGCCGCCGGTTCTCTAACGCAACGCCGAGAAAGTGCGCGATCGCGGCCACAAGTTCCGCCTCGGCCTCGGTGTACGCATCGGGCTTCGGGCTCTGCACCGAGAGACAACCAACGATCGCACCGGCATGACGCATCGGCGCAAAGATCGCCGAAATGCTGTCGTTGCGCTCCGGGTGCTCCATATCGATGGCGACGCGCCCTCCGGGCGCCCACTGCTCCGGTGCGTTGCCCCAGATCAGCCGCTGCTCGCGGATCGCGCGTAAGGCGACCGAGCCCTCGGGTAAGGGAACGTTCTCGTGTAACACCTTTCCGTGATCGAAATGGTACTCGACGGCATAGCCGGAGCTCCCCGACGGCAGGGCGACAAAGACCGTCGATGCATCGACGAGTTCGGCGAGCATCTCGGTCAATCGCGCGAACAGTTCATCGAAGGAATGATCGGAGGCAAGCAATGCCGCAGCACGCCGCACCAATGCAGAACTCTTGCCGACCTGCTGGCCTACCCCCAAATCGAGTTCCATCGTCGCGCTCGCCCTTCGCCGAAGTTCTCCATTCCTCCGTTTACGAACGCCCCGGCGGGAGGATCGCCGCCACCGAAGCGAAGAGAGTTGCCATGCCCGTCGATTACGAACAATTGGAACGCCAACTTCGCGCCCTGCTTGAGGGCGAGCCCGATGCCCTCGCTAACTGCGCAAACTTTGCGGCATTCCTCTTCTCGGAGATCCCGGAACTCAACTTCGCCGGGCTCTATCTCGCAAAGGGCACCGACCTCGTCCTCGGACCTTTTATCGGCAAACCATCGTGCACGCGCATCGCCGTCGGGCGCGGAGTCTGCGGCCAGGCCTTCGCCGCCGATACTTCGATACTCGTAGACGACGTTTCGGCCTTTGCCGATCATATCGTCTGCGATAGCGCCTCGGCTTCGGAGTTAGTCGTGCCGCTTCGCGATGCGATCGGCCCGCTCGGCGTCATCGACTGCGACAGCCCGCGGAGAGCGCGCTTTACCGCTCGCGACCGCGAGGGAATCGAACGGCTCTCAGGCGCGCTCACCGAGATCGTTGACGTTCGCGCGCTCGCAGGTTTGGCGGGAGTCTCTACTCACTCGCCATAGCAACGCGCTCGCTCAGAAACAATGAGGTTGCTTCGAGCGTCATCGGGCGCGAGAGATGGAAACCCTGAACCTCGCTGACGCCGAGGGCGCGCAATTGCATGAATACTCCTTCATCTTCGACGCCCTCGGCAACCGAGGTTAAACCGAGGTTCGTAGCCAGCGTCACGATCGCTTTCACGATCGCTTCATCGTGGGAGCCCTCGTGGAGATCGTGGACGAAGGATTGGTCGATTTTTAGGCAATCGACCGGGAATCGACGGAGGAACGAAAGGCTGGTGTAACCCGCTCCGAAATCGTCGACGGCGATACGCACGCCAAGTTTCTTCAGATCCTGCAACGTCGCGATCGCGCCGGTAACGTCGCGCATGATCGCACTCTCGGTGAGTTCGAGCTCCAAATGCTCCGGAGCGATGCCGGTCCGCTCGATGATCGCCGCGACCCGCTCCCGCAGATCGCGTCCCTCGAATTGACGCGCCGAGAGATTCACGGCGATGCGCCCTAATTTTATTCCACTTTTTCGCCAACGTACGAACTGTTCGCAGGCCGATGCAAGAACCCATTCGCCGACGTCTTCGATCGCGCCCGACTCTTCGGCGAGCGGAACGAAGTTGTCGGGCATCAACATTCCATAGCTTGGGTGCTGCCAACGCACGAGCACCTCAAGCCCCGCAAGCGCGCCGTCGGAGGCACGAAGGATCGGTTGATAATGAAGCGCTAGCTGATCGTTCACGGCGGCGACGCGAAGATCGCGTTTTAGCGTGATGCGTTCCACCGAAGAAAGCAACATGCTCGGCGTAAAGAAACGCCAGGTATTCCGCCCGCTCTGCTTCGCCGAGAGCAATGCCGCTTCTGCCGACTCGATCAAACCGTGGGCGTCGTTGCCGTCTTCACCGGCCATTGCAATGCCAAGGCTGGCGGTTACGTAAATATCGGATTCACGAATCTCGAACGGCGATTCAAAAGCGTCGCGAATACGCCGAGCTTGCGTCTCGACGATCTCTTTTGAATTAAGGCCGATTGCAAGGATGACAAACAGGTCCTCCCCAAATCGAGAGACGGTTGCGGTATCGTCGAAGAGACGGCGCAACCGACGCCCCACGCCGCGGAGAAGTTCGTCGCCGCTCGTTCGCCCATAGCTCTCGTTAACTTCTTTGAATCGGTCGAGATCGATTGCAAAGACCGCAATTTCGTCGCCGTGTCGCATCGCAAGCGCCAGGGCTTGCGCCAGCCGATCCTCGAGCACGGTGCGGTTGGGAAGGTCGGTCAAAAGATCGAACTGCGAAAAGTACGTCAATCGCTGCTCGGCTACTTTTCGTTCGGTGATATCAAATGCAACCGATATCGTCCCGACGATTCTTCCGCTCTCCGTCCGCAGCGGCTCGACGTGCCCTTGCAGCGTCTTTCCGCCCCAGATCATCTCGTACTCGCCGGCGACGCCTTGTAAAGCCTTGAGATGGGCCCGGCGTACGGGAAAACGCGACTCATCGGCGATCAATGCCGAGGTCGCGATACGCGTGTTGAGCAAGGCTTCGCTTTCCATGCCCAGCGCCCCCAAACGCGCGCCTTCGATCGAGGTGATCGTCAGGTCGGTGTCGGTGGTCACCACGAGCGCCGGTAATTGTTCGAAAAGAAGACGCAACCGCGTCTCGCTCGCGCGGAGCTGCTGTTCGATAATGCGCCGCGCGCGCCGCAGATCGGCATCGCGTAACGCACGATCGACGGCCGGTCCGAGACGTTTTAAGTTATTTTTGAAAATATAATCGTAGGCTCCCAACCGAATTGCTTCGGCGGCGGCCTCTTCTCCGATCGCTCCCGAGACGATAAGGCACGGAATCTCGAGTTCGCGCTCGGCGAGCAGCGCCAGCATCCCCGGCGCGCTAAAATTCGGCATGGAGTAATCGCAGAGTACGACATCCCAACTCGCACGGTCGAGCGCCTCCCGTGCGGCATCTTCTCTGTCCGCGCGCTGCGTTTCAACGCGATAACCGGCTCGCCCAAGGGCGAGCACATTCAAATCGGCATCGTCGGGCGAGTCGTCGATACAGAGAACGCGAAGCGGACGTCCGGCGTTCATAGGCTCGAACGCGGGATCTGGTTCAGCACGAGCCAGTAGAGGCCGACCTGGCGTACCGCCTCGACGAATTCGTTGAAGTCGACCGGTTTGCGCACGTAGCTATTGACGCCCAGTCGGTAGCCCGCCAAGAGGTCTTCATCTTGTTTGCTCGACGTCAGGATCACCGTCGGAATAAGGCGGGTCGAGTCGTGGCTTCGTATCCGTTCCAGGAGTTCGAGCCCGGATACCTTTGGAAGCTTGAGATCGAGCAAAATAAACTGTGGGGTTCCCTTCCCATCGAAGGCTTCATCGAATAGAAAGTTTACCGCTTTTTCCCCGTCACGCAAAATAACGATTTCGTTGAGAATATGATTTTTTGCGAAAGCTCGTTTCGTCAATTCGATATCGTCGTCGCTGTCCTCGATGAGGAGAATGTATGGGGTACTCACTGTATCGGAACCTCCGTTGGAAGCGTGAACCAAAACGATGCTCCACGACCGACCGCTCCCTCGGCTCGGAGGGTCCCCCCGTGTCGATGGATGATGCGTGCGACGGTGGCTAGGCCAATTCCCGTTCCCTCGAACTCATCGGCAGCGTGAAGGCGCTGAAATGCACCGAAAAGTTTATTCGCATACGCCATGTCGAACCCGGCGCCGTTATCGCTTACAAAAAACTCTCCCGAGGCGTCGCGCCCAAAGCCCATCGCCGGACGTTCCGTATTTCTCGTGAACTTCCAGGCGTTTCCAACAAGATTGCCGATCGCGGCCCGCACGAGCGCCGGGTCGCCGTATGCGGTCAGGCCGGGCTCGATTTCGATTTCGACATGACGCTCGGGTTCGGCAACTCGAATCTCTGCGACGATACCGGCAAAGATATCGCTTAAGTCGATTTTTTCGTAATGGATCGGCGCTCGCGCTATTTTCGCAAGACGCAGGAGTGCGTCAATGAGTTCCGCCATGCGCTTGGCAGCCGAGCGCACGCGCCCGAGGTAACCCCGAGCCGCATCGTCGAGCACCTCCTGATAATCTTCTTCGAGGACTTGGCTGAAACCGTCGATCGCGCGCAAAGGCGCTCGCAGATCGTGTGAGACGGAATACGCAAACGCTTCAAGTTCTTTATTTGCAGCCTCGAGTTGCACCGTTCTTTCAGCAACTCGTTGTTCGAGCGTCGCATTGAGATCGCGGATCTCTCGTTCGCTTCTGATGCGATTGGTGATATCGCGAATATATCCCGCGAGCCCATCGGCCAAGGGATAAATGCGCATATCGTACCATCGGCCGTTGGCGCTCGAGCGCAATTCCAGCGTTACCGGCTTGCGGCTTGCAAGAGCTTCTTCGAACGCGGCGCGTACCATACTTTCCGATGAAGGTTCGACGAAATCCATCACCGGTCGCCCGATGAGCGAGTCCTTTTTCGCCCGATAAAATTGCGCTAGACGTTCGTTCACGTAGATAATATGCAACGACTTATCGACTGCGACGAAAGCGTCGGTTATGCTGTCGAGAATTTCGCGGGTCTGCGCGGTGGCACGAGAACTGTGAAAAACTTCGGCAATCGTCGTTGCGACGCTTTCAATAAAGCGCTGCCGCGATTCGTCGAAATAGTTCGCGCGCTGGCTCCCAACTACGATCATACCGATCGGCTCGCTCTCGGTACCGATGGGAATGCAGGCAACCGATTGGACCCCCTTCGCCATTCGCGCCCGCGCATCGAGGAGCGGCGACTCTTCGGTGAGCTTATCGACCACGATAGGCTCGGCCCGCCGAATCTGCGCGGAGCCGGAAAAATCGAGCGTCTCGCCATCGGATATCGGTGCTGCGACAGCCTCGCCGAGTTCGCCGACACGTTCGTAGCGGTCGAGCGACGGGCGGTATCGATACATTTCGGCAGCGGGAGCATCGAGGTAAGTGCCGAGCAGTTCCAACGCATCCTCGCTCACGCGCGCGAGCGAGGCCTGCGAAAGCGCGAGGCGTCCGAATTCGATGAGCGCGGCCTGCTCATTGTTGCGTTCGGCCATGACGCGCTCGGCTTCGACTCGCTCGCTGACGTCGCGGAAGTAGACCGAGACGCCGTCGGGCGCGGGAAAAGCCTTCACATCGAACCAGAGATACGAAGTGAGAGAATATTCGATGAACGCGGTCGGAGTGCCGGTATCGATCGCCTTCTGGTACTGCTCTTCGAAGACCGAGTTGGCGAAGGTCGGGAAGAGATCGCGGACGCGCATCCCGACGACATCGCGTCCGACCGCTCCAAGGAGACGTTTTGCCTCCCCGTTCATGAAACGAATGTGCATCTCTCGATCAAGCACGAAGAAACCGTCGGTGATGCGTTCGAGAACTTCACCGAGATCGACGGGCAGCGTATGACTTTTGGCGGCTCCCATCCCAGGCTCGCGCTTCCGTTTCAGGCGCAACCCTCCCTCCGGAGATGTTAAGTTTTTTCAGCCTCTCGTCACACGGTTTCTTCGGATTTGCGGCACGACGGGGGTGCGTTCGGCAAGTAATGTTTCTTTTTCGTAAAGACCGCAGCATTACTCCGGCTGAAAGAACAGAGCAAGCGAGTTGATGCAATAACGCGTTCCCTCGGGGCCGGGTCCATCGTCAAAAACATGCCCGAGGTGCGAGTCGCAGCATTTGCAGCGGACCTCGGTGCGAAGCATACCGTGGCTGCGATCCTCGATCAGTCGAACGCGCTCCAATTCCTCCGGATGCGTAAAGCTCGGCCACCCGCAGTGCGAATCGAACTTCGCCTCGGCGGCGAAAAGGGCGGCGCCGCATCCCCCGCAGAGATAGCTTCCTTCGGCATCCAGGGCGAGCAACGAACCGCTAAACGGGCGTTCCGTGCCGGCCTCGCGCAAAACATGATAACGCTCCTCCCCAAGAAGGGCACGCCACTCGGCTTCGCTACGATGAATTTCCGGGGTCGGTGATTCGCTCATACGTTTAGGAAGAACGTCGAAGCGCGCCCGTCGGATGCAAGAGATCCGCAGCGCGACGAGCGAGGCTGGAGCCGTTGATGGGGATTGAATTCGAAGTATTCGAAAAACTCTAAACAACGCAATACGACGGAAACCATTATATGATAAGGGTTTCCGCTCGTTCTTGTCGTTAAGAGTAGTCTCTAGTTTTACACGGTATGTGGGCCAAATGTGGGCCACTATTCTTGCCGAAAATCGGATGCGTTGACGCGTTGCCTCTAACCAAGGGCATTGAGTCGGGACGTAGCCCCTGCGTGTAGCTGCTTAGTGGCTGCGGGCTCGGCGGCCACGCCCCGGCCTCGGGGATATCCAGGGAGTCGCGGCCCATCCTTGAGGGGCCTTCGCCGGTTGAACGCGTAAAGTCGTGTACGTTAAAAGTCGACCACACCGAGGTTGAAGCGCTCCAATCTTTCGAAGACGAGGCATCGATGGTAGAACGCAAAGCTTCCCTGAGTTTTCTCGGAACGAACAACCCAGTCCAAGACGTCATTGTGAGCTGGGAGACCGGTCAAGTGGTTCTGTATATAAAACTGTGTGAGGGCATCGGGGCGCTTCATACATTCGATTGTGCGGCTCTTACTAAATCGGCGTATCTCATCGGCGACTCGACGATCGCAATAACCTTTCGGTCGCCAGGCGCACTACCCAGCGCAATGCTCGCTCTGAACTTCGCAGAAGCAGCCTGCGCGAAGGACCTGCTCGATTGGATTCGCGAGATGAACCCACCTCGCGTTACGCCGCCCCGCCAATTTTCTGGCAGCGCGAAAATGCTCGCGGGCGTAGTCGCTCTGATCCTGATAGGATGGGGGCTCGAAACTTGTGCCGGAAAGGGCGGCGGTGCGTCGAGCACGCCAAGCCCGACGTATACGGGCCGTCACGCCGCTCGCGAAGCTGCTCAGGTATATTGGAACCCTGTTCTGAACGAACTTGCGCTCGCGGGAGCAGCCGTTTCGCTAGCAGTGAGGGCGGAGGAAATCGGTAACGCCGTGGAGGCCGAGCAAATACTTGCCCAAGCGGTACACGCCGTGAAGAAAGCGAAGGACGCGGCAGACAGTAGTGGAGTGCCGGATGGTAATGCGTGGATGTCTATTCAGGGCGAGCTCTTCGATGCCGCAGGAAAGTATGAGGAGGCTATCAAGGGCATACGAGACGGTCTCGGAAACGGCAACACGGAAACTATCGCGAACGCCCTTGACGAAGCTCAGAGCGCGCGCTCAGAACTTGATTCCGCAACGCAAGGTGCTCGCAACTGGTATGTGACCAACGGCGGAAACAGCTCCGATATCGAGGACTTGCCAACGGCGGAGCGTTCGGCCGAGAAACTGCTGAAGTTTTTTGCGACACAGTCGCAATGAGCAAATTGAGGCTTCGGGGATCGGCCGCGGGTCTGTCTGCGGTGCGTGGGGATCGCGCGGAGGCTTCGCGTAGCCCCCGTTGCCTGCCGTTAATCGGGAAATATTAAGGGCTCTTTGTCGGTTCGAGCGCTCCGCTCTGCTCACGAACGCCCGCTCTGCTCACGATAAATATATAAGCAAAGCGTGAGCAGAGCCCGCTTGTGGGCGGGCTCTGAGGATTCGTTCGACGATTATTTGTTAAAGAAGTCTGTCGATAATTAAGAATCCGCGCGTCGAACCGATGCCGATATACAGGCACGATCCGTCGTCGAAGCCCAGTCGCATCTCTTCGCCGCGGTAGGAGTCGCTTGAAAACGAATCGGTTATCCCAACGGCTACGATAGTTCTGCCTGCGGCTTTTGCGAGGATGCGTGCGGTACGCGAGACTGCTTGCCGCCGTTCTTCGTTAGCCATGCTTGCTCATGGCTTCCTCGATCGCGAGCCGTTCTCGGCTATTGGGGCGACGAAAGAAGGTTTGCGTGAGCAGCTCGCGCTCGCGCTCGTTGATTCGCGCGAAGTCCATGTTCCGAACGCGTGCGATGAGTGCTGCGTCAACCTCGGCCGCTTGAGGAGAGCGAGCGTAGTCGTGGATGAGCTGTTCGATAGCATCGCGGCCCACTAGGCACCTTCTTCCATGAGCTCGGAAACGTCGCGGTCCGAGCCTGCGTTGATGCGTTCAAGCTGTTCGTAGCCTTCCCGGATCGACGCGAGCTCGATGCGGAGCCGCTCTGCGAGGCCCGAGCCTGCGTGCCTTTGAAGATTGCTCTCGATCTCGCTCATCCGGCGTTGCTGGTGACCGACCTCGGCGATGAGGAGGTCTATTTCGCGCATCACGCCTTGCTGCGCGGCTGGCCCGTCGATCACAAGGCGGTTCACTTCTGCTTCTCCTTGACGTTGCCGATGTTACGGGCAGTAGCGATTGCGAACCCTTTGAGGATCGCATCGACGACGGCAGGCGCGAACTGATCCTGGTGCTGTTCGAGGAGTTCGCGTAAGGCTTTCGATTCTGCTCGCAGGGTGTTCATCTCGCCTTTGAGCGAGGAGGTCCAACCCTCCGCATTGCCGACGCGTTCGCGGACAGCGAACACCTCGGCGCGCAGCTCGGCAACGACCCCTTTTAGGGTTTCGATTGTTTCGGGAAGGACGTAGGTTGGCGGCGTAAATGCCATGATAGATTCCTTTCTTTGCTATGACGCCGAAGCGCCTGAATGAGCGATGTTTGCGTGGAAGGCCGCACCATACGGCGTGGGCGCGGGCGGTAACTCACCGATCGAACCAACTGAAAAGCGCGCGTTCTTGCCGCCTTGTTTCATCCCGGCGTTGAATCGACGCCCCGAGCATCGTGAGCGCGAGTACGAACGCATCGACTTGGTCGTCGTGCCGACCAAGCGGGAAGCTCGCGACCTCATCGACGAAAGCGTCGAGCCAAGAAGCACGTTCAGGTAAGATCACGCGTCGCGATTCGCACCAAGGGGTAACCGCCTCGGCACGCGAGGTCTTGCTTCCCTTCGGTGTTACCGGGACGATCGGCAGCGATGATTGCGACCGCAATGCCTGAATAACGGGCGTTCCGTTGCTCGCGTCCTCGATATAGACGACGCTTGGCGCATAGCGGTGCGCGTTCTGTCTCACCATTGCGACAAGCTCGGCAAATTGCACCCGACGGCGGGCGATATCGACGAGGTACACATCGGCGTCGTCGAACGCGAGCGTAACGATAACCGAATAATCGTTTGCGACGCCCGTCTTTGCAGCTGCGTCGATCGCTTGAATGACGAACACGTCGTGAGTGATCTCTTGCACGCTCCCAACGGTGGTTACGCGAACGGGTTTCGTCCGCGTCGGCACGACGGCGTATCGGCGGTCGAACCAATCAAGATTAAAGAGCGAGCCTTTTGCAGGCGCCGGCCGTTGCTGATAGAGCGCCGAGAACGAACGCGAACTGATCTCTCCTCGTTCGGCGCTCGGCAATTCGTCGAGCGGGAAACGCTCGGGCCACAATACTTCGCCCGGTACGCGACCAAGAGGATCGTTCTCGTCGGCAATCGCCGGAAGCGAAAGCACTTCCCATCCCGGCGTCGCAAGCAATCGACCGATGAAGTCGTCATCGTGCCACCGCGTCCCGACGATGATTTGCGCGCCGCTAGGATGCAATCGCGTGCGCGCAACGTCCTGATACCACGCCCACGTTGATTCGCGAACAATCGCCGAATCAGCGCTTTCGCGATCGCGAACGATATCGTCGATGACGAGCAAATCGGCTCCAAAACCGGTTAGCGCACTTCCGCACCCCGCCGCAACGACGAAGCCGCCTTGATCCGTTTGCCAACGATGTACCGCCCGCGAATCTTCGCGCAGCGTCACGTCGAATGGATACTCGCTGGCCGAAACGATATCGCGAACGCGTCGGGAATTGGCTTCGGCGAGATCGCTGCCATAAGCTGCGAGCACGATCTCACGCTTCGGGTTACGTCCGAGCGACCAAGCTGGGAAGAGCTGCGAACATGTTCTGCTCTTGCCATGCCGAGGTGGCATCGTAACAATCACCCGCTTAAGCTCTCCGCGTTCGATTCGTTCGAGGATGTCGGCGAGCGCCCGCAGATGCCGCGCTTTCTTATACGACGGATCGACGAACGTTGCGAAGTCAAGGAAACGCCTGCGAGCGAGCTCGCGGCGGAGGTGCGGCTGAAGCGCTTTCAGGTCAACCATCGGAACCCGTTTCCTTCGGCTCTTTCGATAGCGCAAGAAGCGCGCTTCGCAGCTCGGGCTCCGGCAACTCTCCAATAATTTTTAGCGCCTTCGCCGATGCGTCGATATTGACGACTAACGATTCATCGCGAAACAATCCGTGCGCTCGACCGATCTGCGTGAGGAGGTCGGTCGCCTGTTTCGCAGCCTGCAAGGCGAGGCGGTCGTCGTGGAGTTCCTTCGCGTGCGACGCAATTCCCAGCACCTCACCAAGCAACCGCTTCGAGTATTCGAGGACGTCGGCAGGCGCGTCAATCCTCACGCACTTCTCTTTGAAACCCCGGCGCTCGGCGGCGACAATGCGTGCCGCGCGCTTCCGTTGCGCGCGAACGGCTCGAGCGTCGCAATGCAACCGCGCATGGTTTGCAACCGACGACCGGCCGATTCCGAACTGCACAGCAATCGAGCGTTCGGGGGTGCAACGGTGCAATTCGTCTTCGATATCGCGACGTTGCGGATGAATGCAAATTCGGCAGGTTCTTGGCACTATTTGGCTCCCTTCGCGTGCGCCGATCTCTCGCGTTGCACGGCGCTAACGCGGCCAGAGGAAGACCAGCGATTATCGGCCAAGTCGTGCAATCGTTGAAGCGTTAGCAGCCACGGCTCACGACGGCAGCACGATAGATCACACTCATGTTCAACTTCTAAGTTGGCGAGCTTCCCGCGCCTCTTCTCGGTAAACTCCGACAAGCGCTTGCGAATCGCGGTGCGATATTTTGCGCTCTTGAGGAAGAGATCGTGATCAATCCGCATCATCCGGCCTCTCGATGATTTGGTGGTCGCGCCACGCAACGCCGCAGCGCTCGCAGTCGTCGCCGGCGCTGCCGACGTGAAAGCCGCACCGCGACGATACCGCGGCGCTTGGAGGCGCAGTCGCCGACGGCGGGAGCCGCCAAGTGCTCGCGCTCTCCCCGCGAGCAGCGAGCGTCGCCGATCGCTCCTTGACGACGCCGATCGCGCTCGCAACGCGCCGGAGCGTCGCTGGAGACCCGACGCCCGCGCTCCGGGCGTCGCGGTAGACCTGCGCGCTCGCGTGCGTCCCGCCGGCGGCGAGATAGTCTCGTAGCCAGTCCTCGGCCACGCCGCGCTCATCAGGATCGGCTGGCGAGCGCATTGCAAGATCGTCGGCAGTGACGTCATCGACGACGCCCTCCAGCACAGCGCGCGTAACGGCCGTTGCATTGCCGTCGTCATCGACAGTCGCGACCTCGTCGATCCTATACGCGAGGGTCGCCGGAAAGCGCGCTAGATTCATCTTGCTTGGCGAAATGCAAAACTTGCCGTCCTCGTGCGGGTGAGCGCCAAACGACAGCACCGAGCGCGCGACGTTCGCGAGCTCGGCGGAGCCGAGCGCTCGGCTTGACGCGGCGCCGTGAGCTTTCGCCCAATGTCGAATCGCAAAAAACGCGATGTTCGTGCGCTCGATCATTTTCACCAAGGGGCGCAGAGCGCGGCGCACCTGTTGCGACATCTTGCCGTCGCCTTTGAGCGTGAGGTGCGAGAAGAGTGCATCGACAAATACCACCGTCGCGCTGGTCTGGACGATCGCTTCTTCTAGCGCGTCAACGCCAAACGGCATCTCGAACGGCACAATCTCGCCGTCAACTTTCATCCCCTCCAGAAAATAAACCCGCGAGAGGTCACCGTTGGCGACGTCGAGTTTCGCCTTAAGCAGCCCGAGCGCGTCCTCTTCAGCGATAATCAACGCGACGGCCGCTCCCAATTCTAAGCCTTCATTGTCGAAATAGCCCTTGCCGCGCGTTGCGGCGGCGATTGCCCCAAGCATAAGCGTCGTTTTTCCGACCCCGCCCGGCCCATCGAGCAGCGTTAGGCCGCCATAGGGAATGCGGTCGCGCGAAAACCACGAGACCCGTTCGAAGCGAACATCCGATGCTCGCGTTAACAGGCAGTCACCGCCGATATCGGTCGGGTGCGGGGTATAGCGCGGCTCTTGGGCCGCGCTCGTTACGCCGCCCAAGCGCAGAAACTCACCGTAGGCCGCCGCGTCGAGGCCGCTACTCATGCTGCCCCCTGATGGGCGCGGCGATACGTCGCGAGCGCGAGCCTCCGCACGCGCGCCCCGAGCCCGTATGTCGCGGGCATGAGACCCTGGCGCAGTGCGCCACTCAAGAGCGTAGGCGTTAGACCGACCGCGCCTGCGACCGCGCTGACGGCAGCCCACGCGCATCGGCGAAATGTCGGATCGCCCATGAGGGCGTCGCACTCATCGGCGACGAGCTGATTCGCCGCCTCGACGCTGCGCTGCGCGAACGCGTCGGGATCGGTCACGGGCGTCATTGGTTTTCACCGGCGAGCAGTCGATCGAGCGCGAGGCGCGAGATGCGGATGAGCCGCGTCCCGCCGCGATAGGCCGGGAGCTTGCCCGCGCGGACGAGCCGACGCACGGTCTCAGGGTGGCACCCTAGATATCTGGCGGCGCCTCGCACGTCGAGGACGACGTCTCTGGCGGGCATGGTCGTCGTTGTCGAGTTTTTCAAAATTCCCCCGAGCGACCCTCGGCGTTGAGGATCACGCCCAGTTTCTCACGTCAAGTATGGTAATAGCAATGGTAGTAAATTACCTAGCTAGAGTGCTAATAGAACTTGACCATATGGTTTGATTTGCTTCGCTCTTGATAATGTTGTCAAGAATGTGTTATTATGGACGCATGAGGGCGAAACAGAGTGTCCCAATCAGCCAAATGAAACGCTGGGGAAAGCAAGTGCGAGTCTTGCTGAAACTTGCAGGGAAGACGCAGAAGAAAATCGCCGACAAGTTTGATAAGCTACCGTATCCTTATTTCTCGATCATCCTCGACGGAAAGCGCCCGCAGCCGTTTTCGCGTCTTCGTGCGATCAATGCCGCAGTAGCGGAAGAGATCGGCGAGCCGAAGGTACTCGCCTATCTCAACGCGCTCGTAGCGCCCTCCGAGAACGAGGTGAAGGAAGGCGTTGAAGAGGTAATCGTTCTACTTAACACGCGATTCGAGCCCGGCTATCGATCGGCGTTGCTGGACGGGCTCCTGGCGCTTCCCCACGCGCAAAAACTCGCTGCGTTAGCCGACTTGAATAGCATTCGGCGCCGACGGCTCGCTCGGCATATAACGGGAGAAAAGATCGATTTGACCTACACCGACGAGATTCTCGAGCTTCTTGCTCGCTGTGGAATCGATCTCAATTCGTTTCGCAGCAAGGATGATGAGATTAGGGCCTTCGAAGCCGAGGATCGCTTTCGATTAGCTCTTCAAAATGGGCTCGGCGAGACTGGAGCTCCAGTCGCGCAACGAAACGAGATTGAAAAATCCATCATGGAGGTTTTTTACCAGGTAGTGATTTCAACGCTGCGGGCATCCCGATAGTGCTCCAATCACTGCTTCGCTCACGCTCTTTTATACTAAGCAGTGAGCAGAGCAGCGTTTCGTGAGCAGAGCGGAGCGACCGACAATGAAAAAGAGGTTCTAAAATGAGAGGGTATTTGCGCGAGCGCGACCGGCGTCGCACCCCCATCGGTGCCAAGAAGTCTTGGCAGATGGTCGTCGATAACGGCACGGAGGTCGTCGATGGGGTGCGTTCTCGCAAGCAAGTCTATCGCGCGTTCTTCGGCACGCGCAGGGAGGCTGAGAACGCGTTGCGAGTCTTCGTTGCCGAAGTCGAAAGCGGAGGGTACGTCCGCGACCGGAAACTCCGTCTTGATGAGTATCTCGAAGAACGCTGGTTGCCGCGTAAGAAAGAAAGCTGCGCTTACGCCGCCTGGGTCGCTTACGCCTCGCACGTTCGCTATCATATCGTTCCGGCAATCGGCGCGGTGCCGTTAGCGGCTCTTCGACGAGATCATGTTCGTGCGGCGATCGATACCTGGGCGAGGAAGACGACTGCCGGGAAGAGGATCTCGCCGAAGACAGTGAATCATATCTTCGGAACGCTGCGCAGCGCGCTGCGCGACGCGCAAGAAGACGGGTTGATCTCGGCTCTCCCCTTCACGCGCCGCATGGTGCCTTCGAAGGGCCGTGCGGAGGTTGCGGCGCTCGATGAATCGGAGTTACTTCGCCTCTTTGCCGCTCTCGATGGGACGCCGTACGAGCGGCCGACAAAGATCGCAGCGTTTACGGGGCTACGCCAAGGCGAGCTTCTCGCGCTGCGGTGGGAGAACGTCGATCTCGAAGGCCGCGTTTTACGTGTTGTAGCCTCTCTGGAGACCGTCCGCGAGGACGGCAAGGCTATCACGCGTTCGAAGGTGCCGAAGACGCCGAGATCGCGCCGTGAGGTGCCATTATCGCGCTTGGCGACCGAGGTGCTCCGCCGTCAACGAGTCGCGCTTTCCGAAATCCGGCTTGCGCTTGGGGGAGCCTATGGCGATGAGGGGCTCGTCTTCCCTAGTCCGTTGACAGGCCAAGCGTGGGCCCCGAGAAGTTTCTCCGTCGGCTTCGGCCGGCTCGTAAAGAAGGCGAGCCTTGCGACGACCTTCCACGGCCTGCGGCATAGCTATGCGTCGATACAGATAAAGGCCGGATCGCCCCTCACGGTCGTTTCGGGGCTACTCGGCCATAGCACGGTCGGGGTTACGGGCGACGTATACGCCCACGTCCTCCGAGGGATGAACAGCGAGGCCGCCGATCGGCTCGACGCAGCCTTTGAGAAGGCCCTATCGAGGCGATGAAAAACAGGCTCCGTGGGCCAAATGTGGGCCAATCAAACGGCTAAGAAAAGAAAAATCCCGTGGTTATGGGCTTTAGATGGAGCCGTTGATGGGGATTGAACCCATGACCTCGTCCTTACCAAGGACGTGCTCTACCACTGAGCTACAACGGCGTTCCCACTTGGAGCGGGCGGCGGGAATCGAACCCGCGCTGTCTGCTTGGAAGGCAGAAGCACTACCACTATGCAACGCCCGCGTGGTGGGCAGGGCTGGATTCGAACCAGCGTAGCGCTTTCGCGCGCCGAATTTACAGTCCGGTGCCTTTAACCACTCGACCACCTACCCACGCGGCCATCTCTCGACGGCTCCGGACGGTACGATACCAAACCCCAAGACTCCTCGCAACGACTCTCGACAAAATCCTCGCCACCGCCCTCCCGCAGCGCCGCGGAGGGTGCGTGCGAGAGGCGTGGAAGCTCGCGCTCTCCGCCGACGTGGCTCAGCGGCTACAGCAGCAGTTTTGTAAACTGCCAATCGTGGGTTCGAGTCCCACCGTCGGCTCCATTGCTTCGCCCGGGAGATCCTCCATGCAAAGCGTACGTCCCAAGTGGCGCGCGGGCGGCCTCGCACTCGTCTGCGACCGCTGTTCCGCGGAGCGCATTCCCGACGAAACGCCGGAGATCGCACGGCGACACGGCGACGTGCGCTTGCGCGATTGGCTCAAAGCCGCGCTCAAGGAGCGCGGCCGGTGGGGGCCGATACGGGCAATTTCGACATCGTGTATGGACCTCTGCGCGAAGGGCCTCGTAACCGTCTGCATCGCTCCAAGCAACGGCCGCGACAGCGAAACTTTCGTCGTCGATCCGCTCGAAGACCGCGAGGCGATCTACGAACGGATCGTCGCAACCCTTGGATCGCGGCGCGAAAAATAACCTGCAGCGCAGGGCCGACCGAACGAGTTCAATCGTTCTCAGCGCAGCCGCCCCACACTGCCGCCTACAGGCTCTTACTTAAACTCGAACTCCGCCAGGTTTTTTTCGATCTTCCGTTTGACGCGCTGCAGCGCATTATCGATCGATTTGACGTGGCGGCCGAGGTCGCGCGCCATCTCCTGGTAGCTCTTTCCTTCGAGGTACGATTCGAGTACCTGCGATTCGAGATCCGAGAGATTTTGGCGAATGCGCTGCCGGATATCGTCGGAGACTTCCTGCGTCACGACGAGTTCTTCGGGATCGCCTGACTTTTGCGCCGGCATCACATCGAGCAACGTCCGTTCGCTATCTTCGTCGTAGATCGGTTTGTTCAACGATATATATTGGTTCAGCGGAATATGCTTCTGACGCGTCGCGGTCTTAATCGCGGTAATGATCTGACGCGTAATACATAGTTCGGCGAACGCGCGAAAGCTCGAGAGCTTATCGGCTTTGAAATCGCGGACGGCCTTATACAAGCCGATCATGCCTTCTTGGATGATATCTTCACGATCCGCGCCGATGAGGAAGTAGCTCTTAGCCTTGATGCGAACGAAGTTCTTGTATTTGTTGAGTAAGAACTCCATCGCAAGGCTATCGCCGCTCTTCGCTGTCGCAACGAGATCTTCGTCGCCGCGTTCGTGATAGTCCAGCCCTGCAGGGGCCGGCTGGGTCATTGCCATGGGTGGTATCTGCCTCGTCTGGGACGCGTGGACGCATGACGCGGGCCGGAGCCCGTCGAGCGCGTCGCACGGGTCGGAGTATAGGAGGGCTCCCCTCCAGCGTCAAGCGTTTTTGCCGTATCTTCCCGATTTTCTAGCGTTCGCGAACCGCCGCACCCTCGGATCGACGCTGGCGGAGAGCCTCGTAGAGGAGCACCCCGGCCGCGACCGAGGCATTGAGGGAGGCGACGCCGGCGGGCATCGGAATCTTTACGAGGAAGTCGCAGTTCCTCGCCACCAACGGGGCGAGCCCGCTCCCCTCCGCCCCGATGACCAGCGCGAGGTCCCGGTTGAGATCGACCTCGTACATCGGCGTCGCACTCTCCCCAGCCTCCGCCCCGGCGATCCAGAGGCCGCGTTTTTTGAGTCCGGCGATCGTCTGCGCGATATTGGTCACCTGCACGATCGGAATGTGCGCGGTCGCCCCCGCCGCCGCTTTGCGCACCGTCGCGTTCACGCCGGCGCTACGGCGATCGGGGAGAACGATCCCATTTGCGCCGATGCATGCCGCCGTGCGAACGATCGCACCGACGTTATGCGGGTCGGTGAGGTGGTCGAGAATAACGACGAGCAGCGGAGCGCCGTCGCGCGGTGTTAAAACGGCTTCAATATCGGCGTAGGGAAACGGCGCGCTACGCGCGACGACGCCCTGATGCGCTTTATAGGGGAGCCGGGCAAAGAAATCTCGCCCTTCGAAGCGCGCTCGCAAACCGCGTTCTTCGGCGACGGAGAGCAGCGCACGAAGCGCCGGGTCGCGAGCCCGATCGCCGGCCACGTGGAGCGCGAGGATCGATTCCCCGGCTTCCAACGCTTCTGAGACGGCGTGAATGCCGTAGATGACATCGTCGAAATCGAGCGGAGCTTTTACCCGCCCTCGAGCTATCGGACGACGCTCCATGCCGAACCCTCCTTACCGTCTTTGATTTCAATTCCGCAGCGCGCAAGCGCGTCACGAAGACGATCGCTTCGCGACCAATCTTTATCGGCTCGCGCGGCGAGCCGCTCGGCAACGACACGCTCGAGAGCCGTGCGTCCATCGTCGATTCCGTCGAGCCAAGGCTCGCCGATCTCGGCCCGAAGCGCGCCGGCAAGATCCGCCGGGAGCGGCAATTCCTCCGGAGAGGCAAGCCAACGATCGTCGGGTTCGATCCCTAAAAGATTCAAGACGCTGCGGAGCTCGCGCAACCGTTCCCGCGCATCGCCCGCCGCAGGAGCGCTCGCGGCGGCGAGTACCTCGCGTAACGCAGCCGCGGTGTTCATATCATCGTCGAGCGCCGCGACGACGCGCTCGGTCAACGAGCCGCCGCCCCCCGCGGTGCCGTCGGCGCTCGCTGCGGCTTCATGGAGGAGGCGATAATCGCGCCTCAGGCGACTCAGCGTTGCGACCGCTCCCGCCATCGCTTCCTCGGTAAAGTTCATCACCTTCCCGTAGCCGGTTCGTAAGAAGAGCAACCGGATCGCCTGCGGATCGTATCGGTCGAGAACCTCGCTCAGCGGTTCGAAGTTGCCGAGCGACTTACTCATCTTGCGATTATCGAACAACAATAATCCACCGTGCAGCCAGAAATCCGCCATCGGCGGCCGCGCCATCAACGGTTCGCTCTGTGCGATCTCGTTCTCGTGGTGCGGGAAAATAAGGTCGGCTCCGCCACCGTGAATATCGAACCCCGTTCCGGCCGGGTCGAGCAGCGCGTGCGACATCGCCGAACATTCGATGTGCCAACCCGGGCGTCCGTCGCCATAGGGTTCGAAGGGCCAATGCGGTTCCCCGGGTTTTGCAAATTTCCAGAGCGCAAAATCGAGCGGCTCCTCTTTTGCCTCGTCGATTTCGATTCGCGCACCCGCTTCGAGTTCGGCGATATTGCGATTGGAGAGCGCGCCGTAGTTTGCGAACTTCCCGACGCGGTAGTAAATTCCATCGCTCGCAACGTAGGCATACTCGCGCTCGATCAAGGCGGAGATCGTCTCGCGTATTTGCGGAATGAAGTCGGTAGCGTACGGTTCTTTATCCGGTTCGCGAACGCCCAAACGCTGCATCGAGCGCTTGAACTCCGCATAATATCCGGCGACGATTTCGCGCCACGAGACGCCGAGCCGATGTGCGGCGGCGATACTCCGGTCGTCGATGTCGGTGACGTTCTGCACGTAAGTGACGTGGTATCCCGAGAACGCAAGATAGCGGCGCAAAATATCGAAAAAGAGAAACGAGCGTGCGTGGCCGAGGTGCGCTTGCGCCGAAGGGGTCAACCCGCAGACATAGATCGAAACCTGCCCCTCGCGGCGAGGCTGGAATGCTTCGATTTTGCGAGTACGCGTATTATAGAGCCGCAGCGGCATCGTCGTTTCCTTGCGAGCGTTCGAGCGCCCGAAGGCGCCCCTCAAGTTGGGCTACGTGCGTCTGCAACTGCGCGATCTGCACGGCATCGGGATCGGGCATGACAACGCGCGGAGGCTCGTTGACGTTGCGCACCGGTTCGCCGTCGATGAAAACGACGCGCCCGGGTACCCCGACCACGATTGCATTAGCGGGAACGTCGCGAACGACGATCGAGCCGCCGCCTATCTTCGTGTTCTCGCCAATGGTAATCGCGCCAAGCACCGCAGCGTTAACTCCGACGACGACATTTTGCGCCAACGTCGGGTGGCGCTTGCCGTGGGAGAGGCTCGTGCCGCCCAGCGTCACTCCTTGATAGATCGTACAGCCATCCCCGATCTCCGCAGTTTCGCCGATCACGACTCCCATGCCGTGATCGATGAAAACGCCGTTCCCAACGGTCGCCCCGGGATGGATTTCGATTCCGGTGAAAAAGCGCACGACGTGCGCGAGCCACCGCGGTAGGAGCGGGATTCTCCAGCGATGCAAGATGTGAATGAAACGATGCGCGAAAAGGGCGTGAAAGCCCGGGTAGGAGAGCAGCACGTCGAGCGGACCGCGCACCGCCGGATCGCGCTCCAGCGGAGCGCGAAAATCCGCTGCTATCGTTTGTAATAATCGCATCTATTCCGGGCGCTTTCCATGAATCGGCTCGAACGGCGAGCCGTCGGGGCCGAAGGCGATCGGTTCCAAGCCGCGCCCGTGAAGGAGCCGCGCGTTGATCGCTCCGATGCGAATCATGATGCGATCGTGCCCGAGTAACGAAAAAAGGAGTTCGAGGGGGACTGCGTCGCGCACTCCGGTGAGAGCCATGCGCACGCTGTCGACGGCATCCTCTGCGGTGAGGCCGAACTCGTCGCCGAGAATCGGAAGGTCGTGAGCGAGCGGTAGCCCGCGTAATTCGGGTTGAGCGTCAACGTACTGCGCGACGGCGTCGAGAAAAAAGAGCACCTCGCGCGAACGTAGGCGTTCGAGTTCGAGCGCCGGCACGACGCACGATTCCGCGCGCAGCGCGAGCACGAGAGGGCGTGCGAGCTCGAGATCGACGACGCGCTCGCCGTACGCCTCCAGAAACGTCTCGATCCAGCGGTACGCCGCGTCGGGAACCGGGCTCTCCAAGAGTCCCCACTCCTGCATCCGCCGCGCGAGCGCGGGTACGTTTCCGCTCACGGGTCCACCGGCGCCACGGTCGCGACGGCATAGACGGCGATACCGGTTCCGTCGCCGGTATATCCCATGCCTTCACTGCTTTTTGCTTTTACACTCACGGCACTTGCATCGACGCCGCATCGAGCGGCAAGGTTGCATCGCATGCGTTCGGTAAAGGCCGCGAGACGCGGGCGCTCTACGACGATGGTCGCATCGATATTCCCGACGCGGTAGCCGCGCTCGCGAACGAGCGCCACGCACGCCGCCAATAATTCCAACGAGTCCGCGTCTTTCCAACGCTCGTCGCTATCGGGGAAATGCGACCCGAGGTCGCCGAGAGCAAGCGACCCGAGCAGCGCATCGGCGACGGCATGCGCGAGTGCATCGGCATCGGAGTGTCCGAGCGCGCCGCGCTCGAAGGGGATCTGCACCCCGCCCAGGACCAACCGACGGCCCTCGACGAGGCGATGGGCGTCGAAACCGTGTCCGACCCGCATCATCGCGAGCACTCCGCGCGCCGCATGCGCGCGCTGAGAATCGCCGCCGCCAGCTCGCGATCGCTCTGCTGCGTCACCTTCAGGTTCTCCGCCGACGAAGGAACGATCGTGCAACGCACCTCGATCGCCTCTAAGAGCTCGATATCATCGGTTGCCCGGACGCCCGAGCGCGCCGCGCGATCGTGCGCGGCCACGAGATCGCCGTAGGTTGCAAACTGCGGCGTCTGCGCCGCCCAGACATTTTCGCGCGGTAACGTCGCGCGCACCAACGTCGACCCGGGCTCGGTTTTTTTGAGCGTATCGACGACGCGAGCTGCAAGCAGCGCTGCCTGTCCCGGCGCCGTCTCGCGCATTCCGGCAACGATCTCCGCCGCCTGCACGCAGGGGCGCGCCCCATCGTGAATCGCTACCGCCTCGCATCGCCCTGCGAGCGCGTTCAGGCCGTTTCGAACGCTCTCCTGGCGCGTCGCTCCGCCGGCGATCAGCGGTAACAGGCGCTCGCCGAGAATGGGGCGCGCAACGCATTCGACATCGTCGAAAGCCTCGGGTGCCGTCACGACGGCGAAGAGATCGAACGTCGTAATCGCGGCGAGCGCATCGAGCGACCACGCGAGCATCGGACGCCCGGCGATCTCGACGAGCTGTTTGAACCCGCCGAAACGCCGCCCTTCGCCCGCTGCCACGACCAAGCCGGCCCAACGCATCATTCGTCGCCCTCTTCGCCCTTCGGGCGTGCGAAAATCATCCGACCGGTCACAGTTTGCAGAACGCTGGTAACGATGACATCGAGGCGATCGCCGAGGTGGCGCCGCCCGCGTTCGACCACCACCATCGTTCCATCGTCGAGATAGGCAACGCCTTGATGCGCTTCCTTCCCCTCGCGCACGACGTGCACGCGCATCTCTTCACCCGGAAGGACGACCGGCTTGAGCGCCGCGGTCAATTCGTGAAGGTTGAGCGTCAGCACGTTTTCGACGCGCGCGACGCGTTGCAAGTTGTAGTCATTGGTTACCAACTTGGCACCGAACTCCCGCGCGTAGCGAACGAGCTTCGCATCGACGTTTCCGGGAGCGAGTTCTGGATAATCTCGATCCACGACTTCGAGACCGGCGACTTCCTGCAATCGCCCTAGGACGTCGAGGCCGCGGCGACCGCGAGCGCGCTTGAGCGCATCGGCCGAATCGGCGATCTGTTGAAGTTCTCGCAAGACGAATCGTGGGAGTACGAACGGCCCTTCGAGGAAACCGCTCTTAATCGCTTCGACGATGCGCCCATCGACGATGACCGACGTGTCGAGGACCTTCGGCGATAGCCCCGATACCAACGACGGCGGCAGCGGAACGATTCGCAATTTTGCGCCGATACGCGCGCCGAGGTATGCGATAAACATGGCGACGATGAGATAGAGCAGAATCGCGATCAGGCTCCCGGTTTTTCCGGCGACCCCGACAAATTCGAAAAAAATGCTTTTCGTTAGGTAGGCGATCACCAAGCCGACGATGAGCCCTGCGGCTCCGCCGACGAGTTCGGAGGGAGCGAGCCGTTCGACCGAGCGTTCGACCGCACGCGCCTCTTCTTCGAAGAGCGACTGCGCTACCGGCGCGAGGAAGATTCCCAAGACCGCGCCGACGACCGATGCGCCGATATCCAAGAGAATTTGTACTCCCGAACCCGCCGTATGAAAGGTGAGAATGCGAAGATATGCTTCTTGCCCGACGAGAAAGCCGGCGACGGCAAAAAGAACCGCGAAGATCGCGCGCAGGAGCGTCGAGGAGAGAGTCGTCGTTTTCACTCGAGCGTCACAAAGGCCCCACAGACGGTATTGGCGAGCAATCGGCCACGCCGCGTTAAACGGAGATGCTCGTCGCTGCGTTCCAACACTCCGGCCTCGATGAACCCGGCGATGGTCGAGGCATACGTAACGAGCGGATCGATGCCGTACCGTTGTTTAAAGGCCGAAGCATCGACCCCTTGTGCGGTCCGCAACGCGAGCATCATCGCCTCGCCGAGCCGAGCGAGCCCTTCGAGGCGTTCCCGTTCGCGCGGCACCGGCTCCCCCCGTTCGACCGCCTCCATATACTCGGCGAGAAGCCGGGTTGCGGTGCTGCGTTCGCCCTCAAGATAGGAAGCCGCCCCGACGCCGAGCCCGAGATAGCTCCCGTTCCGCCAGTAATTACCGTTATGACGGCTGCGATGACCCGGACGCGCAAAATTACTAATTTCGTACTGCTCGAAACCGGCTGCACCCAAACGGTCCATCGCAATTTCATAGAGCCGCGCTTCGTGATCTTCCTCGGCGAATCGCTCGGGAGTGCGTGCGTAGAGCCGCTCGAAGCGCGTTCCGGGTTCGATGGTGAGGCCGTAGGTCGAGCAATGCTCGACGCCGAGTGCGATTGCAGCATCGAGCGACTCGATCCAGTCGGCCTCGCTCTGCCCGGGAAGCGCAAAAATGAGGTCGACCGAGAGCGAACGTATCCCGGATTTCCGAGCATCCCGCACGCAACGCTCGACGTCGGCATTGGAGTGACGGCGGCCGAGCGCTCGCGTTTCTTCCTCACGGAAAGATTGCACGCCGATCGAGAGACGGTTGATACCTGCGCGCGCGTACGCATCGATGTCGCCCGCACGAACCGCGTCGGGGTTTATCTCAATAGTGATCTCCCGCTGCGAGTCGACTTCCGGGAAACGTTCCGTCAAACGTGCGACGAGTTCCACGATCGCGGCCGCATCGTATGCATTCGGCGTTCCACCGCCGAGAAAAATATTTTCGGCGAGGCGCGGCTCGCTCTCGGCGATCTCGCGATGGAGTGCGCTTAAATACCGAGCGGCATCGCTCCGGCGCAACGGCCACTTCGCAAAGTCGCAGTACGGGCAGATATACGGGCAAAACGGCAGGTGGACGTAGACGCCGCCGAGCGCCTCGTCACCCAACCGGCATCGAGAAGACGGCACAGGCGCGTGGCCCGGAATTCACCGCCACGGTCGGGCCACAGGCGTAGACGAAGAGCGACTCGCAGCCGCCGATTAATTTTTCGCGGATCTCCTTTTCGAATTCCAGGGCCAACTCCGGTGCATCGACCGCCCCGACCATGATGCGAATTTTCGAGGTATCCGGAAGGCTACGCAATGCAATTCCAATCAACTGTCGGCGCGACTTCTCGAAATCGTTGGTTTGAGTCGAAGATTCCGCGATCCCGCGATTGAGTTGGAGAATCGGGCTCAAGCGCATCATCTGCGCGAGCGAAACGACCGCTTTATTGAGCCGACCGCTACGCCCGAGAAAAGTGACGTCCGGCAGCACCATGTTTCCGCGCTGAGTCAAAAGCTTGGAGCGCATACGAGCCGCAATTTCCTGTAACGGCACCCCGGATCTCGCTAACTCCGATGCGAGCATTGCGTGCAATGCCAGACCGCCGGAGAACGTTTCGGTATCGACGACCTCCACTTTTCCGGGGAAATTGCGCGCGGCCGCGCCGGCCGATTCGAAGGTTTTCGAGAGCTTCGAGCCGATCGTCGGGCAGATGACTTCATTGCCGGCGGAGATCTCTTTTTGGAACGCCGCCGCAAAATCATCGACTGAAGGAGGTTCGGAGACCGGATTCTCTTTCGAACTCATGAGCCGACGGTGAAACTCTTCCATCGTTATGTCGATTCCGTCGCGAAAACGTTCGCTCCCCCAGATCACGTAGAGCGGAACCTGTACGATACCGTATCGCGCCGCCATCTCGCGCGACAGATCGCAGGTGCTATCGGTGACAACCGAAACGGGCATCGATATTCTCCTTTTCTATGGCTCTAGTCCGAGCGAGTTTTCGCTGTAGAGCCGGCGGGGTAGGCGTCGGTTAGGACGACGCCGATCGCTCCGGTACCGGCATGCACGGCAAGGACCGGCCCGGCCTCGACGACATCGACCGATACATCGCGCCCGGAACATCGCTCGACTATTTGTTCGCGCATACGTTCTGCAATATCCGGGGATTTGGTGTGAATGACGCGATAGCGCATTGCCGCCCCGCCACGATCGTCGGCACAGGCAAGATCGACCATCGTTTCTTGAGCGCGTTTGAACGTTCGAACCTGCGTGCGCGAAACGACCGCGCCTGCATCGAGCGTCAAAATCGGGACGATTTTCATTAAACCGCCGAGTACCGCTGCCGCTCGCCCGATGCGACCGGTGCGTTGCACGTGCGAGAGGTCCGGAAACGTCGCGTAAAGCGGGGTGCGATCGCGCATTTCGGTAAGATGGGCGAGAATTTCATCGACCGACGCGCCCTCCGCCGCCATGCGGACGGCATCTTCGACGAAAAATCGCAAGCCGCCGGCCGCATTGAGCGAGTCGAAGAGTTCGATTCGAACCCCTTCGATGTTTTCTGCGGCGGCGCGAGCCGCGTTGATGGTTCCCGAGAGAACCGACGATATAGAAATGCAGATGATATCTTCGCCGCGTTCGGCAGCTTGCAGGAACGTCTCTCGGAACATCGCCGCACTCGGCTGAGAGGTCGTCGGTAAGACCGGGTCCTTTTCAAGTCGCTCGAAAAATTGCTGTCTTGAAATGTCGATATAATCGCGAAGCGATTCATTTCCGAAGACAACGAAGAGCGGAACGACGGTAACGCCTAGTTCGAGCGCGAGCGCCGGGTCGATATCGGCGGTACTATCGGTGACGATGTGAATCGGCATTACGCTTGCGTCACCGCTTCGCCGGCAACCAGTGCGGCGATCTTTCCTACTACGTCGGCGCGCGCTTCTTCCACGGCGGCTCGAATTGCGTGTTTGATGCCGTTTCTACTCACGCGACCATGCGAGACGATGCAGTTGCCGCGCAGACCGAGGAGCGGCGCTCCCCCGTAGGTCTCGTAATCGTACCGCTTGCGCAGCCCACGAAGGCGCGGCAATAGCAGAGCCGCACCGAGCTTCGCGGCGAGCCCGCCGCCCAAAACTTCTTTTTTCATAATCGAACCGAGATCGCCGATCATGCCCTCGCATGTCTTCAAGACGACGTTCCCGACGAATCCGTCGGCCACGATGACGTCGGCGACGTTATGGAACATGTCCTTCCCTTCGATATTCCCAATGAAGTGTACCGGCGCTCGGTCGAGCAACGCGGCCGCTTCCAGAACCGATGCGTTGCCCTTCGTTCGTTCCTCGCCGACGGAGAGGACGGCGACGCGCGGGCGTTCGATGCCTAACGCAGCGCGCGCATACGCGCTCCCCATTATTCCAAATTGCACGAGCCATTCCGGACGGCAATCGACGTTGGCTCCGGAGTCAAGCAGCACCGAGGGGCCCTTGAGCGCGGGCCATACCGTCGCTATCGCCGGGCGTGCGATGCCTTCGATCGTGCGCAGTTTTACCAACGATATTGCGAGAAACGCTCCGCTGTTGCCGGCCGAGACGACGCCGTCGACCTCCCCGGATTTCATCATTTCAACAGCTCGTCCAAGCGAGGTTCGCTCCGACCCGCGCAGTGCTTGCGAAGCGGGCTGATCCATCGGCACGGCCTCGGGCGCGTGCTCGACGGCAATGCGGTCGCCCGTCGTTCCATGAAGGAGCGGGCGTATGCGAGCCTCGTCGCCGACGAGGACGACGTTGGCGCCAAAGGTTTCTACCGCCAGCACGGCACCTGCGACGACCTCCTCGGGCGCGCGGTCGCCCCCCATAGCATCGACCGCGATGCGCGGCTCATTCATCGAGCGCAATCCAGTACTCTGCGTTGCTCATTCCGCCGTAATAATACTCCACATCAAGATCAGGGAAGGCTTCGTGCATTGCCTCGGCGAGCACCTTTGCATCGCGTTCGCGTTGGACGCCGCCGTAGTAAAGGGTGAGTAACGACCCGCGTTCACCCCCCATCGTCTTCACCACGGCTACGAGCGTATCTTTTATTGTCTCGGCAACGAATAATTCGCCGTCGAGTTGGGCGACCGGCTTCCCGCGTGCGATGCGAAGGTTCCCGTGCAGGGCATCTTTCCCCGCAAAAAACAGTTGAGCCGCTCGAACGCGCGCGGCCTCGCGAAGAATCCTCTCCGCCGGAGGAATCGTCGCTTCGCCGAGCGAGCGCAGGGCAAAGAGCCCCGCGATTCCGGCTACGATATTCGGAGTAGGCACGATCGTAACGTGCTTCTCACTTCGATCGGCCGCTTCTCGCGCAGCCATCTCCACGTTCTTATCGTTGACGAAGAGTACGACCTCATTCGAGAGCGTCTTGGTGATCGCCAGCAACAGGTCGCGCACGCTGGGATTGATCGTTGCCGGCACCGTAACTTCTGCTCCCAACTCGCGCGCGATCGTTTCGAACCCGTCGCCGGGAGCGACGACGACGATCGAGCGCTCGTGGGGAACGCTATCGACGACGAGCACGTGATGTTGGCGCTCCATATCGTCCACTTTGAGGTGCGTTACCGTTCCGAAACGCTCGACGCTCTCCGTAACTCGCTGCGGCACGTCGGTATGAATATGCACCTTTATCCGCGGGCGCTCGCCGATGACGAGGAGCGATTCGCCGAGCCTCTCGAGCGTCGCCCGAACCTCGTGGACGCCGACCGACGCATCTTCAAGGATGAATTCGGTACAGAATTTATTTTCGCCGATTTGCTGCGTTTTGGCGAAGGCAGTTTTCTTCGCCGGACGGCGGGGGAAGGCGGTCGCTCGCACCTTGATCTCGGGGCGAAAACTCGATATCCCCTCGAGAAAGTACACAAAGCCCGCGCCGCCTGCATCGACGACGCCGGCCTCCTTGAGCGCTGCGAGTTGCTCGGGCGTGCGGTCGAGCGCTTCGTTGGCTGCGCGAACGACCCCGGTCAACAAACGATAAAAATCCGGCTCGTGCAAGGCGAGGCGATAGGCGGCCTCCGCTGCGGCATCGGCGACGGAGAGAATCGTCCCTTCGACCGGACGGAGCAGTGCCTGACGCGCCGCTGCGACGCTTTCGCGAAGCGCAGTCGCAAAGACGAAGGTATCGATCTCCCGACGGTGCCGAACGTGATGGGCGAAGCCGCGGAGCATCTGCGACACGATCACGCCCGAGTTTCCGCGAGCACCCATCAGGCTGCCCTCCGCCGCCGCAGCGGCGACCTCCGAGAGCGGGGCATCCGCGCACTTTGCAGCCGCAACGCCGGCCGCGCGCACCGTCAGGAACATATTGGTCCCGGTATCGCCGTCGGGGACGGGAAAGACGTTCAGATCGTTGAGAACGCCTCGATATTTCTTGAGAAAGTAGCTGCCCGCGGCGATGAACTTCGCGAAGGCGCGCCCATCGAGCGCGGTCACATCCATGGCCGCGCTCCTTTGGGCTCTCCCGGTCGAATCCTGTCCCCGGGCTCGGCGGGGCTTCCTCTAGAGGGAATTACCCGCCGAAATATCCGGCTAGGACCTTCTTCGCGCTAGTCGCCGGATTTTGTGCAATCAGCTTGGGGTCGGTGGTGACGATGATCTCCCCGGCCATCGCGCCGGGGTAGCCGTGAACGCCGGGGCGGTGCGCCGGCTGGACCGCCGTGCCGTAGGTCTTGGCAAGCACCGCATGAACCGAGCAGTAGTACGCATAGATCCCCGGCTTCGCGAGTTTCACGGTATACGTCGCGACGGGGTGTCCGGCCCCCGGTGTACCCGCTGGGTCGCCGTTGATGAGCGGGTTGAGTTTTCCGGTCGTGGGATGGTAGCCGAGGACGGTATGCGGCTCGGTATCCTCGTTCACGAAGACCACCGGCTCGCCTGGGGCGACCGCGACGGTGGGTTCGAGAAACTCGTTCCCGCCGTTCATGTGGATATAGATCGGCGCGGTGGCGCCGGTGGTCGCCGCAGGCGACGAGGCGCAGCCCGCGAGCGCGAGGCTGAGGAAGGCGGCGAAGAGTACGAGAGGGGCTTTATGCACGAGAACTCCCTTCGAGAGTCAAGATGGGAAAGATATCGTCGATGGAACGCATCCGGGAGCGGAATCGTGCCGGGGAGTGGAGCCCTCGCGATGCTTGAAGTTCGTCGCACCTCGTGGTAAACTGCTCAGGCTTTTGCGAGCCGTACTGCGGCCCGCTACCTCCCGCGACTTTCGTCGCACCACCGTTGTAAGGAACCGACTCAAATGGCGAAGCGCTGTGAAGTCTGTGGCAAAGGGCCGATGGCCGGCAACAACGTTAGCCACGCCATGAACAAGACGCGGCGTCGCTGGCTGCCCAATCTCCAGTCCGTCAAGATCGACGTCCGGGGCACCCACCGCACCGCTCGCGTCTGCACCGGCTGTCTGCGCGCCAAGCGCGTTACCCGCGCCGTCTAAGCTCGCCGCGTACCGGCCGTGTCGAAGCAACGCATCGGCATCGTCGGAGCGGGACGGATGGGCGCGAATATCGCGCTCCGCCTCCACGATCTCGGATACCCGATCCCCTCGATCTACGATATCGACACCGCTGCCGCGCTACGACTCGCGGCGCAGACCGGCTCGGCCGTCGCCGCCTTCCCTTCCGATCTTCCCCCGCTCTGCGAGATCGTCCTCACCGTCGTGAGCGACGACGCGGCGATGCTGCGTCTTTTCGCCGATGACGATCGCTCGTTGCTGCGAGAAGCGAGCGGTCGCACCTTCGTCAACTGCGCCACCGTTGCTCCGTCGACCCATATCGAGGTCGAACGACGCGCTCGCGCGGCGGGCGCCGATGCTATAGAGGCGTGCATGGCGAGTTCGATCGTTCAAGCCCGCGAGGGAAGCCTCTTTCTCATGGTCGGGGGTTCGCGCGAAGTTTTCGACCGCTGCGCGCCGTTGTTGGGCGATATGAGCTCGTCGTTGCTCTACATCGGCGAGGCGGGTCGCGCCGCGCAACTCAAAGCCCTCGTGAACATGGTGATGAACGCCAACACCGCCGCGCTCGCAGAAGGGCTGGGGCTCGCCGACGCACTCGGCCTCGATCTCCAACTCGTACTCGACGTATTCGCTCGCACCGGTGCCGATTCGCGGGTGCGCGCGACCGATGGCGCCGATATGATCGCTCGCGATCACGAAACGTATTTCTCCGCCGAACATGCGGCAAAAGACTCGGGGATCGCCCTTCGGCTCGCGCATGCAGCAGACTTGCGCCTTCCGGTCGCCGAAGCGACCCATCAACAATACGAACGTCTGCAACGTCTCGGCCTCGGAGCGCTCGACAAATCGGCGATCTCCGAACTCACGTTTCGCTCGCGGCACGCCGACGACGATGCATGAACGGGTCGCGCTCGACGACGGGCGCGAAACGATCCTCGAACGCTGGGGCGTCGACGGCCCCGCAATCCTCTGCATCCACGGCATGACGAGTTCGCGACGCTCCTGGAGCAGGCTCGCCGAGCATCTCGGTTCGCGCTATCGTATCTATGCCTACGATCAACGCGGGCACGGCGATCTCGCCTATTCCCCGGCACCGATGACGCTCGCCCAGTGCACCGCCGATGCCGCCGCGGTCGCGCGTGCGATCGGCGAACCGATCGAGGTGCTCGTCGGGCACTCGTGGGGCGGCGCCGTTGCGCTTGCGAGTGCAGAGCAGATCGAGGCGCGCGGCGCGATCGCCATCGACCCAATGCTCGTGCAACTCTCGGATCGCTGGTACGATGAATTTCTGAGCGAACTTACCGCTCGATTTTCGCTTCACGGTGAGGCACGCGCGCAATCGATTCGCAGCGCGTACTCTTCGTGGCATCCACTCGATATCGAAGGAAAGGTGCACGCCGTTGCAACGATGAGCGTTGCACCGATCGTCGGATTGCGAGACGAAAATCCACCGAAGACGTGGGATCTGCGCGCGCTCGCCCTCGATTATCCGCTACCGCTCCTGCTCGCGTTGCCCAACGTTGCGGAGAGCATCATTCCGGAGGCGACGTACCGATTGCTCGTCCGCGAAGGGGCCCGCAAAACCGCAGTTGCGACGCTCCCCGGCGGCGACCATAACCTACAGCGAACGGCTTTCGCTCCGTTGGTCGAACGCATCGACCGCTGGTTGATAGAGCGCGGCTTACCCTAGGCTTTCATGGAGCTTCGCTGCCGCTCTTCCGATGTGGTGCGGTTCGAGCGTGACGAGATACTCGACGCGAACGTGCGCTCGCTCGACGTCGCGTAGCATCACTCCCATCAATACCGGCCCACGTCGGGTCGGCGCAAAGGTGAGTTCGAAGAGCCCGTCGGCGAGTTTCACGACCTCGCGCGGCCCGTTTCCGCCGGAGATGCGTACCAAATAGGATTGCAAACCCTCTAGTTCGCGTACTCGGACCGCAAGTTTAAATTCCGTCTCCACCGGCGGGGCGAAGAGACGTGCCGCGATTTCGAGCAGATCGAGGCCGTCGGGCTCGGCGACGTCGGGATATCGGTACCCGAGAATATCGATCTCGAGCGCGGCGCCATTCGCGCGCTCCCCGAACGGTACGCTGCCCGGGTTCATCCGTAGAGTATTTTATGCTTCGGCGGAGCAAACTTTAGGCGTGGTGCGTCGACTGCAGTCGCTTTCATCAGTTCGCTCTTCACATTCGATCGTTCGCAAAATCCCATCGTGCGTTGGTCGTCGAGTTGATACCCGCTGGGATTCCATTTCTCGAGTGCGGCGACCGGATCGACGGTCGCGCCGCCGTACGGCGAGGTGTTTGCGACCGCGCGCGCCGCTAGCGTGGTTGCAAGTAGCGTGGCTGCGAACGGCGATGCTCCGAGGGCCACGAAACAGGCCATCGATGCCGCGAACACGTCGCCGACCCCGTGCGCCGGATATGCGGGGTAATAGGGTGCCGCGACACGCGCGTAGTTATATCCGTTCGTAAACAGTAAGCGACTGCGATGTTTCTCGGCATCGCGTTCGTAGGAAGTTACGACGACGCCGTTCGGCCCGAGATCGAAAAGCGCGTTAAGAAAACCGAACTCCGTCGAAGTATCGCCCGTACCGCCGGCAAGAACGTCGGCTTCAAAGCGATTCGGAGTGATGATCTGCGCGACGGGAAGCAGTAACTCGACGATCGCGCGCGCGGTTTCCTCGCTGACGTAGAGCCCTTTTTTCCCGTCACCTATAACGGGATCGAGCACGACGATGCCGGAAAAATCACGTAGCGCCTGCGCGACGATATCGACGTAGATCGCCTTGGGTAGAAATCCGACGAGGATGACGCGCGGCTCCTGCTCGACGAGAAATCGGACGTCGCGCCGGAAATTCGTCGGGTCGGCGTAATGCATCGTTCGCCCCGAGAACCCGCCGTGAGCATTTGCAAACATCGAATCTGCATGGACGACGCGAAGGCCGAGCCCGTGTGCGACTGCAGCGAAGGCCTGATTCCCGATAAAGCCCATGCCGACGCTGTTTTGGATGCTTCCAATGAGCGGATACGAAAGATTTTCGTCGCGGTCGCCGTTCATCGCGTCTCTCCTACCTCAAAATGATCCCAACCGCATCGATCGACGGGAATCGTATTCCCGCTTCTCCGCCAGCGGACTCCGGCCTGCGCATCGCAACGCCCAACCGCTACGAGCCGCTCCCCGAAGCGTTTGTGGAATCGTGCTTGGAGGTGCGCGAACGCCGGCGTCGCTATCGCCACGATCAGTTCGTAATCCTCACCGCCTGCAAGCGCGAGTTCCTCGGCATCCTCACCGGTCGCCCCGGCAAGCGCCGCCATCTCCGGCGCGACGGGAATATGCTCGAGGAGAATTCCGAGCCCCGAACTCTGCGCCATGCGAGCACAGTCGCGTCCGAGACCATCGGAGCAATCCATCATCGCACGGACGTGCGTGCTTCCCGCGAGCCACCTTCCCTCCGGGAGCCGCGCGCGCGCGAGTTCGTAGGCGTCGAGCGCCGAACGACGGAGCCGATCGTCGAGCAGATGCGGGTCGGCGAGAGCGCGCAAACCCGCCGCACTCGACCCGAGCGCCCCGGTCACCGCGATCGTGTCGCCGATGCGAGCACCGCTGCGGCGTTTGGCGTGCGACGAACGCACCTCACCGAGCACGGTGACCGCAAGGGAGAGAACCGGCGAGGCGGTGCAATCGCCCCCCGCAACCGCGAAATGGAATGCGTTTGCTACCCGCGCGACCCCACGATAGAGCAAGCGCACATCGTCGAGCGTAACGTCGGGCGGAACGCCGAGGGCGATCGTCGCCAAGCGCGGACGCGCCCCCATGGCGGCGAGATCGCTGAGGCTTGCATGCATCGCGCGTACGCCAATTCGATCGAGCGAGGTAACGCGTCGCTGAAAATGCACCCCGTCGACGAATGCATCGGTACTTATCGCACTGCGATCGCTTCGCGAGGGCTGCCAAAGCGCGGCGTCATCGCCGATACCGACCTCGATGCGCGAATCCCCCGCCGCGCCGAGCTCTTGGCGAATCGCTGCGATCGCCGCGTTCTCCGAGAACCCCATACCCTACGTCGCGAGGAGTGCGCGCAAGTTGCGAAGTTGCGCGCCCGGATCGACGGCGTCAAAAAGCGCCGAGCCCATCACCGCAACATCGGCGCCGGCGGCTGCAACCAGCGGCAGCGTCCGCGCATTGATTCCCCCATCGACTTCGATCTCGCAGCGCGGATTTCGTTCGGCGACTAACGCACGAGCTTCGCGAATTTTCGCGAGGGATCGCTCCAAGAAGCTCTGTCCGCCGAAGCCGGGATTCACGCTCATGATGAGGATGAGATCGCAGTCTTCAACGATGTCGACGAGTGCGCCGACCGGCGTCTGCGGATCGATTGCAATGCCGGCCTTAACGCCGAGGTCGCGCACGTGCGCGAGTAATCGCTGCGCGTGCGGCGTCGCCTCGATGTGGAAGGTAATGATGTTTGCTCCCGCAGCGACGAAGGCCTCGGCGTAGCGCTCCGGTTCGACGACCATTAAATGGGCATCGAACGGCAGTTTCGTTAAAGGCCGCAGGTCGCCGACGATCTTCGGCCCCCAGGTGATATTGGGAACGAAGCGTCCATCCATCACGTCGAGGTGTAAGTAATCGGCCCCGGCATCGACCACTGCGGAGATCTCTTCGGCTATCCGCGCGAAGTTCGCCGAAAGGAGCGAAGGTGCAAACTTCATCCCACCGCCAACTCTTCCAACGCGGCCTCGCTGACATCGAAGTTCATATAGACGCGGACGATATCGGGATGCTCTTCCAGAGCGTCGTAAAAGGCGAGCGCCTGACCCAGCGCTTCGCCTTCCAGGGCGATCGGGTTCTTTGCCCGCACCCCGAGGTAGGCATCGCGCACGGTAAAACCGGCGGCTCCAAGCGCTTCGCGAACGTTGCGCAGTGCCTCGATCTCGCAGTAGAGCGTCGCGTCGGGCTCGCCGAATTCGATATCGATCACGCCGTCGATTAAGGCGCGCTCGAGAAAGCCGTCCTCATCGGAGCCCGTCGTATCGACCTCGACGATCCCCAGGCGGTCGAACATCCAGCCGACGCTCCCCGTCTCGCCGAGGATGCCCTTCTGTTTCTGAAAGAGAAAACGTAACTCGCCGGCGGTGCGATTGCGGTTATCGGTCGCCGCATCGGCGATGACGGCGAGCCCATGCGGACCGTGCCCTTCGTAGCGAATCTCTTCGATCTCGCGTTCGTTCCCGGATCCGCTGCCGCGCGCGACGGCGCGCGCGATGTTTTCGCGCGGCATATTGTTTGCACGCGCCTTCTCCATCGCCATCTTCAGGCGATAATTGGCCTCGGGATCGGGAGAGCCGCCGCGCACGGCAAGGATGATCTCCTTACTGAGCTTCGTGAAGAGCGCGCCCCTCTGTGCATCGACTTTGCCTTTACGCAGGCGGATGTTGTGCCATTTGCTATGCCCCGACATACCCTAGGGCTTCGCCCTCGCCCCTCCCGCTACCCCGGCCCGATGATCCATTTCGAGAACCACATCCGCTCGTGCCAGGCATTCCAGGTGATCGGCGTCGCCGAGAGGATCGGGAAGAAGTACATAAACCCGGCGATGACGAGCAGAACGTAGGCGCCCACGAGCCCTCGTGCGACGAACTTCTTACTCTCCTCCTGCCGATCGCCCCACTGCCAAAGCCGCTGCAGAACGATAGCGTTGCAAATGCAGACCAACGGAATATCGACGTAATAATGATATTCGAAGGCGATGCGCGGCGAGAGCGACCACGGGAGCCATTGCAGGAGGTAGTCGAGCACCAAAAGAGCGTAGCCCTTATGTCGTTCTCGCCAGGCAAGAACGCCGACGATGGGTATCGCCAGCAAACCGAACCAGAGAATAAACGGGTTCGGCATCGAGGTGATCTCGCGAACGCAGCAGCCGTTCGGATCGGCCGGATTTCTCCGCATATCCTTGTAGTAATAGGCGACCGGAACCATATCGAGCGGCCATTCCCAGAACTTTGAAGAGTACGGATGGGTCGCTTTGAGATGATCGTGATATTCGAACATCGTGTACTGGCGGTAAACAACGTCATTGAAATTGTGTATTTCGTTGACCGATTTTGCATTTCGCGCGATGTCGGGCACCCATGCCAACATATAGACGGTCATGCTAATAAAAACGATCGAGAGCAGCGCAACGTCGAGGCGGAAGCCGCGCGGGTTCCCCCATAGCGCGATCTTCTTCTTCCCAAAACGTTGCGAGGCGACGAGGATCAGTACCAACCAACTGACGCCGAAGCCCATGACGCCGTACCACTTACTGGCGATCAAACATCCCAAGGCGACGGTAAAGGCGATCAGCCAGAGCCCGGCGCTGCGCCCGTCTTCGCGCTCCCCGGCTTCGCTCTCGATGCGATTATCCCGATAGGTAACCCTTCCATCGGGCGTCGCGTACTGCACGCTGCCGTCGCGGCGATATTCGAATTCCACTCCCGGCTCGATCTGGGCAACGAGATTTCCATTCCGCACGGTCGTCTGCGAGCCTCGCACCGGCGTCTTGCTGCCCGGCTCGATGCGTCCGCCGTCAAATGTCGTGACGCGAACTCCGTCAGGGCCGATGAGCGCAAACGATCCATCCGGAAAGCTGCGCTCGGTGAGGCCATCGCCGAACATCTTCGGGAGCACGATTAGGCGCGCGATCAGATAGAGCCCGACTGCGACGTAGAGCGCGATGAGGATCTCGGCGATCGTCGTCACGGTGGGATTCGCCATCGGATTGAGCTTGGTGAATACGACGCCGTAGAAGACTCCGAATAGCGAACCTATGCCCAGCGATATCGCAATGGTAATCGGATAGGCCAACCACGGCAGATCGACGTGGCGGCGTTCGTTGACTTGAGAGGCGATCCAGAAGCGGTAGAACGCATAGACGGCCGCAACTGAAAAGACAATGACGATCCCTTCGGGCGTTGCGATGCGCGATTGCACGTAATGCATGCCGTCGAAGAGAAACAGCGTCGTGGCGATCGTTGCGAAGAGCGTCGAACGCGTGACTCGCCGCGCGAAGGCGTAGACGATGGGTATGACCAGCGCGCCGAAAAGCACGTCGACGAAACGCCATCCGTGAGCGTTATCGCCGCGTGGGAGGCCGCCGAAGAGCCAGGTGGAGGCGGTAATGAGCAACTTCGTTAGCGGCGGGTGCGTGTTTTCGTAGATGCGCACGTTGCGAAGATACTCTTCTGCCGCGCGAGCGAAATAAATTTCGTCGAAGATTTTCTGCCCGGGCTTCCAATAATTGACGAACGAAAGCACGAAACTTGCGACGGTCAGCGCGGCCGAAATCAGATAGTCGAGCGGCCAAGCAAGGGCGGCTAACCCGTTACGGGGCGCGAACCACTTACGCCCGCCCCGAGCGAACCAGGCTTTAATCGCCTCGACTGTAGGATCGGCGTCGCGCTTACCGGGCTCGCTCTCCCCCGAGAGCGAGAGAAACCCGTAGCTCAGTGCGAAGAAGGTCAGAACGGCAACGAGCGAGAGCGGATGCGTGACCGTCGGCCAGAGATTCATCGTATCGACCCCGGTCGTGTGATTGGTAACGACGGTGAGATAGGCGTACGCGTACTTTAAGTTTACGAAGAGCACGACCGAAAGGATGAGCGCCCCCCAAATATATCGCCGCGCAACGCCGATAGCGGCGATGCAAAAAAGTACGCCGTCAAAGCTATAACGCTCGTGCATTCGCGTGGCGAGCATGTAAAACGCTAGTAGGGCGATCGCCGAGCCCTCAAGCAGCGCTCCCTCGCTCCGTTCCTGGAGATAGCGCCACGTCGCCAGGGAGGTCGCGGCAACGACGAGGCCGATTCCCCACAACCCTTGCGGTATGCCGAAGATCGTTGCGGAATCCGACTGCCAGAAAGGTGCGGTGATCGTCCACAAATTCATCGCATTTACGGAGTTATACGGATAGACGCTCGCGCCGAACTGATATTGTTTGTAGAGCCACGCGAAGACCGAGAGCGGATCGAGCGCCGGATGAAACGGGAGCGCGACCAGCCACGCCAAACCGAACGCGGCAAGAATTCCCGCGCCGGCGGCGCGAACGCTCGTCGCGCGCCAGCGCGTGCCGACGAAGGCATACGCGATAAGCAGCGGTGCGAGCACGGCGGCCTGCGGCTTCACGAGTAACGAAAACGAAAACGCCGTCCATGCCAGCAGCGACCAGCGCAGCGTGCCGCTTTCATCGTCGCCGCTGCGCAAGATGGAATAGATCGCCAACAACGCAAAGAACGCCGCGACTGCATCGACCTGCCCCCAGACCGCGGAGATAAAGATCGTTGCCGGGTTGAGAACGTAGAGCGCGGCGGCGAGCAACCCGAAGGCCTTTCCGGCGAAGCGCGTCACCAACGCATAGAGCAACGCGCCGATGGCGAGATCGGCGACGATACCCGGTATCTTCACCAGAACGTCGAGGATCGCGTAACCTGCATCGCGAGCTGCGAAGAGATGCGCCCACAGCACGCCGATGGCGCGCAAGATATAGAAATAGCCGGGCGGATAATCGGCGAAACCGGCAGTGCCGTAAAACTGCGAGAGCGGGTGCGATGCGAGCGTGATCGCCCACGACGCAAACGCTTCGATATCGTTCAAAAAGCCGTGCTCGCGGATAAATAGGAGCCGGATCCCGAGCCCAAGCACGAGGAGGAGGTAGAGCAGCGGTCGAGCGATGGGCTCGATCCGATCGCGGAGCAGTGAAAGACGGGTAGTCACGCGGTCGATGATCCTTTCCTAGCGCAGGGAATCGGCGGCGAAGCGATAGAGATCGTTATCGCCGAAACGTTGTAGCATGTCGAGGCGGTCTGCGATGGCACGTTCGCATGCCGACCGGGCAGCGAGTTCGTCGAGAGCGTTCCGGACCGCTTCTACCTCATCCCTGTCGAGGCTGCGGCCGCTTGCATACATCGAGGCGATCGTACTGCGGGCTGCGCTATCGGGCTGCGAGAGCGCCCACACGATCGGGAAACTCCACTTGCGCCGCGCGAGGTCGCCGGCGCTGCTTTTCCCAGTCACGATCTCCTCGCCCCAGACGCCGAAGATATCGTCGCGAATCTGAAACGCCATTCCGTATTCGCGGCCGAAGCCGCGGGCGCGCTCGACGGTCGCCGCATCGGCGTCGGCGCAGATCGCCCCCAATGCAGATGCCGCGCCGAAGAGTGCCGAGGTCTTTCCAACGATCATTTCGATATATTCCTCGAACGATACGGCGGCGCGCGATTCGAACGCGAGATCGAGCGCTTGCCCGTTGCACATCTCGCGATGCGCCTCGTGGAGCAGTTGCACCGCGGCGAGCGTACGCGACGCCCCGAGTTCTTTCTCGCTCCGAGCGAGCGCAAGAAAACTGATCGCGCACATCGCATCGCCGGCATTGATCGCCTGCGCGACGCCGTATCGCGCCCAGAGGGTCGGGCGGCCGTGCCGAAGTTCGTCGCGATCTTCGATATCGTCGTGAACCAACGAATAGTTGTGAAGGATTTCGATGGCGACTGCTGCGTCGAGCGCGCGCTCTACGCTCGCGTCTCGTTGGAACGCAAAGCGAAAGAGCAGTTGCGGGCGAAGCCGCTTGCCTCGACGCGTCGGCCCGAAAGAACCGAAACCAAAATGATATTCGATTGCTTCGCGTAGAAGCGCGCACGAGCGATGCTCGCCGACTCGCTCCGCGAGCCGCGACTCGAATGCCGCGAGCGCTTCGTTGACTTGCGCTGCGTTCATGCGGCCTCCGCGCGAAGCGCGCGAATCGCCGCCATCACGCGTTGCGCGAACGGCTCGATCTCCGAACGAGCGAGGCCGTTTGCACACGCATCGCGGATCGGTTCGCCGTAAACGACCGTGACCGGGGCGAAACTCCGCGCACGATCGGTGCCGACGATACAGGCCGGCACGACTGGGGCACGTCCGAGTGACGCGAGCATCGAAACCCCCATCTGAATCGGCGCATCCCCGGTGATATTTCTCGTTCCCTCGGGAAATATCGCGAGTGCTTTCCCCTCCCGCAACACCTCGACCGAGCGTCGAATTGCGCTCATGGCATTTCCGCTCCGTTCGACCGGAAACGCACCGACGGCCGCGATCGCCGCGCCGAGGATGGGGACGGAGAACAGCTCGCGCTTCGCCATATAGTGCAACATGCGCGGGAGATAGATCCCTAGCGCCGGAGGGTCGAGATACGAAATGTGATTCGCCGCGACGATGAGCGGCCCATGAAGCGGAACGCGTTCGACGCCGATCGCACGCACTCTCCACGGCAGCAGTGCGAGCCGACAGACGCCCCGACCGAACCGATAGAAGCGCGTCACGCGGCGGCACGTGCGAAGGCGGCTATTTTCGCGACGACCTCGTCGATACCGAGATCGCTCGAATCGACCACGTGCGCGTCGGCGGGAATTTGCAAGGGCGAATTTGCCCGCGATTCGTCGAGCCGGTCGCGTTCTTCTAGCTCCGTATAGAGCGCGTGCGCGTCGATCGCCGTACCGGAGAGCGCGAATTGTTCGCGTCGCCGTTGAACGCGCGCGTCGATACTTGCCGTGAGGAAGACTTTGACCTGCGCGTCGGGCAGCACGACCGTTCCGATATCTCGTCCGGCCATGATGACCGGGCCAAGCTCGGCGATCCGGCGTTGTTTAGCGACCATCCGTTCGCGAACTTTTGGATGCGCCGCGATCGTCGAGACGACCACGCTGGTCGCGTTCGCTTGCAGATCCGCTTCGGAGAGCGTCTCGCCTCCGGCGAGAACCGCAAAACCCATCGGCGAGCTCGCATCGAGACGGACGTCGATGGGACGCACCTCGAGCAGGCGTAAGAGCGCCGGCTCGTTGTCGGCATCGACCCGTTCGCGCAGAGAGAGCACGGCGAGTGCGCGGTACATCGCGCCGGTATCGAGGTAGAGCAACGAAAGGCGCTCGGCGAGGCGACGGGCGACCGTCGTTTTCCCGGAGCCGGCGGGCCCATCGATAGCGATCTGGAGGTGGGGAGGAGTCACAGCGGCCGGGGGTTCGCCCGGCCAATCCTTCGCCCCCGCCAATCCATGCTGCCACGCAACCCCAGCCCCATCGCCCAGAGGCCGAGCGCGAGTGCAAACGGCGTAGCCGGCGGTTGCGGCATTCCCGAGGGCCGTTCGACCGCTGCGACGGCCGCGAGCCAAGCGATACTCGGCGCGAGCGCACCGAGTGTTAGCAAAGACGCGGCGGCCACGTTCGCCTCCGAGCCGATGGCAATGGCGCGAACCCAAGCGCCGAGCGCGGCGAAAGGCAGCGTCGCGACGGCGAGCGAGCAAAGCGCATAGCCGAGGCTCCCGAGAATGCCGAGTTCGCCGAGCAACGAGCGCCCCAATCCGTCGAGGCTCGAACGCAGCCCTGCGTAGCCCTCGACGACGACGATCTCGCGAGCATCGACACAAGCGACGCACGTTCCGCTCCGTTTGAGCGCTCGCGCCAACGCGATATCTTCAACGAGCGCATCGATCGCGGCATGTCCGCCGCTACGCGCATACGCCTCTCGCTCGACGAGAAACCACTGCCCGTTCCCGGCGGCGAATCGCGGATCGTTTCCGCGCGCGGCATGCATCGGAAAAACCGTGAGTAAGAGCATACGCGGAAGCACCGCGCAGCCCGCCGCCGCGAGATCGCGCACGCGTATGCGCGGAAAGCCCGTCACGGCGCCGACGCGAAGCGCGCCCCGCGCCTTCAACGTCGCCCCGAGCGCCCCCGGAAGTGCCCGTACGTCGGCATCGGCGAAGAGCGCGAAGGGCGCTTCGATCGGCGCGGCGGCGACCGCGGCAGCGAGCGCGCGTGCCTTCGGCGATCCCCGCATCGGCGAATCGGCGGGGACGGAATAGACCCGCACGCGCGAATCCTCGCGAGCGATCCGGTCGAGGATCGCGCGGGTATCATCCGAGGAAGCGTCATCGACGATCGTCGCGCGCCGCAGCTCCGGCTGAGCGAGAAAGCTCTCGATGCATGCGCGTGCGTTCTCCGCTTCATCGCGCATCGCAATGTAGAGATCGATGCTACCGGGCTCACCCGATTGCGGCGCGAGCCGAAGAAAGAAGCGTCGATTGAGTAACGTCATCGCCGCTCCCCCGAAAGCGAGGGCGAGAGCGAACCCAAGCCAGCACCAGAGAGCCGCCGTCATTTCCTGCCGCGAAGCGGCGCGGTGCACGCCGCGACGATCGCATCGATTCCCGCATTCCCGCGCACGATCTCGCGATACCGTTCGTCGATGCGTTGCGCGCGCAGATCGTCGTCGATCGACGTCAGGAGCGCGATGACGCGCTCCTGTACCGTCTTTTGGGCGGTGCGCGCGTGGGGATCGCAGGGGGCACCGAGCGCCGCAATCGCCGTAGGTCGTTGCTCGCCGAGAAAAACAAAACGCATGGCAACCGGCAACACCGGAACCTCCGCGGCGCGCGCGGCATGCACGAAGCCCGAAGTAAACGCGGGCTCGCAGAGCGACGGACGGAGCGTGCCGTCCGGAAAAATCCAGAGCCCCGCGCCCTCGCGCGCGCGGGCGGCGCCGTATCGAATCGCGGGATACGCGGCGCGCACGCTACGCGCATCGACAGAGAAGGCGCCGCCGAATCGAAAAAATGGAAATCGGCGCAATTGCTCGTCATCCATCATCAGGTTGAACGGGCGTTCGGGGGCAAAAGCGCGATGGATCGTCAGCGCGAGAAAGCCGTCCCACCACGAGTGATGATTCGCCGCAGCGACGTACCCGGCGCGTGGAAACGGCCGCTCGCTACGCACGAGAACGCGCGCGAAACTCCGCCGCATGAACCAACGCAGATAATATCCGAACGTTGTTTCGAAGCCCGCAACGCGGTGCGCTCGCTGCCACGTCATCGTTGCAAGAGATGCTCGGCGGCGAGACGCCCGGAGAGGATCACCATCGGCACCCCCGAGCCCGGGCGCGTCCCGCTACCGGCAAAAGCCAGCCCCGGAAAGCGACGATCGACGATCGGTGGACGAAACGGCCCCATTTGATCGAGCCCGTGGTCGGGGCCAAATGCCGCGCCGTGCATGAGGCCGAGTTCGCTCGCCCACTCAGCGGGTCCGCGCACGCGCTCGACTTCGATAAACTCTCGCAGTTCGCCGACCTCGCGTTCCAGACGCGCGAAGATGCGGGTGCGAAACGCCGCGAGCTCCGCTTCGCGAAGGGCGGTGAGATTCGGCACCGGAGCGAGGACGAGCAGCGCGCTTCCATCGGCGGGGGCGGCGCTTGCATCGCGTGCGACCGGATTGTACGCGTAGAGGAGCGGATCGTCGGGCAGAGAGCCGCCGTCGAGCTGTGTGTAGGCGCGCCATGGATCGTCGGGCAGCAAGACCGAATGATACGGGAGATCGACCTGCCGACGGACGCCGAGATAGATACAGAGCGCGCTATGTCCGTACCGCATCGCGCGAAAGCGAGGAGGTTGCGCCCCTAAGAGCGCGAGGGAGGGTTCGCGATCCGCCGCGATGACAACCGCATCGGCTTCATAGCTTCGCTCTGCCGTCGAAGCGCTCCAACTGCCGTCAGCGCGACGTTCGATGCGCTCGACGCGCCGCTCGTACGAAAATCTGACTCCGCATGATTGCGCCGCTTCCACGAATGCATCGACGATGCTCGCCATGCCGCCCGGTGCGAACCACACGCCTTCGATCGCTTCGACGACGGGGAGCAACGCATAGATCGCCGGAGCGCGCAGCGGCGATGTACCGAGATAGAGCGATTGAAACGTCAACGCCTCAACGAGTCGCTGTCGATGAAAAAACCGCTCGGTAAAACGCCGCAACGATCCGGCGATCCACGGCCGCATCCGACCGGGGCGCGCGAGCAAGCCCGCAAAGGAGAGCAACGACCGATCGCGCTCGAGCACTTCCTTGCGCGCGTCGCGGTATGCACCATGGACGCGCGCGAAGTAATCGAGGGCTCGTGGAGTGACGCCCGGCTCCATCCGCTCGAACTCCGCGAGCGACAACGCGATATCGGAGTGCACCGCAAAACGCTCGCCGTCGGGCCAGCGCACTTCATAACCCGGCTCCAGGCGCATCAATTCAAGCGCGGCGAAACGATCGGCGCCCAATACCTCTTCAAGGAGATCGGTCATCACGACGAGCGTCGGGCCAAGATCGAAACGATACCCACCGCTACTCCATGCCTGCGCGCGTCCGCCCGGTCGGTCGGCAGCTTCAAGAACCTCGACCGCCACGCCGGCGCGCGCCAAGTGCAGCGCGGCGCTCAACCCGGCAAAACCGGCTCCGACGACCAAGGCGGACTTCACGCCGAGCGCTCCGAAGCGCGAGCCATGCCTATTCTCGAAAGCCTCCACGTCGTAGCCGGCGTTCTCTGGCTCGGGAACTTCGTCGTAACCGGAATCTGGGCGACGCGCGCGTTCCGTTCCGGCGACGAGCGGCTGCGGCGTTTTGCCGTTCGCGAGATTCTCTTCACCGATATCATCTTTACCCTGATTTTCGGAACGGCGGTCATTACCAGCGGGCTCGCGTTGGCCTCCGACCTCAAAATCGCCCCGTGGCAGACCGCATGGACGCGCGATGCGCTCGGGATTGCGATCGGCAGCGGAGTCGTGTGGCTCGCGGTTCTCGTCCCGCTCGAAATCCACATGGAGCGCCGCGCCCAAGCGGGCGACGATGCCGCGCTCGCTCGCCCCTTTCTCGCCTGGAGCATCGTCGGCTGGGCGGTCACGCTCGCGCTCTTCTCTATCATCTATTTCATGCTCGCCAAACCGGTATAAGCGCGCAGCCAACAACGGAGCGCGCGCCCGATTTTCGCCGGGCTCTTCACGACCGCTCGCCCGGCATCGGGGTCGAACTTGCGTCGCTCCACCACATCGACGATGCCGCCGTAAATATCGGCGGTGGCGAGCAGCGCCCAGCGGGAGCCGTCGTTCGGCACGCGCTCGGCGAGCACGAAGGCTTCGCCGTATCGCGCGCGTGCGAGCTGCGCGATCGCCCGCATCACCTCGCCGCGTCCCAGGCGATCGACTTCGTGCCGCGGCAGATAATAGCGACCGTTCCGTTCATCTTCGGCAACATCGCGAAGAATATTCGTGTACTGCATCGCAATCCCCAGACGCTCGCCGCGCGCGAGCGAATCTTCGTCGCTCGCACCGAGAATCGCCATCGAACAGCGCCCGACCGTTCCCGCGACGGCGCGCGAATAGCTCTCCAACTCGTCGAACGTGGCGATTGGGCGGGGATCCAAATCGCCCTCGCAGCCGGCGACGAGCGCGAAGATATCCTCGATTGCAATGGGAAAGCGCGCGAGCGCGCGAGCGACCGCAGCCGTCCACGGCGCCTCACTCGTTCGCTCGCCGCGCGCGACTGCATCGAGCGCGCCGCGCAGGGCAATAAAACCCGCCCGCCGTTCTTCGGGCGTCGGCCCCGGCTCGTCGGCAAGATCGTCGGCACTGCGAAAGAGACCGTAAAGCGCTTCGACCGCTTCACGTTTCGCGCGCGGCAGCACGCGCGTGCTAAAGTAGAAACTCTTCGCGTGCGCGCGCATTACCTGCGCGCACCACCGAATCGAGCGCGCGAGATCCTCCGAATCGTTCACGTCGAGGCTTCTTTGCTCGAAGCTTACCCCAGCTCCTCGCAGATACGCTCCACGCTTTGGACGGCGCCGAGCGTCACCAGCGGCAGACCCGTCGCCGGGCGCGTCGACGCACCGACAAAGTAACAATTCTTGAGTTTTTCATGTCGATTATCGGGGCGCATCGGACCGATCTGCATGATATCGTGCGAGAGGCCGAAGGCCGAGCCGCGATCGAGCGAGAGCTCGTTTTGAAATTCCAGCGGCGTCCTCGTTCTCACCCAGCGGATGCGAGCGCGAAGCCCCGGCAGACGCCGTTCCTCGACGATCCGCAGCGCACGATCGACGATGGCGTCACGCTCGCCCGCCCAGTCGACGCTACCGGCGAGCGAAGGAGCCGGAACCAGCAGGTAGAGCGCCTCCTTCCCCGGCGGGGCCATCGTCGGGTCGGTCGCCCCGGGCGCACAGAGATAGATCGCCGGATCTTCGGGAATCTGCCCGCGTCGAAAAATGTCGTCGCAGGTCGCGCGAAGATCGGCCGGCATGAGAAATTCATGGTGGAGCAGATCTGCATATCGTTCTTCAAGCGCGGCGTAAACGAGCAAGGCCGACGGCGTATGGCGCATGCGTAGCGAACGGTGCGTGGGTTCGTCGAGCAAACGATCGTAGGCATACGGAAGGTCGGCGTTGAGTACCACGGCGTCGCATTCGATGCGTTCGCCCACGCCGGTGCGTACCGCGACGACGCGTCGCGCATTGCGCTCCACCGCGACAATCTCCGTATCGTAACGAATCCGCGCGCCGTTCCCGCGCGCCGCCCGGTCGAGCGCACGCGGAAGCGCCCCGATACCTCCTTGCGGAAAGAAAATTCCCTCGCCGAGTTCGGTGAAGAGCAGCAATCGATAGAGCAACGGAGCGTCGAAGGGCGACATTCCGAGATACATCGATTGGAAGGAAAAGGCTCCGGCGACACGCGCATCACCGAAGCTCCGTTCGGCTCGAACACCCAAGCGCTGAAAGGCACCGGTGGAGAGCAGTGCCGCAATCCGTTCGCGCGAAAGAAAATGTCGAAACGAACGAATGCGCTCGCCGACGAAGAGGCGCCGCGAGCGTTGATAGGCGTCGGCCGCCTCGGCAAGATAGCGGAGAAATCCGCGGCTCGATCCCGGCGCAAAGCGTTCGAGCGATCGCATCGTCTCGGAGAGCAGCGACGAGATCTCCAACGTTTTGCCGTCGGCATAATTCAGCCGATAGTTTGGGCGCAGTCGCTGCATCGGCACTTCGCGATCGAAATCGCCGCCCCAAAGCGCGAAAGTATCGCGATAGACATCCGGCATAAATAATAACGTCGGGCCGAGATCGAAGGTGAAGCCCTCTTCGGTCATCGACGCGGCGCGCCCACCGGGAGTCCGCTGCTTTTCGAAGAGGCTCACCCGGTAGCCGCGATGCGATAAAAGCGCCGCTGCCGTCAATCCGGCGACCCCGGCCCCTACGATGACGATGTGCCTCGACGACGCTGCGTTCATTCCGCAGCGCGTAACCCATATGCCGCGTCGGCGGTTGCCCGGCGCACGGGACGCACGGCTCGTGCGCGCGAAGAGAGCCCGACGATGGCCAAAACGCGCGCGGTCTTTTTCTGCAGCGCCTGCGGATTTGAGTCCGCGCGCTGGCTCGGGCGTTGTCCGCAATGCTCGGCATGGAATACGTTCGAAGAGCGACCGCGGGAGGCTTCGCGCCCGTTGCGCCGCGTGCGCGGATCGGCGACGATGCCGATTCCGCTCCACGAAGTAGAGAGCGCGCACCACGATCGCATTACGACCGGGCTGCCGGAGTTCGACGTCGTTCTCGGCGGCGGCATCGTTCCCGGCAGCGTCACCCTCGTCGGCGGCCCACCCGGTGCGGGAAAATCGACGCTACTGCTGCAGATCGCCGCACGCCTCCAAAGTAAAGGCCCCGTCCTCTACATCTGCGGCGAGGAATCGGCGGCACAGGTCAAATTGCGCGCCGCTCGCTTGAAGATCGACTCACCGCTCTTGCTCTTCCCCGAGACCGATCTCCATGCGGTGCTCGATGCCGCCGAGCGCATCGCACCGCGCGCGTTGATCGTCGACTCGATCCAAACGGTACGCTTGCCCGAGAGCGAGAGTTACGCCGGAAGCGTCGGGCAGGTTCGCGATTGCACGCAGGCACTCGTTGAGTTCTCGAAACGAAGCGGTTGCGCTACGTTTATCGTCGGGCACGTTACGAAGGACGGGAGCATCGCGGGTCCGCGCCTGCTCGAGCACCTCGTCGATACCGTCCTTTACTTTGAAGGCGATCTCCAAGGCGAGTATCGTATCTTGCGCGCCTATAAAAATCGCTTCGGATCGATCGACGAGATATGCGTCTTTTCCATGCACGAAGATGGGCTCCACGACGTCTCGAACCCCTCGGAGATTTTTCTTGCCGGGCGGGGAGCCCGCCCGAGCGGAAGTTGCGTCGTCGCCTCGATCCTCGGTTCGCGGCCGGTGCTGGTCGAAGTGCAGGCGCTCGTCGGTGAGACGAGTTTCGGAACTCCGCGACGACTCGCCAACAATCTCGATCCGGCGCGCCTCGCCATGATTATTGCCGTCCTCGAACGACGGGCGGGAATGCTGCTCGGATCGCACGACATCTATGCATCGGTCGCCGGCGGCTTGCGCGTGAACGAACCCGCCGCCGATCTCGGTATTGCACTCGCTATTGCGTCGTCGCTACGGGATCGCCCGATCGATTCGGAGGTCGTGGCGTTTGGCGAGCTCGGCCTCTCCGGTGAGATTCGCGCGGTAAGCGCGGCATCGCGTCGCGCCGCCGAAGCGAAGCGACTCGGATACGGGAGGCATTTGAGCGCCGAACGATTCCCCGATATCGGCAGCGCGATCGCCGAGGTGCTCGGATAGCTCGATGCATCTCTTCGAACTCGTTCCGAATCTCTCCGAAGGGCGTAATGACGAAACTATTCGCCACGCCGTCGCGGCGGTCGAAGCGACCGGGGCGCGCGTTCTCGACAGCAGCTCCGATAGCGCCCATCACCGCAGCGTGCTGACGATCGTCGGCCATGCAGCGGTTCTCGTCGACGCCGCCCTCGCGCTCGCACGGGTCGCGCGCGAACGGATCGATCTGCGGGCGCACAGCGGACTTCATCCGCGTATCGGAGCGCTCGACGTGCTGCCCTTCGTCCCGCTCGGCGATGCACCGATCGCCGAAGCCGTCACCTTGGCGCAAACGGCGGCGCGAGCGATTTGGGAACGCGAGGGGATTCCGAGTTTTCTTTACGGTGAAGCCGCGCTGATTCCCGAGCGCCGTCTGCTCGCAAATGCGCGGCGCGACGGCTTCGAGGGGCTCGCCGCACGCTTCGATCGCAACGACCGCCCCGATATCGGCGATATCGCCGCGCACCCGAGCGCCGGCGCCATTGCAGTCGGCGCGCGCGAGATTCTCGTTGCCTGGAACATCGAACTCGAGAGTGAGGATCTCGCAGCGGGAAAGGCGATCGCTGCGGAGTTGCGCGAGCGCGGAGGGGGGCTTCCGGGCATCCGCGCGCTGGCATTCCGTCTCGAAAGCGGGCGCGTGCAACTATCGTTCAATATCACGCAGTATCGCGCGACCTCGCCGCTACGCTTACGGCGAGCCGCCGCTGCGGCGGCGGCGAAACGCGGCATCGCTCTCGGAAAGAGCGAACTGATCGGCCTGCTCCCGCGCGCCGCGCTCGATGACGCGGTTGCGGAGTTTTTCTCGCTCGATGAACGTGGCTCCGTCTAGCGGTTTTTTGAGGAACCTATCAGCGAACATAGCCGTTGGCTACGAACGACCAGCCCTATGTGGCGTCGGCACACGTGCGTCGTCGGCCGACGAAGAAACGTCGCGTTGTCAGGCATTGCGCTCACTCTCGCAACGCCCCTTTGCCCGAGTGCGATACGACGCCGGGAAAGCCGACGCGTTGCTCGACCGAACGCACTCCAATGATATGCGGCGTCAGAATGACGCGGAGATTCGCCGAACGACGTTGGCGAGTCTCTGTTGAGACTTTTGGGAGTGAGTCGGCCCAAAAACACTGAAGCACCACCCTCCCTTTCGTGCACGAAAACGTGCGGTAGCACGTATCCCGGTAATGCCTTCACTGGGTGACAGGTCGAACAACCGATGATGCCCATCCCAACAAGAGCGGTAACCACTGCACTCCGTATATGAATGCGCGAGGCACCCCGCGCGGAGAGGAGCTCGATCGATATCGAATCTACCAGACTCCTCGTACGGGAAACAACACGCGCCAGCCCTGTTTCGCCTCGTCGCAAACAGTAGCAATTTCGACAACCGATTTCCCGGCATCGCGGAACCGAGGTGCAGCGGCAACGGTATCCGACATCGATCTTGTGAAAGCCCATTCGCTACCACCAAAAAACGGTCCACCGTCGCCGCCATTGACGCGACTGAGATGAAGCCCTGCTCTCGTCAGAACGAAGCTGGCAGAGTATTTCACGGCGAAACAGTGCTGCGGATCCGCTCTGTTTGACCACCACGGTACTCTGGCTAATAACGAAGTGACGGAAATGAACTTTTTAAGACGCAATTCGCCGACTCGGATGGTGAAGAACTGACCGCGAGGACCAGCTCCCATAAATTTCCAATGGTCTTTTCGCGCAAGCGCCCTCCCCTTAGGAGTAAATCGAATAGCAAACGTATCGCTACTCCCTGGAATATAATCGCGTTTCGACAAGCGAGCGACGGAAACAATTCCATTTCGGATCATGGCCGAATTTCCTCGAATTTGAACGCGCGTAGCCGGGCCCACAGCGAAGTAATACTTTATTGGGTTCTCCGCAAGAAACCTTCGAATCGCCAACGCAATCCGGGGGCTCTGCGATTTTGCATACAACGTCGCCTGCCATGACCTTATCCCAGCGCAGTTCGCCAAACCCACGATGCACGAAAAGGCAAGAAGCAACCGGCATGCGTTCGCTAACATACTGCCGACAGCACCGCGGCCGTAGGGTCAGCTTCGCGTCGCATATGTTTTCGCATAGTCTCCAATTTACAGGAGAGCCGCGCGAAGAGGCCGCCTCCGTCGGCGCAAGACGGGTATGTCATATAGTCATTCGACCCGAAGATTCGCTCTGAACAATCATCCGCCCTAACCCCGGCCTCGAGGCTTCCCTCCGGAGGAAAAACGACATGACGGCCACGTTTTTGCCCATCGCAAACCGTTGCACCTTCGATAACCGTTTTACCTGCATCGGCAAACCTTGGTTCAGAAGCAATGATGGATATGATTGGTTGCGGAATAGCCGCTGCGATAAGAGACGACATTTTGCGGTGCGGGAAGTGTAAGCGACGCGGTGTATGCATCGATTCATCCTTGAGTTTCGCGGGTCGGTCGTCACGTCGGATGCGGGGTTGCTCGCGTATCGCGAACTTGACGACGCGCTGGGATTGACTCCGGCGGTTGGTAAACTTCTCACAGATGCACGCACGGGCAAGAACGGTCGGCACGCGTTCGTCGACATGTTTCGTCAATCCGTCTTCGGCAGACTTGCGGGATACGAAGACGTGAACGACGCATTGCGCTTACGCCGTGACTCAGCCATGCGCTGGATCCTCGGTGGCAAAGCCGCGAAGGGCTCGGGAGCGTCACCGAGCCAGATGAGGCGGTTCGAAACGAACCGGCTGGCGAAGCCTGAAAACCTCGCAACGCTCACCGATCTCTCCGGTCATTGGATTGACCAGGTTGCGAAACGTCGTCCACGCGATCGCGTCGTACTCGACATGGATTCATCCGTTAGCCCAACGCATGGCGATCACGAGAGCAGCGTTTGGAACGGGCACTTCGGTTGCATCTGCTACTGTCCGCTTTTCGTGTTCAATCAGCACGGCGACCTGGAACGATGCGGGTTGAGGCCGGGTAATGTGCATAGTGCCGATGGATGGGCAGCGGTCCTCAAGCCGGTCGTCGCACGTTACCGAGGAACCGCAGCAAGCATCTCCTTTCGAGGCGACGCCGCCTTCGCCCAGCCAAACATGTAGGCGTTCTTAGAAGCCGAAGGCATCGAGTACGCGATCCGCCTTCCGGCAAATCAGATTCTCCAAGCGCGAATCGGCCATCTGCTTAACCCGCATCGCCCCGCGCCAAACCAACGGCGCGACTTGGAGATAGCCCTAAAAGCTGCGCGGCGGCCGCTGGAAAAGGTTGGTCATATGGGGAATCCCAGCTACGTGGAGCGCGAACATGCGAGCGCGCCGGTCTCGGATTTCACCGGATGGAAGCGCGCGATCGTGCCGTTAGGCGCGGGACTCAGCCTTGCGTTCGAGGATGGCCGGTACGGTGCGAGCGACCGGTGAAACAAAATCTAGCCTCGCGCAGTACGAGAGCCATGATCTGCATTGTACGACGTCTTCTTCACGCCTTTTTCGCATGTGCGATCGTCGTGAGCGCTCTCGCGCCGCATGCCGCACGCGCCGATGCGCCACCCTCGGCGGCGCGTTACTACGCCGAGGCCGTGCGCACGATGGGGCGGCTCCCAGTGCCGCCGTACCTCACCTATCGCGTCCGTATTCTCGAAAACGGGAAGAAGCCCGATCGCTACCAATATCGGCTACGCACGCGTGACGGGCGTGCGGTCGATCGTCTTCTTCCACGAGGAGCGTGGCAACTCGATCCCGGCCACCTCTTCGATCCAACCTGGGCGGGCGCGTACGATCTCGTGCAGTATGGGCTCAAGGCGTTCAACGATCGAACAAAGGCGCCCTCACCTTCGCCGATGCCGCATGCAAAAGTCGATGGCATGAAAGTCATCGCTATCGTTAGTGCCGTCGCACCATCTGCGTATCGCATCAGCGACCGCGGTGCGGCGCTCTGCCCGAATGGTGCGCCCGGACACGCGTTACATCTCGATGCGATTCGCGATCCGAAGGAGCATATGCTCTCGTACGTCGTTATCGAAAGTGCGACGGGGCGCTTCTGTTCGATGCGGTTTGCGTTCGGGGCCTCGGTCATCGCACTCGGGCTTACCGGCTACATCGACCTTCATTTTGGAGCGATCGACCGCTACTGGCTCGTGCGTGACGCTCGCATTTTTATCGGCGCTCGCTCCTTCGGTGTGCAGGTGGCGCACGATACGCTTGGCGTCGCGTACCGTGCGATGGCCTTCCCCGCGGCGTTGCCCGACGCACTCTTCGTTGTGGGGCCACGCCCATCGCCGAGCCCGACGCGCGCGCAGCTTAACGGTGAGTGACGGCGAGGACCGGCGTTTTACCGCTAAGTGCTGTTCTCGAATACGTCAAAAATCACGACGTCCGCGACGCAGACGGGAACTATTTGCGTTATATTCATTCGGCACCGCTTTGCAGCCGCTTGTGAAATCCGTCATCGATATTGCGGCAAACTCAAGCCCGGGCAAACAAATCGATCGACGAAGCATCAAGCCGCACGCGTAGATTCAGCATAACGGTTCTCCCATACGAGAGGATACCAAAAATGAAACTAGTTCGCGCATTGTGCGCCGCGATCGTTCTCTCGCTGGTCTGTACGGTCGTCCGTGCCGCGCAGCCGCCGAAGACGCAAGTTATGATCGTCGGCGTCGCCCACTTCGTAGCAAAGCGCGACATCTATGATAGCGCATACACGGATTCTCCGCTCTCGGCAAACCGACAAGCGCAAATTTCAGAGGTCGTCGATCGACTCGAGCGCTTCCATCCCACAAAAGTGCTGATCGAAGAGCCCTTCGGAAACCCGAAATATCAAACCCAATACCTTCGCTACCTCGCCGGTGATTTTACGCTTCCCGCGGACGAAGCATACCAATTCGGATTCAAACTGGCGAAACGCTCCGGCGATCGAGCGATCTATCCGATCGACACCTGGGGTCCGTCGATTTATGACGATAATTCAGCGAAGGGAAAGCGCATCGACGCCTACCTCAAGGCCCACTTCACCGACGTAAGCGATTCCGAGGCGAGCGCCGACATCGAGCGCGACCGCGAAATACAATTGCACGGCACCTATCTCGATGAATTGCGCTACCTCAACACCGCGAAGGCAATTCGAGCAAATGCGTCTTGGTACAGCGTCTTCGACGGCATGGGGCGGCAAGCCGATGGCGCGGGAAGCATGTACGTGGCAGGATGGTACACGCGCAATTGTTTCATCTTCTCAAATCTGCTGAGCGTCATTCGCCCCGGAGATCGCGTCGTCGTGCTCATGGGCCAGGGGCACGAGTACCTCTTGCGCCAATTCGTTCGCCTCAACCCCCACTTGGTGGACGTCGACCCGCTGCACTATTTGAAGTAGGCATCGCCGACATCGCCGAGAGGATGCGGCCGGTCTAAGCGAGCGCGATGCTCGCGAGCCGGTCGCGCATCTCTTCGCGGGAGAGCCCTGTGACGCCGACGATCTTCAGCCTCCCCCGATGACCGCGAAGAATCGCGAGCCGCGATGGCGCGATCCCCAGAGCCTTCGCGAGCGCCGCAATCGTCGCTTCGTTCGCCGCGCCTTCAACCGCTCGCTCGGCGACGGCGACGAGGAGTCGCTCGCCCTCTCGAATGACGCCGGGGCGTCTCGAACCAGGTTTCACCTTGATTTCGAGCGTCGTCATCGCTCGCGGCTCTGCCATAACGAATTCCCGCTTCGCTTCGGACGGACGGCGCCCCCGCAGCGCCGAATGGAAGCTTCGTGAAATCATTGCTTCAACGTGCGCTCGTCCTCGCCGCCGCGTGCGGGCTTCTCCTCGCCGGAATCGCGCGAGCGGCGACGACTCCGTCGCCCTACGATCGCGGCCCCGGCGACGGCGGCATCTCGACGATCCGCCTTACGAACGGCCTGCGCGTCGTCGTCGCCGTCGATCGAGCGGCACCGGTAGTGCAGACGAGCGTCTGGTACGATTTCGGTTCGCTCTACGAAACGCCCGGCAAGACCGGCCTCGCGCACGCACTCGAGCACATGATGTTTCGCGGCTCGGAGCATATCTCGGCGGCAGGAATCGACGATATCTCTGCGCGACTCGGCGCGCAGATGAACGCGCAGACGAGTTACGACTACACGGAATTCTATTTCGTCGTTCCGGCCGACAAAGTCGCCGTCCCACTCGCACTCGAAGCCGACCGCATGGCGCACCTCGATCTCAAACCCGCGCAGTGGGCGATCGAACGGCGCGCGGTCATCAACGAAATTCGCGGCGACTTAAGCTCGCCGTTCTATAGCCTGCTCTCCCGCGTTCGTGCCGCCGCTTTTCCCGGATCGCCGATGGGAAGAACCGCACTTGGCTCGCTCGCCGATGTCGAAGCCGCCAATGTCGGCGATCTCCGCACGTATTACCACGAATGGTACGCACCGAATAACGCGACCTTGGTGATCGCCGGAGATATCTCCGCGCAACACGGTTTTGCGCTCGCGAAGCGCTACTTCGGTGCGATTCCGTCGCGCCCGCTTCCGCCGCATCCGATAACGACCGGAACGCCGGCGACCGGAAAGAAAGTTCGCGCCGATTTCCCATTTCCGTTTCAGGTGCTCGATTTCGCCTATGTCGTTCCCGGCGACCGCGATCCCGGCGAACCCGAGATCAGCACGCTTGCCACGTTAATCGGCGACGCTCGTTCGCCGTTCTATCGCGCCCTCGTGCAGAGTAACGTCGCGCTGCAAGTCCAAGCACAGGCCGACACGCAGTTACACCAAGGGCTGCTCGATGTGTTGGTCGTGCTCAATCCGGGGCACTCGCCCGCCGAGGCGACGGCAATCTATAACGCAACGATGGCGACCATGCTGAGCGCCGGTTTCCCGCCGAGTCTCGTGCGCACCGCCAAACGAATTACGATTGCGCAGCGCGTCGAGGCCGGCGATTCCATCGTCGGCATCGGCGACCTTGCGGGCTATACCTACGGCGTCGTTGGGGAGAAAATCGGTGCGGAGGACGCTCGTCTCGCCTCGATTACGCCGACATCGTTACTCGCCGTCGCGCGTCGCTATCTGCGCGCACCCAACGTTATCGGACGCTTGAGCCCAAGCGATCGCCCCGGCGGCACCGGCACGGCGACGAGCACGACCGCAAGCGATAATTTCACCGCGCGCGCTCCTCAGGGAACGATCCGCGAGCCGGCCTGGATCGCCCGCGCGATCCGCAAGCCTTCCCAAGCGAAGAGCGTCCTGAAACCGGTGCGCTTTACGTTACCGAACGGCATTCATATCGTGGTGCAATACAAACCCGATCGGCCGACGTTCGTGCTGCGCGGGCAGATCGCTTCGGTCCCAAGCCTCGAACCCGATGCGCTCGTCGGGATCGCAAGCCTCGCCTCCGATCTGGCAAACTTCGGGAGCGTTTCGATGCCGTTTGCGCGCCGTACCGAAACGATCGAGGATATGGGCGCGAGCATCAACTTCGGCAGCTCGTTCAGCGCTCGCGGACGAATCGAGGATTTCGCTCGGCTCGCCGATATTCTCGCCGACGGCGAACGGCATCCGTCCTTCGCGCAACCCTGGCTCGACCAGGAGCGAGGGCAACTCGCCAACAGCGTCGGCACGCGATCGCATATCGCAAGCGTCCTCGCCGATGAAGCGTATAACAAAATGCTGCTTCCGCCCGGCGACCCGGCACTGCGCATCCCGACGCGGGTTTCGATCTCCTCGATTCGTCGCGCCGATTTGCTCGCGTACGTTCGCTCCGCGTGGCGACCCGATCTCACCTCGATCGCCGTCGCCGGCGACATCGCGCCGAGTATCGTCGAACGCACGCTCGAAGCCGCCTTCGGATCGTGGAAAAACCGCGGCCCACGGCCAAAGACCTCGCTTGCGCCCTTACCGCTCGCGCACGAAGAGAGCGCGGGGGTCATTACCGACGCAAACCAGGTCTACGTGAAACTCGGACAACCGGCGGTCGGTCTCGATAGTCGATCGTTTCTCGCATTTCGTCTGCTCAATCAATTGCTCGGCGCGCAGGGCGCCTTCGAATCGCGGCTCTGGCAATCGTTGCGACAACGCAGCGGCCTCGTCTACAGCGTTGCGAGCGAACTGCAAGCCGATAGCTCGCGCGGCGCGTTGCAAATTGAGTTCGCCGCCTCGCCGAACAACGTCGAAGCTGCCGTGCGGATCGTTCGCACGCAACTCGATGCGATGCGTAAGACGCCCCCCAGCGCCACCTCGCTTGAGGAAGCGAAGACACGCCTCCTTGCCGATGCGTTGATCGGCGAAGAATCGAGCGGCGGGCAAGCCGCACAGGCATTGAGCATCGCCGACGGGAGCGTCCCGGCGGATTATTACGCGACGCTGCAGCAACGGCTCGCACGGATTACGCCGCGCACCATCCAGCGAGTCGCGATCCGCTACCTGCGTCCGCATCACCTGATCGCGGTCTATACCGGCCCACACGGTCCTTGGGACACCGGCGACTTCTCGCTGTGAACGAATCAGAGCGACTCGACGAAAAACTCGATGCCGCTCGACGCGCCGGGGTGCTGTGGGCGAGCCGATCGGTCGAGAGTCGTGCCGCCGCGTTGGCGGAGTTCGCCACCGCGCTCCTGCGCGAACGCGAAGAACTGGCGCGACTAGCGACCGAGACGATGGGGAAACCCATCGTACAGGCGCGCGCGGAGGTTGAAAAATCCGCCTCCGCCTTTCGCTATTACAGCGAGATCGCCCCGCGCGCGCTCGCTCCGCAAACGCAGGTGCTCGATGAGGATCTCCAGGCTTCGATCGAATATCGCCCACTCGGAACGCTGCTGGCGATCGTGCCGTGGAACTTTCCCTACTGGCAAGTTGCGCGCGCCATCGCACCTACCCTCGCCGTCGGCAATGCCGTCGCGCTCAAACACGCGCCGATCACGATGCGCATCGGCGAAGCCTTCGAACGAATCGCACGCGAAGCGGGGCTTCCCGACGGCCTTCTCACGGCGTTGGATATCGACGAAGAGCGCACCGATCGGGCGATCGGCGATCCGCGCATTGCAGCGGTCACGCTAACCGGGAGCGAACGCGCCGGACGTGCGGTCGCCGCGGCGGCGGGCGCGGCGTTAAAAAAACTCGTGCTCGAACTCGGCGGCAGCGACGCGTTCATCGTCCTCGCCGATGCCGATATCGACGAGGCGGTGCGCATCGGCGTCGCATCGCGCTTTCAAAACACCGGCCAGAGTTGCATCGCCGCCAAGCGTTTCATCATCGAGAAGGCGATCTACGAACCGTTCTGCTCGCGCTTTTCTGCCGCGGCAGCGGCACTTCGCGTCGGCGACCCGTTCGAGGAGAGCACCGAGATCGGGCCGATGGCGCGTGCCGATCTGCGCGACCAGCTCGACCGACAGGTTCGCGAGAGCCTCGCCGCCGGGGCACGCCTCTTGCTCGGCGGCCACGCACTCGATCGACCCGGAAATTACTACGCGCCGACGGTGCTCGCCGAGGTTCGCCCCGGCATGCCGGCCTTCGACGAGGAGAGCTTCGGCCCGCTCGCTGCACTCGTCTGCGCTGCCGATGCCGAGGATGCGATCGCCCTTGCAAATCACTCGCGCTACGGGCTCGGCGCGACGATTTTTACCGGTGGTAACGATCGTGGGCGCGAGATCGCCGCGAAGATCGAAGTGGGGACACTCGCCATCGCAACGATGCTCGCAAGCGATCCGCGCTTACCGTTCGGCGGCGTGAAAGCGAGCGGATTCGGCCGAGAACTGGGGCGAAACGCGCTCTTGGAGTTCGCGAACGTGCAGACGGTTCGCTATCGCCGAGAGCGCGCTACAGCGACGTAATATAGCTCGCGATCCGTTCGATGCCCTCGCGCACCTGCGGTAACGGAGCGACCCAACTCAAGCGCAGCCAACCGTCGAACGCCGATCCGAACGCCGCACCGGGAATCGTGACGACATCCTCTCGTTCCAATAACTCCAGCGCTGCGGGAAGCGAACGACGGCCGTCGGGAAGGCGGATACAGGCGTAAAAAGCACCTTCGGGTTCGATGAAACGCAGCGCGCTTGCTTTAAGCGCGTCGACGACGCCGCGCCGGTGTTCGCGATACCAGTTCGCGTGTTCGCCGATCCCATCGGGCTGCGCGAAGATCTGGAGAGCGACGCGCTGGGCGAAGGTATCGGCGCAGGAGGTCACCCAGGCATGGCATTTGATCGCCGCATCGATGAAGCGCTCCGGGCCGAGGATCCATCCGAGACGTAACCCGGTTAGCGCGTTGCTCTTCGATATCGAGTTTGTGACGATGGTGTACGGATATTCGCGCGCGAGCTCGGCAGCATCGTCGACGAAGCATTGCTCGCGATAGATTTCATCGTGAATCAACCAAATCGGTTCCCCGCCGCGTGCCGCAAGCCCCGAGATGAGGCGCGCGGCCTCGCCGCGCCCGAGCACGCGTGCAGTTGGATTATTCGGCGAGCAGATCACGATGGCGCGAGTGCGATCGGTGACGGCACCGAGAATTCGGCGCGCGTCGAATGCGAAGTCGTTCTCCTCAAGCATCGCCGCGCTGCGCACCGCCACGCCCTCGAGTTTGGCCATTTTTGCATACGACGGGAAACACGGTTCGACGACGAGCAACTCGTCGCGGTCGGGATCGAGCAGCGTTTTTAGCGCGACGTACATCGCTTCTTGCGATCCGGTCGTCACGCAGACGTTCTCCGCTCTATCCATATTCGGGTAGCGATAGTGTGCGGCGATCGCCGTTCGGAGTTCCGGCGATCCCGCGTTGTGGGAGTACCGCAATCCACGTTCGAGCGTCTCGCGAAGGGCTGACTCCAAAAATGCACTCGTCGGTGACAGAGAAGGTTCGCCCAGGCCGAGATCGATCGAACTCGGCCGCTTGCGCGCTGCGATCTCGCGAATCATCGATGCGGGGATCTCCGCAACGCGCGGGTTGAGGGGGAGAAATTCGTTCATATCGAGACTCCAAAATCGCGTAGCGCCCGTTCGAGTGTCGTTTTGCGATCGGTCGAGGCGCCCCGCTCGCCGACGATCAACGCGCAGGGAACGCCGAAATTCCCCGCAGGAAAGGAGCGATCGCGGATGCCGGGGATCGCGACGGCGCGCGAAGGGATTCGACCGTACGTCGTCACCGGTTCGGAGCCGCGAACGTCGATAATCGGCGTACTCGCCGTCAACGTGAGCCCCGCACCGAGTACGGCTTCCCGTTCCACCCAGACCCCCTCGACGACGATACAGCGCGATCCGACGAAGGCGCCCTCTTCGATGATAACCGGTCGGGCATGTGCGGGTTCGAGCACCCCACCGATGCCGACGCCCCCGGAGAGATGCACGTTCGCGCCGATCTGCGCGCAGCTACCGACCGTCGCCCACGTATCGACCATCGTTCCCTCGCCGACATACGCGCCGATATTTACATAACTCGGCATGAGGATAACGCCGGGCGCAAGATAGCTTCCGTATCGCGCGACCGCGGGAGGAATCGTTCGCACTCCGCGCGTTTCGAAGTCGCGTTTGATCGGCACTTTATCGAACCACGCCGGCATCTCACCCATCGGATCGCCGACCCAAGCGAGCTCCCGTCTTCGAAAATAGAGCAAAATCGCCGACTTCAGCCATGCATTGACGCGCCAGCCTCCGGTTCCGTCGGGCTCGGCTACCCGCAGTCGCCCTTCGTCGAGCGCGGCGATCGCCTCATCGATCGGAGCGCCTTCGCTCCCGCGTGGGTCGCCCTCACCGGCAGCGAGCGCTTCGATGCGTCGTTGGAGTTCACGTTCGTCCATCTCCGCCCTCATTACGGCGCGCTTGGTAAGAAAACCGCTCCGCACGGCGAATGAAAAGCCTCCGGCTCGTTGCCGGATCGTTTCCATTGCAGCATGCAGTATGAGGAGGATCCGTGCCAAACACGCCAGCGCAGGAGCAATGTATCGACACCATTCGCTTCCTCGCCGTCGATGCAGTCCAAAAAGCAAACTCCGGCCATCCCGGAATGCCGCTCGGTGCGGCGGCGATGGCCTTTACGCTTTGGACGCGCCATTTGCGCTTCGATCCGCGCGATCCATCGTGGTTCGACCGCGACCGCTTCGTCCTCTCGGCCGGGCATGGCTCGATGTTGCTCTACGCGCTTCTCTATCTCACCGGCTACGAGCTCTCGCTCGCCGACCTCGAGTCCTTTCGTCAACGTGGGAGCAAGACGCCCGGCCATCCGGAGGTCGGGCATACACCCGGCGTCGAGGCAACGACGGGCCCGCTCGGCCAGGGCATCGCCAATGCCGTCGGCATCGCCGTCGCGCAAGCCCACCTGGCGGCGACCTACAATCGCACCGAGCGCATTTGCGACCACCACACCTATGCGATCGTCGGCGACGGCGACCTTATGGAGGGGATCAGTCAGGAAGCGATCTCGCTCGCCGGACACCTGCAACTCGGTCGCCTCATCGTACTCTACGACGACAACCGCGTCTCGCTCGCGGGTCCGACCGAGATTACGTTTACCGACGACCACATCGCGCGCTTCGAAGCGTGCGGTTGGCACGTACAATTCGTCGACATCGAGCATGGAAACGACGTCGAGGCAATCGATGCGGCGATCGCGGCGGCCAAAGCCGTCGAGGATCGTCCGTCGCTCGTCTGCGTGCGAACGCATATCGGTTACGGGTCTCCGCTCGCGGATTCGTTTAAGGCGCATGGAGAGCCGCTCGGCGCCGAAAATGTCGCGAAGACCAAAGAGCATCTCGGATGGCCGTTGACACCTCCCTTCTACGTACCCGAGGAAGCACTCGCATTCTTCCGTTCCTGCGGCGAACGCGGTTCGGAGATGCATGCCGAGTGGAGCGCGCGCTTTGCACGATGGAAAACGGCAAACGCGCAGGCTGCCGCGCAACTCGAGCGCGCGCTACGCGGCGACGTACCGAAAAATCTTCCGCTCCCGGAGTTCGATGAAAGTAACGGCACGGTAGCCACCCGCGACGCCGGCGGAACCGTGATGAACGCTATCGCCGCTGCGCTGCCGGAACTCGTCGGCGGCTCTGCCGATCTCGACCCTTCTACGAAGACCTACCTCAAAAATTGCGGCGATTTTCAGCCTTCGAGTTACGCCGGCCGGAACATTCACTTCGGCGTGCGCGAGCATGCGATGGCGGCGATCGTCAACGGCATCGCCCTTCATGGCGGCCTGCTCCCCTTTGCCGCGACCTTTTTCAATTTCCTGGACTACTGCAAGCCGGCGGTGCGTCTGAGCGCGCTCTCGCATCTTCACGCTTTTTTAATCTTTACGCACGATTCGTTTCTGCTCGGTGAAGACGGGCCGACCCACCAGCCGATCGAGCAACTAGCGAGCTTGCGAGCACTTCCCAATGCCGTCGTCGTACGGCCCGCGGACGCCCTCGAAGTGCGCAATGCGTGGGAGGTAGCGCTCGCCGATAAAGGGCGCCCTTGGATATTCGTTCTCACGCGACAGAAAGTGCCGTTTCTCGGCAAACGCGCCGCTCCGGTCGAACGCGGCGCCTATATTCTCGTCGATTGCGAAGGAAAACCGGATTGTATTTTCATCGCCACCGGATCGGAGGTTGCGCTCGCGCGCGACGCGGCGGCGTTGCTGAGCGCAGAGGGCAAACGCATCCGCGTCGTTTCGATGCCTTCGTGGGAACTTTTCGACGCGCAACCGAAGAACTACCGCGAAAGCGTTCTCCCCTCGGACGTACGCGAACGCGCGAGCGTCGAGGCTGCGGCAACGCTGGGATGGGAGCGCTACGTCGGTCTCGATGGTTTTTCCTTGGGCGTCGATCGCTTCGGGCTCTCGGCGCCGATGGCCGATGCAATAGCCGAACTTCAGTTTACTCCCGCACATCTCGCCGATCTCGCTCGGCAACATTTCGAATCACTTAGGAGGTAATTCGTGCCCAACTCGATGCAACAACTTCTCGACTACGGACAAAGCGTATGGCTCGATAATTTGCGCCGCTCGATGTTCGCCTCGGGCGAGCTCAAACGCCTCATTGAGAACGGTCTTCGTGGGATGACCAGCAACCCTACGATTTTCGAGAAAGCGATCGGAGCGGGCAACGATTACGACGAACAGCTGCGATCGCTCATCGGCAGCGAGCGCGATGCCGACGCGCTCTTTTGGGATCTCGCAGTTGCCGATATTCGGAGCGCTTGCGATGAGTTCTCCGCGGTCTATTCTTCATCGAAGGGCGGCGACGGTTTTGTCAGCCTCGAAGTGTCTCCGCTCTTGGCGCGCGACACCGCAGGTACGATTGCGATGGCCAAATCGCTTTGGAAACGCGTCGATCGCCCAAACCTTATGGTAAAGATTCCCGGAACGAACGAAGGCATTCCGGCGATCGAAGAGTGCATATTCGCCGGCATCAACATCAATGTTACGTTGATTTTTTCCATCGAAATGTACGAAAAAACCGCGATGGCCTACGTGCGCGGCATCGAGCGCCGCATTGCCGCCGGGCTCCCGGTCGATTCGATCGCTTCGGTGAACAGCGTATTCGTCAGTCGCATCGACTCGGCAATCGACAAGTTGATTCAAGGGCGTATCGACAAGGGCGAGCGCCTCGAGAGCCTGCTCGGGAAAACCGGCATCGCGAATTTAAAACTAACCTACCAAAAATTCGAAGAACTTTTTCTCGGCGCGTCCTTTGCAAAAGCAAGAGCCGCCGGAGCTCGCGTGCAACGCCCTCTCTGGGCGAGCACCTCGACGAAAAATCCTCAATACCCCGATCTGATGTACGTCGAGAGCGTCGTCGGCGAGCATACCGTCAATACGATGCCGCCCGCCACGCTCGATGCACTTCTCGACCACGGGCACCCGCGGGCAGCGACCGTGCGCGAAGGGCTCGACGAGGCGCGCGGCCTGATGGAGCGTCTGCGCGAGGTCGGCATTTCGCTCTTCGACGTAACGCATGCGTTACAGGTCGAGGGCGTCTCGCTTTTCTCGGATTCGTATGCCGCCCTTCTCGGGGCGATCGTCTATAAACAAAAAATGCTCGCCGAGTCGAAGGAACGCGTCGTTGCTTCGCTCGGCGAGCTCCGCCCGCACGTCGACCTCGCTATCGAGAAGCTCAATGGAATCGACTTCTTGAAACGGCTCTGGGCAAAAGATGCCACGCTCTGGTCCGATGCGCCCGAGCATGCCGAGATTATTAAGCACGCGCTCGGGTGGCTCGACATTCCGCAGCATCTGTTGGAATCGACACCCAACCTCGCTGCATTCGCAGGCGAAGTCCGTCAACGGTTCGCACACGTCGTCGTTCTCGGCATGGGTGGAAGTTCGCTCGCGCCCGACGTGTTGCGAGCGACCTTCGGTCGGCAACCGGGTTTTCCACAATTGCATATTCTCGATTCCACAGATCCGGCGCAGATCGTCGGACTCGAGGCGGAGCTCGATCTCGCACGGACGCTCTTTATCGTAGCGAGCAAAAGCGGCTCGACGACGGAACCGAACGCTTACTTCGCGTACTTCCACGATCGGATTACCAAACTCGTCGGCGCGGCGAAGGCGGGTTCGCATTTTGTCGCTATCACCGACGCCGGAACGACGATGGAGAGCGTGGCGAAGCAACACGACTTTCTCGCGATCTATCTCAACGACCCCAATATCGGCGGGCGCTACTCCGCGCTCTCCTATTTCGGTATGCTCCCCGCAGCCCTCTCCGGCCTCAACGTCCCGCTACTGCTCGATCGAGCGCTCGGCGCCATGCATGCCAACGATCGCGTCGTCGATCCACGCGTCGCGCCGGGCGTCCATTTCGGAGCGACAATCGGCGCCCTCGCGCTTGCGGGCCGCGATAAACTCACGATCGTCTGCCATCCGTCGATCGCATCGTTTGGAACCTGGTGCGAACAATTAATCGCCGAATCGACCGGTAAACTCGGACGCGGAGTCATTCCGATTGAAGGCGAGGCGCTCGGCGCTCCCGGAGACTACGGTAACGACCGCCTCTTCGTCTACGTCGGCGACACGCTCCCAAGTCCTCGTAGCGAAGACCTCGAGCGCTTGGCGGCACTCGAGGCCGCCGGTCACCCCGTCGTACGCCTGGCAATGAACGATCTCTACGACATTGGCGAACAGTTTTACTTATGGGAGATCGCGACCGCAACGGTAGGCACCCTGCTCGCCATCGATGCGTTCGACCAACCCAACGTTCAGGAATCGAAGGACAACACGAAGAGCCTCCTCGCGAGCTACGCACAGAGCGGTCGGATCGATCTCCCCGCTCCCAACGTACGCAGCGAGAGCTTCGATCTCACGCTGCTCGCCGGAAGTGCCGGGATAGCCGGAAACGACGCATCGGCCGTTCTGCAATCGCTCATCGGACAGATCCGCCCGAACGACTATGTTGCAATTACCGCATACTTGCAACGAGATAGTCATCACATCGCATCGCTCGATACACTGCGCGTGGCGATTCGCAACGCACTGCGCGTGGCTACGACCGTGGGCTTTGGCCCGCGCTTTCTTCATTCGACCGGACAACTGCACAAGGGCGGCCCGTCGAACGTTTTCTTCATTCAGATCGTTGCCGACGAGCCCGAAGATCGAACGATCCCAGGGATGAATGTCAGCTTTCGCACGTTAATTGCGGCCCAAGCGCTCGGCGACCTGCAATCTCTTGACAAACGCGCGCGTCGGGGCGCGCGCGTTCACCTCAATGGAACGATCGACACGGCGTTGCAGCAGTTTATAGCGAGCGTCGAATCATCACTTACCGCATCTATAGCAAAATAAACATCACAAACCGATCGAGAAAGCGAGCGTACGCGTGCAAATTGGAATGGTAGGTTTAGGGAAAATGGGCGCCAACATGGTGACGCGTCTACTCCAACACGGGCATGCAGTCGTCGCTTATGACCGCAGTACTGAAGCCGTTGCGGCCACCGCTGCAGGTGGAGCGACGGCCGCAGCATCGCTCTCCGAACTCGTTGCGAAGGTTACGGATCGGCCTCGTACGATCTGGATCATGGTTCCATCGGGAGCGCCGACCGACAAAACGATCGACGATCTTCTCGATCTGCTCGACCGCGGCGATATTATCGTCGACGGCGGCAACACCAATTACAAAGACGGCCTTGCTGCGTACGAACGCGCCAAGGCGCACGGCGTCTCACTCGTCGACGCCGGCACCAGCGGAGGCGTCTGGGGACTGCGCGAGGGGTACTGCCTGATGGTCGGTGGCGACGACGATGCAGTTCGCCGCTGCGAACCGATCTTCACCAGCCTCGCGCCGGCCGACGGCTACGCGCACGTCGGTCCTGCCGGCGCCGGTCACTTCTCGAAGATGGTCCACAACGGCATCGAATACGGTATGCTGCAAGCATACGGCGAGGGCTTTGAGATCCTGGAAAAGTCGCCGTTCCCATTCGACCTCAAGCAACTCGCCTCAATTTGGTGTCATGGAAGCGTCGTGCGTTCTTGGCTTCTAGAACTTGCGGTCCTAGCTTTCGACGACGATGCGAAACTAGAAAGCATTCGCGGCTACGTTGACGACACCGGCGAGGGGCGATGGACGGTACAGGCCGCACTTGACGAAAACGTACCCGCTCCGGTTATAACGCTCTCTTTGCTCGCACGTTTTGCATCGCGCCAAGATGAATCGTTTAGCGCTAAAGTCATCGCCGCATTGCGCAATCAATTTGGCGGCCATGCCGTCAAACACGAAAACAACAATGCCTGAAGCCGTCGTCTCGACCGATCTTCCGTCGCAATTCGAAAACCCATTGCGTTCGTTACTGGAGAGCGACCGAATTGAAGACCCATGCAGCATCGTGTTCTTCGGCGCAAGCGGTGACCTTTTTAAGCGCATGCTCTTGCCGGCAGTCTACAACTTGCGCCTTGAAGGGATTCTCCCCGCGAACTTTTCCGTAGTCGGGTTTTCCCGTTCTTCTTTTACCGACGATACTTTCCGTGCCTACTGTAAGGAAAGCATCGATTCGTTTTCGCGTTCCGGTCCGACCAAAGAGTCGATGTGGGCTGAATTCTCGCGCCGCATTTCCTATATCACCGCAGATTTCGATGACGACGCCCACTTTCACGATCTTCGAACGGTGCTCGAGCGCAGCGACGCACAACTCGGAACCGTCGGCAATCGCCTCTTCTATCTTTCAACGCCGCCATCGGTATTCCCGACGATCGTCGAGCGCCTTGCAACGGCGAAGCTCGACCCGAAATCAAATACTGCAGGTTGGACGCGCATTATCGTCGAGAAGCCGTTTGGGACCGATCTTGCCACGGCACGTGCGTTGCAACGAGAAATCAATAGCGTATTCGACGAGCGGCATATCTATCGTATCGACCATTATCTCGGCAAAGAGACGGTCCAAGATATCATGGCGCTTCGGTTTGCAAACACGATCTTCGAACCGATTTGGAACCGGCAATACATTCGCTCGGTACAGATTACCGCTTCGGAGACATTAGGGGTAGAACAGCGTGGAGGCTATTATGAGAGCTCCGGTGCGCTCCGCGATATGTTGCAGAACCACGTCATGAATCTTCTCGCACTCGTTGCGATGGAGCCGCCGGCAACATCGAGTGCCGACGCTATTCGCAACGAAAAATTTAAGGTGCTCTCGGCGATGAGGCCTCTCGACCCGGACCGCCTCGATCGCTTTGCCGCACGCGGGCAATATGGACCCGGCACCATAGAGGGGCAGAGCGTCCCGGGCTATCGCGACGAACCCGACGTCAATCCGGCATCGAATACCGAAACATTTGCCGCGCTCAAACTCCAAATCGATAACTGGCGTTGGTCCGGGGTTCCGTTCTATCTCCGCAGCGGCAAGCGACTCGCACGAAAATCAACCGAGATCGCCGTTACCTTCGCACCGATTCCGCACCGGCTTTTCGGTGAGGCGAGCGACGCGATCGAGGCAAACGTCCTCGTTATGAAGATTCAACCCGACGAAGGGCTTTCGCTGCGCTTTAATGCAAAAGTCCCGGGCCCGAAGAACCATATTCGCGCCGTTACGATGGATTTCAACTACGGCACCGGGTTCGGCGTCGCATCCGCGCCTGCGTACGAGCGTTTGATCGCCGACGCGGTCCGCGGAGATCAAACGCTCTTCACGCGTTGGGACGCAGTCGAACTCGCTTGGGAAATCGTCACTCCGGTTCTCGAACGTTGGAGTTCGACGAAGGACCGCAGTTTTCCGAATTATCCCGCAGGCTCGGAAGGCCCGCAACAAGCCGATATTCTCACTCACGATGATGGAAATATCTGGCGAAGGATTTAACAATGGAGCAGACGGGTACGATCGTCAACGTATCGAAGATCAAACAATTGCTCGATGAAGCGCGGTGCGCCGGCGGGCTCGCGCGCACGACGATGATGAACCTCATCGTCTATACCAACGAGCCGGAGCGCGAAGAGTGGGTCACCGAACGGGTCGAGGGCGTAGCGCGAAAATATCCAACGCGGATTATTCTGTTGGACGGAACGTCGCTCGGCGACCCGATGACGGCTTCGGTTCAGCCGCAGACCGGCGGAGGTTCGCAATCGGAGATCGTTCGCTTCGGCATCGAGGACTGCGCGCCGCAAACCGTTCGCTCCCTGCTCGATGCGCTGACGATTCCCGATGTCCCGGAGGTGCTTTGGTGGAATGGGTCGACGATCGGCGTCGAGCAGCTCTTTGAAGAGCTCGCTCGATTCGCCGCTCCTGCAATAATCGACTCCTCGGGTAGTTCGAGCGATGTTGAAAACCTTCGCGAATTAATCGATCTCCCCGACGCCCTCGGTTCTCGCCCCCCCATCGACTTGGCATACCTGCGCATTCGCTCGGTTCAGGAGGTACTCGCCGGCTTTTTTGACGACCCGGCGCACGGTACGAAGCTGTCGGATATCGATCGCCTGGAGATCGACGCCGGGTCGCTCTCCGAAGCGATCTACCTCCGTGCGTGGCTCGGGCGCGTGCTCGATCGTACCTTCGGAGCGGGCGCGGTCGCATTAACGCGTAAGGGACAAGTTCGTCGCGTCGCTCGCTGCGTTCTTGCGAGTGCGGCTTGTTCTTATGAATTTCTTTTCGACGAGCCTACGCATTGCGCGCACGTAACTGCAAAGATCGGCGAGCGCACAAATACGGCTTCGCTGCCATTCGTCCCGCTCGACACGATGTCGCTGGTCGAGAAGGCATTGCTCGCCGGGCGTATCGACCCGTATTATCGCGAGATACTCGCGATCGTTGCAAAACAGCTATCGATAGGAGTCGCATGAGCAACGTGCATCGGGAAGTTCTTTCGAATCCCGAGGCGCTGGCAGAACGGCTCGCCGATTTCGTAGTCGTGAGTCTCAGCGAAGCGCAAGCTCGGAGCGGCGACGGCTCGCTCGTTCTCGCGGGGGGAACGACACCGCGTGCTGCATATACGCTGCTCGCCAAGGCACCGCGCCGCAATGCCATCGATTGGACGCGCGTAACGGTGCTTTTTGGGGACGAACGTTGCGTCGCACCGACCGATGCGGATTCCAATTATCGCATGGCCCGTGAAGCGCTGCTCGCCCACGTTCCGCTACCCGAGTCCTCTATTCTTCGCATGCGCGGCGAAGCACCGCCGCTCGTTGCCGCAGCCGAATATGCGGCTCGGATTCGCGAACGTTTTGGATCCTCGCCCCGGTTCGATCTCGTTCTTCTTGGGATGGGGCCCGACGGGCACACGGCCTCACTCTTTCCCGGGAGCGATCCGTTCGTCGATGACGATGCGCTCGTTCGCGCGGTCTATTCGGAGAGTAAACAACAATGGCGCCTCACGCTAACGCCTGCGGCGATCAACGCGGCTCGCTTCGTCGCCATCGCGCTCGCCGGAAGCGAGAAGGCCGCTGTTTACTCTGCCGTCGAACGCGGTGCGGGCGGACCGCTTGTCTATCCGGTCGAAGCGATCGCGCCAATCGACGGTCAGTTGACGTGGTTGGTCGAGCGGAGCGTTCTGGGCTGATCGATCTCCACCGGTCGACGTCGGTTCCATTGCTCTAATTCACGGCCGTATAGGACGGCAATGCGTTCGGAGATGCTTCGTTGCATCGCAGAACTCATTCGGCGGCGCGCCGGAGATGCCGAGATCATGGCGCCACCCCAGAACCGAGCGCGGCGAGCTTTACGTGATTCTTCGTGAGGATCGTTCCACTCGCTCGCTCGATCTCCACCACCGCGATATTGAGATCGGTCTGCGCCTGCAATTCGGCCCCACGCGCCTGCTCGAGTTGAACTTGCCGTTGCAGCACGAGAAAGGTAGTCGACGCACCATTCTTATACTTACGGACCTCCGACTGGTAGACGGCCTTTGCCGCAATACGCGCGGCTCGCGTTGCCGACAGGCGAGCGAGCGCCGAGCGATAGGCCTGCAACGCATTGCGATTTTCGATGACTATTTGGTCGACGAGGCCCTTCGATTGCAACTCCGCGATGCGCGCCTTTGCGCGAGCGGTTGCAAGGGCGGCATGCGAAGTGCGGTGTCCGAAGGTCGTCGAGTAGGTAATTTGCGCGCTGTAGACCGGGAAACGGCCACCCCACAGATTATGGTACGACTGTGCCATCGCTCCCGCCAAATACCCTGGAACGGGGGTTGCCGGCCCCGCGCCAAAGGGATTGACGTTGGTGGGAATGCCGGCAAAACCGTTGCTCTGATAGCCGAGCGTTAAATCGATTTTCGGTAAGACGCCGTTCTTTGCGCCGGCTAATGCGATCGCCGCTTCTTCTTGAGTCGCCGCGCTCTGCGCGATCTCCGGACGGTCGCGCAGTGCCCGCGTGACGAGAGCATTGAGTTTCGCAATTTTTGGCAAAGCCCGCGCCGGCGAGGTGGGCACGAGATTGGCGCGCCAGATGGGGTCGTTGCTTTCGCTGAGAATCTGCGCCTTCAATGCGTTCTGCAACCCGGCTACCTGTTGCAGAGCGCTATCGAGCGTTGCTCGAAAGCTCTCCACCTGCGACTGCGCTTCGGTTCGTTCGATCGGCGCTGCCGCACCGCGCGAAACGAGGCGATCGACACTGCCTTCCTGCAACATCGCTTCGCGCAGCGCGCTCTGTGCGATAGCGACGCTTCGCCACGCAGCAACGAGCTGCCAATACGTCGATTCAACCGACGCTATCGTTGAAGCTGCCTGCGCGCGTGCTAGCGCGCGCGCGGCGCGCGAGCCGGCGACGGCGAGTTGAAGTTGTTCCCGTGCGGGGTTCATTCCGGCACCGCGAAGCAATGGTTGGTCGAGCCCGACATTCAATGAAGTTGCATAGCTCGGGTCAAAAGCGTTGATGGAGGTATTATCGATCGTTTTGCTCTGCGATAATCCGACGCTCACGCTCTGTCCGCCGGGCAATAACGCACTGAGCGTTCCCGCGACCTTCTGCTGGTTCTGTACGATCGGACTAAAGTTCGGTCCGGCGAAAAAAGCGTTCGTCGGCGCCTGAGTGACGTGCGCTACCGAGGGTGCAATTTGGAAGCGCAGATCGAAATTACCCTTGGCCGCGACGACCGCGTAGCGCGCGATTTTGACGTTCTCTCCGGCGATGGCGAGATAGGGATTTTTCCGAAGCGCCATCGCGATCGCATCGTGGAGTCGGATACCGACAAAAGGCTGACCGGTAATTCCAACGATCGTCGACGCCGCTGCGGGAATCGCAGGAGCACGATAGCCGCGAGCGACCACCGGAATCGCCGAAGCGCCGGTCGACGCGGCGAGCGATACAGCCGGGGCGAGCGAGCTCGCCACTGCTATTGCCGTCAACGCCGCGCGACGCAGAGATTGATGTTTCACGATGACTCCTATTCCACTGCTACCGCGGCAGTCCGCGGTTTTCTAAGTAAAAGGACGAGCGGGGCGAGGCCGATCGTCATGATCGCAACCCAACGCGATGTATCGGCGTACGAAAGAACCTGCGCCTGAGCGCCAACCATGTTTTCCAGCTTTATCAACGCTTTGGTCGAGCGCTCGCCCCCCTCGCGCTGGAGATAGAGCGCGGTAGCAGGGCGCCCCAGCGTCTCGACGCCGGCGAGTTCCGCCTGATGATAGGTAACGCCGCGCACCAAAATCGTTACCAGGATTGCCGTCGCGACGCTGCCGCCGACCTGACGAGAGAGATTGAAGAACGCCGATGTTGAGGCCACATCTTTATCTGCGACGCCGCCGATAACGGCGATCGACAGCGGTACAAAGATCTGCGAAAGTCCGATCCCGCTGATCACCAGCGAGAGCACCAAGGTTCCAAACTGCGACTCGGGCGTCGTTACCCCCGCAAGCAACCAATTCGAAATCCCGAGCAGGACGAAGCCGATCCCCGTCGATATCCGCACGTCGACGATACCGCGTCCGGCGAGTGCCGCAGTGAGCGGCGTGAAGAGCATGACCGCAAGCGCTCGAACCAAAATCGTCAATCCGGAGAGCGTCGCGGTAAAGCCGAGAGAATTCTGCAGATATTGCGGAAGCACGAGGATCGAGCCGTAGAGACTGATGCCGAGTACCGCCCCCAGCACGCTCCCAACCGCAACCTGACGGATCTTCAGCACGTGAAGATCGACCACCGGGCGGCGCGATCGCAGAGTCCAGAGCACGAAGGATATGATTCCAAGAACGGCAAGGCCGGCAAAAGTTCGTATGGCGGGGTTACTGAGCCAGTCGTATTGCTGTCCCTGATCGAGCACGTACTGCATCGATCCCAGCCCCATCGCCAGAAACGCCAACCCGACCCAATCGAGCGCCATCGCACGAGGCTTGGATGGATTTCGCATATATAACAGCGTCAGCGTCGCGGCAATAATGCCGACGGGAAGATTGATGAAGAACGCCCAGCGCCAGGTAAAATTATCGGTGATGAATCCGCCGAGCACCGGACCGAGCGCGGGCCCTACGATCACGCCCATCGCAAAAATGCCTTGCGCGCGCCCCTGCCGACGAACGCCAAAAACATCCCGAAGAATCGCCTGCGATGTCGAGATCAACCCGCCTCCGCCGAGCCCCTGTACGATGCGCCAAAAAACGAGCGTACTAAAGGTCGGAGCGAGCCCACACATGAGCGACGCAATGGTGAAAATGACAATCGATGCCGTGAAATATTGACGTCTTCCGAAACGCCCTTGCAACCACGGCGTAATTGGAATTACGATAACGTTGGCGATAATATAGCCGGTAACGATCCAGGCACCTTGGTCGACGGCGACGCCAAAATTTCCCTGAATGTTCGGCAGAGCGACGTTCACGATCGTCGTATCGACGATTTCCAAAAGCGTTGCAGTGATGACGGCGACCGTTATCACCGCAAGCCGCCAGCCGTGCTCGACCAACGGCGAATCGCTTCTTTGCGGCAAAGCCGACATTAGCGAACCTTTACATCCGCTTCAACGCTCATGCCCGGACGCAGCGGCATTTTGGGATTAAGATCGTCGATGGAGATGCGCACGGGAATTCGCTGTGTCACTTTGACGAAATTTCCGGTCGCATTTTGCGAAGGAATTAGCGCGTAAGTGTTTTGCGATGCCGGATTTATCGAAATTACATGCCCGTGGAACGTGTGCCCGGGATAGGCATCAACGAAGATGTCCGCCTCTTGGCCCACATGTATCGCACCGACCGCCGTTTCTTTATAGTTTGCCGTTACGAAGATATCTTTTGACGGAATTACCGTCATAAGGTTCATACCGGCGCCGATCGTTTGGCCGATTTGAGCGCTTTTTTCCCCGACGTATCCATCGATAGGCGAATAAATTCGGGTATATTGCAAGTTGAGTTTTGCGAGGTCGAGCGCCGCTTTTGCCGCGACGACTTGGCTCGAGTCGCTCGATTGCGCAAGTTTTCCCTGCGCCGTGGTAACGCTGCCCTGCGCCCCGGCTATACCCGCTTTTGCGGCTACGACGCGATCGATGGCCGCGCGCACGCCGTCGCGCGCCGCCCCGACATCGGCTTGCGCCGTTGCAAGTTGAGCCGCGGCGGCCCCTTCCTCGGCACGCGCGGAATCGAGATCTTGGCGTGCGACGTCGCCGGTACGAACGAGCGACCGGGCACGGGCGAGATCGGCAGAGGCTTTCGCGTAGTTCGCTCGTGCGGCCGGCACCTCGGCAATCGCGGCAGCGAGTTGTGCCCGCGCTTGCGCTAACGCCGCATCGGCCTGCGGAACCGACGCAAGCGCGCTTGCAACGCCGGCCTGCGCCTGCGCGATGCCACCTTGGCTCTGCTGCACCAACGTCGTCTCCGTCGAGAGCGCCTGGTCGTAGGCCGCTTGCGCCTGTGCTAGGCGGTGCCGTTCGTCGCGATTATCGAGAATTACTAAGAGTTGCCCTTTGCGGACGTATTGGTTTGTCTGGACGGGTATCGAATCGATTTTTTCACCGATTTTGCTGGTAATGGCAACGACATCTGAATCGATCATTGCATCTTCGGTTCCCGCGTGTACGCGCGCGTAGGCATACCAGCGTCCGCCGTAAATCAACAACACGATTGCGAGAATCGTCCCAAGGACGCCGAAAATTATTCGTTTTCGAGGTTGATTCGAAGAAGACTCTTCACTTGCATCGGCTCCGTCAACCGTTGAGTCCTTTGGGCTCTCCTGCAAATTCGTTGCCATTAATTTTTCCTTGCTCCATTGAGGAAGATTTGAATGTACATCCGTAAACCGTACTCTTGGTCTGCGTAAAAACGCACATCGGGATACTTTTGCCTTCCCATCACGTGCGCGAAGATCATCGATCCAAAGACCGCGGCGAGATCCTCAGGGTTGCCGGCAAGCTCTCCCCTTTCGACTCGCGAGGCCATAAATGCCACCAGCGCCTCTCGAACCGCATTTTGCGGACGCCACGTTGCCGATCCGTAAACGTTCGCTTCGTAGTCATCCTCGACCATCGACCATCGCACCATATCGCGCATGTTCCAAAGTCGTTCCATAAGAAAGCGCCCCATCGTCATAAGGTCGCTATCGATCGGCCCACGTAACGCTATTGTAAATTCGTCGATCGAGACACTCGGACAGCAATACTCCACGAGTTCGTAGAGTAATTTTTCCTTCGTTCCAAAATGGCGGAAGAGCGTGGCTTCGTTTACTCCCGCAACCTCGGCAATCTCACGAGTCGTTGCCGCGCGCTTCCCTTTCCGAGCAACGACCTCGCGGGCGGCGTGAAGGATCCGCTCGCGCGTCGTATCGGTTCCTGCAGCACGCCGCTCCTCGGTGCGGGGCGCGACGTGTGCGCTCACTTCGCGCCCGTGAAGACGGCGTTCGAAATCGGAACGTTCAGTTGATAATTCGCATACGTCGCATGGGAGCTCGCACGAACGCGGAAATTGATCTCCGCGCTCTGTTCGGAAAGCACGTCGTATCCGTTCTCGCGACGATACCATTGACGCATCGAGATGGTGCCGCCGTCGCGATAATGCCACGTCATCTCGACCAACTCCCAGGTCGCAGGGTCGACGATGGCGTGAGCGTAGGCAAGTATATCGCTGTACTGCCGCGGCGCGACGGTTAGCATGTAGACTTGACGCCCGCTCCAGATCCGCGTTCCGGCGTACGAAACGACATTATCCTTCGACCAAGCGCCGGGATCGCCGACGTTGTTGAAGATCTTCGAGAAGCCCGCCGCGTATGCCGGAACCCGGTCGAAGACGACGACGAATTTGCTCGGGCGCTTGTAATACGAGGTGCCGTCGAGCGTCGGTGAGAGAAATGGAAACGAGAGCATGCGCGTCGTTACGTGAACGCGCGCACGATAGCTCGTGAGCCCGGGATTTCGGTCGAGCATTTTATTGACGATTGCCGCAGCGGTCATCGGGTGAAGCGAAGAGCTCGTGGGAGCGGAGAGCCCGAGCAGCCCAGGAGCGAGAGCGAGCGCGAGCGTCAGCCGAGCGATCATGCCGCGTTCCCCCCCTCGACCTCGAGGATGCGGTCGAGCCCCGTGAGCGCGAGTTGCCGCCGCACGTCCTCGTGCGCGGTTCGGACGGAGAACTCTATGCCGTGGGCGCGGCTGCGGCGCAAGAGCGCCACGAGGCTGCGCATCCGTCCAACATCGAGGCTGGCGAGGTCGGCGAGATCGACGACGACGCGTTCGGTATGGCGATCGACGATCGAGTCGAGGTGAGCCTCGTCCCGACCGATATCGAGGAGATCGCTTGAAAAAATCTGGATTTTGGTCGTTTTTGTTCTCATAAATATACTGCAAGCAAGTACTTGCACGAGCAGATTACTCTTTTTCCGAACTGCATGCAAGTGCTTACACGCAGTTTTAACCCATCCCGGCGGCGAGGGTTGCGGCAGCGCCCCTTGGAAGCGCGAGAGCCGATGGAGAGTTCATTGCTTCAAGAGTGCGCCCGTCGCGCCGGGCTGCGACGTCCGGCGGTCATCTGGGAGCCTCTCGAACCCGGCGGGGAGCCGCTCGCCCTCGACGCCGAGCGCACGATCTACCCCGCGAGCACGATAAAAACTCCGCTTGCGGCGGCGGCTCTTCTGCTCGCGGCGCGCGGCGAGCGCCGGCTCGACGAACGGCGCTCCGTCCGCGCCGAGAACCTCACCCTCAACGACGCCCCCTCGCCGATCGAGCCAGGCTACGCAGCGAGCCTCGAGGAGCTCTGCCGCTACGCCATCGATCGCTCGGACAACGTCGCGACCAACGAGCTATTCGACCGCCTCGGGCGCGAACGCGCCACGGCGATCGTTCGTGAGGAGCTCGGCCTCGCCGGCACGGCATTCCACCGCAAGCTCTCGGGGAGCGATCCGCTCATCGCCGACCCGCAGTGGGACGGGGAGCATCGCAACGCCCACCCCGTCCGCGACGCGGCGCGCCTCTTCCGGCTGATCGCGGAGCGTGCGTTCCCGGGAGCGGAGTTCCTGGAGGGTTGGCTCGGCGAGCAGCGCTGGAACGATAAGTTGAGCCTCGGACTCTCCGCAGGCGACCGGTTCGCCCACAAGACCGGCGACACGAGCGAGGTCACCCACGACGGCGGCATCCTGACGACCGGCGACGGGCGGCGCGCGGTAATCGTCGTCTACACCGAGATGCCGTCGACTCCGGAGAATAACGCGCGCTTCGGTACCTTCATGCGGCTCCTACGGAATGAGGCGTTCGGCGATTCCACGTAAGCGCTCGCGCGCCGCAATCGCCGCCGGGCTCGGCTCGCGTCCGGCAACGCGTTTTCCGCCGACGAAGCTTCCCTGAACCCACGCATCCTCGCCCCGGTAGACCAGCGCGTTCACGGCCGGTGCCCACGGGTCGATCGCCCGAGCGTCGAGCACGACGAAATCGGCGAATGCCCCCTCCTCGAAGCGCCCCGCGTCGAGGCGCAGCGCGCGCGCGCCGCTCGCCGTTGCCAAGTCGAACGCCGAACGCGCGCCGAATGCCGCTCCGTCGGTACGAGCGATCTTCTGCAACAGGGAGGCCGCGCGCATCTCGTCGATCGCCGAGGGTTTCACATCGGCATCGGTTCCAAGCCCGATTGCGACCCCGAGCGCACGCAGGCCCGATATATCGCAGATTCCGTCGCCGAGATATTGGTTGGTCATCGGGTTGTGAATGACGCGCGCCCCGCGCGCGGCGAGCAACGCCTGCTCCTCTTCGTCGATGTAAATGGCGTGAATCGCGACGCACCGTTCGTTGAGCGCACCGAGGCGATCGAGCAGTCGAATCGGCGTCGCTCCGTGCTCGGAGAGCGTCGCCGCACCTTCGTAAGCGGCTTCGGCTACGTGGACGTGCAGCATGCAATCGTGCTCGGCTGCAAACGCTGCCGCGGCCTCGATCATCGCCGGCGATGCGGCATGCAACGAATGCGGTGCGACGCAAAAATTGATATCGGCGTGCGCTGCGAGAAGTTCCTCGCTGCGCGATTGCGCTTCTTCAATCGTCTCGCGATAGGCATCCGGAGCGTAAGCGGCATCCATCCACGTCCGCGCGAACACGAGGCGGATACCGGTCTCACGGGCGGCTCGGATCGCGGCTTCGGCATGGGCGTTCCCCGCGCCGTTCAGATAGAAGAATTCGGCGACGGTGGTAATTCCCGCGGCGAGCATCTCGCTGAACGCAAAGACGAAGACCCAGTAAATATCCTCCGGAGTCAGCTGCGGCACGACGCGATAGAGCGCATCGCTGCGCCATCGATCGAAGCTCCAGTCATCGGCCCAGCCGCGCAACAATACCTGGTAAGCATGGCTGTGCCCGTTGATAAAGCCGGGCACCAGCAAACGGTCCTCCGGAAAACGTCGCGTCTTCGTGCCGCGCCGCGCGGCCTCGATCGCCAGGCTCTTCGCATCGCCGATCTTCGAAAAGCGGCCCTTTTCGACGAGGAATGCAACCTCGCGACGCTCCTCTCCGGCGACGAGCGCGCGCGCGGCGATAAAGAGTTCGCTCATTTCAGCACCCGGCCCGAACGAACCACCGCAACGGCGATATTGCCGCCGTGCAACCATCCGAATTCATCTAGTTCTTCGATCCCCAAAGCCACGAAATCCGCATCGGCGCCGAGGCGCAGGGCGCCGCGCTCGATATGGAGGCTGCGAGCGGCCTGGCGCGTTACCGCATCGAGCGCTTCAGCGGCGCTCAATCCAAAGATCTTTCGTCCGAGATAGGCGACGTGTGCGAGATTGAGACAGGGCGAAGTTCCGGGATTGAAGTCGCTTGCGAAGGCGACGCGACCGCCGCCTTCGAGTACCCTGCGAACCGGAGCGTGCCGCGCGAGCCCGAGGTAATCGATCGTCGCCGGGCACGCGACGAGAACGCTCTGCCCCGAGGTCAAGCATTCGATGTCGCCGTCGGTGATGTAATTTCCGTGGTCGATTGCATCGACGCCGAGCGCGAGCGCCATCGTCGCAGCGCCGCCATGCTGCATTTCGTCGCAATGCACGCGCAGGCGCAGCCCGAGACGGCGAGCGGCTTCGAGATAGCGCTCCGTCTGCGCCGCCGAGAAAAACCCGGGTTCGCAAAATGCGTCGGCATAACGCGCGCCGTGCACGCGCGCAAACGGTAAGCACTGATCGATGAGGTAGTCGACGTATCCGTCGGCGTCGGGGAATTCCGGCGGCAGCGCATGAGCGCCGAGAAAGGTCGCAACGATTCGCGGCAGCGTGTCATCGGAGCGAGCATCGGCGAGCAAATCGAGCAATTCGAGTTCACCGGGGCGATGGAGCGCGTATCCGGTCTTCACCTCGACGGTCGTCGTTCCATGTTCGAGCATCGATCGCAGGCGCGGGGCAACATGCACGCTCCAAAAACGCTCCGGCGCGAGCAACGCTTCGCGCGTACGTTCGACGGTATAGAGCATCCCGAGCGGAGCGGGCTCGTGCCGCAGACGCGCTCGAAAATCGGGCTCTCTGTTACCCGCGAACAGCGGATGCGTGTGCGCGTCGACAAAACCAGGGACGAGCGCCGTATCGGGAAGGTCGAGGATCTCGCAGTCGATTCCCGCCGCGACCCGCTCGACCGACGCGCGCTCGCCGAGTGCCGAGATGCGTCCGTCGCGAACGAAGATCGCGCCGCGTTCGACGAACCCAAGATCGTCGAAGGTTATCCCCTGCTGCGGTGCATCGGTATCGCAGGTTACTAAGGCGCGCGCTCGCACCAGCAGCGGCGGTGCCGCTGCTAGAGACGCCAATCGATGCCCTTCTCGTCGGCGGTCTCGATCGCGATCTCGTACCCGGCATCGGCATGGCGCACCACGCCCATTCCGCAATCGGTCGCGAGTACGGCACCGAGGCGCTCCTCGGCGTCGCGCGAACCATCGGCGACGACGACCATGCCTGCATGGAGGCTGTATCCGATGCCGACGCCGCCTCCATGATGGAAACTCACCCAATGCGCACCGGCTGCGGTATTAAGCAGCGCGTTCAGAATCGGCCAGTCGGCAATCGCATCGCTCCCGTCGCGCATACCTTCGGTCTCCCGATACGGCGAAGCGACGCTACCGGTATCGAGATGATCGCGACCGATAACGATCGGTGCGGAGAGTTCGCCGCGACGTACGAGATCGTTAAACGCTAGCCCGGCCTTCGCTCGGTCGCCGTAACCGAGCCAACAGATGCGTGCCGGTAACCCTTGAAAGGAGATCCGTTCGCGCGCCATCGTTAGCCAACGATGCAGATGTGCGTCTTTCGGAAAAAGGGCGAGTAACTCGCGATCGCAACGTGCGATATCGGCCGGATCCCCCGAGAGCGCGGCAAAGCGGAACGGGCCGCTCCCTCGGCAGAAGAGCGGGCGAATAAAGGCCGGAACGAAGCCCGGAAAATCGAATGCTCGCGCGACGCCGGCTTTCTTTGCCGCCTCTCGCAGATTGTTTCCGTAATCGAAGACAATCGAACCGGCGTCGAGAAATCGCAGCATCGCTTCGACATGGCGACCGGCGGTTTCATAACTGCGTCGTTCGTACTCCGCAGGATCGCTCGAACGGAGCGCCTCGGCTTCGGCGAGCGTGAAGCCCGAGGGAACGTAGCCGTTGAGCATATCGTGCGCGGAGGTCTGGTCGGTAACCGCGTCGGGGCGAAGGCCCGCGTCGAAGAGCGCCGCGAATTCATCGGCTGCATTTCCTTGGTAGCCCACCGAGATCGCCTCGCCTTCGCGTCGAGCGCGCTCGACGCGCGCGAGCGCCTCTTCGCGCGAATCGACGACGATATCTAAATATCGCAGATCGCGCCGACGTTCGAGCCGCGCGCGGTCGACGTCGACGACCAACGCAATGCCCTCGCACATCGTGATCGCCAGCGGCTGAGCGCCGCCCATTCCGCCGATCCCGGCAGTGAGTGCGATACGGCCGCGCAGCGTGCCGCCGTAATGTTGCCGCGCGAGCTCCGCGAAAGTCTCGTAGGTCCCTTGCACGATACCTTGCGTGCCGATGTATATCCACGACCCTGCGGTCATCTGGCCGTACATCGTCAAGCCCTGCGCTTCGAGCGAACGAAAGGTCTCCCAGTCGGCCCACTTCGGAACGAGATTGCTATTGGCGATCAACACGCGCGGCGCGCGTTCGTGCGTCTTCCAAACCGCGACCGGCTTCCCGCTCTGGACGATCATCGTTTCATCGTTTTTAAGTCGGCGCAGCGTGCGGACCAAGGCATCGAAGGCCTCCCACGAGCGTGCCGCCCGACCGCTACCGCCATAGACGACGAGGTCGTCGGGGCGTTCGGCGACCTCGGGATCTAAGTTGTTCATCAGCATGCGCAGCGCGGCTTCCTGCGGCCACCCCAAGCAGGTCAACTCCGTACCACGCGCGGCGCGCACCGGCCGCGGACCCGACAACGTCATACTCATCGCGCTTTCCTCTCGCTAGTCAATGGCTTCTCGAGCAAAAATCCGCGCGATCGCACCGGAGCGAACCAGCGCGCGCGCGGCGGCAATATCGGGCGCCGGCGAACGATCTCCGGCTAACGGTGGAATCTCGTGGCGCGCAAGCGCGTAGAGTTCGTCGGTCGCGCGCGCGCTGCGCAGCGGGCGGCGAAAATCGGTCGCAGCGAGTGCGGCGAGCAGTTCGCAGGCGAGCGCGCCTTCGACATTATCGAGCACGCGAACCAGGTTGTTCGCCGAGGTCATCCCCATACTGACGTGGTCTTCTTGCCCGGCCGAGGTCGGAATCGAATCGACGCTACTCGGCCAGGCGAGCGCTTTGTTATCGTTGACCAGCGCCGCCGCTGCGTACTGCACGATCATGAGTCCCGATTCAAGGCCGCTCTTCCGCGCGAGAAAGAGTGGGAGATCGCGATCGGCGGCATTGAGCAGTAAGTACAGACGGCGTTCCGAGATCGAGGCGATCTCGCAGATCGCCATTTTGAGAAAATCGATTGCCAAAGCGATCGGTTCGCCGTGAAAATTTCCTCCGCTTAAAAACGCACGATCCTCCGGAAAGACCAGCGGATTATCGGTGACCGAGTTGGCTTCGATCTCGGCAACCGTGCGTGCGTGTTCGATCGAGTCGCGCACCGCGCCGTGGACGACGGGGATGCAGCGGAACGAATAGGGATCCTGAACGCGGCCGCATGCGCGATGCGACTGCATGATCTCCGAGCCTTCCAGAAAACGACGAAGCCGAGCGGCGACGATGCGCTGCCCGCGGTGCGGCCGCAACGCGTTGATACGTCGATCGAAGACGGCATCGGTACCGAGATACGCCTCCAGCGAGAGCGCGGCGATGAGGTCGGCGCTATCGGCGAGGCGTTGCGCTTGTAGGAGCGAGAGCGCGGCGATGCCCGTCATCACCTGGGTGCCGTTGATGAGCGCGAGCCCTTCCTTCGCGCCGAGGACGACCGGCGTCAGCCCCGCCTGCGCGAGCGCCTCCGCCGCAGGCATGCGCTTACCGCCGTAGAGCGCTTCGCCTTCGCCGATGAGCAAGAGCGACATGTGCGCGAGCGGAGCGAGATCGCCGCTCGCTCCGACCGAACCCTGCATCGGAACGACCGGCGTCACCGCGCGATTGAGGGTTTCGACTAAGAGCGAGAGCGTCGCCGGAGCGATGCCCGAATGCCCCGCGGCAAGCGAATTCACGCGCAGCACGCCGGCGGCGCGAACGTAGCGCTCGTCGAGCGGCGCGCCGGTTCCGGCGGCGTGGCTACGGACGAGATTGAGTTGCAACAGTGCGGCGTCGGCGGGATCGATCTGCACGTTCGCGAGCCGACCGAACCCCGTCGTAACGCCGTAGATCGCATCGCCGTCGGCGAAGCGTTCTTCGACAAACTGCCGCGCCCGCGCGACGCGCCCCATCGCTTCATCGGTGACGCGTAACCGCGCACCGCCTTCGGCGACGGCGGCGATGCTTTCAAGCGAGAGATGACGACCGTCGAGTTCGACGGTTGTGGTGGTTGCAGGCATCGCTATCGGCTACATCCCCGACCAATGAAACGGTTGTTGGGGAACGAACGGCGGCCCGGCTTCGATCGTGATATCTTCATGGTTGCGTAACAGAATTTCGCGCGGCGAGCGACCGTGCCAGACCCGGCCGTTGACGATGATGCGTAGGCGTGTGCCGCGCGGCGCGTGCAAAGGCCCCGCCGAACTCCAATTGAGGTTTTTCCCCCACACATCGAAAAATTCACCGAGCGTGAACGAACGCTTCATCGGCGATTCGATATGGATGATGCCGCTTGCGTCGTGCGTGTGCAACCAGTAGAGGCACGCCGGCTGCACCGACGGGATGCCGATATATGCCGGAAGAACGACGTTGCGGCCGCGATCGACGAGTTGGAGGTGGCTGTGGATGTGGAGGACGACGCCTTCGGTTGCATCGCAACGAATGCCGTCGATCGGCAGACCGCCAAAAAAACTATATGCCGGCTTCGGCGCGAGCAGCGAGAGCGCGAGCCCGACGAGAGCGGCGAACGTAATGGTGCGTTTCATCGACGCGTAGCCTTCGGCGCGGTGCCTCAATCACCTCATATTCGGGGCATCTTCGTAGTGTCGGCCGATCTCGGAAAGCAAGCGGCGCATCCCTGCCAACGCGCTTGGGGGGCCGACGAGCCGCGCCTCGCTTCCCCAGCCCAGTACCCAACGCAGCAACTCGTCGAGGTCGGCGACGCGAAGCCGAAGGTCGACGCTGCCATCGTCGTTCCTAGAGACATCGCGGTCGAGCCGGGAGGTTGTCGCCACCGCGGCCTTAGCGATCCGCGAATCGAAGCGGACGACGACTTCGTGCGCCGCCTCCCCGGTCATCAGCCCCGAAATCGAGCTCGACATGAGTTTGTCCAAATCGAACTCGGCGGGACGCTGGTAGGTGCGCGCGGTCAGGCGAGCCGACTCCATTCCATCGAGCGCAAAGGTCCGCCGGGCACGTCGCATCCGGTCGTATCCGACGCAATAGTAACGCCCGCCGGCGACGATGAGTCCGTAGGGTTCGAAATCGCGCGTACTGCTTTTCCCGTGACGGTCCACGTACGCGATCGTCACCACGCGGCTGTCGCGCTCGGCGGCTGCGAGCACCTCCCGGACGCCCTCCGAGCGCTCGTCGAGCTGTGCGTGGGGCAGCGGCATTCCAAAGGGAAGGTCGTGCGCTTCGGACGACTGCCCCGCACCCGATGCAACGACGCGACGTGCGAGCGTATCGACCGCTGCACCGACCGAGCCGCCGAGCGACTTCGCTAACGAGCGAAGCGCAACGAGCCCGAAGATCTCTCCGCGGTCGAGTTTGAGGGCACGCAGCGAATAGCCGTCGACGAAGCGATAGACGCCGCGAGCGCGGTCGTAAAACCACGGAAAATTCGCGTCGGCGAGCACCGAGAGATAACGGCGCAACGACCGCGGGCTCGGGAGCGCTCCATCCTGGCCGATGCGCTCGCGCAGCCCGTCGAAGGAATAGCAGCCTTCATCGAGCGCGCCGAGGAGACGCACCAGCAGCACGGACTTCGCATCGACTCGAGCCACCCTACGGGTCGGAGATGCCGACTATGCGTGCGCGGCTTCAGCCGGCGGGGCCGTCGGCGGCTCGACCGACGGAATTTTGCTGAAGCGTAATTTCTCCGCGTTCTCCGGATCGATATCGGCGAGAATCGTATCGCCGGCGGTGAAGTTCCCGCGGATCATCTCCTCGGCGAGTTCGTCCTCGACGAGCCGTTGAATCGCGCGACGCAACGGCCGCGCTCCGAATTGCGGATCCCAGCCCTTCTTTGCCAGCACGCCCTTCGCCGCATCGGTCACGCGTAGGTGCATATCCTGCGCTTTGACCTCGCGCATTACTTTCTCGAGTTCCAGACCGACGATCTCTTCGATCTGTTCGCGCGTGAGTTGATGGAAAACGACGAGCTCGTCGATTCGGTTGAGGAACTCGGGACGGAACGACTGCTTGACCTCTTCGAGCACTTTGCCTTTCATGCGTTCGTAGGCCTTGTTGCCCTCGTCCGCATCGAGTTTCTGCGGCCGGAAACCGATATCGGTCGTCGTTTGCATACCGGTCGCGCCGATATTGCTGGTCATAATGACGACGGCGTTTTTAAAATCGACCTGCCGCCCTTGGCTATCGGTCAAGCGACCGTCGTCGAGCATCTGCAGGAGCAGGTTGAAGACGTCGGGATGCGCTTTCTCGATCTCGTCGAGAAGCACGACGGCGTAGGGGCGGCGACGCACCGCTTCGGTGAGTTGCCCGCCTTCTTCGTATCCCACGTATCCCGGAGGCGCTCCGACGAGCCGCGAGACCGAATATTTCTCCATATACTCCGACATATCGATGCGGATCATCGATTCTTCGTCGTCGAAGAGAAACTCCGCAAGGCTACGCGCGACTTCGGTCTTGCCGACGCCGGTGGGCCCGAGGAAGATGAACGAACCGATCGGTCGATTTGGGTTCTTCAGGCCGGCGCGCGAGCGACGGATCGCGCGGGTGATGACTTCAATCGCTTCGTCCTGCCCGACGATGCGCTTATGCAGCGATTCCTTCATCTCCAGAAGTTTCTGCGTCTCGGCTTGCGCGAGGCGGCTTACGGGAATCTTCGTCCACGAGGAGACGATATGTGCGATGTCGGCCTCGGTTACTTCGAGTTTACCTTCGCTTGCGGCGCGCGCCTCTTTCCAGTCGTGCTCGAGTTTACCGCGTTCGAGACGCATCCGCTCTTCTTGTTCGCGCAGCGCCGTCGCGCGGTCGAAATCGTGCGCCTTTACCGCACTCTCGCGGTCGGAAACGACTTTGCGAATCTGCGTATCGAGCTCGCGCAATTCGCGCGGCGGTAACGTCGCCTGTAGGCGTACGCGCGAGCCGGCTTCGTCGATAAGATCGACGGCTTTATCGGGCAAGAAGCGATCGGTGACGTAGCGATCCGAGAGCTTTGCGGCAGCAACGAGCGCGTCGTCGGTGATGCGCACTTTGTGATGCTGTTCGTAGCGTTCGCGCAGCCCTTTAAGAATCTCGACGGTTTCATCGAGGCTCGGCTCGCCGACCATCACGGGTTGGAAGCGGCGCTCGAGGGCGCTGTCCTTCTCGATGTATTTTCGAAACTCGTTGAGTGTCGTCGCGCCGATGCATTGCAATTCTCCGCGCGCGAGCGCCGGCTTGATGATATTGCTCGCATCGATCGCGCCTTCGGCGGCTCCCGCACCGACGAGCGTGTGCAACTCGTCGATGAAGAGGATAATCTCGCCGGCGGCATTGCGGATTTCGTCCATGACGCGTTTCATGCGCTCTTCGAACTCGCCGCGATATTTCGTGCCGGCGACGAGCCCCGCGAGATCGAGCGTAATGACGCGCTTGTCGCGGAGCGGCTCGGGAATCTCACCGGAGATCACGCGCTGCGCGAGCCCTTCGGCGATCGCCGTTTTGCCGACGCCGGGCTCACCGATGAGAGCCGGATTGTTCTTGGTGCGACGCGAGAGAATTTGAATCACGCGTTCGATTTCGTTCGCACGCCCGATGACCGGGTCGAGCTTACGGTCGCGCGCGAGTTGCGTGAGGTCGCGCCCGTAGGTGTCGAGCGTCGGGGTCTTACTCTTTCCTTTCGGAACCGGCGTCTGCGCCTCGCTCCCGAGAAGCGACGTGGTCTGCACGCGCACCTTCGCCGGGTCGACGCCGAGATTGGCGAGCACGCGCGCCGCGACGCCTTCGCCCTCGCGGATGAGCCCGAGCAGCAGATGTTCGGTTCCGATATAGTTGTGGTTGAGCTGACGCGCTTCTTCGAACGCGAGCTCGATCACGCGTTTTGCGCGCGGAGTGAAGACCATCTCTTGTTGCATCGACTGCCCGCCGCGCCCGACGATCGCTTCGACTTCCTGGCGCACTTTTGCTAGATTGACGCCGAGCGATTCGAGCACTTTGGCGGCGAGGCTCTCGCCCTCGGAAATGATGCCGAGCAAGATGTGCTCCGTACCGATATAATTATTGCCGAGACGTTGCGCTTCTTCCTGAGCCAAAACGATACTCCGGCGCGCCCGCTCGGTGAACGGTTCCCACATCGACATCTTTACTCGTCTCCTCTTACTCTCTCCAACCGTAGAACGCGCATAAAGTTTCGCTCGTTACAGCCCGAAGCGAAGCCCGACGAACCCGATCGTGCTGCCCCCATCCCGCGTGGCTTGGTAGAGGCGAATCTCCAACGAGGTAAACGGCGCGATCGACTTGCCGGCAAAGACCGTCAGAACCGGCCCCATCGTCCGGGTGGTGCCGATCGTCCCGAGCCCGACCCCGCCCCCGAAATAGGCGCCGCCGAAGCCGCCTCCGGTGAAGCCGCGCATCTCGGCGGTCAACGCAAAGCCGCCGTTCTTGGTGAGCGGCACCGCGAGACTGCCCTGAAAATCGATCGGCAGCAAGGGAATCGATGGCCCGCTGCTGAGGATGGCCATCCCCCCGGTCGAGTTCGGCTGGCTGGTGACGGCGAGGCCCACGGCAGCAGAGGCGCCCGCAAGCGCGACTCCCGGCGCGAGCGCAAGGAGGAAGGTGATGGTTGAGAGCAATCCCATACGGCGCATTGACACATCGGCACCCTACGGCGCGTAGGTTCCGAAAGCCTATCGAAGCGTTTGTTGTAAAGTAGAAAGAGCACTCCCCATGCCGACCGTCGACCAAGTTCGCGAAGCACTCGCGGAGGTCAAAGACCCCGAACTCAATCTCGGTATTGTCGAATTAGGATTGCTCTACGACGTCACGGTCGAAGGCGCAAAGGGCGAGCACGTTACCGTAACGATGACCTTGACCTCGCCGATGTGCCCGGTCGGCCCGCTCTTCAAACAGTCGGTGGAAGATCGCACGAAAGCCGTCGATGGCGTCGAGAGCGTGAAAGTGGAGATTACGTTCTCCCCTCCGTGGGATCCGAAAACGATGGCGAGCGACGATGTGAAGGTCGCCCTTGGCATCTGGTAAACGGATCGGCGAGATCGGGGCGGCAAAGGGGCGCGCCGAGATCGCCGTTTCCGCCGCGCTGCGTTTTCGCGTAGCACGCATCCAAGCCGGGGCGGGCTGGGGGAAGAGCACCGCAGCGCGAGCCGCCTGTACCGGGCGTTCGGTTCGCTGGATCGAGGTTCGCGACGCACCCGCCGAGAGCGGAGCGCTTGCCTTTCTCCTCGCCGATGCGTTCGAGCTCTCGCGCGCGGCGCTCGCCAAGCTCTTAAAAGAGGCGCGCGAAGATGAGAGCGTGCGCGCGCTCGTCGAGTGGTTCTGCGCCCATCGCCTCGATCTCGAGCCGCTGCTCGCGCTCGACGACCTGCATCTTCTCGTCGACGACCATCTTTCTATGGCGCTCCTCGAAGCGCTCGTCGAGCGCCTGCACGAAGCACGGTGGCTGCTGATCTCGCGGCGTGCGTTGCCGCTGCCCTGGGGAAATTGGCTTGCGACCGGCGACGCATCGCTTGCAGTCGTCGCCGACGACCTCGCGCTGGAGCCGCCTGCGGCGCGCGCGTTGCTCGCCGAACGCGCCCCGCATCTCGACGAAGGGGCCCTCCGCGCGGCGCTCTCGCTCGCCGATGGTTGGCCGATCGTCCTGCGCTTCGCACAACGCGCCGCCGAGCGTGCCGGCGATCTCATCGCCTTACAAGCGATGACGCGAGAGATGGCCTTCGCCTATCTTGCCGAGCAGTTCGCCCATGAATCGCCGCCGCAATGGCGCGAACTCGCCTTGGTCGCGGCCTTTGCGCGCTGGATCGATGCGGAGTTGCTCGAACGCTGCGGAGTCGCCGAGCCGCATGCGGGTCTGCGCTGGCTGCGCGAGTCCGCATTCCCGATTCACGATGCGCCGACGCGCATGAGCCTCCACGATCTTGCCACCGAGGCGATCGTTCGCTCGGCGATCCCGCAGGAGCGCAGTGCGATTCTCTCGCGCGTCGTCGCGGCACTCGCCGCATGCGGACGAGCCGGCGAGGCGCTCGACCTCGCGCGGACCTACGCACCCGAACGCATCGATGCGCTGCTGGCGCAAGAAGGCTTCGCATTACTCGATGCCGGGCGTTGGGAGAGCGTCGAACAGGCGTTGCACGCCGTCTCGCTGGAACGACGACGCGGCGAGCCGATGCTCTTGGGCGTCCGCGCGGCGCTCGAAGCCTTCCACGGCAACGTCGATCGCTCCGAGCAACTCTATATCGCCGCGATTCGCGCCTGTCGTGACCCCGAGTTACACTCGGCACTCTCGCGGCGCTTGAGTCTGCTCTATATAAACCTCGCGCGCCCGGAGGCGCTCGCGACGATCGCCCCGGCGGTCGAGGAGGGAAGCGCGATGAGTCGCGCCGATTCTCGCAGCGTTCATGCGCTCGCGCTCGTGGTCACCGGCAACCTCGATGAGGCGTGGCGTGAAGTACGCGCCGCACTCGAAGAGGTGAGCGTCGAGGGCGAAGAGGCGCTCGTCGCCCGCGTCTCGATGCGCGCCGCCTGGGTGGCGTTCCACTGCGACCGGCCGGCCGACGCCGAGCGTATTGCGATGCGAGCGCTCGAACTCGCGCGACGCTTGGGGGATGACGCGCTCGTAGCCGGGCTCTACGGAATTCTATCCTCGCTTTCTGTCACATTTCACGACGACCTCGGCCACGCTTTGCAATATGCGACCGAAATGGAGAGGAGCGCCGAACGCGACGGAAATCGACAGATTGCGGAGCACGCGCGGCGCCTCCGGTTTTCGATCGCGGTTGAATTCGGCGACGCCGAAAAGGCGGCAACGCTCTCCTCGACGATCGCCTCTGCCGGGAAAATTTATCGCAGTGACTTTTTTTACGCCTTCGCGACGGCGACGCGCCTGGGGTGGGATCGTAATTTTGCCGAGGCGACGAGACGATTGGCTTCTTGCATTGGCGAGATTCACAACGCATCTGAGGCGCGTGCGCTCGTGGCGACGACGGCGATGTTTCGCGCATTTTCAGGCAATCGCGATGAAGCGATCTCCGAGATCGATCTGGCGAAGAGCGCCCCGCCGCGCGCAACGGCGATCGATCGGAACTTCGATATCGTCGCGCGAACGCACCTCGCGATCGCCGAGATCTTTTCCGGGCGCCCGAGCCTCGCCCTCCGTCATCTGCCGCAGAGGGTTAACAGAGCGTGGGACCGCGCGCTCTGCGAGGCGGTCCGGACGATCGCCCTCGCGCATCCCGGCAATGCGGAGAGCGAGCGGCGCGCCGCAATTGCGGGCCTCGATGCGGCGGGTCGACATGGTTTCGCTCGGCTATTGCGCACCGCACTCGATTCTCTGAAACCCAACGGGGCGACCATAGAGCGCTTATATGTCCTCACTCAGGCCGAGTTGGAGATCGTGATAGCGCTCGACCGCGGGCTAACGCCGAAGCGCATCGCCGAATCTTCGGCACGAAGCGTCGCCACCATTCGCGCCCACCTGCGCTCGATCTTCCGCAAGCTTGAGGCGACCAATCGCATCGAGGCGATTGCGATCGCCAAGCAGCGAGGATATCTCTAGCCGATACGGTGGCTCGCAACGCTCTACTCAATTTGGACTATATACGCCGCCGCTCTCCGCCCGTAGCATGAACTTGATCTTTCACTCGTTCCATGCCGAGGAGAACTTCATGACCACCGCAATCGTTATCGCCATCATCGTCACTGCGATCTATCCGCCCATCGTCCTCTAAACAGTAGGCTCACGAACGTGATCGCCCATCGCCCGCCCGTTCTTCGGGAGCGTTATCCCGATCTTAACGTTGCATTCCACGATTTGGGAGAGCGCGTGAAGGGAATGGCGCGCGATGGGAACGATTCGAGCATTCTCTCGTGGGTGGCGCGCGAATCGCACGCTGCCTCGCGCCCCGACATCGCCCATCTTCTCGACGCCGCGATCTCCGATTATCTTCGCAGCGTCGCTCCGCACGGCCGTTCGCTCGTCACCCGACGGCTCGACCAATTGCGTAGCGTCGTCGATTCACAACTCCAAGAGATCGAAGCGCGCCGCGCCTCCTCCGAGAGCACGTACATCGACGGGATGATCGCCGCGATCGCCGCCGTGAATCCAGCTCTCGCCAACCATTCCACTTCGGTCGGATCGCTGGCAATGCGCATCGCTTTGGCGATGGGTTGCAACAGCGAGGTCGCGCGTGATTGTGCGAACGTCGGCCGCATTCACGACGTCGGCAAGATTCGTCTGCCAAAAACCATTCTCGACGGTGCCGTGCTACCCCCCCAGAAGCGCGGCATCGTCGAGAATCACGTTCGCGAGAGCCAGGAGATCGTCGCTCGCGATGCCCTCCTGTCGCGGTACGCCGCCGCCGTGCGTTCGCATCACGAACGCATCGACGGTTCGGGTTATCCCGACGGACTCGTCGGGAGCGAGATTCCCTTTGAATCCCGCGTTGTCGCCGTCGCCGACGTGTTCCACGCGATGACCTCACCTCGCTCTTACGCACCGACGTACGAAGCTTCCGAGGTTCTCGCCTATATCGAGGAGCATCGGGGGCGACTCTTTGATACCGACGTCGTCGACGCACTCCGCACGACGCTGGGCGCAGCAAAGTGCGTCGCGGCGTAAATGCGATGGGCGATATCGACGAACTCACCTCCGCCGCGCGCGCCTGCGTCGCGCACCTGCGACATCTCGTTGCGACGATCCCGCGACGCTCGCAAGATATTCACGTCGACGACTGCCTCACGCTCGTCAACGATTTTTTCGAGACTTTTGCGCGCCTGCGCGACGAAGAGGAGCGTATTAGCGCGAGCCTTCGCCTAACGCCGATGTGGCGCGCCCATCTCGGCGAGAGCGACGATCTGCACCGGACGATTTTATCCGTACTTCCGAGTTGGCAGCGCGAGGTGTTAGTCCGGCAGCCGTTCGCCTTCGTCGAGTCGTGGCGCCGCGTGACGCCGCAAATTTCGGCCTTCCTTGAGACCTGCGACGCCCTCTACATTATCGTCGACCGTCTCTTCGCGCACCAGCGATCGCGCGAACCCGCCGGCATCGCATAACGACTCCCCCTAGAATCGAAGACGCGCCCGGATTGCAACATAGCCGCGGGTGAGTTCGGCGATCGCCGAACTCACCCGCGCGTTCCTGTTTCGCTCTGCGGTGGATCCAAAGCGTGGCGGCCACGTACGTACACGCCCGATACGCCGAGCGAGCAGGAAAGCTACCTTCCCTTGCCGCCCTTACGAAGCGTTGCAAGCGCTGCCTGAAACTGATTCCGGTGTGTCGCTTCGTCTTTGCCGACCGCGGTGAAAATCGCGGCAACGCCGAGATCCCCGGCGGCGCGGGCGCGAGCCGCCATCTCCGGATACATCTTCGTCGTCTCGTAATTTTCGCCATCGATCGCGTTCTGGAGATTCGCGGCGGTGCTCCGCACGAGGCCATACTGATGCGCGTGCGTCGCAAAATGAGACTTTATTTCGACGTTCGCCGTGCGTTCGAAGAGGGCCGCAATTTTCGGCTCCCCATGCGTGCGCGCTTCGTCGGCGAACGCCATGTACTTGGCATACGCAAACGCCTCACCGTGCATGGCCGTCATGAGATCTTTCTGGGTCGACTGCTGAAGCTGCGCGCCGTAAGCGACGCCGCCGAGGAAGAGCGCCCCGCCCAAGACCGCCGACAGAATGCTTCGTGAGTTACGAATTTTCATAGCTATCTCCCAATCGTCAACGCGCTACATATTTCTATTTCGCTATCGTATTGGGGAGCGAAGAGAATCGCGGGAATTTCCGAAGAGTATTCCGAGAATAGTCGCAGGGAACGAGGCGCTATGGCGAAGCGAAGGGCGCGGGGATGACCGCAAATGCCGCATCGCCATGCGCGATGAGGCGCCCCTTGGTATCGGTGATCTCCGCGCGCGCCGTCGCGTGGGTGCGTCCGCAGTGCAGGACCTGGGCGAGCGCGCGAACCTCGCTGCCATCGGCGAGCAGCGGACGGACGAAGTGCGTGGTAAGGGTCGTGGTGGTGGCGATCTTGGAACGATCCAGATGGGCGATGACCGCGAGCGTCATCGCCGAATCCAGCAGCGTCGCCAAAACGCCGCCGTGAATCACCCCCGCCGGGTTGAGCATCCACTCGCGAAGGGGCATCGCGAAGCTCATCGATTCGAGGCTTGCCTCAACCGGCCGAAGTTCGAGCGTCGCGCCGAAGGCCGGCGCCGGGAGCCGGCCCTCGATCATTCCCTGCATCCAGCCGAGGTGCTGCTCCTCGCGCCCCATCGCCGCAAGAAGTTCCCCGGGGTCGCCCCAGGCGTACGTGCGCTCTCGATCCATAGGTGGGGCTATTCGTCCCCGCGCAGAGGGGGCACCCGCCGGGCGCGCAAAGCCCATCGGCGATGAAGACGACGCAGGACAAATATGCCGAACTCGCGCGCCGACGGGCGCTCGCGCTCGAGCCGACCGGACCCGAGGGCATCGAACGGCAGCACGCGCGGGGAAAACGCAGTGCGCGCGAACGCGTCGAGGCGCTCGTCGACCCGCAGAGTTTTCACGAGCTCGACGCCTTCGTCACGCACAGGACGACGGCGTTCGGACTCGACGAACGCGAATTTCTCGGCGACGGCGTTATCACCGGCCATGCAACGATTGCCGGGCGCCCGGTCTTTCTTTTCTCGCAAGATTTCAGCGTGCTCGGTGGATCGCTCGGCGAAGCCTTCGCCGAAAAAATTTGCAAGGTGATGGATCTCGCAGTGCGTACCGGCGCGCCGATGATCGGCATCAACGATTCAGGCGGCGCTCGCATTCAAGAGGGCGTCGTTTCGCTCGGCGGCTACGCGGAGATTTTTTGGCGCAACGTTCAGGCAAGCGGCGTGATTCCGCAACTCAGCCTCATCGCCGGTCCGTGCGCCGGCGGCGCAGTCTATTCGCCGGCGATCACCGATTTCACGATCATGACGCAGGGCATCTCGCAGATGTTCATTACCGGACCCGAGATTATTAAAACGGTTACCGGCGAAGAAGTCACATTCGAAGAACTCGGCGGGGCGCTCGCGCACGCGCGAAAGAGCGGCGTCGCTCATCTCGTCGCCGTCGACGAGGACGATCTCGTCGCGCAGACCCACGAGCTGCTCTCGTATCTCCCGCAGAACAATCTCGAAGATCCACCGCGCTTCGACACCCCAGACGATGCGGAGCGCGAAGCCCCCGAGCTCGACGCCCTCATCCCCGATTCTCCCAACAAACCCTACGATATGCACGACGTTCTCCGCGCCGTTCTCGACGAAGGCATCTTCTTCGAGATTCAACCCGAATTCGCGCGCAATATCATCGTCGGCTTCGGTCGTATCGACGGGCGCAGCATCGGCATCGTCGCCAATCAGCCGAACGTTCTCGCAGGGGTTCTCGATATTCAGTCATCGATTAAGGCGGCGCGCTTCGTACGCACTTGCGACGCCTTCAACATCCCGATCCTCACCTTCGAAGACGTGCCTGGGTTTCTTCCCGGTACCGAACAAGAGTACGGCGGCATCATCCTGCATGGCGCTAAACTGCTCTACGCCTACGCCGAGGCAACGGTGCCGAAAATCACCGTCATCACGCGCAAAGCCTACGGCGGCGCTTACGACGTTATGGCGAGCAAGCATATCCGCGCCGATATCAATCTCGCGTGGCCGACCGCCGAGATCGCCGTGATGGGTGCCGAGGGAGCGGTGAAAACGATCTTCCGTCGCGAGATCGCCGCGGCGAACGACCCGGCTGCAAAAATGGCCGAGCTTATCGACGAGTATACCGATCGTTTCGCCAACCCGTATATCGCCGCGCAACGCGGCTATATCGACGACGTTATCGAGGCGCGCTCGACGCGGCGCGCGGTCGCCGCTGCCCTTACGATGCTCGATAACAAGCGCGTCGAACGCCCGAAACGCAAGCACGGGAATATTCCGCTGTAGCCTTTAATGCTCGAAAGAACGAGAAAAACACACGAGGTGTTTCAACTCCGGGGAAGCGGGGTATCATCGAGCTCTCTTGATAAAACAAACGCACCGGCCAGTCGACGAAGCCATTGAGTCGATCGCCGAACTCGAACGACGCGCGGAAGACGATGTCTCGGGTCACCAACGCTGGATCGAACGCGTTACCCAGCGCATCGCTCAACCGCGCATGGTCTATATCATTTTCGCCTTCGTCACTCTCTGGGTGACGACAAACTCGTTTTTCTATTTCGTTCATCACGGAACGCTCGATCCGCCACCCTTCTACGGGCTTCAGGGAATCGTGAGCCTCACGGCGCTGCTCATGACGGTCCTTATCCTAACCACCGAGCACCGCCTTTCGCAAATCGCGATCTTGCGCAACCGACTCGATTTGCAAATCAATCTGCTTACCGAACGCAAGGTCGCCAAAATCATCGACATGCTCGACAAGATGCGGCGCGACATCCCATCGATTCCGACCCACAACGATCCCGAGGTGCGCGAACTCCGCGAGCGCGTCGATCCCCAGGAGGTTCTTGAGGCGATGGAGTCGCCTACGATCGTGGATCCTCATTCCGAGCCATAAACTTTTCGCGCGGCGGTTGCGACCGCGCCCTTACTGTAACGAAACGAGCTCCGCGAGCGCGGCGTGCCGACGGGCGGCGTGAAATTCGATGACCTGATATTCGCTAACCCGCTCGCGCACGAACGGATCTTCGGCGAGCATTGCATCGAGTCGCTCGCGCGGCATCGTGTTGGCGATAATCACCCCACCTTCGCGCGGCTCCATCGGTCCGGAGACGATGAGATCGCCCGAGGCGTAATAGCGGTCGAGAAACGCGCGATGCGCGATGACGTGCCGATCGACTTCGGCGAGCGGCTTTGTATAACGCGAGAGCAACAAATACATGCGGCCGCTGTTCGTCATGCGAGGGCGTGCGCCATTCTCAAGAGGCGACGCGGCAGCCATAGCGAACCGGGCGCGAAATGAGTACGCGTAAAGGCTTTATCGCCGTCAGCACGTCGTTGGCGGCGCTCGCCCCGCTCTTCGAACGCCCGCTCGGAGCCGCAGCCGCTGCGGCCGCTCCGCACCTCCCCTCACCGGGAGGGCAATCGCCGCCACAGTTCGATCTCTCGACCTTCGAGACGACACTCGGAGCGCCGGCGACCCACCGACATCTCTTCGCGTCGAAACTCATCGACGACGGCGATGTTTTCGACGCGGTCGCGAACACGATGGACGCATACCAATTGCTCGGAACGTCTTTTAGCACGATCTTTCCGGTCGCCGTACTCTACCACGTCGGCATCGCGCTCGCTTTCGACGATGCAACTTGGAACGACGTCCTTATTCCCGCGGCGGCGCGGCTCCCCGCATGGATTCGCAGCGCTCTCCCGGCTACATTGAAGCCCGGCTCGGGGAACCCCGCGCTCCATCCCGCCGTCGGCGCGCGCCCCGACGATCTTTTCTCCATCGACGCACTCATGGCACAGACGCGCCTGCAACTCTATGTCTGCAACAACGCGCTCTACGGATTTTCGACGACACTCTCGGGCCTGCTCCACGAATCCCAGGGGACGACCTACGCTCGTTTAACCCAGGGGTTGGTGCCGCGTGCGACCGTGGTGCCCGCAGGCGTCTGGGCGGTCCATGCGATTCAGGAGCGCGGCTTCACGCTGCTGCAAACGTCGCTCTAGCCTCGGCACCGCCGCCGCGGCAGGGAGAAGCCGCGGCTCCCTGCTATCTATCGACTCGTGAAACTTCTTGAAGGCAAGCGCGCCCTCATTACGGGCGTCGCGAATCGTTGGTCGATCGCTACCGGCATCGCGCGCAAGATGCACGAGCACGGGGCGCAACTCGCATTTTCGTACCAGGGCGAACGCGTCCGCGACGAGGTAGCAAAACTCGCCGCCGAGCTCGGGGGCGGCCCGGTGCTTCCCTGCGACGTCGGCGACCACGCATCGATCGTCGCGATGAGCGAGGCGCTCGCGCGCGATTTCGGCTCGCTCGATATTCTCGTGCATTCGATCGCTTACGCAAATAAAGAAGACCTCGTTGGGAAAGTCTACGATACTACTCGCGACGGCTTTGCGCTCTCGCTCGATGTCTCGGCCTACTCGCTGATCGCCTTAGTTCAGGCGCTGCGCGAACGTCTCAACGACGGCGCGTCGATTATGGCGATGACCTACCTCGGCGCAACGCAGATCGTCCCGAATTACAACCTTATGGGCATCGCAAAGGCAGCGTTAGAGGCCTCGATCCGTTATCTTGCCTTCGATCTCGGCGACCGCAGCATTCGCGTGAACGGCATCTCTGCCGGACCGATTAAAACGGCGAGCGCGCGGCAGGTCGGCGGCTTCACGAAGATGCTCGATGTCGTCGCGGCAACGGCACCGCTCCGCCGAAACGTCACGATCGAAGACGTCGGGAACACGGCGGTCTATCTCGCATCGCCGCTCGCATCGGCAATTACCGGCGACATTCATTTCGTCGACGCCGGCTTTCATGCAATGGGGATGTATCCTCCGCCGGAAAAACCGGCGTGATCGCTCCCGCTCCAACCGAGGAAGAGGCGGCGGCGATCTTCGCCGTACTCGCCGAGCGGCCGAAGGCAAACGAACGTTCCGAGCGGGCGGTTCCGCCTTGGCGCGTTGCCGCTCGCGATCCGGAGATGACGCTCGACGATATCCGCGCCCGCATGCGTACCGCCGGTGTTCTCTAAAGTTCTCGTCGCCAATCGCGGCGAGATCGCGATTCGCGTCCTGCGTACGTTGCGGGAGATGGGTATCGCCGGCGTTGCCGTCTATTCCGAACCCGACCGCGATGCGCTCCACGTCGGCATCGCCGACGAGGCATATTTTCTCGGCGGCGCGGCCCCGGCGCAGAGTTATCTCAACGCCGATGCGCTTCTCGATATAGCGGCCCGCAGCGGCGCCGATGCGATTCATCCCGGCTACGGTTTTTTTGCCGAAAATGCGGGCTTCGCTCGGCGCGTTATCGCCGCCGGGCTTACCTGGATCGGCCCGCATCCCGATGCAATCGACGCGATGGGCGACAAATTGCGCGCCCGCGCGGCGATGGCAAAAGCGAAGGTTCCTTTCGTTCCCGGCGGCACCGAACCGCTCGCCGACCTCGCCGCGGTCCGCGAAGCCGTCGAACGTTTCGGCCTCCCGCTAGCGCTGAAGGCCTCGGGCGGCGGCGGCGGCAAGGGTTTGAAAATCGTTCGCAGCGTCGACGATATCGAGAGCGCGTTTACGACGGCGGTGCGCGAAGCGGAGGCGTACTTCAAGAATCCCGTCGTTTACGCCGAGCGCTATCTCGACAACCCGAAACACGTTGAATTGCAGATTCTCGCCGATAAGCACGGTACGGTGCTGCACGTCGGCGACCGCGATTGCTCGCTCCAACGCCGACACCAGAAGCTCTGGGAAGAGGCGCCCGCACAGATCTCCAATCGCGCTCGGGAAGCGATGCGTGCTGCGGGCATGCGCGCGGCCCGCGCGATCGGCTACGATTCCGTCGGTACGATCGAATGTCTCGTCGTCGGTGACGATTTCTATTTTCTCGAAATGAACACGCGCATTCAGGTCGAGCATACCGTGACCGAAGAGATCGCCGGCATCGATCTCGTTCGCGAAATGATCCGCGTCGCCGCCGGCGAGCCGCTCGGCTACACCCAAGAGCAGATTCATTTTCGCGGTGCGGCGATCGAAGGGCGCGTCAACGCCGAAGACCCGGCGCAAAATTTTCGCCCCGCTCCCGGCACGATCGATCGCTATCGCGAACCAGGCGGGTTGGGCATTCGCATCGATTCCGCCGCCCGCGTCGGCATGACGATCTCGCCCGATTACGATTCGATGGTCGCCAAACTCATCGTTTGGGCCCCGACGCGCGAACAAGCGCTCGCGCGTATGAAACGGGCGACCGGCGAATACGTCGTCGGCGGCTTACCGACGACGTTACCGCTTCTGCACGCGCTCTGCGACGCACCGATGGTCGCCGACGCGAGTTACGGCACGGCGAGCCTCGAACCGTTTACCGAGCGTTGGGCTCAGGACGCCACGCCGTTCGTCGACGCATCGCAGCCTGCAGCCGCAGCGAATGAGCCCGACGTGGTGCGCGTCGAGGTAAACGGCAAGCTCTTTCGCGTGCGCGTCGTCGACGCCGTTGCACCGACACGCACGCAGAGCCGCCGCCCGCCGGTCGCACGAAGCCAACCGCGCCGCAACCCCACGCACGACGGGGCAGATATTCTCTCGCCGATGCACGGCGTGGTGATCGAATTGCGCGTCGCGCCCGGCGACGAGGTCGCCGAGGGCGATGTCGTTGCCGTAATCGAAGCGATGAAGATGATGAACGAAATACGCGCCCATCGCGCCGGACGCGTCGGCAAACTTCACGTCGAGGCCGGCGGAACGATCGAAGCCGACCGGCCGATTCTGACGCTAGAATGAGCACGGAACAACGTGGCACGCTCGATCAACGCTAGCGGCATTCCGCTACAGCCGTTCTACGACGCTCCGGAGGGATCGGCGCACGATCTCGGAGCGCCGGGGGCGTTCCCGTTCGGTCGCGCGATCCGCGCCGATCAATATCGCGGGCGCCTCTGGACGATGCGTCAGTATGCCGGATTCGCCACTGCCGCCGAATCGAACGAGCGCTACCGCTACCTTCTCGCGCGCGGGCAGACGGGGCTCTCCGTCGCCTTCGATCTACCGACGCAACTCGGCTACGATTCCGACGCAAGCGTCGCGCGAGGGGAGGTCGGCAAGGTCGGCGTCGCCATCGACTCGATCGACGACATGGAGACCCTGCTGCACGATATTCCGCTTGCAGAGGTCACGATCTCGATGACGATCAACGCGCCGGCCTCGATTCTTCTCGCAATGCTCCTCGCGGTCGCGCGACGGCGCGGAATTCCCTTCGACCGGCTCGGCGGAACGATCCAAAACGACGTCCTCAAAGAATACGCCGCCCGCGGCACCTATATCTATCCGCCGAAGGCTTCGATGCGCTTGGTCACCGACGTCATGGCCTATTGTGCGCGCGAGGTTCCGCAGTGGAACACGATCTCGATTAGCGGTTACCACATTCGCGAAGCGGGGTCGACCGCGGTCGAAGAGATCGCTTTTACGCTCGCGAACGCGAAGGCCTATCTTCAAGCCGCGCGCGATGCCGGCATCGATCTCGATACGATCGCGCCGCGCCTCTCCTTCTTCTGGAACGCGCACAACGATTTCTTCGAGGAGATCGCGAAGTTTCGCGCCGCGCGCTACCTGTGGGCGCACATAACCCGCGATGAATTCGGCTGCCGCGACCCGCGATCGCAGATGCTCCGCTTTCACACGCAGACCGCCGGTTCCACCCTGGCGGCACAAGAGCCGGAGAACAACGTCGTTCGCGTAACGCTGCAGGCGCTCGCCGCCGTTCTCGGCGGAACGCAGTCGCTCCATACCAACGGGCAAGATGAGGCGCTCGCGCTGCCGACTGCCCGGAGCGCGAAACTCGCTCTGCGCACGCAACAGATCATCGGCTACGAAAGCGGTGTCGCCGATGTCGTCGATCCGCTCGCCGGTTCCTATTACGTCGAGACGCTCACGAACGAACTAATCGAGGCGGCGCGCGCGACGATCGCCGAGATCGATGCCCTCGGGGGAAGCATCGCGGCGATCGAAAGCGGTTGGATGCAGAACCGCATCGGCGATTCGGCCTATCTCGCCCAGCAGGCGATCGAACGAAAAGAATCGCTCGTCATCGGCGTCAACGCGTTCGTCGATGCCGATAGCCACGCCGAAACGCCGACGCTCCAACGCATCGACGAACGCGTCGAACGCGAGCAAGTGGAACGCCTCGAGCGCTTCCGCTCCGCTCGCGACGGCGACGCCGTTGCGGCGCGCCTCGCCGCCGTTCGCAGCGCCGCTACCGGGCGCGAGAACCTGATGCCGCATTTCGTGGAGGCGGTCGATGCCGGAGCGAGCCTCGGCGAGATATGCGACGCGCTACGCGAGGTCTTCGGCACCTATCGCGCGCGGGAGAGCCTCGCGTGAAAATCGACCACATCGCAATCGTCGTCGCCGATCTGGAGGCGACCCTGGCGATCTACACGCAGAGCCTCGGCTTCGAGCAGATCTACCGCGAGACGATCGCCGACCAGGGGGTCGAGGCGGTCGGCTTGCAGGCAGGCGAATCGAGCATCGAGTTACTGCGCCCGCTCGACGAAGGCTCGCCGATCGCTCGCTTCCGCGGGAGTGCGGCGAGCAAACTTCACCACACCGCCTACCGCGTTGACGATCTCCCCGCCGAGATCGCCGCGCTCCGCGCGCGCGGCGTCCGGATGATCGACGAGCGGCCGCGAAAGGGGGCGCACGGAAACCTTATCGCCTTCATCCATCCGGCCTCGACCGCAGGCGTCCTCATCGAGCTCTGTCAGCAGGAGCACTCCGCGTAACCCTCCTGCATTTCTCAACTTCTTCTTACGCTCTCCCCATCTCGGCGATACCATCGTTCCAACAAAGCCGCCCCAAGGAGAGCACATGTTCAACGTCACCCGGATTCTCTGCGACCTCGAGCAACCGATGGACGGCCACCGCTACGGGCGCGGGCACGATGCCGAAAAGAGCGCTCGCGGGCGGCGCCCGGTCGTCGTCTGGAACGTAACGAGAACCTGTAACCTCCGCTGCGTCCATTGCTACAGCGATTCCGAGGCGAAGCATTACGACGGGGAGCTCAACCACGAAGAGGCGCTCAAACTCGTCGACGATCTCGCCGATTACGGCGTCCCGGCGCTCTTACTCTCCGGCGGCGAGCCGCTCGCGCGCCCCGACCTCTTCGAAATCGCCCGGTACGCGCGCAAAAAGGGCCTCAAACTCACCCTCTCGACCAACGGCACCCTCATCGACCGCAAACGCGCGGAGGCGATTAAAGAGACGGGCTTCACCTACGTCGGCATCTCCTTCGACGGCATGGGAGCGACCAACGATCTCTTTCGCGGTCGCCCGGGGGCCTTCGAGCGAGCGCACCAGGCGATCCGCGAACTTCGTACCGTCGGGCAAAAGGTCGGCCTCCGCCTCACGCTCACGCCGCAGACCATCGCCGACCTCGACGAGATCTTCGATTTTATCGAGCGCGAGGGCATCGAGCGCGCCTGCTTCTACCACCTCGTTCCCGCCGGGCGCGGGCGCGCCGCGACCACGCTCGATCTCGAAGCGGCGCGCGGTGCGGTGAGCCGAATTTTCGAGCGCACGCTCGATCTCGCGCAGCGCGGCGATCCGCGCGAGATTCTCACCGTCGACAATCACGCCGACGCGCCGTTTGCTTACCTCACGCTAGCCGCCGCGTCGCCGCAGCGAGCGGCAAAAGCGCGCGAGATGCTGCTCTGGAACGGTGGCGCAAGCCACTCGACCGGCCGCGGGATCGGGAATATCGATTTCTACGGCAACGTGCACCCCGATCAGTTCATGCAGCAGATCACGCTCGGCAACGTGCGCGACCGCAAATTTAGCGAGATTTGGGAAGACGACAGCATTGCAACGCTCGCCGAGCTTCGCGATCGTTCGGCGCAGATTAGCGGGCGCTGTGCGAAGTGTAACTTCTTCGATCTCTGCGGAGGTGGGTTCCGCGCGCGATCACTCGGCATGACCGGCGATATGTGGGGCTCCGATCCGGGTTGCTACCTCACCGACGAGGAGATCGCGCGGAGCGCGTAGCGCTCCGCCGAGGAGATCGCACGGAGCGCATAGCGCTCCGCGGAAGGTCGGGTGCGAGCGCCGGTTCGATCTCGCACTCGAACGTACGATCCCACGGTAGCGTGATACGCAGCGCGGCAATATGCTCGCGCGGAGCGAGCGCTGCGAGGAGTCCCGGTGCGTATTGCCAGAGCGCGGCGCTCGCAAGGCGTTGCGTGCGCGCGGCAACCCGAGGCAAGAGATAGGTATGATCGACGATTCCCTCGAGCGCGAGCGTGCGTTCGAGATCGGGTCGCACAACCGCATGGAAATAGACGTCGTCGAGAATGCGGTCGAACGTGAATGCCACCTGCGCGCGCCGATCGAAGGTGCCGAGGCGTCGCCCGGCCCCCGCAGCGACCGCCTCGGCTAACGCCGTCCCGACGCTGTTCGCATCGGTATTCCAGGACGCGTAGGCGTCGAGGCGCGCCGCAAGGCCGTCGCGCAGCAAGCGCTGCATGAACGAGAGCTCCGCAGCGTCGTTCCCATCGAGAAACGTTAGATCGACCAGCGCTACCCGCCGCTTGCGTGCGAGCGCACCGCGCATCGAAGCAAGGAACAGGCGATCCGTAAGCGCCGTCGGATGCGGCACGCGCACGGCGAGCACGATATCGGGGCGTCGCCTCACTTCGCGGCCGCCGACAAGACGGACGAGCGATGCGATCGTCGCACCGATCGGCTCGAATTCGAGCGGATCTTGCACCAGCGCGCCGGAGGGTGTGGAATAACGCACGGCGATCCGCGGGTGCCAGCGCGCATCGCGGGCCATCGCGTGCGCGACGAGAACCATGCCGAGTTCATCGGCACCCGGTTCGATCGACGACTGCTTCGGTGAGAGATATTGCCGCTCCATCGTTTCGAGTTGCGCGATCTCGGGAACGTGGAGGCCGACGACGCCCGCGTCATCCTGCCCGATGACGAGTCGATCGATCGTGCCGGCGGCGGTCGCAAGGAGCAGCGCGCGATCGACGGCGAGGTTGCGTGCGCGTACCGCGAGATACTCGTCGAGTGCCGGCCCGGCGAGCGCGCGCAAGCGTGCGGCGTACGCTGCATCGCGCTCCGGCAACGGGTCGGGAAGATTTGCATATTGCTGAATGTATTTCCAGATCGGGTAGGCGGCAAAGAAGTGCCTCGCATCGCCGATCGGCGGAACGCCGGTCGGCGCGAGGCGCACGACGGTTGCAAAGGCCGCGACCCAGGCGTGCGGATCTCGATCGTGGAGGCGCCGGATCGCACTGAGGCGCTGAAAAGCGGTCGTGTAATCGGGGCCCGGAATGCGCGAAGCGACCAATCCGCCGTAGGCGAGCATATCGGTGGAGATCACCGCACTACCGAAATCGCGTTCGGCGCTCTCACGATCGAGCCAGCGCCCGATCGCCGCCGGATCGCCGGCACGCAGATAGTTACCGAGAAGATGCCGCTGCGGTTCGAGCACGCGCACGCCGGAGATCGCTCCGAGCATCGCGGGAAGTTGCCGCGTCACCGGGCGGTCGTCGAGCGGCACGAAGAGTACCGGGGCGTTCGCCGCGCGTGCGATGCCGCCGCACGCAAAAACAAAAACGAGCATCGCGAAAAGGCGACGGGACGCGCTCGTCACCGAAGGCCGCGCAATCGCCCGCCGTTCCGCGCGAGCGCATCTTGCGCGCCACGTGCATCGGTTTCGAGCCAGGCCATCGCAATCGCCGTTTTTACCGAACCCGACGCACCGTTAAGGAGCGCGCGCGCGCGTTCGCGCCGACACGGCGCCACCTGCATCACGATTCGTTCGGCGCGGTAACGTAATTTTTCGTTGGTGACGACGACATCGACCATCATATTTTCGTAGGTCGTTCCCAATGCCACCATTACCGCTGTCGAGAACGCGTTGAGCGCGATCTTCTGTGCCGTGCCTGCGATCAGTCGCGTCGATCCGACGATCGGCTCCGGCCCGGTGGCGAGAAAGATCGCGCAATCGGCCTCGGCGAAGAGCGGCGCGTTACCGTCGTTGGCAACGGCGATCGCGAGCGCGCCGCGCTCTCGCGCCGTTCGCAACGCCGCAACGACATAGGGTGCCCGTCCGCTCGCCGAGAGCGCGATGGCAACGTCACCGGCGTTCACGCACGCGGCATCGCGCGCACCCGCCGCTCCGTCATCCTCGGCACCTTCGATAGCGCCGCGAAAGGCGGCCTCTCCGCCTGCAAGGTGAATGCAAATGCGGCGCGGATCGAGCCCAAACGTCGGATGCAGCTCGACTGCATCGAGCGCGGCGAGGCGCCCGCTGCTTCCCGCGCCGATGGTATGCCACGTCGCGCCCTTCGCCATCGCCGCGGCTGCCGCCGTCGCGGCGGCGGCAATCGCCTCGCGCGCCGCCGCGACGGCCTCGACCGCGCGCGCCTGAACGCCAACGATCTCGGCGACGCAATCGGCGATCTCCAAACGCTCTAACGCGGCTTGCTGCGAGAGCGCTTCGGTAGCGGGAAGCTCTTCGCTCATTGTTTCGCGCTCGCACGCTCCGCTAAAAGCAGCGCCCCTTCAACCGGCTCGCCCGCGAATTTTTGTATCGTCAGGAACGGCGCCTCATTCGAGAGACGCGTTTCGAAAAGAAAGGTCAGCAAAGAATTCCGACGCACCAACCCGCCGCAGAGCGCGAGTGAGAATGGGCGTTGCAACGCATCGAGCCGACGCAAGAGCGCGCGCACGAGATCGGCGAGCTCGAGTGCCGCTCCTTGGACGATCTTCACCGCCGATCGATCGCCGGTGTCGGCCGCGGCAAGCACGAGCGGTGCGAGCGCGGCGATCGACGCGACGGGAACCGGCGTGCGATAGATCGCCGAGAAGAGCGTTTCGCGGTCGGAACAATCGAGTGCCCGCTCGATCTGCGATAGCCATGGGTCGCGCGGTGCGCGCCCTTCGTACGAACGCAGCAAAAGGCGCGCGGCCGCTCCACCGAGCGCGAAACCCGCACCTTCATCGCCGAGGAGGTAACCGCCGCCGCCGAGTGCGACGCGCTGCTCGCCGCTCTCGCCGTAGACTCCACTTCCCGTTCCGAGCACCAACACCGCCCCATCGCCCGTCGGCGTCGCCGCCCGCAACGCGATCTCCAGATCGCTCGTGCAGATGACGCGCGCGTGCGGATAGAGCTCGCGAAGGCTCGTTTCAAGCGCTTCGGCGACTCCCGGTTTCGAAATACCGGCGGCTCCGAGCACGATCGCATCGGGTTGCCTTTCGAGCGCGAGATCGCGCAACATCGCGTGAAGCACGTCGCGCACGTTATCGAGCGGAAGCGCCGAGGGATTCGCCGGGCCTCCCTCGGCTCGCACGCTGCGTTCGCCGTCGCGGGCTACCGCAACGCTCTTACTCCCACCGAGGTCGATCCCGAGAATCATCGTGCCTCTTCCTTCGCGATTTTTTCAAGCAAGGTCGCGAGCCGGTGCGGTGCCACGGCACCGAGAACGCTCCGCCTTCGAGCCCCGGTTACCGACGGCAGGTTCGCACTGCGCTCGCGCAGCGTTTGGTATCCGAGGACGGCGAAGGCGACCGCCTCCTTCGAATCGGCCGGCACCCCAACCGCATCGCTCGATTCGACGCGCGCATGCGATAGCCGCTCGCCCAGCGCCTGCATCAGCCGACTGTTGCGCGCACCGCCGCCCGAGCAGAGAATGCGCGCATCGTCGAAGCGATAACGTTCGAGCGCCCGCGCGATACTTTCGACGGTCAACGCAAGCAACGTCGCCAATCCATCCTCGAGTGGGAGCGCGCGTAATGCGGCGCGATAGCGAGAGAAGAACGCTTCACCGAAACGCTCGCGCCCGGTTGATTTCGGCCCCGGTTGCGCGAAGTAGGGATCGTCGAGCATCGCTGCGAGCAACGATGCATCGACGGAGCCGCGCGCCGCGGTTTCGCCGTTGCGATCGAAGCGCAGACGCCCGCCGCTCGCCTCGGCGATCCACGCATCGAGGAGCATGTTGCCGGGGCCGGTATCGAAAGCGACGATGTGCCGCTCGTCGAGGTGCGCGGATGCCGGGAGCAACGTGACGTTCGCGATTCCGCCGCAATTCAACGCAACGCGTTTCTCGCCGGGATCGGCTACGAGCATTACGTCGACGTGGGGAACCAACGGCGCTCCCGCTCCGCCGAGGGCGCAATCGGCGCCCCGAAAATCGAAACAGACGCTGGCAGCGATGCGGTCGCGCAGCGCAAACGGATCGCCGATCTGTAACGTGAGCGCCGCCGCGCCGTCGTGGTAGATCGTTTGGCCGTGCATGGCGGCGAAGTCGACGGATCGCCCGTCGAGAAAGCGCTCGGCGGCGTCGGCGTGCGCGAGGCCGAGCGCGCGATGCAGGCGCGCAACTGCGGAAAGGCCACCACGCTCGCGGCGAACGAGTTCGTCCAATAGTTCTGCAACTTCCGCTTCGAATGCAAACGTCCGCGCATCGAGCAGATCGATCTCCATGCCCTCGCCGCGACTCCGCAGGTCGACGAGCGCACAATCGATTCCATCGAGCGAGGTACCGCTCATCATTCCTAACGCAATCATGCCGAGCGATCCACCGCATCGGTAACGCCGGTAAAAAATACACGCCGCAGATCGGTACTGTCCTCGCGGCCGAAATACACGGTGTTCGTCAGCAACACGGCGGTAAGATCGCGCTGCGGATCGACCCAGATGCAGGTTCCGGTAAAGCCGGTATGCCCGAAGGAGTCGCGCGAAAAGCCGGGGCCGCAGGAATTATCATCGCGCGTTTTCAGCGCCCAACCGAGAGCGCGACGGAGCGTCGGATCGAAAGCCTGCTCGCGGAGCGCCTCGCGCGCGAGTCCTTCGTCGAGCACGGAGGCGCGGCCGTGTTGGGTTGCGAGATATTGTTCGCCGACCCACGCCGCATCGGCGGCGCTTCCAAATAGACCGGCGTGCCCGGCAACGCCGCCGCAGAGGTAGGCTTTTTCGTCATGCACGCGTCCCTGTACGCGGCCGCGCCAACTATCGCATTCCGTCGCCGGAATCGCGCCCCAATCGCTCCGATGCGGCCGGTAACCGAGGCCGGGGCGCGCAACGAATTTTTCGACAAGACTCTGCAGCGAGCGCCCTTCGCGCCGTGCAAGCGCGATACCGAGCGCTATAAACCCGAGGTCGCTGTAGAGCACGCCGCTGCCGACGGCGGCGTGCAGATCGGCGGTTAGTGCATACTCTTCAACGGAACGATCGCGGAGCGCGCGATAATGCGCGCCCGATTGCATGCCCGAGGTATGGGCGAAGAGCATACGCATCGTTATCGCGCGTTGCGGCAACGGATCCCATTCCGGAATCGTCGCTACGAGCGTTTCGTCGAGGTCGAAGCGCCCGCGCGCGATTGCATCGAGCGCAACGGTCGCTACCACGATCTTCGTCAGCGATGCGAGATCGAAGCGCGTGTCGATCTCCACCGGCCGAGCGTGGCAATCGGCTCGCGTCTCACCATACGCGCGCTCGAAGAGGACCCGACCGTGCCGTTCGACGCGCGCGACGGCAGCGGTGAAGCGCCGACCGAGTGCCGCACGCAGCACGCCGTCGCTCTCGTGAAAGCGATCAACCACGAGCGAGGGTAACCGGTAATTTACCGTTCGTCGGTGCGCCGGCAAAAATCGCGGCGGCCGCGGCGTGGAGGTGTAGCATATCGCTGCCGAAGCAGCAGAGTGCATGGTTGACGAACGGCGCCGTCTCGATATCGAATGGCTCCATCGTCGAGACGAAGATGCTCTCCGGAAAACGATCGACAATGCGCCGGATCGCATCGATCGCGGCGGCATCGAGATGCGTGCGGTACGAGAGCAGCACCGGGCGGCGCCCGGAGCTCGCCAGCGCAGATAGCGTGCGCTCCACCGAGGCGGGCTCACCCGGATGCAACCGAGGGGCTTCCTCGGCGCCGAGCCCGCCCGGGCCGAGATCGCCTTCGACGCCGAATCGCACGACGATACTTTCATTTGCTCGCGCACGCGGCGTACCGCGAACGCGGACCACGGCGCGCGCGGCGATCGTCGTGCCGACGTTCGGGAACGGCGCGGGAGCATCGAGCGGAATCGGCGCGGCGAGCGTCGCCCGCAGCATGCGCATGCGCATGCCGGCCTCGCGCAAGCGCCACTCGCGCATCTCGCCGCGTGCAATGCGCGCGGCGATCTCGCGCACCGCCGGCATCGCCGCGTCGAGCCGCTCGCCGATAAGCGCGCAATCGGCACCGGCCTGAATCGCCGTCGCCGCGCGCTCGGGAATCGTGCCGAATCGATCGAGCGCACCCATCTCCAGATCGTCGGTGAAGGCGACGCCGTTGAACGAGCAACTCTCGCGCAACAACGTCTTCAGCACTTCCTCGGAGAGCGTCGCCGGTCGTTCGCGATCGACGGCTTCGACGACAACATGCGCGACCATCGCCGCGCGCGCATGCGGCAAGAGATCGCAGAAGGGTGCGAGATCGCGTACGTGTAGGATCGGGGGCGGGAGGGTAATCGTCGGCAATGCGACATGCGAATCGACGGCGGTGCTTCCGTGTCCGGGGAAATGTTTGAAGGTCGGCACGATGCCGCGGCGCCCCATTCCGCTCGCGAACGCCCCTGCGAGGTCGGCGACGCGCTCGGGATTATCACCGAACGAGCGCGTTCCGATGACGGTACTCGCGCGGTCTATGGCAAGATCGAGAACCGGTGCGAAATCGACGTTCGCTCCGATGCGACGAAGATCGTGAGCGATCTGTTCCCCGAGCTGCCGTGCGAGATCGAGGTCGGCGGCGGCACCGACGGCCATCATCGAGGGCATCGCAGCGACTCCCTCGCGCAGCCGCGCCACGCGGCCTCCCTCCTGGTCGATGGCGAGAATCGGCATCGGGTCGTCGGGACGGAGTGACCGCAGCGCGTCGGTGAGGGCGCGCGCGCGCTCCACAGAGGGCAGATTTCTTGCAAAAAGGACGTAACCGCCGAAGCCCCGCAGCGTGAACTCCGCGCGGGTCGCCTCGTCGAGCTCCGAACCCGGGAATCCAACCGCGAGAACACCCTCTGCCAGGTCGACGAACTCGCTCAGAACGGCTCCTTCTTGATAGGGAGGAACGCGACGTTAGTGCGCGCTGATCGATTGCGCTACAAGCATCTTCCCGGAGCGGGCCGCCAGTACCTCGACGCGGTCGCCGAGCCGCAGGCTTGCCAGGGTAGCGAAACCGCCGGCTCGCTGGATCGAGGTATTGGGAGTCACCGTCACCTCCAATACCGTTTTCGGATCGACTCGAACGCCGATGCCGGGATGCTGGTAGTGAATGGCGACGATCTTCCCGACGAACGAAAGCGTGCGTGAGGGATGCGCGACGAGAGCACCCGGTGCGAGTGCGAGTAATGCGGAGAGCAAAAAGATAGAGCGTTTCACGATAGATAATCTAAGAACGCATTACGGTGTCGGCGACGTTCCATCGATCCGGAGAATCTTAAAATAGGCCTCGCGCGCCGATGCATCTCCGGAGCGAGCGCGCTGCGAGGCATCTCGCAATGCTAATACCGTCGCATCGTCGGCGCGAAGATTCGCCGCCGCCAGACGAAGGGCGAGCAGCGCTAAATCGGGTGTCCGATCGCCCAAGCGAGCGATCCCCTCCATGAATGGGCGCAGGTGCTCTCCGTTCGGCTTCTGAGCCAATAGGGCGGCGATGACGGCAGCCTTTCCCGGCGCGCTCTCAAGAAGGTAGCTATCGAGAAGCTCGAACATCACCGCATGCGGTTCGCCGTCGCGACCTTGGCCCTTCTTTTCGCCCTCACGGCGTCGCCTTCGGCGCGAACCACCCCCCTCGGCGACCTTCGCGAGCGTATGCGCGTTGCGGCCGGCCCTCTTTGGTCGGCTCATCTCGATGCCGTCGTCGATATCAGCGACGGCACGATTCTTACCCGCGCGCATATCGATGCCCGCGGGGATCATTTGGTTTTACACCGCTGTCTCAACGATCTCTGCTTGGGGCGCTTCTATCACGGCTCGCAGGCCGACGATCTCACGGTCAACGACACCCCGCTGCCCGCGCCGCAATTAACCTCGAGCGAGCCGGCGCTCTTGCTCGCGCTCTCGCACGAGTTCCTACGGCGGGGCTTTCGCAAGGCCGGCGGCACGCTCGCTCTTCTACCGCCGGCGCGGAACGAGCGCTTTTCGCTGGGAATACAAGCCAAGGGCATCTCACCGTTCACGCTGGGCATCGGCGCCGACGCGCTGATTCGAAGCGCACAAATCGGATCGTCGCGCTACGAGTTTTCCGCATATCGCAACGTCGGGAAAGTGCGCCTGCCGACGCGCATCGACCGCGACGGGAAACCCTACATCACATTTCACCGGATTCGCATCGAGAACGCTCCGTTCATCGCACCGCACCCGCTCGCGCTCGCCTTCGCCGCAGCCCCGGTCGTCCTTCCGTGGCTTCCGCGCGCGAAGATTCCGATCGTCGCGTGCAGTATCGGCGGTCGACCGCTCCGCTGTCTCATCGATAGCGGAAATTCCGGGCTCTCGATGACGCTCTCGCTCGCCGAGCGCCTGCATCTCCATCCGACCGGCACCTTCGAGATCCAAGGCATCGGCGATTATCTCACCGAGTTGGTCGGCGCTCCGCCGCTACGAATCGGTGCGGTAACGCTGCCGAAAGCGACCTATGTGGTGCTCTCCGATCTCGAGGGAACGAGCTACGACGTGATTCTCGGAACCGATTTTTTAGCTGCGGCGCGCGTGACGATCGACGGGCCGCACCGCCGCGTCATCGTGCAGCCCCCAAGGGCCGTCGCCGTCAGCACGGGCTTACCGATACGCTTTCTCGCACTCGTACCAACCGTTCGCGCTACCCTTGGGGCGACCCCCGCTCGCCTTCTCGTCGATACCGGCGACGAGTCGGCGATTAACCTCGGAGCGGATTTTTTCCACGCCCATCCCACGCTCTTCCACGTTACCGAGAGCCGCTTCGTGCGCGGCGTCGGCGGGACCAGCACCGAGCATCTCGGCACCATAGCAGGCATCACGCTCGGCTCGCTTCATCTTAAACACGTCACAATCGGAGCGACAGAAGGCCTGCACGGTGTCGGCGACGGCCACATCGGCAACGGACTTCTCGCAAAGTTCGTCGTTACGTTCGACTACGCGCGCGGCCGTATCGAGATCGCACGCCCCTGATCGCCGTCGCGGGCTCTCTGCGGGAGCGAGCGCGTGCAGACGAGAAGGGGCGAGCATGCGCATGCAAAAGCGTTTTCCATCGTCGGCCGCCTTCGCGCTCGTTCTAGCGCTCGTCGCGCTGCCGCACCGATCCTCGGGCGCGACCTTCGTCGGGCTCAACGCATGCACGCCGGTCGCGGTGGAAATGATCGATACGATCGACTCCGGGAATGCACGCCCGGGCGATTTTTTTCGCTTTCAAAGCATCAACGCCGTTACCGTCGGCGCCGGCATAGCGATCCCGACTCACACGGTGGGCTACGGCGTCGTCTCCGTTGCATCGGCAGCAGGGAGGAACGGCGTCTCGGGCACGCTCGTCCTCGAGCCGCGCTATTTCGTTCTTCATGGTCGACACTACGGTGTCGTGCTCGACCATCGCGCGAACGATCTCGTGCGAAACGGAAGCTCGGGCAACCTACCCGGATATCTCGGCGCGATACCGATCCCCGGCGTCAGCGTTGCGATCGGCGCATTCAATTTTTTTCATCACGGAAATAACATCGTCGTGAAGAGTGGAACGATGTTCGTCGTTTTTCCAAGCGATAGCCCTTCGGTCGAGCGATGCCAGCGCGCGGGACCGCACTAGAATTTTCCCGAAGCCTTAACCGGCGTACCCCGAACGGCAACCGGCGCCTAGCTGCGTTCGGCGAGCCAGGCGCGCGCCAGCGCAATAAAAACCTCCCTCCGATCGCGATGCGGAGCGTGCCCGCAACGCGAGAGCAACACCCGGTCGAGATCGCCTCGCGCGAGTGTCGCAACGCGCGTTACCTGTTCCAACGTGCCGTACTCGTCCCCGCTCCCCTGCACGGCGAGAATCGGAGCGGTAATGCGCGCGACGTACTCTTCGATATTCCAGTTGCGGAACGATCGATGAAGCCAGATATCGTTCCAACCAAAAAACGTTCGTTCGCCGTTTCGATGGTGCCGTCCGATGCGCTCGCGAAACGCGGCATCGCTTCGATACCGCGCCCCGATAGCGGCGATCGCCTCGATCGATTCGCGTTCGACAAACAGGTGCGGTGCCTCGAGAATCAACCCCGAACAACGCTCCGTGAAGGCACCGGCGAAGATCGCGGCGATCGAGGCACCATCGCTATGCCCGAGCAGAAACGCACGCTCGATTCCCAAACGGTCGAGGATCTCGGGAAGCACCTTCATGGCTTCGTCGTGCATGTAGGTCGGCAAACGCGCCCCTTGCAGTTCGCTCGAAAAACCGTTCCCAAAACGCGAATAGACGAGCGATCCATACGGCATCCCATCGCAGATGCGCGCGGGAAGATCGCGCCAGAGCTTCAGCGTTCCCAAACCCTCATGCAGAAAAACAATCGTCGGCGAATCGCCGTCGGTCGCTCGACGATAGATATACTCGATCTCGCCGCCGTCGAGAGCCAACGTTTGCGATTCCGCGCTCATCGTGCGACCGTACGCCCGAGCGCCGCATCGATCCTTGCGTGGGGATGGAGCCGCTCCCTCGATGTGCGGTAGATTCTCGTTTTTCGCTCGGCGCGCCGATATCGCCGCCGCTTTTCCGTTTTTACTGCTCGCACCGGATTTCGATAGCGCCGTTCCGGCACGATACAATATCGCTCCAACGCAACGCACGCCGATCGTCCGTAGCGATCTTCATGCAACCACCGCTCTTTGGGGATTCGGCCGTCCGCACACATTTAACGCGCGTGCGGAGAGCGCGGCGGAACGCCCGCTCTATCGACGTTCGTATCTCGCTCGCCCGGCACTCGTGCCGGCGAACGGCTGGTTTGAATGGGAGCCGACGCCGAGCGGAAAGCGAGCGTTTTATATTTCCGCCGCCGACCAACGCCCGATCTTTTTTGCCGCATTATGGGATTTTCGCGATGCGTCGCCCTGTTTTTCTATCCTCACCCGTACCTCGCGCCTCGAACTGCGCTCGATCCATCATCGCGAGCCCGCCGTTATCGCCGCCGAGGACGCGCTGCACTGGCTCGACGCGCGCCTCTCGCCCGAAGATCGAGAGGCGCTGCTCGCGCCGCGCGACGATGGTGCGATGCGCTTCTCGTTCCGCGAGGTTTCGCGCGACGTCAACGATGTACATAACGACGGGCCGGAGCTGCTCGCCTCACCGCCGCTCTCCGAGGCCGCGCGAGATCTATCGCTTTTCCCTCCCTCGTCGATGCCTTGACGCGCGCTTGAAAGCCCGCTATGATCGCCGAACTGTGATCCGCCACTCGATGCCTCCGTGCCTACCTACGCCGCCCCCGAGGGTGCCGGCCGGATAGTGCACGCTGCGAGCATCACTCGCGAAACGTCGCTCTCCAGTCGGAGCGGCGTTTTTTTATTTCCCAAAAGCGATCCCAACGAAGGAGCTAGCCCATATTATGAACGTCGTCATCATCGGAAACGGAACGATCGGCAGCGCGATTCGCGAGGCGCTACGCCGCGTGGATCCGCTGCTCCCCGTACCGATCCTCGGTCGAGGTGACACCATCGCATCCGTCGCCGATGCCGACGCCGTGCTCCTGTGCGTGAAACCGCACCAGGTGCTAGAGGCACTCGAACTGCTTGCGCCGAGCATGCCGCACGGAAGCCTGCTTATCAGCGTCGCTGCAAAAACGACGCTGGCCTCGCTGCGCGCCGCTCTGCCGCCTCATGTCGGTGTGGTGCGCGCCATGCCGAACCTCCCGGTCGGCGAACTCGCGGGCATGACCGCGCTTGCAAACGAAAGCGCGCCGGAGCATCTCGAACGTAGCGAAGCGATCTTCGGCGCGATGGGGCGCACGGTACGGATCGACGAGCGACTGATGGATGCGGCAACGGCGATGAACGGATGCGGCCCCGCCTATGTCTATCTCATGGTCGAAGCATGGATCGACGCCGGGATAAAATTGGGGTTTTCCTATGAGGTCGCGCGCACGCTCGTCGCGCAAACGATGCTTGGAGCCGCAGCATCGGTCTTAGCGAGCGACGAGCACCCGGCCGCGCTGAAAACTGCGGTCACGACCCCTGCCGGTTGCACCATCGAAGGGCTGTTGCAACTCGAAGACGGGCGCCTTCGTAGCACCATCGTGCGCGCGGTGCTCGCGGCTGCGGGCGCGTAACGATGCGCGCCCGCCTCCACCGATGCACCGCTATCGGCTCACATCGTTAGAACGACGCGGAAGCGAGCCGCTCCGCTCATCATGCGATCGAATGCTGCGGGGGCCTCTTCGAGCGGCCGCTCTTCGATCCGGGCGCGCACGCCGCTCTGCGCGCTAAACGCCATCGCCGCTTCGGAATCGACGCAGGTTCCCGATGGCCAGGCCGTCACGCTATGCCGCCCGCCGATCATCGCCGCGGTGTTCAGCGCGAGCGGCTCCATCGAGGCTCCGACGATCGTGAGCGATCCATCGATTGCGAGGCCACCCATCGCCGGCTCCATCGCCTTCGCCGAGGTTGCGGTTGCCAGCACCACTTTCGCTCCGCCGAGTTTTTGCAGATCGGCACCGAAGTCGCCGCGCTCGCTATCGATGTAATGGTGCGCGCCGAGTTCGAGCGCGAGTTCGCGTTTCGACGCTCCGCGCGCGATCGCCACGGTTTCAAAGCCCATCTTCGCGGCATACTGCACGCCGAGATGACCGAGGCCGCCGATTCCGAGAATCGCCACGAGGTCGCCGGGGCGCGCTTTGCTATTGCGCAACGCGTTAAACGTGGTGACGCCGGCACACATCAGCGGCGCAGCCTCGCTTGCCGTGAGCGCGTCGGGAATCCGCGCGAGCGCGTTCGCCGGAGCGACTGCATATTGGGCGTAACCGCCGTCGTACACAATACCGGGAACCTGTAGAGAGCGACAGGTCAGAAAATCGCCGCGCCGACACCGGTCGCAGTGCCCGCAATGTCCGCCATGCCAACCGAGGCCGACGCGGTCGCCGACCTTCCAGCCCGTTACGCGCTCGCCGAGCGCATCGATCCGGCCCGCAATTTCGTGCCCCGGCACGCGCGGAAACGCGATTCCGGGCCAAACGTTGTAGACGGTCAGCGCATCGCTGTGACAGATTCCGCATGCTTCGATGCGGATGCGGACGCTCTCCGCCGCGGGCGTTGGGATCTCGCGTTGGTCGCGTTCGATGCGCCCGGCGCTCGCCGATTGGACTGCAAATACATTCATCATACCTCGCCTTCAACTTCTTCAGGCGGCGGCAAGTTGCGGAAAAACAGCCAATAGAGCCCCGCGTTGAGCAATTGCAGCGCCGAGGCAAACTCCAGCGGCAGCCCGATCCATGCGTGCTCGATGAGCGCACCGGCGACGAGCGGCCCGCCCATCGAGCCGACGCGCGCCGGTAGATTCGAAAGCGCGGAGGCTCGCGAGCGCTCCGAGGCGGGGATAATCCCCATCGCATAGGATTGGCGCACCGGGAAGGTCACGATGTTGACCAACATGCGCAACGCGTAGATCGCACCGGCGAAGACGAAACTCGGCGCGAACGGCATCGCGGCGAGCAATACGCACGAAAAGACCCGCAAGGCGACGACCGTGCGTACGGCGCCGCCGATCGCCGCGACGATGCGCGTTACCCCGAGGTACGAAAGGATCGAGAGCACGTTGATCGTCGTATAGAGCACCGCAATTTGGTCGGCGTTGACGCGAAAGCGTTCGTGGAACCAGAGCACCAAGATCGGGCCGAGAAAGCCGATCGCCAGGCCGTTCGTCGCATTCGTCAGCATGAAGCGCCGAATCAATCTCCAGGTATTCGGCGCGAGCGATGCTTTCGAACGAGCGCGAACCGCGCGCGAACGCTGTTCTTTGATCGGCATGACGACGAGCGCCAGTGCAACGCCGATGATCGCCGTCAACCAGAAGAGCGGGCGGGCGGGAAAGACGGCGAGACCGGCCCCCAGCACGCTCCCAACCGTACCGACTAACGAGAGCCGAGCGAAAACCGCCGTGCGCCGTTCGTCTCCTGAGAGCTCCGCAGTAAGCGCCTGCTCGGCGACAAAATACGGCCCGAATGCGCCCCCGCTGCCGACGCCGCCGCCTTGGCCGATCGTTCCAAGCGCACCGGCGATCGCGAGGACGAAAAAATTTCCCTGAACCGCAAATACCACGCCGGCGAGTGCCGTCAGAATTCCGAACGCCGCGAGAATCGGTTTGCGGCCGATCCGATCTGCGAGCGCGCCGACGGCGAGCGTGAGCAGCGCTCCCGAGCCCGAGCCGATCGCGATGAGCAGCCCGACTGCGGTAGCGCTGTAACCCAGCGAGAGCAAGTAGAGCGGCACGACGATAGCGAGATACCCTTGCGAGACGCTGCGCAGGGCGCGCCCTGCGTACAGCGGCAGCAAGGGAGTTCGAAGCGACATCTCCGAGCCTGTTCCCACTTCCGGCATCGTTCATCCTTGCAGGGATCGTCGATAGCGACGGGGGAGGGCGGCTGGTGCAAATTCTCGACGGGCGCCTGATTTTTTCGCCCTCCGACCTGAACCGATTTCTTGAATGTCGGAGCCTCACCGCGCTCGATCTTTCCGTCGCAGGCGAGCACCGCATCGACGCTTCGCTCGATCTTCAGAGCGAGTTGCTCGCCCGCAAGGGACAGGAGCACGAGCATCGCTACCTTGCCTCGCTCGAGCGAGAAGAGCGCGTGGAGGCGATCCCCGCGATCGCTCGCCCATCGATTGCAGCCTTCGAACATGCTGAGGCGCAGACGATCGCAGCGATGCGTGCCGGCGCCCCGACGATCTACCAAGCCGCTTTTTTCGATGGAACGTGGTTTGGTCGCGCCGATTTTCTCCGCCGCGTCGTGCCCGAGGCGCCGGGCGCGGACGCTCGCTATGAAGTCGAAGATGCGAAACTCGCGCTCTCGGAAAAGCCCTATTTTATCATTCAACTCTGCTTTTACAGCGAGCAAGTGGAGCGCGTATTCGGCATCGCTCCGGAATTCATGCACCTACTCCTCGGCTCGAACGAACGCCGCACCTTTCGCCTCGATGACTACAGTGCATATTATCGACGCTTGAAATCGTCGTTTCTCAACGAAATCGCCGAGCTTCGTTCCGGGGCATTGGAGATGCGCCTCGACGCCGTTCCATCCCCCGTAAAGCACTGCGCGCTCTGTACCTGGAAGACGCGTTGCGAAGATCTTCGCGAGGCGCGCGACCACCTCAGTCTCGTTTCGAACATGCGTTCCGACCAGATCCGCTTATTCGCGGCAGCCGATCCGCCGATCCTTACGATGCGGCAACTCGCCAAGGCTCCCGATCGATCGCTCCCATCGGGTATCGCGCGCGACACCTTCGCCGGCCTCCGCCGCCAGGCGCGCCTGCAGGTGGAGCAGCGTGACGGCGGCGTGCCGCGCTACGAACTTCTTCCCCCCGAGGAACTCCGTGGCTTCGGCTTTCTTCCCCAGCCGAATCTCGGCGATATTTTTTTCGATATGGAGGGCGACCCGCTCTTCGCTCCGGGTTTGGGATTGGAGTATCTCTTCGGTATCTATCTCGCCGAGGAACGACGCTTCGTGCCGTTCTGGGGGACCGACGCGAAATCGGAACGCCGCGCGTTCGAAGAGTGCATCGATTTCTTCATGACGCGCCGTCAGAAGTATCCCGATCTTCACATCTATCATTACGCTTCGTACGAAAAAGGGGCGCTGCGCAGACTCAGCGTTCGGCACGCGACGCGCGAGGCCGAGATCGACGACCTTCTTCGCGCGGAGGTTCTGGTCGATCTCTACACGGTCGTCCGCCAGGCGATCTGCGTCGGGCAGCCCAGTTACTCAATTAAAAAACTCGAACTTTACTATGGGTTCAAACGTGCGGCCGAGCTGCGCAGCGGAGACGACTCCGTCGTCATGTTCGAGCAGTGGCTCCTCGACCAAAGCAACCGCGCCCTTCTCGAAACGATCGAGCGTTATAACGAGGAAGATTGTCGCTCCACGTTCGAGTTGCGCGAGTGGCTTATTGCCCTTCGCGCCGACGCCCAAAAGCGCTTCGGCTGCGAGATTCCCTGGCGCCCGAAGCGAGAACCGCCCTCGCTCGAAGAAGAGCGCGCCGCCAAACTCGCCGCATTGAGCGACCTACAACAACGCCTACTCGCCGAGGCACCGACGATCGGGAGCAGCGAAGAGCTCGAGGCGAGCGAAGAATACGCGCGCGTCTGCTGGATCGTCGCGCAATTGCTCTCGTACCATCGCCGCGAAGATAAGCCGACCTGGTGGAATCTCTTCGACCTCTCCGAGATGTCGGCGACCGATCATATCGAGCGCGCCGAATGCCTCGGCGGCCTGCAGTTGGTCGACACGCACGAGCCCGCTCTCCACGGGCGCGAAAGAAATCGCACCTACACCTATCGCTTCCCGGAACAAGAATACAGCGTTACGGATCGGATGCTCGACCCTCTGACCATGAAAGCTGCCGGTACGTTCGTCGACATCGACGAAGAGAAGCGACGCATTCGCATTCGTCGCAGCGGGGATATCGCCCGCGCCCGCACGTTAACCGCGCTCATTCCCGCACCGCCGATCGACACGAGGGCGCAACGGGCTTCGCTGGTACGCATCGCCGAAGCACTTCCCGCGGACTTGCAACATGCTCGGCCGCGCTCGGTCATCGATCTGCTTCTGCGCCGCCCGCGCATCCGCGGGATCGGCAAGAACGGCACGATCCAGCCGGAGAGCGTCGACGTCGAGCACATCGTACCGGTCGTCCGCAAGCTCGACGAAAGCTATCTTTTCGTCCAGGGCCCGCCGGGTTCGGGAAAATCGACGGTTGCATCGAAGACGATCGCCACGCTCCTCGGCGAAGGCAAACGTATCGGCGTTATGTCGACGACCCATAAAGCTATTCAAAACCTGCTTCATAAGATCGAAGCGGCTGCGAAAACGCAGCGCGTCGACTTCCGCGGACTCTACAAGGTCGGCAGCGGCGAAAATTTCGCGTCGAAGATGCGCTCTCCATATATCGACGGCACCACGAATAATGCTGCATTCGTCGCGGGATCCTGCGAACTCGCCGCCGGAACTTCGTGGCTCTTTTCTCGCGAAGATTTTGCCGTCGACCTCGACTATCTGTTTATCGATGAGGCCGGACAGATCGCGCTCGCCGACGTCATCGCCGTCGCACCCGCCGCCAAAAACCTCGTCTTGTTGGGCGACCCACTCCAACTCGCCCAAGTATCGCAAGGCGTTCATCCGCCCGGAATGGGAGGCTCCGTTCTCAGCTATTTGCTCGATGACGCGGCAACCGTGCCGCCCGAACGCGGCATATTTCTCGATACGTCATTTCGCATGCACCCCGACATCTGTTCCTTTATCTCTCGCCACGTGTATGCAGGCCGCTTGCACTCCGCGCCCGATACCGAGGGTTCGTTGGTCGAAAGTTCCGGGCTGCGCGGGGCGGGGCTCCGATATTTGCCCGTCATCCACGACGGCAACTCGCGCGAATCCGTCGAAGAGGCAGAACGCGTTCTCGCCGAAATCAAACGCCTGCGTACGGGGCGAGTGCGCGTCGGCAAGCAAAAGGCACGCGCGATCGTCGATGCCGATATTCTTGTCGTCACGCCGTATAACGGGCAGCGTCTCCTTCTCGAGGGCATGCTCGCCGACGCCGGTTTTCCCGATATCCGGGTCGGAACCGTCGATAAGTTTCAAGGACAGGAAGCGCCGATCGTTTTCTATACGATGGCGACGTCGAGCCTCGAATCGGCACCCCGCGGGATCGATTTCTTATTCGAAAAGAACCGTTTTAACGTCGCGATTTCACGCGCTCAATGCATGACGGTATTGGTGACCAACCCGGGCTTGCTCGATCTGCGCTGCTCGACGGTCGAGCAGATGGCGATGCTCAATCTGCTCTGCCGCTTCGTTGAAGCGGCGACGGTGTAACCCCGGCGAGAAGACGCCTGCACTCGGGATTCATCGCCTCTTCTTCGGTAATCGCTAGGATTTTTGTATGAACGTGCATACTGGACCCGAAGCCCTTATCGACCTGGAACGTTTCGGCCTACGCGTCCATCCCGCCGATGGAACGCACGAAAGCCTCGGGAAACGGCACCGAACAAAAGTTCGCATCGCTATCGACCCGACCGCGACTGCCGGCCCTTCAATGATCGTCAGCATCGGCGAAGGCGAGGCGCGAAGACTGATGCCGCTCGCGCCGTTCGAGGCCACGACGATGGTCGACGAGTTGGTCGCACGCGGCCTCCTCGTCGGCAACGAACGCCTCCGACACACCGTCGAACACCTGCTCGCGCGCCTGAGCGAAATTTATATCGAATTGCGGCTGAATACGCTGACGATCGATCCCGCGATCGTCTCCGAAGCGGGGTACTGCATCGATGCCGCGCGTTTGGATTTCTCCCATCGGCCGCCGCACGCCGGAAAAGAACAGAAAACCACCGGCGGCCGCGATAACGTCGGCGTCCAGCCGCGGTCGCACGGGCGACCGCCGCTCGCCCACTAGTTCGCCCACGAGCGCTCGCGCGCGTGCGTCGCCGCAAAACGAAGGAGCACCAATCCGAGAATCGAGGCGACCCACGCGGCGGCCGGTAAGAGAAGATCCTGCAGTCGCAGAGCCTCAAACGAAAACAGGTGACGGATCGGAACGACGGTCAGCGCCGCGACAAGGAAGAGCAGCGCCCCCACGGCGATGATCGTTACCGCCGGGTTGCGAACGCGCATCGTGCGCGCGACGCTCCCACCGGTCGAGCGATTGATGAACAGGAGCGCGACGCTCACCAACACCATCGTCGTAAATGCCAACGCGCGCGCGACGCGTTCGTCGCGCCCGAACGCAAGAGCCGCAACAAAGACCGCAAGCGTTGCGGCCAAGGCGATGCCCCCTTGCATTCCGGCATGAATGAGAAGCGCGCGATCGAACAAGGACGCGCCGACGGGTCTCGGCGGCCGCCGCATAATATCTTCTTCAGCCGGCTCTGCCTCGAACGCGATCGAGCACGCCGGATCGATGATGAGCTGTAAGAACAGAATATGCACGGGTAACAGCAGCAACGGCATTCCGAAAAGCACCGGAATCAAGCTCATTCCCACGATTGGAACGTGTGCGGAAATAACGAACGCGATTGCCTTGTGGAGATTGTCAAAGATCCGTCGCCCGAGTTTCACGGCATCGATAATCGAACCGAAATCGTCATCGAGAAGCACCAGCGCCGCCGCTTCGCGCGCGACATCGGTTCCTCGCGCACCCATGGCAATGCCGACGTGAGCGGCTTTCAAAGCAGGCGCATCGTTAACACCGTCTCCCGTCATCGCGACGATCTCACCGTTTCGTTTGAAGGCCTCGACCAATCGTAGTTTCTGCTCGGGAATAACGCGACAGAAAATATTCGTCTCGGCGACCGCCGCCGAGAGCGCCGCATCGTCCATCGCTTCGATCTGCACGCCGGTCAGATAACGCTCCGGGCTCTTCAACCCGATACTCTTCGCAACGCTGACCGCCGTCGCCGGGTAGTCGCCAGTGATGATGACGACGCGGATGCCCGCGGTGTAGGCCTCGGCGACCGCCGCCGGCACGCGCGGCCGAATCGGATCGGCGAGGCCGATCAATCCGACAAATTCAAACTCGAAATCGTGCTGCCCCTCGGGCAGGGTATCGCCGTTGTAGAGCGCTCGCGCCACACCCAAAACGCGCAGCCCCGTCGAGGCGATCTCCGATACGCGGGCTTCGAGGGCCTCGGTTCGAACGCGGTCGAGATGGCAGAGATCGGCGATTGCTTCCGGTGCGCCTTTTGCAGCAACGACCCAGCTCCGAGCATCGGGACGAACCCAAACCCGCGACATTGCGAGCATCGAGCGCGATAGCGGGTACTCACCGGCGAGCACCCAGTCGCGATGCCTGCGGTCGCTTCCCGCTAAGCGATGCGCTAACGCATCGGCGATCGCGCGTTCGGTCGGGTCGAAGGGATCGCGATGGCTCGCCAATGCGCCGTATTCGAGAATATCGTGGTACTGCGCGGGGATCGGTGTCGCACTATCGCAACGGCAAAGCGCACCGTCGGCGGCGGCGAGCGTTACGACGGACATGCGATTTTCAGTGAGCGTGCCGGTTTTATCGACGCAAAGGAGCGTCGCCGAACCCAACATTTCAATCGCCGGAAGGCGGCGCGTCAGTACATTTTTCTGCGCGATTCTCCAAGCACCGAGCCCGAGAAATACCGACAACACGACGGGAAGTTCTTCGGGAAGAATCGCCATCGCAAGCGCGATGCCGACCAACACGGCGCGCAACCAATCTCCGCGGTGCAAGCCGTAGGCGAGCGCGACCAATGCGCTGACAATCAACGCCGCAACGGCTAGCCGCCGCACCACCGAGTTCGTCTCCCGCTGGATGCGGGTCGGTTCGATCTTTACATCGGCGAGCGCACTGCCGATCGCGCCGATCTCGGTCTTCGAACCGATCGCAAGCACGCGCGCGACGCCCTTCCCGCCGACGACCATTGTGCCCGAATAAACGAACGGAAGATCTTCTCCGCCGGGTTTCGCCATCCGATCGGGTATCGGCGAGCGCACCGCTTTACGAACCGCGACCGATTCGCCGGTGAGTAGGGCTTCATCGACCTTCACGTTGTTCCCGGAGAGCAGCACCGCATCGGCGGGAACGCGATCGCCTTCGAGGATGACGATGGCGTCGCCGCAGACGATATCGCGCGCGGAGATGCGTTGTTGGCGGCCGTCACGAATGACGATCGCTTGGAAAGCGGAGAGCTCGCGAAGCGTGTCGAGCGTTCTCTCCGCCTTCTGTGCCTGCGAAATGCTGATTCCGACGACGACGGCAACGAAGGCGAGCAGCATCGCGGCCTCGGCGGGATCGCCGAGGAGAATGTACACGACGCCGCAAGCGACCAACAACAGGAACATCGGTTCGCGCGCGGCCTCGGCGGCGACCGAGAGCCACGAACGCCGTTTTGCCGACGGCAGTTCGTTCGCCCCGTCGAGCGCGAGCCGTCGAGCAGCCTCTACCGAACCGAGCCCAAGCGCTGCCGTTTCAGCGTCGGCGAGCCTATCGGTGACCGGTTCCACTCCGTTTTCCAATTATGTTCCCAAACTACGCGCGATGGCAACCCGCGCCATCGCCGCCACGGGAACGGCGAGATAGAGCCCGAGCGGACCGAATAATTCGCCGCCGACGAGCAACGCAAGAACCACCATTGAGACCGGAAGGCGGGTTCGCCTTCCGACGAATTGCGGCGAGAGTACCTGCGCTTCGAATTCAAAAATCGCGAGGATGAGAACGAGCACGATAAGCGCTTTCGCGAAGCCGCCGTCGGCAAGAGCAAGTACGACCGACGGGAGGATCGCCGCGATACCCCCGAGATAGGGTATGAGATCGATCGCCGCCGTCATGATGCCGATCGTCAAGGCAAACGGAATGCCGAGCAGTTGCAAAGCGAGGAAGACGAGAAACCCGACGATCGCGCTGACCACGATCTGCGCTCGCACGAATCCGTCGAGCACGGCGTACATTTCGGCGATCGTTTCGCGAACGTTTTCCACCCGATCGACAGGAACGATCCTGTCGAGCGCGCGCAGGTAGCGCGGAGCGTCGAGTTGCAGGTATGTCGCAAGGACCGGCACGAGCACCGTAGCACCCACGATCGCCGTGGTCGAACGCAAGAGCTTCAACGATGCGCCGAAAATTTCGCGCGACCACGAGAGCACGCCCACGTCCACCTGCCCGGCGAGCCGTACGAGTTCGTCGCGCGCTCCCGCGGGCAATGCGGCGAGCGCGCTGCCGGCGGCCTCGGGCAGCGTCGCGAGCAACTGAAGTGCCTGCGCGTAAAGTACCGGGCCGAAGAGGATGGAGATACCCGCAATGAGGGCGGCGAGCGCGGCATTGGCGAGGACGGTTGCGAGGGCCGACGGCATGTATCGCCGCAGAAGCCGCACCAATGGCCACGTGATGAGCGCGTAGGCCCCGGTCGGAACGACGATCGACAGCAGGGGCTTGAGAATCCAGGCGACGACAATGATCGATACCAGCACTATGCCGATCGCCGCCGGAGCCCGTAGCCGTGCGTTCATAGCTCCCATTCTGCGCATATCGAGGGAAAAGCGCAAGAACGCTCGATCCGGCGGCCTTCTCTGGAACTTCGCTCGACCGGGGAGCTGCTACGTGCTAATGCGTGATGATTCGCACGCCGTTTGAATAGCGCATGTCGACCTGCAGGGTGCGTATCCGGCCGTTCGGTCCAAAGTCGTTGGGTGAGCCCTCCTCGATGAATTAATAATCGAGCCGCCCCGGCGTCGCCGTCTCATCGGTAAACGAAAGGATGGGGTTCCCGTAATAGATATCTCCAATATGCCCGGGGTTATGCCGACAGCCGACTTCCGACGGCGTGCCTTACAATCGGGAAGAGCACGCCGGCGGTCGCCTTCCAGGCACTCGGATTGACGATCATCTCGAAGGGCTCGCTGCCAATTTGAATTTTGTCGGGTAAAAATGTTGCCCCGTTTATCGTGGCAACGATCGGCTCGCCGCCCTGCGGCTGCATATTCAGTTCGTATTCGTCGGCGCCGCGGATAGGAACGTACCGGATGCGGCCGGGGAGAGCGCCGGCGTGTAAATATGCAAACGTCATCCAATAAACGCAGGAAATCTCACGCGAAAGATCGGGAGCTTGCAGCGCTCCGGTGCTATTACCGCTCGGCGATCCCTGATCGCCTTCAAGCGGCCACCCCTGCGGCGAACTCGACGAAAAAGTAACGGTGCATCGGCCGGGGTGAGAAGGCGTCACCGAAAACACAGCCGGTGCATTTGCCTTCCCGACGGGAACGATGCTCGCAATACCCGCGCAGGTATCGCTCTCGCTAAAGCTGCCGTTGTATCCGCTCTCGGTGACGTCGATCCGGGCGCTCGTTCGAACGTGGGAGGCCGCCGTATCCAGGTCGATCTCGGTCGGTTCGACGCAGAGCCCTCCCGAGGCCGAAGAACACTTCGTTCCATTCGATGCCCGAACGTATCGCCCGGAATCGGTTACCACGATCGAGAGACTCTCGTGGATCGTACCCGGAATAAAGACCCGCAGCACCGGGGCTCCCTGCATCGCCGCCGTGAGGGCCTCCATGCGATCGTCGCCTGCGGCGGTAAACCATTCTCTCGCGCGCTGATGCGTTCGCACTCCACCGATCTGACCCATTGCGGATTTGCACGCCGAGCACGTGCCATTCGAAATAGATCGTGTCGATCTTCGCGATTCGCGCGCTGCCGCCGAGCGCAGCGGCCATCGCCTGCAAGATCGTGTTCGTCCTTGGAACGAACGCCTTCGAGCGTGGCGCAGCGCTTGCGACACCGGCAAGGAGGGCGAACGTCGCCGCCGCCGCAGCGAATGTAGCCCCCGGTCGAACAGCTCTCTCGCGCACAGAGACCTCCAGCGCTTCAAATGCGGTTGCTTGCTTCGGTTATGGCACCCCGCCATCCATGAAACCAGGCTCCCCTTACATCTCACTTACATCGAGATCGACCCCTCGCGAAAGTCGTTCCGCTCGAGCCAGACGTTCACGAGCGCCGGCACGCCGTTGCGCGCCGATTCGCGCGCGCGGGCGAGCGCCGGCTCGATCTCGCTTTCGCTCTTCACGAGAATGCCGAGCGCACCAAATCCCGCTGCAACTTCGTGATACGCCGTTCGGGCAAGCACCGTGCCGACGTCGTCGCCGAGCATTTTCACCTGTTCGCGTGCGATCTGCGACCAACACGCGTCGTTACCGACGACGGCGATAAGCCCGATCCGATGTCGTACGAACGTGTCGAACTCCGCGAGCGCGTACCCGCATGCACCGTCGCCGAAGAGCGCCCAGAGCTCGCTCTGCGGGCGCGCGAGCGCAGCGGCGAGCGAGAACCCCGCGCCGACGCCGAGCGTTCCGAAAACCCCCGGGTCGAGCCAACTCAACGGCGCGCGCGGACGCAACACGTAGGAAGCCGTTGCAACGAAATCACCGCCGTCGGCGACGAATATCGCTCGTTCGTCGGCGCAGCGATCGATGGCGCGCAGAAGCGAGATCGCGTTGACATACTCGCCGGGGCGACGTTCGGTCTCCGATATCTCGCGTTCGCGCTCCGCGTGGCGCTCGCGCAACCGTGCGATCCAATCGTTCCCCGGCGCATTCTTCCAAGGCCCTCGCCGGGCAAGGCTCGTCAAGAAGAGCCCCGCATCGCCGATCGCGGCGATCGTGGGCCGGCGATTGAGGCCCGCATCGGCGCGGCTGCGATTCGCAGCAACGAGCGTGCTGCTGCGCCGAATATCGGCACCGTACCCGAGCCGAAAATCGCACGGAACGCCCGCTAATACGACGCAATCCGCCTCGCGTAAGGCCTCGCGCCGGCGATGTCGCATTTGCAAGGGATGCTCGCGTCCCAGCAAGCCACGGGCCATGCCTGAGAGATAGACGGGGATGCCGATTGCACCGATCGCATCGGCAATCGCACGCGCATTCTGCGGGGCGGATAGCGCCTGGCTGCCGATGACGGCGAGCGGCCGCTCCGCCCGCTGCAGTGCCACGTGCGCCGACGCGATGCGCGCGTGCGACGGCATCGGCAGATCGTGCGGTGCATCCGTCGGCGTATGCGCTCGGTGCGAGCCGGCGAAAAGACGCGCGGCATGCCGGTTGAGATACCAGCGCTGCGCGCGATCGGCGAGCGATTTTCCCTTGCTCGCCGCCTGTGCGTACCAACTGCGAATCGTCGCCTCATCGTAGAGCAAATCGACCGGGGCCTCGAGGAAGACCGGGCCCGGAACACCGGCACGCGCGGTTGCGAATGCCGCTTCGAGCGCGGGTTGCAGATCGGCCACGCGCCGAACCTGCATCGCCCGCTTCACGTGCGGGGCGATCGCCGCGCGCTGATCGATATCTTGCAACGCACCGCGACCGCGCAGCGCGGTCGGTACGCCGCCGCAGAGCAAAATCAGCGGCGATTGCGCGAGCCGCGCATTCTGCATCGCGGTGATGGCGTTGGTGAGCCCGGGCCCCGCGGTCACCGCCGCCACGCCCGGGATACCGGTGAGCCGCCCTTCGGCATCCGCCGCGAAGACCGCAGTCGCCTCGTCGCGAACGTCGAGAACGCGGATGCCGCGCGCCTTCGCCGCCGTTAGAATCGGCGAGATATGCCCGCCGCAGAGCGTATAGAGCCGGAGCACGCCGTGTGCCGCCAGCGTTTCAGCGATACGATCGCCGCCATGACGTGCCTCTTGCATCCTCTCTTCTTCGGCAGGCACAGACGAGGTGCCGCTACACCCGAGGCCCGTTTGCTCTCGCCGTCAATTCGTCGGCGTGCTTCTGAGCGATCTGTAAGAACGGTTTTATGATATCGATCGGCATCGGGAAGACGATCGTGGAATTATGTTCGGCGCCGACTTCTGTGAGGGTTTGGAGATATCGCAGTTGCATCGCCGCCGGATCGGACGCGAGAATACGTGCCGCGTCGAGCAGCGTCTGCGCAGCTTGAAACTCTGCGTTCGCGTGTATCACTTTGGCGCGGCGGTCGCGCTCGGCCTCGGCCTGTTTGGCAATCGAGCGAACCATATTCTCCGTGAGTTGCACCTCGCGAATCTCCACGCTGATGACTTTGATGCCCCACGATTCCGTCTGAGCGTCGAGGGTATTTTGAACGTCTGCATTTAAATCGGTGCGTTTAGCAAGCATCTCGTCGAGTTCGTGCTGTCCGAGAACCGAGCGCAAGGTTGTCTGTGCGAGCATGTTCGTCGCTCCGATGTAGTTTTCGACCTGAATGATCGCCTTTTCAGCGTCAATGACCCGAAAGTACAGAATCGCGTCGACCTTCATCGAAACGTTATCGCGTGAAATGACGTCCTGGGCGGGAACCTCCATCACCACCGTCCGGAGATCGACCCGCACGATCTGTTGGACGAACGGCACGATCAGGACGAGACCCGGCCCCCGAACGGCTTGAAAACGCCCGAGTTGGAAGACCACCGCCCGCTCGTACTCCCGAAGAATCTTGATGCTTGAGAGCAGGGTAATGAGAACGATGACGTAGACTGGCAGGAGGACTATCGATGACAGCATATTGCCGTCCTTTCGGCGCTAAGCGCCTAATGACGCTGCACGAAGCGTCGTGGACCCGTTTTGATGTATACCCAAGGCGCGGTCGCTCCAAACTGCGCTCCTCGAACGCTTATTCCCCGGGTTCGCGGCACGGGACGTCTAAGAGCGCACGCCGAACCGAAAATCGCAGCACGAAAGCGAGGCCGGCCATGAGCCAAGAGAAAAAGCAAGCTTCCAGCGATACGCCACCCTCGGAGAAACTAAAAAAAGAGATCGAAGAGGCGATGGCCGTCTATGCCGACACCGACATGGACCCGAACCGTGACGACCAAAAAGATCTCCACCACGGCGCCGATGACGAGGAAGAGAGAGCGTAGAGATGATCCGTTCGTTCGTTGCTTTGACCGCGTTTTTGCTCGCGCCGGTTATCGGCGCTGCGGCGACCCTTCCCACCGGGAACCTGCACTGGCGCGAAACCGGCCCGGCGGCGGCCGGGGGGCGCGTCACATCGGTCGCCGGATCGGCCCGCAACCCCCACCTTTACTATCTCGGTGCGGCGGGCGGCGGTGTATGGAAAAGCAACGACGGCGGTGCCTCTTGGAAACCCGTCTTCGACCACGAAAGCGTCGGCTCGATCGGTGCGATCGCCATCGACCCGACGAACGATCGTACCGTCTGGGTCGGCACCGGGGAATCGAATCCACGTAACGACGTGAGTTACGGTGACGGCCTCTACAAAACGACCGATGGCGGAAAAACCTGGAAGAACGTCGGCCTGCGCGGCACGAAATATATCTCACGCATCCTCATCGACCCCAGCGACCCGCAGCACGTTATCGTCGGCGCACTCGGCGACGTCTTTGCGAGCTCGCCGCACCGCGGCGTCTACGTCACTTTTAACGGTGGGAAGAGCTGGAGCAAGACGCTTGACGTCGGGCCGATCAGCGGCGTCTCCGATCTCGCGATGAATCCGCGTACGCCCAACGTCATCTTCGCCGGCGTCTGGGAGTTTCAGCGGCGACCGTGGACCTTTCGCAGCGGCGGTAAACGCGACGGCATCTACCGTTCGACCGACGGCGGGCGCACGTGGAAACGGCTGACCGGCGGCGGCCTTCCCGCGGGAATCACCGGGCGCATCGGGCTCGCCGTCGCACCGAGCGATCCGCAACGCGTCTATGCGTTGATCGAAGCGAAGCACGGCATTCTTTGGCGCTCCGACGACGACGGCAATACCTGGAGACTCGTGAGTTCGAACACCCTCGTCGACCAGCGCCCCTTCTACTTCTCGCATATTGAAGTCGATCCCAACAATCCCAATACCGTCTATACGGCATCGACCGCGCTCGCCAAGAGCACCGACGGCGGCCTCCACTTCAAGGCGATCGCCGATAACGTGCACGGCGATTTCCACGCAATCTGGATCGCACCGAACGATTCGCAGCGCATGATCGTCGGCGAAGACGGCGGCTACGCGCTCACCGTCAACGGCGGGCGCACCTGGGCATTCTGGGCGAATCTCCCCATCGGGCAGTTCTACCGCGTCGGATTAGGAAACGACAATCCCTACACGATCTGCGGCGGCCTACAAGATAATAATTCGTATTGCGGGCCCTCGAACTCACTCGATATGGCCGGCATCACGAACGCGGCCTGGTATGCAGTCGTCTACGACGACGACGGCCAGTGGGCGATTCCCGACCCGCACGATTCCAACATCATTTGGTCCGACGGCCAAGATGGTGCGCTTTTTCGGTTCGATCGTACCTCGCGCGAATACACGTTTGCCGAACCGTATTTTACGAGCGTCCAGCAAGATTACAATATCGCGTCGAGCCCGTATCGCTTTAATTGGGAATCGCCGATCGGTTTCGCGCCGTGGAATCCGCATATCGTCTGGTTCGGCGGAAACGTCGTCTTTCAAACCACCGATCGCGGCCTGACCTGGAAAGCGATCAGCCCCGATCTGACGCGCAACGACAAAGCACACGAAGGGCCGTCGGGCGGACCGATCACGCACGACGTCACCGGAGCCGAATACACCGACACCATTCTCGATATCGAGGGCTCGCCGATCTCGCGCGGCGAGATTTGGGTCGGCACCGATGACGGGCTCGTGCAACTCACGCGCGACGGCGGCGCGCATTGGAAAAACGTTACCCCGCCCGGCGCCGATCCCAACGGACGTTTTGAGACCGTGGCGCCATCACCGCTTCAGCGCGGCACGGCGTACGCGGTGGAAGATTCCCATCTTATGGGCGACGATGCACCGCAAGTTTGGGTCACCAGCGACTACGGTGCCCATTGGCGCTCCATCGTGAACGATTTGCCGCACGATCTCTGGACGCGTTCGATTCGCCCCGACATTCACAACCCGAACCTCGTCTATCTCGGGACCGAGGAGGGCGTGTGGGTTTCGTACGATCGCGGCTCGCACTGGCAGAGTTTGCGCAATAACATGCCGCCGGTCTCGGTGCGCGATATTCGCATCCAACCGCAATTCGACGACCTCGTTATTGCGACGCACGGCCGCTCGATCTGGGTGATGGACGATCTCCGCCCGCTGCAGCAATTGCCGAAAGCCGTGGCGGCGGGGGCGATGCTTTTCGCTCCGCGCACTTCGTATGAGTACAACCTCACCAACAATACCGAAGGCACCTACACGAATTTCGCGGCGAAGAATCCGCCCTACGGCGTTCCGATCAGCTACTACCAAGCCAAAGCACAAGCGCGGGTTCCGATGCTTGCGATTCTCGATTCCTCCGGGCGCGTCGTCCGCACGTTGAAAGGCAGCAACCGCCCCGGGCTCAACCGTATCGTTTGGAACTTCACGACCGCGCCGCCCGTACCATGGACCGGCGCAGCGAACCCTGCATTCGCCGGGCCCACTGACGGCGCGACGGTCGTACCGGGGAGCTATGCCGTGCGAGTAACGCTTGACGGGCGAACGTTCGTGCAACGCTTCGCCGTCAAGGCCGACCCGCAAGCGACCGAGACGCTCGCGCAGATGCGCGAGAGCTACAACGCGTTCGCACACCTCAACAACCTGTATTCCAGCGTCGACACGATGCTGAACCACCTCGACGCCGTCGGAAAAACACTCGCCGCCGAGCCGACGCTCGCGGGGCCTGCCGCAGCGGCGATCGCACGCGCTCGGAGCGGGCGCATCGCCGTCATGGCGCAGCTGACCGCAAACTATACCAACAGCGAGGATTCCGTCTCGCGGCCAGGCGCGCTACGGGAGAACCTCGATGGAGCGCTCAGTTCGCTGCAATCCTTCCCGGTTCAAGGCATCATTACCCAGGCTGCGGCGCAGTTTTACGCGCGGATCGAAGCGAAATATCGTTCCGCACGCGCCGCTTATAACGCATACGTCCGCTCCATACCGGGGCTCAACGCTCGCTTGCACGCCGCGGGAGCTCATCTGCTTCCCATCCTGCCGCCGGCGAGATAGGCGTGCGCAGGCGCACAACGCTCTCCGCCGAGACGGCATTTCGATCGTTACGAATCGCCGTCGGCGTGCTTTTTCTTATTTTCGCGCAGTATAAAGTCTTCGGCACGGAATTCACGCAAGGCGGCGGGTTCCAAATGTGGATCGAGCGCTTCCTCAACGATCGTGCCACCTATCCATTTATGGTTCCGGTCTTACAAGGGTTCGTGTTGCCGCATGCCGCCATCATCGCGTATCTCGCGGCGTACGGCGAACTCGCAATCGGGCTCGCGCTCGTATCGGGAATCTTGGTGCGGCTCGCGAGCGCCTGCGGCGCGATCTACATGCTCGCATTGCTGTTCTCTTCAAACTATCCCGGCGCGGGCGCCCCGTTTTGGGAGTACTTCGGCGCCTCGCTCAATCATCTCGTGCTCGCGATGTGTTTCGTTTCGTTTGCCCTCACCGAAACATCGATGCCGCACTGGGCGAGGCGACGGCGACACCCTTCCTAACGCCCGCGGACTTATTCGTTTTCGAATGCGATGCGTTCGGCGAGCAACGCTTCCATGCGGCCGCGCGCATTCAAATACCTCGGATCGCTCGGACCGTGCAGGGAAGCAACGCTGTACAGTTCGTCGTGCGCATCGAGCAACGACGTAGCGCCTGCGCCCTGGTTTGCGATGTACTGCGCTAAGCTCGATGGCATTCCCAGAAAATTATCGAGCAACTCCCGCCATGGGCTGAGGCTTACCAACTGTAAGTGCCAGAGCATATTCGTTGCGAATGCTCCGAGCGCAGTTTTGGGGCGCGTGCGGTCGACCGCCAGCGTGAAGCGATCCGCCCAATCCTTCAACTCCGCGGCGCGCATCGGCGACGCTATGGCATAGCCTTGCCCCATATTTGCACTGAAAATCACCGCCGCCTCGACGAGGCCGTCGTTTTCCAACCCTTCGACCGTCACCGGAATGCCGAAATCGTGGCTTAAACGCGTGAGATAATGAATGAAGCCCAATGCCTTGCGCGGCGTCTGCGTCGAGTTGCAGACGAGGCCTTGGTCGATCTTCATCTCATCGAAGGCGATTCGATCCATGCGTAGGAGCGAGCTGTACCCCGAACCTAAATCGTCCTCGGCAAGACCGACGCCAATCTCTCGGATCGCGTTGACGATCGTTCCCTGCACCGCGGACTGCTCGACGTTTCCGGTCTCAAGCAACTCGAGCGTGATGCGCCCGGGATCGATGTTTGTGCGCGCGAGCGCTTCGCGAAGGATCTCAAGATATCGACGGTCTTTGAGCCCCTGCGGCGGAAGATTGATGGAGATTTTCGTGGAGATACCGCTCTGCTCCCACATGCGAAGCGCCTCGATGCCTTGATCGAGCCCTTGCGCGAAGAGGCGTTGCAGCTCCCATTCACCGAATGCCGGAAGAAATTGCGCGGGAAGAATCAGCTCTTCCCGTGCGTTGCGCAGCCGCGCTAACGCTTCGACTTTTTGCAACGCGCCGCTCGTGAGATCGACGACCGGTTGAAAATGCATCTCGAGCCCATCGTGCTGCAGCAGCTCGCGCCACTCGAGACGCCGGCCGTGCGGAACGACGACGAGGCTCTGTTGATCGCGTTGTCCGAGGCGCGCAAACGCGTGCCCCAGCGCTCGCTGGAGATGTTCGATCAGCGTCTGTCGTAAGGGAATAATAAAATGTCCCGTGAGATCGCTCCAGAGCTGGACGAGCAGTTGCGGACGATCGTCGTTATCGAGAACCGGGACCGTCGCAGCGGAGCGGAGTTGCAATTCGGCGAGCATATCTTGCCAAACCGCCATACCGGGGTCGAGCGCCATCGCCAGCGTATGTTCGACGTTTCCGCTGCGCCACGCGCGCCCGCTCGGCCCTTGGCCGGTTGGGCGATCGGCATGAATGCTGATCGGCGGGGCTTTCCCGGCTGCAAGCATGCCGAGATAGCGCCGCGCTTGCTCGCCTCCCGTCACTTCGTATTGCAAATTCCCTTGCGGATCGGGGCGCGAGATCGCGGCAGTAACGATGCCATCGAGCGTGATGAGAATCTCCAAGAGCCCGCTCGCTAAGTCGCTGAAGGTCGTCGACGAGCCGACCAGCCGATCGATGCGCTGGAGCGCCGCGTGCTGCACGACGTTGAGTTCGCGCGGTGCATCGAGTTGTTCGTGGAGTTCGATGCTCAGACGCCGATCGAGAATATCGCAGAGGGCGCGATATTCGCGCTGCGCGATACTCGAGAGATCGAGGACGACGCGGCGATAGCGTTCGTAACCGTCGACGATCCACCCCGGCTCGACCCCGGTAAGCGCATGAATGCGCCCGACCCGCCGCGCCACCGCACGGTGCCGCGCTTCGTCGAGCTCGGGATCGAGCAGCATGCGGAGGTGCGCGTTTTGATGTGCCTGCAAGCGCTCGAATTCGCGGGGGGTCAGCCGCCCGACGATCTCGGCTTGCCCGGGATACTCGGTGCGATTATCGTAGAACGTAGCAACGAATCGATCGGTCGCCTCGCCGATTTTCGGGGCGAGCGCACGCAGAACGACGGCGGCATCGTTGCCGTATGCATCCGCGCTTTTGGGCTGGCTCACAACCGCCTCCTCGAGTTCCTACGGGTTCCTAGCCGACGCTAGGTCGAGAGGCTCTTTTCGGATGCCTCCATAGGCACGACCTCTAGAATCTATCGGTTTGCCCAACTTGAACGATGGGGAAGCTCGCAGATAATAGGGAAGCGAACCAAATCGTCTGAGGAGCGTAGAACCATGCCTGAAGGAAAGTGCCCATTCCACCAACCCGGCGGCGCCGGCCCCTCGAATGCAGACTGGTGGCCGAATCGCCTGCCGATCGATATCCTCCGCAGGAACTCCGAGCGATCGGACCCGATGGGCGAGGGGTTCGATTACAAAAAAGAGTTCCGCAGCTTAGACTTCGCGGCGCTCAAGCGCGATCTCCACGCGCTGATGACCGACTTCCAAGAGTGGTGGCCCGCCGATTTCGGCCATTACGGCCCGCTCTTTATTCGTATGGCCTGGCACGGCGCGGGAACCTACCGCACCGGCGATGGGCGCGGCGGAGCCGGCGCGGGGCAGCAGCGCTTCGCGCCGCTGAACAGTTGGCCCGATAACGTCAACCTCGATAAAGCGCGCCGACTGCTCTGGCCGATCAAACAGAAGTACGGGCGGAAGATCTCGTGGGCCGACTTGATGATTCTCGCCGGGAACGTCGCGCTGGAATCGATGGGCTTCAAGACCTTCGGTTTCGGCGGCGGTCGCGCCGATGTTTGGGAGCCCGACGATTCGGTCTACTGGGGCCCGGAGAATGCGTGGCTCGCCGACAAGCGCTACAGCGGAGAACGCGATCTCGATAACCCGCTCGCCGCGGTGCAGATGGGCTTAATTTACGTCAACCCCGAAGGCCCCAACGGCAACCCCGACCCGCTCGCCGCCGCGATCGATATTCGCGAAACGTTCAAACGTATGGCGATGAACGATGAAGAAAGCGTCGCGTTAATCGCCGGCGGCCACACCTTTGGAAAGACGCACGGAGCCGGCCCGCCGTCGTTCGTCGGCCCCGAACCGGAGGCGGCCGGAATCGAAGAACAGGGCCTCGGCTGGAAGAGCAGCTTCCGTTCCGGGAAGGGCGCCGACACGATCGGCGGCGGCCCGGAAGTAACGTGGACGAAGACGCCGACGAAATGGGATAACGATTTCTTCGCAACGCTCTTCGGTTACGAGTGGGAGTTAACGCAAAGCCCCGCCGGCGCGAAACAGTGGACCGCGAAAAACGGCGCCGGTGCCGGCACGGTTCCCGATGCAGCCGATCCGAAGAAATTCCACGCACCGACGATGCTCACCACCGATCTCGCGTTGCGTTACGATCCGATCTACGAAAAAATCTCGCGTCGCTTCTACGAACACCCCGACGAGTTCGCCGATGCCTTCACACGCGCGTGGTTTAAGTTGACGCATCGCGACATGGGCCCGCGCGCCCGCTACCTGGGGCCGGAGGTTCCCGGTGAAGCGTTGATCTGGCAAGATCCCGTGCCCGCGGCAAGCGGCGCCCCGATCGACGCCAACGATATCGCCGCCCTGAAAACCGAAGTTCTCGCATCGGGCATCTCGATCGCGCAGGCGGTGGCGACGGCGTGGGCGGCGGCATCCACGTTCCGCGGCTCCGATAAACGCGGCGGTGCAAACGGCGCGCGAATTCGGCTCGCTCCGCAAAAAGACTGGGCGATCAACGAGCCGGCGCGACTCGCAACGGTGTTGCAGAGGCTCGAGCAAATTCAAGAGCGTTTCAATAGCGCCCATTCGGGGAAGAAGCACGTTTCTCTCGCCGACCTGATCGTGCTCGCCGGCTGCGCTGCCGTCGAGAAGGCGGCGAAGAACGCGGGGCTCGAGGTGCGGGTGCCGTTTACTCCGGGGCGTACCGATGCGACGCAAGCGATGACCGACGTCGACTCGTTTGCGGTCTTAGAACCGCAGGCCGATGGGTTCCGCAACTATCTCAAAGCCGAGAATGGCGTGCCGGCCGAAGTGCGGTTACTCGATAAAGCGCAGTTGCTCGCGTTGACGCCGCCGGAGATGACGGTGCTCGTCGGCGGAATGCGGGCGCTCGGCACCAATGTCGGCGCATCGAAGCACGGCGTTTTCACGACGCGCCCCGAGGCGTTGACCAACGACTTCTTCGTGCATCTGCTCGATATGGGTACCGTTTGGACGCCGACCTCGGAGAAGAACGATCTCTTCGAGGGACGCGACCGTAAGAGCGGTGCGCTCAAATGGACCGGAACGCGCGTCGATTTAATCTTCGGATCGAACTCCGAACTGCGAGCGCTCGCCGAGGTTTACGGCTCTGCCGACGCGCACGAGAAGTTCGTCGGCGATTTCGTCGCAGCGTGGAATAAGGTGATGAATCTCGACCGCTTCGAGCTCGCCGCATCACCGGCGTAACGTTCCGAGGAAAAGGTTATCGCCGCCGCCGCGAGCTGCTATAGACCTTACGCGGTTTCGGGGCGACGGCGGGAATCTCGGGGAAGAGCGGGTTGATTTCGCGTTCGAGTCGCCGGCCGAGCGTGTATTCAATTTTCAGAATGAGCGGCTCTTCCTCGGCGGAGACGAAGGTGATCGCATCGCCGCTCGCTTTCGCGCGCGCGGTGCGCCCGATGCGGTGGACGTAATCTTCGGCGATTAACGGCACGTCGTAATTCACGACGTGGCCGAGTTCGACGATATCGATACCGCGAGCGGCAATATCGGTCGCGACAAGCACGCGAATTTTTCCATTTTTGAGGCTCTCTAGCGCTCGCGTGCGCTGCGCCTGGGAGCGGTCCCCGTGGATGAGATCGGTGGGGATACGATGCTTGCTCAGCGCTGCGGCGAGGCGATTGGCGCGCGACTTCGTGCGGGTGAACGCGATCGCGCTGTAGATATTGTTGTCTTTAAAGAGCTCCAGCAAGAGTTCGGTCTTCTTCTCCTGCGGCACCGAATAGATGCGTTGCGTCAACATCTCGATCGGCGGATGCTCCGCAGCGAGTTCGATGCGCACCGGGTCGCGGAGAATCTCCCCGACGAGTACCGAGATCGCCGACGGCAGCGTCGCCGAGAAAAAGAGCGTCTGCCGTTGCGCGGGAAGCGCGCGGAGCAGGCGGCGGACCGAGGGAAGAAAGCCCATGTCGAGCATGCGATCGGCTTCGTCGAGCACGAACATTTCAATCGCACCGAGTCGCACGTCGCCGTTGCTGAGATGATCGAGCAGCCGCCCCGGCGTCGCGACGATGATCTCGGTTCCGGAGGCGAGCGCGGCGAGCTGTCGGCCGAACGAGACGCCGCCGTAGATTGCTGCGACGCGCAGCGTGGTGTGGCGCACCAGGGCACCGAGATGGACGGCGATCTGCTCGGCGAGTTCGCGGGTCGGTGCGAGAACGAGCGCGCGCGTCGTTCCGCGCGGGCGATCGAGCAGACGCGCGATCAGCGGAAGGCCGAACGCCGCGGATTTTCCACTACCGGTCTGGGCGCTCGCGAGCACGTCGCGCCCGGAGAGCGCGGGTGGAATCGCTTGCACCTGAATCGGGGTCGGTTCGGTAAAGTGGAGGTCGGCGACCGCGCGCAGCAACGCCGGGGGTAGGCCGAGTGAGTCAAAGGTTTGCATGAATGTCGATACTTTCGAGCGTGCACAAAACGATCGCACGATATGTCGAAAGCTCGGCGCGGGGTGAATTTCACCCAGCATGGCACGAGGTGGCACCTTCCGTCAAGCACTTTCGCCCGCAGCGTGCCGAAAACGGCTCACCGATCTACTTCGAGCGCGCGAAACGAGCGTGCGCGCCGGATAAAATCGAGCCCTAACGCCGATTTTCTAGAGTGCGTACTGCTCCATGAATCGCGTCAGGCCCGTCCGACGGGAGCAGACTGCGAATTTGCTCTGCAAGTGCGTCGAGATTAACCGAACCTTTCTGCAAAATTCGCGTGGTGCGCCCTGCAAGGCGCGCCGATTCAGCGGGAGTAACGTCCTTTGCGGTCAGCACGATGATCGGAACCGCGCGCCAGTTCTCGTGCTGCCGAATTTCGGCGACGAATTCAAAACCGTCCATCACCGGCATCGTCAAGTCGAGCAGAACGATATCGGGCAACGCTTCCTCCATCCGCTCCAGCCCGATCTTCCCATTTTGCGCTTCGATTACCGACCATCCGCTCTTCTCCAGCATGCGACGCATCATCGCGCGGGTCGTTTCGTCGTCCTCCACAAGTAACACGTTCCGATTGCCTCGGTACTGCTCGAGCACGGCGCAAAGTTCGCTTTGATCGACGGGCTTGGATAGATAATGGGCCGCGCCCAAGGCGTAGGCCATCTGGGAATCCCCCAGTACCGAGACCATGATGACGGGGATACTCGCGAGTGCGCTGTCGGCTTTCAGACGGCTAAGCGTCGCCCACCCGTCCGTACGCGGCATAATTGCGTCCAGCGTAATAATCGAGGGTTTCAGATCCACTGCGACACGAAGCGCCTCTTCCCCATCGTTTGCCGTGGCGACGCGGTAGCCGCACCTCTCTAAACTTCGCTGCAGCATTTCACGCGCCGCCGGGTCGTCGTCAACCACTAAGGCCAACGGACGAGAAGCGGAGCTCTCTTTGCGCTCTTCCCCGGCACTTGCCGAGGGCGCCACGGTCATATCTTTCGCAATAACGGGCAGACGCATTGTGAATGTGGAGCCCTTACCCAACGAGCTTTCTACGAATACATCGCCGCCCATCAGTCGGCAGAACTTACGGGTGATGGCCAAGCCGAGGCCGGTTCCACCATATTCACGCGTGATTGAGGAATCGGCTTGGGAGAATGCTTGAAACAGCTTGCCACACTGCTCCGGCGTCATGCCGATGCCGTTATCGGCGACGATGAAGTCAACCCAATCTCCATCGCTCGAGACGCGCAGTTGTATGGCACCTCCTTTTGCGAATTTGCAAGCGTTGCTGAGTAAATTGAGCAACGATTGTCGCACTTTCATCAGGTCGGCCTGGATCGGCGGAATATCCGGCGAGCATTCTACCGCGAGGGTATTTGCATTTTTCGCAGTGAGCGGCGTGACGGTTGACACAACATCGCCAATCATCGCCGGAATGTCAATCTGTTCGATGCTAAGCGTCATCTTGCCGGCTTCGATTTTCGAAATATCGAGAACTTCATTGATCAACCCGAGCAAGTGCTTGCCGGCCGATCGTATTTTTTTGCTGTCGTCAACCATACGAGCCTCGCCCATCTCTTCCAATTCCTCGGCGAGCATCTCCGAATAGCCGATAATTGCGTTCAATGGGGTGCGCAACTCATGGCTCATATTGGCCAAGAAAGCACTTTTAGCCCGATTGGCTTCCTCGGCGCTGCGTTTCGCGACGGTGAGTTCGCTCTCGATGCGTTGCCGCTCGGTTAGGTCGTGGATGATCTCGATGGCACCCGCTTTTTCGCCCTCTGCCTCGTAGAGAGCCCGCGCGCGAGCTTGTATGTAGAGTTTGTGATCGATGAAGGGAAAATCGATTTCAACCTCTCCCGAAAGAACGCCGCCGCTTTCGCGACGCAGCCACGCATAATTTTGCGCGAGTTCTTCATCGGGTTTATCGATTAAGTCGATGACGATCGGCCGACGCTCTCCGTAGAACGGAATCGCATACTCGTGGTTGCCCTTCCCGATCATTTTTTCTGCTTCAACGCCCGTCATCGCAACCAAGGCTTTGTTCCACGCCACCACCTTGCCTTCGTCATCGATGACGAAGGCCGCATCCGGTAAAGCATCGATGACGCCCGAGAGTCGAAGATTCGACGACTCGGTTTTTATTTCTGCTCTCCGGCGCTCCGTTTGGTCGCGTATGGTTTCGATCGCGCCGATGACTTGCCCGCGCGAATCGCGTAAGAGTGCGGCGCTGCCTTCGAACCATATTTCTCGATGCGGCCACCGGATATATCCGTCGCCGAGCAATGCATCGCCGACGCGTCGAACGTGATGATATTTTAATATTTCTTTTTCCGGAGAAAACAACAAGTCGATGAGAATCGGCCGCCGCTCTCCGTAGAACGGAATCGCGTACTCGTAGTTCCCTTTGCCGAACATATCCTCGGCTTTGACCCCGGTCATCTCTTCTGCGGCTCGGTTCCACGCTGTGATGCACCCTTGGTTATCGATCGCGAACGTTGCATCGGGTAGATTGTCGAGGATCGCGGCGAGAAAATATCGCTGTTCCTCAAGCGCCGCTGCCGCCTGTTTGCTTTCGGTGATATCGACCATCCAGACCAAAAGCCCGGGCACTCCGTCATAATCGCCAGGCAAAAAACTCGCGGAGATGTCGCGAACCTCAACTCCCCCGGGCGCGTACATCCGCATTTCTGCATCCCTGACGACCCCCCCGGCGGCGATGCGTGCCGCGATTGCGTCGCGCTCTACGGGATCGACGTAGAGATCGCGACTCGACGCGCCGACATGTACGTTGATAATTTCATGCAGCCGCACGTTGGCGAAGCGCACGACACCGTTTGTTGAAATTCCCACTCCGACGGGGGCGGTATCGAGGATGGATTGCAAACGTCGGAGATCCTCGACGGTCGACATTTTTTACGCTCCTTCCGCGAGAAGGAATGTCTCCAACTCGCCCTTGCCCTTGATCGTTATGAGTCCCCGCGATTCCAAGGGGAAGCGCCCCGCTAAGCGGCGCGCCGTCTCCGCAGATAGATGAATGCGTCCGGGAACGCCGTGAGACTCCATCCGAGAGGCCACGTTGACGGTGTCGCCCCAGACGTCGTAGGCGAACTTGTGCGAGCCGATGATGCCCGCCACGACCGGCCCCGAATGGAGACCTATGCGGATGTTGAGAGCATGTCCATCGACGCTGCCGATCTTTCGTGTGGCCTCCATTAACGCGCGTGCGAATCGAAGGCTGACTTCAGCGTGATCGGCGCGGGGTTCGGGGAGCCCGGCCGCGGCCATGTAGGCGTCGCCGATCGTTTTAATTTTCTCGATGCCGAACCGTTTCGTCTCTTCGTCGAAGGCGGAGAACAGTTGATTGAGCCCATCGACGAGCGTATGAGCTGCGATTTCACTCGACATGGCAGTGAAGCCGACAACGTCCGAGAAGAGAATGGTTACGTCTTCGAAGCGATCGGCGATTTGCAATTCGCCGTCACTCATTCGTTTGACAATTTCCGGGGGAAGGATGTTGAGGAGCAGCCTCCCGCTCGTGCGCTTTTCTTCTTCGATTTGTTTCAAGTACGAACGTTCGCGATCTTGCGCTTGTTTTCGCTCCAATAATGCGTCGACGCGAACCGAAAGCAGCGTCGCATTGACCGGTTTTGGAAGATAGTCGTCGGCGCCGGCTTCGATGCAGCGAACGATCATCTCCATTTCGTGGAGTGCCGAAACCATGATCACCGGGATACCGGCTAACTCCGGACGCACCTTAATGCGATCGAGCACCTCGATTCCGCTCAGTCCGGGCATCATCAAATCGAGCAACACGAGGTCGAACGCCTGTCGGTCCATCGCGGCCAACGCCTCGTACCCATCCCGCGCGATCTCTACGCTATGCCCCTCTCTGTGCAGCCGTCGCGACAGAAGCTCGCGGTTGGACTCGTTGTCGTCAACCACGAGGAGATGTCCCGGCATCGCTTTCCGCCGAATGCTCTCGGAAAGCGGCCGGATCACCGTTTCGAGGTGTGCGACCATCGTCGAGGCCTCGGCCTCCGGCATTGCCTCCATCGCGGTACGGTCGATGCGACTGAAATCGACGATCGATTCAAGTCGGTTCAGCAGGAGGGTCGTTTCATCGAGTAACTTCGAAAGGTCCGCGACCAGGGCCGGATCCAGCGCGTCTTCGATCAGCATTTCGCTATAGCCCTTGATCGCATTGAGCGGGGTGCGTAAGTCGTGTCGAATGGTGGATTGGGCGCTATCGAGTTCCGCGCCGTCGAGCAGCGCAACGCTCGACTCCTTGTCTAGCAGTCGCCCCGATAGCTCGTAAAGTTGTAACGCCGATGCGTTGATGCGTCCGAGATCGGATACCACCTCGTCGCTGCGGCCGTGCGCTTCATCGCAAAGCATTTCGCAATAGCCGACAATCGCCGAAACCGGAGCCATTAACTCTTGGCGTATGTGCGCCACGAGCGCACTGCGCCTCCATCGGTGATCTTCTTCCACAAAACTACAACCGGGGCGTCGAAGAGTCCAGCAATTTTTCGATTTTCTCAAGAAGCCGCGGTAGCTCGATCGGTTTTGTATCGTAGTCGTCACAACCGGCTCCGATCGCCCGATCGAGATCCCCCGTCATCGCATGAGCGGTCAACGCAATTACGGGAATGTTTTTTAAGTCGTCGCTGGCTTTTATCCGACGCGTCGCTTCCCAACCGTCGATCTTCGGCAAGTCCATGTCCATCAAAATAATGTCCGGCGCCTCGGAGCTCGCCATCGCAACGCCTTCTTCACCATCGACGGCCATGACGACGTCGTAGCCCTTGCGCAGCAACCGCCGCGAAAGCATATCTCTATTCATCTCGTTGTCTTCAATGATGAGAACTTTCACTTGCGTCACTCCCTCGGTGCACGGTCGACTTCGGCGATCGCTATCGATGCGAACAGCATTTCTAATTAAATAAAACAACGGCGTATTCGAAGCATGCTCCACACGCATGCCTCGTTTCCGACTATATGCCGTAAGCAAAACACCTTCCCTACCAAACCGAACGAACCGCATCGAAAACCAGTACGTTTATCACGAATGTCCTGGGTCAATTCAATTGCTTTCCCCGGGAAAACCATCGATCTTTGCCCGACGCAGCCGCCGGTGGTGCTGCCGATTCGTGGCCCCGCCACGGCGCGGCAGTTGTGAAGCGGCCTTCGCGCCGCGTTCCCGCCCCGGTTCTAAGATGGTCGTATGATCGCAGACGAACCGACCGCAACCACCTTCTTCAGCAAGCTCTTCGGGCTCACCGAGAAGGTCGCCATTGTAACCGGTGCCGGAAGCGGCATCGGCCACGGAATCGCGCGTTACCTGGCGGCCGCCGGTGCCCGCGTTGTTATTGCGGAGATCAGCCCTGAGGCGGCCGCTCGCGTCACCGATGAGCTCAACGCCGCACGCCCCGAGAGCGCCTTCGCGATTCGCACCGACGTCAGCGACGAAGCGAGCGTCGCAGCGACGATGCGAGCGACGCTCGAGCGTTTCGGGCGGATCGACATCCTCGTCAACGATGCCGGGATCTTTCCAACCACGCCGATCGCCGAGATGACGCTGCAGGACTGGGAGCGCGTGCAGGGCGTCAACCTACGCGGCACGTTCCTGTGCCTGCGCGCGGCCGCCCTGCAGATGCGCAAGCAAGGCAGCGGCGGGCGGATCGTCAACATCTCCTCGATCGACTCGCTGCACCCGTCGATGGTCGGGCTCGCGCACTACGATGCGAGCAAGGGCGGCGTCAACATGCTCACGCGCAGCGCGGCGCTCGAATTTGGACCCGACAAGATCACGGTCAATACGGTGCTACCCGGAATGATCGCAACCGAAGGCGTCGCCGCGATGAGTAAGGGTGCGCCCACAACGATGGCGCAAAGCACGGCAACCTTCGGCGCGCGCACGGTGCTCGGGCGCGTCGGCACGCCCGAAGATATCGCTGCATGCGTGCTCTTCCTCGCCGGCGACGCCGCTAGTTACATCACGGGGCAAACCCTCGTCTGCGACGGCGGCTACCTCATCGGGTAGGGGCACGCGCGTTTCGTCAGGAGTGCTAACAGGTCACGACGGTTCTCGTCGCAGCCCGTGGCGGCTGCGTTTGGCACGAATCCGAACTTGAGGCTGTCCCGGTTTCCCGGACACTTGGATAGAGCCGGCGAATATCCGGCCAATGAGGTGTCATGGAAACGCAGAATCGGACCTATAGCGAAGAATTCAAGAAAGACGCGGTTCGCCGCGTAGA
>JAJZED010000015.1 GCA_021805775.1 bacterium | reverse complement strand
TTACATCGCCATCTGGTACAATCGTTTACGGACCCACTCGGCGCTCGGTTATCTGAGCCCCGAACGATACGAGTCGCAGCTGCCGATTGCAGTATAGTCACATGTCCGGAAAATCGGTACAGGCTCACGTTGTTTGCCAGCGGGCATTACGATTACAGCGTAAAGGGCCTGTTTGACGCGCTCACGCTCCTCTTGCTTTCGGCGCTTTTCCGCGGCTTGGCGCCGACTCGCCTCTAACTTCTGAGCGCGCTCACGATCATGCGCCTGAGCCATCCGTGTGAAAGCGTCCTTTTCTTGTACGAGCTCGCGAACCTTTGCGACTGCCCCTTTCGCGGCAAGCTGGTCGTTGGGCCAGCATGACTCAAAGTTATTGAAGTCGACAATCCGTTTGAGGATCTCGCGACGAACTTTTAGCCCAGCGTCCGAAGCATCTTGATTTGCGATTTCGAGGAGTTCGCCAGTCATTTGATGCTTCTTCAGCCTATCGGGATCCGAGGCAACCTGTTTTGCGAGCGCGTCGAGGCGCGCGTGGCTCATTCCGGTCCCGCGAAAAAACGTCACGACGTCGCGCTTGGATTTGCAGAGCAGTGGGACCGCCTGAACGACAGCGGTGTAAACGTCGGGGCGGAACGGATATGCTTCCGCCATATTCAGTCGTCCGCAACCATTTCCGATTCCTCGGAAACTTCCGCCCGCGTGGCGGGCACGAAAGGCCGAGCGCCCATAGCGACTGCGCGGTGTGCGCGTTCGCGGTAGTACCCAGCTTTCGGGTGTTTCAGACTCGCGGCGTACTCAGCGAGCACAAGATCGCGAGTTACCGTCGAACGTCGCTCGCCTTCGGGCGTAGGCGCGAGACGATCGAGGAGCGGAAAGCCCTTAAAAATGTGCTCGGCCATTTCGAAGGGTAGCTGGTACTGGCGCATAACTTCGCACTCTATCGCAGTGCGGTCTCCCTGCACGATATTTAGGCGGTCAAGCGCCGCCGGGGCGAAAATTGCGCTTAGAAGCGCGTACGTTTGCGACGTTGCACCTCTCATTCGAATTTGCCAATCGAACACAAATGAATTAAAGAGCGAGCATACTTCGCCTACGGCGCCAGCAGAAAGCGCCCCTCCTCGAATTGTTGGTGCTTTGTGATTGCAATAGATCCTGTCCGGAATGACCGCGGAAATCATCGTTCGCTCGTCGGTGCTTCTGGCGACGTCGCGCCAAGCGAGACGAGGGTATGAATTGACGGGTCGACCGTTCGTCGAAGGAAGGCTCGACGCGCTCTTCGCGTTCACCCAATACCGAAATTCACCCACGGGGAACTCATACTGGTAGATATGCTTGCCCTCGACGACGGGCCAGAACTCGCCTTCGCTCGGGTGGCTCCAGCGCATCCCATCGAATGTCGCGCCCATTCGCTCTAACTTTGTCCGCTCGTAAAACAAATTGGAGTCGTTGGTCATGTCAAGTTCGCGACAGTATTGCGGCTCCCAGGCCTTCCCAAAAGGAATGCCAACGCGGCAAAGGTGCTCCAACAGCGCAACGTCTGCAGCGTCGCGAATTTCGAGAATAGCCATCGTATCGGGAGAAAGAGATGCAATAAGTTCCAATGGAATATTGATCGAATGGCGCCCGGGGTTCGCAAGGACGGAATCGAGCTCTTGAATGGAGAGCGAGCGTTCGGTAAGGTCATCATTTTTTCCGACGAAGAACGCGCACTCGATTCCGCTGCTCGTCGCATCACGTTCGGCAACGAGTGTGACAATTTTAATGCGAGAATCGATTGGAAAAACACTCTTGCGATTTTCGTTAACGACCAGGCGAACGATTCGCCCCTCCTGCAGAAGTCGCTTGCGCAGTTCGGTGCAGTTTGCGTTTAGGTAAAAACTATCTTTGATAACCTGCCCCATCCGTCCGGCCTTGCGAAGAGAGCGAAAATCGCGTTCGACAAAAATTCTGAACAAATCGACGTTCCCGCCATCTACCGAGCACCACGGATGGACGCCCGACTCGCGGAGAAAATTCGACTGCTGGTACCGCTCGCGCGCATAGCGTCGGTACCCAGCGTTGATCGCGGGGTCATCACGCAGTTGTTTCATAACCGCAACGGCCCGTTGCTTGCCGTATTCACGAAAATCGAGGTCGAGATTTGCAAAAAACTCCTGCGTTTTTGGGCTCAATGTCTCCCAGGGTGGATTGCCGACTATGGCGTTAAAGCCGCCGCGCTCGAAGACCTCGGGAAACTCTAACTCCCAGTGAAAGAAGCGAACGTCGCGCGCCACGGCCGCAGCTACTTCGAGTTGCTGAAGTTTGCGTGCATCAGTCGTCGTGCGCCGCTGCCAGATGTCGTCGCTTAGCGACTGCAGGTCATCGGTCGTCGGCGGATCGACCTCGGCGTCGTAAGGCCAGAACCACGGCGCCATCCAGAGGTCGCAGATTTCCTTTAGCCGCGAAAACGGTGCCGACGAGCTTTGCGTGAGATCGCGCAACTGCGTTTCTTTTGCGCGAATGCGTTCAACCGCATCCTCCGCCGACTGTGTTGGATCGTCGGCGGAGAGTTCGCGTCGCGCCTGTGCGTATTCGTGCAGCGGAGCGTAGAGATCGAGCGCGAACATGCCGACCCCGCCGCTGCGTTCGATAACGCGAAGCTGCGTAGCATTGCGCGCGGCAACGGCTTTCAGTCGCGCCGTCTCTTCTTTACTGGCCTCTTTGTCAACGCCGTTGAACGCCGCTTGGGGCACCGACTGAATCCGCGTGGCCGTGAGGGTTCCTACATCGTCGCGCAGGGGCGCGCCGAGCAAGGAGTTTCCGCAGCGCAGATGGTGATCGAAAAAACTGAGCGGTCGATCGTAGGCAAGCGTTGTCAGCCAGAGCGAGACTTTCGCAAGTTCGACGGCCATAGGGTTTACGTCCACCCCGTAGATGCATCGTTCGGCCACGATTCGCTTCGCATTTAAGCGCTCCAAGTCGGCGCGGTCGTCTTCGGGATCGCAAGAACCCTCGCGAACTAATGCCTGGTAATACGCGTTCCCAAGAAACTCCGTTGCGCTGACAAGGAAGCCGCCCGATCCCATCGCCGGGTCGCAGACCGCAATCTCGAGCATCTCCGCACTCGACTTTCCCTCGACTTGCGGGCCGAGCGCTTCGCGCACGAGGTAATCGGCGATCACCTTCGGCGTGTAGTACGCGCCGGTAGATTTACGCTGTCCACCCCATGCTTGGAGGTAAAACTCGCCTGCGCGCTTCGCTGGAACCTCCGGCAAGTTCTCGCGTTTTTCGATTGCGGAGGCAGGCAGGAACGAGACCGCCTTCTGCTTCCCCGATCCAATCGCTATCTCGAATAGCTCTTCCGTTGCAAGATGGGGCTCGTAATCGAGTAAGCCTTCGAATACCGCTCCAAGTTGCGCGACGCCGAGTTCGCGAAACGAGACGCGGTCGCGCGTCGCGTTCTTGCCTCTGCCGATGGTGACGGTCGTAAGTTCGCGTAGCACTTCGACGAACGCACGGTCGTTGAGGGCAGCTCGACCTAAAAGCGGCGCTCGCTCGGCTCCAAAAAGGCCGCCGTTATAAGCGGGAATGTGGAACTCTTTCGTATTCGCTCCGCGGTCTATCAATCGAAAGAGCGCTTTTACCGAATCCCAAATGCCGTAGGCGTTCTCCGCGTACTCCTCGATATCGATCGAGAGCGCAAGGCGCAGCCGCTCCAAGCTATAGCCGTTGCGATAGAGCGGCCTATCGAGCGGAAGCGCCGGCGGCACGGCGGCCTCGCCGAACAGCACGAAGAGCAAGCGATATAACACGTAGATGCCTTCGCGATGAATGCGCTGGAGCGGCTCGCCTTCCACGAACGCATCGCCCGCCCACGAAGCGTTTGCCTCATCGGCGCGCACGCCCTCGAGCAGCCGTTCGAGCGCACGTCGTGCCGCGGGACCAAGTTTTTCGCTGACCTCCGTACCGAGCGCGTCGCTCTTCTGTAGCAGCCTTTCGAGTTCAGGCGCTTCACCGAGTAAAAACGCCGGCGAGAACACCGTCGCAAAGACGCCGAACTCCGGGAGATAATCGCCGGAGAGCGCATCGAGATCGAACTCCAAATAGCGCGGTTCGTTTGCCGTATCGAGTTGTACGATACGCCAGCGCGTACCGCCGAGAACCAACCCAAAGCGCGCGCCCGTCGCGGCAAGCGCCCGTTCCATGCGGCGCTGCGCGCTGCCGCGAAATTCACCCGTCGGCAAGCGATCGTCGGGGCCGAATTCGTAGGGGAGCGGATCGACGAGGACGTGCGCGTCATCGCCGAACGCGCAGAGCGAGACGCGCTCGGGGTCGAGTTCGAGTTCGTGCCCGCGGAGCGACGCATCGAAACCGAGCACGGAAAGCAGGGGCGCGTGAAGGTCGGCGAGGGTACGCGCTTTCGTCGAGCGTTCGCCGACGCGTCCGCCGACGACCGCGCGCTGCCACAGGCGACGAAACTCCTTATACCGCCGTTCGATCTCCGCATCGCTTGCAATTGCACCCTTCGCCTCGCGCCGAAGCGCCGGCAGCGTGAGATACGAATCAGCGATAAAGCGCGAGACGTTGAGAATTGCGTCGGCGATCACGCCCCAACCTCGATTGCCGGAACGACGAGCAACGCACCGATGAGGTCGGCGGCCGGCGGCGGCAGCACGCGCGCCCGACGCTCCAGTCGTTCGCGGCGATCGCGCGCGGTTGTATCGAGCGTTTCGAGTTGCTGGCGCAAGCGACGGCGCTGCCGCTCGAAGAGCTCGCGCTCGCTGCGTTCGCGGCGGGCGTGTGTTTCGTCGAGTTCGAGCAACATCTGCGTCTCCGGCACCACCAACTGCGCCTCGAGCCACGCTCGCTTCGCCACCGCCCAGGCATCGATCTCGCCGAGCATCGCCGCACTCCGATCCGCTTCCTCTCGCTCGAACTCAGCGGCGCGTTCTCCCGCACGGCGCAGTGCTTCGAGCGCCGCCGCCTCCGGAGCGCCATCCTCGGGCATCGCGTTGCGCAATCGCCGCACGATCGGCGCATCGGGCGCTAGCGTACCACGCTGCGGCGGCGCTTCGAATAGCGCCTCGTCCGCCGCGCGATCCCGCGAAACGGGCTCGTCAAGCGGAGCGAAGACCGCCACGATCTCCTCGGAGTGCGTCGAGCCATCGCCAAGCCCGTAACGAACGGCAAAGGTATAGAGCGTGCCCGCGCTCGTGGTGTCGACGATTTTTGCCGAGACGCGGGCGGAGGCAAGCATCGAGCGGCCGTCATAGAGCGCGGTGCGCGCCATCGTGCCGCAAGCGACGAGGAGTGGGTGGAACATGCCAAGGACCGCAACGTCTTTGCGCCCTTCGGGAATCGCGTCATAGGAAAACGCTGCGGCGTCGATTCGCGGCGGGAGATCGCGGCGCAGAGCCTGCGGGATTTCGACGCCAACAACACCATCGGTTTTCTCGATTCGCCCACCGAAGGCCGGGAGGACCCACTCGACGATGCGCTGTCGCCGCGCTGGATCGAGTCGTCGCTCCTCGCCGCGACGGCGATAGGAATCAACGCGCTCGGCCGCAGCGCCGTCGAAGGGTTTTGTCGGCCCGAGCTCTGCGTCTCGCCACCGGCGAACGCGCTCGGTCTGCGCGCGCACATCGCGCTCCACCGTCTCTTCAATGCGCGCGATCTCCGGTGCATCTTCGGCAAGCACGCCGCCTCCGGACATCAACAAAGTCTCCCACGGCAGCGCCGACATCACGCCGATCACGTCGCTTGCAGCACCGAGATCTTTGCGAATGCGCTCGGTCTTCGCTATAAGGATGTCGAGTATATGCGCGTCATAGGTCTCGCTGTAGGTGAGGTTCCGCGCGAGAACGTCGTGCCTCTGTCCCCACCGATAGACGCGCCCGTTCCGCTGTTCCAGGCGATTGGGGTTCCACGGCAGTTCGTAATGCAGTACCACCCTGCAGTGCTCTTGCAGATTGAGGCCTTCGCTTGCTGCGTCGGTGGCAAGCAGCAGCATCGTCCCCGGCTCCGCGAAGCGTTCGATCTGCCGGCTGCGTTCTTCACGCGATAGCGTACCGGTCAAGGTGGCGATGCCGTGAGAATACCCCGTCCGCGCGAGCGCCTCGAGCAAGTACGCGTGCGTGTCGCGAAATTCGGTGAAGACGATGGCCTTTTCGGGGCGACCGGTCGCGCTGCCGTCGTTTAGAGCTCGTAGCGCGTCGAGCAAGCTGGAAAACTTAGAATCGACGTTTTCGGGAATCTCGCGGGCCTGCGCGAGTAACCGCCCGATTTCGCGCCGTTCCTTCGCGCGATCGTCAACGTCGGTCGGCGGTGCAGCGATCACTTGGCGCTCGGCCTCATCTTGTTGTGCCTCGGTCAAGGGCGCGCCGGCGCGATAGTCGCCAAGCAAACCACGTTTGGTATCGAGATCGAGTGGTTCGTCGGCAAGAGTTTCAAGGCGCGCCTCAAGCGTGCGCACGAGCGCATAGCGCGACGAAATCAAACGCTTCTTAATAACGGTCATCGCAAAGCCGACTGCGGTATCCCGCTCGCGCTTCCAACGTCGCTGACAATATTTTACAACGGCGTCGTAGAGCTTGCGCTCGCGTTCGTCGGCAAAGGGAACCGGAATACTTTGAACGTCGATTTGTTTAAAACGCGGCGCGCCGGAGGCGTCGAGGATATCGCTCTTGTAACGCCGGACAAGCACAGGTGCAATACGTTCGCGCGTCATCTGCTCCGGCGCCGCAACGAGTGCAGGATCGATCAAGTCGATGAGGCTGTAGAGGCTCTGAGGATCGCCTGAGTGCGGAGTGGCCGTCAGTAATAGAAGGCTGTCGGTCTGTTTAGAGATGAATTGCGCAAAGCGCGAACGTTCCGTGCGATAGGCGCGCCCGTTTGCTGCCGATTCGGCAAGGTAGTGGGCTTCGTCGGCAATTACGAGATCCCAGGGTACGTCGCGCAGCATCCGTTTGACTTCGTAGCGCTTAAGGTAATCGATACTCGCAATAATACGGCGACGAGCCGTCCAAGGATTTTGCCCGACATGGCTTTGCTGGCGAATCTCTAAGACCCGGGCGGAATCGTAGATATCGAAATCGAGGCCTGCTTTTTCGCGCAACTCATCGGCCCACTGATCTTGCAATCCGGCGGGGCATACGACGAGGACGCGATCGGCGCGTGCACGCGCGTGCAATTCCAGCAGCACGAGAATCGCCTCGACGGTCTTTCCAAGGCCTACGTCGTCGGCGATAAGAATGCGCTGCAGCGGTCGCTCGAACGCTCGTATGACCGGAACAATCTGGTAGTCCTCGCTCGCGAGCCTCGCCTGATCGAAGCCGCCGAGCATACCCGGCGGCGGCTTCATGGTGCAAAGCAATGCGGCGTGGAAATCGCGCCAGCGATTATAATCGGCGATCGTCGAACCGAGGCGCGCCTGCGGCAGCAGCTCGATGCTCTCCACTTCGGCGATAATCTCCAGCGTGCGAATCGGCTCGACCGCATGACGCAGCGAAAGCACCTGCGTCTCGTCGAGTTCGGCTGGAGGTGCGTCGATGTCCCATATCTCGCCACGGACGCGCACGCGCTGTCCGGCGTGATAGCGAGTGGCAACGACGAGTTCGCTCACCTTTGCCCACTCTTCGAAAGGAGCGTCGTATTCACCGTAAATGCGCCTTTATAAAAACCCTTGCGACGACGGTCGAGCAGACACTCGCCGTCTATTTTATTTCGCAACCGTACCAAGGCAACGCCCCCAACGTGCTCGAGCTGCCGTCGCAGCCGCTACGTTTGGTTAAGGTACGATTCGGAGCGTTCCTGCGCCGGTATCTCCGGCGACGCAAGATGGGCGGTCGCGGCGCCTCGCAGCGCACCGCCGAATTGCCGTCAGGCGCGCTCCGTCCGCTCCTCCGTTTCGCCGACCGCGACGACCCGAAGATTGGGAAAGACGCGGCGATAGAACGCTGCGTCGCGGGTAACGAGTGTGCCGACGGCGCACGCATGCGCCCCGATTACGAAATCCGCGATAATTCTTCTCGGCGAGTCACCACCGGCAGCGCGCCGACGACGTGCGTAGGCAGCGTAGGCACGGCCGGCCTCGCGCCAGATCTCGGCTGAGAGTCGAAGATCGACGGCGATGTGCGCGGCGCGAAGGGCGTCATCGAGCTCGGTTGCCGAACCCTCTGGTCGCGCCTGGAGTTCCGCGTAGACGATGCCGCAAATAACGAGGCCGCCCCGTTCGCCGGCTCGCTCGACCGCAAGCAACGCACGCTCGGCACTCGCCGGCGTACCCTCCTCGATATCGACGATCACATTGGTGTCGAGGGCGATCATTCGTCGATGTCGCCACGCATCTCGCGCAACATTGCGTCGACAGCCTCGGGGGCCAAGCCCGCTCCCCGACGCCTCCGCCCCAAAAGAGGCGCGAGCCGCTCTCGCACCGTGGGCGGCAGGAGCACGACCGAGCCGTCCTCGCTAACCTCAAACCGAACGCTGTCGCCGGGGCCGACATTCAGCAGGGCGCTCACGCCCTTGGGCAGCGTCATTTGATTCTTACTTGTTAGCCTTGCTAGATAATTCTTACTTTTCATCCTTACTCTATGATAAAGCGATCGCCCAGCTCGGTCAAGCTTTTGTCGGCGCAAAGGAGGCCACTGCATCGCTAGGTAAGCCTAGCGTATGACTGAAACGACGCACCCCGCCGTCGCGACCAGCGCGGCGCTCACTTCGCTTGTCGGCCGGGTCGGCATCGTCACCGGGGGCGCGCGCGGCCTCGGTGCGGCGATGACGAAGCTCCTCGCCGACGACGGAGCGACCGTCGCGATTCTTGGGCTCCCGAGCGACGAACCGCTCGCACAAGAGTTGCGCGGAACGCTCAACGGCAGTGCCGAGCGCGTCGTCTTCTATGAAAGCAACGTCGGCGAATACGAACGGTGCGTCGCGGCAGTCAACGATGTGATCGCCAAACACGGGCGGATCGATTTCCTCATCAACAACGCGGGCATTACCGCCGATAAGACGCTGCGTAAACTCAGCATCGAAGACTGGAACAAGGTCCTGCAGATCAATCTTTCGGGGCCTTTTTACATGACCAAAGCGGTGATCGAACAGATGATCGCGCAAGGCTACGGTCGCATCGTCAATATCAGTTCGGTGATCGGACTTACCGGAAATATCGGCCAGGCGAATTACGCCTCGGCGAAAGCCGGTTTGCTCGGCCTGACGAAAACCGTCGCGCTGGAGATGGCCGGGCGCGGCATCACCTGTAACGCGATCGCTCCGGGTTTCATCAAGACCGAGATGGTCGCCGCGATGCCCGAAGCCGCGATCGCCGCCGCAACGGCGCAGACGCCGATCGGGCGCATGGGCGACCCATCGGAGATCGCCCGCACGGTGCGCTTTCTCATCGACGAAAAGAGCGCCTTTATTACCGGCGCAACCTTCAACATCAACGGGGGGATGTTCATGTGATCGGCTCGATTCCGGTTGAAGAATTTCAGTACGCGCTCGACATGAGCGGGCTCGACCCGGCCTCGCTCGGCGACGCACTGCGCGCGGTAATCGCCGACGCGATGGCCGACCCGATGCGCATGACCACGTGGATGACGACGCTGGCGATGACGCAGCAGAGTATCGGCATGAATATGCTGCGCCGCATGAGCGGCGAGAACGTCGATGCGGTGGCGACGCCGAGCGACGGCGACAAGCGCTTCGCCGACCCGGCATGGCGCGAAAACCCGATGCTCGCCGGAACGCTCGAAGAGTATCTCTCCCAGGCTCGCGCTTCGATGCAACTAGTCGAAGGTTCGCGGTTGCCGGAGATGACCAAACGCAAGGCGCGCTTCGCGATGCAGATGCTCATCGATATGTACGCTCCGAGCAACGTTCCGTGGATGAACCCCAACGTCATTAAAACGGCGATGGAGACCGGCGGCCAATCGCTGCAGCAAGGCCTCGCGAATTTTATCGAGGATCTGCAAAACAACAAAGGCATGCCGCGCCAGGTCGATACGAGCAAATTTAAACTCGGCGTCAACCTCGCCGCAACGCCGGGACGCATCGTCTATCGCAACGAGCTCATGGAATTAATCGCCTACGAACCGCAGAGCGCGACAGTGCATAAGACGCCGCTGCTTTGCAGCCCGCCGTGGATCAACAAATATTACGTGATGGATCTCGCGCCGGGGCGTTCGTTCGTCGAATGGGCGGTGCGCCACGGTCACCAAACCTTTATGATCTCGTATCGCAACCCCGACGAGAGCCTCGCGAACGTCACGATGGACGATTATCTCAAGCTCGGGCCGCTCGCAGCGCTCGACGCCATCGAAGCGATCACCGGTGAGAAACAAACGAACCTCGCCGCGCTCTGTCTCGGCGGCACGCTCTCGTATATTCTGCTTGCGTATCTCGCCGCACGCGGCCAGGCCGACCGCGTGAAGAGCTTAAGCACGACCAATACGCTCATCGATTTCAGCGAGCCGGGCGACCTCGGCGTCTTTACCGACGAAGCGACGATCTCGCGGTTAGAGAAAAAAATGAACGAGCGCGGATACCTCGAGTCGAGCGAGATGGCCGGCACCTTCGATTGGATGCGCGCGAACGACCTGATTTGGAGCTACGTCGTCAACAATTGGTACATGGGCAAGCAGCCTCCAGTGTTCGATATCTTGGCGTGGAACGGCGACAGTACGCGCATGCCGGCGACGATGCATTCGCAGTATTTGCGTTCCTGTTATCTGCACAATGCGATCGTGAAACCCGGTGCGTTCAGCATTCTCGGTACGCCGATCGATCTTGGAACGATTCAGACGCCGCTCTACGTCTTGGGAGCGGAGAACGATCACATCGCTCCGTGGCGCTCGAGCTTCAAAGCGCTCGCGCTCGTCGGCAGCACCGATAAGAAATACACGTTGACCAACGCGGGACATATCGCGGGCATCGTCAACCCGCCGGGCGGAAAGAAGAGCTGGCATTGGACGAAAGGTCGCGTCGCCAGCAACGAGACGGCCGATGGTTGGCTCGCGACGACCACCAAAGAAGAGGGCAGTTGGTGGGAGGATTGGGCGCGTTGGATCGAGCCGCGCGGCGGCGAGATGGTACGCCCCTACGATCTCCCCGGCGGCGAGCCCGCTCCGGGCCCATACGTGCAAAATAAGCTCGCCGCACCGATCGATCTTCCCGTGCGGAAAACGCAAGCGGCACCCGCGCCGAAGCCGGAATCGAAGCCGGCAAGCAACGGCACCGGCAGCGCGCACGGCGTGCGGAAGCCCGCACCGAAACCCGCGCCGAAGAGCGCACCGAAGAAAGCGAAAGGACGGCGATGAACGCAAAGGACGGCAATGCTTGGAAAGGGCTCGGCGAATTCATCCGCAGTCAGCGCGAGCTCGCAAACCTTTCGTTGCGCCAACTCGCCGACGTCGCGAAAGTATCGAACCCCTACTTGAGCCAGATCGAACGCGGGCTCTACAAACCCTCGGCCGAGGTACTCAAGAGCATTGCGAATGCGCTGCAATTGTCGGCCGAAACGATGTACGCGCAGGCCGGTTTGCTCGATGACGATAGCAAACCGACGACGAGCCAGAGCCTCGAACAGGCGATTCGCCTCGACCCCGCGCTAACGACCGATCAGAAGGAGACGTTGATTCGTATCTACCGCGGTTTTACGAACCGCGGGTAACCGGGGTGCGTTTGCAATCGGCGTAGCTCGACGGCGTCCACGTCGCATTACTCGCGCCGTCCGACTGCTCCCAGACGTGTTCGAATCGATTCGCGGAATCGACGGTGAACCGCTCGCGCACGAGAACGCGCGCCGTCCCCTCGTTCTGAATTCCGGTGAAGAGGATCGCGTTACCGACGAAACCCGGTGAGCTGCCCGAGAACGTCCATCCATTCGAGCCGACAACCTTCACCGTCCAGAGCCCCGGCGCAATCGCATAGGTAAATGTTTGATCCCAGGTGCCGCTCGCCGCGGGGTTCGTCTTCGTCCACGCTTGATGCAGGAGCACGTCACCGTTGGGCGCCGTCGTAAAGGTGTCGACCACCTGCGAGCCGGCCGCGGTCACGCAGTTCCAGGTTCCCGCGAATTGCACGAGGGTCGTCGGCGCCGGAGGCTGCGCCACAGATGCGGTCGCCGCCGCGCTCGCCACACCAGCCGCCGACGGGCTCCACGTGCTGCCGTCGGCGAAGGTTGCTCCGACGAGCGAGCAGCGCGGTTGCGGTTGGCGCGAGAACAGAAAATGCTCGCCGCCGCTAAAATTCCGGTAGAGATGCTTGATCTCGACATCGGGCGAGAACGTGCCTTTGTCGACGATGATGACGTCGCGCCCGTTGAGATGCACTTTGAAGCGCGCTTCTATAACCGGTTGTTTCGCATCGTTCCGAAAATCGATATGCAACGGACCGACGGTTTTCGTGAGCGGAAGAATTCCGCCGGGCGAATAATCGAGGTGGCAGTCCTCGACCGTGATCGGCGGAGTGCCCGCGAGCGCGGTCGCCGGCGGCGATGCCGGGGCGGCCGCGGCCGATACCGAGAAGGCGGCGACGCTCAGCACGAGCAGCGCAAAAAACGTGCGTCTCATAGGCCCGCGCCATTCCGCTCTGCCGCTTGCTTTACCTGGCATAGTCACCATTCTGGAGAGCGGCCGGTTGGTCGCTAGGCGCCAGGGGACTCCGACACCGAGGGCGCATCATACGCTCGTGTTCGACGATCGAAGGAGGTCGTATCGTCGCTGGTTAGAGCGTAGCTCGACCGCAACGATCTTTGTCTATAGCGCACTCATCGTTGCGTTCTTTCCCGCGTTCCATTTCGTGCTGGGAACGACCCCCGGCGTACCGCCGGATTCGTTGCCGTTGCGCATCGGGGCGGCCGCCGTCGCAGCTGCAGTTGCTATCACGTTACTGCTCTTCCCGCATTTGCGCCGCTATTCTCCAAACCTTCAGCTCCTTAATGTTTTACCGACGATCGTCGCGTCACCGATTCTGGTCGTTAATAGCGGCAACAACCCTTCGTATATCGCCGGCAGCCTCGTGCTGGCGGTCGGCGTCCAGCAAGCGTTCTATCGCACGCGCGATTTCGTCATCGTCTTGGCGACGACGCTTGGGGTAGAAGTCATCTACTCGGCGATACGCGGCGTCTTTTTTTCTCCCGAAAATCTCAACGCACTCGCGCTTACCGGTAGCGGCTTTTTCGTCGCGATGGCCGCCGGTATTTTGCGGTTGCGCGTTCAACGAAACGAGCGCGAGTTGCGCTCGATCGTCCGCGACCGCACGCGCGAGCTCTCTCTAGCGAATGCAAAGCTCGAGGAAATGAGCGTTACCGATCCGCTCACCGGTTTGCGCAATCGTCGCTTTCTTGCGCAGCATCTCGAATTCGAGGTCGCCGCAGCCTTGCGCCGAGCGGGAGACGCACCCGATGCCGATCTCCTTTTTTTTCTTATCGACCTCGATCACTTCAAAATCATCAACGATACGTACGGCCATAACGCGGGCGATTTGGTGCTGATGCAAATGCGCGACCGACTGCAAGAAGTCTTTCGCGAGTCCGACTTTCTGGTTCGCTGGGGCGGCGAAGAATTTCTCGCGGTTACGCGGAGCAGCCGTCGCCACGATGCAAGCGAGATCGCCGAACGCGTGCGTCGAGCGGTCGCGAACCGCCCGTTCGCGCTGGAACGCGGTCAATGCGTCGATACGAGTTGCTCGATCGGGTTCGCAGCTTTCCCATTCGTATCGTACGCACCCTATGCCTTAAGCTGGATGCAGGTCGTCGCTCTTGCCGACCGCGCGCTCTATCTCGCCAAAGAACGTGGCCGGAACACATGGGTCGGCGCCTCCGCCTGCGATCGCAGCGAACCCGACCAACTCGGGGAGCGCCTGGCGATTCTTGGGATCGAAGCCCTCCACGACGGCACGGTCGAGGTGCTATTGCCGCGATAGGAGCCCCCGCTCTCACCCCGAGTAGGCCCTCTGTGCCGTCACCCCGAGTAGGTGGCGTAGCCACCGTATCGAGGGGCGCACCACTGCCGTCACCCCGAGTAGGTGGCGTAGCCACCGTATCGAGGGGCGCACCGCTGCTGTCACCCCGAGTAGGTGGCGTAGCCACCGTATCGAGGGGCGCACCGCTGCCGTCACCCCGAGTAGGTGGCGTAGCCACCGTATCGAGGGGCGCACCGCTGCTGTCACCCCGAGTAGGTGGCGTAGCCACCGTATCGAGGGGCGCACCGCTGCTGTCACCCCGAGTAGGTGGCGTAGCCACCGTATCGAGGGGCGCACCACTGCTGTCACCCCGAGTAGGCCCTCTGTGCCGTCACCCCGAGTAGGCCCCGCAGGGGCCGTATCGAGGGGCATAGATCGCTGTCAAGGTGGCCTGGGCACCCCCCGGTGTCGGCCCCTCGATACGCGCTTCGCGCTACTCGGGGTGACACTTGCGCTACTCGGGGTGAGACCGGCGCTACTCGGGGTGACACTTGCGCTACTCGGGGTGGCACCGGCAACAGAGAAGTTGACAAGCACCGCACGCGCTTGGTATACTTAGCGCACGTAGCAGCAGACCCTCAAGGAGCAGATATGAGCAACGATTTCACCCAGACCCTCAACAAGATGCAAGGCGAAGCCCTCGACCTCGTCAAGAAGGCCCAGGACGCCAACGTCGAGAGCCTCCGCCAAGTGCGCGAGATGATCGGCCAGATCCCGACCACGATGCAGATCCCCAGCGTCGAGAGCCTTCCCTCGGTCACCAAGAGCATCGAGCTCGGCTTCGAGTTCGCCGGCAAGTTCCTCGAGCTTCGCAAGGCCTACGCCCTGCAGCTCGCCGAGATCTTCACCGCCGCACAGAAGGAAGCCACCGAGGCGACCGTGCGCGTAGCCAAAGCGGCGACCGCCAGCGTCAACTAAGCACCGGGGCTACCCCCGAAGCACTCGAAGGCTCGCGTTCTACGCGGGCCTTCGCTGTTTTGTGCGGAAATAATCGGTTATGCCCTTTGATTCGTTATCGGCCTTCGTCGACGCATTACGAAAGGCCGGGGAGCTCCATACGGTCGATGCGCCGGTCGAACGCGCCTTTGAGATCGCCGAAGTTACCGACCGCGTCGTTAAAGCCGGCGGGCCGGCGTTGCTTTTTCGTAACGTCATCGGATCGCGCTTTCCCGTTCTCACCAATCAATTCGGCACGCATCGGCGCGCGGCGCTTGCCTTCGATGCGACCTCGCTCGATGAGGTCGGCGAGCGGGTCCGTCAACTCATCGATATCGCGCCGCCGGGTGCCGGCATCGGCGAGCAACTCGGCGCATTGCTCTCCCTCGCACCGCTGCGCAACGCGATCCCGAAAACCGTGCGCGCGGGGAGCGTGCAAGAGGTCGTTATCGATCGACCCGATCTTAGCGCGCTACCCGTTCTCACGACCTGGCCGCTCGACGGCGGCCCGTTTATCACGCTGCCTTTGGTGATTACGAAAGATCCGCGCACGAATCGTCCGAACGTCGGCATGTATCGCATGCAGGTCTATAACGATCGCGAGACCGGCATGCACTGGCAACGCCACAAACACGGCCGCGCGCACGCCGATGCGTGGGGCGACCGCATTCCCGTTGCCGTCGCAATCGGCGCCGACCCGGTGCTCACCTATGCCGCCACCGCGCCGCTGCCGCCGGTGCTCGACGAATTTGCCTTCGCCGGATTGCTGCGCGGAAAACCGATCGAACTCGTGCAAGCGAAAACGGTCGACCTGAAAGTGCCCGCGCATGCCGAGTTCGTGTTGGAGGGCTACGTCGATAATACCGACCTTCGCACCGAGGGTCCGTTCGGCGATCATACCGGCGTCTATAGTCTCGCCGACCGGTATCCCACGTTCCACGTGCAATGCATCACGCATCGCAAAAACCCAATCTACGCCGCAACCCTCGTCGGTAAGCCGCCGATGGAAGATGCGTGGCTTGGAAAAGCGACCGAGCGCATCTTCTTGCCGCTTCTGCAAATGGTTCTCCCCGAAGTCGTCGACATGAATCTTCCCGTCGAAGGCGGCTTTCACAATCTCGCGATCGTTTCGATTCGCAAGCAGTATCCCGGACACGCAAAAAAAGTTATGAACGCGCTGTGGGGGCTGGGGCACATGATGATGCTCACGCGGATGCTCGTCATCGTCGATGCCGATGTCGACGTACAAGATGCGCGCAGCGTCGCGTGGTTCGTGCTTAATAATCTCGCGCCCGATCGCGATCTCGTGCAGATGCCCGGCCCCGTCGACGATCTCGACCACGGTTCGTATAACGTTGCGTACGGCGTGAAGCTCGGGGTCGATGCAACTCGGAAAAATGCAAGCGAAGGCTATTTGCGCGAATGGCCGCCCGATATCGCGAGCACGACGGCGGTGCGCAAGCGCGTCGGCGAGCGCTGGCGCGAATACGGGCTCGACCGAATGGAAAAGAATCTGCGTCCCGATTCTTGGAGCGGCCAAGGAATCGATGCGCTCGCGCGTCTCTTACGTTCCGCGCATGCACCGGAGGAAGCGTAAGTGCGCGCAGCTTCGCTTTTTTTGCGCGAGATTCGCATCGAACATACGCTCTTCGCGCTTCCCTTCGCCTACGTCGGTGCCGTCTTTGCCGCGCGCGGACTTCCGCATCTCGCCGCCGTCGTGTGGATCACGCTGGCGGTGCTCGGCGCGCGAACGGCGGCGATGGCTGCAAACCGCTACTTCGATCGCGATATCGATGCGCGCACTCCACGCACCGCACGGCGCGCGTTGGCGACCGGCGAACTCGCCCCAAGCGTTATGCTTGCCGCAGTCGCCGTCGGGCTGCTGCTGCTGCTCGTTGCCGCGTGGCAACTCAACCCGCTCTGCGTCGAGCTGCTCCCGATCGCCGCTGCCGGCGTCTTGCTCTATCCGCTCTGCAAGCGCTTTACGTGGATGGTCCACATCGTTCTCGGCGCCGTCGACGGGCTCGCACCGCTCGGTGCGTATATCGGCATCGCCGGTCGCATCGATGCGACCGGAATCGCACTCTTCGCCGCCGTTACGCTCTGGGTAGCCGGCTTCGATATTCTCTACGCGCTGATGGATCTGCCCACCGACCGCGAGAACGGCGTGAACTCCATGCCGGTGCGTTTCGGCGAGAAGAGCGCGCGGCCGACGGCGATCGCCATGCATGTCGGCATGTTCGCGCTGATCGCGGTCGCCGGACGGATCGGCGGCCTCAGCGCTCCGTGGTACTTTGCGGGACTCCTCGCTACCGCGGCGTTAATTTTCTACGAACTTCGCCTCCTGCGCATCAGCGAAAATATTTTTCTCCTCAACGAGCGCATTTTCTCGGCGAATATGACCTACTCGGTGATCTTCCTCATCACCGTTGCCTTCGGCTTCGGGCTGCACGGATAACTCGATGCGTCGCAGGCGATTCCTCGTAAGCGCGGCCGGCGCGCTCGCTCTCTCCGGAGCGCGCGCGGGCGCGCAGTTGCAGCCCGGAGGTTTCGCGCGCCAATATTCGATCGGCGTCAGCGTTCCGCTCACCGGCGAATTTGCGGCGATCGGAAACGCCGTCGCTGCGGGCGTTCAGGCAGCCTGCGATGAAGCGAATCGCTTCGGGCCGCCGACACAATTTTTCGCCGTTCGCCGTTTCGACGACGGCAACGAAAGCGCGCTCGCGATCGGCAACGCTCAGCTTGCAGCGAGCGACCCGAGCGTTGTCGGCGTCGTCGGCGATCTCAGCCTCGACGTCACGCTGCAAGCCGCACCGCAATACGCAAACCTCTCGCTCCCACTTATCGTTCCGACGATCACCGGCGACGCGCTGACGAAACGCGGCTATCGCAACATCTTTCGCTTACCGGCTCGCGACGAAGTGCAGGGCCAACTCATGGCGCAGATGCTGTTGCGCGTACACGCGCCGCCGCGCACGCTCGTTATCGCTCCGAGCAAAGGCTACGGTACCGCCGTCGCGCGAGGTCTGCGCGACCAAGCCGGCGCCGACCATCACCCCGTCGCGCAAGCGACGCTTGAGAACGGACACCTCACGCTCGACCCGCGCACGGCGAACGTACTCGGCGAGGGCCCGCAACTCACCGTGCTCTGCGGCAACGCTGCGGAGTTGGGCCCGGTCGCTGCGGCGATGCGCGCACGCAACTATACCGGAGCGTTCGCCTGCGCCGAGGGGTTCTACAGCACGCAAACCTTGAAGGACGATGCAAAGGCCCTCGGCTCGGCATTGGTCTTTACGACGATGCCGCCGATCTCTCGCGCGCCATCGGTCGCGCAACAACTCGCCGACCTACGGCGCAGCGTCCCCGAGGTGACCGCGTTCGTCGCGTTCGCGTACGCCGCGGCGCAGATCCTCATCCAAGCGGTGCAACGCACGCCGACGTACTCGCGCGCCTCGATCCTTTCGCTCCTCACCTACAACGGCTCGTTTCAAACGCTCGTCGGCCCGTTTACGTTCAGCTATACCGGCGACCCCACGCTGCCCAATCTCTATGCCTACCGCATCGAGAAGGGAGCCTTCCGCTACGACCGCGCCGCCTTCCTCAATGGCTTCATCCTCTAGGCCCCATCCCCCAAGTCACCCCGGCCGGGCAAAACCAGGGGTTTTCCCGGATGAGAGCCAGGGCTGCCCTTTGGCATGATCTGAGCATGGAAACGCAACGCTTCGCCTGGATCACCGATAACTACCTCAACGTGCTCGCCCTCAACGAGGCACTCGCAGCTCAGTATCGCCGGCAGCGACCGCCGAAGAAGATCGCCGAGCTTTGGGGCGAGAACGAGACCTGCGATCTGATCTCCGGGGCCCATCGTTGCGCTCTCGAGGGAAAACAGATTCGGCTGGAAGTCGAGGCTCTCGGGCAGGTCCTGCTCTTCGAACTCGAACCCCTTCGCTCTCCCGCGGGCGAGATCGTCGGCACGAGCGGACGCGCCCGCCCGGTCGAGCGGACCGAATCGCCGATCGTGGCACCCGAAGATCCGCTCGTTGAAGAGATCGCTCAGTTAGGCAGCTGGCGTTACGAGTACTCGGCGCGTGCACTGCAGCCGTCGCTTGGGCTCCTCCGCCTCCTCGGGCTCCCGCCGACGAGCGAGGTCGGCGATATCCGCGCCTTCGACCACCCCGACGATCGGACGCTCGTTCGCGCTGCGATCGAGGCATCGGGCGACACCTACGAAGTCGAGCATCGCATCATCCGCCATGACGGCGAGCAGCGACACGTTCGCGAACGCGCGACGACCATTCGCGATGCGCATGGGTTCTCGCTCGCTCGCGTCGGCACGATGCTCGATATTACGGCGATAAAACTGCGCGAGTCGTGGCTGCGCGAGCTTGCCAACGTCGACAGCCTCACCGGGTTAGGGAACCGCCGATTGCTCGAAGAGCGGCTCGGTGCGGCGATCATGCGTTCCGAACGCTTCACGCATTCGTGCGCCGTGCTTTTCATCGATATCGACGATTTCAAAAGCGTTAACGATACCTACGGCCACGCGGTCGGCGACGCGTATCTCGTCGAGTTCGCACTCCGACTCGCGCGGAACGTTCGCGCTTCCGATACCGTCACGCGGCTCGCCGGCGACGAATTCGTTATCGTCCTCGAAGATTTAGAGAGCGACGCCGCGGCCACCGAAGCCGCGGAAAAAATCGCTGCCGTCTTGCGCGAACCGCTCGCCGTCGGAGCATTGAAAATCGAGGTACGCGCGAGTATCGGCATTGCCGTCTCGCCGCGCGATGGCGAGAGCGTCAAAGAACTGCTCGAGCGCGCCGACCTTGCGATGTACGAAGCGAAGCGTCGCGGCAGCGGCGGCGTCGGTATCGGAGGCGGCCGCCAAGTAGCGAAGAAAGTAGCGGCATGGTCGCCGACATTGATCGAGGGAAAAATCTCCTCTTCGAAGGCCCGGCCTCGCTACGGCACCCAACCGAACGTATCGCATTCTTCCTAACCCTCCTCTGGGCATTTCCGGTCGCCGCGATCGTCGGCGTCTTCATTCACTTCTCCATCGGGCTCGCGCAGGTCGCGCTCTTCGTGGTCGGCGCGATGGTCTTCATCACGTTCGCGCGCGGCCGTCTGATCGGCTCCAGCGTCCTCATCCACGAAGCGCAGAATCCCGAGATTTTCGCCATCGTCAAGCGCCAGTGCGCGGCTCTGGGCCTACCGCTACCCCTGGTTTTCGTCCGACAAGATCCCTTGGTTCCGGCCGCAGCGATCGGCTTCGGCGAACCGTATTCGCTCGTTCTTTCGAGTGAGTATTTAGAGGAGCTCCGCGAAGACGAGCTCTCGTTTGTTATCGGGCGCCAACTCGGGCACATTGCCGCCGGCCACGTTCGCTACCAATCGTTGCTCAGCGTGAATGGGAACGAAAATGCGCTCGTCTCGTTGATTTTCGGACCCTGGTTGCGACGCTGCGAACTAACCTGCGATAAGGTCGGCCTGATCTGCTGCGGTTCGCTCGATGCGGCCTCGCGAGCGATTGCCATCCTGGCGTTACGCGGGTTCGGGCGCCAGGTCGATCTCCGCAGTTTCGCGACGCAACAGGCTTCAATCGGCGACGACACGGTGCTGAAATGGGGAGAATGGCTCGGCTCGGAGCCGTACGCGACCCGCCGCATCGCCGAGTTAACGAGCTTTGCCGCGAGCGCCCAGTACGTGCGTTACGAGGAATGGTTTCTTCGCAGCGAGGCGGTCGCTCCAATACCGTTGCCGCTCCCGGGCAGCCGCCGGCTCGACCGCGGCGATCTCGCCGGGCGTGGGCGCCGCATTCTTGCCGCCGCGATCGACGTCGTCGTTTTACTTGCGGCGAGCTCTTATTTCACGATGCGCGAACCTCCACGAACGACAAAGCTTCCCTCCGGCGTCATCATGAACGGGCTGCCGAACGGGGCCAACGTGAATCTCGGCCCACTCAGCGTCAAAATTCCCGCCGAAAAAACCGCGCCGGTCGCAACGAGCGCGCCGACCTCGGTTCCGACCGCGAGCCCAACGCCTTCACCGCAAGAGATCATCGCGCATGTGAGGGCTCGACTAGACGCCGCTTGGCAACGCACGCTCTTTGACCTTTCCGCACGAACGTTATCGTTCGGGGTAGAATCGTTTCTCTATTTTACGTTGCTCGTCGCGGTCGTCGGTCAGAGCTTCGGCATGATGATCGCCGGGCTACGCGTCTCTGCGCTCGATCTCCGGCGGCCGAGTTTCGGCCAAGCGCTCGCCCGCGGAGTCTTGATCGGCATCTTCTACTTGCCGATCGCGCTGCTCTCCCCGTTTACGACGTGCTGGTTCCACGACTGGCTCACCAAGACGCGCGTCGTAGCAGGCGAACGACTTATCGCGCGGGTCGCAAACGGCTAATGCGACGTTGCCGCGCTCGCCCCGCAGCCGTTGTGCAAGCGCGTCAAATAATTAAATAATCCGATCGTCGCGACGATCTCTTCAAAGCCCTCGCTGTTACCGGTTTCCAATATCGCCGCGCGAAGATTCTCCGGCAGCGCGCGCGGTTCGCGCGTGAGCGCTACCGCCGCGGCTAAAGCGGCGCGTTCGAAATCCGAAAAGCGCGAACTCGTAGCGTAATTTGAAAGATCGCGAAGAGTCGCTTCATCGACGCCGAGGCGCTTTGCCAAAGCGCCGTGGACGTCCATTCAATACTCGCACGCATTGAGCCACGCAACCATCACGCCGACGAGCTCTTTGACGCGCCGATCGATACTGCCGCTCTCAAGCAACGCCGAAACGTGAGCGTCGAGCGTCGCGCGAGCAGATGCGTGGCCGCTCAGCGGCGGTGCGCTCACGAAGAGACGCGCGGGGCCGAGCGATAGATCGGAAAATCGCGCAAACTATCGAAGCGCGGATCCATCTCGAACGCCAGGTGCGTTGCGGCGCCGGCATGTGCGAGTACCGCCAACGCACGCCCGCGTTTCCCGAGCGCGGCAAACGCAAAGGCCAAGTCGTCGCGCCCGACGTCGTGCACGTCGGTGCGCGCGAGCGCAAGCTCGTGTTGCGCGAGCGCGCGCTTCCCTTCGCGGGCGTAGAGATCGGCGAGCAACGCGGCGCCTTCGTTACGGCAACTCGCACAACGGGTCGAAAAGGCTTGAAATGTTGCTGCCGCCGAGCGATTTTTCCCGAGCGCCTCCTGCGCCAAGCCGATGGTCGTCATGGTTTCTAGGCGGTGCGGATCGAGATCGAGTGCCTGGTGCGCGTCGGCGATCGCCCGGTGGAAATGCCGGTCGAAATACGCCGCTTGCGCGAGCCACGCCGTCGTCGCAGTGGAGAGCGGATCGAGCCGAGCCGCGAGCCGTAGATCGCGATAACCGGCGGCGGCATCGCCGTTATTCAAGCGCAGGATGCCGAGCCATTCGCGCGCCGGTGCATCCTTGGGGGCCAACTTTACCGCCTTCTGGAGGAGGCGATTTGCGCTCGGGAAATGCCGACGGTCGAGCGCGATTGCCCCGAGCGCGGCATAGGCCTCGCCCGCCCTGGGGTCGAGTGCGATCGCCTTCTTGGCGTACTTTCCGGCTGCGGAATAATCGCGAGCCGGAACGCCGTATCCGTAATCGCCCATCATCGCCTCGGCCGACGCGAGTGCTTCGTACCCGCGCGGATCCTGCGGAGCGAGGGCAACGACCCGGTGAAAGTACGCGAGGCTCCGTAAGAGACTGGTTTGGCTCCGTTCGTTCCAGTAGTAGCGCCCGAGCGCGTAGAGGCGCTGTGCGGCGGGCGGGAGGGCGCGCGTGTGCGCGTCGCCTTGGAGTGCGACGAGCCGGAGAGCGAGCACCCCCATCACCAGCGCTGCGGCAAAGACAGCGACCGAAGGCAGCCATCGACGCCGGCGAGCGGGAATTGCGGCCGCCGGTTGCGGTGGCGCGAGCGGGGCGGCCGGTTGCAGTGGCGCGAGCGGGGCGGCCGCCACAGCGGCCGGCGCCTCGAGCGTCGCGACGAAACGATATCCACGCCGGGGAAGCGTCTCGATGACCTCGCCCGCCCAGTGGGCGCGCATCGTTTTGCGCAGCACGTAGACGTTCTGGGAGAGGCTTGCCTCCTCGATAAAGCCCTCGGGCCAGATCCGGCCGAGCAGATCCTTCTTCGCTAAGATCTCACCGGGGCGCTCGGCGAGCGCGAGCAGCGTCTCCACCACCTTGGGCCCCAAGGCGAGCTGAGTGCCGTCGGCGCTGAGCACCAGCCGCTCGACGTCCAGTTCGAACGGGCCGAAAACGAGTCGTTCCACGAAAGTTACCTCACCTATAGTACGCTTGCTTCCACCTCAACGTTTCACTCCCCCCGGCTTTCGCGGGGTAACGGCACGGCCGGCGGGCCCGCTCCCCCGCCCTCGCACAGCAAACCCCCAGGATCGCGCGACATGCATCACCGACGTAGGTCGTCTTATGCTGCGTATATTTTCCCGTCTTCGCATGCGATTGTCACACGTTATTCATCATACATTCATCTGCAATAATTATTCTTCCGATGTGAAACAAATATCGTAGAGTGCACGTAGTAGGGGATGTACGTTAGCGCTGCGATTTGCTTAGAGCGACGCGTAAACGAAAGGGATATTTATGAAAGCGACTTCGAACACTACCGCACCGGTAGTCGAAGTAAAAGAGCCGGTAATCTCGATGACGCGCGTCATTGCAACGACGCAGTTCGGAACGGGATTCAGCGGCTGGGGCCCGCGCGTATCGGGCTTCTCCGCCGTACTCAAACGGCTTAACTAACGACGACACGTCGATAAAGTTTCCCTCGGCAACGGCTTGCCGCTGACGAGGGGAAATGGGTGCGAGCGACCTCCACCGCGCGCACCCAAACCCTCCTTCAGGAGAGTGCAGCAGGTCATAGGGGAACGATCGAATGGTCGTTCCCCTATGATTTTCCGCCTACGTTTAGAAACTTTGGCCGCGCACGCAAGGTAGGAAGGCGAGAATGGAGGGTTCGTATGCTTGTCGTTACAACGCCCACGGTCGCCGGCGCGCGCATTCGGGAGATGAAAGGCCAAGTCTTCGGCATCGTCGTTCGCAGTCGGGGCCTCGGCGGAAATATCATGGCCGGCCTTCGCTCGCTCGGCGGCGGTGAGATCACCGAATATACCGAGATGCTTGAAGAGGCTCGCCGCCATGCGCTCGACCGGATGGTTCAGAACGCTCAAAGCATGGGCGCGAACGCCGTGCTCGCCATGCGGTTCGATTCATCGGAACTCGGACAGATGATGAGCGAGATCGTCGCCTACGGGACGGCGTGCATCATCGAGCCGGAGGCATAAGCGATGCTCAAACGTAGCCTTATTACAGCCGCCGCGGCGTTCGTGCTTTCGGGCGCGACGCTCTTCCTCGGAAGCTACTATCTATGGCCGCTCGGAAGCGAGTGGTTTATCATCGGCGCCATCGTGCTCGTCGCGGTCATCTTCGAGAGCTCGCACTATCGCCCGAAGATCGATCGTAGTGCGCCGGGCTGGGAACCGACCGGCGAACGTTTCGTCGATCCCACGAGCGGTAAACTTCTCGAAGTGCGTTACAATCCCGCGAGCGGCGAACGCGATTACGTCGAAGTTACGACGCGATAATCGACGGCAGCGATCGGAGTTGGCGAACCTCTGAAAGGAGCGCCCGAGCGCCTGCGTCGGCGAGTTCTATCTCGCTTCCATACCCCCAGAGCACGCCGATGCCGGGCAAACCGTTCTCTTTCGCGGCGAAGATATCGAACGAGCGATCGCCCACCATGGCGACGGCTCGGCCGCTTAACCCTTCTCGCGCAAGCAGCCAGGCCAAGAGCTCCGATTTATCGGTGCGCGTTCCATCGAACTCGCTTCCGTAAATTCCGGAAAAATATCGGTCGATGGCAAAAGCATGCAAAATACGCTCCGCATAAACCCTTGGTTTCGAGGTACAAACGAAGAGTGAGGCCGCAGCGCTCAATTCGGCAAGCATAGCGGGAATCTCCGGATACGGTGCGGACTCGAATAGCCCGAGCTCGGCGTACCGCTCCCGGAAATACTGCACGGCCCTGGCTATTAAAGCGGCGTCGGGGCCAAGAAGCCGCTGAAACGTATCCTGAATCGACGGGCCGATAAACGCTCTGCAATCCGTTACGTCGATCTCGGAGAGAGCGAGCCGATCGAGCGCAAAAGCAATGCTTCGCGAGATTCCGAGATACGGATCGATCAACGTGCCGTCGAGATCGAAGCAGATGGCGGGCAAGCGGCACGGCGACGACCCCGATGACGCCGTATTTATGAATGGGATTTCCATAGCACTCTTGCCGAACGCGCGGCGTTTCGAATCTGTTCGTCCAAGGTTGCTATTGAATTCCCTTTCTGAAGTGCAAGCGCAAGACTCGCAGCGTCGTCGCCCGTAAAGCTATGCTCGTGGGCGCTCCATGCGACGACATCCGGGTTTAGAGGTTCGCCTTTAAAGGCGAGATCCATAGCACGCAACCGCCGCCTTGCCGCTTTCGACATCCGTGGTTTTCACCGGACCAGTCGCGGCGACGGGGGGCGGCGGCATGACGGGTCGGAGCCGGGGCGTTACGCCGCCAAAGGATCGCATGGCATGCCCCCGGAAGGCTTTTCCGGTGAATCGGAACGTTGCGACCCTAATCTTTTTTTTCTGCACCCTCGTCGAGGCATTCGGCGTGCAATCCATCGCCCGTGCGGCTGCGATAACGACGGCGCAAGCGAGCAACACGAGCGCGTCGCCGGTTCAAGTTGCGAAATGCACTGCTTTTTATTCGACAAATCTCGGTATTGCGACGATCGAAAGCGGAGCGAATTTCGAGAACGTCGGCAGCAAATCCATAACCGATTTGCTTTTTAAGTTTTCGTTATACGATCCGTTCGACGATCGTATCGGCGACTATTACAAAATGGTCCACGGCACATTCTCCCCTGGGGTTTCGATTCAGCATACGCAACCGGTCGCCGGGTGGAGTATTCCGCCGTGGGAAACGCCGATCGGCGAAGTTCGAACTGGGCTAAACGGCGCGCGCGCCATCCGCTTCGCAACCGATGCGCCCCTCATCGGGCGCGTCGATTGTTCGGTGGTCGCCGCTCGCTTCAGCGATGGCACGATCTGGAAAGAGGCGGGCTTCGTCGCCCCCTAAGCGAGCCCCGCACGAAAGCGCCCCCCGTTCGAAAGAGGGCGTTCTGCCGCGATGCCGCTTGGTGCCCAGGAAGGGACTCGAACCCCCACGGTGTTGCCACCACTGATACCTGAAACCAGCGCGTCTACCAATTCCGCCACCTGGGCACGGCCCGCCTCCATTCGCGCCCGCGGCGCGCCGCCCTCCGTCGGCGCTCCCGGGCAGCCGGGGAGAGCCCCCTGAAGCCTTCGGGGATCTTCGCGTGTCCCTACTCCGGAGAGCCCTATGATTCGAAAACTCGCGCCGATTCTCGGCATCACGTTTATCGATATCCTCGGTTTCAGCATGCTGATTCCGATGCTGCCGTATTTCGTCACCCATTTCGGGGCGGCACCGGTCGTCGCCGGGTTGCTCTTTACGACATTCTCCCTCTGCCAGCTCATCGCAGCGCCGCTTTGGGGGAACGCCTCCGACCGCCTCGGCCGCAAACACGTGCTCATTATCAGCCAAATCGGCGCGACGATCGGTTGGGCGATGTTAGCCTTCGCACCGAACCTCCTCATCGTTTTCATCGCGCGCGTCATCGAAGGGCTCTCCGGCGGCAACATCAGCGTCACGCAGGCCTACGTCGCCGATCTCGTCGCTCCCAACGAACGCGCGCGCGCCTTCGGCTATATCGGCGCGACGTTCGCCGGCGCGATGGTCTTCGGCCCGGTCGGCGGCGGCTTACTCTTCGCGCGCTTCGGCTTCACCGCTCCGTTTCTCGCTGCGGCGGGGCTGCAGTTCATCACGCTGTTGGTGACCTATTTTATGCTCCCCGAATCGAAACCGAAACCGGACGAACGCGAGGCGCGCGTCGGGTTTGGCGAGGTGCTCGCAACCTTGCGCAATCCGCATCTCGCGCGTATTTTGCGCCAGAAGCTCGCGCTCTCGCTCGCCCTCTACGGCTACTACAGCGTCATCGCGCTCTATCTGCAAGGGCAACTCGGCTTCACGCTCTTCCAAACCGATATCGCCTTTGCCGTGTATGCAGCGTTCACCGTTTTGGTAAATGCTTTCCTCATCGGGCGGGCATCGGAACGCTTCGGCGACCGGCGAATGTCGACGATCGGGCTCGCGCTCTTAGTTGCGGCGCTCGCGCTCTTGCCGTTCGTCCACAACCTGCTCTTGCTCGCCGTTGCCTACGCGAGCCTCACCATCGGCGTCGGCTTTGCAAATACCGGAATTACCGCACTGATTAGTGCGCTCGCCTCGGAGCGAGAACAGGGCACGGTGCTCGGCGTCAGCTCGTCGCTCGATTCCGTTGCGGGCGTTATCGCACCGCCGATTTCGACCGGCATGTTGACGCGTTGGGGAAGCCCGTTCGCCGGCATCGAATCGCTGCTCTTCGCTGCCGTCGCGCTCGCCCTCGGTCTGCGCCTCGGGCGGCCGCCGCTTAACGCGCCCGCAGAGTCGTTATGAGCGCGGCGAACGCGAGGCAAGCGACGACGATCGCGAGTAAACCGGTCGCACTTGCAATGCGCGCGCGTCGCCGCAAATCGCGCCTCTCGTCCTCGCTCGCTTCAGCCACAACGGCTCTGCGTTAGGCACGGCGGCGCATCGTGCCTCCTATCGCAGTCATCGGCATCCTTGCGGCGCTCGCGCTCTCCGCAGTCGCCTTCATTGCGTCGCGACGTAACGAAGGGCACCCGTACGCCGACGACGTCTATGCGATGACACCGCGCAAGCACCGTCGCTACGCGTTGCTCGGCTTCGTTTTTGCGCTCGCGATCGTCGGCGCGCAGGCGCTGCACCTTCCAACGTTGCCGCTCGACGCGGTGCTGACGCTCGTCATCGTTTTTTACATGACATCTTTTCTGCGAGGTTTCTCCGATGGCTGACGGATTTCGCTTCTCGCCGCGGCCGAATCGCGCCGCCGAGATTCCCTGGCACGCCTGGGGCCCCGAGGCGTTCGCACTTGCGCGCTCGACCGATCGTCCGATCTTGCTCTCGCTCTCCGCCGTCTGGTGCCACTGGTGCCACGTCATGGATGAGACGAGCTACTCCGATTCCGAGGTCATCGCGACGGTCGCGCGCGATTTCGTGCCGATCCGCGTCGACAACGACGAACGCCCCGATATCAACGCACGCTATAACATGGGCGGTTGGCCGACGACGGCCTTTCTCGCCCCCGACGGCACGATTCTCACCGGCGCCACCTATCTTCCAGCACCGGCGATGCGACAAGCACTCGCGCGAATCGCGCAATATTACGCCGAACATCGCGACAAAATCGAAGACCTTATGCTGGAGGGGAGCCGAAAAAACGAGAGCCCCGCTCTCGCCGGCGAAATCGATGCGAGCGTTTCGGATTTTGTATTCGAACGAGCGCGTGAGAGTTACGACGGGCGCCACGGCGGTTTTGGGGACGCGCCGAAATTCCCGCAGACGGATTTGCTCGAGTACCTCCTCGACGACGGGCTCGCAGGCCGTCACGAGTCGCTGGCGATGTTGAGCCGGACGCTGCGCGCGATGGCGGGTGGAGGAACCTACGATCGCATCGAGGGCGGTTTTTTTCGCTATTCCACCACTGCGGATTGGTCGGTGCCGCACTTCGAAAAGATGGCCGAAGATCACGGTGCGCTGCTCCGCATTCTCGCGCGTCTGCTCGCCTATGAAAACGACGCGGCGCTTCAAAGCGCACTGCAACAGAGCACCGCATACGTGCGCGCCACGCTCTACGACGAAGAGCGTGGGGTTTTTCTGGGCAGTCAAGATGCCGACGAACGTTACTTTGCGCTCGCTGCCGCCGAGCGAGCCCGTTGCGAGAAACCGTACGTCGATCCGACGTCCTATACCGCATGGAGCGCCGGGCTCGCCGGCGCTTTCGCGCAGATCGCGCTCGTGACCGGAAGCGACGACCTTGCTGAAATAGCGCGGCGCGTGCTCGACACGCTCGAGAATCGTCTGCGCGATAGCGAGGGCCTGATGCTCCGCGTCTGGCGTTCCGGAGAGGAACCGCGCGTTCGCGGCATCCTCGCCGATCAGTGCGCGACGATCGCCGCATCGCTCGACGCCTACGAAGCGCTCGGCGAGGAACGTTTCTTCCAGCGCGCGGATCGGCTCGCGCAGGCGACGCTTGGGGCGTTCGCTCCCGACGGCGGCGCCGCCGCCGATAGGATTGCAGGCGAGGATGAACTCGGGCGCCTCGCGCTGCGCGATCGTCCGCTCGCCGAGAACTCTTCGCTCGCACGATCGCTTCTGCGCATCTCCGAGATCGCCGATCGGCCCGAGGATGCGAAGCGCGCGCACGCGATTCTCGCGCCGTTTGCGGCGAGCTATCGCAGCGCCGGGCTCTTCGCGGCGAGTTACGCTCGTGCGACGGCGCTCGCCCTGCGTATGCGATCGAAGCTTACGGTACGTGGCGGCCTCGCCGAAGCGCGTGCGTGGCGTCGCGCAGCGCTCGCGTTGGGAGCACCCGAACTCAGCATCTACACCGAGAAGGGCGCGGATGCCGAATCGCCGACCGCTACGCTCTGTGTCGGCACGCTTTGCGGCGCACCGATGAGCGAGCCGGGTGCGCTTGCAGCGGCCTATCGCGCGTTGCGCGAACGCGCGCCGCACGCCGCGCCGGCCACTAATTTCCCGGTCGAATAAACGCGTTCCAATACCAGCAACCCCAAAGCCCGACGAGCGCGGAGTAGAGGATCAGCGGATATCCCCAACGCGGGATTCCGCGTCGGAGCGCGATGGCGATCAGCACGACGGCGAAGGGTTCGAAATCGAGTGCGTGGCGCATCCCGAATTGCGCGAAGCCATTAACGTAATAGACGAGATTCGGCAGCCACGTCGCAAGCAACATCAGCCAAAGAACGATGGTATCGCGCAACGGTCTGCGCGCCCAGGCTACCAGCACCAACGCGGGCGAGGTCCAGGTGAGCGCCACGCCCGTCATCTCGGGGCGTAGATACGGAAAACCGGAGAGCACGGTCGGCATCTGCAGAAAAAACGATTGCAGCTGATAGGGAAGATAGCGCAGCGCAAAAGGCGACCCATAGGGGCTGCCGGCGGGGTCTTGATGGAACCACATGGCGTAGCCGATATCGTCCCACGTTCCCCAACGACCGAGATTGTAGGCAACCCAGAGCGCGGCGACGGGCAACGCTACGGCCAGAAAACCGATGAGACGCGAACGCCATTGCGGGTGCAGGCGCGGCGCCCCCTCATCGGCGACGAGGAGGAGCGCGAGAACGAGCGGAGCGATGACGACGAGACTAAACCGCGATTCTACCGCCGCCGCAAGATAGAGCGCGACGAGCCAGCCGCGCTTTGCGGTACGCAGTTCCAGCCAGAGCAGCAACGCGAACGCAAACGCGCTGACGTTGGCGATAAACCAGACATCCCCAAGCATCGCGGCCCATAAAAGATCGGTGCCGGCAAAGGCAAATACGGCTAGCCATAGATTCGCGCGAATATCGAGGCCGTAATGCTCTCCAATACGCCACAGCGCGCCGATGGCGAGCCCGCCGAGCGCGCAGGCGAGCAGCGTTTGGTTGGCCCCAGTTCCAAAAATCGCGACGAACGGCAGCAGAAGGATCGCCGGAAACGGCGCTTCGATAATATAATGGGCGCCGTTATAGGCGAGCGCATCGATGTACGCGCCGGGCCAGTCGATGGCCAGCCGGCCATGCAAGAAAGCCTCGGCGAGGAGAACGTAATTATTATACGGCGTCGAGCGGCCGTGCGAGACGATCCACGCGACAAAAAACGCTGCGACGCCGACGAGAACGCTGCGCGGTACCGCGAGGCGGTTAAATAGGAGGAAGCGTTGCACTCGGAAGCGGCCGCGGCACGCGGAAAGTTGTCTCGGGCAACGAGCGCGGGAAACGACAGTTGCTCCACGTAATGCGTTCGTTGGCCGGCTTTCCGTGGATACTACCGGTCACGTAAACTTCGTAGGGCACCCAATAACGACCGGCGGCATGGTAGAGTATCGCACCGTGCCCTTCGGCCCCGCCGCCCGAAGACGTAAACGCAATCGCACTCGGAAGAAAACGCCCGCTCGCAATCGTAAACCCGGTGATGGAGAAGCGCGATGCGGGCGCGAGCGCGGTCGCTTGATAGCGATAGTCGAAATTCGCCCCGACTTTATGCGCCGAGAGAAAGAGCACTTCGTAATCGTGGAGCGTCGGTGCGAGCCGGTCGATCGCATAGCGATCGGCGCGACGGGCGATGAGAATCGATTTCGCGCGTAACGGAATTCCCTGCGACGAGAGGAGCGTATCGCGAACGAGGTCGCCTTGACGGTAGAGGAGGTGTTGCTGCTCGATCTGTACCGGCCCGGCCTGCGAGATCGAATAATTGCAGATCGATGCCGTCGGCATCGCTAACGAACCCATCGCACGCACGTACTCGTCGAGAACGACTTGCGAATCTTGTCGTTTTGGCGCCCCGGCCAGGGCGAGCAAAAGAACGCCGGCAGAGGCAAGGGCGAGGCTCGCGCGGCGCCCGATCATGGCGCGCCGAGCACGGCAGCGCGGATCGCCGCGAGTGCCGCCGGAGCGCCGGAAACGTTTTTGCCGCCGCCTTGCGCGTGCGCGGCCTGTCCTCCGCCCTTACCGCCGAGTGCGGGAGCGGCCAACTTCACGAGGTTGCCGCTGTGAATGCCTGCGGCAACGGCGTCATCGGCGGCACTCACCAGGAGGCTTGCGCTCTCGCCGTCGGTTCCGACCAACGCAATCGTGCCATGCGGCATTCGCGAACGGATCGCCGCCTGCAGGTGACGGAGTGCCTCGGCATTCGCTTCGGGAACGATCGCGCCGACGAAGCGCCGCGCACCCTCACCCTCGGCGGCGTCGCAATAACGAGCCGCGTCGGCGCCTGCAATTCTTGCGTTGAGCTGTCCGAGCGCACCCTGAAGATCGCGCACTTCGCGCTGAAGGCGTGCTACGCGCTCGCCGAGCTCGTCCGGATTGGTGGCCAGGGCGCCGGAGATCTCGGCAACCATTTCTTGTTGTTTCGTAACGAATTGCTCGGCGGACTCCGAGACGCAACTCTCGATCCGGCGTACGCCGCTGCCGATCGAAGATTCGTTGAGGATCACGAATAGACCGAGTTCGCCCGTAGAGTGGGCGTGAGTCCCGCCGCAAAATTCAATCGATGGACCGGCCTGCACCACGCGCACGCGGTCGCCATATTTTTCACCGAACATCCAGACGGCCCCGGTCTGCTTCGCTTCTTCGAGCGGCAGTTCGCGCGTTTGCAACGGCGAATCGTCGCGAATCATTCGGTTGATTCGATGCGCTACCTCACGACGTTGCTCTGGCGAGAGCGCCCCTGCCGACCAGCGAAAATCGAATCGCATGCGGTCGATCCCAACCCACGAACCGGCTTGGGCGACATCGTCGCCGAGCACTTCCCGTAACGCACGTTGTAACAGATGCGCCGAGGTATGATGGCGCCGTATTTCGCGCCGCCACCAATCGTGTACCGTTGTGGTTACGCGTTCGCCGACGCGCAGCGCCCCACTGCGGACGATGCCGATATGCACCACCGCATCGCCTAAATACTGTGTATCCTCGACTTCGAAGAGCGCGTCCTCACCGAGCAACACACCGCGATCGCCTATTTGTCCTCCGCGCTCGGCATAGAACGACGTGGAGTCGAGAACGATCCGTCCGCGCGCGCCGCCGGCGAGTTCTTGGGTCGCTTTTTGGTCGGCATCGAGCATTGCGACGATCGTACCCGCCCCTTCGAGCCCGTCGTAGCCGGTAAAGGTCGATTTTATCGCCGGAAGCTCCGCGAGCGTTACCACCGCGCGCTTCGCGGCGGCATCGCTTCGCGCGCGATTTCGCTGCGCTTCCATCTCGCTCTCAAATGCCGCCGTATCGATCGCGACGCCGCGCTCTGCGGCGATCTCGCGGCTAAGTTCGATGGGGAAGCCGTGCGTATCGTGCAACGTAAATGCATCTTCGCCCGAAATGAGCCGCGTGCAATTTTCGTTTGCTTCTTCGATCATGCGGTCGAGAACGGTTAATCCGCGTTCGAGCGTACGGTTGAAGGTCTGCTCTTCGCGTTCGAGCGCCCCCACGATGCGCTGCGTATTTTGCCGCAGATCCGGGTATCCGCTCGCGAGCGAATCGACGACCGCCGGCACGAGGCCGGCAAGAAATCCCTCGGGATATCCGAGCAGGCGTCCCTGGCGAATCGCGCGGCGAATCAAGAAGCGCAGCACGTACCCACGATCGCTGTTCGACGGATAGATTCCGTCGTTGATGAGAAACGTTACCGCGCGCGCGTGGTCGGCGATGATATTTTGCCGCACGCGTTGTTCGGCGGGCGAGAGCGAACTTGCCTTCGGCTGCGGTTGCGCCGCAACGAGATCGAGAAAGAGATCGGTTTCGTACATCGACGCCTTGCCGTTGACGACGGCGAGCATTCGCTCGAGCCCGGCTCCGGTATCGATCGATTTCCGCGGCAACTCCGAAAGCGTTCCATCGGCGGAACGATTGAATTGCTGGAAGACGACGTTCCAGATCTCCACGTAGCGATTGCCGAGGTTCGGGCCGATGTCCTCGGGGCCGCTAGCATACGCTTCTCCGATATCGTAGAAAATCTCGGTCGAAGGGCCGCACGGACCGGTCGGGCCCATCGTCCAGAAATTATCGTCGTCGAAGCGACTGATACGCGCCGCGTCGAGCCCGATCTCGCTCTCCCAAATACGCGCCGCTTCGTCGTCCTCGGTATGTACCGTGACGTAGAGCCGCTCGGGATCGAGGCGCATCACGCGGGTGACGAACTCCCACGCCCATGCGATTGCTTGCGGTTTGTAATAATCTCCGAAACTAAAATTGCCGAGCATCTCGAGAAAGGTGCCGTGCCGCCCGGTGCGCCCGACGTTCTCGATATCGCTCTTCGCCCCGGCGACGCGCAAGCAGCGCTGCACGGTAACGACGCGCGGAGCGGGCGCGGGCTGTTCGCCGAGAAAAGCCGGCACGAATTGCTCCATTCCCGCGATGGTAAAGAGCGTCGTGGAGATCTCGTCGGGGATTAAACTCGCCGATGGAACGTGTTTGTGCCCTCGGGCAACAAAGAAATCGATCCACGCTTGGCGGAGTTCTTGGCTCGTCATCGGCATAGGCACCCCGTATGGTAGCAGAGTGCCGCGCGTTGCGCTACGACGGTGGTGCCAGCACTTGCCGCAGGCGAGCCAGCGCCCGTTGCTCGATCCGCGATATCTGCATCTGCGAGGTCCCGAGTCGCTCGCCGACCTCACGCTGGGTCTGCCCCTCGAAAAAGCGGAGGCGTAGCACGATCCGCTCGCGCCCCGGGAGCCGTTCGAGCGCTTGGGCGATCTCCGCGCGCTCCGGAACCAGTTCGAGGTCGCCGTCGGGAACCCCGATTCTCGGGGCGAGCCGCCGGGTGCCCTCCTCGCTCTCGAGGCCGGCATCGAGCGAGAGCGGCGAGAGCGCCCCGCCGGCCTCCATCGCCTCGAGCACGGCCTCGACCTCCACCCCGAGGTGTTGCGCGATCTCCGCCGGAGTCGGCGTTCTTCCGAGATCGCCGGTGAGCCGATCGGTCGCCGAGCCGATCGCCAGTGCGAGCTCCTTCAGCCGGCGCGGCACGTGAACCGACCAGCGCTTATCGCGGAAATAGCGCTTTAACTCACCGAGGATCGTCGGCGTAGCGAAGGTTGCGAACTGCGTGCCGAACGCCGGTTGATAGCGATCGATCGCGTTGATAAGCCCGAGCGTGGCGATCTGCAGAAGATCTTCGTAGGGCTCACCGCGATCGACGAAACGCTTGGCGAGAAAACGGACGAGCCCTAAATGACGCTCGACGAGTTGCGAGCGCAGTTGCGAGCGCTCTGCGGCGGCGCCGTCGTCATCGCCGGCCTGCTTGAGAGCCAAAAAACGCGCGAGCAGCGACTCCGCCGATTCTCCCTCGCTCATCGAGATCTACCGGAACGCATCGATGGCTCCGGCCGCCCGCCCGGATCCGTCGAGCATTCCCTTATCGCGCGCTATTGCCAAGCCGCTTAAACATCGTCAGGACGGTACCGCTCTCGGCTTCAACGCGATACTCAACTTCGTCCATGAGCGCACGTATGAGATAGACGCCGAGCCCTCCGACGCGCGGCTCGCCGAGATCGCGCGAGCGGATTCGCTCGGCCTCGGTTCCGATGCCGAAATCGCGCACGCATATCTGCAGGCCGTCGTTGTATATCCGGCACGTAATAACGATTTCGTCGCTCTCGCGGGCGTGCTGGATGGCATTCGTGCACGCCTCGGCTACGGCCAGCTTGAGGTCGGCGATTTCGTCGACGTTGAAATGCATGCGGGCGGCGACGGTAGCCACCGAGAGCCGCGCGAGCGCGACCCACTCGGCGCGAGACGGAATGCGAACTTCGATCTCATGACTCTCGCTGCCGATCTCGCGCGCTTGCATCATTTCAATGCGTTGACGGCGTCGTCGACGCTCTCGTAGATATCGAACACTTTGATGAGTCCGGTAATATCGAAAATTTTCCGCGTTTGCGGGTTGGTCGAGACGAGCGTCACGGCGCCGCCGTGCTCGCGTACCCGCTTCAATCCGCCGATAAGTACGCCCAGCCCGGTTGAATCGATGTAGCGAACGTTTTGCAGATCGATGGCAAAGGTATAGGTTCCTTTGTCGATGAGTTTCCCGATGAAATCTTTGACCTTCGGGGAGGTGTAAACGTCGATCTCGCCGTCGAGCGATACAACCGCTATGGAGCCGTTCACGGAGCGTACCTGCATATCGATTTCCACGCGCGCCACTACGCCCCGTCCGCCTGCTGCTCGGTATGACCGTTCTCGGAATGGCCGTTTCCAGTCGCGCGTGCCTGCTCCAAGATCGTCCGTCCGCGCTCGTAGAGATCGGCGGCATTGGTTTGCCACACTGCCGTAGCCTCACCGACGCGGTCGCGAATGTCGCCGGTCGCGTCGACGGCTTGGTTGCTCGCTTCGCGCGCTCTTCCGATCACCGCATCGCGTGTCTCTTCGTCGGCGAGCAAAATTGCGGCGGCCGCACCGATAGCGGCGCCGATCAATAAGCCGATAACGAACCCGCCGCCGTTGGGGCGATTACTCACGCTGCGTTTCCTCCACGAGGATCGTTCCCACCGACGAAGCGTTTCAAACGATCGGCAACGATATTAATGCTCTCGCCGAAACTCGTAACGCCCGGAACGACCGCGCTCTTGGAGAGCTCGGCGGTCTGCGCGAGCGCCGAAGCGGCACCTTCGAGCGATTTTGCCGCGGTCGCCAGATGAGCGACGGTCTGTTCGGCACCGCTTGCGGCACCGCTGACATGTTGCAAGGTCGATGCGGCTGCCGGGCCGATATCGCCGAGTTGGCTATCGACGACCTCGAGTGTCTTATTAAGGCGGCCGAAAGTCCGAGCGAGAGCGATTGCTGCGATAATTAGCGCTAGGCCGGCGAGAAAAACGCCGCCGCCGACACCGAAATCGAGTACCGCATGAAGTGTAGAGGCGTCATTGGTCATAATGGATTCCCCTTTCGCGGCCACACCCCCGGAGGCTTGCTAACGCAACCGCTCGATTGCAGCGGTGAGGATCTCGCCGGCCTCCGCCACCGCGCGTTCCTCGCTCTCCGGAGCGAATGAAAAGCGAACGACCCCGCGTTGGAGCGCCGTTTCTAGCCCCATCGCGGCGATCGCGTGGCTCGGCTCGAAGACGCCGGAGGTACATGCGCTCCCAGCCGAGGCGGCGACACCATCGAGATCGAGCTTCATAAGGAGCGCCTCCGACTCGATCCCCGGAATTGCGAGGTTCGAGATATTCGGCAGCCGTTCGGCCGCGCCGCCATTGATATGGAGCCCGGAGATCGAGCTCCGGGCGCGCTCCTCGAAGCCGGCACGGATCGCAGCGACTTTTCGTACGGCCTCGACGCGCCGTTCGACGGCGAATTCGAGTGCGGCGGCAAAGGCAGCGATGCCGGGGAGATTCTCGGTACCCGCGCGCGAGCCGTACTCTTGCCCGCCGCCGTAGATCAGCGGCTCCAGTGCGATCTCGGTGCGCAGGGCGAGCACCCCGACCCCTTTAGGGGCACCGAATTTATGCCCGGAGAGCGAGAGCAGGTCGCTCCCCAACGCTTCTGGGGAGCAGTCGAGCCAACGCGCGGCCTGCACGGCGTCGGTATGAAAGAGCGCCCCCGCCGCGTGCGCCTCCGCCGCCAAGAGCGAGATCGGCTGCAGCACTCCGGTCTCGTTGTTGGCGAGTTGGATCGAAACCAGTAACGTTCGTTCGTCGAGCTCGTGCCGATAGGCGGCGCCCTCGATTCGCCCCTCGCGATCGACCGGTAGCGTGACGATCTCGAAGCCTTCCCGTTGCAACGCTCGCGCGGCATGCAAGACGGCGTGATGTTCGGTCGCACCGACCAAGATGCGCCGACGCACCCCGTCGCGAGCTATTCGCGCAACGCCGAGGATCGCCAGGGAGTCGCTCTCCGAACCTCCGCCGGTGAAGCGAACGTTTTTTCGCCGAACCCCGAGAGCGCGGGCTACGCGATCGCGTGCATCATCGAGAACGGCGCGTGCGGCGCGACCTTCTGCGTGCAAGGAGCTGGGGTTATAGTCGTTTGCCAATGCGTTGAGATATGCGTCGCGTGCCACCGTCGAAACCGGCGTCGTTGCAGCGTGATCGAGATAAATTCGTTCGCCCATTACGGTTCGAAATACCGACGCCCGCGCAGCCGTTCCGGCAAAAATTCCTGCGGCGTATCGGGATCTTCATGCGTGTAGATATAATCGCGACCGTATCCTAAAGATCGCATCAAACCCGTTGGTGCGTTGCGTAGATGTAACGGCACGGGGTCGCGCGCACCCTGCGTCACATCGGCAAGCGCGGCGGAGTACGCTCGCCCCACCGCATTGCTTTTCGGCGCCCGCGCGAGGTAGAGCGTGGCGTGTGCGAGTGGGTAATATCCCTCGGGCATCCCGACAAAATGAACCGCTTGTTGTGCGGCCATCGCCAAAGGAAGCGCCGCAGCATCGGCGAGGCCGACATCCTCCGAAGCGAGGATCACCAGACGACGCGCCACAAAGAGCGGGTCCTCGCCGGCATCGAGCAGACGTGCCAGCCAATAGATGCTCGCGTCGGCATCGCTCCCGCGGATCGATTTAATGAACGCGCTAATCGTGTCGAAGTGGCGGTCGCCGCTCTTATCGTGCGCGCCGCGGTGTAGCATCGCCGCGCGCACGCTCTCGAGATCGATCGTGCGAACGCCCTCGCGCACGGGAGCGATGCTCGCCGCGAACTCCAAGCCTCCCAGCGCCGATCGCGCGTCGCCGCTCGCCATCGCGACGAGCGCCGCGAGCGCCTCGGGAAGGAGCTCGATGCGCTGCGCGCCGAGTCCGCGCTCGCTATCGGTTAATGCCCGCTCGACAATGCGTTGCATCGCCCGATCGTCGAGCGGCGCAAGCACGACGACGCGAAGGCGCGATAATAGCGCCGGATTGACCTCGAAGGACGGATTTTCCGTGGTCGCGCCGATCAGCGCGATCGTTCCTTCCTCGACGTCGGGCAAGAGTGCGTCTTGCTGGGCCTTATTGAAACGGTGAATCTCGTCGAGAAAAAGTAGCGTGCTCCGCCCAACCGCGCGGCGTTCGCGAGCATCGGCGACGATGCGCCGGACCTCGGCGAGGCCGGCGTTCACCGCCGAGATCTGTTCGAAATGCGCGCCGACGCCCGCGGCGATCGCGCGCGCTATCGTGGTTTTACCGCTTCCCGGCGGGCCCCAGAGCAAGAGCGACGGTAACGCACCGCGGTCGAGCGAAGTACGCAACGGGCTTGCGTTACCGAGCACCTCTTCGTGTCCGAGAATCTCTTCGAGCGTACGCGGGCGCATGCGCGCCGCGAGCGGCACGCTCCCGGATAGCGATTCCTCGAAGAGCGAGCGCTCCATGATTACCGATGGATGATTTTCGGATTTTTGATAACGATCGGTTTGGGAGTCGGTGCCGATTCGCGAATTTGACTCGGGAAACGCAGGACGACGTTGCCGTCGGCGACCGCCTGACCGGTGATCGTATTATAGAGCACGTGGTCGGCGATTAACGAGCGCGCCCCTTGACGCACGTGCACGTTCCCGTGCAGATCGAGTTCGTGCGTGACGTCGTTGAGTTTTCCGCTCTGCGCGTCGACGATCGTATCGGCCTGCGTGTAATGCATGTGCCCGACGGCGGTGTAGATGCGCGTCTTTTCGTCGATCGTCATCTTATCGGCAGTCAGCGTCGCCGGGCCACGTCCGGAGGCCTTCTTCGCGCTGCTCAAGCCGCCGAGATTCCCATTCCGGTCGTGCAGAATGACGTGCCCGAGGAGCGTTGCCTGCCCGCTTTTGGCGTTTCCGTTCGCACGGTCCGCATCGATGGTCGTGCCGTCGCGCGTCACGAGCACGTGTTGCGGGGCGCTGAAATCATTGGACTTCAAGTTGAAATCGACGAGCGCCGTATGAATGTTCCACTCACCGAACGTAAAATGCGTCTGCGATTTGCCGGCAGGGCTCGCAGAGGGACGCACGGCGGGGTGAGTAGCGGCGAGCAAAACGAAGGTTGCCGCGAGCAGCGGCACGAGTCGCGCAAGCGATCTCATCTACGCGCCTTCACGACGTGCCGCTCTGCCCCTCCGAGGCGTGCCTCGATGAGTTCGAAACTCAGCGTTCCCTCGCGCAGCACCAACGGTCGTTCTCTCGTACAATCCACAATCGCTGCTTCGCCGTCGTAACGGGTCGGCCCGTTTTCGACGATGAGATCGGCGGAGGGAAGGCGTTCGCTCCCGCCGCGGCCGCGATACGGCGGATCGCCGCTGGCGTTCGCGCTGCTAACCGCCAAGGGGCCACAGCGGTCGAGGATGGCACGCGCGAGCGGCTCGTCGGGAACGCGCACGCCCATCGTCGGCTGCCCCGCGGTGATCTCTTCGCTAATGAACGACGGGCGAGCGACGAGCAAGGTAACGGGGCCGGGAAGCAACCGCTTTGCAACCGTCGCCGCGACGACGTTTCCCGGCGCGTACTCGAGAAGCTCGGCGACGCCGGCGATATGCAACGTGAGCGGCTTATGGTCGGGGCGCCGCTTTTGCAGATAGATGCGATCCACCGCATCGAGACGCAGCGGGTCGCACGCGAGCCCGTAACTCGTATCGTGCGGAAAAATAATCGTGCCGCCGGCAAAGATAACGCGCGCGACTTCCTCGATGAGGAGATCGCGCGGCATCGTCCGCGCATCGAGCGTCACGGCCACCACGGTTATACGCGGATGCGCATTCCCGTGCCGAGTGCGACGCACGAGAGCGGATCCTCGGCGATAATCGCGGGGACTCCCGTCACCTCCGAAAGAAGGCGGTCGAGGCCGCGTAACAACGCGCCGCCGCCGGTAAGAATGACGCCGCGGTCGATGATATCGGCGGAGAGTTCCGGCGGAGTTTTTTCCAGCACGCCTTTCACCGCTTCAACGATCGCTCCAATCGGCTCGCCGAGCGCTTCGCGGATCTCTTCGCTGGTGACTTTTACCGTCTTGGGCAGTCCGTTGATGAGGTCGCGCCCGCGAATCTCCATCGCGAGTTCCTGTTCGAGTTTATACGCCGAGCCGACCTTAATTTTAATCTCTTCGGCGGTCCGCTCGCCGATCGTGAGGTTATGCACGCGACGGATGTAGCGCGTGATCGCTTCGTCGAGTTTATTTCCCGCGACGCGCAGCGATTGCGAAACGACGATTCCACCCAGCGAGATCACGGCGACGTCGGTCGTACCTCCGCCGATATCGACGACCATGCTTCCGGAGGGCCCGTCGATGGGAAGCCCCGCACCGATCGCTGCGGCCATCGGCTCTTCGACGATTTCGACCGCGCGCGCGCCGGCGAGTTTTGCCGCGTCCTTTACCGCGCGTTCTTCCACGCTGGTGATTTCGGCGGGGACGCAGATCGTAACGAACGGCTTCGGCGCGAAGAGCGAACTGAACCACGAGCGGTCTTTCATTACTTTTTTGATAAAATACGAAAGCATCGCTTCGGTCACTTCGAAATCGGCGATGACGCCGTCGCGCAGCGGACGAATCGCTTGAATGTGCGCCGGCGTCTTGCCGAGCATTTGGCGCGCCTCTTCGCCGACCGCAAGCACCTTGCCGGTGTTCATATCCTTGGCAACAACCGACGGCTCGCGCAAGACGATCCCCTTGCCTTTGACGTTGACGAGCACGTTTGCCGTGCCGAGATCGATACCGATTTCCAATTTAGACTCCCGTTGAAGAGGTGGTACCCGTAGCGACACGGGGAAAGCTTTGTGTTTCGAAGAGCGCGTTCGGCTCTTCGAGTGGAGTGATGCCGCTGGAACGTTGTGCCTGTGCTCCCAGCGCCGAGAGCATCGTTTCGAGATGTTCGTACCCGCGATCGATATATTCTAAGCCGATAATCTCCGTCTCACCCGATGCGGCGAGCCCGGCGACGACCAACCCGGCGCCGGCGCGGATGTCGGGGGCTTCAACCGGAGCACCCGAAAGACGTTCGACGCCGGTGATCGTTGCGGTATTACTCTCCATCGCAACTTTAATATCGGCGCCCATACGAGCGAGTTCGTTGACGTACGAAAACCGCGCGTTGAAAATCGACTCTTCGACAAACGACTTTCCGGGGCAGGTGCAGAGCATCGCGGTCATCTGCGGTTGCAAATCGGTCGGGAAAGCCGGATAAGGGGCGGTCACGATCGAGGTTCCGCCGGTGACGCGCTTTCCGTCAACGCGCACCCAATCGTCCCCCTGCGTCACGGTCGCTCCGCATTCGGTAAGTTTTTCGGTGAGCGCCGACAAGTGAGCGGGAATGCAGCGACGCACCGTTACGTCTCCGCGCGTCGCGACCCCGGCGACCAGGAGCGTACCGGCGACGATGCGATCGGGAATAATTTCGTATTCGACTCCGTACAGTTCATCGACGCCGTCGACAACGAGCGTATCGGTTTCTATGCCCGCAATCTTCGCGCCCATCGCAACGAGGAAGCGCGCGAGATCGACGACTTCGGGTTCGAGAGCGACGTTGCGCAGCGTGGTCGTTCCCTCGGCGAGAACCGCCGCCAGCAGCGCGTTCTTCGTCGCCCCGACGCTGGGCATCCGAAATTCGATTTCGCCGCCGCGCAAACGTCCGTCGCGCGCCGCAGCGAGAAGATATCCGTGTTCGTTGCGCACTTCGCATCCGAGCGTCCTGAAGGCTTGCTCGTGCATGTCCGTCGCACGCGTTCCTAAAACGCAGCCGCCCGGCAACGGCACCTCGGCACGCCCAAAGCGTCCGAGCAACGGCCCGACGAGATCGAACGAAGCGGCGAGTTTGCGAACCAATGCGTACGGCGCGCGATAGGTCGCGACGTTACTTGCATCGACGACGAGCGCGTCACCGTCATAACGCAGGCGTGCGCCGAGTGCTTCGAGCAGCGACCACATCACGGAGACATCGGTAATGCGGGGCACGCGACGGAGAGTGACCGGTCCGCTTGCGAGCAGCGCGGCCGCCATGATCGGCAGAGCGGCGTTTTTCGCGCCGTGCGTCTCAACCGAGCCTACCAGCGCGCCGCCTCCGCGAACGCGCAAAACCGTATCGAAGCGATCAATCATGCCTGTAGTGCGATGCTTCGCGCCCGAGTGCGGGGCGCCCCGCCCGGGGGCAGGAGCCCTAGGCGCTTCGCGCGAGCCGGAGCTTCGCCTCGGCAAAGGCGATCGCGGCCGGGTCGGTCGCCGTGGAGAGCTCGGTCCGGGTCGCCTCGATATCGATCTCCTCGATCGAGAGCGCTCGCTCCACGAGCACGGTCACACGATCCGGGAGTGCCTGGATAAAACCATCGTCGGTCGCGAGTTCGAGCCGACGGCTCCCCGATTCGTCGCTCACCTCGGCGCGCAAAACGCCGGGCTTGAGCGCGCCGACAAAGGGAGCGTGCCCGGCGAGGATTCCCTCCTCGCCCTCGGTCGTCACCGCGATTACCAGCGACGCCCTGCCTTCGAACAGGACGCGCGTCGGCGCGATGAGCTTCAATGCGAACGTTGCCATCGTCGGCGACTCTAGACCTTCGCGCCCATCTTATCGGCGTTCTCTTTGACCTCGTCGATACCGCCGGCGTAGAAGAACGCGCTCTCGGGGAGATGGTCGACCTTACCGTCGAGCACTTCTTTGAACGAAGCGATCGTGTCGGTGAGTTTGACGTACTTGCCGGCGCGTCCGGTGAATTGTTCGGCCACGAAGAACGGCTGCGAGAAGAAGCGTTGGATGCGGCGGGCGCGGCCGACGGCAATCTTATCGTCTTCAGAGAGTTCTTCGACGCCGAGAATCGCAATGATATCCTGCAGATCGCGATAGCGCTGAAGGGTCTCTTGCACGCCGCGCGCGACTGCATAGTGATCGTCGCCGATAATCTGCGGATCGAGAATTCGCGAGCTCGATGCGAGCGGATCGACGGCGGGATAGATACCGAGTTCGGAGATCGGCCGCGAGAGCGCGGTCGTTGCATCGAGATGGGCGAAGGTCGTCGCGACGGCGGGGTCGGTATAGTCGTCTGCGGGAACGTACACGGCCTGAACCGAGGTGATCGAGCCTTTGCGCGTCGAGGTGATGCGCTCTTCAAGCGCGCCCATATCGGTCGAGAGCGTGGGTTGATAACCGACTGCCGACGGCATGCGGCCCATCAACGCCGAAACCTCGGAGCCCGCTTGGAGATAGCGGAAAATGTTATCCATAAAGAGCAGCACGTCCGCGCCGAGTTCGTCGCGGAAATATTCGGCCATCGTTACGCCGGTCTGCGCGATGCGAAAACGAACGCCCGGGGGTTCGTCCATCTGTCCGAAGACCAACGTAGTTTGCGCGAGCACGCCCGACTCTTTCATTTCGAGCCAAAGATCGTTTCCTTCGCGCGTGCGCTCGCCGACGCCGGTGAAGACCGAGAAGCCCTTGTGCACGTTGGCGATATTACGGATGAGCTCTTGAATCAGAACCGTTTTGCCGACGCCCGCTCCGCCAAAAAGACCGACCTTGCCGCCGCGCGTGTACGGCGCCATGAGATCGATAACTTTAATACCGGTTTCAAAAATTTTCGGCGTCGGATCCTGATGCTTGAACTCCGGTGCCGGACGGTGGATCGGCCAGGTCGCCGCGGCGCTCACCGGCGCATCGGTATCGATCGCTTTTCCAAGAACGTTGAAGATGCGTCCCAGCGTGCCTTCGCCGACGGGAACCGATATCGGGCTTCCCGTCGCGGTGACGGCGGCGCCGCGCACCAAGCCGTCGGTCGAACCCATCGCGAGACAGCGCACCTGGTTGTTCCCAAGTTCGTCTTGCACCTCGAGGGTGAGATCGCGCATCTGCATCGCCGTTCCGCCGAGGTTCGCGCCGGATTTTGCCGCAACGTTAGCGGCATCTTCATTGACGCGAACGGTCAACGCCTCGGTGATTTTGGGCAGCGTCTCAGGGGTAAACTCGACGTCGACGACGTTCCCGAGCACCTGCACGACTTTACCGGTAGCGGTCATGTTCTTGGTTCCTTCTATCAACCGTTGAGCGCCTCGGCACCGCCGACGATTTCCAAGAGCTCCTTGGTAATCGCGGCCTGTCGGGCATTGTTCATTTGAATGGTGTATTCGTCGATGAGTTTACCGGCGTTATCGGTCGCATTGTTCATCGCCACGAGTTGGGCGGCGAAGAACGCGGCATCGGTCTCGAGCATCGCCGAGAAGATCGTGAACTCGAGATACTTCGGAAGCAACTGCGAGAGCACCGCTTCGGGGGTTGGAGCAAATTCGACCATCGCTTTCGGCCCCGAGCCGCCCGTTTCGCCGGCGATGCCGTCGCGAGCGATTGGGACCAAACGCTGCGTCTGCGGACGCTGGACGAGCATCGAAAGCATCTTCGAGGAGACGAGCACGATCTCGGAGATCTTGCCCTCGACGAAGGCGGTGCTTGCGGCTTTGGCGACTTCGCGCGCCGCATCGAGTTTCGAAGCAGCGTTTAACGGCCACGAGGGGTGCTCGCCGCCGCCGAGCCGACGAACCGCCTGGCGCGCCTTCACGCCGACGGAATACATCGTCGTGCCGGGATGCTCGCGCAGAAACGCTTCACCTTGGCGAATGACGTTGGCGTTGAACGCACCGCAGAGCCCTTTATCGGCCGTCATAAGAATCATGCCGCTGGGCGCCGAGGAATTGCCGGGGTTCATGAACGGGTGATCGACGCGCGATACCGCCGCAACCAATTCGCGAAGCATCTCACCGAGCGTATCGGCGTATGGGCGTGCCTGTTTTTGGGCCGTTTCCGCACGACGAATTTTCGCTGCCGCGACTTGTTTCATCGCCTTGGTGATCTGCTGGGTATTCTTCAGCGAACGAATTTGGTCGCGAAGATCTTTAACGCTCGCCATTAGAACGAAGTATTAAACTCCGTGAAAGCGGCATTGAGCTTGGCCTTCACATCGTCGCCTAACTGGTTGCTGGTACGGATGGAATCGAGGGCATCGGCATGTTTCTGATGCAAGAAGTCGATAAGGCCGCGCGCCCATGCCTGCAGTTTCGGCGTCGGGATATCGTTGGCGTAACCGTTCGTCGCAGCGTAGAGGAGCGCGACTTGCTCTTCGACCGGTTGCGGCTGATACTGCGCCTGCTTGAGCAACTCGGTGAGTTTTTCGCCACGCATCAACTGCATCTGCGTGCCCTTATCGAGATCGCTGGCGAGTTTGGCGAACGCCGCAAGATCGCGATACTGCGCGAGTTCCAGCTTTAACTGGCCGGCGACCGATTTCATCGCTTTCGTCTGTGCGGAGCCGCCGACGCGCGAGACCGAGAGGCCGACATCGACCGCGGGGCGGATACCTTGGAAGAAAAGGCTCGGCGTGAGGTAGATCTGCCCGTCGGTGATGGAGATGACGTTGGTCGGAATATACGCTGAAAAATCGCCGGCCTGCGTTTCGATGACCGGAAGCGCCGTCATCGAACCGCCGCCGAGTTCGTCGGAGAGCTTCGCCGCGCGTTCCAGCAAGCGCGAGTGCAGGTAGAAAACGTCGCCCGGGTAGGCTTCGCGGCCCGGCGGACGGCGAAGCAAGAGCGCCATTTCACGATAGGACTGCGCGTGCTTGGTGAGATCGTCGTAAACGATCAGCACGTCTTTGCCCTCGGCCATGAGTTCTTCGCCCATCGAGCAGCCCGCGAACGGCGCGAGCCAGCGCAGGGCCGCCGCCTCGGAGGGGCTTGAAGCGACGATGGTGGTGTACTCCATCGCGCCCTTCTGTTCGAGAATCTGCGCGAGCGCGGCAACCGTCGAGTTTTTCTGCCCGATCGCCACGTAGATGCAGAAGACGTTGCGGCCCTTCTGATTGATGATGGTATCGATCGCAATCGCCGTTTTTCCGGTCGAACGGTCGCCGATAATCAATTCGCGCTGGCCTTTTCCGATGGGAATCAAGGCGTCGATCGCACGGATACCGGTCTGCAGCGGCTGCTTGACCGGTTGACGTTCCACAACCGAGGGAGCGGTATTCTCGATCGTGCGAAAGCGCACCGTTTCAATCGGGCCCTTGCCGTCGACCGGCTGGCCGAGCGGATTGACGACGCGGCCGAGCAACGCCGTGCCCACCGGCACCGAGGCAATGCGACCGGTGCGGCGGACGCGATCGCCTTCCTTGATCTCCGCGTCGGAGCCCATGATTACAACGCCGACGTTATCCTCTTCGAGGTTCAGGGCGATGCCCTGAAGCCCGTTGGGAAATTCGACGAGTTCGGATGCGCGCACGCCGCGCAATCCGTAGACTCGCGCGAGGTTTGCGCCGACTTCGATGACGGTTCCAACCTCGTCCTCGCGAACCTCGCCTTTGAAGTCCGCGATCTGCTGTTTGAGTATTCCGGCGATTTCGTCGGCTTTAATCATGTGCTTTTTCCTACGGTTCCTTGGTAAATCGTGCGTTTACGTACGTTGAGCGAAAAGGTTACGAGCGAGGTCGTCCAAGCGTCCCGCGACGGTTGCATCGATCAGGCGGTCGCCCATCATCACGCGCACGCCGCCGATGGCGTGCGGATCGACGTTCGTTTCGACGTCGAATTTTTTCCCGAAACGGCTTTCGAGTTTTTTGACCAGCGCGTCGAGGTCGGCGGCCGCGAGCGGGCTTGCGGTGGTAACGGTGAGCGGCTCTCCGCCGCGGGCCGCGCGTTCGATCGCGTGGTATTGGCGGACGATTTCGCCGAGCAGCGCTTCGCGGCGCTTGCGCACCAGCAAGACGAGCGAATGCGCGACGATCTCGTGCACCTTGGTGCCGAAGGTCGCCAGCAGGGCGCGTTCTTTGAGCGCGCGCGAGAGCACCGGCGAAACGAAGAAACCTTGCAACTCGGCATCGCCCGCGATGGCATCGCTGACGCTTTTGAGCTCTTCGCCGATTCGGGCTTCGATCTTCGCGTCGCAAGCGAGCGAGAATATCGCCGTTGCGTAGCGGCGAGCCGCTTTTTCGTTCGCCATTCTTAGCCTAGCTCCCCAAGCGCCGAAACGAAGCGTTCGCGCAAGCTGCGTTCGGCCGACGCGTCGACCTCTGCGAGCGCACGCGCTCGCGCGATCTCCAGCGCACTTGCAAGCGTCTCTTCGCGCAGGCGTTCGCGCGCGGAGTGACGGGCGCGCTCGAGCTCGCCTTCGGCGCTGCGAAGTTCGCGTTCGCCCTCGCTGCGAATCTCGGCGAGATATTTTTCACGCTCGCGCGCGACGAGATCGTCGACGCGGCTGACGATGAGCTTCGCTTCGTCTTGGGCCCGTGCGGCCGCGATGCGCGCTTCTTCACGTTCGGCTTCCATCTTCGCCAATCGCGCCTCGAGTTCGGCGAGCCGTTGGTTCTGAGCTTCTTGCGCGGTCACGATCGCCGGCGTCACGGCCTTCTGCCAGATCCAGACCGCAAAAATCGCAAACGCGATGAAACAAAAGACCTGGCTCCAAACCGCAATCAGTTCGTAATTCATCGCTTCAACTCCGGAACCGCTTGCGCGAGGAGCTGTTCGGCGAGCTGCTCGCGAAGATTTTTTAGATCGCCGGAGAGCGCTTCGACTTCGCTGTGAACCCGCTCGTTCGCCGCATCGATCGCGTCGTTTGCTTTCTTCGAGAACTCCGCAAGGATGCTCACGCCGTCTTCATGCATGCGAGCGCGCTCCCTGGCAATCGCCGCATCGGCCTCGCGACGCGCTTCGTTGCGAACTTCTTCAGCCTCGCGACGCAGGGCGTTTGCCTCGCTCTGCGCTTTCTCGTAGCCGCCGACGAGCCCGTCGAGGTACGCACGGCGCTGCGCGACGGCCTTCCCGACCGGACGCAAGAACAGCACGTTCAACAGCGCGAAGAAAATCGCAAAGTTGATGAGCTGGACGACGAACGTGCCGTCGAAAGAGAAGAGCATCGAGCGAGGTTTCCTTTTTGGTTCGCTTACTTAGCGCCGGCTAAGAGTGCGGAGACGAGCGCCGGCACGTTGGCAACGACGAAGAAGAGATAGAGCGCGAGGCCGAGGGCGATAAAGCCGTTCGCTTCGACGAAGCCGACGCCGATGATAAGGAACTGAAAGATGTTCGGGCGCGCTTCAGGCTGGCGGGCGATCGCTTCAACCGCGCGCGAGCTGACGAGACCGTTACCGATCGTGGTGCCGATGGCAAACGCGGCGGCAACCAGGGAGAAGCCGACGACGGTAGCGGCGGCGATGATGAGTTGAACGTTCACTTAGATGGCCTTTCCAATCGAGTGGTACTAATGCGCCTCGTCCGCGAGGGCGAGCGAAAGATAAACGATCGTCAGCAGCACGAAGACGAATGCCTGGAGAATGCCGACGAGAAAATTGAATATCTGAACGAAGAACGGGCCGATCGCTGCGGTAAGCGAGAGATCGAACGAACCGATTTTAATATGCGACGAAACGATCTGATAGACGACGAGGATGAGCAGTTCGCCGATGAGGATGTTAAAAAAGAGACGCAAGGCAAGCGTCGTCGGGCGCAGCACCTCTTCGAGCAGATTGATGATGACCATCGGCCAAAACGGCTGCAGGAGATGCTTGTAAAACTTAAGCCCGCTCTTGCGAATGCCGCTGACCTGAATGAGCACGAAGACCAAGACCGCATAGGCGGCGGCGGTATTGAGATCGGCGGTCGGCGAGCCGCCGAAGGGGAGCCCGAACGCCTTGAATGGGAACATGCCGAATTCGTTGAGCGCGAAGATGAAGACGACCAGCGCGATCAGGAAAGGGACGAAGCCCTCGGCGAGCGGCCCGATCGTGCTGTGCGCGAGGTCGGCGAAATAATTGACGACGCCCTCAAAAACGGTCTGCCGACGATTGACCTGCGGCGAGCGATAACTCGCGGCGACCCACCACAGCAACGGCAACGTGATCGCCATAACGATCCACGTCGTCAATACCGTATCGGAATGCACGGTGCCAAGCACCGGCACCTTCCAAAGAGGATGCTCTCCAATCTGTTCGTGCACGTTCCGTTATCTTCTAGCGTTTCGTTTGCGAGTCGCCTGCGCTTCCGACGACGCGCAGGGCGAACGGGGTGAAAAGTCCGACGATATAGAGCCCGAGCGACCACCACGGACCCTTTGCCGCGAAGGCCACCGCGACCGTACCGAAAACGAGCAAGCGTGCGAAACTACTTAAGACGAACGCTCGCCCTCTTCCGGTCTCAACCAGCCTCCTCGCCGCCTCGGTGAGGAAGAAGAGGTTGAGGATCCCGCAGAGATAGCCTACCACGAAGGCCACTGCTGCGAAGACCGGTGGGCTCACCGCCGCGCCCCTGCTACGGCGCGAAGGCGGCGGGTTCCTCGCCGCCGCGAAAACGCGCGAGGAGCGCAGCGAGAATCCGATGCGAGGCGGCCCCGTCGCCGTAGGGGTTCGCCGCCCGCGACATCGCGGCATAGTGCGCGGGGTCGCCGAGGAGGGCCGCAGCCGCGGCGAGGATTCGCTCCGGGTCGTGCCCGACCAGCTCGAGCGTTCCGGCCGCGAGCCCCTCGGGGCGCTCCGTCTCGTCACGCATGACGAGGACCGGCTTCCCGAGACAAGGGGCCTCCTCTTGTAGGCCTCCGGAATCGGTGAGGACGAAGTGCGCGGCTCGCACCACGGCGACCATCTTCGCGTAGTCGATCGGATCGACCAAAATCGCGTCGTCAAGACCGCCGAGGACGTCGCGAACGACCGGGGCGACATGCGGCGAGAGGTGGACCGGCCAATAAATCTGCGGACGTTGCGGAAGATCCAACATGCGGCGCATCGCTTGCGCCATCGCGCGCATGTGCGGATGATTTTCGCGACGATGCGCGGTGACGACGACGAGCGGGCGCTGCGGATCGAGGCGCTCGAATAGCGGCGGCAGCGGCAACGTCGGCAGGTTCGCGGTTTTAAGAAACGCATCGATCACGGTGTTACCGGTGACGAAGACATCGCGCGAAGCGACGCCTTCGGCGAGAAGATTCTCTCGCGCGCGCGCGGTCGGCGAAAAATGATAGCGCGCGAGCCGCCCGGTGAGCCGACGGTTCATCTCTTCGGGATAGGGCAACCACGGGTCGCCGGTGCGCAGGCCGGCCTCGACGTGCCCGACCTCGATCTTGGCATAAAATGCCGCGAGCGCCGCTGCGGTGCTCGTCGTCGTGTCGCCGTGAACGAGCACGATTTCCGGGCGAGCGCGCGCCAAGACGGGCTCCATGCCTTCGAGCACGCGCGTGGTAATCTGCGTGAGCGTCTGATCCGAGGTCATGATGTCGAGATCGTAGTCGGGAACGATCGAAAAAAGCGAGAGCAAATCGTCGAGCATGTGTCGGTGCTGCGCCGTCACGCAGATCGACGCATCGAAGCGCGGGTCGGCACGAAGCGCTTCAACGACCGGCGCCATTTTTATAGTGTCCGGGCGCGTCCCAAAGACGCTCATCACGCGCAATGGTTCGCTCACACAAGCCTTCCCGAATGGGAGATCATTCCGGAGAACAGTAGTGCGGCGAAGCCGAGAACGATGCAGACCGCGTAGATAAGGAAGACGGCCTGCCGAACGCCGAGACCGAAACGGAAGATCAATTGGTGGTGAAAGTGGCCGCGATCTGCATCGGTAATGCTGCGCCGATTCGCCGCTCGCCGAACGATGACGGCGGCGGTATCGAGAATCGGCAGCGCCAGGACAACCAGGGGCACCAAAAGGCTGATGGCGATCGCCGTCTTGCTGCCGCCGATAATCGTCACCGTCGCAAACACGTACCCGATAAAGAGCGAGCCCGCATCCCCGAGGAAGATCCGCGCCGGGTTAAAGTTGTAGGGGAGAAACCCGAGCGAACTGCCCGCGAGTGCGAGCAACACCAGCGCCACGATAAAATTTCCGTGGAGCGCGGCGATAGCGAAGAGAAAGAGACTCGAGATCGTCGTCACCCCTGCGAGCAACCCGTCGAGCCCGTCGATAAAATTCATCGCGTTCATCATTCCGACGTACCAGAGCAAGGTGAGCGGGATGCTTACCCAGATCGGAAAATCGATCCATGCGTTGGTTCCGCCGTGCGCGAACGGATTGTTGATGCCCGAGATCGTAAACCCGTAGAGCATCGAGATCGCCGCGACGACGAGCTGCGCGATAAGCTTGCTACGCGCGCGCATCTGCATGACGTCGTCCCAGAGCCCGACGCCGAGAATCAATAAGCTGCCGAAGAGCAAACCGATGAGATGGTGCGCGATATCGAGCTGTGCGTCACGCGCGTGCGGCGCACCGACCACGAAGCCCAAAACGGCGAAGAGCGCGGTGGCAAAACCGAAAAAGACGGCTACGCCGCCGATGCGCGGCGTCGGGGTGGTATGGACGCGGCGCTCTTCTTCGACGCCATCGATGATCTCGAGGTGCGTTGCCAGGCGAATCACGAGAGGCGCAATTGCAACCGCGACGACGGCTGCGATAACGAAAGCCGCTATCTCCGCGAGAATCGGTTTCATCGGCACGAGCTCACGGTGCGAGCTTCCACTGCATCAACGCCACCCCGGCCTCGGCGAGCAATTCGACTGCAAATGCGTCTTCGTAGCGCTCTTCATAGACGATGCGTTCGACGCCGGCACTTACCAACAACTTCGAGCAGCCGATGCATGGCTGATGCGTGCAATAGACGGTCGCGCCGGCGAGGCTCACGCCGTGAAGCGCGCCTTGCACCACGGCGTTGGCTTCGGCATGTGTCGCGCGCACGCAATGGTTATCGACCATCGTGCAGCCGACGTCGCTGCAGTGGGCGATGCCGCGCGGTGCGCCGTTATAGCCGGTGGTGAGAATGCGTTGGTCGCGAACGGCGACACAACCGACGCGCGCGCGCGGACAGGTAGCCCGCGAGCCGACCGTGCGCGCGATCTCCATGAAGTAATCATCCCAGCTCGGCCGCATTTTATAGTGAACGCGGTGCCACGAAGGTCGGCATTGATGTTAGGCTCCCGAACAAACGGTCGCCGGCATCGCCGAGCCCGGGAACGATATATCCGTGTTCGTTGAGTTCGGCATCGACCGCACCGACAACGATACGGACGTCGGGGAAAGCGGCCTGAATTGCCGCGATTCCTTCGGGCGCGGCAATAACGCTGACGAACGTTACTTCACTCGCTCCGTGCGCGGCGAGCATACGCAATGCCGCGATCCCCGAGGCCCCCGTCGCCAACATTGGGTCGAGCACGAATATGCGCCGGCCGTCAAGCCGTGCGGGTACGTTGGCGTAATACGGCACCGCTTGCAGCGTTTGCGAATCGCGGTAAAAACCAAGATGAGCGACGACGGCGTCGTCAACGATCTGGAGGAATCCCGGCACGAGCCCGAGCCCGGCACGAAGGATCGGCGCGATAACCGGCGGCTGCGCGATGCGCAGCGCCTTCATCGGCAGCAACGGGGTTTCGACCTCCACCTCGCGCGTTGGGAGCGAACGCGTTGCCTCGTAGGCGAGCAATACGCCGACATGTTCGAGCAGCACGCGAAAGCTTCGCGTCGGCGTATTGCGATCGCGTAACTGCGCGAGCCGATCGTGCAGTGCCGGGTGATCGACAACGAAGAGCTGACGGCCGTTCATGCTAGGCTGCACGCAGCGAAACCCTAGGGTACGTCGAAGCGCGCGGTGAGTTCGTGAACGCGAGCTCGCAGCTTCTCTTGCTGCGCGCGCGCCTCGATATCGCCGAGCGCGTCGCAGATAATTTCGGCGACTTCGCGACATTCTGCGAGCCCGAAACCGCGGGTGGTAATCGCCGGCGTTCCGACACGAATGCCGCTGGTTACCATCGGTTTTTGCGGGTCGAACGGAATCGCGTTTTTATTCACGGTGATCGCAATTTCGTCGAGATAGCCCTCAACTGCTTTGCCGGTGAGGTTCTTCACCGAGAGATCGACGAGCAACAGGTGCGTGTCGGTGCCGCCGCCGACCAGCCGCAGCCCACGTTTTGCAAACACCTCGCCCATCGCGCGCGCGTTGGCGATGACGTTTTGCTGGTAGCTGCGGAACTCGGGGCGCTGCGCCTCGCCGAATGCGACCGCTTTTGCAGCGATCGTATGCATTAACGGCCCGCCTTGGATGCCCGGGAAAAGGCTCTTATCGATCGCGGCCGCATGCTGGGCCTTGCTGAGGATGATGCCGCCGCGCGGTCCGCGCAACGTTTTATGCGTCGTCGAGGTCACGAAATCGGCGAGCGGAACCGGCGATGGGTGCAAACCGACCGCGACGAGCCCGGCGATGTGCGCCATATCGACGAGCAGGGTCGCGCCGATTTCGTCGGCGATCTCACGAAAGCGCTCGTAGTGCATCGTGCGCGGGTAGGCGCTCGCGCCGGCGATCAACAGTTTCGGCCGGTGTTCGCGCGCCAGCGCGGCGACCTGGTCGAAATCGATCAGTTCGTCCTCTTTGCGCAGGCCGTAGGCGATCGCGTTATAGAGTTTTCCGCTAAAACTGACTTTCGTGCCGTGGGTGAGATGGCCGCCGTGGGCGAGCGACATTCCCAACACCGTGTCGCCCGGTGCGAGCATCGCCATGAAGACCGCCATGTTCGCCTGCGCCCCGGAGTGCGGTTGAACGTTGGCGTGCTCCGCGCCGAAGATCGCTTTCACGCGATCGATCGCGAGCGTCTCGGCGACGTCGACGAATTCGCAACCGCCGTAGTAACGCTTGCCGGGATAACCCTCGGCGTACTTGTTGGTCATCACGCAGGCCATCGCTTCGCGAACGGCGGCACTCGCATAATTTTCCGAGGCGATCAATTCGAGGTTGCCGCGCTGACGTCGCTCTTCGGCGGCAATCGAAGCGTAGAGTTCGGGATCCTGTGCGGCGAGCGCGCCGTGCTGAAGCGTCTGCATGATGGGCTTTCTGTGCGTTACGGTTGTGCGGTGCGGGCGTCATCGACGGCCCCGCGTTCGAGTGCGCGCAGCGTGCGCGTGCGTTGATCGTCGGAGAATTCGAAGAGCTGATCGACGCGCGCGGCATGTCGCCCGCCGTCGAAAGGCGTCGAGAGGAAAATATCGAGGATGCGTTCGACCATCTCCCAACCCGTCAACCGTTCTGCGAGCGCGAGAACGTTCGCGTTGTTGTGACGGCGCGCTAATTCGGCGGAGTATGGTTCGGCGACCGGGGCGCAGCGCACGCCCGGAACTTTATTCGCGGCAATCGCGATGCCGATCGAGGAACCGCATACCACGATGCCGCGCTCGGCCTGCCCGCTTGCGACCGCTTCGGCAACGGCAAAACCATACTGCGGATAATCGACCGGCGTCGCATCGTGCGTCCCGAAATCGATAACGCTATGGCCCCGCTCGCGCAAGAGCGCGGCGATGCGATCTTTATATTCAAATCCGGCGTGGTCGGCGCCGAGTGCGATGGTCACGGCAGAGGGCTCTCCCTTAGGCAGTCGAACTCGCGCGCCGATGAAGATCGCCTGGGCCAGCAGTGCATTCGAAGCCGCTTTCGCGCGTGGCGATTGCACGCAACTCGAGTGGCTCGATGCCTGTGCGCGCAGTGCTCTCTGCGACGGCGTAGCGTTCGACCGAGCGCACTTTCCGCGAACCGATGCAGACTACCTCGCCCAAATCAAGAAGGCGACGGTCGATCTCTGCGTGACGCCGCTTGCAACCCTCGACGACGGCTTTTTCCTCGCACCGCGCAGCGAAAAGGAGGACTCTCTCCGAATCGCGCTCGCCGTTGGGGCGCCCCTCCTCGTCGCGCGCGCCCCGGGGCTCGGCGCCTGCAGCTACCCCGAGTTGGCGGCCGCGCTTGGGGAGGCGACCCGGCTCGCGAAGGGCGCCAATATCACGATCGCGCTACGGAACGCGCCCGATACCCACGCGGGCAGCGACGCCGACTGCAAGCGCCTGGCGAAGGAGGCCGACTCGGCGTGGCTGCGCTTCGCCCCCGAGCCGTTGCGCCTCGACGCGGGGAGCGCGCTTGCAGCGCTCGCCGGTAAGAGCGTCGCTCTCGTCCACGATATCGCCGAGAACGCGGAAAAAGCGCTCGCTCTCATCGAGCGCGAGGCGCCGGGCTACCACGGGTACCTCATCCTCGATGCGCGCAGCGGAGCGTGCAGCCTCGGAGAGATCGATTCGATGACCGCGTCAAGCGTCTTTCGTGCGAGGTGAGAACCTGCTTTCTCGCAGGTGGGTGCGGCCCGGGCGCGGGAGCGACAGGCAGTTGCCCGTCACGCCTTCGTATCCGGAGCTGATGCTCCCTTAGGGTTTTCGTTGGTCCAGCACCTATGGCACGCTGCGCGCAAAACGCAGTCACCACCCCAACCCTAGCACCGGCGTCAAGACTTGACAGATGGCGATTCTGCGTGAACGGATCGCGCTATGATCGCCCCTGCTACCACCTCACCGCCCTACATTCGACACGGCAGCCTCTCGGTCGAACGGAGCCTGAACGCGGCATACGATGAGGCGAAACGCTATCTGAGCGCCGATTCGGTCGAGCGCGGGCTTTTCGCGCGTCTCGAGAGCTCGACGAACCGAACGTTTACGTTACGCTCCGACGCGCGCAACGACGATCGCTTCGATCCCAACGACGACACGATCTGGTGGGATCCGACCAGCGCCTTGCGCACCACGACCGGCGGAACGCAATCGCCGGCGCTCGGGCTGGGACACGAGATCGATCATGCCGTCGAACGACCCGCGCGCGAGCAACAGCTCGCCGCGCGCTGCGCCGGCGGCTACGATACCGCTGAGGAAGAGCGCGTCATTCGCGGTTCGGAGAGGCACGCGGCACGCACGCTCGGTGAGGCGACGCGCCGCAATCACGACGGCAGTTGCTTTCGCGTAAGTTCGCCGACGGCACGGTGAAGGGTGCAGAGGCGCGACACTCGGCGCCGGCTATGGATGGCCGCTATGCGCGATCACACAGACCCTTGCTTCGCAGCCATGGGATAACCAGGTGCGCAATGATGCGCGCGCCGCGTGCATTGGGATGGATGCCGTCGCGCTGCAGATAGCGCGCGGGGTGCGCCGGCATTCCTATCGGTAGCAGCGTGGCATGAAGGGTTTTGGCTGCGGATGCGACTCGGCGGTAGAGTTGGCGCTGCATGCTGAGGAGCGTCGGTGCGCGCGTACCGAAGGCGCTAACCAGCGGCGTTGTGAGCACGAGTGTCGGGGCGGCGTTCGTGTAGCGACGTAGCCACCGTCGGAGAGCGCCTACCGGTGCGGGGACGTAGGCATCGATAAACGATAGCGTCAGGACAGTCGCCGTCGTCGAGCTCGTAACGGAGAGCTTGCGCAGTAGCGTCGGGACATTGGGAGTGGCGCTCACACGCGCAATTATGCCGCATCTTCGCGCTACGATCGACGGAAAGGACAGGTCTTTTCTCGGCAAGCCGTACCCGGCCGTTTCACTTGCACCCATGAAGACGACGATCGGTTCTCTCGCCTGCGCCGCGTTCGCGGTTCCGCCGATGATATTCGCAATCGCGCAGCCGAGCGTTGCGGCAAGGGACGCTCTTCTGCTTGCTCTCACGGCGAGATCGACGATTTGATGATGTGCGGCGTAATCACGACGTAAAGGTTCGTCACTTCGTGCGTTGTGCTCGCAAGTTTGAAGAGATCGCCGAGCAGTGGAATGCGCGAAAGGACCGGCACGCGCGCAATCGAGGTGATATCATTGTTCTGCAGCAGGCCGCCGATGATGAAGGGTTCGCCGTTGCGTACGCGCACGGTCGCAATCGCCTGCCGCTGGCTGATCTGCGGGATGTTGCCTTGGATGAACCCGGTGACGTTGGAGACCTCCGCGAGCACCACCGAGGTGACGTAGCCGGTGCGCGAGACATACGGGCGTACCTGGAGATGCACGCCGACGTTGACATACTGCAACTGCTCCTGCACGGTCGGCGGATTGCCGGGGTAGGTGATCGTCGTCACGACCGGGAGCGCATCGCCGGTAAGAATCGAGGCCTCGGTTCCGCTGAGCGTTCGCAGGCGCGGTGCAGAGACGAGGGTTCCCTTCCCTTGCTGGATCAACGCGAAGAGCTGCGCTTGAAAGGTCGCCGCCAACTGTGGCTTCTGGAGCGTCTGCGAGAGCAGCGTTGCCGTAGCGAACGGGCCGTTCTGGGCGAAGTTGATGCCGATTTGGCGCGCGCCGCTGGCGGTGAGTTCGAAGATCTTCGCGTCGAGCTGCACGCTGGTCTGGCGCGCGTCGGGACGGTCGACGGCGTGTATCTCTGCGACGATCGGCGCGACCTGCTCCGGGGAGCCGGTCACGATGACGGCGTTGAGCCTGCGGTCGATCGCGACGTTGTCGGAGATGCGTTCGCTGCCGAGTTGGTTGCGCATGTTCAGCGAGAGCGAGCCGCCCGGAAGCGTACCGCCGAAGGAGCCTCCGCCGTAGCCACCGCCGCTCAGCGGGGCCTGCGAGAGGATCGAAGTCGTCTGGAACGAGCGCCCGGCTCGAATCGGCGAGGGCGAAAAGAGCGCCGCGATCTCATCGACGCTCGCGTACTTCAGCGGCACGACCTGCGTGATCGTCGAGAGCGACGCACTCGGAGCGACGGCGAGACTCGTGCCGGCGTTGCTTGCCGGAGTTGCGGGCGCAAGATCGATCGTGAGCGCCGAGAGCGTCGGCGCCAGGTGAATCTCGGTGGGCGCGGAGGTTGAAAGCTCCAGCGTGAGGTTTCCGTTCTCGCGCTTGAGCACGAGCCGCGTTACGAGTTTACCGCCGGCTGGAATCTGCACGCCCGAGGCGCGCGTCGTGCTGCGTGCGAAGAGCACCGCGTACGAGGTTGGCGAGGTATTCACGACGTTATAGGGCGGCAACCCGCCGGAGAAGCGCGCCGTCACGACGGCACCCGTCTTTTGCTCGTGCAAAGCGACGTGGGTGAGAATGTAGCCGGGCAGCGCTTCGACGTAGCCGGGGTAGACGACAACAATCGCCGCGGAGAGCAGCCCAAAGAATGCTCGCGCCTTCGGCCGTGAGTGCGCCGCTAGCAATCGGGGTTCACCGACTATCGTTTTTCGTCCCAAGATTGGGCAATCGACTCACGCTATGACTCGGGCAGGGCGACCCACGTACCGCGAGCCTTACAAAAAAGGATGTGCCCTGTTACGTTTTTCCCCGCGTCTCCGAAGTCCAACGTAAAATCGTAATGGGGGCGCGACAGGAACGCGCTCGATGGCCAAAACCCGAAGCCCATGGGGGAGTAATTACCGGCGTAAGGCCGCAGGTCAATGCCCGCTTTCGTTAGAACGAAGGTCGCCACGAATTGTGCGTGAACGCACCCGCGAAGCCTGCCCGGCCACTTTGACACGCGAACGGCAAGAAGCTTAGGCTGCCTCAGCCAGCCAACAGTTGCGTACCAGGGTGAAGCTGGCTCGCTTCCGTGGACACTTGCCGCTTAGCGGCGAAGGAGTCCCGTATGGCCAAGAATCCCTCCTACCCGCCGGAGTTTCGGCGGAAGATCGTTGACCTGGTGCGGTCGGGCAGACCC
>JAJZED010000014.1 GCA_021805775.1 bacterium | reverse complement strand
GAAGCGTCCGATGCAGATCGTCGTCGCAGTCATGCACAAACTCCTGGTTATCGCCTATGGGGTCCTCAAATCCCAACGACCCTTCAACGCCCAAATGGCTTGACGATCAACACGGAATCTCGATACGAGCGCTTCGCGCTCTACTCGGCGTGACAAAACTCCACTGCTTGGAGAACGGAGTCAACTCGTAAATATTTCGTCGAGCGATTCACCGATCGCCACGAGCGTCGCATCGATATCGCCTTCGGCATGAGCGACCGAAAGGAACATCACCTCGTTCTGCGATGGAGGCAGAAGTATCCCGCGCGCCAGCATGGCGTCGTAATATCGGCGATAGAGTTCCTTGTCGGCGCGCCGCGCATCGTCGTAGTTACGATTCGGTTCCCCGGCGCGAAACTTAAAATCGACGATCGAGGCGTGTTGCACCACCGCGTAGGGCAAAGCGCGATCGGCGAATAGCGAGCGAATACCGGATGCGAGTCTCTCCGCGAGGGTCTCCATCTGCGGATAATAGTGCGGATGCGATTCGAGAAGATCGAGCACGCGATGCGCCATACCGACCGAGACGGGATTGCCGGCGTGCGTTCCGCCGGTGAAGACCCGGCCGGCGGGAGCGAGCTCGGCCATCACCTCGGCGCGGCCGCCGAATGCGGCTATCGGCGCGCCGCCGCCGAGAATTTTTCCGACGGTGACCAGATCGGGGGTGATGCCGACGATCGCTGAAGCACCGTGAAGACCGAGGCGCAACCAGGTTATCACTTCATCGAAGACCAGCAACGCCCCAACGCGGTCGGCGCGTGCGCGCAAACCGGCGAGAAATCCCGGAACCGGCGTAACGTACCCCATATTTCCGACGATCGGTTCGACGAGGATCGCCGCGATATCGCCTTCGCGCCCGTTCATCTTCGCATCGAGGTCGTCGAGATCGTTGTAGCGGGCAACGATGACATCTTGCGTGACGCCATAAGGGATGCCGCTGCGCGACGCATCGTCGGTATGCGCCGAAGCGCCGGCGTCGAAGAGCGCGAGATCGGAGTGGCCGTGATAGTTTCCGGCAAATTTTACGACGATCGACCGGCGCGTCGATGCGCGAGCGACGCGAACGGCCCCCATCACCGCTTCGGTTCCGGTAGAAGTGAAGCGCATTCGCTCCATCGCGGGGAGATAGTTGCGAATGCGCTCCGCGAGGCGAATCTCTTCCGGGTGCGTCGTTCCCCATATCCATCCGGAAGCGGCGAGGGTATCGAGGTCGGCGACCAACGCCGGATGCGTATGCCCGAAGAGCAACGGGCCGTACCCCATGATGTAATCGATGTACCGCCGCCCATGTTCGTCATAGGCGTAGGCGCCCCGCGCGCTCGCTTGCACGAACATCGGGGCACCGATGGAATGGCCGCTCCTTACGGGCGAATCGCAACCGCCTGCGAGAACCGCACGCGCGCGCTCGCTTGTATCTCTCGTCTGCACGACGGGCGGGGCTTCAGGCCCGGCATGCCCGCACCCTGCGCGGCGACCCGCGCGCGAGCCCACCGGCAAGCGCGCCGACTCTCCGCACCCTTAGGTCGGAGAGGATTGCGCCGCTTCGCGCTTTACTAGTGAACGTATGCCGCATAGCACCATCGAGATTACCCCGCAAAGCAATATTCGCGAATTAGTCGCCGCCCTTCCCATCGCCGCCGAGGTCCTCACTACGTTCGGGCTTGGGTGCTCGGGATGCGGCGTGAGTAAGTATGAAACGATCGCGCAGGGCGCTGCCGCGCACGGCCTCCGCGTCGAGCCGATTCTCGCCGCGCTGACGCAGGCTCGCCTCTCGGGCTTCGTTCCGCTCGTCGCCAACGACGACCGCACCCCACACCGTCGCGCTCCGGGGAGTTTTAGCGGCCGCGCGAAAATCGCGCATATCGTTCCGGTGATGTCGGGGAAAGGCGGCGTCGGAAAGTCGCTCGTTACGGCATTGCTCGCGTTAGGGTTGCGGCGCCGCAATCTCCGCGTCGGTATTCTCGACGGAGATATTACCGGCCCATCGATTCCGAAACTCTTTGGGCTGCGAGAACCCTTAGCGATCGAAGCCGACCCCAACGCACCGAAGACACCGCAAGGAAATCCGCAGCCGCTCATGGTTCCGGCGCTCACGCGCAGCGCCATCGAGATCGTCAGTTCGAACCTCTTAACCGACAAGGAAGATACGGCGATGATCTGGCGCGGCCCGATCGTCAGCGGCGTCATTCGCCAGTTTTACGAACAGGTTCTCTGGAGCGAGCTCGACGTATTGCTCATCGATCTCCCGCCCGGCACCTCCGACGCGCCGTTGACGGTGCTGCAATCGCTGCCGATCGACGGCGTCGTTCTCGTCACGATGCCGCAAGCGCTCGCGACGATGATCGTCCGCAAAGCGGCAAACCTCATCCACCAACTCAAAAAACCGATCCTCGGTGTCGTCGAGAACATGTCGTATTTCATCGCCCCCGATACCGGCGTGCGTTACGACGTTTTCGGCCCATCGTATGCAAGCCGCGTCGCCGAGTTGGCGGCGGCGCCGGTGCTCGCAACGCTGCCGATCGATCCGAAGAAGGCGATGCTCGCCGACGAAGGGCGCGTCGAAGAGATCGACGATCCGCTCTGCGACGAACTCGCCGCCCGATTGCTCGATGCGCTCGCCGCGCATCCAAAACCCAAGGAAACGATCTCGATCATCTAACGTGATGAAGCAACGACGACTCGCCGCTCTCCTCGTCGGCGCCGCCGGGCTCGGTTACGTCCTCTGGCGTGCGGCACAGAGCCGCAACGAACTTCGTTCGCCGACGCCTCGCGGCGAGCGCGACGTCGTTCGTTACGCGCGCGAACGCCGCACGCTCGCAGTGGTCGGCACCCTGCGTTCGCTCGCGCAATCGTGGGCGCTGCCGGAGAACCCGATCGCCGACCTGCTCGACCGATTCGCCGCCAAGGCACCTCCGTGGCTCGCACCGGCGGCGTTCGCAGCGCCGATCACCGCGATCGGGGCAATTCTTGAGTTGCCGGTCGATTTCATCGAAGGGTACGCGACCGAGCGACGTTACGGCTTGACCGAGCAGTCGCCGCAAGCATGGCTGACGGAGCAGGTGAAGGGTGTGGCCTTAGCAACGACGCTCTCGGCGATCCTCGCAACGATCGGCGGTGCGGTTATTCGCCGCACCGGGCGGAGTTGGCCGCTCGTCGGCGCGGCGCTCGCGTTTCCACTTCTGGCGTTGGGGAATATCGTCGTTCCCCTCTACGTTTTACCGCTCTTTAACCGCTTCGAACCGATCGAAGGGGCGATCGAACAGCGCTTGCGGCAACTCGCCGCGCGATACGGCTGCGGCGATGCCGAGATCCTCAAAATGAATATGAGCGCGCAGACGACCAAGGCGAACGCGTTCGTCATCGGCATCGGCGGCACGCATCGCATCGTAATCGGCGATACGCTACTGGAAAATTTCACTCCCGAGGAGATCGAATTCGTCGTCGCTCACGAACTCGGACACTACGTCGAGCACGACACCTATCGCCTGATGGCGGCTGCCGAAGCGTTGGTCGCCGTCGCGCTCTTTTTCGCCGCGTCGCTTCCGGAAAATCGGGATGTCGCTTCGCGCGAACGTCCGATTTTTCTCGCGCGCATCTCGGCGCGCGTTGCACTCGCTTCGGCGGCACTGCGGCCGCTCGTCCTTAAACTGACGCGCGACCGCGAGCGCGCGGCGGACCGCTTTGCCGTCGCCGCGACGGGTGCTCCGGCTTGGGGCATCGCCGCCTTCGAACGGCTCGCCGCTCAAAATCTTGCCGAGCCGGAATCGCCGCGTTGGTTCGAGATCCTCTTTGCATCGCATCCCAGCCTCCGCGAGCGCATCGATACGTTGCGTCACGCCCTCGAAGAGCGCGCCGCGACCTAGCGCGCCGCGTCGACGATCCGCGAGTTCCGCGTCCCCAACCACGTCGCGAGATCGGTCTTCGCCGTCACGTAGGATCCGCCGGCAAGTTCGCGACGAAACTCTCCAAACGTCCCGAAAGCTTCGGCGAAGGCATCGTGTTTGTGGATCGATTCGTCGTTGACTTGGCTGGCAAAAAGAAACGCATCGTCGCCGAAATCGGCATAGAAATCGAGCGCTCGCGCCAGAATGCCGCGCACGACATCCTCGACAAATTTCGGGTTGTGATGCGCCTTATTGACGATGAAGAACTCGTCGGGGCGCTTGAGAAGATCGTAGGTCTCCGAGGACATCGACGACTCGACGATCTCGACGAGATCCTCCGCTCGAATCGCCTCGCCGCGCCGGTCGGTCGTACCGATGAGCACGCTCCCTCGTCCGCGTTGGTTATGCGTTGCACTGGGTAGTGCGTCCAGAGCGCGTTCCGCTTCCTCTGCCGAAAAACCGGCCTCGAGCAGCTCGCGCTGCGAATGTTCGCGCACCATCTGCTGCGCGCACGGACACGCCGTCATACCCTCGGCTTCGACTCCCACTGCATGTCGCGTCGTCTCACTATCGGCATGCGCGATGCCGACGAGTGCGTAGGTTTCCACCCCGCGCTTGCCGCTGACGGGCGTCCAGCGCTCGAGCCCGAACTCGGCACGAATTTTTACGTCGGCGCGAACCGCACGCTGCGTATGGACGACGCGTTGAGCGATCCGTTCGCCTAAACGTTCGATTCGCGCCGGCATATCTCCATCGGCTAAAACGTCGAGCAGCGTCTCCTCGAGAATTTCCGAGAAGCGCGACATATGCACGCCGGCCTTATCGGGCGCAAGGTCCGCCACCATCGAAAATTCCGCGTTATAGACGCGCGGTTCACCTTCCACATCGAGATGAATCACTCGCTTGACCCGAGCGACGCCGACGCGATTGAGCGAGAGACGGACCTCCGGTTCCTCTTCTTGCCGATTCGCAAGAAAGTGCAAGGATCGCTCGAGTCTCCGTACTCCGTTGCTGCCATGCGATGCAACGAGTTCGCGCAGCAACCTGCCGCTGGTTCCGTCGCGCAGGTCGGGGGCGATCTCGGCGAGCGGAAGCAAATCGAAGATGCGTTCGGCGATATCGGGGCGTACGGTTCCCTGCGCCACCGTAATATCGATATCGATCGCCCGCGCGGCGAGCGGTTCGTGCCCGGCTCGGCCGACGGAACGCTCCACGCCCGCGGCATAAAGGACGAAGTCGTCGATATCGAGCGGTCCGCGAATTTCGGCGGCTACGTTCAAAAATGTCGGTCCTAGAGCGCCGTTCGCGGGGGCACTTTCGTAAAAGCCCGAGAGTGCGAGTACTTCCACGCGCGTGCGGAGGCGCTGCAACGCGCTGAGAATATTCGCTTGGCGGTCGCCGAGGTTCGAGCCGAGACTGATATGGAACTGGTACACGCTCTCTCGTTTCCGGCCCGGCCCATACGTTCCCCGCAGCGCGCGCCAGGACACCGCTCTCCCGCGCGTAAAAGAGCCGTCATGGCCGATATCTCCACGAGCGTAGCGCTCATGCCGTTTCGCCTCGACCCCGTCCTAACGCCCGCGATCTGGGGCGGGAACGCTCTCGTTCGCCTCTTCGGCAAGCACGGTGACCCAAACGAGCGCATCGGCGAATCGTGGGAGTGTTGGGAAGGCAGCCGCGTCGTCGACGGTCCGCTCGCCGGCAGCACCCTTTCTTCGCTTCGGGCGAGCCTCGGTGCGCGCTTGATGGGAGCGCTCGACGTGGAGCGCGTCTTCCCGATCCTCACGAAATTTATCGATGCCCGGGACTGGCTCTCCGTGCAGGTACATCCGACCGATGCGTACGCCCAGCGCGTCGAACATCAGCCGTTCGGAAAGACGGAGTGCTGGTACGTCCTCCATGCCGAGCCGGAGGCCGAGATCGTTCTCGGATGGACGCGCGATACGTCGCGCGATGAGTACGAGCGGCGCGTTGCCGATGGGACGCTCGGCGAACTACTTCGTCGAGTACCGGTGAAAACCGGCGACGCATTCTATCTGCCCTCGGGGACGCTCCACGCTATCGGGCCGGGCATCGTCGTCTACGAAACCCAACAAACAAGCGATCTTACCTATCGTATTTTCGATTGGAATCGTCTCGGTAACGATCGGAAACCGCGCGAGCTCCACGTTGCAAAAGCCGGCGACGTGCTCGATTATCGCGCCGGCACGATGGGAGCCCTCACGACGATTACGTATGCCTGGCAGGGATGCTCGCGGACCGCATTGATCTCCGACGAGAATTTTACGGTGGAACGATTGGCGCTCGTCGGCGGCGCCACGACAACGTTGCTCACCGACGCTCGCCCGGCGATCGTGACCGCCCTCGCCGGCAGCATCGAGCTCGCCCACGAGAGCGGAGCGTTGCGGCTCGCGCCCTATCAGAGCGCTCTGGTACCCGCAGAACTCGATTCGGTGACGATCAGCAGCACCGACGCCACCGACTTTCTCTGCGTCGTTCCAACCGTTCCGGAACGCCTCGGCACGCGCATGCATCAGGCCGGAATCGTCGATCGCGCTATCGGTGAGTTCTTAGAACAGTTCTCCGGCAATAAGTAGGGGCGCACGATTATGGAGTCCGCGGTTGCGCTCGCGCAGCGTTTTGGAACGCCGTTGGTTATTTACGATTTGGAAAAACTCGACGCGTCGATAGCGCAAATTACCGCAGCGGCAAAACGTTACGATGTAACGGCTTCATACGCCGGCAAGGCGTTTCTCTGCGTTGCGTTCGCACGTTATCTTCACGAGCGCGGCATCGGCATCGACGTGAGCTCGCTCGGTGAGTTCGAGACCGTGCGTCGCGCCGATATCCCGGCGGAATCGCTCACGCTGCACGGCTGCATGAAGAGCGACGCGGAGATTTCGCTCGTTATCGACGGTTTCGTCGGCCGCTCCGTCGTCGACGGGTGCGAGGAACTCGCTCGCACGATCGAACGCTCCTCTCGTCAGCAACCGGCCCCGATTCTACTGCGGCTCAATACCGGCATCGCCGCCTCGACCCATGCCGCGATTCGCACCGCCGGCGACGCGAGCAAATTCGGCATCACTCCCAACGCCGAACGCGAAGCGCTTGCACTTCTGCGCGCCGCGGAGGGGCGCGTGCGCTTTCTCGGCCTGCACGCGCATCTCGGTTCGCAAATCGACGAGCCTACCGCGTTTATCGCCCACGCTCTCGCGCTTATCGATGCAGCCGCTCGTTTTACTGCAGAGGGGTTTCCGGTGGAGCACATCATTCTCGGTGGCGGCTTCGTCGGCGACCCCGAACCGATACTCGCGGCGTGTATTCCCGCGATGCGCGAGCGCGCCGCGCTGCGAAGCATTCCCTTCCCCGCTATCGGCATCGAGCCGGGCCGCGCTATCGTCGCCGCCGCCGGCATGACGGTTCTGCGTATCGGGGCGATCAAACGCACCTCGCTGCGGCGCATCGCGATCTGCGACGGCGGCCTCTACGAAAATCCACGCCCCGCACTTTACGGAGTTACGCACCCGTTGCGCCTCCTTTCTCGCGCCGATGAAGCAACCGAACCGACGCTCCTTTGCGGGCGAAGTTGCGAGAGCGACGAACTGGGCACCTACGACCTACCGCTTTCGTTAACGGCGGGGGATGCAATTGCGCTTCTCGATACCGGAGCATATACGGTGAGCATGGCAAGTACCTACAATCGATTTGCGCGCCCCGCCGTCGTTGCCGTGCGCGGCAACGATGCGGCCCTCTGGATGCGCGCCGAGTCGCTCGATGAAACGGTTGCACGAGATGTTCGTCCGTAGAAATCTCGGCGCGCTCGCTCTCACGCTCGCGCTCTCCGTGCCGATCGCTTCTTCAGCGGCCGCACCTTCACCGACGCCGATTTCGTCAACGCGCTTCTCTACGGCGACGGTGGCGAGTCTTCGCGCGCGCATTGCGACGATTCTCCGCTCCGCTCGCAGCGGCGAGTTACGCGGAGCCCACCTCGCGTTCTTGGCCATCGACGCCACGCGCGGAACGCTCATCGATGCCGTTCATCCCGACGACGATTTTATACCCGCGTCGACGTTCAAGCTCGTCGTCGGCTCCGCGAGCCTCGCTCGCTTCGGCCCCGAAGAGCGCTTCGAAACGACGCTCTCTACCGATGGAACGCGCGCGGGGACCGCGCTGCATGGAGACCTTATTCTTCGCGGCGGCGGCGACCCGACGCTCGACGGGAAGGCGCTGCGCGATGCCGCACGCGCTCTCGCACGAACCGGAATCACGCGGGTCGACGGCGCGGTGTTACTCGACGACACCGCTTTTCGCTTTCCGAGCGCCCTCTATCGGCCGGGGTGGGCGTGGGACGATCTCACCTATGGGTACGGCGCACCGACCAGCGCCCTATCGCTCGATGAAAACGCATTGCACATCACCGTTGCGCCGGGCCCGCACCCAGGCTCTGCGGTAACGCTCTCGGTCTCCCCGGAGACGCCGTCGCTGCAGATCGATAATCGAGCGATTACCGGCTCGAGCGAGGCGAGCGACACGATCGATGCAATGCGTCCTTGGAACGATCCGAACGTCGTGCGTATCATCGGCGTCATCCCTCAAGGCGCGAGTTCGCCGGATCGCTTCCGCGTTGCGATCGAGAACCCGCAGGCATTTATCGGCGATGCATTCCTCGCCGATCTCGAAGCGAACGGCATCGCGGTTGCAGCAGGCATGCGCACCGGCGCTCTGCCGCCGCAAGCGACGACGATCTGGCAGCATCGCTCTCCACCGCTCTCGACAATACTCGCCCGCATGTGGCAACCGAGCGATAATTTTATCGCCGAGATGCTCTTTCGCCATCTCGGCGGCGCGCGCCCGGAACGCGCGTGGCTTCGGCACGTCGGCGTCGATCCGCGCACGCTGACTATCGTCGATGGATCGGGGCTCTCCGCATACGACCGCATAACGCCGCGAGCGCTGGTGCGCATCCTTCAGTACGACCGGGCTCCACAACGCAAGGCGATCGTCGAGGCGGCGCTCCCCCTCTCCGGGGTGCGCGGCACGCTGAAAGATCGCTTTCGCGACCCCATTCTTCTCGGCAAGGTCAACGCAAAGACGGGAAGCGTCAATCACGTACGCACGCTCGCCGGATACCTGCACACCCAGCGACACGGCACGGTTACCTTCGCTTTGCTCGTCAACGACTGGATGGATCGCGGCCCCGGGGCGATGAAACGCCTCGATGCGGTGCGCGGCGCAATCCTCCGCGCAATCGCCACGGCACCGTAAGCGGCCTCCGTCGAATCCAAGTTCCGCCCGACGGCGTTATAATCGGTGATATGACGGAGAAAGCAATTTTTGCAGCAGGCTGCTTTTGGGGCGTCGAGGCCGGGTTTCTTCAAGTGCCGGGCGTCCTCGATGTCACCAGCGGCTACACCGGAGGCCATACCGAACACCCGACCTATCGCGAGGTCTGCGCGCATGGGACGGGGCACGCCGAGGCGGTCGAGGTGCTCTTCGACCCGTCGAAGGTACGCTACGAGGATCTCGTTGCCTACTTCTGGCGCATGCACGATCCCACGCAAGTAAATCGGCAGGGGCCCGATATCGGCTCGCAATATCGCTCCGCAATTTTTGTGCTCTCACCCGAACAACGTGCGATTGCCGAAGCATCGAAGGCCGCCGCGCAGGCCTCGTTCGCCAAACCGATTGCCACCGAGATCGTCGATGCCACGACGTTCTGGCCCGCCGAGGCTTACCACCAGCGATATTTCGAACGCAACGCTATTGCCTGCCACGTGCCGGCCCCATGACCCGCGGCGGCCTTCTCCGCGTCGCCACCGCTTTCGTTGCCGCGACATCGTTGCCCGCAATCGCTCGCGCCGAGCGATATGCAGTCACGATGAGTGCGGGGGCATGGCTTCGTCGGCTCGGCCCCGCGCGCTACGCGATCTTGCGCGAGGGCGGCACGGAGGCTCCCTACTCGAGTCCGCTCGATAAAACATTCGCAGCCGGCACCTATCGCTGCGCCGGCTGCGACCAACCCGCATTCAGTTCGGCAACGAAATATCACGCCGGCGAAGGGTGGCCGTCTTTTTGGGATGCACTGCCGCGAGCGGTCGGCTACCAAAAAGATTACCAACTGATCGGCGAAGTTCGCACCGAGGTGCATTGCTCGCGTTGCGGAGGGCATCTCGGGCACCGCTTTCATGACAGTCCGCAGCCGACCGGCCTGCGATATTGTATCGACGGGCTCGCTCTACGGTTTATTCCAACGCCCGCCCACGATCGTGGGCGATCTTCAGAACGAGAATAGAAAAGTTTAGCGCCAGCGTCACCGCGTTCGTCAGCAGAATCGGCAACGAGCGCAACGCGATGCCGTACCAGACCCAGAGCGAGATGCCGATAATAAAAAACGCGAGTGCGCCGTAGGAGAGATCCTCCGCGCTGCGACGTTTCAAAATACGCAACATCTGCGGCATGAACGAAAGCGTCGTGAGCGTTCCCGCGCTCAGGCCCAGAATATCGAGCGCGCTCATGCTTCGGGAATCCCGCGTGCGAGCCGTCGCATCCAGGCGTAAAGGCCGCCGACGGTCACGACGAATGCGAGGGTTCCGAGAATTTCCGCGGGCCCGGCAAACCCGTCACCGACGAGTGCGAACGGAGTTCCGCGATTGCTCGCAACGATCACACCGGCCAAGAGCACGCCGAAGAGGCTCTCTCCGACGATGAGGCCCGAGGCGAGCAATACTCCCAAGCGCTTCCCGATATCGGCGAAGCTTTCGCCGCGCAAGCGGCGTTCGTACCAGTAGCCCAATAACGCGCCGATGACGACCGGCGCGGTCGTCGAACTCGGCAAATAGATTCCCAATCCGACGGCGAGCGGCGGTAATTTTCCGCGACCGGTCGCGCGCAGGACTTCGTCGATGGCAACGATTGCAGCGCCGATCAATCCGCCGATGCCGATGAGCGACCAGTCGAGGTTGCCGCCGAGGACGCCCTTTGCCAGCGCGGTGATGAGCATCGCTTGCGGCGCCGGCAACGGGTGCGAACCCGGTGCGACGTGCAGGTTCGCCGCGCCCATAAATCCATAGCCGCGCGCCAAGAGATCGAGAATCGGCGGAATCACCGCAGCACCGACGATGACGCCGATGACGAGCGCGACCTGCTGTTTCCACGGCGTTGCGTCGACGAGTTGACCGGTTTTGAGATCCTGCAAATTATCGTTGGCGATCGTTGCCACCGCGATCACGACGGTCGTCACAAAAAGCGCGAATGCAAGGAGCGGCTGGGTGAGCTCCGGGTGCCCGTGCGCGAAAAGGACGGCAACGAGCGCGATCCCCAAGACTGCGAGAATCGCAAGCCCGGAGACCGGGCTGTTCGAGGAACCGATGAGGCCGGCCATATAGCCGCAGATTGCGGCAACGAAAAGACCGACGATCGTGATGTAAACGATCGATACCAGAATCAGCGGAATCGCCACCGCGGGCGGCAGGACGCCGTGAACGAATGCAAAGAGCAATATCGCCAGCGGAATCAAAAGCGCGGCGGATACGCCCGCAACGATCCCGATCGGAATATCGCGTTCGGTCTGCGCTAATTCATGCGCGCGCCCTTCGCTGCGCGTCCGCGCCGCGGCGAGAGCGCCGCGCAGCCCCTCGATCACCGGGGCGAGCAATTTCAGCAACGTCCAGATCGCAGCGACCCCGATCGCACCGGCGCCGATAAAACGCACGTCGTGCGACCACGTCGCCATTGCAACGTCGATCGGCGCGCCGCCGACCGCCGGATGGATCGCGGTAAGGATCGGCACTAAAACCCCCCAAGCGATGACGATGCCGGCGAGGATCGCAAGCCCGACGCTGAGACCGATCAGGTGCCCGGCGCCGACGAGCGCGAGCGAGAGCGAGATGCCGATGCCGGTCGTCGCATGGCCGAAGCGACGATAGGCATCGAATTCTCCAATGAAAACGCGCGTGGCGACGACCGCGGCGAACGCCGCCGACGCAATCGCACCGGCGATAATCGCAACCAACCCCGCCGCGCCTTCCGCAGCGCCGCTCTTCGACGATGCGCCGACGCGCAGAACCTCAGCGGCCGCCACGCCCTCGGGGTACGGAAGATCGGAGTTCGTAACCAACGCGCGGCGAAGTGGAATCGTGTACATGACCCCGAGGATACCGCCGAGCGCGGCGACGGAGAACGACTCCCAGAACGGAAAGCCCGTCCACCAACCGATCATCACCAATCCCGGCAATACGAAGATAATCGATGAGAGCGTTCCGGCCGACGACGCGACGGTCTGCACGATATTATTCTCTTGCACGCTGGAATCTTTAAACCAGCGCAAGATCGCCATCGAGATGACCGCTGCGGGGATCGAAGAGGCAAAGGTGAGCCCCACCTTGAGGCCGAGATAGACATTTGCGGCGGTAAAAAACAGCGTGATGACCGCGCCGATGATGACGCCGCGCAGCGTCAGTTCGTGGCTTGTTTTCATGACCGGGGCCTTACGCCGTCGCGGCGCCATTCCTTGCCGCGACGCAGGGATCGCTCGAAAGGCGGGAGCAGAGACGGCGGTGCGCCTCCGCGTTGCGTTTGCAGGTATAGACGAGCTCGAATTCCGCGATCCCATCGCGGCGCTGCGAGCCCGGACGCTCCCCGAGGCCCAAACCGCTCTCGCCGAGGCGGAGCGGGCACTCGCCGACGGCTATTGGGTCGCCGGCTATCTGAATTATGCGCTCGGCTCGGCCTACCATGGGCTCGCCGTCGAGGCCGCGTGGCCGTTGTTAACGATCGGCATCTTCGATCGCGCTACCCCGCGCGTTGCGGGTGGAACCGAGATCGCGCCATTTGCGCCCCCGCTTCCGCTCTTTACCGAGCCCGGCTACGAGCGCGCCATCGCCGAGATCGTCGATGCAATTCGTGAAGGTGATGTCTACCAAGTCAACTATTCGGTGCCCTTTCATTTTGCGTTCGCCGGCGATCCGTACGCCCTGTGGACGACGATTGCTGCCCGAACCGCGGCGCGTTACCAAGCGTTCGTGCAGGACGAAGAGCGCGTCGCCCTCTCGTGGTCGCCCGAGCTCTTCCTCGGGTTCGACGGCGACACGATCGTGGTTCGCCCGATGAAAGGCACCGCTGCGCTCGAACGGAGCGAGGAGCTCTGCAACGAGAAAAACCGCGCCGAGAACCTGATGATCGTCGACGTGCTTCGCAACGATCTCCATCGCCTCGGCGCACGCGTCGAGACGGAGCGTCTCCTCGAGATCGAACGCTATCCGACCTTCGCGACGATGACCTCGACGTTGCGGGCGCATCTCCCCGGTTCGTCGACGCTCGCAGAGATCTTTGCGGCAACGTTTCCTTGCGCGAGCGTCACCGGGGCCCCGAAGCGCGCCGCCATGGAGCAGATCGCGCGGCTCGAGGAGGCTCCGCGCGAGATCTATTGCGGAAGTATCGGCTATCTCTCGCCCCGGCGCCGCGGCTGGTGGAACGTCGCGATTCGTACGGTGCAGATCGATGCCGGATCGGCCTGCATTCGCGGCGGCGGCGGCATCGTCTATGATTCCGTCGCCGCAGACGAGCGAAGCGAGGTCGATACGAAATTGCGTTTTCTTGGCGATGCGACGGGATTCGAGCTCTGGGAGACGTTGGCGAGCGACGCACCCGAGCGTACGGTCGAAGAGCACTTGCAACGAATCGAGCGCGCGGCCGAGCGCCTGCACGTGCCGTTCGATCTCGACGCGCTACGTGCGCGCATCGGCGACGTGCGCGCATCGGCAACGACGCCGGCCCTACTGCGCGTGCGCCTCGGCCATCGCGGCACGATCGCACTTCATCGTGAGGATCTGCAACGTCCCGAGGCGATCGATATCCTGCTCTCCTCGGTGCGCGTCCGTTCCGACGATCGGTGGCTGCGCCTGAAGAGTTCGTACCGACCGGCACACGAAAATGCAGCCGCTCAAGCGAGAAACGCGGGTTGTTTCGACGCGCTGCTCGCAAACGAACGCGGCGAGCTCACGGAAGGAAGCCGTACCAATCTCTTCATTCGACGCGGCGACCGGCTGCTGACGCCGCCGATATCGGCCGGCCTTTTACCCGGCATTCTTCGCGCCGCGCTCCTCGCGCAGGGTGAAGCCGAAGAAGCGACGCTTCTACCGGAGGATCTCGAACGGGCCGACGCCGCCTATCTGGGGAATTCGGCGCGCGGGCTGATGCGCGTGCGTTCGATTCGATCCGCGCCGGTAGCGGCGATTAACCGAGGATCTTCGCAAACGTATCGGTGAGCCGTGCGATCTCCTGTTGGTCGATCGAGCCGTTCTTCCCGGGCTTGAGGCACTGAACGAGGCTCGACGTCATCAACTGCACCGTCGCCCGTTCGAGCGCCGCTTTGGCCGCACCCATCTGTTGGGCGATTGCGTGGCAGTCGCGCCCCTGTTCGATCATGCGACCGATCCCTTGAATCTGCCCCTCGACGCGGCGGAGACGCATCAGTACGTCGCCGGCGGTCGCGGCATCGAGGCTGCCCTGCCCTTCGGCGGGCGCACCCGTCCGTTGCTTTGCCATGCCGATACTCTACCCCGTAGTGGGGCATCTTGCAATACCCTAGGGGGTATGGTATTATCCGACTCGTTCCTTTCGTCTTCTTTGGGAGTTTCTCGAATGCGTTTCACCGACTCACTCATGTGCCCGGCGCGCGAGCGCGGTTGGAAGGTCGAGGCCGCAGTGCGCGGCATCGCAGGCACCTTCGTGCTCGCCAGCCTCGCGCTCTCGCTAATCGACCGCCGTTGGCTCTGGTTAACGGCATTCGTTGGGGCGAATCTTCTGCAATCGTCTCTGACCGGTTGGTGCATGATGTCGAACATTCTTGGATCGGTCGGCATTGGAGGGAAAACGCGTGAAGCGTAATATCGTCGCGACGATCGCGGTTACGTTTTCGCTTTCCTTAACGGCGTGCGGCGGAGGAAATTCCGCAAAGCAAGCCACGCCGGCAATCGAGGTTCGCACCGCAACGGTGCAAAGCGGTTCGATTGCAGCAACGACCGATTTTTCCGGCTCGCTGCTCGCCCTGCATCGTGCGACCGTCGGCGCGCTCACCCCGGGGCGCATCGATCTCGTGGTCGTTCATGCAGGCGACCGCGTCGCCGCGGGCACCGTGCTCGCGCGGGTCGATAGCGCGCAATACTCGGCGATGCTCGCCGGGGCGCGTGCCGGAGCAAGCGCCGCCGGCGCCGGTTCGGAAGCGGCGCTCGCCGGCTTACAGCAGGCGCAGAGCCGCTACGATCTGGCCGCAAAAACGGCGCAACGCATGGGAAATCTTTATACGGCAGGCGCGATCTCGAAGGAACAACGCGACCAGGTACAAGCGCAACTCGAAATCGCCCGCGCCGGGCTCGCACAGGCACGAGCTCAGGTACAAGCGGCCTCCGGCGGCGAAGCCGCCGCACGCGCCGGCGTCGCTGCCGCGAGCGTTCCGGTGAACGATGCCACGATCGCGGCGCCCTTTAGCGGCGTCGTCACGCAGACGTTCGTGCGGCAGGGCGAGGTCGTCGGTGCCGGCAGCCCGGTCGCCCGCATTGAAAGCGATGGAAAGCTCGAATTAAAGGTTGCAATTCCGCTCGCGAACCTCGCCGCGCTCCGCGTGGGCCGACAACTCGCCGTTCGCGTCGACGCTCTCGGCGGAAGCACGCTGCAAGGCACGATTCGCTCGCTCGTCCCCTCCGATAATCCCGCGCTCCGCTCCGCAATCTTGCGCATCGATCTTCCCGCCCGCCCCGGCTTGCTTCCCGGTATGTTCGCGCGCGCGATCGTTCCGGCTCGGAGCGCTCGCGGTGCGCGCATTCCCCTCTCGGCCTTAGTTGAGCGCGCCGGACAGAGCGGCATCTTTGCCGTTCGCAGCGGAAAGGCGGTCTTCGTTCCGGTTGATTCGGTCGTCAGCAACACGCGTTATGCGATCGTGACCGGGATCGCCGGGGGAACGACGATCGCCACCAGCAACCTCGCCGAACTCACCGACGGGGCCGCCGTGACGGCCGTGACTCAATGAAGCCATTGACCGGAATCGGACGTCTCGCCCGGTATTTCCTCACCTCGAAACTCACTCCAACGATCGTCATCGCTATTTCGGTCTGGGGTATTTTCGCCATCCTACAAACGCCGCGGCAAGAGAACCCCGAGATCACGATGCCCGCGGCAACGATCTTTACGCAATACTCCGGCGGATCGGCGCGCGAGGTCGAGCGCCTCATTACCGAACGCGGCGAACGCGTCTTGCAAGAAGTTCCCGGCATCAGCCACATTTACGCAACGTCGACTCAAGATTACTCGATGCTCACCGTTCTCTTTCACGTCGGCGAGAGCCCGAGTAAATCGTTCGTCGCCCTCTACGATCAGGTAAACGCACACCTCGGCGATCTCCCCCCCGGTGCCTCGCACCCGGTCATCACGCCGCTCTCGGTCGATGATGTGCCCATCGTCGTGTTGAATCTTCACGGCCGACGCTACAATCGCGGCCAGCTCTATCAGTCCGCGCAGCGGGTGATCGCCGACGTTCGCGCGATTCCCGGAGTCTCGACGGTGCAAACCTTCGGCGGACGGCCGAAGGTCGTCAACGTTCGCCTCAACCCGGTGAAACTCGCCGCATTTGGAATCTCCGCCGGGCAGATCGCTGCGGCATTAGGCGCGAGCAACACCGTGCAAGCGGTCGGATCTCTCCATAGCGACGGCGAGAGCCTTTCGGTTCGCGCCGGTGATGCACTTACCTCACTCGCCGCCGTGCGCGACCAAATCGTCAACGTGAGCGGCGGCCAGCCCGTCACGCTCGGGCAGGTTGCATCGGTGAGCATGGGGCTGCCCCCGCGCGATAGCGCCACCGGTTTCGGCTATGGCGCCGGGACGAAGAACGCGTCGCAAAATTTGCAAGCTTCCGTGAGTATCGCCATCGCTAAAAAAGCCGGCACCAACGCCGTCACGGTCGCCGATGCGATCCTCAGCCGCGTAAAAAGCATTGCACTGCCGCCCGGTGTGACGCTCGACGTTACGCGCAACGACGGCAACAAAGCCAACCTTGCGGTAAACGAGCTCATCCAGCGTTTGCTCGAAGCGATCGTTATCGTCGTCGCTCTGCTCTTCGTTCTCGGGTGGCGCGAGGCGCTCGTCGTTGCGACCGCAATTCCGTTAACGCTCTTCGTAACGCTGGGCATCGGTATGATCGACGGGCAGTCGATCAATCGCATTACGCTCTTCGCGTTGATCCTTTCTCTCGGGCTGCTCGTCGATCAGGCGATCGTCATCGTCGAGAACATCCATCGCCATTACCACGTCGTCAATCCGCACCGTTCCAAGGCTGAAGCGACCGTTCTCGCCGTCGAAGAGATCGGCAACCCGACGACGCTGGCAACGATTACCGTCGTGCTCTCCTTCCTTCCCATGCTCTTCGTTACCGGAATGATGGGCCCGTATATGCGCCCGATTCCGCTCAACGTCCCGATTGCAATGATCGCATCCTTGCTTATCGCCTTTACGATCACTCCCTGGGCGACCTACGCACTGCTGCGCAACCAGAAACCGAAGCCTTCGCACGGAACGCCGAAATGGATTCTTCCCTTTCGCAATGCTCTGGAAAAAATGCTCGCCGATCGGAAACTCGGCCGGCGTTTCCTTCTCATTCTGGTTTTTGCGCTCTTTGTCGCCGTCATGCTTCCGGTCTTCAAGTTGGTGAAGTTCCGCATGCTTCCCGACGCCAACGAAACCTCGTTCCTCGTCGCCATCGACGCTGCGCCTTCGAGTTCGATCGCGCAGACCGACGCGATCGCAGCGGCGGTCGGGCGGAAGTTGGCAACCTATCCGCAGGTGCGCTCGTACCAAACATTCGTCGGCACCAACGCCGTCCCCGATCTTGCAGCGCTTTTCCAGGGAACGGTTTTCCGGAACGCGCCCAATCAAGCGGAGATTCACGTCAGCCTGCTGCCGAAGGATCGCCGCTCGATCGAGTCCGCGCCGTTCGTCGCGGAGATCCGCCCTGCATTAGCAGCCGTCGCCGCCGCGAAGGGCGCCTCGCTCCGCATCCTCCAGGTACCGCCGGGCCCTCCGGTGCGCGATACGATCCTCGCGAAGATCTATGGGCCCGATCCCGAGGTGCGTCGTGCGATTGCAGCGCGTCTCGTTACGATGATGCAACGCGAACGCGGCGTTGTCGATATCGATTCGAGTTTCAAAGATCTGCCCGCCTCACTCAATCTCCGCGTCGACCCCACGAAAGCCGCACTCGCCGGCGTATCGGTCGCCGATGCCGTGCAAACGCTCGGTATGGAGATCCACGGGGCACCGGTATCGACGCTACACGTTCCCGATCAGGCTCGACCCGTCTCGATCTTCCTGCGGCTCGAACGCGCGTATCGAGGCGATCCGGCAGCGCTGGACTCACTTATGCTTCCATCGCGCACCGGCGTGCAAGTCCCGCTCGGCGCGGTCGTGACCGCTCGCGCCGGAAACGTGGAGCGTCCGCTCTATCGCGATGATTTCCGTAACGTCTCCTACGTCGGGGCCGATATGGCCGGCCGTAGCTCGACCTATGCGGTGATCGACATGTCGCTCGCGCTCATGCACCACCCGCTTCCTGCCGGTTATAGCATCTCGTGGGGCGGCGAGTGGAGCCTCACCAATCGCGTCTTCGCCGATCTGGGCCGGGCGATGCTCCTCGCATTTATCTTGATTTACTTCTTGCTCGTCGCACGTTTCCGCTCGTTTATGATTCCGCTCGTGGTGCTCGCTGCAGTGCCGCTCGCGATCATCGGCGTGCTGCCCGGCTTTGCCATTCTCGCTCCGTTCGGAATCTATTTTTCGGCGACGGCGATGATCGGGTTGATCGCGCTTATCGGCATCGTCGTCCGAAATTCCATCATCTTGCTCGATTTCATCGAATCGAAATTGAAAGAAGGCATCCCGCTCAATGAAGCCTTAACCGAGGCGACGACCGCGAGAACCCGGCCGATCTTCCTTACCGCTGCGGCCGGAGTGCTCTCCTCGATCGTGATCGCCGCCGACCCGGTATGGAGCGGTTTGGCATGGGCGCTGGTCTTCGGCATGACGATGTCGGCCGTACTATCGGTGCTGGCAATTCCGTTGCTCTACGGCATCATCGCACGGGATCGCGCACCGCTCACCGACGCTCTCCCGACACCGGGCATAGAGGCAGAACGCGTGCGCAGTATCGTGAACTTCCCCGAACTCGATTGTATCGAACTCGAATCCACCGCTCTCCCGCGTCTCCTCGAGGGCGAAAGCATCAATCTCGATATGGAGATCTTCCGCGGCGAGGGAGACGCGCGCGATGCAGTCGCCTATCTCAGCGGCCCCTTCCGCGTAGAGAAGGCAAGCGTCGAACTCCAAAGCGCGTACGGCGCGATAACCTCGACGCAACACCTCACCTTACGTTCAATTGAAACCACCCCGTCATGGAAAGATCTCGACCGTGAATAAGACATCGCTTTTTGCCATCGCACTCGCCGCATCGCTCGTTCCTTACGGAGCGACCAGCGCCGCAACGACCGTTCCGGCGACATCCGTGCAACAACTCAGCCTCGATGACGCGGTCAAACTCGCACTGCAGCGCAATAATGCCTATCGCAGCGCCGCCGTCGGCGTCGATGCGGCACGCGCGGAACTCGGTGAAGCCGAGGCGCCGCTCCTTCCGGGAGTCGCGCTGCAAGATTCCTACCAAAGCGTTAGCGCGGTCGCCAAACTCAGCACCCCGATCGGAGCGCTTCCGTTTAGCGCCGTCAATGCTACCAACAGCCCGATACTGGCGATGCAATATACCCTCTTTGACGGCGGCATCCGCAACGCCCATGTCGGCCAAGCGGCGGCCGGGCTCTCCGCAGCGGAATCGCAATTCGTACAAGCGCGCGGCGCGACGATAGCCGCCGTTTCGAAAGCCTACTTCGGCGTTTTGACCGCCGAGCGCATGAATAGCGTCGCGAAGCGTGCCGTCGATGTCGCAGCAGCGCACGAACGTCAAGCAGAGCTCTTTTTTAAGAACGGAACGATTCCGCGTGCGGATGTGCTTCGCGCACAGGCCGAACTTGCAAGTGAGAACGTTCGCGCGATCGGCGCTTCGGGGGCGGTCAAGCTCGCCGAAAATCAACTCGACATGCTCCTCGGCGTACCGCTTACCAACCGTTACACACTCACCGATCCGCTCGGGCTTTCGCCGCCGACATTCCATCTTTCGAATCTCTTAACGACGGCGCTCGACCGCCGCGGCGATTTAGCCGCAGCGCAAGCCGCGGTGCGAGCGGCGCGCATGGGCATCGCCGCCGCCAAAGCCTCGCGCGTGCCGCAGGTAAATGCGGTCATCTCCGACGGCAACATGCAGCCCGCAGTCGTCGGCGGCTATCACAACCAGTTCTCCATTGGCCTCACTGCGGTCTGGACGCTCTTCGATAACGGATACTCCCGAAACGGTATCGCTCTCGCCGAAGATGGGCTCAAGCAAGCGCAACTCGGCGTAAAGCAGCTCCACGACGGCGTCGAGCTCCAAGTCCGTCAGGCATACTTGCGCGAGAGCATTGCGGCATCGCAGGTAGAGGCAGCAAGAAAGCTCGTCGCCGTCAGCGACGAGACGTTGCGGCTCGCCGAGGTGCGATATCGCGGCGGCGTCGGAACGGAACTCGAACTCGAGGATGCCGACCTGGGAGATCGGGCCGCGCGCGAAACGCTCGCCCGCGCCGAAGGCGACCTCCGCGTAGCGGTCGTCGAGCTGCGCTTTAACGCCGGCCTCCTCTAGAAGCCGCTTGACAACGCACGGCGGCCGTGCGACATAAGAAGGCGATGTTCGATGAAAATATCGCTTTTGAGATCGACGTACGGCTCGAGCCGACGTGGCGACGACACGCGCGCATCATCGCTTCGTTCGACGCACTCGCCATCGGTGAGGCCATGCGCATCGTCAGCGATCACGAACCCCGGCCGCTCAAGGGCGATTTCGAACATTTGCGACCGGGGCAGTTCGTTTGGTTACAGAGCATGCTTGGCAGCGATACCTGGGAAGTTCTGTTACGACGCATCGGCGAAATGCCGGTCGAGACGCTCGCCCACTTGCTTGCCCGCAGCGCATTGTTCTCTACCGCGAAAGCGAGCACGATCGAATCGCTCGAACGCAGCGCATCGCAACGCGAGATCGGCAGAAATGCCTCGCTCTGCGAGCAGGGAGCGCAGTGGCCGCATCTGGGCCTCGTGCTGCGCGGCGGCCTTCGCGCCATCGTCACCTCACCGCTCGGCCGCGAGCACGCACTTTACGACGTCCTCTCCGGCGAAGCGTTCGGCATTCTCGATACGATCGACGGCGGCGTCGCATCGGCGCGACTCGTCGGCATCAGCGATAGCACGCGCGTTGCGATATTCCCACGTAACGTCGTGCGTGCGATTTTACAAGACGATCTCCGCGTCGCCCGCGCTGTAAACGCGCAACTCGCGCAACGGCTTCGCATGGTAATCGATCGCTTTACCGCGCAGGTCTCGCTGCCGACGATCGGGCGCGTCGCGACGGCGCTGCTTCCCTATGCCTCTCCGGCCTCGGGATTATCGAAAGCGCTGCCCAGCTTCGAGGGCATTACCCAAGGCGATCTCGCCGTCGCTGCCGGCACCGTCAAAGAAGTCGTCAATCGCACGCTCGCAGAGCTCGAGGCCGGCGGAGCGATCGAACGCGTTGCGGGGCGTATCGTTCGACTCAACCGCGAGGCGCTCACGCAGATCGCCGCCAACGCATTTCCGAACGAAGCCGCCGACTAAGAACCGTTGCCGAACGTTACGCCGAAGCCGCGCGCCGCTGCGACGGCCATGAAAATCATCGCACCGCCGACGATCCAACCCAGCCCGGCGGCGTAGCACTCTGCCGAGGCGGTGGCGGTAAACGCCAGTGCGATCAGGGTGAAATGTTCGATCGCGTGGCCGATCGGGTGCATCTCGAAATAGCCGTACGCCGAAGGCCACATCGCCAGCATTGCCAACAACGGTGCGATGGTCGCGGGGAGCAACCAAAATGCGCTCCCGCCCGACGTGGAACGCGGCCGTGCGGAGACGAGAATGCCGGCGATTCCGCCACCTGCCATTAATGCGGCGTGCAAGAGATGGTGCTGCCAAATCGGAAGCTCCGCATGGCGATCGACGAACGGCACGAGCGCCGCGAGTGCCGTCAGCGCGATGACGACGAACCCGATATTTCGGCGATTCATTCCGCGGCCCTCACCGCAGGTGCGCGCGCGAGGCGTATCCCCTCGACGAGCGCTGCGAGGACGCCGACGAGAACGAGCAGCGCTCCGAGCGTTGCGACCCCGGCCCAAAACGGCCCCGGAGCCGGTTCGGTTGCGTAACGACGCGGAACGCCGGCCGCTCCGGCGATGTAAAACGGAATCAGAAAGAGCGCGCCGCCACCGAAGATGCCGAGCCCGACAATCCAGCGCACGAACGCATTCGAACTGCTATCGGCACGTTGCTCCAGTGAAACAAAGACCCATCCCAGTATAAAGAGCAGAACGCCTTCCAAAAGATAGGTGTGGAAGTGCGCCGGTACCCACAACGTGTTATGGAGATCGACGTTAAACGGAATCGTCGCATCGAGTATCGCGGCGCTCCCGCCGACGATCCATCCGACCATGCCGGCGAAAAAAAAGGTAGATCCCAACGTCCATTTCATGCCCGAACGATGGATGAGCATGAGGCCGCCAAAGACGGTCACGACAACGACCGGCACCGCGGCAAGGTAGGAACTAATTTCACCGATATATTGCACCGCCGGCCATTGCACGAAATCCATATACAGATGGTGGAAATAGGCGATAATCACGAACACTAGCGTTCCCCAGCATGCCACCACCAGCGGAACCGAGGAGTGATACGCGCGCTTCGTGCAGATCGGAAGCGCCACGTAAATACCGGCGACCGCCATATACATGGTGAGATTGGCAAACGTATGCCCGAATTGGTAGGTGAGGTTCTTCGCCCAGAGCGGGTCGATTACGACGTGCGGGTCGAGCCAATGAGCGATCATTGCAATTCCGACGAGAAGCCCCGACGCACCGCCGATCAATCCGTCGATTGAAACGACGGTCGCGGCAAGTATCTGTGGGCTCGGTGGGTGTTTTCCGGCCGCTTCGAACCGTTTTCGATGAAAGACATAATCGATACCGAGCGCCGACCCTAAGCCGCCGTACTGACGCAAGATAGCGCCGAGAAGTTGCGCGCAGATCAGCATGAAACCGAGCATCACCAACGCCACGCCGATCAACCATAATCCGGTCGCCCATGAAGGCCACGTCGTTCCGACGAACGGGAGCGGGTAGAGCATCGTCCACAGCGCGCCGTAATGGCCGAAAATGACGCTGACGATAACGGCGAGCACCCCAAGCGCGAAGAATACGAAGGCGAGCATCGCTAGACGCGCGTCCAATTGTATATCGCGATCGACGAGATACCACAGAAGCCCGAGCCCCGCGATCGCCATCGCGGTAATCATCCCGACGCCGTGAAGGCTCAATAGCGAGTAGAACGTACCCGGATCGATAGGCAACCACCCGGCCTGCGAAGCGCGCAAACCGATCCCCACCAGCAGCATCAATCCGAATATCGTCAGCCCCGCCACGATATAGGTCCACATAATTTTCATCGAACGTCAAAACCTCCGTGCATATAAGCGTGGCCGATTCCGCAAAATTCCAGGCACCTCACGACATAATGGCCTTTTTTATGAAATTCGATTGGGAGGTGATTGACGTAATCCGGCATCGCCTGAACCTGCGCGAAGAGTCTGCCGTCGGGAGCGTAAATGCCAAACCCGTGATTGACGTCTTGCGAGGTAACATCGAAGACGATCGGCACATTAGCCGGGACGACCGCAGGCATCACAAATGCATACTGCGCGGCCGTTACTTCGAAGTGGCGCGCCCCCGGCGACGCCTGCGCCCACGGATAAGGGAAGAACGGAAGCGTCAGCACGAAGGCGGCCGCTGCAACGACCAGCACGAGCCCGAGCCAGAGTTTGCGAATTCGGTAGCCGGCGTCGTTAACGACGCCCTGCGGCAAAGGCGCCCTCGCCCCGTAGAGTGCGACCAGGAGCATCGCCGCAATCGCGACGACCGCCACGACAAGAAAGAGTTTCAAGACCAACGGACCCTCGCCCATATCCGACCCTCCTTAAGGGGTAGTCTATCTTATTTCGCTCTGAAGGGAATGACGGGGGTCAATGACACGCGAATCCTCTCTTCTCTCCATGGTACGCTTGAGGAAAGGACGATAAATTGCCCGGTGAGATCGACCCCAAGCAGGTTCCCGCGAAAGCGCAAGCAGGCGCCTTTCTTCTTGATGTCCGCGAGCCGGCGGAATGGGCCGACGGGCATATCGAGGGGGCGACGCTGATCCCGCTCGGGCAGTTGGCCGCGCGTGTTGCCGAGCTGCCGACCGACCGCGAAATCATCTGTATCTGCCGCTCCGGGGCGCGTAGCGCACACGCGCAGAGCGCGCTCGATCGCTCCGGGCACTTTGGAACGAGTTACAATATGGCCGGCGGCATGCTGCGATGGGTTCAGTGCGGCCTGCCGGTAAAAAAGGGCCCGTAACGTGAAGCAGCGCGGAGCGGACGCATCGTGAATGCCGAATCGAGCGAAGAGCTCCAGAGCGTAGCCGTCGAACTCGCGGCGGCGAGCTCGACGGAGATTTTGCGTTGGGCGCTCGCGAGATATTCCGGTTCGATCGTCGCCGCATGTTCCTTCGGAGGGCCGAGCGGCATGGTCTTGCTCGACCAACTGCTCGAGCTCGATCGGAGCGTGCCGGTTTTTTATTTGGATACCGGACTCTTGCACGAAGAAACCTACGCGCATATCCAGGCGGTTAGCGCGCGATATGAGATCGCGCCGATCGCGGTGCAAGCGCCGCTGACGCTCGAACGACAAGCATCGCTTTACGGCGAGCGACTTTGGGAGCGCGATCCCGACCGCTGCTGCGAACTTCGGAAGGTTGAAGCGCAACGCACGTTCTTGCGCCCGTATCGCGCGTGGATCTCCGGCATTCGCCGCGACCAAACTGCGTCACGCGCGCAGACTCCCGTCGTGGAGTGGGATCGGCGCTTCGATTTGGTAAAAATCAATCCGCTCGCACATTGGGACGAACGCACCATTTGGAGTTACATCGTCGAACGGAACGTTCCCTATAACCCGTTGCACGACGACGGCTTTAGCAGCCTCGGCTGCCTCCCCTGTACGGCCCCATCGATCACCGGTGACGCGCGAAGCGGGCGCTGGCCGGGACACTCCAAGACCGAATGCGGCCTGCACCAAGCATGAAACGCCTGCTTTTAACGCTCGCCTTCGGTTTGCTCGCTGTATCATCGGCCGGGTTGCCGCCGGCGCCCGGGAAGCGCGTGATGACGTTAACCCCCACTCCCGGTTTTTGGTCGGAGCCTGCAGTGGCAATCGATCCCAGCGATCCACGCCGCGTCATCGCGGCCTATCAGGTCGGCGGTTTCGTCGACTACTCTCGCAACGCCGGACGCACGTGGCAACGCATTGCTGCCGTCCCCCACGACCATCGCTTGGTCGACGGTGACGTATCGGTCGCCTACGATGCCCGCGGTCACGCGATTCTCTGCTACATCGCCTTCGATAAACTTGGTACCGAGAGTTATTGGGCGCACCATGCAACGCGCAACGGCATTTTTGTAGAGCGTTCGAACGATGGCGGCGTTCGTTGGTTGCAACGCGCCGTCGCGGTGAAGGCTCCGGTCGGGCGCCCAAACGTCTTCGAGGATAAACCCTATATCGTCGCCGACGACACGCACGGTCCCTATCGCGGCAACCTCTATATTGGTTGGACCGAATTCCACCGTTCGTACTCCGAGATGTTGTTCTCCCGCTCGACCGACGGCGGCGCATCGTGGTCGCATCCGCTGCGGATCAGCACGCACGACGGCTTGCCGCGCGACGATAACGGGGCGACGGAGGGTTTCGACGGAGCGGTCGGGCCGCGTGGAACGCTCTACACCGTCTGGCAAGACGGCACGCATATCGTTATGGCGGTATCTCGCGACGGCGGCAAAACGTTCTCTCCGTCACACGCGATCATCAACGTTCCTTCGATGAATTTTTACGTGCAAGGCTACCAAGATCGAGAGGTCAACGGATTTCCGCAAATCGCTATGGCACCGAAAGCGCACCGCCTCTTCGTTACGTGGTCGGATTACCGGTACGGCGAGGTCGATATTTTTAGCTCGACCTCTACCGACGGGGGCCGCCTCTGGAGCGCGCCGGTGAAGGTGAATAACGACCGAGTGCACGATGGGCGCGACCACCTGTTTCAGTGGCTCGCCGTCGATCCGGTTACGAGCGACGCATACGTCATCTTCGACGATCGTCGCGGCGACCGAAACAACGAACTCGCGACGATCACGCTCGCGCGCTCGACCGACGGCGGCGGTAGTTACCGAAACTACGAGTGGACGACGAAGCCGTTCGACCCGTCCTTCCAATTCATGGGCGACTACAACGGCATCGCCGCTTACGCCGGACGCATCTACGGAGTCTGGACCGAATCGGCACCGACGCGCGCGAAGCGCTGGAGTAAAGCATGGCGGGCCCCGCGCACGATCGTGCGCTTAGGAATGGCGCAGTTTTAACGGATCGCCGCACGGCGCGCTAGCAACCATCGGCCATCGCAACCCGTCGCCACGACGTTATCCGGTCGTGGCGATCGAAGCGCACCGCAATGCCTTGGTACGCGGCGGTGCAAACTGACCCCGCAACCAGATAGTAGTAGCGTTCGTGTCCCTTCTTCGAGCCCGGTTGATTTTGCTGCGGCTCCGTCCCGCAGCAAGTGCGAAGATCGGGCAAGGGAATCGACTTGCCGAAGTTTTTTTCAAGAGCTGCGCGTGATTCGCCAACGTAAATGTGACGCTCCAACGTCACAATTTTCCATTGGTTCATCCAGGCTTCGATCGGCATCAGCGGACCGGCGAAGACGATAAAAACCAAAATGAATACGATAGGTACGAATAACATGAACCCGGCTGCCGTGGTTACATAAGAATTCCATTTTCCTTTGCGCGAGGCGAACCGAACGATGACGACCGTCAAGACGACCGAAAGCACCAACAACGAGACTTCAAGAATAAGCGTCATTGCACGACCTTCTCAATGGGAACCAAGGAACAAAATAGCACCGGTGCGCGGCTCGACGACGACGCCCAAGTTGTGGGGCATGGCGTCGCCCGCTCGAAAAAACGGTCGTCGGCAAGGGATACCGTAAGGAATCGATAATCCCCGCTCGATGAAATCGGATATTGCTTCCCTATTTCGCTCCGTTTCTATTGCCGCAGCGGGGCTCGCGATTTTGCTAGCCGGTTGCGGCGGTTCGAACCTTCCGTCGAACGCGAACGGGTCGGCTCAGCCGGGGGCTATCACCGAATATAATCTTGGAGTCTCCTCCACGAATATCCCGCTGAGCATTGCCAAAGGCCCCGACGGCAACCTTTGGTTTACTGATAACGCTCCCGATATCGGGCGCATCACGCCGAACGGAACCGTTTCCGAGTTCACACAAGGTTTCGGCAAACTCACGCGTACCGAAGATATCACAGCCGGTCCCGATGGCAACCTTTGGTTTACCGACGGTGCCACCAACAGCATCGGGCGCATCACGCCGAGCGGCGTCGTCACGGAGTTTTCAAGCGGCATTAGCGCGTATGCAGGAATCCGTTTCATCACCGCGGGCCCCGATGGGAATCTTTGGTTCACCGAGGTAGGTGCCGATAAAATCGGTCGCATCACGCCGAGCGGAGTCGTCACCGAATTTTCGAGCGGCATTAGCTCGCACGCCGGGCTTGCCGATATCACCACGGGCGCCGACGGGAATCTCTGGTTTACCGAGTCGGGCCTCGACCGTATCGGTCGCATTACGCCGAGCGGCGTCGTCACCGAATTTGCAACGGGAATCAGCCCGAACGCCTACCCGTACCGAATCGCTGCGGGGCCCGATGGGAACATCTGGTTCACAGAGCCCGAAGACAGCGGCATCGGTCGCATTACACCCGGCGGCACGGTGACGGAATTTCACTCCGGAATAGCCCCGTATTCAGGCCTCGGCGCCATCGCTACAGGCTCCGACGGGAACCTTTGGTTCACTGAGTCGAACGCCGATCAAATCGGCCGCATTACACCAAGCGGCGTCGTCACGACGTTTTCGTACACTCTTCCGGATAGAGCGAGCCCATTCGATATAACACCCGGCCCCGGCGGAGACATGTGGTTCACCATGCCGGGCGTCGATGAGATCGGCCGAATTACGGTTTAGACGCGCCGCTCGTCGGTTCCGCGTTGCGCCTTGCCTTTGCATAGCGATTCGCTGTTTCCGGCACAGAACAACGCAGGGTACCGTTCACGATGACGCCGTGATATCGATTAGTTCGAGGTAATTGCGGCGCACGACTAACGTAAGAAGACGGTCCTCCCCGCAAAAATGGGACGCCGGCATCGTATTCGCGAACGATGTCGACGATCTGCGCCTCGGTAAAGCGGCTCTTGCGCATAATGGACCTCCTTCATGGGCGTTTTGACCGGAAATCCAGTGAAATCCCTGGCTCCCGTTTTAGGGCCGAGCCCACCGGCGATAGAGCCTATCGACGCCGTGCAAAGCTTCGATGGCGCTCGCTGCCGATTTTATCTGCGAGCGCTACGGCGTCGACATAATCGCGCACTGCTTTGTCGATTCGCTCGCGCCGGTTTCCTGGGTCGGCTCACCATCGCGAGGTCGCCCTCCAGGCCGCCTGCCGCTACGCGCTCCCTCGCCTCACGACCATGCCTCAGGCTGCGATCCATCGGAAGTTTTTTTGCCGAGTTCGGGGTCGCGAAGAGCCGCTCTCAAGCGTGTGCCTGGGAGCGGCATTTGCTCGAAGCGCGGACGGCCATTCCGAAGCCTCATTTACCGTGGGTCGTTACCGCCACTTTTCGCATCGGAGGCCTCCAAAAGGAATGGTCGCGAGGTTTCGTTCACTCTCCGAGGTAATGATTTAGGAATGAAGCGCTTTTTGACTGCGGCAATCGTGGCTCTGGGAGTTACGGCGTGTTCGCGGGTTGTGCACGCAACGAGCATTCAGGCTACCTCGACACCGCTGCAGGACATCGTGCCGGTAGAGCGAGCACCGGTAGAGCGAGCGCCGGTGGATCCAGCACCGATGTCCCTCCCTTTGCCGAAGTCGCAAGCGGCGCGCTATCGCGCTCTCGCGTCGCGCGCTCGACCATGTCGATTCGCTCAAATCGCGCGTAGGATTCGTGGGACGCTATTTATTGGATGCAATGCTGGAAGCATCGTTGCCGTCGATACGCGTGGCGAGATCCTCGCGTCGGCCAAGGTGCCGATGGACGGACTTACCTCAATTCTTCCCGCGGGGCAAAGAGAGATTGCCGTATCCGGCTTTAGCGACGGCGCGATGATGACGACAGAGGTTATTCTCCTTCACGCGAAGACCTTGAAAACGCTCCCTCCCGGCCTCATGAGCGACAGTACCTTCCTCGGCGTCATCGGCAACCGTGCCTATATCGACGATTGGTGTTGCTTCGGGCGCCCCGACGAATACCGGCCGGCGACGATTTATTCGATATCGTTAAAAAACGGATCCGCGAGCAGGTCGATCGATCTCGCCCCGGATCCACAGGCGCACCCTAGCAATATGCAGCCATTGGGGCAAGGAGAGCACAATTATCTCATAGGGCGGTATTTTTACGTCGTCGTGGGGCGCGACACATACCGATATAATATGCTAAACTTGACGCACAAACCGAACCGGATGCTTACACCGAAAGCATCGCCATGATCGCCTCTGCGGCACTTGCCTATCAAATATTTGCCAACGCACGCACGTATTGGGATAAGCAAGTATATCCAAGACGCCTTAATTACAGCGTACGCATTAGCGTTCGCGACAAGGCTGGGAAACGGGTCGAGAATTTTCGCTCGGCATACGATGCGCGCAACGGAGAGATTTGGGTCGACACCGTCAGTGACTACGAACGCGCCCACCCCGCGCAGGGGCGCGGCGTCGGTTTCTGCGTTACGGCGGGTGGCGTATTGACGAGCTTCCAACCGTTCACGATCGACAACCTACCGCCGATGCAACCGCCGTGCGGACCACCTCTTCACCCCGCGCCAAATCAAGATTTTATCGGCGTGCCGGTACTCGCTCCAAACTATTCTTTTTCACTCGGTGACGACAACCGCAGCAAGGTTAGAGAACCTCTCGACTCCGCTCAGATCGTTCGCCGGATTCGGCGAGAATTCCACGACCCTCAACCGCGGCCCTTGCCGTTGCAATCTGGCAGAACGAAGATCCCGGTGATCGCGGATGTCGTTGCCTACGGTCGACATTATGTCATCGCACTTGCGGGCAAAAACACCATCGGTGCGCACCGTTGTTATCACCTAGTCCTCCGTCCGATACATGCGAGCGGGCGCTATCGCTTGCGCGATCTTTGGATCGATACCAAGAGCTTTGCGACGGTTCGAGCGCGTATCGCACTGAATTTCGTTACCGGTCCCGGCACCCACATTCCCTGGACGATCGATTTTGCCGACGTCCGCGGCGAACGCTATATCGCCTCCGAACGCGCGGACGCTCCGTATCGCTATGCCGGTCGCGTCTACAATAGCGTAACGATTCGCTTTGTAAACGTGCAGACTCGAAAGAAACGGATGCCGTTTCTACTTCCTTTTGCCACGTATCTCAAGCTGCGCGAGCCGGAATAGGGCTGCTGTTCCTCAATACTATAGATACGGAGGGGCCACACTTTCGGCCGCTTCCGTCGGCTCCCGTCACCCATCGTGCGGTATGACGTTTTCGCACGTTTGAAAGCGACCTGCATGGCCAGTTCGCACGTAAAATTCCAGGCCAGGGAGAAAACTATCACCCGCGAAGTGGAGCGCATGAACGTGCGTGTTCTTGCAGCAGTCATCTTTGCGCTCGCACTCTGTGCGTGCGGCGGGGCAGGCGGCGCGACGAACGCAAGCGCGCCCGTACCGGCGCCGACCGCGACACCGCTCTCACAAGCGACTCCGCTTAGCCTGAACGCATGGAATGACGCCTCGCTCTGGACGCGCGACGATGGCTACACGAACGGCGGCGATTTTAACGTCGGTTGGCGCGCCGATCATGCGGTTGCGACCGGCTCTCAACTTGCGATTACGCTCGACAACGTTCCTTGCCCAGCAGGGTGCTCGAATGAGCCGTACGCTTCGGGAGAGATGCGCACCAATGCGGTTTACGGCTACGGAACCTATACGGTCTCGATGCAAGCGGCGAAAGGGTCGGGAATCGTCTCAACATTTTTTACCTATATCAACACCACGCCGAACGGTCCGGAGACCAACGACGAGATCGATGTCGAGATTCCCGGAGCGAGAACCAATACGCTCGAATCGACCTATTACAAACTCGGTGGCCCCGGCGTCGAGCACACAATCTCGCTGCCGTTCGATTCGTCGCTCGCAATGCACACATACGCGATTGAATGGTTGCCGGATTCGATATCGTGGATCGTGGACGGCCGGACGCTCTATATGGCGACCGGTTCACCCGCCACTATGCCAACGACGCCCTCGAATCTCATACTGAATTTCTGGACCGGAACATCGGCGGTCACGTCGTGGCTAGGGCCGTTCAACTACACCGCTCCGCTGCAGGTAACCTATGGCAGCGCGAGCTTCACTCCGGCCTCAACGAACGCCCCGGTCTCGACGGTTGCTGCGCAATCGCGCTCGATTCTCCACGCCGATCCCGACTAGAGAGAGCGCCTTAACAGGGTTCGGGCGACCCCTCGAGGTTGGAGAGTTTTCCTGGTTCCGTCGTCGGCGTGGGTTCCGGCCGCGACGACTCGTTTCACTCTATCGAGTCGATGCCGTACGTTTTGCCGGCTTACGTTACTAATGGAGAGCCCTCAAGGGCAACGAGCATTTTCTCGATCGTGATGAGACAGCAGAGCCTCTCCGCCCTTGCCATTCTTGCGCTGCTCGCCACATGCCCTCCATCGCGACCGCGCAGAGCGACTCCTAAAAGGTCAAAGCCCCTGAATCGAATTTACAGCAACTTTGGGCCCTGAGTTCTTGACGCGTACTCCGAGCCGCGCCTCACGGTCACTTCGATCTGCGCCGCAAGGCGTAGGGTGCCCTACGATACAACCCCACTTACGACGGCACATGGTAGGGTCCGTCCAAGGGCATCTTGACGGCGAGTACGCTGTGGCATTCGCCCGCCGGCCTTCAGAAGACCCTTACCTTCTCCCGGGAATTATCGCCATGTCTCCTACGCCTTGAAACTTTCCGACGGTGTACTCGCGGAGTATCCTGGCCGTGCCCGCCTTGAACACATACACCCCCGCGGGGCCAAAGCGACTTCTCCTCGAGTCGAGTACATAAAGCGAATCATTGGAATCGAAGACAAGATTATCTACGTGACTGATGCCTCTTATCACGACCGTCGGTTTCTTTGCACGCGGGCCATAAATCGATATCGTACGGCTCCTTCCGAGAGCTAGCGCGATCGTTCCGTCAACAGATGTCGCAATCGGTCCGGCATCGCGAAACCCTCTCGAAGGGATTCGGAACGACCGAAGGAGATGTAGATTACGCGGGTCATACACGCGAACTATACCGCGCGGACGCGTCAAAGGGTTGTCGTAGTGGGCCGGAACATATGCTCTCGCATACACCGTATGGTATCTTCCGATGAAAAAGGCGCGAACGTTTCGCGCATTCATGCCGAGCATCGCTCCGGTCTTGGCATTCAGGGCACGAATCGACATGCCGTACATGTCCTGGTAAAGAATGATGTCGCTCGTAACGAGCTCTGGCTGAAAAACGAACCCCGCCTTGGGGGACACACGGTAGTTGCCCAGCACGTGTGGAGGATTCCCGCCAACCGTCATGATTCGCTCGCTGTGCTCGTTCGGAGAATAAAAAATAAAGTTCTCGCCCGAACGTCTATTTGTTACGAATGCGCGAATGTAGCCGGGCACGAGCACCCGCCGTATGAGCCGGCCATACCTATCGTAGATCAGGAAGGCGTTCGGATTAGGGTCGCCATCGAATTCACCGGTATAATCGCTCACGTACAGATTTCGGGAGTCATCGTACTCGATTTGGGAGGCAAAATTTTTGATTCCGTCTGTCAGGGCGGCCACCGGTGTCGTGCCGTCACCGCAATAAACATTCACCCAATGATGCATCCGATGAAGCCAATCTCCGGGTTCCGTAAATTGATATACATCGAGGTACAACCTCCTCTCGCGAGCCGGGCAGCTGATAAGATGGGCATTTTGCGCACCCGCAACGGTGCACGCGCACAGTAGTCCTAGCAGCAGTCCGACGACCGCTTTGAGTCGAGATATCAAGTTTCCACCTCCCTAATCAAATGCGATTCCACAACGATTGCCAGTACGTATTTCGGATTCCTCGGGAGAAGGTTCCGCGAGCGACTAGGGCTTGAGAAATCGGTCCGCTTTTACGACCTGCGCCATGCGCATGCGACCGCTTTGCTCGCCGCCGGCATCCCCGTCAAGGTCGTCAGCGATCGCCTCGGGCACGTTCGAGCAGAGCTCACGCTCGACACCTATAGCCACGTGCTTCCCGGCAATCGGGGGCAGTCGACGCCGTTGCGAAACTCTTCGCGGGACTGGATGCCCCTCAAAACTGCCCCCCGCCCTCCGACGCTTAAAACACGAAATCCGCCAAACGCTAGATTTGACGGGCTTTTTCTGGAGCCGACGAGCGGACTCGAACCGCTGACCTGCTGATTACGAATCAGCATCACGAGGAACGTAAACGATCGTACTGGACGAGAATGCCCTGTAAAATCGAGGTTTTCCGTCCGGTACGACCACAGCGGTCTGATGGGAATGTGACCTTTTTGGTGACCATTTTTGCCCGAGATCGCCATGTACTGTTCTCATGCGCGCGTATTCTTATGCACGCAAGGTAGCCGATCTGAATCTGGCTCGCTTCCGTAGACACTTGCCGCTTCGCGGCGAGGGATAGTATAACCCACGGCGCCGACATACGGCGCTAGGGAATCCCTCTCCCATGGAGTTCGAGCGCCGGAAGGCTCGGGCGCATGATGTCCAATCAAAAACCCTCCGCGAAAGCGGGCCCGCTTCACCTCTGTGGCCGCGTGAAGTAGCCGGCATGGATGGAGCGCAAGACAGCGCGCACGCACTCCAAGGCTCCGCATCGGAATTAAGGTTTCCGAGGAGCAAAAGGACGTCGTAACTCGGGCGGCGTCCCCAACTGACTAAGACGTCGCACAGTTCGTGCGATGCTCCGCTGAGCACGCGGCTCGCGGATTGCATCCCGCTCTCGATAGCGCTTAAAGGCGGGCCGCATAACTCTCGGGGTTCCTCAGTACTTCTGCTGCAACGATGCCACGACCGAGCACGAGTGGCGACACGAACGGAACGTCCGCGCCGTCGATGGCAACGATTGGTCCCGCGCCGTTGCCGTCGCGAACGACGACGCGGCGAGGTTCTGCAACACGCAGCACTTCAGCGGCACGTTGCAAATAGATCGCGTCCATTGGCGTAGGTTCGCGGCCGGCAAGAATCTCAGCGAGTTGCAGGCCGAGACGCCAGTCGAGTAGGCCGTGCACAGCAACATTGCCGTAATCACGCAAGCACGAGTAGCACGAGGACTGGCAATTCGCGGAATGTCGAACGCCGCGATAGTTGTTCGCCAATTCACCGAGGACGCGATCCATCACGACGTCAAGACGTTGCAAAAACATGTCCCACGCGAAGCCGGCACCGTTTTCGAGCGCGTCCGCCATGTAGATACCGACGTCGCCGCCAGGAAGTCGGAAGACATCAACTTCAAAGTCGATCCGCTGAATCGCCAACGATTTAGCAACCGCGATAGCGAACAGATGAGCAAACGAAATCCAAGCCGAGAACACGGGATCCGCTGATCCGCCCGGATTCAATCGATAGTTCTGCATCGCCGCATCGGATGGGCGCATGCTGAAGACTTGCGTGTATGTTCTTGCAGTCAACGAAAAGATGCCGTCAATTGCGGCCGCTCCGTTCGGAGCAAGTCGTGCATCCCATATGCCGTCACGCGTTCCCTCCCCGCCGGTTGCCGCGCGACTGAATCGGAAACCGCGTCCAAGGTCGTCGTTGATGATGTAGATGTGCCCCTCGCCAAACCGCGTCATCGCCGCGTTCCATTCGCGCGGAGGCTCCTGTGATGGAATTTGATTCACACGCGGACTACGCGCTCTACTTGGGCGCTCCACGAAGAGGTTATATGGTCTCGGCTGCTCCGCGAAGCCAACTCGGAAGCCGTGCGGCGATACGAGCGAGCGCTGCTGCATCGCAGACTCGCCGCACACCTCGCAATTTACTTCGCCATCGAACGCGAGCCGCAGGTGCCCACATGAGCCGCACAGCGCCGCAGCAGCGTGCAACGTCACATAAGGTTGCTCGTTGGCGACCTGTCGTGATCGCACTCGAGCCATTTTGTAGTGAACGAGCGCGGCGGAACGATACACATTTTTGTCACGAACGATTTCGTTCATCGGAGCGAATTCGGTAACGGCGATGCGAAGGTCGCGTTGCACTGCTTTCGTATCGCGCTTTTCGGGCCGTTCAAGGTAGAGAGTGCGACTCTGCGTCGGGAAGCCGAACAATGGAAGCTCGCCACCTTGCGCAAGAATAAGGCTTAAGGGCTCCGCTTCGAGACCTTCGTCGATTGCCCGTTGGACGTGCCGATCGATGGCCGCGAGAAGATCATTCCGAATGAATGCCGCGATTCGCTGCGCCTCCACCCCACCGGCGAGCGGCGTTCCCCGTAGCACCCGTTCGACTATAATGTCGACGCGAGGCGTCCGCACAAACCTTTCTACGTCGGGTCTGCCCGCCGGCCATTGGTCGACTCGACCATAGTCGCCGTGGGTCGAGGAGCCATCTTCGCCGAAACGGTCATCCTCGCCGTCATCGCCGCCTGATGCAAAAGCCTCAAACAACACGGTCGCCGTAACGACACGTTGTGCGATGCGAATGCGGTCCAACGCTAGGTACGGAGGCGGAACGGGGTCGCCCGTCATCGCCTCGGGATCGTTAAAGTAGTTTTCGTCGTGACTTCTACCACGGCAAAGCGTGATCGCGATGCTCATGGGCGTCGAAGAACGCCCTGCGCGTCCAACTCTCTGCTGGTAATTGAACCGTTGCGGCGGCACGTTCGCCATGAACACCGCCTCGAGGCTCCCGATATCCACCCCCGCTTCCATAGTGGTGGTGACGCTAAGCACGTCGATGCCGTCGAAGTGCCCGTTCTCGTAGCGTTGAATGCGACGTGCTGCTTCGTCTTCGAGAAAGATGTCTTGAAAACGGCGCTGACGGCGCTGCGCTTCGCCGAAGTCGGTCTGGCCGGTCAATTCTTCGCAGTTAAGTCGGTATGTTGACCCTCTGGCCGCAAGGTAGCCATAGTAGTTTTCGCGGTCGAACCCTTCGTAGGGTCGACTCGTGAAACGATCGCGACGGCACCATACGCAAACGCCAACGGGATCGTGTGCGTGAACTTCTCCACAGTTATCGCACTGCCAATATCGCTCTCCGAAGCGGCGCAATTCGCACACGTCGGTTCTTAACACCCAGTCGTTGTCTCGAAGTGTACCCCGGAGTTCGTTTTGTACATCCGAACGCAGATCGTCCGCCGTCCGCCCCAATCTACGTGCGTGCGCCTCGATGAATCTCTTCACGTATGCCGGGCAACTCTCCGGATAATCTCCGTCCCAATCGTCGACGCGTCGGCGACGGCCGAGCGACCGAACGACGCCAACGATTACCGGCTTCAGGTCATCAGCAATTTGATCTGGGAGCGGCGGACAGAGCCAAGCTGCCTTCAGAAATTCCAAATCGCGACGATTTCCGTCGAATACCGTTTCGACCGTTAGAGAACGGGAACGCGCTTCGATTTCCGCGCGCAACGCTCGGTAGTCTGCGTCGGGAGTCATAGTGGACTCGTGCCATGCCCCTTTTGGGGACTCGTACGCCAACCCCCATCGGGCGCGTCCCTGAACCTCAACTGCCTTGCCGAACCCGCCGGGATTCATCCCAACATCGAGCAGCGACTCAAATACATAGCGGATTGCCGCATCCATCGGGACTCCCGCCGACTCGTAGCGGGTAACCGCGTCGGCAGCGACGATCCTTTCCGGCGACCCTTCCGGCGTCTGCAAGGCGTCATCGATAAGGTCGAACAACACGCGATTCGACGCGCGCAAGGCTTGTCGCACCACCGCTCGTTCACCCGCAGGCAAGGCGCCGCCGAGATATTGTCGCGGTTGACTTAACGTATCCCAATGTCGCTGCAAGCGACGCATCAGCGCAACTCTTCGGAGATCCGCATCATGGCCGAGTTGCATGCCCGCGCTTCGGGCAGCCGCATCCGCCCGGTTATCGGAAAAGACCACGAGTTGCCGCGACTCCGTGTCATGTGTCCTTCTAGCAGGCAACCTATCAAGCAAAGAATCTGCATACACTTGCATGGTCTTATTGAGACCGGTGGAGAGTTCTCGTACTACAGGCCAACTAAAACCCTCAACGATTTCCGCACCTCGACGCGGACGCCGATGGGACGTGGTTTCGCAAGCCGGACATGATACTGGCAAGCCGGGGAATTGCGACACATCGTCTCTAGACTGCAGGTCGTAAAGAAGCATGCCGGCGCGACCACGCGTGACCGTTCCGGTGTCGGCATCGTACGAGGCCGCGACCCATGTCGGTACAACCTGTGCCTGAGAACGCGGCGCGTCCCAGATCGCTCCCGGTCGCGCCAACACCCGAAAGTCGGCGAAGCTCTTCTGAATCAGGCTTTCATCGCCGACGTTGTGCCTCGGCGCAGGCGCATTGCCGAGTATCATCTGGCCGCCGTGTTGCTCCTGTATCCAGCCTCCTAGATATGCCTCCCCACATGTTTGGCAGTACAACAACTGCAATACGTGAGCCTGACACGTACACCTGATTTGCGGCTGCGCATAATACTTGCCGAACCATCGATCCGCATCGCCGTCGCGTTCTACGTCCGGGCAAGTCGGCCGTGAGCAAGCCCATCCGCCGGGAACACTCCGCACGAAAAGGTGCAACCGCGTCGCAAGCACGGGCCGGCTAAACGCCCCAAGTGAACCATCGCGGATGCCGAACGCCGCGACGACGCCGTCCAGCGCTTTTCGCGCGTCTTCTCGCCCGGGGAACAGTGTCTGCGCGAGACCACCGTAGCGAACAGGCCGAAGATCGTCGGATTCGGGGAGATGCCGACGGTGAAGCGACTCCCTTGCCACATGCCGGATCGCGCTCGTAAAATGCGGCGCCATTAGCCGCATAGCGCCATCTAGCGAATCCGCATTTAGAGCCGCCGCGAGCTGTTCGCCATCGGTCCCTTCGTCACCGTATTTGCGGAACGCATCGTAGTATCGCGCGAATTCCCTCGGGTCTCCGCCACCATCTATTCGTTCGCCGGTAAAGATGTCGAACGAGTCAGGATCGGTCGCGAAGAACTCCGCCAGAAAGCGGCGGCTGTGTGCCTCGTCGTCTCCTAATGAAGCGGAGGTGGCGATGATTCGTACTCGATCGGCGAGATCGCCCTTGATTCCAAATCGGTCGAGAACATTGCGTAACAGCAACGCCGTCTCGGTTCCTGCCGTGCCGCGATACATGTGAAGTTCGTCCACCACCAACGTAAAGACGTTGTCTTCGTGTTCTCGCAGCCACCGCTCGGTAGCGGCGAACATTTCACTTTCGCGATGCCTGGTCAGCATTACATTGAGCATCGAGAAGTTGGTGATGAGAACGTCCGGAGGAGATTCCATCATATCCCAACGGCCGAACATCTCAGCTTCATACAATCGCGTCATGAATGTTCGCTCGTTTGCTATCCGGTCAACAACAACGTCTCGCTCCGTTCCCGGCGACATTTCCAAGGCCTGTGCTTCTCGTCTGTCGAGCGATTCGCTCTGATATTCGGCCTCGCGGAGATCTTGAATGTACTCGGAGAGCTTCGAACCGATAGGGCCGGCCACGGGAGTTCGTCCGGTGTAGCGACCGAAATGAAAGCGATGCCCACCGAGATTGTCGTTGAACCATCGTAGCGCTCGCGAGGAATCAAGGCCCATACGCAAGCGGCGAATCTGATCCTCGACCAACGCGTTCATCGGGTACACGAGCAAAGCACGAACAGCCGGAGTTCTCGACGTATCGCCGGAGCGTTGACCGATGTATCGCTGATCTCCGTTCCACCAGCGCGGATTGCGTACCGGGGCACGTTCCGCCCATCTATCCCGTAGTGCCTCTTGATACAATTTTTCAGCGATCGGCACGGTGAAACACTCGGTTTTGCCGCCGCCGGTCCCGGCAGATACCACGACGTTGCGCCCGGCGCGGTAGGATTGAATCGCGGACGCCTGATGCACATATGGGAACTCGGCTGGGAACAAACCGGCTCGCGCCATATCGGCAAAGGGGGCCGACGTCAATGCGGCGAGGTTTAGTTCCGCCGCACGGTACCGAGGAATCGCCTCGATTAACGGTTCTTGATAGAGCGCCCCTTCTTCGTTCAGCAAACGCAGCCGATCCCGGGTGAGCGAGGTGCTTCGCATCGCGTATGGCGTGGAGTAGTACCGAATGAAATCTTGAGCGATGCCTTCGATGAACGATGAGACGCGCATGTTTCTCCTGTCAGTATGAAGAGATGCCGACGAGTGATCCGAACCAATCACGTAGAGATGCATCCACATTATGGAAGACGCGGATCTTGTCTCCCACGTAGGCGCTTTCGCGTGCGCCGGACATCATAAGGGCACGTACATAGGGCACCGGCAAATACGGTGCGGCCGATATGTACAGCGCCTTACGTTGTTCGTCGTAAGCGAGACCGCGTTCCACGCCATTCATGCGAAGCCAGGCGCGAAACGCAAGCCAAGCACCGACCTCGAAGGAAACCTTTGCGGCTCGCCCGTTTTCCGTATAGACGAATCTTCCGTGCCGCAATCGCCAAAGGGATGGTGATGCCGTATCGATGGAGCGGCGCGCTCCGTAGCGTACTTCAACCCAACGGGCGGGCTGGCCGTCGCTCACCCGAGAAAGCGAGTGGAAATGAAATTCCAACGGATCGCCTGAACGACGAGATTCAAGGCTCCCGCTCCGGTAAAGTACGGCGTCGAGAGTCGGAAGGCGATCGCGAACCCCATCTGCTTCCGTAGGCTCCCAACTACGCGGCCAACCCGCCGAAGGTTGCTTAATTCGTAGGGCGTGACTGTATTCGACGTCGCCTGACCATGTGTGAATCGTCCTCGTCCCGGGTTCGAAAAGCAGTTCAACGTCCTTGATCGGTCGCATTGAGCCTCCCCAGGCGGAGAAGGCGCGGCCACCAGATTGCTGTCGGACCGACACAATTGTTGTCGGCGCGACACTCCAGGTCAAACGCTCATAGTCGAACTCTATCAGGGAATGCTCCGAAAGACCTCGCGCCAGACTTCGCCCGTCAAGGTCGGGAGCAAAAGCCTCAACGGCGCTGGCAAACGACGACCAAGAACCTCTCCCCTTCAATCGAAAATAGCGCAGAAGCGGGTCGATCAGCATGGCCGCAACTCCGCACCGACAAGAACGACCTGCTCGCACACATCAGCATCGTCGACTCGCATCGTGCCGCGTTGATCCAGTACCCACCCCAAATACGAACCATCGTCATTCTCCGTTTCCGGAATGTCGCGCATTTCGATGGTGACGACATCGTCGCCGTATCGGATCGTTTCCGTTCCAGACAAGGAGGCAGGAAGAGGGACGATTGTCCTGCCGGCCACCTCGATTTGCGTCGCGCCGACCAAAATCGCGGTTCCTACGTTCCTAACGATGCGAACGCGAGGCGGTGCGCCCCTGATGTAGACCCCGTCCGTGTGCCGACCAATCGGGAGACCACCTTCGAGCGCGATATCACGTTGGCGCAACATGTCTACGCCGAACATCCTCGCGAGCGATTCGTCTCTCTCCGGTTCAAAACGTCCTTCGAAGGCGACAAATTCGTCGCGAATTTCCGCATCGAGCGTACACTCCCGCCACCCTTCTGATAGCGCATCGGGCGGAGCGGCAGACGTGTGATAGAGAACGATTACGTCCGCGGCCCCATTGATACCGCCACGGAGCAGGGTGTATCCATCATTGCCTTTCAAAAATGCGAGACGGTTTGAACCGACCCACGATCCGCCGAACGCATCCGCGTCTACGCCGTAAAGTATCTGCTCTGCCGTCAACGGCGATGCATCCCCTCCGGGACCGACGTCCAGCCATTGACCGCTGGCGGATCGCGTCTGCAGGTAGCAACTTTGCTTTCGAAGTCCGACCAAGCGTAAGCGCGAGGCAACGTGTCTGCGTCCTTCGCTGACGTAGGCCGTGTTTCGCGCGGTGACTCGAACGTCGTCAAGAAGCCGACCGAGCTGGTGCTCGAAGTCGGGATTGTCGGCAGCCCAGCGAAGCGTGTTCGCCAGGGTGCGGTTCAGCTCTGGCCAAGTACGCGCAAGCGCCGGCAAGTGATCGGGTGCAATGCGAAGATCATCTGCCGAGGCGATTTGAAAGCGCCGACGGAGTTGTTCGCGGTCAGCTTCGCGCAATGTGCATTGCCATAGCGGCAAGTTTATGTGACGCTTTCCCGAGAGCGGAGTCTCAGCGGGATTTGCCGGCAGAGAAAGGAGGCCGATCGCTCCGTGTTGCTCTTCGCGATAGAAGCGCTCGCAGTCGAACCAAAATGGGGTGAGATGCTCGATCTGTCGTTGAGTCAAGTCGGTTCCAATCAAACCGAAGAAGATCTTCCAATAGGTTTTCACGTCCGCCGTAGGATCCTCACCCATCCGCGATGCGGCGAGAACCTGGACGGCGAGCAGCGCGAGACGACTGTATGCATCTCCGCCGCCGTGAGTCAGGAGGTCGAAGGCGTTATCGCCTTCATGCGGCTGGACCAGCTGCGTTAAGCAACGCGAAAGGTCGTCGACCCCTTCGTCAAATACTCTCCCGATTGTCGCTGCAGCCTCGTCATCGAACGCGAGTCGAACCGGTTGCTGCGCATAGTCGAGCGTAAAAAAATGCGCCGCTATAGCCGAGTTCCAACGCTCGTAGCGACCGAATATATCGCAGCCCGATGCTTCGGCGTCTCGCGTCCCCTCGAATGCGTCGTTCACCTCATCGCCTTGCTGGGCCCGTGCCCATCGCTAAACATCGTACACCCATACTTAAGGCAGGACTTAACCCCGCTGGAGCCAGCCGTACGGCAGACAGGTCGAGGGTTCGGCGGAGTCAGGGCCGGTAATTCCTGGAAGGCCAAAAATGGGCCGTCTCTCCTATTCGGGCCGGATGCGAGCCGCGAGGACCTTGAGGTCCTCATCGGAGGCGCGATATAAGTTCCCGAAGTCGCGCGATTTCCCCTGCGCGATCATGTTGTTCAAGCGGTCGCGCTGGGGCTCCAGTCGGCGTTTCGTCGGTGTGGCCTCAGTCGCGCGCTTATCCGCGTCTTCCTCCCTTTCTGGTTCGGTTTCGAGCAAGCCAAGACGAGGATCGGCGCTAACATCGTCGGCCGGAAGTCGGTCTATCCCAAAGGCGATTGCGGCCTCTACCGCGTCTTTCAATTCGTAAAGGCTGGCGTGGTATATGCAATAAACATCGCCCGTTCTCAACGCAAGCGACGAAATGCGCGATGGAAGCGGCTCCGTCGTGATGAAAATCATGTTTGGGACGCGCCCCTTGCGCGTGCGAATGAAGTTCCGCGCTTCGGGACGCGTGTTCTGCGCACGATCGGAGCGAATCGTCAACTTTCACTAAACGCTCGCATGAAGAAGCGGGGCGCCCAATGCAAACTCCGCATCGAAAATCAATGGCGAAACCGTCGTGACTGGCTCTTTCAGCCTACCTCCAAGCAAATTTGGCGATAGCGGCGCGCTGAAAACCACGATATTCGGCTCTACTATGTAGTTTGAGCCGAATAGGGCCTCAAGATCCGGCCGGTGTTCGCAAGTTTCCTTGATCTTGCTCAAGTGCGCATGCCGCGCGAATTCGGATGCCTTTATTCGAGGGCATTTCGCCTTCGACTTCGCCTTCTTGCCCACGTACGTTTCGTCGAACGTGTGACGCCAATTCGTGGGCCGAAGCTCTCGGCAGCGAGATACGCCGAGTTCGAGATATTTTTTTAATCGCTGAAGTAAAACGATCTCCCGTAGTTTGTCCCTTGATGTTTTTTTTCATGGAACTCGCTGGGAAGTTTACGCCGCCACTCCCAGCCGATTCGCGAACTTCCATAGTTGGAGAGGTCGGCAACGTTGATCCTGCCTTGCTGACCGTCGGGAAACATGCCCTTCGCCAGCGTCGGTTTCATTTTCTCGGTAAATTCGCGTTCGAAGAGAACCTGGGACTTTAGGCCCATTAAAAACCGCTGACGTAGCTTGCGAAGCTCCTCGAACGACGACATACTATACGCTCGCCGAAAATCGACTGAACAGAGCCGCCTGATCAGCGGCTCATCCAACGGGTTTCGCGGTCATCACGATTCGCGTTCGTATCGCCGCATGATGTCGCGACATGCTTTTGGAAACGCATCCAGTTCGCAAGTCCATAACGTCAACGTCTCAATATCCATTGCCCGCAGCGCCTCACCGGTGGCCCGATCCCGAGCCTTGTTTCGGGCAATCTTCTGAGTCCAGAAATCTACGTTCGTCTTGGATCGAGCTGCCCGACGACACCCGTGGCCGTGCCAAAAGCACCCGTTTACGAACAACGCCAGGTGAAGACGCGGAATGTAGAGGTCAGGACGGCCCGGGAGATCCTTGCGATGCAACCGATAGCGAACGCCGCACTTGGATAAAAATTGCCGCACGAGCATTTCAGGCGCAGTGTCGCGAGACTTCACACGCGACATCTGCTCGCTTTTGGAAAGCGGCTTCTTGCGAGGAGTCATCCCCCTACGGCTACGCGTTCTCTCTTCTTCGGTCGCTCTGCAAGTAGCGTTGCGCGAAGGTGCGCTGCAATCACCTCTGCGAGCTTGATCGGCACTGCGTTGCCGATTTGCTTCGCTACTTGAACGTGTGATCCCACAAAGGTGAACTCGTCGGAAAATGTTTGGAGACGTGCAGCCTCCCGAATAGTGATGGGCCTATGCGCTTTCGGATGCAGATAGCGCCCCTTCTCCGGTTTGAAGAACTCAGTGCGAATCGTCGGAGCGGGTTCATCCCACCACATGCGACCGAACACGTCGGTGCTGCCGGTTTTCTTTTTCAACCAGCACGTCGGAGTAATGTCGGGACGCATTCGCATCAGGTCAAAGCGATTTCCACCTTCAGGGATGCACTTGTAACGCTCTAACGACATTGGTAGAGGATTGCGTGCTAAATGCCAATTTTTTCCATCAGGCTTCGAAGGAAGATCACCTATGGCATCGCGCACCGTGCGGCGTTCAAGCGTCTCCGGTGGAAGCGTCGGGCGCCCGATTCTACTCCCGATTATGGTGGCGCGCCTGCGGCTTTGGGGAACGCCATAGAACGACGCGTTGAGCACGCCGTATGCGAGCTCGTATCCATGATCCAATCGGCGCAAATGCCGTTTCAACCGTTCGAATTCTTCAGACTTCAGAATCTCCGGCACATTTTCTATAACGAACACCTTCGGCGTGACCGCATCGAGCACGCGCATGTAGTGCTTCCAGAGTTTGTTACGCGGGTCGTTGAAATCCCAATCGTTCATGCGCCCAAGTGGACTGAAACCCTGGCAAGGAACTCCGCCAACCAGCACATCGATTTCGGGCGTTTCGAACGAGAGGTCGTTGCCATATTCGTCCTTGCCGGTCCACGCAAGAGCACCATCGCAACGCGAAACGGTGACCTCTTCGATGGGGCACGCGAATATGTGGTCGCCGAAGTTTGCGGCGTACGTCCGGGCCGCCCATCGGTCGAACTCGACAGCGGCAACGGCGGTGTAGCCAGCATGGCGGAAGCCCTCGGTCAGACCGCCTGCTCCCGCAAAGAGGTCAGCCACGTAGAGGCCGGGCTCTCCGCTCACGTTCACAGATTCTTCGCTCCTATTCACGGATTATCCCCACATCATCCCAATATTCTGTGGCCGAACGGGCGTTCGCCACTAGGCCTGCGGATACCGCTTCCCGAAGGTAGGTGAGCGAGGGCGCGTCAACGCCCTCGCTCTTATCACCGGAGGCGGTTCGCCGAGACGACCGCAGGTTCCAGTGGGGTGGCCTCGATTTCGTAGACACGAAGTTTACGCAGCCTGAGTCTTTTCGAACTGCTCGGGGCTGACGTATCGGGGCTTCGAGTGCCGATGTTGCCGATTGTACCAGATCTCGATGTAGCCGAAAACGATCGCCCTCGCCGATTCCCGGGACTCGAAGGTCGGATCGTCGAGTTCGCGCTTGAGCGTCGCGAAGAAGCTCTCGGTCACCGCGTTGTCCCAACAGTTGCCCTTGCGGCTCATTCTGCAGAGCATCCCGTTTCGGTCGTAAAAGCGCTGAACCGCATCGCTGGCATACTGCACCCCGCAATCGGAATGAACGAGCAGCGTCTGCTCAACGGCGCGACGATCTGCCGCCATTTGTAACGCGTCGAGCACGAGTCGCGACTCAAGTCGATGACTCATCGACCAGCCAACGATCTTCCGCGAGAAAAGATCGAGGACCACGGCGAGATAGAGCCAGCCCTCGCGCGTACGCAGGTAGGTAATGTCGCTGGTCCACACGCGATCCGGCGCTTCGATTTCCGCTGGAGCGAAGTGTCGTTCGAGCAGATTTCCGGCGAGCGGCTTGCCGTGTTTGGAATCGGTGGTCACCTTGAATGCACGAGGCGTTTTGCCGCGAATGCCGGCTTCCCGCATCAGCTTGGCGACGCGACGGCGGGAAACGCGTTTGCCGCCATCGCGGAGATCGCGTACGATCGGTCGACTGCCATATCGAGAGCGGCTCTTGCGGTGGAGAGTAACGACCTCAAAGCGAAGCACGCCGTCTCGCGTCGTTCGCGCGCTCGGCAGCCGCTGCTGCCATGCATAAAATCCGGACGGCGAAACATTCAGTGCGCGGCACATCAAGCGCACCCGCCACACGCCGATATGTTCTTGAATACAGGCATATCTCACCGCGATTGCTTCGCGAACCCAATTGCCGTTTTTTTAAAATATCCCGTTCCTCACTTACATCGGCAAGCTGTCGCCGAAGGCGACGAATCTCCTCATCTTGCGCGGTAAGTTTCCCATTGCCACGAAACGCTTCTTTATCCTCAGCCTTGAGCCGGCGCATCCACCCATACAAAAGGCTCGGATCTATACCGATCGACCGCGCAATCTCCGTCGCGGTCTCACCACTGTCGATAACGCGGCGTACCGCCTCGATCTTCAACTCACGCGGAAATTTCCGCCGTTGGTCTGCCATGGGGCACCATTCTTTCCGGCCTCCCCTTGAGGCCTATCATGGTGTCCACGAAACTGAGGTCAGGCCACTAGCTGTTTTGCACGCGTGTCACAAACTGGCGTGGTGTCAGGGTCGCTAATTGCGCCTCCAACTACAGGGTACGCCATTCGACGATCTCCGGCAAAACCGATTGGGTTGCTCGTAATGCGGATTTGACCGGTGAGTCGTGCTTACCGACGCTAATTACCAGTGTCTCCATTGCTCGCGTCAACGGAATCATCGACCAGGCTGCTGCAAATTTATGCCGTTCTTGCTCCTTGTCCACCGCCACGCCATCAACGGCTAGAGGCTCCCAAGTTTCATACTTATATGCGAAAAAGTCGTCGAACGCAAAGTTGACTACGACCCACCCTTCCAGTCCACGAGACGAGTCGTACTGGACGATTCGTAGTTGCTCAACATCCAACGGAAATTGAATTCTCTCAAGGTCGGAGACACCATTCCAAATTTTCTCGTTCCACAGCCTTAGACGCTTGGCCGCCGTGGAATCTTTTTCGCCTTCGCGCCCCCTTTCAACCCACGATGGAGGAACGCAGAAAAGCATGTCGAGACCCTTATTGCCAGCTTTGGCATTTCCGGACCGTAGCTCGTCGTGCAGTGATCTGTCAGCGAAATAATTGCCTTCAATGACGATTATCCGGCCCCCGGCGACCTGGGAACTAGGCTTCAGTTTCGATCCATGAAGACCAAGCCTTGAAGCGAAGGCATTACAGAAATCTACCAGTCCGCTCTGCATTCGCCTGCACTCGGGAAGCTGCTCTATGTGGGCCTTAACCGAGGGGTCCAAGCGTTCCGTCCAGTCGCACAATGGATTCTGACGCACCAGTTGGTCAATGCCGTCGGCCACAATAATGGAGCGGCAATCGTAGAGTCCCCGCAGCAAATCGCGCTCATTCTTTGGAGAGTCTTGGCCCTCGTCCACGAGTACATAGGTCCAAGAGAGTTCCTGTCCCGTATGCTCTTCATCTTTTGCTTCCGCGATGTCTCGACCCGTAATGGCGCCATTTAAGACGTACTTGAGGCACTCGTCCACCGCTTTCGAATATAGCATATTGTCAAAATGACCTCCTGGCTGCTCGTAGTCCACACCGCTGATGTCATTTTTTAGCCACTTTGTAAAGAACGTGAGGACGGTTTCGACGTGAATGCCTCTTGATTGAACTGCTGCGGGGACTCCCAACAAGTCGAGCTGTCTTCGCAAATCAGCAACTAGAGCACGGTTATACGTTAGAATCAGAACTTTTGCATTCTGATCGAGATGCAAGCTGTACGCCAACCGCAACAGGGTCGCCGTTTTTCCGGAGCCTGCGTGACCACGAAGCACGAGCATCTTTCTACCGACGACATCCACAAGGCTCTGGGGAATGCCTGATCGAATCACTTCGTCCATGCGCCGGCGATCGAGTGGCGTAACCTCTTTTGTTCGCGCTAGCACATCGAAAATATGACGAAATTGCCCTGCGGAGCCGTTGTTTGCATATCGTGCGAATTGTCCCGGGTGAACCGCCTCCGCTTGATCCAGCAGACTCTGCCAGTCAAGCTCGCGTCCAGCTAGATTATTCGTAAGAAAGCCCGGATGCTCGTCCTCTTCAAGATTTCGGAGCCAGACAAGGCCGTGGACAAACGGCGGAATCGCGCCGATATTTTCGATTAGGGCCTTTAGCACACGCACTTGCGCAGCGCACTGCTTCGTGGCGTTGTGCCATTTCTCGCCATACCGCACCATGACGCTCCCGCCTTGAAACCGAACGCTTTGCGTGGCTTTCGAGTGATCTTTCACCTCAATTAAGATACAGGCGTGCTGGACGCCAAACTCATATGGCGTATCATCCGCCCGAACCCGTGTTAAGGATTTGACGATTCTGCTACGCGATAGAGATAGAAGAACCGCGAGATCTAGATCTTGAACGGCTCCTCCAAAGATCTGGCCACCTATTACAATAATGATCTCATCCAATTTATTTCGATCGTCTGCAATGTCCGGCCATGCTCGCGCTATAGACTCTCTAAGCTCACACGCGGCCTCATACTCACTGCCTTCAAGATCACCCACCAACTTTATCATCGCAAACCTGTCGACCTTTCCCCGTCAAGGCCGTCGATGTTGTTTTGATTTCGCCTTCGTACCCTTTAGAGCCGCGACGCCCCCTTCAGGCGCGGACATGCGACGTGCCGTCGCTTCACGGTCAACCTCATGTCGCATAATGGCCGTTCCGCGCAATTGAATGCGCACACGACCTTTCTCGGTCGCGGTGGATATCTCTACGCTTCCAACTGGCGCCGCATCAATGACAGTGATGATGCACTCGGTCCAACCTTTTTTCACAAGGTCTTCTATTGTGATCTGACCTGAGACAGAATCCGCAGGCTTGTGATAGCTCACCGTGGCCGGTGACCTTACCTGCCAAGACGCCTTTATGATGTCATCTACCACCGTACCCGCCGCCGGTACCGCAATCGGCAGCGCTGCCTTGATGCCAGTGTTCAAAACAGCCGCCTGCCACATCGATAAAAACTGCGCCACCTCCGGAGGACGCACCGACAGAGGCAACAGTTGAAGCCCCGAGAGCGTGCCGATCAACGTCGCAGCAATAGCATCTGTTATATCATCAGAGCCAGTTTCAGAACGAGGCCAGTTAAGAAACTCGCGAATGTTCGGGCGGAGAAGTGCCAACAACAGAGCTTTCCCAGCCGCGTGTCCTGAGTCGCGCTTGAAAGGTCGGAACTCGGCGTCCAGAGTGAGGACCCGATGAATGTAGGTGAATACTGACTCCAGCGATTCTGCATTCGAGGCGGCGGGCCGACGCTCATCAAAATCTCGTCTAATATGCGAAAGGATTGCTATCGGATCCCATGAAACCGCACGATCTACCGCCTCGAACCTGCGCAGCGTAATGGCAAAGAGCAGGTCATCGAGGCTGGCATTTTCATCCACCTTCAACGTTAGAAGATCCACTGCGGGAAACCCAAGGGCCGTCATTGCATCTCGCCGTTCAATTGGAGTTTTTTCGATATTATAAAGCGTCAATGCGGTAGCGATTTCGTCTCTTGTATAGTGGCGAAACGCAAGTAAGGCTGCAAGCGCTCCGGCTTTCCGATCGTACTCCCCGTACACGCCGCTCTCCGGCATTTCAGCGTCTGCCATTCTTTGCAAGGCTTGAAGCACGTGGTTGCCGGATGCTACCGCTTCAGAAAAGAGTTCTGGTGACACCTGACCAGAGATAAGCGAGAAGTCGATTCCCTCATACTCGCGAGAATAAAATCTAATGCACTCCTGGTCGTTTCGAAAGTGCAAGGTCTTCATCAAAGAAACCGGCACGGCTCCCCTTATCAAGTGCACGCCGTGAAACGGTTCAGGGGCGGTAGACGGGATGCTGAGATCATTTGTTTCAATCAATATCGGAAAAGAAAGCTGCTCGGTAGAGACGGCGTTTTGCAATGCGCCGTCAACGGGAGCAGGCACCAGAGGAACCCAGCCGTCTGCGAACCTAAGTAAATCCTCGTAGTACTTCCCGTACGCCGATCGAGGCTTCGCATAGCCGGATGCCAAGATGTCCAGCATATTGAAGTTGTTCGTTAACAGGTACAACCTCGGCGTCAAAGGGGTCGGCGCTGCAGCGCTGCCAGTTTCCAATTGAGGCGTCGGTGCACCGGGTTGTTTTTTCGAGGATCGCCTTTTCGGTTGCTCATCCGCCGCCGCAATCAAGGTCATCTCTCGTCCAGAAGGTCGTTTCATCGTACTTCACTTTGCTCCCGTTCATTGATAGGCGCATCCTCAGCCATGTACTGCTCAATAAGGGACACCAGCCCTGACCTCTTCCGGTGAAAAAAGAGGAACAACTCCTCACGTGCGCGGGAAAGAAGCACATAAAACAGCATTCTAGTCGTGCCACCATTCTCATCACCAGCATACCGCTCCAATTCGGGTATAAATACGGCGTCGAAATCGAGCCCCTTTGCGCTCTTGTATGTGAGAATGCGAATTGCAGGCTTTTCAAAGTTGAGGGTGTCCTGGGGGCCCTTCTTGTCGCGATAGTAGTACTGGATCGCGCCTTTTTTCTTTATCTTTTCCGAAAACTCGGCAACATAATGCTTCACCTTTGCAATCGTCGGCAAAAAAACGCCGATCTCGGCCGAAGGCCTTAGAGCATGGTAACGCAAGATTCTATCGATGCCTTGAGCCGGCGTCATTTCCTGGAGAACGATCGGCTTACCAAAACGCGTGGGAAGCTCCGGAATACCTGTTTGAAGGCCTGAGTGGAAATGGCCCGCTAATCTTGCAATCTGCCGCGTATTCCTGTAGTTCCTCGTCAGAAAGAACGTCTCTGCCGTAATCGCAGCCGCGGAGCGTATCTCTGCTATTGTAGAGTTCTCATCGGTGAGTGTTTGATTTTCGTCAGCGAATACTGTCAGATTTTTTGCAATGAAGCGGGCCAGCTTGAAAAAGTCCCGTGGAAAATCTTGCGCTTCGTCGATAATTAGATACGGAAGACCTCCTTTCTCCGGAGGAAATTCGTTGACGGCATCCAGAATCGCGTTCCAATCGTACGAGTACCAGTCGCCAGTATTTGGCACTTTCCACTGCTTAGCGCCATCCGTTCTACGACGATTCAAAGCCTTCCACTCGTTGTCAACCCAGCGGTGATACGTGCTGGCGCCGGCCGCGAGGTTCAAATCTGCAACTCCTGCTCCTAAATAATTCGTAAGGACGCGCGAATATGTTAAGAGTTGTACTTGTTGCCGCTCCTTTTGGAGTAGAGACGTCCGGTAAAGTGCTACCACGGTTTTCCCGGTTCCCGGGGGACCAGCCACAATATAAGACCCATCGAGAGGGAGATTGTTCACGCGGTCCTGCTCCTTCGATAGAAGCTTATAGGCTGGCAGCTTCATACGTCACCTAATGAACAAGTTGGATCGGGGAAATAGCCTAGATCTTCCTCTCCTTGTGGTCCGACAACAAGCGACCTATCGAGCAACATGTTTCCCGATATGCAGCTCGTTTCGGGCAACAGGGAACATGCATGGCAAGCGGCCAGATTTGTGCGGTCATATCCTTGACCATCGCTTTCACGACACAGCGGATCGGCCGAACACCAAATCGCTGACTCCAACGCTTTGAGTATCGAGCTCATTAACCGAGGAGCTTGACCTTGCCGTACGAGACCGCCGAGAGTTCCTTCGGAATCACCGGCAGCAGTATAAATCAAGATGCCGGCCTGCGGAACGGGATCGCTGCTAGGGCGAGCATAAACCCGCTCGGAGAGCGCAGCGCTTGAATATCCCGTTTCATAGCATAGCTCGCGCATAATCAAGTGGGCGAAGCTATGGAGCATGATGAAGCGGGCATCGATATGCTGCCAGGGTAGTCTTTGCTTCAAGATCGCGCTTGCGAGGGTACTGCCTTCGAGGCGATCGATCATTTTTTCACTGCGAGCGATAACAGGCTTTCGCTGTTCCCACTCTCTCACCAGCGACTCATTGAATTCGAGAAATACTCCCTCACCAAATACTTCGATCGTCGGAACCCATTGCACCAATCGCGCGGAGCCCGCCGACGTCAAGTCGGTTCGAAGCATGCGCGCGTCAGGTTCCAGGCGAGAGAATCCGACAAGCGCCCGCGCCTCCTTTAGGCGCGTCACGAGCATTATGTCTTTAATTCGATCCGCGATCTGCTGTACAATATCACCGGCTCCCGGCCACATGAGCGGTGTTCTCCTCGTGATTAGCGGGGATTTATAACCCTCCTCGTCATGCTCTTCTCTCAACGCCAGCCATTCAGTCACCGCGATGTCAGATTCGCCTTGCGCGGGTGCTTCCGTAAGCTCACGTTGCACGATGGCGACAATCTGAGGTCGCGATATGCCAGTGTCCGTCTCAATTGAATCGAGGCATGGATCGACCATAGCGCCCCTATGTCCCGTCTTTTTCCAGTGTCGAAGGAGCGGCTCGAAATCGGGATGATTTCGAACTGCGACATTTTCGTCGTCCTCGATGGCGCCGTTAGCCTGTGGGATGTCTAGGGCAGACCGCAGCACGGCAAAGTAGACGTTACTAGCACCGCGTTGGACAACGCGCATCGGCTCAGCACACGCTTCGACGCGCGCAGCACCCTGCCACGGATGCTTGCCAGTACACACGACTCCAAGCGCACGCATACTATCAGTCAATGTGATCCCGCTCAGCGAGCGGCTAGCTTTGCACGTATTACAGCGAACAATAAGGGAGGCGAGACCTGAGCCAGCGTCCCTAACACCTTCATATTTCAAATCCTTCGGCTTATCACAAAATGCTTTGCCGACATGGGCCCACCGGTGCCACGGCACGTCAGCGAAGTGTCCATTTTTGCAAACCAAAATGAAACGCATTGGCGCAAGCGGCTTGTTTGACCCACAAGAGAAGCACGTCGCTGGCTCGCCGATTTTCTCTTCGTCCCGATTCCATTTGATGAGACGCTTACATCGTTTATTCTGGCAAAACATCCACTCGGGAAACCTCATGTAAGGTAGCCCGGCTTTTTTTACGTCGGCCGACAGAGGCGATAGCAGCTCCTCTACGCCCAGGGACCGCCGCAGTGCTTCCGCGCGAACCCTCCGCATGTTCATTCCCTTAGGCCACAGCGCCGTGTCACAGGCGACAAACGACTCTCCGAATATTGTGTAAATCGCGCCGACGCCGAACGGGACGATCGTTTGAGAAATCCTGATCTCTCTATTTGCGCGGCTCATTGATGGTCGCTCTCACCGAGTACCCACACCCGACACGGTACATCGACACTCCTCATACTGGTAAGTGTTGGCCAGCCCTCTCCTCGGCGGCCAAACACTTTGAGGAGGTTGGCCTGACTCTTGCCGCTCGATTTGTAGTATAAATAGCGTCGGTTATTGATGGCTGCGACTGCAAGGCCATCCCACTCCGTCATGAGTTCGTCTAAATGCTTCTTAGATGCTTCATACTCTTCCGGGTCCGCGCGCATGATGTGAGCGAGAAGCATATCTCGCGCTTCTATCGACTTCGAGTCCCCAGCACGAAAACTGCCCGCTTGATCGTCTCGAGCTAGCTCACCCCAGTGGCGCATAAGTATTACGTAACCAGCATGCAGCGCCCGTTCGCGCGATGGTGGAGAAAACGGCGTAACGCTCGTCGGCTCCACATGCTTATACAAAGCTGAGTGGTAGGACAAGAACTGCTCGTAATGAGACCTGTCGCGTGGACGCGTTGGCCCGTACAGTGCAACGACAAGGCCGGGGTATTTTCCGCGACCCACTCGGCTCGTGGCCTGGATGTACTCGGAAGTCGATTTTGGTTGCCCGTTCATTAACATAACGCCAAGCCGGGAGACATCGACGCCGACCGAAAAAATATTTGTACACGCGACAATCGATAGGCAATCCTCGTCTCCGATCGTTGCCTTCAGCTGCTGCAGGCGCGCTGTAAGCTGATCGCTACCGATACGACTACGAAGCTCAATCACATTGTCTTCGTTGATGTCACGGCAGCGCTCCGGACTTGATGAAGTCCAAGCCTCGAGGCGGAGCGGGATGTCATCCTTCGCGAGCGTGACGGTTCGACCGAGCTCACGCAGGCTATTGTGATACATTACGAGCGTCCAGTACGCATCCTTCGCTTCAATGTCGAGGAACTCCATTTCCAGCACGACTTGCAGCAGCGCCGCGGATGTATTTACGAGGCTGGTCTGGGTCGAGTGACTTTGTGGCATTACCCCCACGTAGCGACGTCCTGGGCTTTCTGTATCGACACGAGCAAAAAACGAGTCGCCCGCATCAATTCCAGGCGCCGGGAAGACGCTCGTGCGGCGCCGGCCAAACAAGCCCGTTACCTGGTCTCCGGCTCTTCGAATGGTTGCGGTGGAAGCGATTACCTTCGGAAGCGCCCCCCGCAGTTCAATCAGCGCTTCAATAGCTGCTTCGTATAGGCCAACGGTTGTCCCAAGCGGGCCGGACAAAAGGTGCAATTCATCCTGAATAATCAAGGATGGCGGCTTGAATACCTCAGAACCAAAGAAGGCAGCAGGCCTGTCATGCCACGCCAACATTGCAAATTTGTCCACGGTACCAAGAAGAAAGCTGGGCGGGTTTCGATACAGCTCGTCGTCTATGACCTGAACGGGGAGGCCACCGGTATACTCACACGTATCATTTGCACAGAAGAAGCCGAATGTATCTTCAGTGCTTCGAATGCCATACGCTCGGAAATCATTAACTTTCTTGGTCGGGATTATTGCGGTTCCGCACCAGGGGCACTGGTGCAGATTAAATGGGTTCGATGGCTCATCAGAATCCAGCACTTCTTGAAACTTGTCGTGCGCCTTAACGGTCGTGTTTGGCGTATGTTCATCACCAATCCATAAGCCGATCGAAATGGGAGCGTCTCCCAACTCCGGCTGATTGTTCAGCCTGATTTGCTCGCAAGCGCATATCATGGTTGCGGCACGCTGAAACTGTTGTGCAGTCAGCAACGTCAGCGTGTACCGGGTTACAACAGCAGTGCCTGCACCCTTCTCACGGTCCCGCAGTCTTCTGGAGAAAATTGTATAGGCGGCAACTGCAAGGTAGGCTTCCGTCTTGCCTCCTCCAGTTGGAAACCAGATCAAATCCACTACATCACGATCCGGAGCGCTTTCATCGGTGACCGACTCCAGGGTCAGCAGTTGAAACGCAAGCTGAAATGGTCTCCACGAGTAGTTGTAGCTGACGTAGTCAATCTGTTTCGGAAGTCTTCTTGTTCGATCGTGAACCTTATCTTGAATGATCTCTCTCGTGCGATAACGTTGCATAAGCATCGCTCGGTTTGCTAGCCTAAACGCTTGCAAGACCTCGTCGCGCGTTTCGATTAAATTTATTCCGCGCCGCAGGCGCGCGGTCACTTCTCGGAGTCGCCCAATGATTCGCGATCGTGCGTCTTCGTGGATCGCCGGGATATCTACGCCTTCTATGCGATCTATCCAATCCGCGTACACGTCGACAAACGTGTTAAGGCGTCTCGCTAGCTCGTTGACGTCAAATGTGATGAGCGTGGGCAGGTGGAGGATCGCGGCGATGTCTTTCTTCCTGCCGTCAATGTCCTCGAGGTCGTATGTGAGCGGTCTTACCTCATATGAAGGAATGTGTTCCGTTTCAACGTGTTCGGCGTGCAAGGCAGAACCAACTGGCCAGGAAACAGAACATCCGTGTCCAACGGCGAAGACGCGCGCATCGCGATACATAAGGCGCAGTTCATCATCTTCGTCATCGCGGACGACATGCGCTACCGTCTTATACTCGGGAATATGCCCCTCTATTGGCTCGCAGCGAAACCCTATTTGGTGAAGGCAAGCCTCATCGTGGGCGCGCTGCTCCTTCTTCGAAGACGACTTCTTCAACTTAGGGAAAGAACTCGCGTTGATTAGAGTCACCGTTACGAGAAAGCCATCGCCAATCGGACGCCATACGGTTCGAAGCTCGGCGCGATCGCCGAGCGCTTTAATCGGTGGTGTGCTCGTGGTTCCCGGAGGCGGAGCGGCAATAATGTGTTCGGACGGAGCCTCGCGTTCAAAGATCGGGATGCGACGCCAGCACTGCCGTTTTCCGATCCGCTGTGCTTCGTAGGCGGCGCCCCAGATTTTGCATCGTATCCGGCGCGCTGTGCAGTAGAAACTGATGCCTAACGAGCTAGGTAGCCAATCATTCGTTACGACAACTGCTTCGTCCGTTGGCCCCTCGCCGAGTTCAGATGCTCCCAGACCGCTATCGGCCGATAGATCCTGAATCTCTTCCTCAGATAAGAAATCTGTCGGAGCTGACTCTTGCGGGTAAAGAATGCCGAGAAGGTAACGGGTGCGAGGAGCGTTTGGCAACACCTCGTTTGCGCCATCAAACGGCCCGAGCAGTTGACGAGCAAAATAGCCACAGATCTCGTCCCGATAGTCCGGATTCGGGTCCTCTAACGGCGATGGTTTTTCTACACCCATTGATACCCACCTAGGCAGCACTTCGACAGAAGACGGACGGATTTGGTTCAAGAGACGACCGCTTTACTGCGTCGTCAACTATTGCATAATCCAAACCGAGATTCCCCCGTCTTCTAAAACGAACTGACGGCTTATGGCGGCTTCGAACCTTAGGCTATCGAAGGCCGATAAGTAGTAAGATTTTCCGGCGGGGCTCAAAACCGCGGCTTTAATCGTCGGAACTTTTCGAGCCTAGGCCTTTGGAACTATAGAGGCGGTCGAGCGCGCGGACTGACGTCCTTGCTTGCGCCACTTCTGTGCCAGCACCATGCGCCTTGCAGCAGTCGGGAAATAAAAAACCCAATTCGTGAGGCAATTCGTGGAGCCGACGAGCGGACTCGAACCGCTGACCTGCTGGTTACGAATAAGCATCACGAGGAGCGCTCGAGCGGTCTTCTTTGCGGAGACACCACTTATCGGCGCGTGATTTACAGTTAGAAATGGATACTCTCGGCAAATTTCCGAGCATTCTGAAGGATTGGGCTCGGCTTAATAACGTACGCAATGGTTAATCGATCGGCCGCTCGGGTCGCGGCGACGTATAGGAGCTTACAGTCCTGAACATTTTTCTCGGCATGATCGTCGGCGTCAACAATCTCCTTGTTTGTCCAATACGGGTAGACCCCGTCGTTTGCGTCGGGAATATAGACTTCGGAAAACTCGAGCCCTTTGGCGCTATGAGCGGTTATCAGTTTCACGGCAGTCTTCGTGTAAAAGTTGTCCTGATTTTGTTGTACGGTAGGAATACCGGCGCCTTCAAACGCTTTCGCGATAGCGGCAAGCTTGCTCTTTGAGTGCGCTATCACTGCGATTTTTGTGTACGAAACGCCCTCGTCGAGCCGATCCTGAATATCTTTGACAAGTCGAATATAGAGCGCGTCTTCGGCGGGCAGATCGTCTATAATACGAGGGCGCGCACCAGTCTTCGAAGAGGTGAGCTGCTCGATATCCTGAGAGAGCGCGCCGGCTGGCGCGGCAAAGAGCGCGCGCGCAAAGTCGAGGATCTCCTGAGTGCTTCGTTCGCTCTGTCCTAGCGAATGGACGTTGCCGCCGCCTATACTAAGGTCGACGGCCGCCCAACTGAACCCGCGGCTATGGATTGTTTGGCCGGCGTCGCCAACGAGCATCAAATGCTTTGCGGTACCTTTACCGCGCGTAAGGTGCACCATCATCTTTAGAGCGGATGCTTGTAGGTCTTGCACTTCGTCGACAATGACGAAATCAAATTGTTCAGTGGTGCTAACATTTTTGGTGGAATCGCACGCGGCCATGCGAGCGATTCCGATATCAGCTAATCGATTTTTCTCAAGCTCATTTCGGTAACGCTCGTAAATTCCCCAAATGGTAGCGCGCCCTTTTGGCCCAAGCGCTGCGCCGCGACCGTGTCGACGTAGTTTCTGATATTCTTCCAAAGTGCGCACGTTGCGCGCTTCTATAATACTTACAATTTCCGACTGCGCGAAGCTTGTATCCATAGATGTTCCTTTTGCGGCCGTCAACACGTATGGAAGGAGATTAGCAACATCATACTCAATGCGATGATCCTTTTTAGCGCCATACCTCACGGCGAAGTGATCGTAAGTTTCGATCGCTAGGTTTTCCGGTATTTTCCCACGTAGACGTTCGACCTTATTGCGCGCGTCGTCGCGCAACTGATTTGTGTACGTTACATACAACACGCGTGGAGCAACCTCTAGGCCTAGGCCCCGGTCTTCCAGGACGTGCAGTGCGCGATAGAGCGCGACGAGAGTTTTCCCTGAACCTGGCCCACCTTTTACCAGAATTGGCGCGCGACGAGTGCTCTCGATAATCGACCATGATGCAGCCGGAAGGTTGAATTGTAATTCCTTGATCTCGCCGTCAGCGAACGCTTTTGCGAGCGCCTCGTCTGGAAACCGAAAAATCGGCTTGTCGCCAGTCGAGATCACTGGGACTTCCGGAAAGATCGTAAGAAGCGCGAAGAAGTTATCCTCCGGGAGCACATTGGCGATCCCGATGCTCCAGAGGCTCTCTGCATCGTTCACCGACCGCACCGCTCCAACCCAGTCTTCCGGAATCGCGAATTTAGCAATGAGCTCGTTATCGGAGAAATGGACTAGTGGGCCACTCGTCGGCATGGCGCGCCTCTTCGGATCGAGCGCGTCGGCCGAGAGGCGCTCGGCCATCTCTGGAATGTTACTCGGGGTAGCAAAAGAACCCGCCGCCACCCGCTTATAGGCGTTATCATGCCGATCGACGCCGACTAGTTGCAGGCATCCTTTCGTACGACAGCCGACGATGCGAATTCCCTGCGTCGCGCGAAACGTCATGTAGTTCCGATTCGCCTTGACATATTCAGGATTCAGACCGCCGCCGTCGGGGTTTATCATGAGCATATTGACAGCCTTCAAAATAAGGTCCCGCTCCTGCTGAGCGAAACTCTTGAGTTCCCTAACGAAGCCCGGCGTCGTCACCACGCTCTCTGCCAAGGTACCCTCCTTAATCGAACCGCAATATCTTGCCCTTCGCCGTCGTGAGACTTCGCTCCGCCCGTGTGTAGCGCAAGTAGTCGTACACGCCCAGGCTCGGCTTCGCTGTAGCGGCAGGCCGAGCGATTTGTTTTCGTAGATAGCGCGCTAATCGCTCCCGCAGTTCGAAGTGCCTGTGGCGGCGCAGGCGGGGCTCATCGTCGTCCCGGGGAGCAAATCGGCCCCACGACGCTGCAACAACCAGCGGTAACCGAAAATATGTCTCGGTGACGACATGGCGTATGCCGAAATCACGGTGCCACCGGTCCGGTGGCGCCCTTTTGTTGCGGTACCGGAAGGATTGCTAGGCGGCAACCGCAGCGATCACTTCAAGCGGGGTCGCAGCCCAGGGGGCAAATTGAAATGCGAGATCGATGGCGATCACCCTCGTGCACTCTATCTTGTCCGCCGCTTGCGTCGCACCGTCCTTCGCCTGCCCTTCTTCCGCTGACGTTCGAAATACGAGGTGCCGCTCGCGGACGTCGCCCGGTTCGATATCATCTCGCTTCTTTCGCCGATTGAACATGAGTAGGTGGCTGGCGACCCGAATGAGGACGGTCTCGATTTCGCGCTCGTGCTTTTTACTCTTGATCAGGTAGAACGAGAAGAAGTGCAACTCGTCTGGATGGGCTTTGAAATGACTTCGGAGCCGGATGAAGACGCGACCGCGCCCGCGCCCCGCTTAGCGAGCGCAGCCGACTGAATCGTGCGCGAAATACACGCCTTCCCGAGAATTGAACCGACGCACGACAAGATCCTCGACGTAGCCGAGCGCCTCTTTCGGCAGTTTTTCGCCGACAACGTCGAAGATGGACTCAACCTTTCCGGGATTGCCGCGGCCCCTAGCTAGATTGCCGAATACGATTTTCCATTTACCCTCGGACCAGGGTTTCTCCTCAGAATCTGGCTTCTTGGTTGATGATTTTTTCGCGCGCTTCTTGCTCATTTAGATTTCCCTGTGTGCGCCAGGCGAGTCTTCGGTGGCGAACTCGGTCCCGGACTTCGCCCGCTCAGCGGGCGGTTCCGGGGGACGTATTGGTTTTACCTGTTGAACGCTATATGGCGGGCCGCCGTTGGCCTTGCGCCATCAAGGTGCGGTAATATGTGGCAAGGCGCTGTGAGCGCTCGGTCGGGCCGGGCGCAAAACACGATATGGGCGCACGCAGTTCCGCCACCAAACAAAGAAAATCAAGGGCGCCCAAAATTTTGTAAAATCCGATCGGATCTCCATATTCGGCATCCGTGAACGCCCCGTGCAAGATTCCGTGGCGATTTGTATTGTCCGAGAGAACATACTTTTCGGAACGCACGTATAGGTATTTTTCGGCAAACACCTTGAACGAATCGAACATATTCAGCAACTCATTCACGGCTCCAATATTCTTCTGGATGACTTCGGCAGCGCAATCGGCTGCAAGTGTCGCAAATACTTTTTTGACGTCTTCTTCATGCAGCAAGCGGCTAGCAAGCAGTTTGCGCGCCACGCCTTCGACCACCGGCACGAGCGCGGCTATGGCGGCGTGGCCGAGTCCCAGGAAATGCGCTTCAACTGATTCGCCGATGATGGCTTTATATTCTCGCACGAACGGATCGAGAGGATACCGCTCGCAAACCATCGCTGCGACGTGTTCAGGTAAATAGAGCGGTGCCAGCGCCGACTCGAGATGCTTCTGGTCAGTGATGGCGCCTTTTGATATCGCTTGCTCAATTTCGCAAAGATACCCGACCTGCACGAACGCCGGAATGAACCAACCGACGGAGTTGAATGCAGTTTTGTGGTTAGTAAGGTCGAGCATTTCTTGGATTCACCCTTTGTCGCTTGGCGGGGGTGTAAGTTTAAGCCTGTAGATTTTCCCTCACGTCGGAACGGACATCTCGCTTTCGACTTGTTCAATATCGGCGTGCTGTCCCCATGTGTCGAGCAGCCACGGCGGCAAGCGATTTTGTCGTTCTACCGCCACGCGACAATTTGCATAGATCATGTGTGGAACGAGCACCGTTCTGACCAGCAACGAGTTAGGGTTGGCTTGCACCGGCGCAACAAGGTCCGGCATCTGCGTGATATCCTCTAGGCTCTGCAAATACACCGGTACGACATAGTTCATCCTCCCAAAATACCAGTGCGGAAGTTGAAGTCCCCGATTGATCGACCATTGGATAGCGCCAGCGATCGCGCATACCTGTGCTACGGCGGGAGTGTTTCGAAGAAACGCGACCCGATTCGCGTTCTCGCCGAGAATATGGTCGTGCGCCATGATGATCTCCGCACCGACGGGTACCTTTGGCGAAGCGGGGAAATCTGGCGGAATCGGCAGCTCGGCAGCCGCCATGTCCGGTCGCGCGGCTTTAAGGTACCATGGCGGATTGCTGAATGTGTTGCGTTCGAACGCTAAATAAATCGGCGTTCCGTAGCGCGTCTGGAGAAAACCCGCACTCACGTAGAGCTGATTTTCACTCGTCGTAAAGCGGCCTTGCTCAATTCCCCACGGGACATGGACTGCGACGAGCGAACAGGGAGCAACGATCAGACAACGCTGGAGATCACCACGCGCCATAAGTTCGCGAATGAAGAGGCCTGTCATGATCGTCTTGCCGGCGCCCGGGTCGTCGGCCAGGATGAAGCGGAGCGGTTGACGCGTGAGCAACTCGTGATAGACGGCCGTAATCTGGTGCGGCAGCGGCTCGACTAGGGACGTGTGCACCGCAAGTAGCGGATCAAAAAGGTGAGCGAGCCGGATGCGCTGCGCTTCGGTGACGAGACGGAACAGCGCCGGGTCGGCATCAAACGTCCAGCGCCGGTCACTGTCGAGCAGCGAGACGTTCTGCGTCTTGTCGTCGACGACGAAAATCGCCGTGGTGCCGTCGCCGCGACGATAAACGACGTTATAGGAGTTCGTGCCGGGGACGGGCGAGGATGCGATCACCTCGACCGGCGCATGCGCGTCGACCCCAAGGAGAAGGCTCCCGGGCTGTAGCTGGGACCAATCGACACCCGTTGACTCGTGAATCACTGCAAGCCCCTATTCGCCCGACGGTAACCCTGCACCGCTGCGAGCAGCTCTTTCCGCCGAGAGGAAAGTCTCTCGGCGGTTCACCGACGTCAAGGCGCCGATCGAATCCATATGCCCGGAATCGATACGGGGCTCACAAGTCGTAGCTAGGCTACGACTATCACAATAAAACCAAATGGACAATCTTTGGAATACGTCATATAATCGTAGTGTGGCTACCACTAAACCCGGCAAACTAAAACAGCTCTATGCCCAACTTCCGGCGGGCACCCCCCTGAGCTCGGCAGATCTAGCCGACCTGGGAATATCGGCGGACTTGGCTGTCCACTATGCACGCTCGGGCTGGCTGACCCGACTAGCGCGCGGCGTGTATTGCCGCCCCGGCGATCCCTTGGCGCTATACCCCAGCCTCAACTTGCTGCAGCGCAAAATCGAGGGGTTCCACGTCGGCGGCAAGACGGCGTTGGAATGGTACGGCTTTCGCCACTACGTCCTACAACGGAGCACCGTCTATTTGTACGGATGGGAGGACGCTCGTTTGCCCAGCTGGTTCCTCTCCCGATTTCCGGGCGAATACCACCGCAAGCGGCTCTTCGATGAACAGCCTGGCAAGCCGCTAAAGGTCGACCACTACGAGAGCCGCGACAACGCACCGCTCGTTTCCACGCCCGAACGCGCCTTGCTGGAACTACTTAGCGAAGTCGGGGTTCGCCAACCACTGCCCGAGGCGAGTGAAATCATCGAGAGCACCTACGCAATGCGCGCCGACGCGCTCAACGAGTTATTAATGCGCTGCAAAAGCGTAAAAACGGTTCGTCTCTGCGTGAAACTCGGGCACGAGCTCAACCTTCCTTGGGTTTCAAAGCTGGACGCGAAAAAACTACCCACCGGTAGCGATCGTTCCTGGGTGTCGCAATCCAAGGACGGTTTGCTCGTGCTTAAACCATGAATCAGTTGTATCTCGACACGGCCCGGCTAATGACGCGAGTGGCGCCTTTCGTTTTCGAAGAGGGCATCTTCGCTTTGAAAGGGGGAACGGCGATTAACCTCTTCCTCCGCGACATGCCGCGCCTTTCGGTTGACTTAGATCTTGTCTTCATCAATCATCGTCCCTCTCGCGATGAGGCCCTTGCATCCATCAATACGGCAATCGGAAACGCACGCCATCGCCTTGAGGCGCGAGGCTTCCAAGTGAGCGTCGGCACCGCCAATGATACCGGCGAAACGAAGCTTTTTGTGCGACGCGACAAGATCGAGGTGAAGATCGAAGTAAACTACATAATGCGGGGGGCCGTTCATCCGGTGCAGACCGCCACGCTCACTCCCAGGGCGAAAGAAGCGCTGCTTGCCGATCTGGAACTACCGATCCTATCGTTGGAAGACGTCTACGGTGGAAAGCTTGTCGCCGCGATGGACCGCCAGCATCCGCGCGATCTGTTCGACGTGATGCAACTCTTCGCTCACGAGGGCATCACGCCCGGTATCCGGCGTAGCTTTGTGGTGTACCTAGCCAGCCACAATCGCCCCATTCATGAAGTACTTTTCCCAAACATAAAAGACATCGCGCCGGAGTATGAGCGAACGTTCCGAGGGATGACCGCGGAACAGGTTGAGTTAGCGGAACTGTTGTCGGCTCGTGAGCGCATGATCGCGGAGATCCACGAAAATCTGACACAACAGGAACGACGCTTTTTGCTTTCTATCGCCAACGCCGAACCGGATTGGTCCTTACTTGATATCGAGCATCTGGAGCAAATGCCCGCCATCCGTTGGAAACTGCAAAACCTTCGGAAACTGGCCGAGACGAATCCGACGAAGTTCCGGGATCAAGCAGATAAGTTAGCGGAGCGTCTTAAAATGCCGCTGTAGAGCCGGTGTCAGATCCAGAAGGCGACGCGATTCTCCATAAGCCAATGCGACTATTCAGTAGGCGTTGCGACCAGGTGGACATTCCGACGCGACAACGGTGCCGAGGTTGACGTAGACATCGCGCAGAAAGCGCGCGGGGTGCGTCGCGATCAAAGACCGCATCGCGAAACTTCCGAACTTGCGTCTCCACATGTTCGGCCACATTTACGAAGCGTACGGAGCCGAGAAAGTCGGCGACGTTCTCCACGTCAACGCGTGCATTTGCGACGCACAGTACCGGCCGGACCAACCGCCGTTTGATTTCATTCGGCGTTTGGTCGCAACCACCCAACCTACCAAGGCATGATTTCACGATACAATATGAGCCTGTACCGATTTTCCGGACATGTGACTATACTGCAATCGGCAGCTGCGACTCGTATCGTTCGGGGCTCAGATAACCGAGCGCCGAGTGGGTCCGTAAACGATTGTACCAGATGGCGATGTA
>JAJZED010000013.1 GCA_021805775.1 bacterium | reverse complement strand
ATTTTCGACGACGTTAGAACGGATGTTCACGAATGGAGACTCAGAACGAAATATGTAGGGAGCACGACGTAGAAAACTCTTGACAACACCGGCCTTCTCATGGAAGCCGCCGAAGGCGGCGTATCGAGGGACCTTTTCGGCACCTCGATGCGATGCACTGTCATCCCGAGTAGCTGCCGAAGGCAGCGTATCGAGGGACCTTTTCGGCGCCTCGATGCGATGCACTGTCATTCCGAGTAGCTGCCGAAGGCAGCGTATCGAGGGACCTTTTCGGCACCTCGATGCGATGCACTGTCATCCCGAGTAGCTGCCGAAGGCAGCGTATCGAGGGACCTTTTCGGCACCTCGATGCGATGCACCGTCATCCCGAGTAGCTGCCGAAGGCAGCGTATCGAGGGACCTTTTCGGCACCTCGATGCGATGCACTGTCATCCCGAGTAGCTGCCGAAGGCAGCGTATCGAGGGACCTTTTCGGCACCTCGATACGGTTGCTGCGCAACCTACTCGGCGTGACAACGGGCGCGCCTCGATACGGTTGTTTCGCAACCTACTCGGCGTGACAACGGGCGCGCCTCGATACGGTTGCTTCGCAACCTACTCGGCGTGACAACGGGCGCGCCTCGATACGGTTGCTTCGCAACCTACTCGGCGTGACAACGGGCGCACCTCGATACGGTTGCTTCGCAACCTACTCGGCGTGACAACGGGCGCGCCTCGATACGGTTGCTGCGCAACCTACTCGGCGTGACAACGAGCTACTCGGCGTGACAACGCTTCGGCTAGAAGAGAATCGTGCGAAACTCTCCAACCTCGCGATACCCGAGGCTGCGGTAGAGCGCGATCGCGGCATGGTTAAAATCGTTAACGTAGAGCGAAAGACTCGGCACGATCTCCAGCAATCGTGCCGAAATCGCGGAGAACGCGGCGGCGGCGATTCCCTTTCCACGGAGATCCGGAACGGTCCATATCCCCTGCATTTGCGCGGTATGCGCCGACCAGGAACCGACGTGGCAGAAGAAGGCGGAAGTTTCGTTGTATTCGCCGATCCACCACAGGTCGCTCTCGATCATCGAAGCGATGTTGGCGGTAAATTCACGGCCGTGCTTGCGGGGATCGCTCTCGAGTTCGTTAGCGATCATCTCCGCGGAGTTTTCCGTTACGGTTTTTAAATCGGCGAGCGTCGCGCGACGTACGCGAACCCGCGGGTTCGCGCGTACGATTAGGGTGCGCGGATCGACGGCCATCACGGGCTGACGTTCGCGAATCAATCGCGCGGCGCGGTGCCAATCCGGGCGTCGCTCCCAGAAAAGTTCGACGAGGTTCGCCGGAGCGGTGATCGCTTTCGGGTGCGGCATACCCGCTGCGTATGCTGCGAATCCCTGGGCGCCCGCGCCTTCGCCTGCGAGGACGATCTGTCGCCCGAGGTATGCGAGCCCGATCAGGCGTTTCTCTTCGAACGCTCCCACGAGGGAGCGCCGCGAGAGCGCATCGCGTTCGAGGATGTAGCTCAAATAGACGTTAAGGTAGGGATCGCGCTCTACGAGTGCGCGTGCTTCGGCAGTGCGCTCGGCTAAGAGCGGAGCGACGCGTATCACTCGAGCGAGGCGACGAACATCGGTTTTGTCGTCGGCTGTTTGCTCCCGCCGACAGGTTCCACGCTGACTGCGACTTCGGTCATCGAACCGGCGTTATGCTCGGCGATCGGTACGACCGCAACCCCATCGCGGTCGGGCATGAACGTTGAGGACGGTTCGATTTTTTTGCCGCCTCGCGGCATTACCCACGCCTGATACACGTGGCCGCGCGGAGGCATCGGCATATCGTGCATCGCGAGGTACATCCGTCCATGTCGCATCACGATCTCACCGTGGTGGACAGGCAGTCTCGTTGCGTCGGCGCTGGTGAGATCGATTGCTGCCATCTGCGCATTTTGCAATGAATGCGTCAGTGAGTCGACGCGATGTTGAAGTGCGACGACCTGCGTCTTCATCTGGCTCATGTTTTCGCGCGTCGTCGCGAGGTTAAACGTCGAAATCAGCGCGGCGACAAACGATGCCGCAGTAACGAGATAGAGCGGCCAGGCGGGGGTGAGCGTACTGCGCGGGAGCGAGCGAACTTTTGCTCCTGGAGCGACCTGCGCCATGATACGTTCGCGCAAGAGCGGGCTTGGTGCCGCGAGATCTGCTTCGGGGGTTGCTATCGCAGCGACGAGTGGCGCCAACGCTCGGTACTCGGCGCGACACGCTTCGCAGCTTTCGATATGGGTGCGAACTCGCTCGGCCTCCGCAGGGGAGAGCGTTCCTAGTGCGAGGGCCGCAGCATCGTCGAGAAAGGCTTCGTGCTCGATCATCGTTCGATCTTCCCATCGAGTGTAGCGCGGAGTTTGCGCAACCCCGAACGGATACGCGTCTTGACCGTGCCGAGTGGGTCGCCGGTACGCGCGGCGATCGCCTCGTGGGTGAGCCCACCGAAGAAGCCCAACTCGATCGCGTTCCGTTGTTCGTCGGGCAGAGTTGCAAGCGCGCGCCGCACGAGGCCGGCATCGAGTCTCGCAAACGCGAGCTCCTCGAGCCGTTCGTCCTCGGGGAGCGTTGCAGGAAGTTCCTCGGCGCTTCGTAGCGAGCGCGAGCGCAAGGCGTCAAGCGCGCGGTTACGGGTGACGCGAGCGAGCCAGCCGGGAAAGTTTCCGCCGACAAAGCGATCCGGTGCATTCCAAAGTTTCATGAATACTGCTTGCGTCACGTCTTCCGCCGCTTCGCGTTCCCCCAGGACTCGCATCGCAATCGACCAGACGATACGATGATGTTCGTCGTAGAGCTGTTCGAAGGCAACTGCATCCCGCGCTCGCACCCGTTCCATCAGGCGTTCGGCATCGTCGCTCACGTCGGCGATATTCGCGGCCTTGCGGAGCTCTACCCGCATCTACATCAACGCACGGAAGGTCCGTGTAGATGTGCGCTGCACTCCGACCGGCTCCTAGGGTGGAAGCTGAATCGGCGGCCCCTGGTCGTCTTCGTACGTGCCGGTAACAAGCGGAGGGTCGGGGAGCACCGCTCGGTCGTCGTCGAGCTGCGAAAAGCGGACCGGCTCGGCTCGCAGCCGCGTCGGCGCAACGACGTGCTCCGAGCGGCCCGAAGCGTTGGAGGAAACGCGCTCGTCAACCTTCGCTGCGCTCGGGGACTCTGCGGCTTCGTAGAGCGTCGTCGGTTCGTCTTCGCGTAAGACCGTTCGCGCGACGTTTTCGCGCTTCGGTAAGGAGATCGCCGCTTCGCTTGCGGCGCGACGGGTGAGGCCGCGAATGACGTAGGCGGAGTGCAGACGTTTGAGGCCCCGAAGCGGGAGCGAACTGGCAGGGACGCCGACGAAGAGCTCGCGCACCACATCGAAGGTCGCCTCTGAGGCAAGAATGCCGGCATTGAGTTCCTCCGACGCTCCTTCGAGCCGCGCGGCCACTTGCGCCGGGTTGCCGACGATGGCGAATTCTCGCCGTTGCTGGTAACCGGTGTCGCCTGCGACGATCGTTCCCGAGTTCACGCCGATGCCGACGTGCAATACCTTGCGCCCTTGGGAACTCCATTGCCCTTCCATCGCCTTCATCATCCGCGCGATATCGAGAGCGGCGCGCAGCGCGCGCTCTTCCTGAAAGTGCTCTTCGACCAACACGCCGAAAACGGCGGTCACCGTTTCTCCGCGAAGGCTCTCGATGATACCGCGATGACGTTGGATTGCTTTTCCCACGACGGCATAAAATTCGTTGAGATACGCGAGCGTTTCTTCTGCGCTCAGCTCTTCTGCAAGCAATGCGAAATTGCGGATGCGACACGAGAGAATCGTTGCGTAATATTGACGCGCTTCAAAAAGCCGTGGATCTTTTCGCGCGAGCAATTCGTCGACGACGGGAGGAGGGACGTAGCGAGTGAAGAGCGCCCGAACCCGCCGATGTTCGTCGCGTTCGGCAAGATAGCGCCGCAAAATGGTAACGGCATAGAACGCCAGCGCTGCTGCGAGCAACAGCGAAAGCGTCAACAGCGCGATCAACCCATTCATAGCGCTCGTAGCACGCTATCGCGGGGGCAGCGGAATCGGAATCGGGAGGCTCGGCGGTGCCGGCAGCTGCTGTGCGGCTTTTTGCACGATCGTATTTTTAAGCTGATTCCAGTTTGAGGGCAGCCCGAAATCGCCGGTAAAACGATCGACGAGCGCTTGCGTAAGTTTCCCGACTTCGACCTGGACGACTCCGTTGACGATCTGCGCGACGAGCCCTTGCCCCGCCGCGACCCGATAGCGTTTCCCGGCGGATGTAGTGACGATGACCGGCAAGTTGGGGTTACCGAGTTCGTAAACATTGAGGTGAAGCGTACCGTTGCCGTCGACTTCAATATCGCCTTGCGTTCCGCGGACGGCGATCTGCGAGGTTGGCGTGGAAAAAAGATAATTCGCTTTCGCACCGTGAGGGTGGTGCACGGCGAAACGAATGCGCCCATCTTTAACGATAAATTTTGCCGACGTTCCTTCGGCTTGGTTGAAAAAAGCGAGGCGGACGCGCGTCGAGGCGCCGATGAGAATCTGGGTGCTGTCCGGAAGCGTCACCGCACCTAACGAACGCGCACCGGTGATCGCTTCGTCGCCATCGCTGAGATTGACGGCGGCGCGTTCTGCGAGCGCGACGACCGGCGCGCCGGCGCGTTGATAGGAAACGCGGCCGTGCTTGTTTTCAAGCAATTTTCCCCCTTGCGCGCCGGCGACGAGCGGAATCGCCGCAAGTAACGCAAGTGCCAGGATTTTCATGCCGTCAGTTCTTCATGCGGCGGCCGGAAAGGCCGAGGGCGAGGAGCGCTCCGACTGCGAGGGCACCCTTTAGAGGCGGGCGCCCCGGCGGCGCGACGGGCTGCGAGCCGCACGGCGTTGGAGCGGCGTTCGGGGTTCCCGGAGCACCCGGCGGCGGGCTCGGGCAATTCAGGCTACCGATCGGAATCACGACGGTCGGCGTCGGAGGAGCGGTTGGAGTCGGGCTCGGTGGCGTACTGCCGCCCTTCGATCCGGCGACCGCCGCCGTTGCAGCGGTTCCGCCGACGATCGCAGCGGTCGTGGTGGTGGCGGCGGCGCTGCCGACGCCGCTGCTGCTCAGAATCCCCGGGACGCCTTTGGGCGTCGCGAACTCCGAGAAATTCGAAAGCGACTCTCGGCTGATGTTACCAACGGTGACGGTAGCTTGCGCCCCGGCGAAGGTAGCGATCAGCGACTGTCCGGCACCTAGAAAAACTTTCTTCCCATTTTTGAAAGTGACTTCCACCGGCAACTTCGGATTGCTGACCGAATAAACGTTCACGATCAGTTGCGTCGGCGAGACAAGGAAGTCGCCAAAGGTGCCACGGACCGCCATCTGCGCGCTCGGCGTCTGGAATATGTAATCGGCACGCGCGCCCTGCGGGTGCTCGATTCGGAAGCGGACCTTGCCTTGATAGACGAGAAATTTCGCGTGTGCGATCCGCGATTGCCGGAAATACGAGAGTCGAACGCGCGTGTCGGAGGCCATCTCGATGCGCGAACTATCCGGCAAGGTGATTCCGGCGAGCGAGTTTCCCGCGCCGGTGAGTGCGTAGTCGTTATCGGTGAGCGCTACGGCAGTTCGCTGCGGCAATGCCTGCGGCTTTCCGGCGCCGCGCTGATAGGAGACGCTGCCACGGAGGTTTTGCAACTGATTGATCGTCGCAGCTCCGACCGGCCGAACGGAGATGAACGAGAGAGCGACCAGCAGCAGGGCGAGTCGTTTCACGGGCGAGATCCTCCGAACGCAAGATTTATTAGTAGGCGAACCTTCCGCTTTCGCACCGGGAGGCACCTGCTCGCCTGCTTGTTTTTGAAAGGAAAGCCCCCCGTTGCCGATAACCGCCGGGGCATGCTCCGCGCAATCGGTACCCTCGCGCTCGCGCTCGTTGCCACGGGCAACGCCCTTGGCCAAACGCCGCCGTCGCCGTTTCTCTTACCTCGACCGCGCAGTATCGTCGCGATACGATGCCGCTCCGACCGGGCCCCGGAGAGTATCTCGGCATCCGCCGACCGCGGTGGGCTCGAGATCCTGAACCGTCGGCGCGCGCACCTCGGGCTCGGGCCGCTGCAGCTCTCGAAGCGACCCGCGATACGGTTTAGCCATGCGCCGTTGCCCGCGCAGGCCTACAGGCTCACCGTCGGCGACGGCCGCGCGCATATCGTCGCCGGGGATGCCGCCGGTGCTTTCTACGCGATGACGACGCTCGCTCAATTAACGAGCGTCCGGGACAAACGCGCGGTGGTGCCGTGCGTGCGCGTCGTTGATGCTCCCGCATTGCAATGGCGGATTCTTTCCGACGACGTATCGCGCGGACCGTTGCCCACGATGCGGTATTTTCGCCGACGGATCCGAACGATTGCCGCCTTTAAGATGAACGGCTACTCGCCGTACATGGAAAACACGTTCGTCAGCCCAACCGACCCGTTACCGGCACCGCTCGATGGGATTACCCCCAAGCAACTAGGCGAACTCGCGCGGTATGCGGCACGTTTTCACGTTGCGTTTATTCCGGAGCAGCAGACCTTCGCCCACATGCATAACACGTTGAAATACGAACGTTATGCGGCGATGGCCGAATTGCCGCACGGCTTTTTGTTATCGCCGGCAAACCCGGCCGGGCTCGCTTACGCCGAACGCCTCGTCCGTCAAGAACTCGCGGTCGTTCCCCACCCGCCGTTTTTCCATATCGGCTCGGACGAAACGGCGATGCTCGGCGACGGGCAGAGCGCCGCGATGGTTAAAAAACTCGGTAAGGCACGCGTCTATGCCGACCATATCGACGCACTTGCAGCGACGATCGCTCCGTCGGGTGCGCGCACGATGTTGTGGGACGATGGAGTAGAAGCCGATCCTGCAATCGCGCCGCTGCTGCCGCGTAACGTCGTCCTGATTAACTGGCACTACGGCAACGACCGTTCGTTTACCAAGTACATCGATCTCGTCGCGAAAGACGGATTTCAGCAAATGGTCGCACCGGGAGCGAATAATTGGAGCGAAATTTTCCCGGATCTCGACACCGCGATCCCGAACGAGCGGCGCTTTATCGACGAAGGGAAAGCGGCCCACGTGCTCGGCCTATTCCAAACCGTGTGGCACGACGACGGCGAGACGCTCTACGCGACCACCTGGTATCCGGTGCTCTATGCCGCCGCCGATGCGTGGGATGCCCGCGACCTGTCGCCCCGCGTCTTCGCTCGTGCGTTTCCGCATGCGTTCTTCGGAAGCGACGATCCTCGCTATTCGCGCGATATCGCCGACCTGGCCGATGCGGTGCATCGCTTGGACGCATCGCCGCACGAATGGACCGATCGGCTCTTTTGGAGCGACCCGTTCCGTCCGGAGAATCAAGCCGCCATGAAGGACGTCGATCTCTCTGCGGTTCGGCTGGAAGCCGAGCGCGTCGAAAAGCACCTGCTGACGCATACTCCTCCGGCGCATCGCGGCGCCGCATTCGCGGAATTCGTTGCGGCGCGGCGGATCGACGTCCTCGCACGAGCCTATCAAATAGCATACGAAGTTCGGTATTACTATCGCGACGCGCGGGCGCACATCGGCGAAAAAAACGGCCCGTCCTTCCGGGATCTCCTGTGGTGTAAGTACTGGTTCTGGGAATTGCGCGACTGGTACGAAGGGCTCGCCCCGCTCTACGCACGTGCCTGGAAAAACGAGAGTCGTCCCGGGCACCTTGCATCGAATCTCGAGCGCTATCACATGGCGGCGCAGCGGGCGATCCGTCGCGCCGACCTCATGCAACGGGCGACCTATAACGACTTTATCGCGAAGGGAACCTTGCCGCCGCTCGATACAGTCCTCCATATTCCGTGAGCGCGCTCCTAATGCTCGCGATTTTCGCGATCTGCGCCGCACTGATGGTGCGGCGACTTCTTCCTGCGCTGTTGGCGATTCCATTGATGGCATTGGCGCTCTGCGTTGCGGCAGGCGTTCCCGCGGCACACCTAGGAGCCGTTTTTTCCGGCGGAGTAACGGTTCTCGCACCTGCGTATGCCGCCGTGATATTCGGCGCTCTCCTCGGCCGCGTCACCATCGACACCGGTATCGCGCGCAGCATCGTCAACCTCGCCGCCGAGTACGGCGGAGAGAATCCGCTGCTCTTCGCGCTCGTGCTCTGTGCGATCACCGCAGTGCTTTTCATCTCGCTCTCCGGGCTCGGCGCGATCGTTATGGTAGGCTCGATCGTGCTTCCGACGATGCTCGCCGTCGGCGTGCCGCGGCGCCTCACCGGGCCGTTGTTTCTCATGGCGTTCGCGCTCGGCTTTACGTTTAATATTGCGAACTGGACGTTTTACACGACGTTTTTCGGGGTCACCGAAGCGCGCTTGTTGCCCTTTGCTCTTGCGCTCGCCGCCGTCGATGCCGTCGCGCTCGTCGCCTTTGCGATTGTCGGGTTCTCCCGCGAGCGCAACTACGCGACCTGGCGCGAGCCGCGCACGGATAGCGATGCGACGGTGCTCGACGTCGAAGGGAACGGCGCGACAAAAATTCCGGCGGTCGCGATGCTGGTGCCGCTCTTACCGATGCCGCTCTATTTTTTCTTCCATTTCGATGCGATATCGGCGTTCTCGGTTGCGGCGGTGCTCGGCGCGGCGATCGTTCGCCCGCGCGCTATCGTGCAGACCATCGTCGGCGCTGCGATTCGCGGTATCGAAGATGTCGCTCCGGCTATCGTACTGTTCATGGGAATCGGCATGCTGCTCGTCGCCGTGAAAGAGCCGGCAATGCAGGCCGCGCTCGCTCCCGTCGCAGGTAATTGGATCGCGCACCCCACGGCGTTCGTTCTCGTCTTCGGATTGCTGAGCCCGCTCGTCCTCTATCGCGGCCCGCTCAATCCCTTCGGCGTCGGCATCGCGTTTTTTGCAGCGCTGATCGGCGCCCATGCCATTTCGCCGGTGCTGCTCGTCGCCGGCGTGATGGCGCTCGTGGCGGTGCAGAACGTCTGCGATCCTACGAATACGGCGAACGTATGGGTCGCCAATCAGACCGGCGATCGCACCGAACGGATGATGCTCGCGACGCTGCCCTATCAATATGCAGTAGCGGTGCTCGCCGCGCTGCTTGCAGTGAATATGCACGTTGCCGGCGCGGCGCCGCTTTCAAACGCGCCGTTCCCGCCCGGGCTCCTCGCGCCGAGAACGGCGGCAAAGCATATCGTCGTCGACGACGATGGAACGCCGTTCGGCCGCATCGCCGCGGCGACCGTCGCCGCGCAACTCGCAGGGGGCGGTTTTCACGTAGCGCGCCGACACGCAACTCCCGATCTCCGCGACTGCGCGGCAAAGCCGTACGCGGCATACGTGTACGTTCGGCAGCGACGATTTACGTTGTTGGAGGGAACCAATCTCGATATCGGCTTGCGCCTCGAAGATTGCGGCGGCTGGATCGTGCGCGAGTGGCACGATAGCGCCGTTCGCCGTCGTCTCGATGGAGCGCTCGTGCAACGTTTGGCGCTCCAAGGCGCGCGTCGCCTTCTCGCGTGGCGCGCGCGTCACCCCGTTCGCGCGCATGTGTTATTCGTGCACGGGCTCTCGTTACCGCAAAATTTGCTGCCGACCTATTATTTCGCACTTTTTAAAACCGTCGATGGTTATATGCGCGTCTACGTGCGCGCTGGTGGCCCGGCGTGGGCGGCGGGAATGCGTAGCGGCGAGATCGTCGATAAGATCGACGGCCGCTGGTGGTGGGATTACGGCACCTTTCAGTCCGAGGCGCGTTCGTACGACGGTAAGGCGCACTCGTTCCAAGTCCGCGTCGGGAAGCTCACGCAGCAGATTCGGCTTACCCGGCCTATTTTTCCAAAAGAGGTAGAAGCGCGGTTGCGCGAATAACCCGCAGATGATCGATCGAGATGAGGACGTGCTCGCATACGTACGGAGATCGCACGAACGTTACCTTGACGAGTTAAAAGCGCTGATCGCGATCCCGTCGGTCTCAGCAAACCCTCAGTATCGCAGCGATATGGAGCGCTGCGCGACGCTCCTTGTGGAGCGTATGCGCGGGATCGGCTTTCAGGCGGAATTATTGAAGACCGATGGAGCGCCGTTCGCGTACGGGCGCTACGGGCACGATCCCGCGAAACCCACCGTGCTCATTTACGGCCACTACGACGTTCAGCCCGCCGAACCGTTCGAACTCTGGCTCTCGCCTCCGTTCGAGGGCACCGTTCGCGAGGGAAATATCTACGGGCGCGGTGCGGTCGATGATAAAGGACAGGTGCTCATGCATCTCGCCGCGCTCGAAGCGCACCTTCAAGTGCGTGGGGACCTGCCGCTCAACGTCATCGTGCTCGTCGAGGGCGAGGAAGAGGTGGGCTCGCCGAACTTCGAACGAGCACTCGCGCGTTATCACGAGCTCTTTCAAGCAGATCTCGCGATTATCTCCGATACCGCCGTCTACGATGCGGATACCCCGGCCCTGACGACTTCGGTGCGCGGTCTCGTTCATTGGGACGTGCGGGTGACCGGACCGAGCGAAGATCTACACTCGGGGTATTTCGGCGGGCTCGTACGTAATCCGATCGAGGCGTTGTCGATGTTGATTGCATCGCTCAAAGACGAGCATGCGCGGGTGCTCGTGCCGGGATTCTACGACGGCGCCCCGACGATCGATGAAACGATGGAGATTCAAATACGCGCGCTTGTTTACGATGAGAACGCGTCGGCGGCCGAACTCGGGGTTCCGCAATTGTGGGGCGAGCGCGGCGTCCATCCGCTCGCACGCATGTGGTATCGCCCGACGCTGGAGTGCAACGGCATTTGGGGCGGCTACCAAGGGCCGGGGCATAAAACCGTGATACCATCGTTTGCTTGCGCAAAACTTTCGGCGCGTCTCGTCGGCGCGCAAGATCCACTCGCCGTACGCGATGCCGTCAAGCGACACTTGCTCGGACGCGCGCCGGCAGGCGTGCGCGTCCATGTGGAAGATGAAGGAACGGCGCGCGCGGTGCTGATCGGTCGCGACCACCCGGCGGTCGCCGCTGCCTCCAAAGCGATGCAGCGCGGCTTCGGGAAAGAGCCGGTCTTTATCGGCACCGGCGGCTCGATCATGCCGGTAGGTAGTTTCGACCGAATCTACGGTTTACCGCAAGTAATGATCGGCGTCGGACTTCCCGACGATCGCATTCACGCGCCGAACGAAAAATTCTCGCTCAAGCAATTCTTCGGCGGCATCGAAACGATGGTGATGCTCTACGACGAACTCGCCGAGAGCTTGCCGATGCGAGCACGATCGGTACGCTAACGCCGCTCCGCGTCGGCATCGACGTCGGCGGTACGTTTACCGATGCCGTAGCGCTCGATCCCAGCGAACGCGCGGTCGTCGCGCGCGTCAAGGTTCCGACGACCCATAACGCCGCCGACGGCGTCGCGAGCGGCATTCGCGAAAGCATCGAACGTCTGCTTGCAACCGGGATCGACCCGGCGCGCATCGCATTCGTCGCGCACTCGACGACGCAGGCGACGAACGCGTTACTAGAAGGCGATCTCGCGCAGGTCGGCATTCTCGGCTTGCTCGACGGCGCCGGCGCGCTCGCCCGCATGCAGATGTATCTCGCGTCGCTTACGGCGGGGGATCGTGCGTTTGCGCCCGCAACGGCCTTTGCCGACGCTCGCGACGAGAGAGCGCAGCGGGATCGCATCGAGTTTCTGCAACGCGAATGCGGAATCGAGGCGCTTGCCGTTACGCGCGCCTTCGGCGTCGATCGTCGCGGCGGGGAGAGGCGCGCAGCCGAGATCGCCCGCGAATTCGCACTTCCCGCGACCACCGGAAGCGATGCCAGCTCGCTCTACGGTTTGCGCGCGCGCACGCGCACGGCGGCCTATAACGCCGCGTTACTGCCGCGGATGCTGCGAGCGGCGCGCAGCACGGCGGAGGCGGTGACGACAGCCGGAATTCGCGCCCCGTTGATGGTGATGCGCAGCGACGGCGGCGTGATGGCGATCGAAGAGATCGAACGGCGCCCGCTCGCGACGCTACTATCGGGGCCGGCGGCGGGCATTGCCGGAGCGCTCCTTCACGAAAACGTCACCGACGCGATATTCATCGAGGTTGGCGGGACCAGCTCCGACTGTTCGGTCATTCGAAACGGGCGCGCGCAGATGCGCCCGGGGCGCATCGGTACGCATCGCCTTTTGCTGCAAACGCTCGACGTGCGAACGCTCGGCATCGCCGGCGGTAGTTTGGTGCGGATGAATGCAGCCGGCGTCGAGTCCGTCGGCCCGCGCAGCGCGCATATCGCCGGCTATCGATACGCGGCATTCTGCAGCCTCGACGATCTGCGCGACGCACGCGTTGCCGAGGATGAGTTTCTCGCGCTACGCACGCCGAACGGGAACGATATCGCACTGACGCCGAGCTGTGCGGCGAACTATCTCGGCGAGATTCCCGAAAGCGCCTTCGGACGCGGGAACGATGCCGCTTTGCACGCGGCGTTCGGCCTTGCGGCCGCCGCGCACGGCATGCAGCCCGAGCGACTCGCGCGCGCTATCCTCGAGCGCGCGACCGAATGCGTGGCCCCAACGGTGCGCGCGCTCGTTGCCGAGTACGGCCTCGATCCGCATCTTCTCGAACTAGTCGGCGGAGGAGGCGCGGCGCGCGCGATCGTTCCGTTTCTCGCGCGCTCGATGAATCTTCGCTTTCGGATCGCGCGCGATCACGAAGTGATCTCGCCGGTCGGCGTAGCGCTCGCGTTGGTGCGCGATAGCATCGAACGACAGATCGTCGATCCCAGCGTCGAACAGCTCGCGCGCCTGCGCCGCGAGGTGAGCGATCGGGCCGTGGCAAGTGGAGCCGACCCGGCGAGTATCGAGGTCGATATTGCGATCGACCCGATTCGCAATCGCGTTCTTGCAACGGCGGGCGGCGCGGTCGGCGGCGCGGTCGCAGCGCGCGCTCGCGTCGGCGATACAGAGCGTGCGCGGATCGCTGCGACGAGCCTCGGAGTTTCGACCGATGCGCTCGATACGGTCGATCTCGGGGCGGAGCTTTTCGGTTTCCGACACGGAGAAAATCTTCGCGTCATCGATGCCGGCGGCGTCGTGCGGCTCGCGACGCCGTTCGCTCGTCTGGTGCGCGCTCGCGTCGTCGAGGTCGAGCGGTACGCGAACGAAGGAATTGAGATGCTGGCGCGCTTCGGCGATGTCGGGCGGCGTTTGCCCGATCTCTACCTCCTACGTCGCGGACGAATCTCGGAGTTTCGCGGCTTTGCCGATTCGGAACGCATCGTCGCAATGTTGGACGAGGAACTTCGCGGATGCGACCGCGACGAACGGGTGACGCTGATTTTCGTGCGCGCCGAGAGCGTGTAACCCGGCGCGCACGAAAGCAAAGCGTTCGTTAGGCGTTCGGCGTCGACGCCTCGTTGATGCCGACGTGGCTGTGCGAGCGCCCGTAGAGGAAATAGACTCCCAGCCCAATGATGAGCCAGACGACGAAGCCGAACCACGGCAACGGGAGCCCGAGAATGCGCGGAACCGTCGTATCGACGAACGGTGCCAGCAAGAGCAGCGTCGCAAGAACGGCGGAGGTAATCGGCACGATATAGGGACCGAACGGAACCGAAAAGCCCTTCGCTTCGGGGTAGAGCTTGCGGAGAATCGGAACCGAGATCGAGACCAAGACGAAGGCCGCCAGCGTTCCCATGTTCGTCAGCGAGCCGACGACCGAGATCGGCGTGAACGCTGCGATGAGCGCGATGAACACGGTGAACATCGCCGTCGAGGTCGCCGGGGTTCGCAACGTGGGGTGGACCTTCGAGAAGACCGCGGGCAGCAAACCGTCGCGCGACATCGCGAAGAAGACGCGCGTCTGCCCGTACATCATAACGAGTAGGACGGTGGTGAGGCCGGCGATCGCGCCGATGGAGATGACGAGGCTCATCCAGCCCGGCAGGCCGACCTGTTCGACGGCGAATGCGACCGGCTGCGGGACGTTGAGATGCGTGTATTTCACCATGCCCGTCAAAATCGCCGCAACGATGATATAGAGCACCGTGCAGATCGCGAGGCTGCCGACGATAGCGATCGGCATATCGCGTTGCGGATTCTTCGCCTCTTCGGCGGCGGTCGAAACCGCATCGAACCCGATATACGCGAAGAAGACGAAGAACGCACCGAAGAGCGTGCCTCCCCAGCCGAACGGGAAGTACGGCACCCAGTTACCGGTATTGATATGCGCGAATCCGACGCCGATAAAGAAGAGCACGATCGCAACTTTAATGGTCACGATGATCGAATTCACGACCGCCGATTCGCGCGTACCGCGAATCAAAAGGACGCCGATAAGGCAGATAATCAAGAACGCCGGTAAATTCATAATGCCGTGAATCGGCTCGCCCGACGGTCCGGTGTCCCAGTAGTTATGTTGCCATGCGGCCGGAATGTTAATGCCGAAGTGGCTAAGAAAATTGGTAAAGTATCCCGACCAGCCGATACTGACGGTCGCGGCACCGAGCGCGTACTCTAAAACGAGATCCCAGCCGATGATCCAGGCGATAAACTCGCCGAGCGATGCATAGGCGAAGGTATAGGCGCTGCCGGCGATCGGAACGCGGCTGGCGACCTCGGAGTAACAGAGCGCGGCAAATGCGCTGACGATACCGGCGATGATGAACGAGACGGTGAGCGCCGGTCCGGAATATTTCGCCGAGGCGACGCCGGTCAATACGAAAATACCGGTGCCGATAATAGCACCGATTCCCATCGCCGTCAGTGCGCCGGGGCCGAGTGTTCTCTTGAGAGCGTGTTTTTGATCGCCGGCCTCGGCCAATAGGCGCGAGAGCGGCTTGACTCGTTGTAGCAGCATGAAGGCCCTCAATACCCGTTCGAGGCGCTTTGACCTTGTTTTTTTCTCTCGGCGGAGCCCCGCGCCAGGGAGCGAGCCCCGAGCTGGGAACTCCCGGGCGATGGGGCCCTTCGATACCATTGTCGTCGGCGGGGGAAATGCCGGGTGCGCTGCCGCGATCGCTTCGGCCCGGCACGGTGCGCGGACGCTGCTGATCGAACGCTATGGTTTTCTTGGAGGAACGGCAACGGCGGCGATGGTCGGGCCGTGGATGACCTTCCACTCCGGCGAGAGCAGAATCGTCGGCGGGATCGCTCAGGAGATCGTCGAGCGATTGACGGCAATGGGCGGCTCGCCGGGGCACCGGCACGACAGCTCCGACTACGTTGCGACGATCACGCCGTTCGATCCGGAACTGCACAAGACGTTACTCGTCGAAATGATGGCCGAGGCCGGCGTGACCCTGCTCTTGCATGCATGGTTCCTCGCCGCGATCTGCGAGGGCGAACGCGTTCTCGGCGTGCGCGTGGCGACGATCGGCGGCGAGCTCGAATTTTTCGCAACGACGACGATCGATGCTACCGCCGACGCGCTCGTCGCACACTCCGCCGGAGCGGCGACGCATCGAGGCGACGAGCGCGGCCGCGTGCAGCCCGCGAGCCTGATGCTGCGCGTCGGTCCGGTCGACGGCGAGGCGCTCGCCGCCTATCTGCGCGCACGCCCCGATCAGGTGCGCAGTTCGCTACCGGTCGCGGATCTGCGCCCCGAAAATCTCTCGGCGATCGCCGGGCTCTGGGAGCTCTGGAACCTCGCGCGCGAACGCGGCGACGTGACGATTCCGCGCGATATCGTCTCGCTCTTTGCGTCGCCGTATCCCGACGAAATGACGGTAAATATGTCGCGCGTGCTCGATGTCGATCCGCTCGATGCCTTCGATCTCACTCGCGCCGAGATCGAAGGGCGCCGTCAGGCGCTCGAGCTCATTCGTTTTTTTAACAACTACGTTCCCGGTTTCAAACGCGCGCGCATTCTCGCCAGCGGGGCGCAGGTCGGCATTCGCGAGTCACGACGCATCGTCGGGCGCTATACGCTTACGCGAGATGACGTGCTCGCCGCTCGCCGCTTTCCCGATGCCGTCGCGCGCAGCGCCTATCCGATCGACATTCACGATCCGTCCGGAGCCGGGACGACGACGCATCGGCTCGCTCCCGGAGGAGCGTACGAAATTCCCTTCCGCTGCCTCGTTCCCGAACGAACGGAAGGATTGCTCGTCGCCGGGCGTTGCATTTCGACGACGCATGAAGCGTTGGCGTCGGCGCGTTTAACTCCCACCGTCATGACGCTTGGACAGGCAGCCGGAACTGCCGCCGCGATAGCGAAGAACGGCGCGCGTCCAGTCGGAGATATCGATATCTTCGCGCTTCGCGCTGCGTTACAAAACGATGGAGTTGACTTGGGGGATCGTAAAGAATGAGTGAAGCACTGCGTCGTGCACGAGCGCTCGGGGTTGCCGTGGAGTTCGCCGATCTCGGAGATTGGGGCGTCGACGAATTACGTTCGGAGTACGATCCGGGGGGGCCGACGATTCGCGTGAACCTGCGAATCGCGGAGCACCTTCCCTCATCGGAACTCGGGGAATTCATTTCGCTCGCAGTCGGGCACGAACTCTATCACCATCGCGAACGAACCAACGAGGTCGCTCGCCTCGAGAATCGCGCGACCCGCGAATTTGCTGCCAACGAGTACGCGCGGTCGCTGCTCGCACTCGACTGAAGCACGGCTCGATGCCTCTCTTCGCCGGATTCGATCTCGGACAGAGTACGACGAAAGCCGTTCTCGTTGACGAGCGCGGAACGATTCTCGCCCGGGCGAGTGGCGGAGCGGGCGACGAGTTGGGGCTCGGAGCGGGCTCGACGCGTCTGCGCGATGCCGTTGAAACGACGCTTGCAACGGCGATGCGCCGTGCCGGGCTCCCGGCATCGACGCGAATCGAAAGCGCGGTCGTCGGCATCAGCGGTTTCGAGGAGCGCGTGCAAGGGCGGCCGCCGCGCATCGCGGCCCGTCACGTGCGTTACACCCACGATTCGGAGATCGCGCTTTTCGGGGCGCACGCCGGCGAACCGGGAATCGCGGCGATCGCCGGAACGGGTTCGGTCGTCGTCGCGCGGGCTCGCGATGGGAGCGTGCTGCGTGTCGGCGGGCACGGCTATCTCTTCGGCGACGACGGCTCGGCGTTCGGGATCGCACGCGATGCCATGCGCTCGGCCCTTCTCGATGCCGATGCTCGGCGAACGGGTGCGCTGCTCGCCGCCGTCGAGCGGCATTTCGGCTGTGCGGCGGCGGAGTGCGCGCGGCGATTCTACGATGGTAGGATCGCGCGTGCGGAGATCGCCGCGTTCGCGCCGACGCTCCTGGCAGAAGCGCTGCGGGGCGAGCGTTGCGTGCGCGCGCTGCTGCGCGCGCACGCAAGCGCGCTCGCCGCGCAGATTCACACGGCGGCACGTCGGGCACGAATGCGTGCCCCTTTTGTGGCGTTGTTCGGCGGCCTGGGCGAGCATCCGCGCTTCTCGGCGGCGCTGCGCGGAGCGTTGCGCGTGGCCCTTCCCGGGGCACGCCTCCGCCCGGCGATCTACGACGCGGCGCTCGGCGCGGCGCTCCTTGCATTCGCGCAGGCTGGGATCGCGGCGCCGGATCCGAGCGAACGGTGAACGTACTCGACGCCCTTCGCGGCGCTCTCATCGTTTCGGTGCAAGCGAAGCCCGGAAGCGCTCTCGACGACCCCGACGTCATCGCCGCACTCGCGCTTGCAGCGCAGGAAGGAGGAGCAGTCGGGTTGCGCATTCAGAGTGCGGCGCATATTCGCGCGGTGAAAGCAAGGTGCAACCTGCCGGTTATAGGATTGGTGAAACGCGCTTACGACGGTTTCGAACCCTACATTACGCCGACGCCGCGCGAGGTCGCGGAGATCGTCGAGGCCGGCGCCGAGATCGTCGCCTTCGATGCGACGCCACGCGAGCGCCCCGCGGGGGCAACGCGCGAACGGATTGTCGCGGAGATCCACCGATCGGCGCGAACCGCGATGGCGGATTGCGCGACCTTTGAAGATGCGCTCGCGGCGCACGCGCTCGGCGTGGAGATCCTTGCCACGACGCTCTGCGGATATACCGGGGAGACGAGGGGGAGCACCCTTCCCGCACTCGCGCTCGTCGCCCGCATTGCCGAGCTCGAGGCGTTTACCATCTGTGAAGGCGGAATCGCCGAGCCCGAAGCGGGGCGGAGCGCGCTCCTCGCCGGCGCCGACGCCATTGTGGTCGGCACCGCCCTGACTGGGATCTCCGCTCGCGTCGGGGAGTTCGCGGCGGGGCTGAAGAAGTACGGGCCGGGAGGAACCTCCGACCGCTAAAGTCGGTGCGGGAGAGCCTCGCTCTTTCTATAGTTGAGAATAATTCGGGAACGATTGAAGAAGAACGTCTCCGAACGGTGCATCGTGAAAGGATAGTCGGTGATTGAGAAACAGTCCAGCGTGAAGGGGCTCGGCCCGGGCTTTTGGCCATTCACGGCCGTGCTTTCACTGCTCGCGTGTGCGAATATTTATTTTTGGGCGGTGACCCCGCTCTCGCGTTGGATGCCCACGGCGGTAACCGTCGCCACGCAGATCGACGAACTCTTCCGCGTTTTTCTCGCGGTCGGCATCGCGCTCTTCATTTTTATCCTTGGTTACGCAGTCTTTTTCTCTATCGTTTTTCGCGCGCGTAAGGACGACCCGCCCGACGCTCTCGGCGTCCAGATTCATGACAATCACAAACTCGAACTCTGGTGGACGGTGCTCCCCACCATCGCCGTTATTTTAATTTCGTGGGCGAGCGTTCGCGTGTGGTTTCCGATTCAAATCGCGTCGGCGTCGACGCCGGCCGGGCTCGTCGTCGAATCGATCGGGCACCAGTGGTTCTATTCTTTTCGCTACCCCGGTATCAACGGCGAAGTTACCGGCAACATGCATCTTCCCGTTAACGAGCCGGTCACGTTAAACGTTACCTCCGAAGACGTCATTCATTCGTTCTGGGTACCGGCGATGCGTTTGAAGCAAGATATGGTTCCGGGGCTCGTCAACGTGATGCGTTTCACCACCGATCGTGTTGGGCGCTATCGCATTATCTGCACCGAATTTTGCGGCCTGAACCACGCGGTGATGAACACGCAATACCTCGTGATCGAACCGAAGGCGACTTACGACGCCTGGTATCACAAATGGCAAGTGAAGAACGCGACGGCGAGCAATGCGTTACCGCAGATTTCATCGGCGCCGATCGATCTCAGCGATGGTTCCGCCGCCGCCGGCCAGGTGCTCTTTACGCAAAAGTGTTCGGCCTGCCATGCTATCGGGCCGTTCTCGCAGCGCATCGTCGGCCCGGGCCTGAAGGGCGTTCTGCACGATTCCGCGCATCCCAATTTGCTCAGCGGCAAGCCTGCGACCCCGGCGAACGTCGCGGACATTCTCCAGCACGGTCTGCAAGGATCGTACGGTCAAATGCCCACTCAGGTGCAGAACGCACTCACCGATAAAGATATCGCAAACCTCGTGGCCTACCTCAATTCGTTGAAGTAGCGGGAGAAAGATTATGGCAGTAGCAGCAACTCATGTCGGCGGCGGCATCGCCGACCACGTTCATCCCGAGCCGCAAGGCTTCATCCGGCGGTACGTTTTTTCGATCGATCACAAGATTATCGGCATTCAGTACCTCATCACCGGTTTTATCTTTCTCGTGCTCGCCGGGCTTCTCGCCGAGGTCATTCGCACGCAGCTCATGAATGCGAACGGCGGTTTCGTCAGCAACAACACCTATAACGAGGTTTACTCGATCCACGGTAGTGCGATGGTATGGCTGGTCGTCATTCCTTTGATGACCGGCGCCTTCGGAAACTTCGTGATGCCGTTGCAACTCGGTGCGCGCGACGTCGCCTTCCCGTGGCTGAATATGATTAGTTTTTGGATGTTTCCGGTCGCCGGGTTGATGCTTTTTAGTTCGTTCCTGATGGGCGCGCCGGTCGCGGGCTGGACGGAGTATCCGCCGATGTCGCTACAGGGCGAGGCCGGCACCTCGATGTGGTGCGCGGCGATCTTTCTCGTCGGCATCAGCTCGACGTTAACCGGCATGAATTTCATGGTGACGATCCTGAAAATGCGCGCGCCGGGTATGACCCTCACGCGGATGCCGCTCTTTGTATGGGCGCAGCTGGCGACCGCGCCGCTTTCGATGGTCGCTACCACGGCGCTCGCCGGAGCGCTCGCCGCACTCTTTATGGAGCGCCAGTTCGGCGTCCCGTTCTTCGACCCGACCAAAGGCGGCAGCCCGTTGCTGTGGCAGCATATGTTTTGGTTCTACTCGCACCCGGCCGTCTACATCATGATCCTCCCCGCGTTCGGCATGATATCGGAAATTTTACCGACCTTTGCGCGTAAACCGATCTTCGGATATAAGATGATCGCGTTCTCGTCGGTGACGATCGCGCTGGCAGGCTTCATGGTCTGGGCGCATCACATGTTTACATCGGGGCTCGCACCGTTCATGCAGCTTCCGTTTATGTTGCTGACGTTCGTGATCGCGGTGCCGACGGGCGTGAAGATTTTCTCGTGGATAACGACGCTGTGGGGAGGGAAAATTCACTTTACCAGCGCGATGCTCTTCGCAATCGGGTTCGTCGTCCTCTTTGCGCTCGGCGGAATTACCGGCATCTTCCTGGCCTCGGTTCCGACCGACCTACATCTTCACGGCACCTATTTCGTCGTCGCGCACTTCCACTACGTGCTCGTGGGAGGAAGCCTTATGGGAATCTTCGCGGGCTTCTATTACTGGTTCCCGAAGATGTCGGGGCGCATGATGAACGAGGCGCTCGGCAAGTGGCATTTCTGGCTTTTCGTCGCCGGCTTTAACGGCACGTTCTTGCCGATGCACTGGCTTGGCTTCGAAGGGATGCCGCGCCGCGTCGCCGTTTACGATCCGCAATTTCAGTTCTGGAATCGCGTGGAGTCGGTGTCGTCCTATGTAATGACCTTTGCGATTTTACTCTTCTTCGTAAATATTCTCGTCAGTTTACGGCGCGGAAAGAAAGCGGGCCCGAACCCATGGAAGGCGCGCACGCTCGAATGGCAGATTCCGTCGCCGCCGCATTATTACAACTTCAAACACGTGCCGACCGTCTATGGCCTGCCTTACGATTTTAGCGAGCCGCTCCCGTACCGCGGGCTCGATGACGAACTAAACGATGCCCCCGCTCCGGTTCCGGCCGGCGCACACTGATCGCGTTTTCGAAGGAAAGGTAGTAACGGTGGCAGTCGCCTCACTTCCCAATCAGCACGTCGAGCACGCCGAAGGCGGTGTCGATCGTTTCTACGAGGAAACGCGCGACCTTCGGCTGACCGGGTTCCTGTTCTTCCTGTTCAGCGACGTCGTGCTCTTTTCGGCGTTCATCTTTGCCTATCTCTATCTTCGCAATAGCGGCCAGTCGTGGCCGCCGCCGGGAATCGCTCGCCTCGATGTCGCGTTCGCGGCATGGAACTCCGTCGTTCTTTTCGGCTCCGGTGCGACGATGCATTATGCATTGGAGAATTGGAAGCACGGGAACTTCAATAAATACGCGGGGTTCCTCATTGCAACGATCGTACTCGGCATTGCCTTCCTCGGCGGGCAAGCATACGAATACACGCATCTTTATTTCGTGGATAAAATCTCGTGGGCGGGTAGCGGTATTTTCGGAGCATCGTTCTTTACGCTCACCGGCATGCACGGCTTTCACGTTGCCGTCGGGGTAGTCTACCTCACCGTACTGCTTCTTCAATCGGTCCACGGCGTGTACACCAAAGAGAAGTATTTCGGCCTGACCGCCGGCACGTTGTACTGGCATTTCGTCGATATTATCTGGGTCGTGCTTTTCTCGATCTTCTACCTCATTTAAGGAGCTGCGAACGTGACTGGTCCAATGATCGCCAATATCGAACGGGTCGGTGCCATCGCCGGCGGTATCGTTGTGTTCTTCGTCTCTGCCGTCGCGCTAAAGAACGATTGGAAGACGCCCGGCCTCGACAATCAGTTCTTCAAAATCATGTTAGCGTTGCTCGCATTCGGCGCTCTTATTGCTTTACTGGCCGGTGCGCACGTTCTCGGGAACTTCGGAAAGGCGGCATAAGGTAATGCACGACAAACCTGAAGGAATCGACTTCTCGAGCGTCCCGCAGTCGGGCGGGATACCGAAGGCCGTCATCGCATTGGTAATCTTTGGCGTGATCGCCGTCTTTACCATCGGCGGGAGCGTCATATTTAATGCCGGCTTCGGGCACGTGTGGCCGTCGCTTGAATCCCTGCGGATCGACCTCACGAAGGCGTTCTAGTCCCAGTCGCGCCGGGACGCGATACCGATAGCCAGCAACGGCAACTCGCCGTCGGGCAGCACGCCGGTCGGAACCCCGTCAATTCGATGGATGCCGGCGTATCGCGAGAACTCGAGATGCGCCGGAATCATTGCCGCTTCGAGATCCTTACTGCCGAGAAACTCCCATTCGCAGGCGACGCTGCGGTCTTCGAAGAGCGCGGCAACGTATCCGGATGATTCCTCGCTCGATCGCTCGTCGGGGCCGCGATAGCGCACGTAGCCGTCGAGAATGAAAATCGGCTTAAATGTTTGGAGATAGGCGATAAACGGTGCGATGAGAACGGCGACGAAATAGGCCGCGAAGGCGATCGCCCCGATACCGAAGATCCACGCGATTTTGATGAGATCGCGGTCGGAGGCGACGCGATCGGATCGCCAAACGATTCCCCACGTAAGAAAACCCATAAAGAGCATGCCCAAAAACGGCTCGATCGCTATAGCGAGACGACCGCTTAAGCCACGCCAGACGATCCGCCGCTCGCGTTCGGTCCACGCACGGTGAGCGAGGTGACGAGAATTGCGGACGAACCGCGGCGTGCGCATCTGTGACATAGCCACTCTATGAAACCGGCGCGGCTCGCTCGACGATGCGGCCAAACGGAAGTTTTGCCGAAATCGCACCGTAGATGCTGCTACGTTCGCCAAAGCGCGTCTCGATGAATGCGTCGGCGATATCTTGCGGCGAGTATTTGCGCACGAGCGCCGCTTGCCAAAGCAAGGCCAGGCGCTCGACGAGCACGCGCACGCTCCCTTCGAGATCTTCCGGAGCAGCCGAGAGATAGCGCTCTACGAGGGCCAGGGCGTCGCGGACCCGTGCTTCGTTGCGTAGCGGCTCGTACTCCGCGCGGAGCGCTTCGATGCTCTCGGGCTCCTTGCGCAGCACGCGCAAGATGTCGAGTGCGTTAATGTTCCCCGATCCCTCCCAGACCGAATTCACCGGAACTTCGCGATAGAGTCGCGGCATCATCGACTCTTCGACATAGCCGTTGCCTCCGAGCGCTTCGATCGCTTCGCCGACATGCGCGACCGCGCGTTTGCATATCCAAAACTTTCCGATCCCGGTGCCGATGCGTTTGAGGACCGAGGCATGTCGGTCGCCGCTGGGTGCATCGGCGAGGTCGGCAAGCCGAAGCGCGAGCAACGTTGCCGCCTCCGATTCCAGCGCGAGATCGGCGAGAACGTTCGACATCGACGGATGCTCGGCAAGAACTTTCCCGAAACTCATGCGATGGCTCGCATGATGGATCGCCTGCGCGAGTGCCTGTCGCATCAATGCGGCCGAACCGAGCGCGCAATCGAGGCGAGTTTGGTTAATCATTGTCGCGATCGTGGCGACGCCGCGCCCTTCCTCGCCGACCGCCCACGCTTGCGTTCCGTCGAATTCGATCTCGGCGGAGGCATTGCTGCGATTGCCGAGCTTCGATTTGAGACGTTGGATCGCAAAATTATTTCGCGTCCCGTCGGAAAGGATGCGAGGAACCAAAAAACAGGTGAGCCCACCCGGCGCCTGCGCGAGGACGAAGAACAGGTCGCACATCGGTGCCGAGCAGAACCATTTGTGTCCGACCAATGTGTAGGCGCGGCCGCCGCCTGAAGGCCCCTGCGGCATCGCCGTCGTCGTGTTGGCGCGCACGTCCGAGCCGCCTTGCTTCTCGGTCATCGCCATTCCGCAGAGTGCGGATGATTTTTCGGCGAACGGCGCGAGCACCGGGTCGTAGATGCGCGCGGTAATGTGCGGCTCCCACTCTGCGGCGAGTTCGGGTTGGTGACGGATCGCCGGAATCGCCGCCGCGGTCATCGAAATCGGACATACATGCCCGGCCTCGACCTGGCTCCAAAGATAAAACCCGGCCGCGCGCCGTAACTGCGGGTGCGGACGAGGATCGACCCACGCCGCCGCATGTAGCCCTCGTTCGGTTGCTACGCGCATGAGATCGTGCCAGGCAGGGTGATAGCGAACTTCGTCGATCCGTTCGCCGCGAGCGGTAAAGGCGTGTAACTCGGGCGGGTATTCGTTCGCTAAACGGCCGCGCTCGATCCAGTCGGCATCGCCGGCGAGCCGTCCGAGCGCTCGCGCGTCCTCAAAATCGGCGTTGGGTGCGAGTTGCTGCAAGAGATCGGTGAGCGCGCGGTCGGTGTGGAAGAGATCGTACCCTTCCAGCGGAGGGACTTGGTTGAAAACCTGATGGGTCGCCATCCGTTCACCGTTCGGCGGCCTTCGATAGGGGCCTCGCAACGACGGCCGTTTACGCCGCGTTTCCCTCTGCGGTTTCGCCTGCGACGGTCATCCGTTCGCGGGTCTGCGAATCGAGTTGGCCCGCGATGATGAACGCGATCGCGGCGACGACAACGAATGCGAGGTAGGCCTCGCGAAAACCGGCGTTACGATTGTTGCGTAAATCGAAAAGACCGCCGGCAAGCGAGCCCCCGATGAGTTGCCCGACGATCAATGCTTGGCTCAGAAAACCCAGCGCCGTCGAGCGATGGGCGGCGTCGGCTGCGTTGGTAATAATATAACGAGTTGGCGCGCCGAGGAGCGCGCCGAAGCCGAGCCCAGCGACGAGCATGGCCACGATGCTCCAGACGAGCGAGGTGAAACCAAACGCAAAGATCGCTAAACCGAGCGCGGTGAATGCACTGCCCAGCAATAAGACGCTGCGGCTACCGATGCGATCGAGCGCCTTTCCGGAGGCGGGAATGACTGCGACGAAGGCGAGGGCACCGAGAGCGGCGATCGCGCCGGCTTCGATTTCGTTGCGGTGTTGTGCGGCGACGATCACCGTGGGGACGAAGAAGAGCGAGCCTTCGAGAATGCCGACGAGCAGCTCGAGTACGTACGTTTTCGAAAGCTGCGGAGTGGCGAAGAGCGAGAGTGGAACGACGGGGTGAGCGATTCGCCGTTCGAAGAGGAGAAACAGAGCGAGGACGACCGCGCCGGCAACGCCCAACAGCGGGTTGAGTGTCGTTATCCCGGCAACCAGGGCGAGGAGCCCGGCGGTCATCGTCACCAAACCGACCGCGTCGAGCGAAGGGCGAACGCGAGGTGCGGTGGTCGGAACGTCGCGCAGTGCGCGCACGAAGACCCACGCCGCGAGTGGGAGGTTTGCCGCAAAAATCCAGCGCCAGTTTAATGCGTGGGTGAGAATGCCGCCGATGGTCGGCCCCAGAACCGCCGCCGCACCCCATGTCGCCGCCACTGCGCCGAGGGCCGCGCCACGCTTTTCAAGCGGAATCACGTCGCCGATCGCTGCGGTAGCAACCGGGAAAATGCCTCCGGCGCCGAGCGCTTGCAGGGCGCGCGCCAGGAGGAAGAGCGGATAATTCGGTGCGGTGATTGCGAGGAGAGAGCCGAGCGCGAAAAGCGAGATACAGATGAGGTAGATCGGGCGCCGGCCGTAGCGGTCGGCGAGAGTCGCTGCCAGCGCGATACTTGCGACGTTGGCGAGAAGATAGAGCGTGAATATCCAGGCGAGATTTCCCAGCGGCACCGCAAACTCTCGGCCGATCGCCGGAAGGGCCGGCGAGAGTACGGAGAGATCAAGCGCGCCGAGGAAAACTCCAAGTGCAAGCGTTAGCAGTAACGAGCGGGTGCGTCTGTCGAGTGCTGGAATCATCGCAAGATAATTCGATCGACGACCATCGCCAACGACATTAAGGCGAGATAGACTAAGGAGTAGCGGAAAAGTTCTCGCGCGAAGGCGTTGGATGCATCGCGTAACGTGTGAAAGGCGTAGTAGAGAAAGAGCGCGCCGAGGATCGCCGCGGCTACGGCGTATGCCGGGCCGAAAACGTGTAACGGATAGAACGCCAGCGAACCAAGAACCAAGATAACGCTATAGATTGCGATTTCGATGCGCGTACGATGTTCGCCGACGACGTTGGGAAGCATCGGAATTCCGGCTTTATCGTAATCGGTCTCCGTCATCAGCGCGAGCGACCAGAAATGCGGCGGCGTCCACAAGAAGACGAGAACGAAGAGCCCGAACGCCGCCGGTGCAAGCGTTCCGGTAACCGCCGCCCAACCGACGAGGGGCGGAATCGATCCCGCCGCGCCGCCGATAACGATGTTCAGCGGAGTTCTGCGCTTTAGCCACATCGTATATATCCCGACGTAGTAGAGATTACCGGCGAGCGAAAGCCAAGCGGCAAGCGGATTGACGAAGAGAAAAAGAATCGCAAATGCGAGGATGCCGAGCGCGACGGCATAGAGGGTCGCCGGAACGATGGCGATGCGTCCCGTCGGAATCGGGCGGGTCCGGGTTCGGCGCATCAGACCGTCGATATCGGCATCGTAGACGCAGTTGAGGGCTCCCGCCGATGCCGAGGAGAGCGCTCCACCCAGAAGCGTCCAAAACACCAACCCCAGCGGGGGAATTCCGTGCGCGGCCATCAACATCGCCGCTAACGTCGTTACGAGCAGCAGCACGATGATGCGCGGTTTCGTTAATTCGAAATAGGCAGCGGCGAGTCCAAGGGGTCCACCGACCGGGCGCGAGTCGAGCCCGTCGACGCGTGCGAGCGTCGAACTCACCGCACGCTCGATTCACGCGGTAACGCGACGCCGCGAACCGCTGCGAAGCTAAAGGCACTGCAGTATGCGATGAATAGGAGGGCTGCGTTCGCCGCATGCGCTTCGCGTAGGTCGGTGGGTAAGCGAAGGGCGACGTTCATCAAGCCCAATAGGATCTGCGTGCAGAGCAGCGCAAACCCGAGCGTGGCCGCGCCGCGAATTCGCTTGGATGGTTCGCGCAGAAAAACGACGATCGTGGTAACGACCGAGAGTAAGAAGGTAATCGCAGCGAACGTACGGTGAAGCATCTGCACCTGCTGTGCGGGTTGCGTAACGAGTACGTGCCCGGCGCAACCCGGCAGCGTGAGACAGGCGAGCCCCGCACCGCTGGAACTTACGTACGCTCCTACACACATCGTTAGAAACGCGGCAATCGTCGTTGCGAGAAGGAAGGCTGAGACGACGATGGGAGCATTTGCGGGTGGCGCAAGTTCGTTTGCACGCTCGGGTATCGTGGTGATGACGGCGATCGCGACGAGTGACGCGATAAAGGCCATCGCCGTGCCCCAGTGCAGAACGACGGAGATCGGAGAGTTTCCGAGCTTTACCGTCGCGGCACCGAGCAAAACTTGGACGAGAAAGAGCGCCGCGACGGCGAGCACCAACGGGTCGAGCATCGGCGCGCGGCGGCGCAAGCGAAAGGCAAGATACGCAACGACGGCGACGAGAGGGGCGGTAGTGAAAGCAAAGAGACGGTGCGTCCACTCCCAGATCGTGCCGTCGGACATCGAGGGAATCAATTGTCCGTGGCAGAGCGGCCAATCCGGGCAGGTCATGCCGGCGCCGTTAATGCGCGTCCAACTCCCCAGCAGAACGGCTCCAAAACCGACGATTGCGGCAGCGATCGCGAAACGGCGCAGATTTCTCACAGGTTACTACGATACCCGCGGGCTCGGAGGTAGGCCTATGACAGGCGTCGCTCGTGCCTAATGGCGTGCCTAACAGCGCTCGGCTGCTTGGAGGATCGGCTGGGCAGCGCTGCTCTCATCGCCTGCTATAGCAGGCAGGCGTCGCTGAAAATCGCGCGCGGCGAGCTTGGCGAGCTGCGTATCGGTGAGTCCCGTTCGCTCCGACGGCGATCTCCGACCGTTCCAGTAGGCCGGATAGCGGCCCGAGTAGATGGCAGTCCAGTCGCGGTCGAGCGGAGAAATCAAATCGATCTCAGTTGGGTCCGATATCGTGGGGACGGAGTAATATCCCGTCGTGTAGTGTTGCATGCTGGCCTGCGTGCCGTCGACACGCATCATATCGTACGTCTGAAGCGTTAAAACAAATCCATCGAGATCGCGAGCGGTCTTCCGCTGTCGGCCGACCGCGCCGCCGAGCGCGTTCACAAATGCCACGAGCGCGGCCTTTTCCTTCGGGTCTTTCACGCTCTTTGAAAAGTTGAGAATTTTCCCGGTTTCGCGATCGGCGTCGCGCGCATTTCGTAGGAGGCGGCCGGCAAGATTGAAGAGATCGTTGAGTCCGTTGCGCCGGTCGATGCTGTTCCCATCGCTGAGTTTGACGGTGCGCAGACGAGCTATCGCCTGATATAGCGTCGCGTCATTACGCAACGTCAGCAAAATTGCGGCGTTTGCGTGCACGGCCATGCGCGTACACGGAGTCGTCGCTTTTACCCGAACGATGACTTTGAGCGGCGGTAGTGCCGGTCCCGAGGTCGGAACGGGGGAGGGAGCCGTGGGGGGCACGCCGGTGAAGGCGGCGAGCGCGAGGGCGACGATTCCTTTTGCAATCATCGATACACCATCCTAACGCGACATTTGGCGGATTCAGAGATACAGCATGCGCCTCAAAAGCGCGTTCTGCAAGGGGGCCGGAGTCGTTTCGGCCGAACTCATCGCCCCGTGAAGCGTCTCTCGGCCCTGCTACTCTTGCTCGTCTTAGTCGGCTGCCGCGACGTACGCGTTCGAACCTATGGCGAGGGGCTTACCTATGCCGCCGGTCATGGCGACCGCATTGCGATCATCCGTAGCCGAGCGCAGCTGCGGCGCTATGGGCTATCGGCTCCCGACGTGCGCTTTCGTGCGGAATTCTGCGTGGCGCTCCTGATGGGGCCGCACCATCGCACCGGCTTTCGGCAGATCGTCGAATCGATCGACGCCGGGCTCCGGCACGTCCGCGTGGTCGCCTTCGAGCAGCCGCCGAGTGACGGCGGGGAGCCGACGCGAGCGTACCGCACCTATACACTCTGGGTCATTCCCAACGCAGCCTATCGGCGCGGAATCCAAGTGGTTGTCGTCACCCCGGAGGATCGCCAGGTCGCAGAGACGGTGCTCCCCTGATGGTTGCGATCACGAATTTCTCCTACGACGTCCACGTCGAGCGCCGGGGGCTCATCCTCGCGCCCGAAGGTCGCGCCGATGCCGTCGAGGGCATGCTCAACCCGGCGTTCGTTCGGGCACGCAATGGAGAGCGGATGCTCTTTCCGCGCATGGTCGCGGCCGGAAACGTCTCGCGCATAGGACGCTTTCGCCTCGCCGGCGGCACCTCCACCATCGACGAAGGCTACGCGCTCGAACCGACATTGCCATACGAATTGCGCGCCGCGCATGGATGGGGCTGTGAAGATCCGCGCGTTACCTTCGTTCCGGCGCTCGACGCGTATCTGATGACGTACACCGCATATGGGCCGCGCGGCGCGCGCATCGCGCTTGCAATTTCGCAAAGCGGAATTGAATACGAACGTCTCGGACTTATCGATTTTAGCGCGGCGGGCTTGCCCGATCACGATGACAAAGATGCCGCGTTTTTTCCGGAGCCCGTCCTCTCGCCCGAAGGACATCTTTCGCTGGCGCTCTATCATCGGCCGATGCTTCACCTGTCCGCGGTCAACGGCGTAGCGGCAATTCCGGTCATTCGTGCGATGCCATACGATCAACGCGAATCGATCCGCATAGCCTTTATTCCGTTTGAAAACGTAAAACGCGACCGGCGTGCATTATTACAGGTTCGCGAATCGGCGCTCGTGCTTTCGCCGGAAGCGGCATGGGGGCGCATTAAGGTCGGGGCCGGTACGCCGCCGATCCGGGTTCCCGAAGGTTGGTTATCGGTCTTTCACGGCGTTGACTTGCGCCGCATCGACGGCATTCATCCACGTTTTTCCTATAACGCCGGGCTCGTCGTCCACGATTACGAACGCCCCGACCGCGTGCTCTACCGTTCGCCAGCGCCGTTTCTTGTAGCGACCGAACCCTACGAATGTCACGGCGTCGTCGATAACGTCGTCTTTCCCACCGGAATCGAACCGTTGCCGCAACTCGGCGAGCGCGTCTTCGATATCTACTATGGAGCCGCCGATTACGTTATCGCAGTCGCGCGCGTCCGTCTATCGCTGCGCGCATGACGATATCGCTGTTTTTAGCGATCGTCATCGTCATGGGTACGCTCGTCGTGGTTACTTCGATCGCGCGCTTACATCGATTGCAAATTCACGTCGCGGCCACCTCGGTGCCCGCGCCGCCCAAACCCTATCGCGACAAACGCGTTTCGCATACCGCGCATGGGGCGGTCGATGCGCGTGGCGTGTGGGCGCTTGCCGCGCAACCGCGCTGCTTCGAAGAGGTGAGAAAAAGTACCGGATCGCCGACCTACGTGCGAGCGCATTTACCGCAGCAGGCACGGCGGGTGCCTTCGGGGCGGACGCTTTTCTTCGGCAGTTGTCGTGTCGTTATCGACGGCGGAAGCGTTATCGTCTTGCGCGGCAACGAACGAATCTCCGTCCCGGCACCCGCCGAACTCTACCGAACCGCATCTCGACTCTATCTGTTGGCGAATGGCGCCGCAGGAGGGGCCGAGTTGCGCGCTTATAAAGTGATCTCTCAACCGTGAACGAAATTGAAACCCACGTCGGCGAGCGGCGCACCTTCGCGATCATTTCACATCCCGACGCCGGGAAAACCACGCTAACGGAAAAGCTCTTGCTCTATGGAGGTGCGATTCACGTGGCGGGGCAGGTAGCCGCACGTCGCGCGCGCCGTTCGGCGACCAGCGATTGGATGGAGTTGGAGCGCGAGCGCGGGATATCGATCACCTCGACGGTGTTGCAATTTCCCTATCGCGGCCATACCATCAATCTGCTCGACACGCCGGGGCATCAAGACTTCGGTGAAGATACCTATCGTACGCTGATGGCTGCCGACAGCGCGGTAATGCTCATCGACGCCGCTCGCGGCGTCGAGCCGCAGACAAAGAAACTCTTTGCAATCTGTCGCGAGCGAGGCATTCCGCTCTTTACGTTTATTAATAAAATGGATCGCCCCAGCCGCGATCCTCTCGAACTGCTCGACGAACTCGAGTCGGTGCTCGGCATTGCTGCGTTCCCCATGAACTGGCCGCTCGGCAACGGCGAGCGTTTCCGAGGCGTCTACGATCGTACGACGCACGAAGTGCATGTCTTCGAACGCACGGCCCATGGTGCTAAGCGCGCCGCCGTCCAGATGGCGGGCCTTGACGATCCGGGGCTCCGCGAACTCGTAGACGACGATAGCTATCGTGAGTTTATCGACGGTGTCGAATTGCTCGAAGGAGCGGGCGCGCGTTTCGACCGCGATGCCTTTGCACGCGGGGGCGCGACCCCGGTCTTTTTCGGAAGCGCGGCAACGAATTTCGGCGTCCAGCTCTTCCTCGATCGATTTCTCGAACTCGCGCCGCCGCCGGGGCCGCGAGCCTTCCGAGGGGGGGTTCCCGTTCCGCCCGCGTCGCCGCAATTTTCCGGGTTTGTCTTCAAGATTCAGGCGAATATGGATCCGCGCCACCGCGACCGCATCGCTTTCCTTCGCGTCTGCAGCGGCGAATTCGCACGCGACATGGTGGTTCGCAATGGGCGGACCGGAAAAGACGTTCGGCTCGCGCGCGCGATGCGGCTCTTCGCCGACGAACGCGAATCGCTCGAAACCGCATATGCCGGAGATGTCGTCGGGCTCGCCAACCCCGGAGTCTTCGCTATCGGCGATGCGGTGTTCGTCGGCGGCGAGCTTTCGTTCGCACCGATTCCGGCTTTTGCACCGGAACATTTTGCGAGCGTTCGGAGTATCGATAGCGCGGGCTATAAGTCGTTCGCGAAGGGAATCGCGCAATTGCGAGAAGAGGGAGCGGTTCAAGTATTCTATCCGTATGGTTCGATGCGCTCGGAGCCGATTTTGGGCGCGGTCGGCGAACTGCAATTTGAGGTAGCGAAATACCGATTAGAGGCAGAATACAACGTCCGCACGCATTTTTCTCGGCTACCGCACGATACGATCCGGCGCGTAGAAGGCGAGCTCATCGGCGCCGCGCCGTTGCAGTTGGGAAGCGGCTCGATGCTCTTAGAAGATTGGGAAGGGCGTCCGGTCTTGCTTGCGGAGCGCGAATGGAGCCTGCGTTTGATCGAAGAATGGAACCCCCAGCACCGACTCGTGCCGTTTACCACACGTTTGCAACAGGAGGCTACGGCTTAACATGAAACGGATCGCACTCGTTCTTGCCGCTTTTGCGGCGCTTTCTTTAGCCGGTTGTGGAGGAGAGAACCGTTACGAACGTCTCGCCGACCGGATAACGCGCGCGATGCAGAACAATTCGATCGCTCCGGTGCAAAATGAACTCGCTAAAGGAATCAACATCGATCGCGTACGCGTCGCGGAAGCGGCCGATGCGCTCGCTCCGTTAGGGAAGATCGAATCGGTGAAAGAAGTAAAGCCCTGCGAGCCCGGAGTGCATTGCTTTATCGTGAAGTTCCAGAAGGCGACCTATCGCGAAAAACTTCGCCTCGACGAAAATGGAAAGATTGTTGCGTGGCGCTATTCCCCGGAATAGAAGAAATTCGGGAGGCCGTCGAGCGTTTGCGTGGGGTCGCGCACCGCACACCGGTCTTGCAATCGCGAACGCTCGACGCACGCGTCGGGGCATCGGTCTATCTCAAATGCGAGAGCTTTCAGCGGGTCGGTGCCTTTAAGTTTCGCGGTGCGTATAATGCGCTCGCCTCGCTTTCGACGGAGGAGCGCGCTCGCGGCGTCGTCGCTTATTCCAGCGGCAATCACGCACAGGGGGTTGCGCTCGCCGCTGCGCTGTTGGGAATCGAAGCGACCATCGTGATGCCGCACGACGCCCCGGCGAGCAAGCGCGATGCGACGCGCGGATATGGCGCGCGTGTTGTCGAGTATCGACGCGGCGAGGAAGACCGCGAAGCGGTTGCTGCTGAAATCGTCGCTCGAAGCGGCGCGGTGACCATCGCTCCGTACGACGATCCGCGCATCGTGGCCGGCGCCGGGACCGCCGCGCTCGAACTCTGCGAGGAGATAGGGAGTCTCGACGTTCTCGCGCTTCCAGTCGGAGGCGGAGGGCTACTTTCCGGCAGTGCGATTGCCGTGCATGCAACGTCCCCGCATTGCGCAATCTGGGGCGTAGAACCCGAAACCGGGAACGATTTTCAACGCTCGCTCGCCGCCGGAGAACGCCTGAGCATCGCCGTTCCGCAGACGATCGCCGACGGCTTGCAAACAACCTCACCGGGGAAATTAACCTTTGAAATCGTGCGCGAGCACGGCGTGCGCATCGCAACCGTCAGCGACGACGAACTGCGCGGTGCGATGCACTTTGCGTGCGAACGGTTAAAGATCGTTCTCGAACCCAGCGGCGCGGCGGCGCTTGCGGCATTGCTCTCCGGCCGTATAGAGCTCGCCCGAGGGAAGGTAGGCATCATTCTTACCGGTGGAAATATCGACGCGGCACGCTTTGCTGCCGAGATCGCGTAACGATGCGCGAACTGCTGACCGGCGCGCCGCGATGGGCCGCTCTGCTCGGTCAACTCGCACACGGTGCGGCGTGGGCGCTGCTCTTCTGGATCGCGACCTCGCAGGGCGTCGTCGGATTGAGCGATGCGGCGATCGCGTGGATTCACCTCGTTGCCTTGGGTTGGATTACGTTAACCGCGTTGGCGATTCTGATACCGTTAATCCCGTCGGCGACCGGCGTTGCGTGGCGTGCGCCGCGCCTACAACATCTCGCCTTGGCGGCGTTCGCCGTAACTGCCATCTCGTTCCCGGCGGCATGGATTGCCGACATTCGCGCCGTCCCCGTCGTCGGCGGTATGCTTCTCGTTGCGATCGCGTTCTACGTCGCGCTCGCGCTTTGGACGCTAACGGGCGCTCTGCGCGGCGAACGGGTCGAACGTGCCGTAGCTCGCGCATTCTCGCTTTCATTACTGCTCTTCGCTGCCGTCGCGATCTTGGGCGCGATGCTCGCGGGGGCGATAACGGTTTCCGATATGCCTCCGTGGTTCGCCAAGCTCGTGCACGCGCACGCTCTTTTGGCGCTCCTGGGCTGGTTGACGCTGCTGATCTATGGTGTCTCGGCGCGAACTCTGCGCTTGCTCTTTAACGTGCGGTCGCGCCTGGTATTCGCCCACATCGTGGTGGGTACGCTTGGAATGGCCGGGGCAATCGTGTTGGCGGTCGGTGCCGGCGCCGGCTCGCAAACGACGATCTGGGTTGGGGCGGTTGCCATGGCGATCGCTGCAGTCGCGTTTGCAGTCGATACGCTCGATATTGTCGCACGTGCGCGCGGCGCTGCGGCGTCGCGTGCGTTCGTCGCTGCGAGCATTATCTGGTCGCTCGTAGCGGTCGTTTTAGGGTTTGGAATCTTGCTCGGCCGCGACTGGAGCGAGGCCTTCGGATATGTCGTGCTCGTTGGCTGGATCGGACAAATGCTCGACGCACACCTCGCAAGCCTCGCGCGCCCGCTACCGGCCTGGATCGCCTTCGTCGCGTTTCAAAGTGCGGTTCTCTATGGGTTCGTTGGGTTGCTTGCGGGCTTCGCCGCACCGGTGGCGCTCGCTGCGGCGTTCGGTATGCTCGGTTGGTGCGCTTCGGTCGTGGCGATGGGTTCGGCTTACCGCCCCATCGAATAAAACTCGGCGTTCGGTCGCATATCCATCATGCCGGCCATACGGTTGGAGAAGCCGAAGAATGCCGCCACCGCAGCGATATCCCGGATATCGCTATCGGTGAATCCGGCAGCGTGCATCTCCTCGATCTCCGCATCGGATGCGGAGAACCCCGGTTCGTTGACGCGTGAGGCAAAAGCAAGAATTCCGCGCAACCGATCGCCGAGGTCGGCGGTACGCCAGTTGTTCGCGATCTGTTCGGCGAGTTGGGGATTCTTGCCGATAACGCGCAGCGCCGCTCCATGCGCCGTCATGCAGTATTGACAGCGATTTTCGCTGGAAACGGCGACGACGATCGCCTCGCGTTCGAAGCGCGAGAGGCCGCTCTCGCCGCGCATGAGCACGTCGTGATAGGCCATAAATGCGCGGAAGTGCTCGGGACGCTGCGCGTAGGCGCGAAAAACGTTCGGAACGAAGCCGATCCGCTCGCGATTTTTCGCGTAGATCGCGGCAATATCATCGGGGAGCTTTGCTTCGTCGGGTTCGCCAAAACGTGAGGGCCGTATCGGATCGTTCATACTGCACCGTTCTCCGGGATCGGCGTGCTTCTCTTCTGCATGAGAAACGGCCGCGCGAGCTGGGCGAGCAACCCTACCCAGGCAAGGAGCGCTGCGGCGGCGGCAAGGTGCCGCTGACCGATTGCGAGCAGCATTCCGGCGAGTAACCAGAGTGCGAGTATCGCGACGCCGAGCGCCGAGTGATTCATCTCGCCGAGCGTCGGAATGTTGCGCGTGCCCTCGCGCCTCGAACGAGCGATCCACCAAAGAAACGGAACGATACGCTGCAAATAGCCGAGCACCGCGCATCCGACGAAAAACCAGAGTGCGAGCACGATCGCAAGACGCCCATCGCCGTAGGCAAGCGCGAGCGTCGATGCGAGGGCGCCGAGCCCGGAAACGAGCGCGTATGCGAGCGTTTCGCGTTGGTACGCCGGGTTTCGCGCTCGCAAGACGCGCGCGAGCGTAAAAACGAACGCCGCTGCTGCGACGGCGAGCGGTACAAAGACCCAATGTGGTGCGAAAAAAATCGCAAGCAACGCGAGCGCCGCAGCGAGCCCCGTCGCGCCTGCGAGATATGGCGCTTGCGGTTCGATATCGAAACGTTCGAACATTCGGAGCAAACGGAGCGTGACGCCGACGATGAGCGTTCCGAAGAATCCCGCGAGCCCGATGAGCGCGTGCGAAAATGCCGCGCCGCCGATCGCAGAACCATCGCGAATGCGCTGTGCCGTCCAGAGCCCGACCGATAGCGTCGCGAGCAGCCAGAGAAGCGAGAACGCCGCTGCTGCCGCCGGTGCGGGCGGGCGATGCCCGCGCAAGGTCGTCGCGACGATCGACGCTTGGAGCAGCACGCCGATGAGAAACAGCGTGCCGCCATTGCGGACGACGAAAAAGTCGCCGCGTACGAAGCCGGCGACGATCGTCGCCGTTCCGATGGTGGCAAGCGCAAGATGTAGGTAGCAGAGCGGCTGCATTCGTAACGGAGTCATGGCGACGACCGGGATGAATTGGTAGATCAACCCCATCGCCGTGGTGAGAAAGAAGCCGAGGATCAGCGCGTGAAGCGCTGCAAGCGGTGGCGGCGCTCCAAAGAGGCTCCAGAGTATCAGCACGCCGAGCCAGAGCAACGCCGTCGCAACGAATGCCAATGGAATCTGCGGCGGGGGCACGGTCGAAGCGCGTTCTTTCACGGTGGCCTCGAGTATAGCGTAAAAAAGAAACGGCCGGTGCGCCTTTGCACCGACCGTCCTTCTGCCCGACGGAGCGATTGGTTAGCCTGCGATATTACCGCAGGCGACGTAATCCTTAAGATCCGTGAGACTTTTGTGGATATTAATCGCGTAATGCGAGGCGAGCATCTGCGAGATAGTGACCCCGCTGACCAAGGTCTTGCTGACGCCGTTCACGGTATTGTGCAGCGGCCATTCGGGCGCGGCATTGATATGCCCGCACGTTCCGGCGTGAATGTGCGTCGGTTGCGCCGCCTTATTACCGGTCAGATGCACGGTGACAAGAACTCCGGCCTTGCTCTGGACGAGCGTCGCCGAGCCATGCTCTCCGCTCCGATTGAGCGAAGCGATGTTGACGTTCAAATGCGTCGGCGCGGCGAGTGCCGCCCCCGCAAGCGAGAGTGCGAGCAGCGCGGTCGCCGCAATAGTAAAAATGCGTTTCATAGATTACCCCTTTTCAGAACGATCTAACGCTTCGCCGATGAGTTTGGATGCATAGGCACGCATCGCCGGAGTCGGGGCGGCATCGACCCCGTCGATGACGGGAAGTAGCTCGCCGACCTCGCCGTTGAGATTCGCCCAATACCCGGTTGCCTTGCGGTCGCGCTTTGCGCGTGCGGCCGCATAAGCTGCATAGCTCGCGTTCATCGCACGAACCAAGCGCTCGGCGAGCGTATATTGTGCGGAATAGGTCGCCGCACTCAGGTGGATCTGCGGGTCGGAACGTAGCAGCAGCGATGCCTGCCGAGCGTGCCCGTCGACGATCAACTTCACGGTGTACTTACCAGGCGGTGCAAGCGGGCCTTGGGGTACTTGCGGAGTTTTGTGCGGTACTGCCGAGATCGGCAAATCGTAGCCGATGCTTGCCGGTGCCTTCCCGTGGAGGTCCCAATAGATGCGGTGCATTCCGGCGCTCGCCGACGGCCGGCTCTGCGGCCGTTCCCACCACGCGGGTTTATCGAGCCCCGGCATCGCCGGGCGATGCGGTTCGTCGGTTGCATAACGACGAACGAGATTGCCGCGGGCGTCGAAAATATCGACGACGACGTTTTTCGCCGCACGATTCAACGAGTAGTCGATCGCCGCTCCGTAGGGCGGGTTCGTGCCGGTCGGCGTCTCCGGAGGAAGCGGCGTGTCGGTGTTCACGCTGCGCCGCAAGCGATAGGCACTCGCCGGTGCGAAGAGATGCATGCGTTGCGCGAGCACCTGCGGCGTGAGCGTACGCAGCGGTGCGATATCGTCGAGAATCCAGAATCCGCGGCCGTGCGTCGCGACGACGAGATCGTTGAGATGCACGACGAGATCGCGCACCGATGTATGCGGCAAATCGAGCTGGAGGCTCTGCCAATGTTCGCCGTCGTCGAACGAAACATCGACGCCGTTCTCGGTGCCGGCATAGAGAAGCCCCGGACGTTTGTTATCTTCGCGAACCGCATTGACGGGCTGCATGGGCAAGCCGGCGACCGCGAGTTTCCAATGTCTACCGTAATCGTGCGTGACGTAGACATATGGGTGCATGTCGTTCAGACGGAAACGCGTTACGGCAAGGTAGGCGGTCGCATCGCTAAAACGGCCGGCATCGATCTGCGAAATTTTGCTCCAGGGCGTCACGCCTTTCGGCGTGACGTTCGTCCAATGCGCTCCGCCGTCGCGGGTCAGCCATACGCGCCCGTCGTCGGTGCCTGCCCAGATCGTGCCGACGCTGCGGTACGACGGAGCGATCGCGTAGACGACTCCAAGTTGAGCGTTCCGCGCGTTAACTTGGCTGCGAAACGATCCGAGCGTCGCCGGCACGACGAGGTGCCGATAGGCAAGATCGGGGGAGATGCGTGCCCACGTGCGCCCTTCATTCTCGCTGCGATAGACGAAGTCGCTGCCGTAGTAGAGAATGTGTTTGTTGAAATGATTGAACGCGATCGGCGCCGTCCGGTCGAAGCGGTCGCGCGGGTGGAGATTGGGGCCGTAGGGCAACACGTCGGGAGAGACTTCGAGTACCTCTCCGGTTCGGGAATCGAAGCGCTCGAGTTTTCCGCCGAAAAAGCGATGCGGGTGTAGAGGATCGGGCACGACGTAACCATATTCTTGGGCGCCTGCCGTCATCCAATCGCGCATCGTGATCTCGCCCCATGGGCCGTAACTGCGCACGCAGGCCGAACCGGATTCTTGCTGCCCGCCGCAGACCCAGTATGGATATCCCGCGCTGACGTTAACGTGATACATCTCGGCGGTTGGTTGGTTGTACCACGAGCTCCAGGTCGAACCGCCGTCAACTGAAACGGTTGCGCCCTGGTCGGCGCCGAGAATGATGTGCGTGGGGTCGAGCGGGTCGATCCAAACGGTGTGGTAATCGTCTCCGCCCGGCGCACCCTTCATCGCCGTCCAGGTCTTGCCGCCGTCGCGGGAGCGCCACGTCGAGGTGTTGACGGAATAGACGACATTCTCGTTGCGTGGATCGACGGCCATTTCGGCGAAGTCTTCCGTGCGTCCGCAGACGCGATTCTCGGAGTCGGTCAGCGCCCAGCTCGCGCCGGCATTATTGGAGCGATAGATGCCGCATGCATATCCGCGCGCGACGACGGCGTAGACGCGATCGGGGTTCGACGGCGCGATTGCGATGCCGATTCTTCCAACGCGTTTTGGAAGGCCGTCGGTGAGTTTCGTCCACGTCGTTCCGCCGTCGGTCGATTTGAAGAGCCCATCTCGATGCGGATGTTCGTAGACCGCTTGCAGCATCCAAGGGCCGTTGCGCGATGCCCAGAGCGCGGCATAGACGATTTGCGGATTCGTGGGATCGATGCGCACGTCAACGGCGCCGAGATCGGGGCCTCCGCCGAGAACCCGCGTAAAATGCTTGCCGCCGTCAACGCTGCGATAGAGTCCGCGTTGCGCGTTCGGGCCATATGGGTGGCCGAGAACGGCAACGAACAAGCGCTCGGGGTCGCGTGGGTCGACGGCGATATGCTGAATTTGTTGTCCGGAGCGTAAACCGAGATGCTGCCAGCTCTTTCCGGCATTCTCGGAGCGATAGATGCCGTTGCCGACGGCGAGATCGGGGCGACGCAGCCCTTCACCGCTGCCGACGTAGAGAATATTCGGGTCGCTCGGAGCGACGGCAAGCGCACCGACCGAGCCGGTCGATTCGGCGTCGAAAATCGGGCTCCACGTGCGTGCGGCATTAGTGCTTTTCCAAACGCCGCCGTTAACCGAGGCCATATAGAACGTATTGGGTTGCTGGCGCACGCCGCTCACGGCGACGGTGCGGCCACCGCGTAAGGGGCCGATAAATCGCCAATGGAGCGCCGGAAGCGGCATCGGCGATGCCGCGATCCAGGCAAATGCAAAGAGTGGCGAAAGGAGCGAAAGGTAGCGACGCATTAATCGGCCTCCTTCTAATTCGGTGTGGCGGGTCGGTTAGCGGCGCGCGCGGCGCGCGGTGCGTTTCTTCGGCTGGAACGGCGTTCCGGGTTCGAATTTCGAACGGCGCGATATCATATCGTCGACGTCGTCGCAGCCGATGGGGGAGAACTCGCGACAATCGCCGGGCCGGCCTTCGTAGACACCGCAGTAGTAACGGCCGCTTTTCGTTCCCTTGAGAAAAACGCAACGGTCGGCGACATCTTCGGTGACTTTACGAACCCAACCGAGATGGTAACCGTCTGCCGAACGACGTTCGATAATATATTCGCGCATCACGTCCGCGACGCTCATGTTCAAATGTGCGGCGAGCCTTTCGATATCGGCGCGCGTAACGAACGGCTCGTAACCGCTGCAACATTCAGCGCAACCCGGCGGACAGGCGATATTATCGGGCATGTCCTTCAAATGTTTGCGTGCGAGATCGATGACTCCGGCGATCGCACGCACGAATGCAGCATCGTCGTTATATTTATAGACCCATTCGCGTTTGACGATTTCGTTTGCGTTATAGTAGCGCGTCGTTCGTTCGTCGAACTCAACGGTAATATGTTCCTCGTCGATCTCGATTTTCGTTACGTGCTCCATGGGGCGGGTATCGAGCATCTCGGGGTGTGTGGGCTGCCCGGTCTCTTTGGCATATGCACGCAGGCGCGTGAGATCGATTGTTTCCATCCGGTAGTGATTCGACCAGCCCGGCGGGGGTGGCCTTTGCCGTTGAGGAATACTGGGCCGAAGCCATGAGAACTGCAATCGGGATCGATCTAGGTGGATCGCACGTCACCGCCGCCGTTATCACCGACGACGGCACGATTCATAGCCAGTACGAACGCGATCTGAGCGATCTTACGTTCGAGCGCGTCGTCGTGGTGGTCGCCGAAGTTACGAGTGCGGCGAAGAACGCGGCGCCCGCAAAGGTCGAGGCGATCGGTATCGGTTCGCCGGGGAATATCGACTTACACGACGGCTCGGTGCGGTATAGCCCGAATTTCGGCTGGTTCGGCGTTCCGCTGGGGAAGCGTCTTCGCGAAGCGCTCGGCATGCAAGTTTTCGTCGGAAACGATGCACGGTGCGCGACGTTGGGTGAATATCATTTCGGAACCGGAAGAGGCGCGAGCGATTTCGTTATGCTCACGCTGGGCACGGGGATCGGCGGCGGTATCGTCGCCGACGGGGAGTTGCTCCTCGGGCACGGCTTTGCGGCGGGGGAGATCGGACATCACCAAATTCGCCCCGAAACCGGCTTTATTTGTGGTTGCGGGAAGATCGGGTGCATGGAGGCGCAGGCCTCGGGAACCGGGCTCATACGGCACGCAATGGCGGTCGCGCCCTCATTTCCACGCAGTTTTCTGCTCGATCCCGATAAGGGAAAACTCGGCTCGAAAAAGATCCGCAAGGCCGCGCAGGCCGGCGATCTTCACGCATTGGCAGCATGGAAGAATTATACAAGCGACCTTGCGCTTGGCTTGGCGAACGTCATTGCGTTCACAAATCCCGAACTCATCGCGCTTGGAGGCGGAGTTTCGAGCGCCGGTGACTATATGCTCGACGCGGTTCGGCCGCGCGTTGACGAGTTGACGACGATGGCACCGAAAGGAACGACGCGCATCGAAATCGCACGACTCGGAAACGATGCCGGGCAGGTCGGCGCGGCGATGATGGCTCTTCAGGGAGGTCTCGATAAACATGGATAACCTACACGGCGCGTTTATTACCTATGGAGAGCGTCGCGCGTACGTCGCACTCCCCGAATCGCCCGGACCGCATCGAGCGGTGCTGCTCTACATGGAAGCCTTCGGCGTCAACAATTACATCGCCACCGAATGCGACCGCCTCGCTCGAGCCGGCTTTCTCGCTATCGCGCCGGACTTCTTCGATGGGCGAACCTTCGGGTACGACGATTTCGCGAATATTCGTCCGATGCTGCAAGGGCGTAGCGATGCCGAATGGCTCGCGTATATCCGCGACGCCATCGGTTGGCTCGACGCGCGTCACGACGTCGTAAAAGCGCCGCTCGGCACGCTCGGATTTTGCATGGGTGGTCGGCTCGCGTTTTTGAGCGCGCTGGAGCTCCCCGAACGAATCGGAGCGGCGGTTGCTTTCTATGGCGGCGGTATCGGTCCGGAGGAGCCCAGCATGGGTCGTCCGATTTTGGTTGGCCGCGTCGGCGAGTTGCGCGCTCCGGTGATGCTGCATTACGGTGCCGACGACTCCGGTATCACGCCGGTGGAGCACGGCCGCATAGCGCAAGCGCTCTCGGAAGCGAAGAAGAAATTCTCGATGCATCTTTACCCCGATGCGGGGCATGGGTTTGCGTCGCGCGATCGCGACTCGTATCGCGGTGCGGTCGCCGAAGAGGCCTGGGCGTTATCGCTGGAGTTTCTGCGCGCGACGTTGCCGTGAGCGCGCGTCCGCTCGCGCTGGTGACCGGTGCATCCGGCGGGATCGGCCTGGAATTCGCCCGCATTCTCGCCGCCGACGGCTACGATTGCGTGCTTGTCGCGCGCTCGCGCGAGCGGCTTGAGTTCATGGCCGCCGATATCCGCGAAAAACACGGCGTAGCGGTAACGTGCATCGCGGCGGATCTCACGCGCGACGAAAGCATCGCCGAACTGACCGCAGCGATTCCGCGCTGCGACCTCTTGGTTAACAACGCCGGGTTTGCCAATAACGGCCGATATGCCGAGTTGCCCGAGGATGAGATCGTCGCCGAAATTCAACTCGACGTGCTTGCGGTGGCGCGTCTATCGCGTCGCTATCTTCCGGCGATGCTCGCCGCACGCAGCGGCGGCATTATCAACGTGGCATCGACGGCGGCCTTTCTCCCCGGGCCGCTGATGGCGACGTATTACGCGAGTAAGGCGTTCGTACTCTCGCTCTCCGAAGCTCTCTGGGAGGAAGCTCGCGGCAGCGGGGTCACCGTCAGCTGTCTCTGCCCCGGTGCAACGAAGACGGCGTTTTTCACGCGTGCAAAAATGGAGGGCACGCCGCTGCTCTCGATGCAGCCGCTCGCCGATGCGACGATGGTCGCGCGCGCCGGGTACGAGGGCTGGAAACGTGGGAAGCGCGTCGTGATTCCCGGAGTTATGAACGCGGCGCTCGCCTTCTCGCCGAAGATCACTCCTCGTTCGATGTTGCTGCGTATTTCGCGCCGATTAGTGGAGCGATAGTTTCCATCTCCGTCACCCCGAGTAGATGGCAAGCCGGCGTATCGAGGCGCGGCTTGCGCGAGAATCTTCGGGCCTTTAGAATGCGGCGAGTTGGAGTTGCGGCGCGAACGGAGAATCGTCAGCGGGAATCGTTCCGTCGACGGCGATCTGCGAGATGAGCGCGGCGATTCGGCGCGATGATGCCTTCGGCGCAACTTCTTCTTGGCGAATGCGAATTTGCACGAGTCGCGCCGGGTCGCCGATCATGCGCTCGACCGCAGCGACGACTTGCGCCGCGCCGTGAAGCGCGACTTCACCGAGCCCATTTTTGCGAACGAAATCAACGTTGCCGCGCTCCTGTCCCGGGACGTAATCGTAAACGACGACCGGTAATTGCGCGGCATTTGCTTCGGCGAGCGAACCCGGCCCGGCTTTGGTAACGAGTAGATCGACGGCACGAAAATATTCGGGTATTTGATCGGTGAAACCGAGGAGGTGCATCGGCGTCGGCAGGCTGGGCGCGAGCTCGGTGAGGCGCTCGCGGAGCGCTTCGTTCCTGCCGCAGACGACGACGAGTTCGATCGGGAGGCGCGTTTTCGCCAACGCGATCGCCGTGGTCATCAATTTTCCGCCGCCTTCGCCGCCCGCCATCAGCATGACGATCGAGGCCTGCTGCGGCAATCCGAGTTCGCGGCGCAGTTCTTGTTTAGTGCCGACGACATCGTCGAATTTTGGATGGATCGGGTGCCCGAGCCAGCGAAGGCGCGCCGGCGAGACGCCGCGCGAGAGCGCGCGTAGGTAGACTTCGCGTGCCGGCACGACGATCGCATCGGCATCGGGAGTGAGCCAGGATTCGTGGACTTTCCCGAGATCGGTAATGACCGTCACGATGGGGATATGGTTGAGCCCGGCATCGGCTCGCGCGCGCAGCGCGGCATGATTGAGCAGCGGATGGACCGAGACGATAACGTCGGGGCGATATTCGAGGAAGAGATTTCGCAGCCGTTCGCGGTAGAGCGGCTCGCAGAAGCGGACGAGCGCGCGGTACCGGCGGCGGCCGTTCGTCGCGTAGTAGAGCGCGCCGTAGACCGGGGGAGCGTAACGCAGTGCCATACTGTATCCAAGGCCAAGTTGGGTCAACGGAAAAGCGCAGTGCGCCGCAACGTCGTCGATGCGGTGCTCGAAGGACGGGTCGGTGCGCTCGTCGAGCGCCGCACAAATTGCGTTGCTGGCGCTCCGGTGTCCACCGCCGGTATCCGAAATAAGAAAGAGTGCGCGCTTTGCCATTATCTCCCCGTTAGGCGCGCACCGGTATCCTTTTTGCTCGCCGACGTCGCATCGACGCATTGCGGGTGCGGCGGCTAGTCGGGGCGAGAAGGCTGATGAGCGCTCGAGCCGGAGCATCGTAGAAGCGGAAGATGTCGCCGAACTCGATCTCGGGGTTTCGGTGGTGGCCGTCATGATCCTCGGGAAGGACGATCTGGAGCGGCCGGAGGAGCGTCTCGGCCCAACGCGGGCTCTTCCAGCCGAGCTCGGTGGTATGACGCCACCAGACGTGCAGTTGGCCGAGGAGGAGACCAAGGAGGGCCCCTTCCCACGAGAGACGAGCCGCGAATGCGGCGACGACGAGGTATGGGAGCGCTCCTAAAAAGCCGTCGAAGAGAATCGCCGGATCGCGGGAAAGGACGGCGTGCTCCCAATAGGAGCGCCGGCGGTCGTGATGGGTGCGCAGGTGTAACGTGAACCAAAGGTGCTGCGGAACGTGATAGAAGAAGGTCGAGCCGAGATCACCGATAACGAGGACGATAAGTAATGCGCCGACGATGGCCATGGTTGCGTTCCCTTCTCGCTCGCGCGACGCCGATGGCGTGTGCGGCTTTGTGCGCGTGCAGTACGTTCTCCTTGCACCGAACTGTGTCGTTCGATAGAAACAATCGATTTGACGCGCCGTTGGTTAACGCAACCTTAAGTTGGCCGCGCCATCGCCTGCTACGCGGGCTCGCCGGCGGCGATCTCGTGCGCAACGGTGGTACCGTTCGTCACGATGCGCTCGCGATTGCGCGGGCGATTCTCGCCGATAATCCTCGCATCGACGCGGTAGCGGCGATCTACCTCGCGGTCGTTACCGAACGCGCCGCTCGCGCAAATGCGTTACCGCCGCTCTTTCTTGCCGCAACTTTGCTTCAGGAATCCGCCTACAATCCGTATGCGCTCTCGTCGTCGGGCGCGATCGGTATCGGTCAATTTATGCCGGGCACCGCTGCGGAGGTAGGGCTCGACCCGTTCGATCCCTATGCATCGATCCGTGCGTCGGCGCATCTTTTGGGTCGCTACGTTGACCGGTACAAAAAATCGGGAGTCGCGGCGCCGGTCGGTTCGCCGTACGCGCTTGCCCTGGCAGCATATAACGCCGGGCCCGGCGCGGTGCTTGCATACCGCGGCGTGCCGCCGTATGCAGAGACGAAGCAATACATCGCATTGATTCGTTACCGCTGGGATAAGATGCGCGCGTACGAGCGGCGCGGGCGGATTCTTTTGCGCTTATAGAGAAGCGCGCCGACGATGAGTCGGTTCCGTCAATTGCTCGCGCGACAGCCGATCGCGCGCGATACCGTGCAGAGCGATGGGCCGAGGCTCCGCCGCGCGCTGGGGTGGCCCGCACTCACCGCGATCGGCCTCGGCACGATGCTCGGCGGCATTTTCCCGACGATCGGAGCCGGCGCACATGTCGCCGGACCGGCAGTCGTTCTCGCCTACATATTCTCCGGTCTCGTCAGCCTTTGCGTCGCGCTTTGTTACGCCGAGTTCGCGTCGATGGTTCCGATCGCCGGAAGCGCCTACACCTATGCGTATGCTACGTTGGGCGAGTTCGTCGCGTGGGTAATCGGTTGGGATCTCATTCTCGAATACGGACTTTCGGTCGCGCCGACCGCCTCGTCGTGGTCCCAATACGCCGGCCATTTATTAGCAAAAATAGGAATCGTTCTGCCGTCGTGGGCGCGCGAGGCGAACGTCTTTACCGCACATCCGCAGTTCGATCTCATTGCGGCGCTCATCACCCTTGCCATCGCCGCTCTCGTTGCGATCGGTATCCGCGAGTCCGCGCGCATCAACGGAGCACTAGTTATCTTTCAGGTGCTTTCGATGGTCGTTTTTCTCGCAGTCGTCCTTCCCGGCGTTCGCGCGGCAAATTTAACGCCGTTCGCGCCGCACGGCTGGCACGGCATCGTCGCGAGCACGGCGTTGGTGTTTTACGCGTACATCGGCTTCGATACGGTCACGGTGGCATCGGAGGAAGCCCACGAACCCAAACGTCACGTTCCTATCGGCATTCTTCTCGCACTCGCCATCGGCGGGATTTTGTACGTAGCAATTGCGTACGCCACGGTAGGGGCGATGCCGTACGGGCGCCTCTCCGAGGGTGCGGCGATGCTCGACGCCCTGGGCAATGTCTCGCACGATAACGCCGTCTACGCGATCGTTGCCTTCGGCGGCGTCGCCGGCAACACGACGGTCATGCTGACGTCGCTACTCGGACAAATTCGTATTTTCTACGTGATGGCGCGGGATCGCATGCTGCCGCCGGGTGTCGCGCGCATCCACCCCGTCTTTAGAACTCCGGCGCGAATGACGGTGATTACCGGCGTTATCGTCGCCGCCCTCGCGGCGGTCTTGCCGCTCTCCACGCTCCTCGATTTTGTAAATATCGGAACGCTTTCGGCGTTCGCTATCGTCTGTGCCGGCGTCTTGGTGCTGCGCATCGTCGAACCGAACGCACCGCGACCGTTCCGCGCTCCGCTCGCACCGGTGTTTACCGTCTTAGGAGCTCTCGGTTGCATCTACCTCATTACCGGCCTATCGCTACCCACCTGGCTACGTTTTGCGGCTTGGTTCGTCGTGGGCCTCGCGGTCTATTTTCTCTACGGGTTTCATCGTTCGTTGCTGCGACCGGAACCCAAAGCGTGATGCACGAAAATCTCGAAAATCGTTATCGCGAGCGTATTTGGGAAAACCATGTCGCCGAAGATTTCGAGCGCGACGTTCTTAGCGGCTTGAGAGCGGCGCAAAAATCGATCCCATCAAAATATCTTTACGATGCGCTGGGTTCGGCGCTTTTTGAGGCAATTGTTTTGCTCCCCGAGTACGATCTTCCACGAAGGGAGATTGCATTATTGAAACGATATGCGGCGACGATCGTAGCAACCGTCGGGGGACCGCCGCGTCTGCTCGAATTGGGTAGCGGAAGTTCGGAAAAAACGCACCTGTTGATCGAAGCGGCAATTGAACGATATGACACCGTGCGCTATACGGCGGTCGATATATCGCTCGGTGCGATCCGCGCTGCTGCCGTCCAACTGCTCGAACGCTATCCTCAGATCGCCGTCGATGCGCTCGTCGGCGACTATTTTCAGGTGCTGGCCGACGTGCCGCGGCAGCCGAGAACGCTTGCCCTTTTCTTGGGCTCGAATTTAGGTAATTACCCCGGCCGACGCGGATGCGAGCTTCTTCGCGCGATCTATGTCGCCCTCACTCCCCACGATTTGCTTTTACTTGGGGTCGATCTTCGGAAAAATCGCGAAACCATGGAACGCGCCTATAACGATCCTATCGGGGTGACGGCGGCGTTTTCTAAGAACGTTCTCGCACGCGTGAACCGCGAGCTCGGCACCGAGATCGCGGTCGATAATTTTCGCCACGTGGCGATTTTCGACGATTCCACAGGGAACATCGAAGCGTATCTTATCGCCGAGCGCGCAGCGAGCTATGCAATGGGAAATGGTCGAGGAGCGGTAGGTTTCGCCGAGGGCGAGCGCATTCACATCGAATCGTCGCATAAATTTACCCGTGAAGAGATCCGTAGTCTCGCCGCCGATAGCGGCTTTGAAGAACGAATGTTTATGCCTGATGATGACGCTGGATTTGCGTTGGCTCTTCTGGAGCGTCGCGACGACGGATAATTGTAAACCTCTCGGCGTTCACGCGCTCGTTCGCAGACGCGCGACGCGTTCGATCGCACGGAAGCCAAGCTCGCTGCACAGCGCGATCGCTACGACCCCGAGCGCTCCCTGCACGAGCATCGCGCGGTTTTGTAGAGCGAACCCGGTAAAGAGCAGTGCGCCGAGTCCGCTTCCGCCTACGTAGCCGCCTAAAGTTGCAAGCGCGATGCTTCCGAGGGTAGCGATACGGAGTCCGGAGAGAATAGCCGGAAATGCGAGCGGGAGTTCGACGCGCATCCGACGTTTCCAACGCGGCAGCCCGAGCGCAGTTGCAATCTCTCGCTGCTCGAATGGAATCGCACGAATTCCGGCGACGGTGCTGCGAAAGATTGCGTAGAGCGCATAGGTGACGAGCGCGATCTCGACGCTCGTGTTTCCGAGGCCCACCCATTGCACGAGAACCGCGAGCAGCGCAAGCGATGGGACCGTGTACAGCGCTCCTAATACCGCGGAGAACGGCCGTTCTATTATCGGGCGATCGGCGAGCACGAGAGCCATGGGGAGCGCGATGGCCGTAGCTATAGCGACGGCGGTTGAGCAGAGCGCGATATGGGCTGCGATTGCCGAAATCACGAACGCGTTTCGCGTTCCGCGAGGCGATCCCGACGGTACTCGTGCAGGAGGGCGTCGCCGCAAAGAAGATCGGCGGTGAAAGCGTCGGGTGGTCGGTCGAGCATCGCGCGCGGCGTGCCGATCGCGCGCAAGCGGCCTTCGTGGATGACGGCAACGCGGTCGCCCAGAAAAAGGGCCTCATCGACGTCGTGCGTTACGAACAACGTCGTCGTATGCGCTTCGCGTAACACGCCGAGTAACTCGGCCTGGAGTTGCGGTCGCAGAATCGGGTCGACCGCCCCGAATGGTTCGTCGAGCAGCAATAACCGCGGATAGGCTATTAGGGCGCGAGCTATTCCAACGCGTTGGGCCTGCCCTCCCGATAGGGCGCGCGGAAGGCGTTTGCGATAGATCGCCGGATCGAGGCGTACCCTCGCAAGCATCTCATCGATGCGCGTGTCGATGCGCGCGCGCGGCCAACCCAAGGCTTCCGGCACGAGGGCGAGATTTTCGGCGACGGTTAGATGAGCGAAAAGGCCGACGCCTTGGATCGCGTAGCCGATCGTTCGGCGAAGTGGATCGATGGCGACGCTCTCAATATCGATGCCGTCGATCTCGATGCGACCGTCGCAGAGTGCGACGAGACGATTCGCGCACCGTAAGAGCGTGCTCTTCCCCGATCCCGATGCTCCGACAATCGTGAGGAGCTCTCCCGGTTCTACCTGTAGAGATATCCGTTCGAGCGCGAAGGTTGCCGCTCCGGGAAAGCGTACCGACGCGCGATCGAAACGAAGAGCGTATGGCGGTTCGACGCTCACTGCGGCTGAAGAAAGGCGCGCGCTACCGCTGCCGGGCTCATTTGTGCGGATTCGACGCGCTCGTTCATCGCCGCAACCGCCGTTGTCGAGAGGCGGGCGGAGAGCGCGTCGAGGGCGGAACGCATGCGCGGGAACCGAACGAGCGTCGCCGTTCGAACCACCGGTGCGACATGGTAGGCCGGCCAGAAATGACGATCGTCGCGCAAAAGGACGAGCTCGTGAGCCGCGATTGCCCCGTCGGTACTAAATGCGGTGGCGACGTCGGCCTTCCCGGCCAACAAGGCTTCATACTTTAGCGCGATATCGTACGTTCGAACCGATTGAAATTCGAAGCCGCCATAGAAACGTTGCAAGCCGGGCAGCCCGTCGGGGCGCGCGAGAAACTCTTGAATCGTAGCGAGGCGCAGATGCGGTGCAAGGTGCGAACATTCGGTCAGCGTGGTGAGATTGCGGCGCCGCGATATCTCCCGCGTCGTCGCCAGGGCTTGCGAATCGTTCATCGGCGCAGGGGCTAACCACGTAGCGTGATATCGTGATCGAAACGCCGTTCTAAGGAGCGCGAGCGCCGCCGTACCGTCGCGCATCGGTGCGTGGTGGAGGACGTCGACAAGCGCCGTGCCGGTATATTCGGGATAGCAATCGATATCGCCGCGTTCCAGCGCCGCGAGAGCGATCTGCGTCGAACCGAGGTTGAAGCGACGTTCGACGGTAATGCCGACACCTTCGAGCGTCTGTGCGTAAAGTTCGGCGAGGAGAATCGATTCTTCGAAATTCTTCGATCCGACGCGAAGCGTTGGTGTCGGTGAACAACGCACGAGTGCGAGTGCTCCGCCGATCGTCGCGAGCGCGGCCCGGCGCCGCATTAGCTCCATGCCTCGACGCTGCGGAGCGCGAGCGAGAGCGCGGCATCGACGGCGACTGCGAGCGCGGCGACGGTTGCCGCAGTTAGCAGCAGGAGCGTTTCGTTTCCGGTCTGCAATCCGCGGACGATACCGTCGCCGAGCCCGCCGCCGCCGATAAACGTTGCTAGCGTAGCACTGGCGATGCACTCGACCCCGGCCGTTCGAAGCCCGGCGAGTGCGAGCGGTGCCGTCGCCGGAATCTCGATCCGCAGAAAACGCGTGCGGGCGCCGAGACCGAGGGCATCGGCGAGCTCGCGCTGCGCCGCCGGAAGCGAGCGCATCCCGGCATCGACGGAGATCGCGATGGGGGGTAGCGCGAGCAGCGCGAGCGCAACGATAGCGGGGAGGCGCCCGACGCCGAGCCACGGGAGCAGCAGAGCAAGCACGGCGATCGTCGGTAGGCTTCGTGCAATACCGACCCCGCCGAGCGTCGCCAGGCGAACGAAGCGCGTTTTCGCCGTCAACAGCGCGACCGGCACCCCCACGAGGGTTGCGAGTGCAAGCGCCGCTCCAGCGATTTCGAGGTGCGTTCCCGTCTCCACGAGCAAATCGGTGAGCATTTCGGCTAGAGTTTCGCTCGCGCTCGGCGAATCCCGCGAAAACGATGCTCCAGAGATTCGAAGCCGCGATTCCGCCGCAAAACGCGGAACGGGGCGATGCCGAGCTTTTTTTTAGCCGCGAACTTTCGTGGCTGGCCTTCAACGACCGCGTCCTAGAAGAAGCGCTCGATCCAAAAAATCCGCTGTTGGAGCGATTGAAGTTCGTCTCGATATTCGGAACGAACCTCGACGAATTTTTTATGATCCGAGTCGCCGCGATCAAGCAGCAGATCGCCGCCGGCGTGACGACTCGCTCCGACGACGGGCGTCAACCGGCCGAACACTTGAAGGCAATCTCCGATTATATTCGTGAGACGCTTCCGCAGCAGATGAAAGTGCTACGGGACGATCTTTTCCCAGCGATAGCGGAAAAGGGCGTGCGGATTCTGAGCGTGACCGACCTCGACGAGGAGCGCGCGCGCACCGTCGAGCACGTTTTCGACGAACGCGTGTTTCCCGTGCTTACTCCGCTCGCCGTCGATAGCGGGCACCCGTTTCCGTATATTTCAAATCTTTCGCTCTCGTTAGCGGTCGAGCTTGAGGAAGTGACGCCCGACGGGATCGACGTGCATTTTGCCCGGGTGAAAATACCGCCGACGTTGCCGCGGTTCATCGAAATTCCCGAAAGCGCTGCGGGGACCAGGAGCTTTGTGCTGATCGAAGATGCGATCGCCCATCACTTGGATGCACTATTCCCCGGCATGACGGTGCGTGCTTCGTATTTGTTTCGCGTGACGCGTGACGCCGATCTCGACTTGCAAGAAGACGAAGCCGACGACTTACTGCAAGCGATCGAATCGGAATTGCAGAAGCGACGATTCGGCGAACCCGTTCGCCTGGAAGTGGAACGCGGCATTCCGGAGAACCTTCGAGCGTTTTTGCTCGATGCGCTCGATCTGCATGAAGCGGATTGCTACGATATCGATGGTTTGTTGGGGTTGAGCGACTTAATGTCGCTCTACCGGCAGGCGGGGCACGACGAAATGCGCGACCAGCCGTTTGCGCCGGCGATCCCGGTGCGGCTACGCGGAGTAAGCGATATATTCGCGGCGATCCGCGAAGGCGATATTTTATTGCACCATCCCTACGATTCGTTCGATCCGGTCGTTCAATTCGTGCAAGCCGCCGCAAATGACGATCGCGTGTTGGCGATAAAGGCAACGCTCTATCGCACCTCGGGAAGCGACTCGCCGATCGTGCGTGCTTTGTTGGAAGCAGCCGAGAACGAAAAACAGGTTGCCGTCGTCATCGAACTCAAAGCGCGTTTCGACGAAGAAAATAATATCGAATGGGCGCGCCGCCTCGAGCGTGCCGGCGTTCACGTCGTTTACGGTTTTCCGGGGTTGAAAGTCCATGCCAAGGCATTGTTGGTCGTGCGCGAAGATGAAGACGGCATACGGAGGTACATGCATTTCGGCACCGGCAACTATAACGAAAAAAGCGCGCGGCTCTATACGGATTTCAGCTTGTTTACCGCGCGAGCGAGGTTGGGGGCCGACCTCGCGCAGATGTTCAATGCGCTCACCGGCTTTGCAAAAGTCACCGATTATGACGAACTACTCGTAGCCCCGGTCACGCTGCGTCGTGAGATTCTCGCGGCGATCGACCGCGAGACCGAGCACGCCGAGGCCCGGCGGCCATGCGGAATTCGCGCTAAACTCAATGCGCTTACCGACAAAGAGGTGGTGCGCGCGCTCTATCGCGCCTCGCAGGCGGGGGTGCCGATCGATCTTCTCGTGCGCGGAATGTGCACGCTGCGACCGGGCGTCCCGGGCTTGAGCGAGAGCATACGCGTGCGCTCGATCGTCGGGCGTTTTCTCGAACACTCGCGCCTCTTTTCATTCACCGATGGCGGCGACCGAAAACTCTTCATCGGCAGTGCGGACTGGATGGGGCGCAACCTCGATCGCCGGGTCGAACTCGCCGTCCCGATCGAGGAGCGCGAGATGGCGGAGGATCTCGATCGGCTGCTGGCCACGGTGCTCTTTGCCGATACGCAGCAGTCGCGGGAACTGCTCCCCGATGGCACCTATCGGCGCCTGGCGCTTCGCCCCGGCGCCGGCATCGACGCCCAAGTCGAGCTGCTCCGGCGGCGCGAGCGCTTGCTCTCTTAATCTACTCGTAATCTTTTCAGGTTACACTCAGCGATGTTCGGGGGCGTCTGCCGCACGACGGCGCGGCCTTGGATTTATCGTTTCTTACAGGAGGTTTGCTCTGAGTACACTCACTCGACTCCTGCTCGTCGCGGCCATCGCCGCCTTCGCCGTTGGACCCGTCAGCGCGGCAACGGTTCGAAGCGCGTCGCCTCGCCTCGTCGCACAGGCTGCATCTCAAAGCACCGGAACCGTGAGCGGCTCGCTCCACGATATCTCCGGCGCTCCGGTTGCGGGGGCGACGATCGCCGTCCGCGGCCCCAAGAGCTATTACGCCCTCTCCGATGCGAAGGGCAATTTTACCGTCTCCGGCATCGCGCCGGGCCTCTATGAAATTATCGTTACGAAACCGGGCTATCAGACGGCGACCGACACCGATTATACCGTCGTTGCCGGGCAGAGCCAAAACGTCGTCGTGACGATGCATGCGGCGACGTTCTCCTCGCTGCGGACGATCGCCACGGTCCGTGCCGTCGGGCGCGGAACGTTTAACACGACGCCGGCGGCGGTGAACGTCGTCTCGTCGGCGGTCTATGCCGATCAGGGCGCGGTTCAGGTGACGCGCGTGCTCAGCCAAGTGCCGGGCGTGCAGATATCCTTTCCGTCGAGCGGCGCAAATGCTGCCGTCCCCGGCTCGATAACCGTTCCCAATATTCGCGGTGCGGGTTCGTTTGAAACCGCCACGCTCATCGACGGGCATCCGCTTTCGGTGGGAACCTACGGCGACTACGTCACCACGTTCCTCAATGCGTATATGTTCTCGAACACCGAAGTCGTCAAGGGGCCAGGCGCTACCGTTCCGGTCAACTACGCTATCGGCGGTACGTTGAACTTCCGCACGAAAGACCCAACCTATAAACCGACCCCGGATATCGCCCTCGGCGTTACGAACCACGGCGGCACGTTCTCGAATTTCGGGTTCTCCGATACCGTCAGCCGGCTCGGCCTCGTCTTCGACGTCGCAACGCTCGACGATCCTTCCGCGCTCAATAACCAGCAAGTCTACTACGATCCCTCATCGGTACCGAAAACGTACGATAACGCCACGAATCAATCGCTCCAAGGGTTTAACGGTACCAACCTCTACAGCGCGGTTCCAGGAACCTCGTCGTATATTCAAACGGCGTACCCGCTCATCGCTTGCTGCTATAACGTGCAAGGACAATACACCCAGACCGCCGAGCTCGTGAAGTTTCGCTATAAACTCTCCGACGCAACGACCGCAACGGTGAGCTACCTCGGCTCGCAAACTTTCTCCGATCAGAACGGCAACACCGGAAACCTTACCCTGGGCACGTTTGCGCCGCTCGCCGGATATACCGGAAGCCTCGCAGCGGGCGGTCTCGGTGTGAATTATCTTCATTACGGCGGCACCGACCAGGAAATCAATAACGAGCCGATCGTGCAAGCAGAGGTTCGCTCGACGCTCGGCCGCGATACGGTACTCGCGCGCTACTATCACGCCTCGATCTTGCGTCAGGTTACCGAAGGTAACCCCAACGGGACGCCGAGTTTAGTAACGCAGACGCTCTATGGCTCTTCGTGCCCCGGAAAAATCACAAATAACGTCTGCTCGGCGACGCCGGTTTTTTACAACGGCACGCCGGTAACGCTAAGAGTGCCGAGCAGCTATCTGCAGACCGAGCAAGACGCGCTCTCGGGAATATCGTTTCTCTACCTTCACCCGATCGGCAGCAATACGCTGAGCTTCGGCGTCGACCAGACCGTTTCATCGACGACCTCTTACTCGAAGAGCGCGTTCGTCAGCGTCAACCTGCCGACCGGTTCGGCGCAGAAGTTTACGACGTTTACGTTGCGCGGTCACTTTCGCATCAATCCGAAACTGAGCGGCTATGCGACCCTCTACGAAAACATCTACAACAGCACCTATCCGATTTCTTGTCCGTTCTCCGGCCAATACTCCAATTGTGCTATTGATGGCTCGAATGAGACGTTCGCGTCGACGACGAATACGCATTTCGACGATCGATTCGCACTAACATATCGGACGAATAGCAATACCGTAATCCGATTCGCAGCGGGGTCCGCGATAGCGCCGCCCTATCTGCTGCTCTTAAGCCAAATCTCAGGCCCGGTTGCAAATTACAACAGCAACGGCGGGTTTGCGACGCTCACTCAAAATAACGGTTCGTTAAAGCCCGAAACGTCATTCGGATACGACCTTGGCGCGACCGTACGATTTCCAAAATTAAGTTCGGTACTAACGGCCGATCTCTATCAAACGAATCTTTTCAACAAGTACTTTAGCCAAGGTTCGCCAAGCCCATACACTTGCGCGAGCCCCCAAGTGCAGTGCTACTATCAAGGTTCGCAGGTTGTCAACGGCAATCCGGTGTTCTACGAAACAAATATCAACCTGAGCAACGCACGATTCCAGGGACTCGAGCTTGGGCTCAGCAGCCTCCCTCACGTAGGACTGGGTTATAGAATCGAGGGAGATCTCTCACGTGGCTACGTATACAATCTGCCGCAATATTTCTATTGCGCCAACCCGGGGCCGAATTGCACGCAGAACCAGAACCTCAACGTCATCGCCAATCAGAACTTCAACGGCGGCGGCATTGGGTACGGCAGCACGATCGGTTCGATGAATACGCGTCTACCGTACGCGCAGGCAAACCTCGAGCTCAACTATCGCTCCGAGAGCGGCCTCTATGCCGCCCTCGGCGATACGCTTCTCGGGAATAACAACTCGGCGAACCGTCCGCCGTTCGGTATCGGCTATGTGACCGTGCGCGTGCCGATTAACAAACGCTTCGACGTCCAGATCTCCGGAGACAACATCTTCAACGCTTATAACGGTCTCTTTCCGGTCTACGGAGGCGGTGTGCCGATTTCCCTCGTCAACGGTTCGCAAGCGGCGACCGTCGGCAACGTGCTCGGGCCGGCAACCTATCGCTTTATCCTTACGACGAAGTTCTAAGCTGAAGCGTTATCGGCGCGCGGCGTCGAGGCGGGAGAGCTGGGCGAGCATATGCGACCCCGGCTCTCTTTTGTTTTTACTGCCTTGTCACGCCGAGTAGATTGCGTTGTCACGCCGAGTAGATTGCGTTGTCACGCCGAGTAGATTGCGTTGTCACGCCGAGTAGATTGCGTTGTCACGCCGAGTAGATTGCGTTGTCACGCCGAGTAGATTGCGTTGTCACGCCGAGTAGATTGCGTTGTCACGCCGAGTAGGCGCTGAAGGCGCCGTATCGAGGCGGAAGAATCGCTCCCTCGATACGCCGCTGCGCGGCTACTCGGGATGACAGAGCGTTCTTGCTACTCGCGATGATAGCGCGTTCTCGCTACTCGGGATGATCGTGGAACTACGTTCAAGCGAGCTTGAGAATGGCGCGCCACTCGGTGGCGCGAACGGGTTGCACCGAAAGGCGTTGGCCGCGCTGTAGCAGCGGCATATTTGTAAGCGTGGCGATCTCTCGTAGACGCGTTAGCGGTACGACATCGGAAAACGCGCGGAGAAATTTTACGTCGACATTGAACCAGCGCGGGGTCTCCGGCGAACTTTTAGGATCGTAGTACTCGCTGCGCGAGTCGAAGGCGGTTGCGTCGGGATAGGCGGTGCGCACGACGAGGCAGACTCCGACAATTCCCGGCACGGCGCACGACGAGTGATAAAAAAAAGCTTCGTCGCCTACCGACATCGCCTGCATGAAGTTGCGCGCCTGATAATTGCGAACGCCGCTCCACGGTGTCGTACCATCGCGTTGCAGATCGTCTATGGAATAGCTCTGCGGCTCGCTTTTGAAAAGCCAGTAGTTCGGCATGAACTCCGTCTACGGCGTCGGCGTTGCACTCGCCTCCGGCGTCGCTTCTGCGCTCGCCTCCGGTTGAGGGGTGGAGGACGCCACGGGTGATGGAGTCGGCGTCGGTATGCCCATCGCTCGCTCCGCTTCGCGTTGCGCGCGATCGAGGGCCGGGCTACCGGGGTAATCAGCGCGAAGCCATTCGATCACGTGCATCGCATGAATGCGCCCGCCCAACGTTGGAACGAGTAGATAATCGTGCTCCAGACGCGCGAGATTCATGGGAATCCAGTCGTCATGAGGGTACCGGTGCTCCCAGTCGTGCATCGAATCTTCGAGGAGCGTCAGTAACGGCAGCGAGTTTCGCGCGTCGCTTGCATTTCGCGAGCGCGTAGCGATGAGGTGCAGTTCGTTGCCGATGCCGATCGGGCTCAGCTTCATGCGACCGAAATACTCGTCGAGCGGCGCCGACGCTTGCGCTGCGGAGGAGGACGCGGCGGTTCGTGCCGTGGCGCGAGCGGAACTTCGGAGCGGCGAGAGAGCGATAGCAGCGATAGCGAGGCTCGCAAAGCAAGCAAACAAAGCAGTCGGGCGCATGCCATCAATATCGGCAGTTCGACCGAGATGTTCTAGAGCGCCGCCCGCCGACGTGATAGGATAGCGCCCATGCAACGACGGGTCATTCACAAGCGGGGATCGGGTTGGGAAGGGGTCGAGGCCGAGGGCTATCGCCCCGGAGCCGCCGTCGGTATCGCACGTCATACCATCGTCGGCGGTTGGAAGCCCGAGCCGGGGGCGCCGGGTCCGCAACTCGAGCTGCGCTTTTTCGAGCTCGAGCCCGGTGTGGCGTCGCGCCTCGAACGCCACGAGCACGAGCATTACGTCATCATCGGGCAAGGGCTCGGGCACGCGGTCGTCGGCGAGCGGGTTGAGGAGGTTGCCGCCGGCGACGTCGTCTACGTCGCCCCGCTCGAACTCCACCAATTCATCAATCGCGGCGAGGAGCGCTTCGGCTTCTACTGTATCGTCACCGCCGCGCGCGACGGGGCGCGCATACCCGAGCGGGAGGAGATCGAACGCCTCCTGGACTCGCCGGTCGGTCCGTTCATTCAGCCCGATGCGGTGCCGCCACCGCTACGGCGCGGCGTTTAGCCGCGCTCGACCGGGCGCGCCGGCTCGGCACACCATTCGCTCCAAGAACCTGCATAGATGCGGCCGCCCGGAAGGCCGGCTGCGGTCGCTGCGAAGAGGTTTGCCGCCGCCGAGATGCCGGAGCCGCAGTAATGCACCAAGCGATCCGCATCGCCGAGCGCCTCGAACTCCGCTCGGAGTTCCTGGGCTGCGCGAAGGTGCCCGTCGCTGCGGTAGTTCGCACCGTACGGGCGATTTTTCGCTCCGGGAATGTGCCCGGCGACCGGATCGATCGGCTCGCTCTCGCCGCGAAAGCGTTCCGGAGCGCGGGCATCGACCGGTAGAAACGAACCACCGTCGAGCTCGCGCAAGAGTTCGGCCGCGGTAACGACGGGATCGAGCGGCGCGCCGACGGGGAAGCGGCGTGCGATTCGCGCGCGTCGATCTGCTCCGCGTTCGGTCGGCGCCCCCGAGCGCTCCCACGCCGCAAAGCCGCCGTCGAGGATCGCGACCCGCGCGTGGCCGAGATTGCGCACCAACATCCAACAACGCGCGGCAAACATGCCGGCGCCTTCGTCGTAGGCGATGATTTGGCTGCGCTCGTCGGCACCGATCCCACCGAGAAAGGCGGCGAAATTGCGACGATCGGGAAGCGGATGGCGGCCGTTGCTCCCGTTTTTCTCGCCGCTGAGATCGTGCTCGACATCGGCGAAAACCGCACCGGGAACGTGCGCCTCCGCGTAGGCGGCACGTCCGGCGGAAAAATTCGCGAGCGAATGCCGACAGTCGATGACGACCCAGGCGGGATCGTGCAAATGCGACCGTAGCGTCTCGATTTCGACGAGCGTTTCGTACTCCACGCGCTTGCGTTAGCGGAGATTGATGACGGGCTTGCTCTCCGCGCGATAGCCGAATGCGTTTTCCAGCAACGTCGCGAGTTCGCCGTTCTCGGCCATCGGTCCGAGAATATCGGTGTCGCCGTAAAACTTACCGTCGATAAAAACCTTCGGCAGCGTCGGCCAATCGGTCATTTTCGCCAGCGCCTCGCGCTTCGGCATATTTTCGAGCACGTCGATCACTTCAAACGGATACCCGAAGTTGTTGAAAAAATCGATCGTCTCGAGGGTGAAACCGCAACGCGGCATCGTTTTCGTCCCTTTTCCGTAGACGAGGATTTTATGGGCGGCGATCTCTTCGGCGATCTCGCCTTGCAGTACGTCGGACATTGTTAGTTCTCCGGAAGTTTCGTGGTGATTTCGAGAGCGTGAATGCGGCCGTCTTTGAGCGCCGCATCGAGCGCGCGATAGACTAACCGATGGCGGTCGAGTGGATTGAGGCCGGCAAACGCTGTGGAGATAACTTCGACGTTGAAGTGATCCATCGTGCCGGTTCGGTCGTGAATCGCGACGCGTGCATCGGGCATGGCGGCGCGCACGAGAGCGGTGAGGGAGGCGTTATCGATCATGGATTCTCTTATGGGTTGAGGTGGGTGGGGCGCGCATCGCGCAGCGACTGTGCTAACCCCTTGGCTTCGCGAAGCGTTTCGGGGAGGGCCTCCCCTGCACGCACGAGTGCGCGCGCCGCCCCGGCGGCGAGCACGACCGCGGCGGTTCCGAGCAAAATCGCCGGGATACCGCTTGCTCGAATTGGGCCGACGCGGAGATCGAAGGAGCGCTGAAGCTTTGCGAGCCCTTTGAGTGCGGAACCGATTTTCATACCGTTGCGAGGTTGGCGCCGAGTTCCGGGGCGACCTGCGATAGGTGCGCGCGACTACGAGCGCGTAGGGCGAGCGTTATGATTGCCGCTCGATTACACAGCATTGGGGACCCGTCGCACTTACGCGTGGAGGAGACTCCCGCGCCGGAACCCGCCGCCGGGGAGGTGCGCGTGCGCCTCCACGCCGCGGCCCTGAACCGGCGCGACGCATTCATTACCCGCGGGCTCTATCCCGGAATCGCGCTTCCCTGCACTCCGGGCTCCGACGGCTGCGGGGCGGTTGATGCTCTCGGAGCGGGGGTCTCGGGGCTGCGATGCGGCGATGAGGTCGTGCTCGACCCGATGCTCGGCTGGGGCCCCAACCGTCGAATCTGGGCCGAGGGCAGCGGCATCCTCGGTATGCCGCACCCGGGAACGCTCGCGCAATTTGTCTGCGTCCCGGCACAGAACGTGTACGCGCGGCCCGCGCATCTCGATATCGAACGCGCGGCAGCGTTGCCGCTCGCCGGGCTTACGGCGTATCGCGCGTTGATAACGCGCGCGCGATTGCAGGCGGGCGAGACGGTGCTCATCCCCGGCATCGGCAGCGGCGTGCAGAGCTTCGCATTGCTGTTCGCAAAAGCGATCGGCGCCCGCGCGATCGTTACTTCAAGTAGCGATGAAAAACTCGAACGCGCGCGCGCGCTCGGTGCCGACGTTACCGTGAATTATGCCGCCGATCCGCAGTGGTTCAAAGCGCTCAAAGGCGCCGGGCCGATCGATGCGGCGATCGACGGATCGGGCGGCGAGACGTTGGCGCGGATTCTCGATCTCGTCCGTCCGGGCGGGCGCGTTGCGATCTACGGCGGCACCGGTGGCGACGCGAAGATTCGCCCGTTCTCGATTTTCTGGAAACAACTCGACATCTTGGGCTCCTCGATGGGAAGCCCGGAGGACTTTCGCGATATGCTCGCGCTGGTTTCGGAAAAACGCATCGAACCGGTCGTCGGCGCGGTCTTTCCGCTCGCCGATATCGTTGCGGCGGTCGAACGTCTCGAATCGGGAGCGAATTTCGGCAAGGTCGTGGTTAGGATCGACTGAGCGAATACTCGTATATTGCGTCGAGGCGCAGTTGCGCGCCGAGTTCGGCTTCTACGAGCGGCGCATGTTCGGCGCCGACGACGTTGACCCAATCGGGGTTGAGGATCGCATGTTCGCGTTGCGTGAGCGGCCGGTCGAGCCGTACGGCTCGCACGCGGTGCTCTTCTTCGAGAGCGATGAGATAGGCGAGCATCTGTCGCGCGGCCGCGGCCCACAACCGCATATCGGCGTCGCGGTAGATGCGCTCGACGAGATCGGGAATCGTTTGCGGAGTTACGGAGAGTGCTGCGAGGAGCTCGGCCTCGCGCCGTTTTCGGTGCTCGATATACTCTTCGATTTTTGCGCGTGGGTGCGTGACGATGGGCCCGTGCCCGCAACAGATCGCGCGCGCATCGCCGAACTCGGCAAGCAATCGTCGCAGCGTTGCTTGATAGGGGCGCATCGCACCGCCGGGCGGCGCGATCACGACGGTGCCGCTGCCTAAAATCGTATCGCCGGTAAAGAGCGTCGCGCTTTCGCGCTCGAAGAAAACTAAGTGTTCGAGCGTGTGGCCGGGGGCGTCGATAACGACGAGGTGCAAATCGCCGAAAGAAAGCTCGTCGTTATCGACGAGCGCCTCATCGTGCTGGGCCGCCGAATACCGGTGAGCGTACGTTCGCGCGCCGGTCGCCGCGGCCAGGAGCGGCGCGGCGGGCGCGTGATCGGGGTGCCCGTGCGTGAGCGCGATCGCGCGCAAAACCAGATCGTGCTCGCGTAGATATGCGACGATGCGATCGACGTGCGCAGGAATTGCGGGGCCGGGATCGATGCAGATCGCTTCGCCGGTGCGCGAAGCGAGAAGCCACGTGTTGGTTCCATCGAGCGTCATCGCCGAGGGGTTCGGCGCGCGCAAGCATGCGACGCGCTCTACCACACGTTCTCGAGATGCGACGGCATAACGAATCCGCGGTCGGGGTGCATCGTCGGCTGAATCGTTACGACCGGTTTCGTGAGCGCGAGGCGCATCGCGATCGAGTTGTCCTCGCAGTCGACCAGGCGTTCGAGGTGTTTGATCGTGGGATAAACGAGGTTGAGTTCGCCGGCACGGTATGCTGCGAGCGCCGCCTTTGCCGAGAGCCAGCGCCCGTCGTGGGTCTCGCTCCGGTCCGCAGTTGCCACCTGTCCGGGTGGTGCGATCGCCATAAAAAAATAGGTGTCGTAGCGCCGCGGTTCGCCCGGCGGTGTCACCCAGTGCGAAAACAACGCGAACGCACTTCCTGCGGCGATGAGATCGCCTTGCTCCAAAATATCGAGAAAACTCATGCTTCCGGAACGCAGCGCTGCTCGCCATGTAGCGCGCTGCTCCGCGCTCGGCGGAGGGGCTGCGTCGTCGCGTGGGAACGCCATCAGAAGACCGGATTCCTCGAAGAGCTCGCGGAGCGCCGCTGCCAGAATCGAGGCGCGCTCCAGCGGGCCCGGGTGTTCGACATCGGTCGGCAGCGCGTCGGTGCGGGTCACGCGGAAGAGCGCACCCGTCTCGCGCGCGGCGGCGCCGTCGATGCGTGCGTGAAGGGCGGGAAGCGTATCGGTAAGATCGACCGTTCCACCCGGAAAGACGTAAGCATCGGGTGCGAACGCGCTCGTCGCGGTTCGGCGCACGAGGAAGAGCTGCGGCTCGCCTTCGATATCGCGCAGAAGCATCACGGTGGCGGCTCTGGGAATTTTGCTCATCGCAGGCCTCCTTTTCTGCCGTAGCGCATCCGTCCTATGCCGGGTACGAAGGAGGAGGCAATGATCGTTGCGGTTGGGAGCGATGAACGGCACGAAACGGCCCTGTTCGCCTGCGAAGAATTGCGGCGACGGGGGCACGAACTGCGTTTGTTCGGAGCGCTCGCTGAAGGAGTGCCGGTGCGTTGGAGCGATGTCGGCCGAGCGGTCGGCGAGGCGGTTGCATCGGGGCTCTGCACGAGCGGCATGCTGTTCTGTTGGACGGGCACCGGGGTGAGCATTGCGGCAAACAAGGTTCGCGGCATCCGCGCCGCGCTTTGTTGGGATGCGCCGACCGCCGCGGGCGCTCGCCGCTGGAACGATGCGAACGTTCTCTGTGCGAGCTTGCGCGCGACGAGCGCGGCCGTGCTCGGAGAGATCTTCGATGCGTGGTTCGCGGAGAGCCCCAGCAATGATCCCGAGGATCGCAGCGCCGTTGCCGAGTTAGAGAATCTCCAATCCAATCGATAAATCCGTTCGTTAGGGATACAGATGGCGAGATTCGTCTACGCCTCTACCCTGCGAAAGGATGAAATTTTACCGATGAAACTCCAACGAACTTTTCTGGCGATTGCGATCGGCGTCGCCACCCTCACCGGCATCGCGTCGGCGAGCAGCATGAGCGGCGACATGATGATGGCGCACGGCAAATTGCTTCCAAACGTCACGACCTCTCCCTCGCGCTTCTCCGGCCCCGGCGTCTATACCGGTGCTCCGGCGCTTCCCGTCACGCTCTCGATGATCGTCGCCGGCGGCGGCCCGGCGCACTTCAGCTCGCTCGCTCTGGTGAAGCGTCTCGCCGGTGCGAAGACCGGTGCGGAAGTCGCTTCGCTAAATAAGAAGTTCGGAGCGAAGAAAGTAGGCACGTTTCTTAAGGTCTTCAACTTCGTCGTCGCCGATTCATTACGAATCGTCACGGCGAAACATATCGCACTTCCGAAGACGCCGAGCCCGAACCCTAACGACGGAAAGGCGCTCGCCGGAGCGCTCTGGGCCGCCGGACAGACCGGGCGCGGCTTCAACGTCGAGGTGATGCTCGACCGTGCCGTCTCACACCCCATTCACCTCCAAGTTATGAAGGACATCGACGCGAAATTCGGCATCGCGGCCGACGCGGATTACCATGCCGTGTTAACCCAGGCGATGCACGATCTTGCGGCGGTCTATCACTTCAATGCAATGGGTCGCTCCGACTCGATGTAGTTCGATGGGCGCTCGCTCGCGAAGGTGAAAATACGATGAGAACGCTCGCTTCAGGCGGGCGTTCTCATACCGTTCTAAAGATTGCGGTTCACGTTCCGCCTACACTTCTCTTCGTAGTCACAGCTTTCTAGAACGAATCGAGGAGAAGATCATGCGCAATCAGGTCATATACGCTGCTCTCGCCGCGCTGTTGCTCGCCGGATGCGGCGGCGGTGCCGCCGGCAGCGCTCCCAGCCTTCCCGGCGGAACCTCGGGTGGTTCCAACCCCGCACCGCAGAGCGCACAAACCCAATCGGAGGATTCGATTGCATCGGCGAACGCCGTAGGCTCGCCGGTGAAGACGCTCAACAGCGTCGAGAGCGGCGTCGGCAGCCCGCTCGCAACGGTCGGTCGCGAGGCGCAAGCCGTCGGCAGCGGGCAATGTAATAACGGCGTCGAGTATTTCGTTCCCGATAAAAACGGCGATGCCAATTCGAGCGAACGAATCGTTTTCTACGACCAAGCATGCACGCAGATCGCGCGCGACACCGTGCGCAAGTATACCGTCATCGGTACCAATGCCGAGAGTATCTCTCGCACCGTATCGCAGTACCCGCAAGGGAACAACACGGCCAGTTCGGTGCGTAGCGACAACGTAACGATCTCGAATGCCACCTTCGGCAACAACGGCTACCCCATCGTCGCCGATGGTTTCGACCGCATCCAAACGAGTACGCTCAATCTCACCGGTATAAAAAGCATCGAATCGAGCGCCGAATACAGCATCGGTGCGGCCAATGCCGGAGCGAGCACCTACTGCGGCGATAGCGCCGGGTTTAATGCGACCGGAATTGCATCGTTGAACGAAACCTTCGGATGGGCCGGCGGCGATCTCCCCGGTGGAACGCGAACCGTCAACAGCGACGGTTCGGTCACCTATAGCGGCACGCAGTCGGGCACCAGTTATGTCGGCGGAATCGGCGCGCTGAATGTCGCGACCGGCACGCAAAATACTTCTTGCCCGATCTCGACGCCCGATTTCACGCTCACCGGCGGAACGAGCAAGGGCACCTATTCGATACCGATCGCCGCCACCTATAAGGCCGGCTTGCTCGAAAATCTCAGCGTTACCAACGCACACCTCGTCGACGGCGATACGCTCAATGTAACGACGAATACCTCGCAGCCGCCGACCAGCAGCAACTTCATCAGCGGCGTTCTCACCAACAGCTCCGGTTCGCAGGTCTCGACCTTTGCCGTCGATGCCTTCGGAGACGGCGTGCTCACGGTGACGCAGAGCGGCGCTCAATACGTGATGAACGATTGGCACGTAATTAAATAACCGCGGAGCGCTCCCTCGATACGCTGCCTTCGGCAGCTACTCGGGATGACGGCGGTGCGCCTACTCGGGATGACGGCGGTGCGCCTACTCGGGGTGATGGAGCTACTGTCACGCCGAGTAGGGCGCTTTAGCGCCCGTATCGAGGCGCGCGAGAAGCGCTCCCTCGATACGCTGCCTTCGGCAGCTACTCGGGATGACGGCGGTGCGCCTACTCGGGATGACGGCGGTGCGCTACTCGGGGTGATGGAGATACTGTCACGCCGAGTAGGGCGCTTTAGCGCCCGTATCGAGGCGCGCGAGAAGCGCTCCCTCGATACGCTGCCTTCGGCAGCTTCCATGAGAAGGCCGGTGTTGTCAAGAGTTTTCTACGTCGTGCTCCCTACATATTTCGTTCTGAGTCTCCATTCGTGAACATCCGTTCTAACGTCGTCGAAAATTCGGTCCGCCCCGCTTCCAT
>JAJZED010000027.1 GCA_021805775.1 bacterium | reverse complement strand
ACATCGCCATCTGGTACAATCGTTTACGGACCCACTCGGCGCTCGGTTATCTGAGCCCCGAACGATACGAGTCGCAGCTGCCGATTGCAGTATAGTCACATGTCCGGAAAATCGGTACAGGCTCATCCAAGCGGCTTCGGTGTTCATGGTTTTGGCGAACCACGCGGCCCAGGCGGCGGCCTTGTCCCATTCGGGGTTGGTGGGGAGGCCGGCGCGGATGGTGGCGGCGGCTTCGCTCGCGGCGACGCGCATTTCGTTTGCGGCCTTCTTTCGTTCGTCGGCGTGCGCAACGTCTGCGACGTAGAGCAGCGTCATCGGATCGACGCCGTGCTTGGTTGCGTCCTCGAACCAGAGTCCCTCGCGGATCTCCTCCGGTGTTGGGGTGCGGCCCGTTCGCCGTAGGAAGAGTTCCACGAAGGTCATCGTTTGCCGACCCCGAGCTCGTCGCTGAGGGAATCGAACGCTGCGAAGTTCCGGTCGAGCCAGCGTCGCAGGGTAAGTTTTTTCGCGTAGGTCAAAGCGGTATCGGTAAACCGCCGCGGCGGCTTCGCTGCGAAGCTGTCATCGACGACGCTATCGAACAGTTCCTCGAAGTCCATTTCTTTGCCGCCGCTTTTCAGGAATGCCGCGCGGGTGTTGGAGGCGTTCCATCGTGTGAAGCGATCCGCATCGCCGAAGAAGCGGTTTCGCACCGCGATCAGCTTCCCGGCCTCGGGAAACTCTTCGATGAAGACGCGCAGGAGATTGACTGAATCGACGGAGCGATTGAGGACGAAGAAGGTCGCGAGCGAGCGCTTCAATTCGCGCAGGGCATCGCGAAAGAACTCCCCTGCATCGGAGAGTTCCGCGCCGAGATTTTCTGGTAAAACGATTACGACGAACGTTTTCGCTTGAAGGCGGCCGCAGCGATGCAGTACGTCGAAGACGGGTTCGACGACGCGATGGCCGTGATGGACCTACCGAAGAAATATCGCAAACGTTTAGGCTCGAACAATATGATCAAACGGCTTAACGAAGAGAGTCGCCGACGCGAGCGGGTGATCCGCGTTTCCCCGAACGATGCGTCGCCGCTCCGGCTGATTGGAGCGCTGCTCGCCGAGACATCGGAGGAGTGGCAAGGGGGTCGCGCCCGTACTCTGCGGTAAAAAAACCGGAAACAGGATGTGGCCCCCAGGAACGTGAGTTGAGCGATAAATGGAGTCTTTGCTACCGGTAGGGCGAGTGTGCCCTGTGGCAGGGGCAAGAATTGCCACGACGTCCTCGCCGGAACTGGTCGCCGTCATTACGGGTGAGAGGAGCGCCGCCGAGTTCGCCGCTCGGGATGTTCGTCCTAACCAAGTTACGCCGTGGGCAATGCAACTATGCTGCGATAAGCCGCCTCCGCCGCCCTCATGGAGCGCTCGACGACACGCTGGGCGCTCTGAAGACGGGAGAGTTCTCTCCGAGAGATCGTCATGAACTCCGTCGGAGCCCCGTTGGCCGTTGAGGAGACATCTCTGCATTCCTTCTACACTCCGACGCCTGGCATTTGACGCGGGGCTCCTCCCGTGCTAAGGTCGCAGGTGATTCTAGCCGGGCGGGCTTTGTCGTGTCCGCACGAGCGCGAAAGGGGGTCGAATTAGCAATGGAAGTACGTGTCTCAGCCGGTGAAACCATCGAGAGCGCGCTGCGCCGTTTCAAGAAAGCCACGCAAAAAGCGGGCATTCTCGCCGAAGCGCGCAAGCACGAACACTACGAAAAACCGAGCGTCCGCAAGAAGAAGAAATCGGCCGCCGCGCGCAAGCGTCGGACTTAGCCGCTATGGCCGCCATGAAGGAGCGCATCGCCGAGGATCTCAAGACGGCGATGAAGGCTCGCGAGCAACTGAGGGTCGACACGTTACGGTCGGCTCTCTCCGGCTTTACCTACAAGCGCAGCGAGGCGGGCGTCGATCTTACCGAGAGCCAAGAGCTCGATGTCATCGGCCGCCAGGTCAAGCAACGCATCGATGCGGCGGCGGAGTTCCGGAAGGCGGGCCGTGAAGAGCTCGCCGCCAAAGAAGATGCCGAGCGGGCGATTCTCCTTGCCTACCTCCCGACGCAAAAAACGCGCGCCGAAATCGAGGCGATCGTCGCGGCCGCTCTCGCCTCCATTCCGGAGAGCGGACGCAATCAGGGCGCGGTGATGAAGGCGGTGATGCCGCAACTCAAAGGAGTCGCCGACGGGAACCTCGTGCGCGAGGTTGTCACGGCTGCACTCGGCGAGCGCGGCGCGTAACTTCCATCATCGTGGCGGGTAGATACCCCCATGTGGAGTCTTCGCCTCCGAATTATCCTCGCCGGAACCCTGATCGCCCTCGCCGCCATCGGGGCTGCTCGAGCGAGCGGCACGTCGGGCGCGGTCGTTCTCGTGCCGATCTCCGGTTCGGTCGATCGAGGGACGCAGCAGCTGGTCCTTCGCGCAGTCGAGCTCGCCGGTAGCACGCACGCGCGGGCGCTCGTACTCGACGTCAACAGCTCGGGCGGGCTCGACAGCGTCCTCGCGCCGATCCGCACGGCTATCCGAAGCGCCCCGGTTCCAACGCTCGCCTACATCTCCGGGCATGCCTACAACAGCGCGGCACTCATCGCGCTCGCCGCTCGGCGCGTCGTCATGGCGCCCGATGCAACGATCTCCACGCCGGCCACAGCGAGCAACAGCGGAATGCTGGTACTCGATAGCTCGGAGGCCGTACAAGCACATCTAGCCGCGGCAGTCGCCCCGACTCTGCAAGACGCATTGTCGGCAGCGAATTTGGGGGGCGCTCCCGTCGTAGAGGCGCCGCAAACGCTCGGGGAGCGTATCGCAAGTTTCGTGAGCGAACCGCTCGTCGCCGGATTGCTCATCGGTATCGGGCTCCTCGGTTTACTCGTCGAAATGCAGACGCTGCACGGGCTCGCCGGCTTCATCGGCATCGCGGCGCTCGCACTCTATTTTAGTTCCCAGCTTCTTTCAGGCTTCGCCGACTGGTTCGTCGTGCTGGTCGCGATTCTCGGCGCGCTCGGCATTCTCTGGGAACTGCATATCGTGCCCGGACACACGCTCCCGGGGGCCCTGGGGACGCTCCTGCTCCTCGGTGCGCTACTCTTTTCCTACGGCACCCCCTATATCGTCGCCGGCGTCGAGGCGCTTGCAACCGCGATCGTGCTGGCAACGATCGGTTTCACGATGGCGCTGCGGGCGTTCCCGGAGAATGCCTGGAGCTCGCGGCTCGCCCTCGCAGCGGTGCAGGGTCCCGATTTTGTGACAGCCCCGAATCGCTTCGATCTGATGGGCAAGAGCGGAATGGCGCTCACGTACCTTCGCCCGGCCGGTCACGGACTCTTCGAGGGCGAACGCATCGACGTGCTCACCGACGGCGAGTTTATCGCTGCCGGGACGCCGATTCGGATTATTCGCGTCGAAGGCGCGCGCATTTTTGTCGAACCGATTCCCTTCCCCCGTGAAAGGATTACTTCATGATTGCGGTAGGCGCAGCGGTCCTCATTTTTGTCGCGATAATCGCGTTTTTTGTTGTCCTCTACTATTTCCCGGTCGGGTTATGGATTCGCACGTTTGCAGCCGGCGTTCCATTAGGGATTATTTCGTTGGTGCGGATGCGTCTGATCGGCATTCCTCCGGGCGTGATCGTGACGAATTACGTACGCGCGCGCAAAGCCGGGCTCGATCTCTACGTCGACCAAATGCAATCGCATTATCTCGCCGGTGGAAATGTCGAGAACGTGACCTTGGCGATGATCGCCGCGCAGCGCGCGCAGATTCCGCTGGAGTGGCAGCGTGCCGCCGCGATCGATCTCGCCGGACGCAACGTCGTCGAAGCGCTGCAGATGTCGGTCAATCCGAAGGTTATCGAGACGCCGACCTTTCAAGGAGTCGCGCAGAACGGCATTCAGCTCAACGTCAAGGCGCGCGTAACCGTGCGTAGCAATCTCGACCGGTACGTCGGCGGCGCCGGCGAGCCGACGATCATCGCGCGCGTCGGCGAGGGCGTCGTCGCCGCCGTCGGTGCCGCCGTCGATCACAAAGAGGTGCTCGAATATCCCGACCGCATCAGTAAAGCGGTGCTCAGCAAAGGGCTCGATGCCGGGACGGCGTTTGAAATCGTCTCGATCGATATCGCCGACGTCGATGTCGGCAAGAATATCGGCGCGGAATTGCAGACCAGCCAAGCCGAGGCCGATCGTCGGATCGCCCAAGCGAAGGCGGCCGAGCGACAGTACGCCGCGATGGCCTCCGAGCAGGAGCAGAAAGCCGAAACGCAGGCGATGCGCGCGCGTGTCGTCGAGGCGGAGGCCTCGATCCCGGCCGCGATCGCAGCGGCGTTCAAGAGCGGCAACCTCGGGGTGATGGATTACTATCGCTTGAAAAACATTCAGGCCGATACCGAGATGCGCGGTTCGATCGGCGGTTCGACCGGCGATCAGAGTAGCGCGCCACCGGCACCTCCTCAGAAGTAGCCGATGCACCTGCGCGATTTCGGGGCGCTGCTCTGGGGCCTCATCGTCATCGTCGGAGTCGTCTCCAGCATGATAAAGGCTGCGGGAAAGGCGAAGGCGCCGGCCTCGGCGCGGCTTGCCGAGCCGCAGACTCCCTCACCGAAGCCGAGCCGGGCGCCCGCACCACGGGGGCCGGTCGTTGCCAACGCCGCGATCGCCGCCTCACTCGCCGTCGCCGATGCGGCCTATCGAACTATGCTCGCCACCCCGGTTCAGCCCCCGGCTCCACCCCCTGCCTTCGAGCCGGCGGAGCAGACCGAGGCGATTGCGGGGATCGAGGCCTTCGCGGAGCTCTCGTCGGCGGAACCGGCGAAACCGGTGCCCCTCCGCGGGCGACGCTACGACTGGGCGCGCGGTGTGGTAATCGCAGAATTACTCGCCCCGCCGCTCGCGATGCGGGAGAGCGCGCCCCGGACGTGGTAGGGAAGCGACGGAGTGGCTAAAGCGTTCTGAATAACCTCGACCGTCGCACCATCGCACTCGATTCGCTCGGCGAACGGGTGCGGCTCTTTGGTGCGTTCGATGCAAATTTGGCGGCGATCGAAGAGCGCTGCGGGGTTCGCTGTTTCGTCGACGGCGAATCGCTGGTGCTCGCCGGTTCGGCGGGAAGAACCGAGCGCGCCGAATCGGCGGTACGCGCGCTGTTGGTCTCGGCGCTACGCGGCGAACAGATGACCCCCGACGATGTCGCGCTCGCCGTCGCCGACGCCGATCTTCCCGCAGCGGCCGGCGCGATGTTGCCGACGACGCTCTTGCGCAGCAAGCGCGGCCGCGAGGTACGCGCGCGAACGGCGGGACAGCGCAGTTTCGTCGAAGCGATCGAACGGCACGCGTTGACGATCTGCATCGGCCCTGCCGGAACCGGCAAAACTTTTCTTGCAATTGCGATGGCGTTGCGTGCGTTGCGCGATCGCAATGTCTCGCGGATCGTCCTCACGCGGCCGGCCGTCGAGGCCGGAGAGCGGCTTGGATTTCTCCCCGGCGACCTCAAGGAGAAGATCGACCCGTACCTTCGCCCGCTCTACGATGCGATCGACGAACTTCTCGAGGAGAGCACGGCGGCAAAATATATCGATCGCGGCACGATCGAGCTCGCCCCGATCGCCTACATGCGCGGTCGAACGCTCGCCAATGCATTCGTCATCGTCGACGAGGCACAGAACGCCGGCCCCGAGCAGATCAAAATGCTCTTGACGCGCATCGGCGCAGGCTCGCAGATGGTAGTCGTCGGCGACGCAACGCAGGTCGACCTGCCCTCGGGTGCTCGCAGCGGGCTTCGTGACGCCGCGCGTCGCCTCCAGGGCGTCGAGGAAGTCGCAGTCGTCGATCTTGACGCCGCCGACGTCGTTCGGCGGCCGCTCGTCGCACGCATCATTCGCGCTTACGAAACGACGCCGTGATCCATTATCGTAATACCGTGCCGAAGAGCGGCATCGACGCGCGCGCGGTCAAGCGCGTCGCCTCGCAGTTGCTCGCCGCCGTCGGAAGAGCCGATGCGTCGCTCTCGATTAGTTTTGTCGGCGATGTTGCCATCGCTCGTCTAAACGCTCGCCATCGCGGTAAGAATAGGCCGACCGATGTGTTGAGTTTCCCACTCGATCCCGACCCGAGCATGCCGGGTGAAGAACTGTTAGGCGATATCGTAATCAGCGTGCCGACCGCAGTAAAGCAGGCCGCGCAATACGACGCGCCGCTGCAGCGCGAGGTCGAACGGCTATTGATTCACGGCCTCCTCCACGTTCTCGGACACGACCATGAGGAACCGACGGAGCGCGATGCGATGATCGCGCAAGAACGAAGGCTTGCCGCTGCAATCGGCATGCCGTGGCCCTACGACACATGAGCCGACGCCCGCTGCCCGAGCGTTTCCAGCGCTTCCTTCGCTCGTTCGGCCATGCTATCGAAGGAATCGTCTACGCCGCGCGGACGCAGCCGAACCTTCGCGTGCATTTGCTCGTCGCGGTGGCGGTCCTCGCCGCGACGCTGTTCGTGCATCTCCAGCGGGGCGAAACGATCGCCATCGTCGTGCTCATCGCCGTGGTCATTGCGATGGAATTGATGAATACGGCTATTGAATCGGTGGTCGATTTGCTCACCGCTACCCACCATCCATTGGCAAAGAGTGCGAAGGACGCTGCAGCTGCGGCGGTCTTTATCGTTGCGCTTGCCGCGGTCGTTGTCGGCACACTGGTCTTTCTCCCGGCCTTGCGGCTTCCGGTCGATATCATCGTCGCGGTGCTTGCGATCGTCGCAATCCTGACGGTCTTTGGAAAAGCGCTCGTTCCGGCAAACGGCACTCCGCTGCACGGCGGCGCGATCTCCGGCCACGCATCGCTGGCGTTCGCCGCTGCGACCTTGCTCGCGCTTTTGGTGCGGCAGACTATTCCGATCGTCCTCGCCTACCTCGTCGCCGTACTCGTCGCTCAATCGCGGGTAGAGGGCGGCATCCACACGTGGCCGGAGGTTATGCGCGGTGCGCTGCTCGGCACGGCAGTGACGCTGCTGATCGGAGGCGCGATCCATGGACATCTCGTGCTATAATGGGCGCGCTTTGAACGACCCTTCCTCACGACGTCGTAGCGCGCGATGATGATCGACCTCCAGAATGACTGGCTCTGGTTTGCAGCGATCTTCGTCCTCGTGCTGCTCGCTGCATTTTTCGCTGCTTCGGAGGGAGCGCTGATATCGATATCGCGCCTGCGCGCCCTTTCGATGCAGGAGAAGGGCTTGGCGCGTGCGCGCGACGTGCTCCTCCTCGTCGAGGATCGACAACGTTTCTTAACGACGGTCTTGGTCGCCAATACGTTAGTCTTGTTGGGAGCAGAGTCGCTGGCAACGTGGCTGGCGATCGAGTTGGGCATTCCCCAGGCGGCGCTGGTCGCAACCTTGGTGATGGCACTATTGGTACTGCTTTTCGGCGAGATCATTCCCAAGACCATCGCCGTCGCCGATAGCGAGCGCTGGGCGGTGAGGCTGGCGACGCCGATGCGTGCCGTGGCCTGGCTTCTCTCACCTTTCGTGCGGCTCATGCTTTGGATTACGGTCTTCCTGCTTCGTCCGTTCGGGATAGATCGTCGCAGTTCGCTTTTCGTAACCGAGGAAGATATCCGGACGCTCGTGGATGTCGGCGCGGAGCAGCGCGTCATCGAAGAAGAAGAACGCGAGATGATCCATTCGGTCATTGAGTTCGGCGACACGATCGTGCGAGAGGTGATGACGCCGCGCCCGTCGATGATCGCGATCTCGGTTGAAGAATCGGCGCGCCGCGCGCTTGACGTCGTTATCGCAGAGGGCTACTCAAAATTACCGGTCTTCGAAGAGTCGCGGGACGATATCGTCGGTGTCGTACACGACCGCGAATTGCTCGTCGCGCTTGCAAACGGAACGCTCGCACAACAATCGTTGCGTGCTTTTATGCGGCCGGCGGTTCACGTTCCCGAAACGAAAAAGATCGCCGAACTCCTGCGCGAGATGCAGCGCGACAAGTTTTCTATGGCGATCGTCGTTGACGAATACGGCGGCACCGCCGGGATCGTCACCATGGAGGATCTTCTCGAAGAGATCGTCGGCGAGATTCGCGACGAGCACGACGAAGACGAACAAGAACCGATCCACGTGGTTACCGATGGTGAGGCGGTGGTGGAGGCAGCGACGAATATCGAGGATGTCAACGCGAAGCTCGGTATCGACCTTCCCACCGAAGAATTCGAGACGATCGGCGGCTACACGGTCGGGCTCTTCGGAAGGTTGCCGGGCGAGGGAGAAGAGGTCGTCGCCGATCCCGAGACGCGATTGCGCGTCGATCGTTTGCGACGCCGACGCATTCTCGCGGTGCGAATTTTTTACAACGGGAAGAGCGCGTCGGAGCGCTCCGATAATGCTCTCGTCTGAACGCGTCGCCGAGCTTGTCGCCGCGGCGATCCGAGCGCGAGAGCATGCCTACGCACCCTACTCGGCATTCCCGGTCGGAGCGGCGCTGCTCATCGATTCGGGCACTATCGTCACGGCAGGCAACGTTGAGAACGCGAGTTTTGGGCTCTCGATCTGCGCGGAGCGCTCGGCGGTGGTGCGCGCCGTCGCACAGGGTTCGCGACGCTACCTCGCCATAGCGGTCGTCGGACCGAAGGAGCTCGATCTCACGCCCTGCGGCGCCTGTAGACAGTTTCTTTCCGAGTTTGGGCTCGATATTATTATCGTCACCATGCGCGGCGGAGAACCGCGGATGCAGAGCCTTCGCGATTTACTCCCCGACGCATTCGATGCCGAGTCGTTGCCGTGAGCGGTGAGGAGCGCAGTTACCGCGCTCAAGGGATCGTTCTTGGTGCCCGAGCCCTCGGCGAGGCGGACCGCATCGTTCGCTTTCTGACGCGCGAACACGGGAAACTCGACGCGGTTGCAAAAGGCGCACGGCGTCCGAAGAGCCGTATCGGCGGGCGTTTGGAGCTAGCGGGTCGTGTCGAGATGATGTTGCACCGCGGTCGCTCGCTCGACGTCGTCGTCTCCGTCGAGGAGCGCTCGCGACGCTGGGCCGCTTTAGTCGAACCGGAACGGCTTACCGTCGCATCGCTCGTACTCGAGCGCGTCGACGTGCTCTGCGAACCGGGCGAACCGGTTCCCGAGATCTTCGACCTGCTCGAATCGACGCTGGAGGCGATCGCCAAAAGCGAGCGCCCGCATCGTTTCATCGCGCGCTTTTCGCTCCGTTTGCTCGACGTTCTCGGCTCGATGCCGCCCGCGGAATCGTGCTGTCTCTGCGCTGAGAGGCTCGAGGAGATCGCGTGGCTCGACGCAAGCGAGGGTGGGTTCCTCGATGCAAAATGTCGCCGCCCGCACCGTGAGGAGATAGCGCTCGGCCGTATCGATCGGGAGAATTTTGCGGCTTTAGGAAGAGCGCGTGGAGCGGGCGCGGTGCTTGAGGCACGCCCGCATGCGGCGGCTGCAATCGAAGCGTTGATCGCGCATTACTGCGCGCGCCCGCTTCGTGTGAGCGCGTTACCCGGGTACGCGTACGGGCCGCTGTGAGTTCGCTCGCACTCGACGTCGGCAGCAAGCGGATCGGCGTCGCGCTCGGCGATCCATCGGAGACATTCGCCTTTCCGTTACCGACGATCGAACGCACGAGTCTCCGCGCCGACATCGCACGCATTCGCGCGCTCGTTGAAGAGCACGGCGTACGCGACCTCGTGGTCGGCGACCCGATTGCACTCGACGGGAGCCGCAAACTCGCTGCGGAGAAGATCGATGCGTTCGTCGAGCAACTGCAGGGCGCAATATCCGTGCCGATCCACCGTGTCGACGAACGGATGACGAGCGCGCAAGCGAACAAAGCCCTGATCGCCGCCGACCTTTCGCGCGAACGGCGCAAACGCAGCGTCGACGCATTCGCCGCAGTGCTTATTCTTGAAAGCTACCAAGCGCGACGTCGGCGCGAACGAGAACGTTCCACGTAACATGCGGTTGCGCTCCGTTTTTACCTCGCTCGCGGCGATCGCGCTCTCATGTCTCCTCGCCTATGCAGCGTACGGCCTATTGGGAGATCGTAGCCTGCCGGCCCGTACGACGAGCGTTCTCGTCGCACCGGGCAGCGATTTCGATACGATCGTGGCATCGTTGGTTCGGGCCGACGTTACCCGGCATCCGTGGCTCCTCCGAGCGCTCTCTCGCGCGCGCGGCGCGAGTTCGGCGGTTCGGGCCGGGCGCTATCGGTTTCCGGCGCACCTCACGACGACGGCACTTCTCGATCGATTGCTCGTCGGCGGACGAAACTCGATTCGGGTGACGATTCCCGAAGGCTTTACCGATCGCGAAATCGCGCGGCGGCTCGCTCGGCGCGGCCTCGGCGACGCAACGACCCTGGAACGCGCCTTCAAGCACGATAGCACCATCGTCGACGGCGAGCGTATTACCGGGCTCGAGGGATTCCTCTTTCCCGATACCTACCTCGTACCAATTGGTGCGACGCCGCAGCAAATTGAAATGCAGATGCTCGCGCGTTTTCGTCAGGAACTCCCCAAAGATGCGCCGCTCTTGGCGCGGAAGTTACATGTTTCGCTTGTCGGAGCGATCGCGATTGCTTCGATGATCGAGCGCGAAGCGAAGATCGATCGCGATCGGCCATTGATCGCGAGCGTCATCTACAATCGTTTGCGTTTGGGTATGCCGCTGCAGATCGACGCAACGGTAGAATACGCGCTCCCCCATCATCGCTCCACGTTGACCTACGCCGATCTTCGGGTGCGCTCGCCGTACAACACCTACTTACATTCGGGATTACCGCCCGGGCCGATCGCCAACCCGGGGCGCGCATCGATCGAGGCCGCTTTCCACCCGGCTAAGACTGATTTTCTCTATTATGTCGCGAAGGGGGACGGGAGTCACGTCTTCGCTACAACGCTCGCCGAACAGACGGCGAATATCGCCCGCTACGAACGATAGGAGAGGTTATGTCCGACCATAACAGCCCCACCCCGAGCAAACCGTTAGAGCTCAAGGAATTCTTAACCATCGAGACCGACGACGGGCGATCGCTGGAATTCGAAGTGGTCGGAACGCTCGCCGATGAGGAGAGCGGCGAGACCTACGCGGTCCTCGTCCACGGCAGCGATGAGGGTGAGGGCGAAGAAGAGGCCGAGTTCATCGTGACCGATAGCGTCGGCAACCTCTTGGAGGACGACGAGCTCGCGCAGGAGATCCTGGACGAGTTCTTACTTTTCGCCGAGGAATCCGACGAAGGTGCTTCCGAGTAACCGCCGTTATGCGGTCGTGCTCACGGCGTTCCGGCTCTACGCCGGGTTCTTCTGGCTTTCGTACGGCATAGAGAAATTTACCCACCCCGCAGCATTCTTGCCGCCCTCCGGCTTGATGGGGACCTACATCGCGCAGGCCGTGGCACATACCTCGGGGCCTTACCAGAACTTCCTCGTCTCTGTGGTGCTGCCGCACGAACGGTTCTTTGCCGAGCTCGTGCGCTCGGGCGAAGTGCTCGTGGGCTGCGCGCTCTTCCTGGGGATCTTTACACGCTTCGCCGGCGGGGTCGGGGTCATGCTCGGCCTCAACTATCTCGCCTCCAAAGGCGGGTTGGGTTCGGTCGCCGCCTGGACCGGGATCGACGGCTTCTCTATCGTCCTGAGCACCGTATGTCTGCTGCTTCCGCTCGGCCGACCGCTCGGCGTCGATGCGATCCTTTACGCGCTCCGCCCGCGCGCCGCGGCGGTGCCCACTGCGGCGACTTCGTCGCCGCCTCCAATCGAGGCGGAGTTCGTCGAAGAGCCGCCGCTCGAGGAAGCGCGTGCTCCTCGCGAGTGAGCCCCTGCCGTTCGGAAGGGACACCTAAAAGATTTAGGCGTTCCCGCCGAAACAATTTAGGAAGGACGTCAGGATGAGGTCCGTGAGGAACCGTGGGCGACCGATCGTCGCCCGATCTATGGAGGGAATATGGCTTCGGGATTGAGCATTGCCAACAATCTGTTGGCAAACTGAAGCTGGCTCGCTTCCGTGGAGGGTTTTTGATTGGACATCATGCGGCCTGAGCCTCTCGCCGTTCGAACTCCATAGGTGAGATATTTCCGAGCGCCGTGTGTCGGCGCCGTGGGTTGTAC
>JAJZED010000003.1:169444-221113 GCA_021805775.1 bacterium | reverse complement strand
GGATGGTACAACCCACGGCGCCGACACACGGCGCTCGGAAATATCTCACCTATGGAGTTCGAACGGCGAGAGGCTCAGGCCGCATGATGTCCAATCAAAAACCCTCCACGGAAGCGAGCCAGCTTCATGGTACCGTCCGACGATCCAACCCCCCAATACGAATAGTTCGCTGGCGCTGAATTCGAGCAAGCATCTGAAAATGCGACGTCGCCAGTATCGCCATGCCCCATAAAAAATATGATGCTCGCTCCACTATGCGCCGCATCAAGAAAGCTTTGTGCGGAAACCTTTTGGTAGCCCGGCCCCGCCACAGGCGCCTCCCCCAGTGGATCTGTCAGGAGGCTTATGTCAGACCATCCCAAGTTGTCCAGAGTATAACCAACGGTCGCCGCACCCTGGGATTGAGCGGGAACCGACTGATTGTTTCCTTGAGAATCATAGCAGTCTGGATAGTTGTCGACTCCGAATGATGCGAAGGACCCGGCAACCGGCCCCGAAGGTGTGGGCACGTCACCAATGATCGATTGTATCGCGCCACACGCAGTTAACACGAGGGCGGTCGTCATCACAGCAAGCAACTTCATCTCAGATTCCGCTCGACGCCATATTGTGCGCGCGTGCCAAAGTCGCCGGCGCAAGGGAAACATCCATGGCGAGCAATGCACCGGTTAAGCGGTCGTACGTGTACGAATACACCGACGTTATAATCGCTCCGGCAACCCGCGTACTTCCAAGCACTGAAACTTCGATTGCGTTAACGACCCCACCCGGGGCTTGATATCGAACCGGCCGGAAGTCCAGAAGCACCGGGCGGCGGATTATTCGCTTAGCGCTTATGCGCCGAGGACTATGCGGAAAACGTGGGACAGGCATTTGTCCGTTCCCGGTGAGTTCCTCGTGAAGCGTTCGTCTCTGGGCGTCCATTAGCAGGTATTTCAGAGTGATACGGTTCGGCAGCACGCGTACGGGCGGCGTTGCGAGCGCTAAAGTAGTGCAGAAACACAGCAGGATCGCCGCGCCGATAACCGTGATGCGTGGGGACGACAACATGGAACCTCCGAGAAGGATGCAAGGGGTAGTAAGGCGCCCCATTCACCCCCCCCCTTAACCCCTGCTTTACAAATGGCTTTTTTGCGGCGCTCGTGACGCTACGCGATGCTCGAAAACGCAGCCAGCACGCGAGCCTTCGTCAACGTGCGGTCGACGATCGGCGCAGGATACTGCTCGCCGATACTACATCCCGATTCGCGCTGCACCTGCGGCGGCATCTGCCAGGGCGCGTGCACATATTTCGTCGGCACCATGCGTAGTGCCGGCAGCATCTCGCGCACGAACGCGCCCTCCGGGTCGAAGCGCTGCCCCTGCAGCACCGGGTTGAAGATGCGGAAATACGGTGCGGCGTCGGTTCCGGTCGATGCCGCCCACTGCCAGCCGCCGTTATTCTGTGCGAGGTCGGCATCGGCGAGATGCCGTTCGAAGTAACGCTCTCCCCACTGCCAGTTCAGCAACAGATCCTTCGTGAGAAACGATGCCACGACCATCCGCAAACGATTGTGCATCCATCCCGTCGTGTTGAGTTGCCGCATCGCCGCGTCGACGATCGGATAGCCGGTGCGTCCCTCGCACCACGCGCGAAACGCCGCTTCATCGTCGCGCCAAGCAATCGCCGCCGTCTCGGCCACGAACGGAGCGCGTGCGACGTGCGGAAAGTTGCGCAGAATCTGTTGGTAGAAATCGCGCCAGATCAGCTCCGAGAGCCACACTTCGAGGCTCGTGCGCCGTTGCAGGCTCGCTCCCTCCATTGCCGCACGTGCGCGCGCGACGCAGGTGCGGATGCCGATCGTTCCGGCGCGTAGATCCGGCGAGAGCCGCGAGGTTCCATCGAGCGCCGGCAGATCGCGCCGCACCGCATAGGCGTCGCTTGCGCCACCTTCGGCGAGAAAGCGATCGAGGCGCGCTCGCGCGCTCGCTTCGCCGCAGGTCGGGAAGGCCGCCGAGGATGCAAATCCATACTCTTCGGGTTCGGGAAGCGCGCGCGTCGCCCCGATCTCGGTGCGCGCGAGTAATTTCTGCGCGCTCGCGCGATTCGATTGCACCGGCAGGCGCGGCGCCAATGCGTGCTGGTCGAGCCAACGGCGTTTATAGGGCGTGAAGACCTTATACGGCGCCCCGCTCTCGGTGCGTACCTCCTCGGCGCCGAAATAGACGTGATCCAACGATGCGCGTACCGCGATGCCGCTCGCTTCGAGCGCCGCACGCACGCGTTCGTCGCGCTCGCGGGCATCGGGTTCGTAATCTTCGTTGTAATAGATCGCGTCGGCGCTGATCCGCCGCGCGAACGCCGTGAGTTGCTCGGCAAAGTCACCTTCGAGCAGCGCGAGCTCGCTGCCGCGTTCGCGCAATTCCGCGCGTAACGATGCAAGCGCCGAGAAAAACGCTTGCACCAACGGTGCCCCCATGCGCTCGCCGCGTAAGAGAATCGGGTCGAGAACGAAGGCGAGCGCGACCTCGTCGCTCGCGCGCGCCGCCTCGGCGAGCGCGACGTTATCGCGCAAACGCAGGTCGCGACGCAGCCAGAGGATGCTGCGCCGAGGAGTGCGCCCGGCGGGGCGGAAGGCTCGCGACATGAACGCCACCTTTGCAGCGAGCGAGCTCCGAATCCCGCTGAAGCATCCCTTCAAAATCACCCGCGGGGAATCGTCGGTTGCGCGCTCGGCGTTGCTGCGCATGTCCTGCGACGGTATTGAGGCGCTCGGCGAGAGCGCGCCGATCGCTCGGTACGGCGAATCGGTAGAATCGATCCTCGCGTTTTTTGCCGCGTACCGCGCCGACGCCGCGTCGCCCTACCGTCTGGAGACGCTGTTGCCGGCGACGATTCCGCCCGCGGCGCGCTGCGCGCTCGATATCGCGTTGCACGACTGGATCGGTAAGGCGACCGGGCTGCCGCTCTACGAATATTTCGGCCTCGATCCCCGTAACGCGCCGACGACCTCGTTCACCATCGGCATCGCCGACCCGGAGAGCACGTTACGAAAAGTTGAAGAAGTCCGCGATTGCCCGATTCTGAAAATTAAACTCGGGCTCGGAGCGCTGCACGAACAGGTTGCAACGATCGAAGCGATCCGCTCGCGTTACACCGGAACGATTCGGATCGATGCCAACGAAGGTTGGGATGTCGACGAAGCGATCCTCATGCTCGCCGAACTCGCGCGCTTCGATATCGAGTTCTGCGAACAGCCGATTCCCGCGGGCAACCCGGCGGGATTACGCGCGATCTCCGCACGCAGCGCGATTCCCATCGTCACCGATGAAGATTCCCGCGATGCAGCCGACCTGCCGCGACTCGCCGGTTGCGTTGCCGGGATCAACGTTAAGCTCGTCAAGTGCGGTGGGCTGCGCGGCGCACTCGCGATGATTCATACCGCCCGCGCGCTCGGTTTGAAAGTTATGCTCGGGTGCATGGTGGAGAGCGCGATTCTCGCGACCGCCGCCGCGCAGATCAGTCCGCTCGTCGATTGGGCGGATATCGACGGCCCGTTCCTCACGCACGGCGACCCGTTCGTCGGGCTCGCCTACGAAGGCGGAAAGCTCGTGCTCCCCGGCGGGCCCGGCCTCGGCGTCCGCGAAACCCTCATGTCGTGATCCGCCGCTACGTCGTTCTCGCCCCGAATGCTTTCGTCCAGAGTGCGAAAACCGCGCATGGCGTCATCGCCTACGGCAGCGATCCCGTCGTCGCCGTTATCGATCCGAGTTGCGCCGGGAAACGGGTCTGCGAGCTCGTTCCGCATCTCGCGCGCTGCGACGCCCCCGTCGTTGCATCGCTGCACGAAGCGCTGGCGTTCGCACCGAGCGCGCTGCTCGTGGGCACCGCCCCGATCGGCGGCGCGCTCGGCGATCTCCGCGTCGGCGTGCTGGAAGCGATCGCGGCCGGGCTCGATATCGTCAGCGGGCTCCACAGCATGCTCGCCGAGGATGAAGAGATCGCAAGCGCGGCAAGAAAACGCGGCGTCCGCCTCTACGATCTCCGCGCGGTTCCTGCGACACCGGTCTTCAGCGGTGCGGCCTATGCGATTGCCGCGCCGATCCTGTTGACCGTCGGCAACGATTGTAACGTCGGAAAGATGACCGTCTCGCTCGAACTCTGTGCCGCAGCGCGGCGCGCGCAGCGGCGATGGAACTTCGTGCCGACCGGACAGACCGGCATCGCGATTGCGGGCTGGGGAATCGCCGTCGACCGAACGATCGCCGATTTTACTGCGGGCGCATGCGAACGCCTCGTGCTCGAAGCGGCGGAGCAACAGCCCGATGCTATCGTCGTCGAGGGCCAGGGTGCGATCAATCACCCTGCGTACGCGCCGGTAACGCTCGCGCTGCTCTACGGGTGCGCACCCGATGCACTCGTCCTCGTCTGCATGCCGCACCGAACGAAGATCAACGCATACGCGACGCCGACGCTCCCCTATCGCGAATCGATCCGCCTGCATGAAGCGCTACTTGCCTCGGTAAAGCCGGCGAACGTCATCGGCATCGCGCTCAATACGCGCGGGCTCGACGAAAATGCAGCACGGGCGGAGATCGCGCGAGCGCGCACCGAGACACAACTGCCGGCCGACGATCTCGTTCGCTTCGGCGCCGACGCATTCTATGCCGAGATCGCCGGAGCGCTTGGGAAGCGCGAGGTACGCAGCGTATGAAGCCGTTTTTCGCCGCCGCGTGCATCGCGTTGCTCGCATGTGGATTTGCGGGATGCGCCGCAAACGTGCCCCCACCGCATACGCTGCGCCTCGGCGAGCCCGACGAGCCCGATAATCTCAATCCCCTCTTCGGCGAAGCGGCAGCGAGCGACCTGGCCGATGGAATGCTCTACAGCTATCTCTTGCGATACGACGCGCGCGGTAATTACATTCCCGATCTCGCCACGCAGGTGCCGACGCTGCAAAATGGCGGCATCAGCGCTAACGGAAAAGTTATCACGCTTCATCTGCGCCACGGCGTGCGCTGGGCCGACGGCGCTCCGCTCGACGCCCGCGACTGGATGTTCACCTATCACGCCGTCTTCAATCCGCGCAATAACGTGAAAACGCGCTATGGATGGGACGATATCGCTTCGGCGAGCGCGCCGACGCGCCACACCATCGTCATTCGCCTCAAGCATCCGATGGCGGCATTTCTCGGCGTGCTCGCGATCGGCGGTTCGGGCTATCCGCCGCTTCCCGCACATCTTCTCGCAAAACTGCCGAGCCTCAACCGCGCCTCGTTCAACAATGCGCCGCTCTCGAGCGGGCCGTATATCCTCGAAGATTGGCATCACGGCGCCTCGCTGACCTTCGCTGCAAATCCGAGGTACTTTCGCGGGAAACCAAAGCTCGCGCGCGTGCGCTGGGTCGTCATTCCGAACGCGAACTCGATGCTCGACGCATTGCGAACCCACGAAATCGACATCGATCCCTCCGTCGGCGAGACGCAGATTCCCGAACTTGCATCGATCTCCGGCATCCACGTCGTGCACACGTTGCTCGCGAATTGGCGACACCTCGGTTTTAATTGCAGCCGCCCGATTTTGCGCGACGTGCGTGTCCGGCTCGCTATCGCCGAAGGGATCGATTGGAAGCGCCTGCGCGACACCATCTATCATGGCGTCGATCTCCCCGCGGTCTCCGATATTTTCCCCGAATCGTGGGCCGCGCCGAAGATCGCGCCCTACCCCTACGCTCCGCTCCACGCGGCCGCACTGTTGCGAGCCGCAGGCTGGCGGCGAACCGCCGGCGGCATTCGCACGCGCGCCGGCAAGCGGCTCGTTCTCACGATTATCAGCGGCAGCAATCGTCAGTCGAACGAACGTGCGGAGGTCGTGATGCAGGCGATGCTGCGTCGGCTCGGCATCGATCTGCGGATTCGCAATTACCCGCCGAGCTTTCTCTTCGCGCAGAACGGACCGATCTATAGCGGGCATTACGATATGGAGTGGAGCATCGATACCAACGGCCCCGATCCCGACAACAGCGGCTCGTGGAATAGCGCCTTCATTCCGCCGAACGGCGCGAATACGAATTGGTTGCGCGACCCTATCGTCGACGCCACCTCGGAGGCCGCAGCGACAACCTTCAACCGAGCGCTGCGCAAGAAGCTCTATCAGCGCGAGGAGGAACGCATCCACCAACTCGTGCCGATGGTCTTCGTCTATTGGGAGCGTTCGACGACCGCGATCGACGACCGCGTGCGCGGTTATATTCCGGCCTCGTTTATCGGCGATTCTTGGAATGCATGGCAATGGGAGGTCGTGCCGTCGGCTTCACACTCGTAACAAACACTTCGGCGGTCACGACGCTGCGCTGTGCGCCGGCGCGCGAGGCATTGCTTTCGTGGAACAGCTTTGCGGAGAGCGGCGAGATCGCGTTTTCGTTGCGAAGCGGGGCGGCGAGCATCAGCCCGTGGCTTCCGTTCGCGCGATGGTCGCCGCAAGCGCGACGCTCGTTTCCCTGTAATTTGCTCGGCGTCAGCGTGCTGACCGATATCATCCGCAGCGAGGTACCTTTCGATGCCGTCGTGGTGCGAACCGATGTCGACTGCCTGCAGAGCCTTGCTCTGGCAACGCCGAGCGAACCGCCGCCCTCGCTTCCCTATGCGGGGGGCGCGCGTATCCACGACGTTCCCCTGCAATCGCAATACGTCGTCGAGGGCGAGAACGGCTGGTGCAGCCCGGCTTCGCTGACGATGCTTCTGCGCTTCCACGGCATCGACGCGCGCATCGAAGATGTCGCTGCGGGAGTCTTCGACGAAATTTACGGCGGCTATGGAAACTGGTCGCTCAACGTCGCGTATGCCGGCACGCAGAGCCTTCGCGCGGCGCTCGCCTATGTCGGCTCGCTCGATATCGCCGAACGTTTTATCGAACGCAATCTTCCGCTCGTGCTCTCCTATGCGTGGGAGGAAGGCGAGCTTCCAGGTGCGCCGCTGCCACGCTCCGCCGGACATCTCGCGGTGCTTTGCGGCTTCACCTCGAACGGCGATTGCGTGATGAACGATCCGGCGGCACCGCGCATCCGCAGCATCTATCCACGCCGGGCACTCGAACGTTGTTGGCAACGCCATGGCGGCATCGCCTACATCCTCGCACCGGTCGGCATCGCCTTCGCCGATATCCTCGCATGAGCGAAGCCGCGCAACCCCCCGATCGCCTCGTCGAGATCGCCGAGCTCCCCGAGGTGCCGCTGCATATCGTCCTCGTCGAGCCCGAGATTCCACCGAATACCGGGAACGTCGCGCGGCTCTGCGCTGCGACCGGCGCTGCGCTGCACCTCGTCGAGCCGCTCGGCTTTGCCATCGACGATCGATCGCTCAAACGCGCCGGACTCGATTATTGGGAGCGTCTGCACGTCGTCGTTCATCGCGACCTCGACGCTTTTTTACAGACGCCGATCGCACGGCGCATGTGGCTGCTCTCAACGCGCGCGCGCATGCGCTACGATACCGCACCGTTCGCGTACGGCGACGCATTGGTATTCGGGCGCGAGACCAAGGGGTTGCCGCAAGCCGTACTCGACCGCTTCTCCGAACGAACGCTTCGGATTCCCATGCGCGAGCAGTCGGTGCGTAGCATCAATCTCTCCACCGCGGTCGGCATCGTGACGTTCGCCGCGCTACAGCGGCTCGACTTTCCGAATTTGCTCTGAGCGCTCTAGGTCGCCTGAAGCTTTTTCCGCGGTAGGAATATCGTTCCCGCGAGTGCGAGCAGAGCGAAGATGGCAACGCTCTCGAAGATCGGCACGCTGCCGAAGCGATCGCCGATCGCGCCGAAGAGCGGTTGCGCGAGCCCGCCGATGGTAACGGCGAGCCCGAGCGTCACCCCCGATGCAACGCCGAGGCGATTGGGAAGATACTCTTGCCCGAGCACGACGATCACGCCCGCCGAGAGGCCGACCGAGAGACCGAAGAACGAAGCGGCGAGAACGACGTAGCTCATCGACGGCGCGAAGGTGCCGACCCACGCGAGTGCGGCCGCACCGACGAGCGTTCCCACCATCGAAATTGCAATAATGCGTCGGCGACCGAAACGATCGGCGAGGCGCCCGCCCCACATCGTACCGAGCGAGCCGACTAAGAGCATCGCCGCTAACACGATGCTGCCTCCGGTCTTACTTACGTGCGCGACCGAGATGGCGAAGATCGGAAGGAAAGTGACGCCCGCAAAAAACGTTGTCGAACGAAGAACGACGACCGCGACGAGCGCGCCGAACGCGCGCCAATCGTCGGGCATGTTCGGACGCGCATTGACGGCGCGATTCGCTCGCGCGCGCGTCGCATGAAAATGCCGCTGCGAGAAGAGGAGGATCGTTGCCAGCAGCACTCCGGGAATCGCAAGAAACGCCGTTCCCTCAAGCCCAAAATGTAAAATCAACGGCGTGGTGACGATCGGCCCAACCGCAAAGCCGAGATAGCCGCCGAGCGTGAAGATGCTGACGCCGGTCGCGCGTTTCGCACCGGCAAAGAAATTTGCAAAGCGCGAACTCTCGGGATGAAAGGCCGCGGTGCCGATTCCGGCGATCAGTGCCGCCAACCACATCATCGGCAGCGAATGTGCGAGCCCGACCGCGGCGGTTCCGGTACAGGCAAGCACGAGCGCGGCGGGAATGATCCACGGCATCGAGCGCCGGTCGGACCAGTGGCCGAAGAAAGGTTGCACGACCGAAGAGGAGAGATTCATCGCGAGGACGAGCGTCGCGGCCGTTGCAAGATTGAGACCGCGATGGCCGATCAGCCACGGAATCATCGCGGGGATCGCCGACTGGTTCGCATCGTTGACGATATGCGCGATCGAGAGCAGCGAGATCCCCCGCCGGTCAATGCCCGCCTCGGCGATGGGAAAAGGAAGTGCTTCGCTACTCACGCCCATAAGACCGGGGAACCCGGGCATCGGGTTTCAGGTACGTACCAACGCACGTTGCAATTGGGAGATGCCGCCGATTTTTCTACCCGCATGAAGGAGTAACGCGATGTATCTTCCACCGGCTTTCGCCGTCGACGATGAGAGCGAGATCGATCGCCTGATTCGGCACTATCCTTTCGGCCTGCTCGTCACCGGCGCCCTCGATACTTTTCCGGCAGCAACGCACCTGCCGATGCTCGCGCATCGCAGCAAGAACGGCCTCACACTCCTCGGCCACATCGCGCGTGCGAATCCGCAGTGCGCGGCGATTCACGACGGGGCTCCCGCGCTTGCGGTCTTTACCGGCGCACACGCGTACATCTCGCCGTCGTGGTACGAACCTCCGTATCCGCAGGTGCCGACCTGGAACTACAGCGCCGTCCACGCACGCGGGCATCTTCGTGAAGCCGCGGATCCACACGCGGTGCTCGCGGCTCTCACCGCACATTTCGAGGCGGCGTTCGCCGCTCCGTGGGAGTTTGCGCGGCTCGATCGCGCGTATGTGGAAAATCAAATACGCGGCATCACGGCCTTCGAATTTACCGTCGAACGGATCGAAGGCAAAGCCAAGTTGAGTCAAAACAGAACCGATCGCGATGCCGCGGCCGCGATCGCCGGGTTGAAAGAGAGCGCATCGCCGCTCGACCGCACCTGCGCTGCGGAGATGGAGCGCGCGTACGAACGGCGCGAGAGCGTTACGTCGGTTCGGGCGAAGGAGTGACGAGCCGACCGCACGGATCGGTGAGTTCGACGAGCCCATCTTTCCACGGGCGCTGTTCGATGCGCGTATCGGGGTGCGGCGCGCCGAGTTGCGCTTCGATTTCGGCGACCGCGCGCTTGCGCGCCGCGTCGCTCCGCGATGCGACGACGGTCAGCGAAGCCAACGAGCGGTCGACGTTCGCCACCAACACGACTTCGCTTCCGTCGTAACGGAGCTCGCGCGTCTCACACGATTGCAACGGTGCGATCGTCGCGAGTGGTCTCGGCGAACGATCGGCGTGCGTGGCGGCCTGCTCCCCCTGCCTCGAGCAGCCAACGAAGGCGCCGGAGAGCACGATGAGCGCTCCGGAGAACGCGATGAGCGCTATTGGAAGGTGAGGGTGCGGCCGCATGAGTCGACCGCTTTGTCGGGGATCAGCAAACCTCCGCCCCCCGGTGAGGGCTTAAACGCGATTACGTGCAGCGGGGGCGCGTTGACCGCCTCGGGACCAAACTGGCGTTCGATAAATTTCTTGCGGTCGTTCACCAGTTCGGGGTTCTTGTCGCTGCTTACGAGCACGTATTGCTGCACCGAGCCGTTCTTCGCAAAGAGAATGCGGAAGACGACACCTCCGGGCAGGTGCACGACGCGCGTAGCGCAGGATAGCCCGGCCGCAGCGACCGCAGGGCGCGTGAGGGCGCGATGAAGCAGGGCAGCCGCCGCGATGAGGACGAGCCCGAGAATGACGCTGCGAACGATTGAGGCGCTCACCTTCCCAGTTATCGGGCGCTCTCGGGGCCGGGCGCCACGCTGCGAAGGTAAAGATCGCGCAAAAGCCGCTCCGGAACCGGCGAGGGCGCATCCATCATTACGTCGCGACCGACCTGGTTCTTCGGGAACGCAATCACCTGGCGCAAGTTCTCCTCGCCGCAGGCAAGCATGACGATGCGATCGATTCCGAGCGCCATGCCGCCGTGCGGCGGCGCGCCAAAACGTAACGCACGCACGAAGAAGCCGAAGCGATCCTCGATCTCTTCCTCGCTCATGCCGAGCATCGTAAATATGCGCTTCTGCAAAGCCTCGTCGTGGATGCGGATCGAGCCGGAACCGAGTTCGAAACCGTTGAGCACCATATCGTAGTGCTGCGCGCGCATCGCGAGCGGATCGCTATCGATGAGATCCCATTGCCCCGGCAGCGGCGCGCTAAACGGATGATGCGCCGGAACCGGCTTTCCGCTCTCTTCGTCCATCTCCAGATACGGGAACTCGGTGACCCAGCAAAACGCGAATTTCGCCGGATCGCGCAGGCCGCAACGTTGCCCGACCTCGAGCCGCATTTTACCCGCAATCGAAAAGACCGCCTCGCGCGCATCGGCGAAGAGCAGCAACGCGTCACCGCTCTGCGTTTCCGTATCCGCGCGGAGCCCTGCGAGCGTCGCTTCGTCGAGGAAGCGCTGCGCCGAAGATTTTACTCCGTCGGCTCCATAGGCGATCCACACCATGCCCTTCGCCCCAAAGAGCTTCGCGCTCTCCGTGAGCGCATCGAAATCGCGACGCGAGAGCGAGGCGCCGCCGGGGTAGCGCAGTGCGAGCACCGCTCCGCCGGCATCGAGCGCTCCGCGGAACACCACGAATTCGCTCTCGGCAAAACGCGCACCGACATCGACGAGTTCGAGCCCAAAGCGCATGTCGGGCTTGTCGCTGCCGAAGCGTCGCAGGGATTCCGCGTGCGTGAGCCGCGGAAACGCCGACAATTCGATACCGAGGACGCTTCGCCAAGCGTAACCGACCGCGCCCTCCATCATTTGCATGACTTCTTCTTGCGTGACGAACGAAAGTTCGACGTCGAGTTGGGTAAACTCCGGCTGTCGATCCGCGCGCAGATCTTCATCGCGCATGCAACGTGCGATCTGCATGTAGCGGCCGAACCCGGAAATCATGCAGATCTGCTTGAGGAGTTGCGGCGATTGCGGTAACGCATAGAAGGTTCCCGGATGCATGCGACTGGGAACGAGGTAGTCGCGAGCGCCTTCCGGCGTACTCTTGATGAACATCGGCGTTTCGATCTCGACGAAATCGCGCTCGTCGAAGTAATCGCGAAACGCTTTCACGATGCGGTGGCGCAGGCGCAGGTTGCGCTGCATGCGCGGGCGCCGCAGGTCGAGATACCGGTACTCCAGACGCAAACTTTCGTCGACGTCATCATCGGCATTCACCTGGAACGGCGGCACCTCCGAGCGATTGAGCACGTCGAGTTGCTCGATGCCCACCTCGACGGCGCCGGTCGCCAGCTTGGCGTTTTCGGTTCCATCCGGGCGCGCTCGAACCGCGCCGAGGACGCGCACGACATCCTCGCTGCGCAGTTTTTCGGCGAGTGGAAAGCTCGGGTGTTCCGGGTTGAAGACGATCTGCGTGATGCCGTCGCGATCGCGAAGATCGATGAAGATGAGCCCCCCGTGATCGCGTCGGCGATTGACCCAGCCGAAGAGCTCGACGGTGCGTCCGATTGCATCGGCACGCAACGCTCCGCAAGAAAAACGTTCCGGCGTCGCAGTCATGGGCGCTCCTCTGGTTGGGCGAGGGCATCTTTGATGCCCGATACGTAGTGATATTGCTGCACGATATCGCGCGCGAGCTTCGAACGATTCGCACGTTCGTCGAGCGCTCGAAGTAATCCGGGCATACGTCCGAGCAGCGAATGCAACCCGAGGGAGATGGGCGTCATTCCCAATTGCAAGCGAACGGCGAGATCGGGATGTTTGCGATAAAAGCGAACGGTCGAGCGACCGGCGAGCATCATCTTCCCCTTTTGGTCTTCATGGGGAACGTCCTGGCAATGATAGCTCACCGCGCGCGGTTCGTAACAGATCCGCACGCCGGAGCGTTCGAGACGATACCCGAGCTCGAGATCTTCGTGGCCGTAGCCCGTGAACGATTCATCGAATCCGCCGACCGCTCGCAAATCCTCCGCCGGCACCGAGGCATTACCGGTGAGAAAATAGAGCCACGATAGGCGCTTGCGCCCCGGCGGATGGAGATGCCCGCGCAGATCCGCACGATCGCGTTTGAGCGCATAGTCGTCGAGATCGCGCACCTGCACTTCCCACCCGACAACGGCGATTCGTCGCTCGCGCGCGTGCCGTTCGAGATGAACGGCAATGAGATCAGGCGAGGCGAGAATATCGGCATCGTTAAAGAGCACGAGCGCTCCGGTTGCTGCGGCGATCCCGGCATTGCGCGCCTGCGCGCGGCCGCTATATCCACCAGGTAGATGGCGGACGTTCGGCGCACTCCGCGCAACCTCTGCGAGATACTCGGCGGTGCCGTCGGTCGATTGCGAATCGCAGATCAACAATTCGTAACGCGAGGAATCGACCGTCTGCGCCAAAAGCGTCGGCACGACGTGGCGCAACATGTCGAGGCGGTTGTAGGTGGGAATAACGACGGAACAATCAAGCATTTATTAAATCCGCGACACCGTCGACGACCTCGTCGCGAAAGTGCGCGAGGGAGGCTTCGTCGTCGCTTTGGGGTTTTCGCAAACTGCGGCTGGGAACCCGATAGGGGGCCCACTCCTGTGAGGCCAATCGGAAGTAGCGGTTTTCGAAGGCCACGAGCGTGGGCCTGCGCACCGCGCTTGCGACATGAGTCGCACCGGTATCGACGGTGATCACGCAGCACGCGCGCTCGAAGACAGCGGCCCAGTGGAAGAACGACAGATCGCGCAGCACCTCAGCGGCGCCGACTCCGGCGAACGCCTCGACGGCGCTCCCGATTTCGGCGTTCGCCGTAATTGCCAGCGGGCGCCCGAGCCCGGCCAAGCGGCGCGCGAGCTCCACCGTCGATGCAAGCGTACTGCCGCTATGGAACCAGCGCGGCGCGAGATGAAGAACGATCGGACGATCCGGAAGCCCGGCAACTGCCGCGCGATCTTCGTCGCGAAGATCGAGGCGCAGATCGGCGCAGCGTTCGCGCGCTCCCCCAAGTGCGACCAGATCGAGCAGTTGGTCGACTTCGTGGCGTACGATGCGATGCGGATCGCGCTCGCAGAGATCGGGATCCGCTTCGGAGATCGCCATACGATTGACGAACAGGCGAGAGGTCAGGCGCGCGAGATAGCGGCGCGCGTAGGTGTAGCCGACGCGAACGGGCGCGCGCGTCGCACCGACGATGCGCAGATCCTCGGAGCGCGGAGCGAGTGCGATAGCGAGATCGACGTTACGAAATTGCGCGCCGAAGCGCTCCGGACGGATAGCGCGCGGCAGCGAGACCAACTCGTCGATATCGGTATTGCGCTCGACCACGACGCGATTGTAGGCACTGGTCACCAACGCGATATGTGCGTTTGGAAACGATCGACGAACCGTCGTTATCGCCGGCGTCGAGAGCAGGAGATCGCCGATGCGATCGGTTCGCGAAAGGACGATTTTCACGAGGCGTCGCGTTTTTGAATCGCGCGTTCGAGCTCTTCGAAATACGCGCCGGCGAGCATTCGTCTCACGGCCCGCATCTCTGCGGCGTCGAGCGGACGGTCGCCCGCCATCGCTGCGACGCGCCGACGCAGACGTTCCTGCACGCCGATCGCGCGCAACGCCGCGTGAATGGCTCGCTGAACGGGGTTCTCGCCGGTTGCGAGATAGGTCCGCCAGTGCGGGTGCAATGCCGAGAGCGTGACCGCCGTGCGCGCTTGCGCGCGTGCTTGTCGCTCCATTTTTTCAACGTCCCCGCTACGCGGCTGCGGTTTAAAATGATAGGCAAGCGCGCGCGGGTTAAAGACGGCGCGCACGTCGGCAAAGCGCAGCCGAAGCCCGACGTCGATATCCTCCCAACCGTATTCGGCGAACGACTCATTGAAGCCGCCGATCTCTCGAATCGTCGCAGTCGGCACCGAGACATTGGTCGTCCAGAAGAAGTTACCGCTATAGTTTTTCCAACTCCAAATCGGCGGCGGAAGATCGTCGAAGTTTTCGACGTTGATCGCACCACCGCGGACGATTGCGGTCGGTGCGCGGCCGTGCGAGCGCAAGTGCTCCGCGACGAACGTCGGCAACGGTAAAACGTCGTCGTCGATGAAGATGATCCGCTCGCCCGTCGCGCGAGCGATTCCTACATTTCTTCCGCGCGCGAGCCCGGCATTTTGCTGGTCGATGACGGTAAAGGCGCAGGTCGCGCGCGAGCGTGCGCGAGCGATGACGGCCGCGGTGTCGTCCGTGGAGCCGTCGTTCACCAGAACGACTTCGTAGGAATCCTCCGGCGCCGTCTGCTCGAAGCATGCATCGAGGACGCGCTCGAGGAGCGCGGCACGATTGTAGGTACAGAGTTGAATGGTCGCGCGCATCGTCACGTGCACTTCGACGCCGATGGTCGCCTCCGCTCTTAGCCGGGCCCCGCCGCTTCGAGCAGCCCCTCGAGCGCGGCAAGAATTCGCGGAGTGTCGAGCCCCGTAATACAGGCGTAATCCACGCAGGTCTCCTTGCGGTCGCCCGAGTGGCACGGGAAAGCCGAGCGCACGATCGCGCGGCGATCGCAGAGCGGTGCCCAGCGTTCCGGGAAATCGCTCTGAAACGGAAAGATCCCGACGATCCGCGCCCCGGCGGCGGCCGCTACGTGCATCGACCCGGTCGTGATGCCGACAAATGCGCGCGCTTCGCGCGAAAGGGCGGCGAACGTACCGATGGAGGCCCGCCCGGCGATCGAAAGCACCTTCGCGTCGTTGCTCTCGCCGACGATCCGCGCGACGATATCGCGGTCGGAATCGGCGCCGCTCAGCAAAACGGGAAGCCCGAAGCGCTCGCGTAGCGCTCGCACCGTGCGCGCCCATCCGCTTGTCGGCCAGAGCGCACGTTGCGTCGCGACGGCATTGCTGGGGTGGAGAACGAGATAGCCGGCGTTTCCGAGTTCGAACTCGGCGCTCAATGCCCGAGCCGCTCGCTCGTCTTCTTCTCGTGGAACGATGCGCGGGCGTGCGCCGGCGGCATCGCAACCGATCGCGCGCGCATAATCGAGCAAAATATCCGACCAATGCGAAGTGACGTCGCCGCGTTCGCTCCGAACCACGACGCGCTGCGTGAACGAGCGCGAGTAGAGACGGCGCGCTTGGCCGACGCGAATGGGAATTTGCGCGGCGCGAACGGCCGCGGCGGCACGCGGCGTCGCCCAGGTGACGACGCAAGCAGCATAATTGCGCTCGCGCAGTGCGGCGGCGAGGCGATCGACCGGCTCGCCCTCGTCGACGAAGACGCCTTCGAGCTCCGGCACGAGCTCGAGCGTGGAGCGGTGCCCGGGCAGGGTGAACGCGTCGACGCTCTCGTACCGAGTGCGGAGCGCTCGTGCAACGACGGTTGCAATGAGTGAATCACCGATGCCGCCGCCCGCGCAATATAGAAGTGCGCGGTTCATTTTTCCGAAGCGCGGAACAATTCGCGTGCGTAGATTCCATCCAAAAATTGTGATTTTGCGATGGACCGTAGCGCCGGGTTCGCCCGTTCGTCGCTGGCAACGCCGGCGTAAAAAGCAAGCAACGCATCGGGAAGCAGATACTTCGCGCGCAGCATATTCAGCGGGTGCGCACCCGTCGCGGCTATTACGCGCGAAGACGGGCTTTTCCCAAGAAAGCGATGTGCCATGCGGGCTTTCTCCACGGCCTTTCGGGCGAGCACCTCGAGCGTTTCGTCGCTCGGCTTTTTAATATGCCAGAGAAATGCGTCCCAGGAAAATTTCCTTCGTAGGCCGCTCTCGCGCAAGCGAACGCCGAGTTCGGTATCTTCCCAACCGTAGAGGTGAAACGACTCGTCGAACCCACCCACTGCTTCGATCGCCGCTTTCGGAATCGAAACGTTGCACGTGCAGAGAAAAGCGCCGGAGTAATTGGCTAGCGACGGTTTCGGGCGATGGTCGTAGCCGGGCACGTTGACGATCGCACCGTTCACGACCAGGCCCGGGGCGTCATGCGCGGCTTCGTGGGCAGCAAGAAAGCCCTCCGGTAAAACGACATCGTCGTCGCAAAAGAGGACGATGAACCCGCTCGCGATCTCCACTCCGCGGTTACGAGCCTTTCCTCGGTTCGGCTCCGCCTCGAATACGTATCGTATGGGGTAGTTGCTGCTCTGCGCCAAACCCTCGACAAGCGCGCGCGTCGCGTCCGTCGAACCGTTATCGACGACGATCGCTTCAAAACTCGGCGCCGCTTGCTGCAATGCAAGCGAGGCCAAGGCGCGTTCGAGGTAGCTCGCGCGATCTTTCGTTGCAATGACGACCGAGAGCCGCACGGTTATTCTTGTTCCCGAAGCATGGCGATGAGAGATTCCGCCAAACGTTGCGCGGCACCCGCATGGCCCGAGTAAAGCCCTTTCATCCGGAGCGCGACGCGCTCCCGCCACGCTTCGTCGTCGTATGTGGCCAGCACGGCGCGGGCGACGCGACCCGGCGTCAACGTGCCGTGCAACTCGCGTACGAGTTCCTCGCCGGCATCGATATTCGGTTGCGTGTGAAAACGAAAACGCTTTGAGATTTTTACCGCAACCGCACGCTTCAGCGTCGCGCCGAGCCACGGAATACGGTTGAGGTAGGTTAGCGGACCGTTAATAGCGATCAGCTCCGCTGCGTTGAGCGGCGTTATCGCAATCGTCGGCACCCCAAGCGCCGCAAGCTCGATACACTTGGTTCCGGGTAGCGTCAACGCAAGGCCGCCGGCCGCGGCAGCGGCGAGGCTCTCGCGCACGACGGGAAATCGCCGCTCGCCGCTCGCATCGGCGATCCACGTTCGCTCGCCTTCGCGAACGAGGCGACCTTTTTTGGACCAGACGCGCGGATCTCCACCCGCCTCGATGGCTTTTTGCACGGCTTCGAGTGAAGTAAACGGCGATATGCCGAAGGAGATCGGCAGCGATGGCCGCTCGGCCCGCATTCGCAGTGCCGCGGTGAAGAAAAACGGAATCATATGTTCGACTTCATATGGACGCGAACCGGGAAGAATGGTTAGGCCGCCACGTTCGAACCACGAGGGAAGCGGCTCCTTTGCCTGCTCGATCGCACCGTCGATGGCAAGGTTGCCGACGCGATCGATCCGATCCGATGGAACACCCCAGGCTTTTAATTGATCGACGTTTGCATCGTCGACGGCGAACGCGCGAGCGAGCCCGCGCGCGTAGCGAGCTCGCGAAAATTTATATGCGAAAGCTTTTCCGCGAAGCCGCGATTGCAGCCGCGCTGCGTGCATGAGATCGCCGCCGAGATAGAGGACGCCGTCCACGCGATCCGGAGCTCCTTCTAACGAGCGACCGAGCGCAAGCGCGAGATATTGCGAAGGTTCGAAGACGTGCGCCTGCGGGAAGAGCGCGCGCAGCATCGGCGCTTCGTAGCCGGTCGCGAAATCGTCGGGGACGAGAAATGCATAGATCTCGATCTTGGGTTCGCGCCGGTACAGGGCGTTTGCGAGCGGACGTGCCCAGCCCGCAGTTTCACCGGGGCCATTCACCGTTAGCGCAAGGCGCAACGCTAGCCCCTCGACGTAAATTGCGCGCGAACTCGTTCGACGATATCGGTCGTGCTCGAGCCCTCGCGATGCGGAGCGAGCCGAACTTCGCCGCCGTATGCCGTAACGATACGCGCCTCCGGGAGATCCTCAACGCGATATTGAGCGCTCTTCACGTGGATATCGGGGCGGAGCTGTTCCAGGAGCGCCTCCGGCGTTCGCTCCGAAAAACCGATGACTACATCGACGCTTCGCAGCGCGCAGAGCAACCGGGCGCGTTCTTCGAAGGCCACGAACGGGCGCGGCGCGCCTTTGAGCTCGCGCACCGAAGGGTCGCTGTTGAGCCCGACGATGAGCGCGTCGCCTTGCGCGCGCGCCCAGGCGAGGTATTCCGCATGCCCCACGTGGAGAATATCGAAGCAACCGTTGGTAAAAACGACGCGCTTGTCGCGCGCTCCAAGCATGTGGCGATAGGCAACGGCGTCGTGCATTTCCAGCACGCGCCCGAACAAAAAATCAGGCGTCGGCATGTTCGAGTAACTCCAAAATTTCTTGCGCGCTCGCCGTGGCCGTACCGAGTTTTTCTACCACCGCTCCGGCGGCATAATTTGCGAGCTGCATGGCGCGGTCGATCGAAGCGCCGACGGCGAGAGCCAGTGCGAGAACCGAGACCACGGTGTCGCCCGCGCCGCTGACATCGAAGACCGTTCGCGCTACCGAGGGAATCGTCAATCGCTCTCCGTCGCGGCCAAAGAGCGACATTCCGTTTTCGCCGCGCGTGATGACGACGTATCGGCAGCCGAAACGCTCGAGTAATATTTTACCGACGCGCTCCAACGAAGCTTCATCCCGAATCGCAACCCCCGATGCCGCCGCCGCTTCGCTCAGGTTCGGAGCGACGCAGGTCACTCCGGAAAAAAATGCCGCATGCTGGGGTTTCGGATCGCCGAGAACGAGCGGACAGAGGTTCGCAGCTTCGACGATCTCTCGCGAGAGCAAGCCTTTCGCATAGTCGCTCACGATAACCGCATCGGCACGCTTCGCCGCATCGGCAACGATCGCAGCAATGCGTGCGGCGTCGGCCGGGCGCAGCGGTTCGACCGACTCCCAATCCGCCCGCACGACTTGTTGATGCTGCGCGACGACGCGTGTCTTCCGCGTTGTGGGGCGGTCGTCGACCGAAATGACGCCCTCGGCATCGATGTTCTGCGCTCGAAGCATCGCACGAACTTCATTGCCGAAGGCGTCGTCGCCGACCACGCCGATACACGAAACCTCCGCGCCGAGGACGCGGAGATTGTGCGCCACATTCCCCGCTCCGCCGAGGGTGAATGAATGGTCGTGGACCGCGACCACCGGCACCGGCGCCTCCGGAGAGATCCGTTCGACGCGTCCCCAAATCCATTCGTCGAGCATAAGATCGCCGACGACGAGAATGCGTTTCCCCGCCATTTTGTCAAAAAACGTGCGCGCATCGGGCACGGCGAGCGACGCGCTCACGGTGCGTCACCGAACATCATTCGTTGCTCTACAAGATCGCAGAGAATGTGCGCCATCACCTGGTGCACCTCTTGCACGAGTGCGGCATACCCGTCGGGGCCGACAAGCGCGAGGTCGGCGACGCGCGCGCTCTCGCCGCCGCCGTTTCCGGTAAAGGCGATCGCGACGGCGCCTTTGCGCTTCGCCGCTTCCAAAGCGAGAACGATATTCCGCGAACTTCCGCTGGTCGTCATCCCGATTACAACGTCGCCCGGCCGAGCGAACGCTTCGACCTGGCGCGAGAAAACGACGTCGTATCCGTAGTCGTTTCCGATACACGTGAGCGTCGACGAATTTACAGAGAGCGCTTCGCTATAATAACCGGGGCGTTCGCGCAGAAAGCGCCCCGAGAGTTCGGCGGCCATGTGCTGCGCCTCGGCGGCGCTGCCGCCATTCCCGCACCATAATATTTTGTTGCCGGCCCGCAACGCAACGACCATCGCCTCGGCGATCGCTTCGACTTGAGCGCGATAATGCGGCGAATCGAGCAAGCCTTGTCGTTCGGCGATCAGTTCGGAATAATCGCGTCGGCCGTGCGTCGCGGGAAGCTCGCTCACGGCTCGATCCAAAAGAGATCCTCGCCCTGCGAAACCAGCTCGCCGTTTTGCGGGATAATGCGGACGATCGTTCCGGCGAACTCGCTTTGAATTTCGTTAAACAATTTCATCGCTTCGAGAATGCAGAGGACGTCGCCGAGCTCCACGCGCTGCCCTTCGTTCACGAAAGCGGCGGAATCGGGGGAGGACGAGCGATAAAAAACCCCGGTTAGCGGCGCGCTCACGCGCTTAACGTTCTTAGGCGGTCCGGCGACCGGCGCGGGCCCGGAACCCTCCATCACCGGTGCCGGTACGTGGCCGATCTGCGTCACCACCGGCGCGGCTGCCTCGCGACGGACGAGTTCGTAGAGCGTCTCTCCAACGCGCACTTTCATGCGGTCGAGATCGTGTTGCTCCATCACCGCGATAAGTCGTTCTATCGCTTCGAAATCTTGCTCCATTACACTCCCATTCGTTGCAGAGCGGTTGTAATTCCCTCGATGTCGTCGATTGCGACGCGCACTTCACTGCGCTCCACGAGATCGCGCACCACCAGCTCTCCCTTTTCCAGTTCGTCGCTTCCGAGGATGAGCCCCGCGCGCGCGGCGTTGCGCTCGGCAAGCTTAAACTGGGCCGGGATTTTTCGGTCGGAGAAGTCCATAAAGACTGCCGTCCCCCGTTCTCGCAGGCGGAGCGCGATCGGCAGAAGCCGCGCTCGCGCCTGTGCGCCAAGGGCGATTGCCTGAACGCCGCGGCGCATCGCCTCGGGCGCGGCGCCCGCCGCCGAGAGGATCATCTCGAAGCGTTCGATTCCCATCGCAAACCCAACCGCCGGCACGCTGGGGCCACCGAGCGACGCGACGAGGTTGTCGTAGCGCCCGCCGCCGCAGACCGTGCTCTGCGCACCCAAGGAATTCGAGACGATCTCGAAGACCGTGCGCGTGTAGTAGTCCAGCCCGCGGACGATCTGTGGATTCACATCGTATGGAATAGCAAGCGCGTCGAGGAGAGCGCGCACCGCACCGAAGTGCTCGCGGCACGGATCGCAAAGATGTTCGAGCATGCGCGGCGCGTTCTTCACCGCCTCGCCGTCGCGCGGATCTTTACTGTCGAGGACGCGCAGAGGATTGCGCTCTAAGCGACGTTGCGAATCTTCAGAGAGCGTCGGCGCCAACGGACGCAAAAACGAAAGCAACGCTTCGCGATAACGATCGCGGCACGCAACGTCACCGATACTATTGAGTTGTAAACGCGCATCGGCTATTTTATGCGAGCGTACGATTTGCCACGCAAGCGCGATGACTTCAACATCGGCTTCGGGTTCGGAATAACCGTAGCATTCCACACCGAATTGATGCGGCTGTCGATAGCGGCCCTTCTGCGGGCGCTCGTAACGGAAGATCGGCCCGAGGTAAAAAAAGCGCTGCGGGCCGGCGGCAAAGAGTTTGTGCTCGAGGGCGGCGCGCACGACGGGTGCGGTAAACTCGGGCCGTAACGTCATGCGACGTTCGCCCTTATCGACGAACGTATACATCTCTTTCTCGACGATATCGGTGCCCTCGCCGACGCCACGTTCGAAGAGTTCGGTCGCCTCGAAGATCGGCGTGCGAATCTCGCCGTAGCCAAAGCTCGTCGCAACATCGCGCATTCGCGCTTCGAGGCCGGCGCGAAGCGTTGAGGCCGGCGGCAACAGATCGTAGGTGCCGCGGGGAGCGAGGATCGGGCTGGGCATCGGGTGGGCGGTTTCGCAACGAGCCGCTCCGATTCATGCCTGGGCGCTCGGCGGCGCGCTACCCGAGCGTCTTGGCGCGCCGCGGCTCGAGCAGCTCGATCGGAATCCCGTTCGGGTCTTCGATGAAAGCAATCGCGCGCGTTCCGCCGGGCGACTTGTAGACGTCTTTGAGCACCTTGACGCCGCGCTCGCGAAGCTTTGCAACGTATGGGGCAAGCTCCCCTTCAACTGCGAGCGCGAGGTGCTCGTAGCGATTGCCGAGTTGATACGGCGGATGATCTTCGAGATCGAAGACCAACTCGATGTACGCATTCCAATCGTTCCCGACAAACGCCATATCGGCATTTCCGGGGTAATGGAATGGTCCGTCGAGCAGCTTCATGCCGAGTTGTTCGGTATAAAACGCAATCGATTCGTTCATATCGTTGACGAATATGGAGGTGTGGAGGAATCGAGGCATCGCTATTTTCTCCCAACGGTCGCTTTGAATGGTTTCCGGCGAGGGCCCCGTACGTAACCGGCGTGGAGAGCCCTCCGGCGCAACGCGACCTCTATATCGGTCTAACCGACCAAGACTGGTTTGAGTTTCTTTCGCGCCGTCCCGCTCTCGACGAAGTAAATTTCTGGAAACCCGGTGGAGGCTCGCTCAACGCGCGCCCCGGCGCGCCCTTTTTGTTCAAGTTAAAGGCGCCGCTGCAGGCTATCGTTGGGGTGGGTTTCTTCGAGCGCTCCGCGCGCTACAGCATTCGCGACGCTTGGGAGTTTTTCGGCGAAAAAAACGGCGTGGCGAGGATCGATCGACTTCTGAATCTCACCGCTGGGTACGCGCATCGCGCTGTCGACGAAAGCTACGAAATCGGTTGTATTTTTCTCGACGAACCGACGTTTTTCGAACGTTCGGCGTGGATCGATCCGCCGCGCGATTGGAATTCGCACATTCAGTCGGGAATGTATTACGACATGAACTCCGGCGAAGGGGCGCGTGTGTGGAAGCAAGTCTGCGCGCGGCTCGGAGCCGCATTGCCGCCGCCGGCGGTAAGCCCCGAGGTGCGCGCTCCGTTCGGAGGGCGCGCGAAGCAGAGCGCCCTCTATCTTCCGCGCCAGGGGCAGGGGACGTTTCGCGCGCTCGTCCTCGACGCGTACGAGCGGCGCTGCGCCGTTTCGGGGGAGCGGACGATCCCCGTTCTCGATGCCGCGCATATCGTGCCGTTTGCCGAGCGCGTCCGGCACGAGCTTTCAAACGGCATCGCATTGCGTTCCGATATCCACCGGCTCTTCGACAAGGGGTATGTCTCGATTCGCCCGGATCGCCGCTTCGTCGTAAGCCCCCGTCTACGCGAAGATTTCAGCAACGGCAAAATTTATTACGAAATGAGCGAACGTGAAGTACGAGCTCCGTTAGCGGCACACGCGCTTCCGAGCGTCGAAAATCTCGAACGCCACTACGAAGAAGTGTTTAAGAAATAGCGTCGCCCCTCGATACGATTGCTTCGCAATCTACTCGGGGTGACACGAGCAATCTACTCGGGGTGACACGAGCAATCTACGCGTGGCGACACGAGCAATCTACGCGTGGCGACACGAGCAACCTACGCGTGGCGACACGGGATGCTGCGCAAATCCCGAGCGCGAACGATTCAAGCGGTGCGCCCGACGAGCGCTTAAGCGAGCGGCGAGGACCCTGACATTGCTTGTCCGAGCCGCGAGCGTCTAGCGAGGAGCGGTGCAGCGTTGAATCGTTCGTGCTCTGCTACGACGCGCCCCTCGATACGCCCCTCGATACGATTGCTTCGCAATCTACTCGGGGTGACACGAGCAATCTACGCGTGGCGACACGCGCAAGCTACGCGCTGCGAGACGAGCAATCTACGCGTGGCGACACGCGCAAGCTACGCGCTGCGAGACGAGCAATCTACTCGGGATGACACGCGCAAGCTACTCGGGGTGGCGGCGAACGCCCCGGTTAGTGCAAGAAATATCGGTAGCTGGAAAAAACCAACGCGATGCCGGCGCGGTCTGCCGCGGCGATAACCTCCGCGTCGCGAACGCTTCCCCCCGGTGCGATGACCGCCGTTACGCCCGCGGCAATTGCGGCTTCGAGACCGTCGGCGAACGGGAAGAATCCGTCGCTTGCACAGGAGCCGCCGACGGCGAGCTCCCCTGCGCGATGGGCGGCGATCTGCACGGCGCTCACGCGGTTGGTCTGTCCCGCGCAAATGCCGCGCGTCGTGCCGCCCTTGACGATGACGATGCCGTTACTCTTCACGTGTCGCACGATATCCCAGGCGAAGGCGAGGTCGTGCCACTCCCGATCGTCGGGCGCGCGCTTACTGACCACGCTCCACCGTTCGGGTTCGGCGGCGGGATCGTTCTCTTCGGCGAGGACGCCGCCGAGCGCCGAACGCACGCGCAGCTCCGCGGCGAGTTCGTCGGGAAGCGTCGGCGCAAAGCGCATGATGCGAAGGTTTTTCTTTTTCTTGAGAATCTCGAGTGCTTCGTCGTCGTACTCGGGGGCGGCGACGATTTCGAGAAAGACTTCGGCGAGCGCGCGTGCCGCTGCGGCATCGAGCCGCGCATCGGTCGCCACAACGCCGCCGTACGCCGAGACCGAATCGGCGGCGATTGCATCGCGCACCGCTTTTCCTACGGTCGATCGCTGCGCGACACCGCACGGAACCGTATGCTTTACGACCGCAGCGCGAACGAAGCGTTCGCGCTCGCTCCCGTATTCGGCCCCGAGCGCTACGCGCGAGAGCAGACGTAAGGTGGCATCGAGGTCGAGCAAATTATTATACGAGAGCGCCTTTCCGTGCAGCTGCTCGGGAAGACGATCTTCGCGCTCGAGATAAAACGCCGCGCGCTCCTGCGGATTTGTGCCGTAGCGCAAGCGTTGCGCGAGCGGCAACGCGAGCGTTAGCGCGCCGGGAAGATCGGAGGGCAGCAGTTCGCCCTTCGTAGCCAAGTAGTGCGCGATCGCAATATCGTACGACGCGGTCCGTTCGAATGCCGCGACGGCGAGCCGTCTCCGCAATCCGTCGGGAACCGCTCCGCTTTCGAGCGCGGCAAGGTAGCTTGGGTACTGTTCGGGGTCGGTGAGCACCGCGACGTGCGCCGCATTCTTCGCCGCGGCACGCAAGAGCGCGACGCCGCCGATATCGATCTGTTCGATCGCTTCTTCCAGCGTCGTGCCTTCGCGCGCCACCGTTGCCTCGAACGGATAGAGGTTGACCACCACGGTGACGATGCTCGGCATCGCGTACTGCTCGATCTGCGCGCGATGCTCCTCGGCCGCTCGATCGTAGAGAATCGCGCCGAAGACCTTCGGGTGCAAGGTTTTGACGCGCCCGCCGAAGAGCGCGGGGAAGCCGGTGAGCGCCTCGACGTCGAGCGCGGGAACGCCGCGATCGACGAGGTAGCTTCGCGTTCCGCCGGTTGCATAAATCGTGACGCCGCGCGCGTGTAGCGCGAGCGCCACCCGCTCGACGCCGCGCTTATCGGAGACGGAAAAAAGAGCGGCTTCGCGCGAGCGCTCAGGCAAGTGCGAGCTCCGGATCGGGGCTGAGCTCTGCGGAGATAATCGAACTGACGCCCGGCTCCGACATCGAGACTCCGTAGAGGCGATCGGCGATCTCCATCGTCTTGCGGTTGTGCGTGACGACGATCATCTGCGAATCACCCTGTAAATCGCGCACCATGTGCGAGAGCCGCTCGACGTTTGCATCGTCGAGCGCGGCATCGATTTCATCGAGCAGATAAAACGGCGACGGCTTCACCTTAATGAGCGCAAAAATCAGCGCCGCCGCAACCATCGCGCGTTCGCCTCCGGAGAGAGCGGCGAGCGGCATCGCCTTCTTACCGGGCGGCTGCGCGGAGATCTCGATCCCGGTTTCGGAGATATTCTCGGGATTGGTTTGCCACATCTTCGCTTGCCCGCCGGGGAAGAGCCGGTCGAAGCTCTCGGTAAACGCCTCGGCAACCTTGTCGAAGGTTTCGTTGAAACGAACCTGCGTTTGCTTTTCGATCTCGCGAATCGATTCGAGAAGCGTTTCGCGCGCGTTCATGACATCTTCGAGCTGTTTACGCAACTCTCGATCGCGAGCGCCGAGCTCTTCGCTCTCCGTTTCGGCGTTGAGATTCACGTTCGCGCTCAATCGCGCGAGCTCGTCGCGCAGCCGCGGTAAATCCTCGACGACTTCATCGCCCTGATCTGCGTAGCGCGAGGCGACATCGGCGCACTCGTCGTCGCCCGCGGGGTTCTGGGCGAACTGTGCGACGAGCATCCCCAACTCCGCATCGATCTCGGCAAGGCGCGTGCGCACGCGCTCGCCTTCGTGCGAAGCCTCGCGTTCTTCGAACTCCGCTTGTTTGAGCTCGCCCTCGAGTTGAGCTTGGCGCGCGCCGAGTTGCTCGCGTTCGCGGCGCGCGTTTTCGAGCCGCGTGTCGATCTCGGTAACGCCGCCGCGCAGGCCTTCGGCATGGGCGTGCAGCCGCCGCGTTTCGTCGGCGAGCGTGCCGATCTCGGCGAGCATGCGCTCCCGTGCGTCGCGCGCGCGTTCTTGGTTCTGGTCGAGCATCCCCAAGCGCGCCGCTGCGGCGTCCCGCTCGGCGTGCAACGCCGCATTCCTTTCGCGCAACGCGGCCGCTATCTGCGTCGCCTCGCGCTGTTGCTCTTCGCAGCGAGCGATGCCGGCGCGAGCTTGCGCGAGCTCCGCCTCGAGGCGTTCGCGCTCTTCGTCGCCGCTCGCGCGCGACGTCGTCTCGTCGCCAAGCGCGAGCGCCCGTTCGCGAGCGACCGCCAACGCACCCCGCCGCTCGTCGATATGCGCGCGTACCGCGCCGACCTCGGCATTCGTGCGTTCGAGCGTCGCCCCGAGCGCGGCGAGTTCACCGCGCAATTCGGTCACATGCACGTCGCAAGCATTGGAAGCTTCGCGTGCTTCGTCGAGCGCGCGCGCAGTACTGGTGATGCGCTCCGCGCAGGCGCTCGCTTCGGCCTCGAGGCGTCGCAAGGTTGCATGCATCGCGTCGAGCTGCCCGCGTAAAGTTTGTGCCGCAACCCGCCGCGAAAGTAACGAACGTTCGCGTTGAAAGCGTCCGCCGGTGATCGCCCCACCGCCGGTAATTTGCTCGCCGCCGAGCGTGACGATCGTTTCGCGCAGTTTGCGTTCGCGCACCAAATGAATGCCGGTCTGCAGCGTGTCGACGACCAACACGTTGCCGACGAGAAAACGAACGACGCCTTCGTAACGCGCGTCGGTACGGACGAGGCGATGCGCGAAATCGATCACACCGGGAATCGCGCTCAATTCCGGGGTCATCGTCCTGGCATCGCGGGCCGAGAGCGTGTCGAGCGGCAAGAACGTGGCGCGCCCTGCCTCGCGCGCATTGAGAAACTCAATGCCGCGCTCGGCATCTTCGGAACTTGTGGTAACGATATTTGAGAGGCGCGCGCCGAACGCGATATCCATCGCGCGTGCGTATTTTTCGTCGGTCGTAATGAGGTTGCTGACGATCCCCTCGATGCCGCCGAGTTCACCGCGCTGCTTGGCTTCCATCACCGCGCGCGTCCCGGGCACGTGCCCTTCCAGCGAATTTTCGAGCTCCTCGATGGTGTGCAGCCGCGATTCGGCGGCTTTCACCTCACCGGCATATTCGCGCAACGATGCCGTCGCGGTCGCCGCGGCGCTCTGCGCCTGCGCGTTGACTGCTTGCGCGCTCTCCACGGCGCTTCGGGCATCGCGCTGCTGTTCTTCGGCGTGTGCGAGCGCGCTTTCGTGTTGCGCGTATCGATGCGTGCTCTCGGTGACCGAATGTTCGAGCCCGCCGAGCCGTGCGGCATCGTCGGCGATCTCGCCTTCAAGTCGCGCGATCTCGCCGCGCAAACTCTCGCCCTGAGCTCGGCGTTCCGCCCGCGCCGTCGCTTCGCGTGCGACGTCGGCTTCGACCTCGCGTAAGCGCGTGAAGATCGCGTCGAGCTGCGCCCGCGCCTGCGCGAGCGTCGCCTGCGCGGCGAGTTCGCGTTCGCGCGCAGCCTCGAGTTCGATAACCAACGGCTCGATCTCGGCCTCGAGGCGTTCGATCGTCGCTCCGAGCTCTTCGCGCTCGCGGGCGACGCGTTCGACATCGGCCGAGGTCTGCGTATCCTGCGCTTCGAGCGCCTCGCGGCGCGCGAGTGCGGCGGCATAATCGGCTTCGACCCGCGCGAGCTCGGCTCGGCGCTCTTGCGCGTTTGCACGCAGATCTTCTAGTGCGAGATCGGCCTGATAGAGCCGGTTCCGCACCTCCGAGAAAAGCCCCCCGAGGCTCGCGGCGCTCGCCGCTGCGTTACCGCGACGCTCTTCGATGCGCGCGCTCTCATCGGCGAGGTGCGTCCGCTCTTCGCGGCGCGAGGCACTCGCGCGCAGATAGGAGAGGATCTCCAGGTCGCGGACCCGCGCTTGTACTTTGCGGTAACGCTTCGCGCGCCGCACTTGCGTCTCGAGTTCGGGAATTCGTTTTTCGATCTCGGCGATCAGATCGTTGATGCGGATCGCGTTCTGTTCGGTTTTTTCAAGCTGGCGCAGCGACTCGTTTTTACGAGCGAGGAATTTATTGATACCTGCCGTCTCTTCAAAGAGCGCGCGCCGCTCTGCGGGTTTGCTGGTGAGGATCGCATCGATCTGTCCTTGCGAAACGATCGAATACGAACCCGGCCCGAGCCCCGTGCCCATTAAGAGATCGTGGATGTCGCGCAGGCGCACCTGCGAGCGGTTGATGAAATACTCGCTCTCGCCCGCACGGTAGGTGCGGCGCGTGATTTCGACTTCGCGAAAATCCGTTGCCAGGCGGCCGTCGGTATTATCGAACGTCAGCGAGACCTCGGCAAGGCCGAGCGGCTTCCGTTTATCCGTGCCGGCAAAAATGACGCCTTCGAGTTTGTCGGAACGAAGGCTGCGCGTGCTGGTCTCGCCCAATACCCAACGAAAGGCATCGACGATATTCGATTTTCCCGATCCGTTCGGCCCGACGATGCCGGTAATGCCGCCCGCAAAATCGAGCGTTATTGCATCGGCAAACGTCTTGAAGCCGAACGCCTTGATCTTCCTGAGTTTCACGAGATTCCTTGCGCGCCCGAAGCGCTTTCAAGCGTGCGTAGCGCGGCTATCGCAGCCGCCTGCTGGGCCGCTCGTTTCGACGCGCCGCTCCCACTTCCCAGGGGGCGCCCGTCGATAACGACCGTCGAGGTAAAAGCGGGGCGCTGCGGCGTCCCCTCGCCGCGGTCGTCGTACGAGGGCAATCCGAGGGCATGTGCCTGCGTGTATTGTTGCAGGCGGGTCTTCGGGTCGACGAGTGCGAGCGGATCGAGATCGACCCGAGCGACGTGTTGCTCGAGCACGAATTTTCGCGCGGCCTCGACGCCGAATTGAAGGTAGAGCGCGGCGACGAACGCTTCGAAGGTATTCGCAAGGATCGACGCATTCTCGGTTCCGCCGGAATTGCGCATTCCGATGCCCAACTCGATTGCATCGTCGAAACCGAGGCGCGCCGCAGTGACGGCGAGCGCCTCATCTTTCACGATACGTGCCTTTCGTAGCGTCAATTCGCCTTCGGTCAAGGTCGGAAACATTTCGTATAGCCAGGTCGCAACGATAAATCCGAGCACCGAGTCGCCGAGAAACTCCAGTCGCTCGTTGCTTTCGCCGCCATGCTCGCGCGCGAAGGAGCCGTGCCGTAACGCGAGTTCGATGTGCCCGATCTCCCCGGCGCTGCGAATTCCCGCCAGGCGTAACCATGCGCGCACGCGGCGGCGCCGCGCCTCACCGGCCATCGTTAGCTACCGTACTTTGCCGAAGACCAACACGCTGTTATGGCCGCCAAAGCCGAACGAATTGGAGAACGCGACGTTCACCGTCATTTTCCGTGCGACGTTGGGAACGTAATCGAGCCGACACTCGGGGTCGGGGAACTCGTAATTCACCGTCGGGGGCACGAGGTCGTTAGCGACGGCGAGCACGGTGGCGACCCCTTCGATACCGCCGGCGGCGCCGAGCGCGTGGCCGTGCATCGATTTCGTGGAGCTCACCGCGATCTTGGCGGCGCGTTCGCCGAACGTCTCTTCGATCGCTTTCGATTCCGCCGGGTCACCGATCGGCGTCGACGTGCCGTGTGCGTTGATATAATCGACTTCGTCGCGAGCGATTCCCGATTGCGCGAGCGCTCGTTCTAACGCGAGTTTCACGCCGCGACCATCGGGATCGACGGCGACGATATTGTAGGCATCGGCGGATTCGCCATAGCCCAACACCTCGCAATAGATCCGCGCGTCGCGCGCCCGCGCATGTTCGTATTCCTCGAAGACCAGCACGCCGGAGCCTTCGCCGAGCACGAAGCCGTCGCGTTCCTTATCGAATGGGCGCGAGGCCTTCGTCGGCTCGTCGTTTCGCGTCGACATCGCTTTCATCGAACAGAAACCGCCGATCGCCAGCGGCGAGACGGCCGCCTCGCTGCCGCCGGTTACCACGGCAATCGCCTCGCCGTTCGCGACGTTGCGGAAGGCGATCGCCATCGCGTCGTTCGCACTAGCACAGGCACTCGCGACCGAGAAGATTGGGCCGCGGAAGCCGTGTTGCATCGAAATTTGCGCCGGGGCCGCGTTCGCCATCAACATCGGAATGAAGAAAGGCGAGCAGCGCGACCAGGTTCCGGCGACCGCCGATTTCTCCGATTCGAGCCAGAAGGTAATGATGCCGCCGATGCCGCTCCCCATCACCGCGCCGATGCGTTCTTTCATCGCCTCGTCGTTCGGTAGGGCGGCGTCGGCGATCGCTTCGTTCGCTGCGACCATCGCGAACTGCGTGAAGCGATCCATGCGCCGCGCTTCCTTGCGCCCGAGTAGAGCGTCGCTATCGAAATCGCGAACCTCGGCGGCGATGCGCGTGGTGAAGGCGCTCGCGTCGAACGCCGTGATCGGGCCAACGCCCGAATCGCCGGCGATCAGTCGTCGCCAGAATTCATCTCGGGTATTCCCTAACGGCGTCACGGCCCCGAGCCCGGTGACCACCACTCGTTTTTTCTCCAAAGCGGTTGGTAGGTACGGTCGCCCCATCGTCGACCCCTCTCCGGTTCTCCACTTCTTCCCAACCTGTTCCCCGAGGGCTCATCGCGTCTTCGTATGCGGCGCGTACCATTCGATCCACAGGAGGAACTCATGAAACGCACGCTTACCACCTTTATCGCAACCCTTGCCCTCATCGCACTCGGTGCGGGGGCCCGCCCCGCCGGCGCCGCCGGCGTTACCAACGCAGTCGCCGCCGCAGGGACGACCAACATCGTTGCCAGCTCGGATGGCAAATTCACTCCCAGCACGATCGTGATGCACGTCGGTAAAACGACCACCCTGCACCTGACCTCGTCAGGAGGAGTGCACGGCCTCGTTTCTAATCGGCTCCACATCCCGCTCACCCGCATTCAACCGGGCAAGGTAGTGAACGTCGCCGTGACCCCGACCAAAGCCGGCACCTACGTTCTCCCCTGCGCGATTTTCTGCGGCCTCAATCACGCAAACATGAAGCTAACGGTGATAGTAAAACAATGAACGCCAAAATCGGTCGCAGCGGACTGATCGTCGCACTGGGGATGGCGTTTGCCATCCTCGGTTCGGCGCGTCCGGCGAGCGCCATCCCGCTCTTCGCTAATGCACAGGGCGGCGTCAGCTGCCAGATGTGCCATACCTCCGTTCCCAATCTCAACGCCACCGGCCGCTACGTGCTGGCGACGAACTTCGCGCGCGTCCTCGACGCGCACGCGCAGATGGAGAACAACAAACACCTACCCGTCGCGCTGGAGTTTACGCTCAATAAATCGAGCGTCGCCGATCCCACCTTCGGCAACAAAGTCATGGTCGGCGTCATCGATCTGCTCAGCGCAGGTTATCTCGGAAAAGATTTCACCTACTACGCCTCGGTGCCGATCGTCGAAGGCAGCATGCCGGCGGCTTCGATCGATCAAGGCTGGATCGCCTATAACGGCCTCAGCCACGGCAACGGAAGTCTCCAGGTCGGCATGTTCCCGACCCCCTTCTTTGCACCGTGGGTGGCGATGAATCTCTCGCTCTCGGGCTACTCGTTCGCCGCGCTCGGCGTCGGCAATAACGGCGTCGGCGTCGGCGATAATCGCTGGGGCGCATCCTACACGCAGATCGGTTCGAAAGGACTCATCGGCAACGTCGCCTACATGACGAACGAAGGCCCGCTGGAAACAGCCTACGACAACGACACCGATAATTCGGCCGCCGGTGCGGTCGGGCAAGCGGTCGTCGGTTCGCTGATGTATATGTGGCCGGAGACCCGTTGGTCGGGCGGCCTCGCCTTCGAAGGCGGCACGACGCCGCTACCTTCCGGAGCGAAGGATACCTACTCACGCTACGGCGGCCTCGTCGCCTACACCGGGCCGAAATATATGTTGCTCGGCGTCGATCTCCAAGGGAACGACAATAACCCGCAAGATATTTCGCCGGCGGTCTCGTCGCAGAGCCATGCGTATTCGCTCGAAGCAATCTACAACGTGCTGCCGAAAGCGAATCTCGACCTGCGCTACGACACCACGAACGACGGAATGGGCGGCGTCAACAACTACTACATCGGCGATCTCGCCGTCAACATCCAACCGAACGTCGTGTTCACGGTCGAAGATGCCATGACGGTCGGCGGCACGCCGGTCTGGAGCTATCAGCTGCTCTGGGGCGGGCCGTGGTGGAAGAACCACTAAGATCTCCACGGTAAGCGTCGCGAGAAAAGAGCGGGCTCCCGAAATACGGGGGCCCGCTCTTTTTCCTAACCGACGAACGGTGCTCGTTCTTATTTAATGACTTTGACGGTCAACATCATGTTGCCGTGGCCGACGCCGCAGAAAACCGAGCAGTGCACTTTGAACGTACCGAGTTTTTTCGGCGTGAAGGTCACGGTGCTGGTTTTGCCTTTGAAAATGACGGTGTTGGGAATACCGAGATCGGCATCGGCGATCCCATGGGTGACGTCCTTGCTGGTGAGCCGCAACGTGACCGGTTCGCCTTCGTGGACGGTAATCGTCTCGGGTTCGAACGAGTAGCGGTAGGCCTTGAGCTCGATCGTCCGGGCCGCCTTGGCTTGCGCGACGGCGACGCGATCGGCAGAAGAGCCCTTCTGCCCGGCATTCGGCACCGGGGCCGCCCCCGCGTGGAGCGAAAATGCGAGCGTGCCGACAAGCAAAGCTGCGGCAGCCGCCATATATTTTGGCTTGACTGGCATGGGTGTGGATAGACTCCTTTCGATGGCTCCTTCGACGCCTCGGAGGCGCCTCCCCGATAGAACGCGAGCGAACGTCCGGTCGTTCGCTCGCGACAAGACCGGGCAGGGGCCGGCAGCGGCCGCTCGGCCCCCAAAACGCCCGGCGCGCCATTTGACCCCGAGCCCCGCTTGCGGTATACTCTTGCGGCTATGTTCGTATTCGATCTGCAGCTTTTCGCGTCCAAGAAGGGCGCCGGCTCTACCCGCAACGGCCGGGACTCCAATTCGCAGCGCCTCGGCGTCAAGCGTTTCGGCGGCCAGCACGTGCTCGCGGGAAATATTATCGTCCGCCAACGCGGTACGAAATTCTACCCCGGTGAGAACGTCGGCATCGGCCGCGACCACACCCTCTTCGCCCTGACCGAGGGAACGGTGCAGTTCGCGACGCGCCGGAACAAGCAGCACGTCGATATCAAACCGCTCTCCGCGTAACGGCGGGGCGGGAACGCTCGCTTCTTCGACGGGGTGCCGCATGCGGCACCCCGTCGCTCTTTCAAGGCTCCCTCATCCGCCTGCGGAATAGACCGACCTTAAGTGCAATTTATCGATGAAGCCACGATCGAAATCTCCGCCGGCCGCGGCGGGGACGGCATCGTTGCATGGCGCCGCGAAAAATACGTCCCGAAGGGCGGCCCCGCCGGCGGCGACGGCGGCCATGGCGGCAGCCTCTATCTCCTCGCCGAGCCCGAACTGAACACGCTGGTCGAATTTCGCTTTAAGCGGAAGTTCGCCGCCGAATCGGGCAAGGCGGGCGGCACCTCGAATAAATCGGGGCGCGCCGGCGACGATCTCGTCATTCCGGTGCCCGTCGGCACGCTCGTCTACAAGAGCAGCGAAACGCAGAGCGAGGCATTGCTCGCCGATCTCGCCCAACCCGGTCAACGCGTGCTCGTCGCGCGCGGTGGGAAAGGCGGCCTGGGAAATCAGCACTTCGCGACCGCTGCGCGACAGGCGCCCGATTACGCGATTCGCGGTGAGGCGGGTGAAGATTGCATCGTTCGTCTCGAGCTGAAACTGCTTGCCGACATCGGCATCGTCGGCGTACCGAACGCCGGCAAATCGACTTTGCTTTCGGTGATCACCGCGGCACGCCCGAAGATCGCCGATTATCCGTTTACCACGATCGAACCGCAACTCGGCGTCGTGCGCCTCGACGACGAGCGATCGTTTGTCGCCGTCGATGTCCCCGGCCTCATCGAAGGGGCTCATGAAGGCGCCGGGCTCGGCGACCGTTTCTTACGGCACGTCGAGCGCACGCGCGTGCTCGTACATCTTCTCGACGGCGCAAAATCGCTCGAAGAGATGGCGAGCGATCGTGCGACGATTGAAGCGGAGCTCCGCGCCTGGAACCCCGCGCTACCGGAGAAGCCGACGATCGTCGTGGTCAGCAAGCTCGATCTTCCCGATGCGCGCGAACGCTTCGCCGAGTTGCGCGAGCGGGATCCGCAGACCTTGGGTATCAGCGCGGCGACTCACCAGGGCATTCCGGAATTACTCGCTGCGATGTGGCGCGCGCTCTCGCTCGCTCCGCCGCCGGCCGCGATCGATATATCGCCAGCGCAAATCGCGTTGCCCACGCGCGAGACCTTTACCATCGCCCGCGATGACGACGGAACCTTCGTGGTGACGGGCGAACGCGTCGAGCAGCTTGCCGAACGAACGAATTTTGATTCCGAGGAAGCGCTCGCGCGATTCGAGCGCGCGCTGGTGAAGATGGGCGTGGAAAAAGAGCTTCAGGCGCGTGGAGTCCGCGAAGGCGATAGCGTGCGGATCGGGACGTACGAATTCACCTATTCATGAAACTCGGCATCTTCGGCGGCACCTTCGACCCCATCCATAACGCGCATCTCTTCGTTGCGGAATCGGCGCGACTGAGCGAAGGGCTCGACCGCGTACTCTTTCTTCCCACTCGGCACCAGCACTATCGAACCGGCGCTATCGCCGATGCCCAACATCGCTGCGCGATGATCTTAGGATCGATCGCCACCAATCGCGGCTTCGCGCTCGACGATAGCGATCTGCTTCCCGAGGCGACCGGCTATACCGCCGATCTTCTGCCGCGGTTGCGCGCGCGCTATCCCGACGCATCGTTTACGTTTCTCATCGGTGCCGACTCGCTCGTCAATTCGAATTGGGTGCGGCTCGATGAGGTACTCGGCAGCCTCGAACGTTTCGTCATCGCGCCGCGCGCCGGCGTTCCCGACGATGCGCTCGCTCGCGTCATCGCCGCCCTTCCGACGAGCCTGCGCCAACGCGTCGGCACGCTCAATCTTCCCGCGCTTCCCGAATCGGCGACGTTGATTCGCACCCTACTCGCGCAAGGGCGCAGCATTCGCTATCTCGTTCCCGAGGCGGTTTGGCAGTATATTCGCACCCATCGCCTCTACGGGCAGCCCGAATGCGAACGATGAACCGCATCTATCTTGCCAGCGCCTCGCCGCGCCGCCTGGAATTATTGCAGTCGCTCGGATTGCACGTCGAGGTGATTCCAAGCGAGTACGGCGAGCCCGATAACCCCGCGCTCACCCCGCGCGAACTCGCGCAGCGCCATGCGCGCGAGAAACTTCGCGACGTTATCGCGCGGCTCGGCACGAATTTCAATCGCCCGACGCTTGCCGCCGACACCGTCGTCGACCGCGACGGGAGCGCGCTCAATAAACCCCGCGATGCCGATGAAGCGTGCGCGATGCTCGCCTCGCTCTCCGGCCGCGAACACCTCGTTCATACCGCTGTGGCGATCGCTTTCCCCGATGACGAACCAACCGTCGAATTTTGCGAAACGACGCGCGTGCGCTTCCACGAAATCGGGCGGGATGAAATCGCGGAGTACGTCGCGAGCGGCGAACCATTCGATAAAGCGGGTGGATACGGCATTCAAGGGCGCGCCGCGGCATTAGTCGACGGGATCGTCGGCGATTTTTATACCGTCATGGGGCTACCCCTCGGTCGCGTCGTGCGCACGCTTCGCGCACGCGGATATCGCCCCGAATCCACGAAGCCGGCAAATGCGCACTGACGAGCGAAAACTGCTCGTTCTCCTTGCGATCGTCATCGCGGCAGCGCTGCTCGCCATCGTTCAGGTACGCGCGCAGCGAAGCGGCGAACCGAGCCCCATCGCCGTCGCCGCCTCGTACCTTATCGCCGGAGGGGAGAACCTCGTCGCATCGGTCGGCAACGCCGTCGGCGGCGGTGCGACCGCCGTCCTCTCGTTCCCCTCGTTGAGCGCGCGAAACGCTGCGCTCGTCGCCGCGAACCAAGCACTGCTCGAACGGAATGCACGGCTTCACCAAGAGCTCGCCGACGCGCTGGCGATCGCCGGCATCCGCCGACTGCGCGAAAACAACCCGCGCGGTATCGAAGCGCGCGTCATCGGCTTCCCTCCGGAGGGGGCGACGCGCAGCATTACCATCGATCGCGGTTCGCTCGCCGGCGTTCGTCGCGATGACGGGGTGCTCGCGCCAGGCGGCGTCGTCGGCCACGTTACGCAAGTGACGCCGCTCGATGCGACGGTCGTCCTGGCAACGGATTTTTCGAGCCGCATTCCGGCGATCGTTCGTAAGGGGCGCTGGTGGGGAATCGCTCGCGGCAATCTCCAAAGCATCCGTCTCGATTACGTGACGCTCGACGCTCCGCTCCACCTCGGAGAGATCGTCGTCACCGGAAACGGGCGCACGTTCCGTGCCGGCATTCCCATCGGACGAATCGTTAAGATCGACCGCAACGATTCCAGCCTCTATCAGACCGCTATCTTGCAGCCATCGGTACGCTTGAATGCCTTGGATAGACTCCTCGTCGTTGCACGGTAGGGAGCCCGCGACTCCCTACCGATACCCCGTGTGGTGGCACGTCGCGCTTGCGTTGGCGCTCGCATTGCTCGCGCAGGGAACGCTGCTATCGCGGCTTACGTGGGCGGATATTCCGCCGAGCGCGGTGCTCCTCGTCGTGATTTGGTTTTCGGTACGCTTAGGGCCGCAGCGTGCCGCAATGCTCGGTCTGGTCGCCGGCCTCTGCGAAGATCTGCTCTCCGGAACGACGGGCGGCTCGTGGATGCTCGCAACGCTCGCCGCCGCGGTTCTCACCGCATTGCTCTCACAACGTTTTTTTAGCGACTCGCCGTTGCTCTATGCCGCACTCGCCTTCGTCGGCACCTTTATTCGTAATGCCGTCTTCTGGGCGGCGATGCAGATCGCCGGCTCTCCGTTTGCCTGGAGCGGCCTCCATTTTCACGATGCCGTACGACAGTCGATTCTCGACGCAATTTGCTTGGGAATCTTTGCATGGTGGTACCGCGCCCGCCATCGCGATAATCTATGAAAGACACCGGAATTTGGCTGCGCCAGCGCTTCGAACGCCCGGCACGCAGGCTCGCCGGCTTCGTGGCTTTTGCAGCCCTGATTTTCGCGGTCTTGTTGGGGCGACTCATCGACGTGCAGATCGTCCACGGAGCGGAGTACCGCGCGCAGGCAGAAGCAAACCAAATTCGCCTCATTCGTGTCGCCGCACCACGCGGCCTCATTGTCGACCGCCACGGGAAAGTGATGGTTCGCAGCCGGCCGTCGTTTGTGGTCGCGCTGGTGCCGTCGCTCGTCAAGCATCTTCATCGCGAGTTGCGGAGCGTCGCCGCAACCATCCACCTTCCGGCGGCGAAACTCGAAGATCGGCTCTATCACCATAACGGCGTCAACTACCGCAATTTCGCGGAGGTGCAAACCTACGAACCCTACGGGCCGGTCGTGCTCGCGCGCAATCTCTCCGTTGCCGATGTCGCTCGCCTCTCGGAGCTCCTCGCAGATCTTCCCGGCGTCGATATCGAGGTTCAGGCAATACGCGACTATCCGTATAACAACGTCGGCTCCCTGATGCTCGGATACGTCGGCCTCATCACCGCTTCGGAATACAAGCGCTTGCGCCCATACGGGTATTCGCCGAATGCAATCGTCGGCAAAGACGGCTTGGAATACGAATACGATCGCTATCTGCGCGGCCGCCCCGGCGGGCAGCGCGTGGTTGTCGACGCCGCCGGAAACGTCGTCGCCGGCGACCGCTTGCCCGACAAGGCGCCGGTGCCCGGCGACACGCTCGAGCTCGCGGTGAGCCTGCGCTTGCAGCGCATCGTCGAGAGCGCGCTCGCCCACGGCGTCGCGCGCGTGCAGCGCGGTGAATCGGTCTCCGGCGCGGTGGTCGTGGAGGATCCGTGGACCGGCCGCATTCTCGCGATGTCGAGCTACCCCAACTACAATCCCAACGATTTTGCGCTCGACCGATCGAGGAAAATTTCGTTTTATCTCACCGACCCAGCGCAACCGCTCTTCAATCGCGCCATCGCCGCTGCGACGCCGACCGGCTCGACCTTCAAAATGGTTACCGGTTCGGCGGCGATTACCGTCGGCGTCATTCGCCGCAATCAGATCGTCTACGACAACGGTGCGTGGAACTGTGACGGTTACATAGCGCGCGATATCGTTTCGGGCGGGCTCGGATACACGAGTTTCGTGCCGGCGCTCGCGGCATCGTCGGACGGGTATTTCTACCGTCTCTCGATGGGGCTCGGCCTCAAGCGCCTGCGAAAATTCGCGCTGCTATACGGCCTCGATGCGCGCACCGGCATCGATCTTCCCGGCGAGAATAAGGGAAATTGGCCGACCAACGCCTGGATGATGAAACATTACGGCCTGCCGCAAGAGCCGAGCGACGCCTGTTTTCTCGGTATCGGGCAAGGCGCTATGCAAGCGACGCCGTTACAGATCGCCAACATCGCATCTGCGGTCGTCAACGGAGGTACGCTCTATCGGCCGCACATCGTCACGCGCATTCTCAGCCCCGACGGCCGAACGATTAAAGTATTTCCTCCGGTGATTATTCGCCACGTTCCGGTAACGCAGAAATCCCTCGCTGCGGTCAGAGCCGGAATGGCGCAGGTTACCTCCGCGGTCGGCACCGCCTACGGGCTCGCGATACCCGGCTTTCCGTTTGCCGGAAAGACGGGAACGGTAGAAACCGACGGTGGAAACGGACCGAATACGACGTGGTTCGTTTGTTGGGCACCGCTCAAACATCCAAAGCTGGTCATCGCCGTCTACGTCGACCGCAGCGGCGGATATGGTGCGAACGTCGCCGCCCCGATCGCACGAAAAATTATGATTCGCTATTTCCGCTTGAAGGTCTAGGCCTCCACATCGAGCTTGCCCAATTCCGCAAGAGCGTCGTCGAGTAGCGTATCGAGAACGCGATCGCTATGCGTCGCAATGACGCGGTGAAATTCCGCGACGGGAAGCTCGCAGAGTACCGCAAGGTTCTCGGCCGCGCGCGCGCGATACTGCGAAAGAATATCGCGTTCCTCGCCACGAACGAGTAGCACGGTCGGGAGCAATTGCACGTTGATAACCCACGGAAGCGCGGCGCCTATCGGTTCGTTTTCAAGTCGGGCGCGCGCTTTGGCGAGATCGTCGAGATCGACGATGCCGGCGAGGAGCCGCATCTCGCCGGTCGCTACCGGCATCTCCGCGTCACCGGGCGTCGCGAGAAGTACGTCGAGCAACGAACGTAACGCAAGTCGCCCTGCGCCGTCTTCGATATCTTTACTCGAAACGACCGGGCGCGGGCGATTGAGCGTCATCACCAGGCGCGAGATCGGCGCGTTCATTGCGTCGCGCGCAGCGCGCAATGCCGAATCGAGCGCCGGAGCCGCTCCAACCGCTCTCTCCGGCAACAAGCGCCGGACCGCGATGAGATGGCGCAGCATGCCGCCGCTGTCCGCTCGTTCGATCGCACGCAGTTCTTCGTGAAGACGGAGATGTGCGAGATCGAGAACGAGCGTCGCCTGCGCTCCGCGCGGCCGGAGGATTCCGCCGTCGACGCGCACCGGGGTCGATAGCGCTTCGAGCCGCCGCTCGTGCGGTTCTTCAACCGCGAGATCGGGAAAGAGCGCGCGCAGCGTGCGCGCCATCGAACGCTTTCGTTCGTCATCGCACGTGGCGAGATAGCGTTCGACCGTATCGCGCTGACCGCGCGTTATTAACGCGTGGGCGGCGGCGGTCGCAACGACTTCGCTTCGGTCGGTCAATGCGTGGGCCAGCAAGGCAGCGCCCCGGTCGTCGTCCCGCTCTTCGATCGAGAACAACAAATCGCAACGCGCCGCTTCGGGAAGCTGCGAAAACTCGGCCTCCTCGCGTTCCCCCCAAAGCGGTTCGACGACGCTCGATAGGGGCGGCGTTTGCTCCGAAGGCGGAAGCGGAGCCGCGCGCTCTGCACGTTCGACCCGTTCGCTCCTCGGCAAGAATCGCGCGAGAACGATAACCAGCGCGCCGATAACGAAGAGTGCAGTAACCACGAGCGCAATATTCATCGCGTCTGCAGGCTCGCAAGGCTCTCGCGCAGGCTCGCAAGGGCGGCGTCGAGCCGCTCGTCCGAGCTTCGCGTCAGCCGGTCGAGGAAATCTGCGGGTTCGAGCGAGACGAGATCTCCGAGCGTCGCGCAGAGTGCGCTGCGATAGCGTGCGGCAGCGACGCTGTCGTCGGGAAGCAGGTGCGCGAGGGCGCACCACGGCAACGCACTCGCCGGCGGCGCCTCCGGCATACGCTCCAACAGCGCGCGTAATTCCGATCCGCCAACGTGCCCGCGCAACGTTGCGGCGCTCCCCGCCGGCAGCGGCGGCTCGCCATGTGCTAGGGCGGCGTCGGCGAGCGCAGCTTCGATCGCCTGGCGCAGCGTCGGTGTTTCGAGTTCGCGCTCGAGCATCGCATAATGCGCGATGCGGAGTTTGATAAAGAGCCGGTCGAACGACTCGCGAAGCATATCGCGGAGCCGACCGAGCGTCGGAAGCGGCGAGGAACCGATGCTGTCGGGAAGCAAAGCGCGCAGAGCGAAGAGGTGGCCGACGATGCGGCCCGGACGAATTTCGCCGAGTTGTCGTTCGATCTGCAGAAGACGCTCCGGGCTCAACGAGAGCAGCGTGCCGATCCGCAGGCCCGTCGCCGTTGGAGTGCCGTTTGCTTCACCGTTTGCTTCACCGTTTGCTTCACCGTTCGCAGCGACCGGTCGCGCCGCCGGCAACTCCTCGTGCCGCGAATCGTTCGTTGCCGGCTGCCCCTCGAACGGGCCTCCGACGACGCCGTCGAGCCCGAAGGGGAGCCCGGCGATCGAACCTGCGAGTAACGGCGTCGAACGAACCTGCAACTCGTCGGAGACCGCCTCGTTGCTTCGCTCGCCGTCGTAGGCGATGCGCGCCTTACGCACGATACGCTCGCCGAGCTGCAACTGATTGTGCGCGATATCGCGCCAAGAAACGACGGCTTCAACCCCCGGTTCGACGGCAGTAAAGACGATGCCGCGTTCGGCGGCAAAGGGCGCTTTTGCGCCGAAATCGCGCACGGGTATGCCGTTGACGGCGGTTGAATTCGGAACGTAAATGAGCGTCGACGGTTGCTCTATCGCCACTTCGACGCGGCGCGCGGTGCCGTCGCCGACGTTGCGCAGCCGGAGCGTCCAATCGATGCCCTCGCCGGCCTCGATACTCCCGCTCGGTACGCTTTTCAAAGCGGCGCCGGAAAAATCGGGCTCCGCTGTCGTTTCGATAACGAAACGTTCGAGTTGTAGCGGAATCATTTCATCTGCGGAGACGACCGCCTCGAGTGCGAGTGGAAATTCGCGCGCGAGATTTCGCAGCAAACGGATGCCGACGAGTACCTCAACGCTCGCTCCGGCGGGAATTTCACCGACGTCCAACGCGGAATTCGTACGTTTTGCGCCTTCGACGCTTTCGATCCGCGCCTCCGGCGCGAGAAAGAGCCGAACGCGAACGTTCCGCGCCGTATCGGTTCCGACGTTTTCGAGAAAGAGCGCGACTTCGGTAACGCGATTCGGACGAAGCGGCTCGCTCTCGCGACGATCGAGCCGCGAGCGTTCGGTGGTGAACGATGCGTGCGAATCGACGATCGATACGATCTCGCCGAGCGATTGCTCCCCAAGTTCTTGTGTTGTGAGGGCGGCGCGAAGCGAGAGGTTCGTGCGATCCGGCAACGGGCTGCGCACCTGCGCTTGCAGACGAAAAATACGTTCGGTAAAGGCATCGAGCGTGCCGAGCTCTACCCGGCCATCGGAGAGCGCGAGCCTTGTATCGTCTTCGAATATTTCGAGCGACTCCAACTCGATATCACGAGCGAACGTCAGCGCGGCGTCGTGTGCCGCGGCCGAGCCCGTATTCGCAAGCGAGAGCTCCGCTCCGATACGATCGCCCGGATGGACCGAACCCGAACCGATTCTCTTGAGTCGATTTCGGCGCGGGACGAAACGCGGGCGCGAAACGACGGTAAATCGCCGTTCGAAATAGCGTTCGCCGATCGCAGCGGAAGGCGACCACGAAACGCGCGCACCGAGGCCAAGTTCGCTCCCGTTCGCTTGCGGTGAGGCGAGCACAAAATCGACCGTCAGCTGCGCCGACTCACCGGCATCGAGCGCACCGATCTCCACGCGGAGATTCTCCCGCTTCCGGTCGCGCACCGGTACGCCGTCAAGGTGCACGCTACCGCGAACGACCGTCAATCCGGCATCTGCGGAGAGAGCGAGGTCGACGCGTTCGGCACGAGCGCTACCATCGTTCTGCAGCGAGATCGAGACGCGCACGCGTTGGCCGGGAAGAATCTCGCCCGACGACGGCTCGACGAGCATCGCGTTATGCTCGCCGGAGAAATCGGGCGTTGACGCGAGCGTGAGCGCGCTTTCGGGAAGTTCGAAAACCGCGCTTTCCTGCGACGCCACGCGCGTTTGAAAACGAATCGTGGTGCCGTCGGGCAGCGGTCTCTCGATCCGAACGCGGTATTGCAGCGTCGCAGTCGCTCCGGAGGCCAACGATCGCGAGATGACCGGCGCGTAGAGGCGGTCGAAGGCAAGAGCTCGCTCGCCTTCAAGTTCGTGGCCGTCCACGCGAACCGAGCCCGGCACGTATTGCGTATTTTCCGGAATGGGAGCGAGTGCGACGACGTCGTGCGCGCTCGATGCACCGGCATTATGGACGCAGACCGTAACGAGGGCCTCCCCTCCCGGGACCGCGGCACCACGCGCCTCGATGCTCGCGATCGTGCCGGCGTTGCGTAGGTTGGGCTTGCTGCGCGCGATCAGGCGAACGACGTTCGAGCCGACCGGCTCGAGTTCGAGGCTGGCGACCGCGGCCTGAATTTCGACGGTGCTTCCGTTTTCGATCGCTCCCGCAACGCTATAGCAGAGTTCGATGCGGCGGCGCTGTCCGGGCGCGACATCGCCGATCGGGGCGCCGGCGCGGGCGAGCAGCGGCGAGTTTCCTTGCTCGTCGTCGAGGAGCGCCCCATCGAGCGTCCCGGAACCGACGAGATAGAGGAGCCCTTCGGGGAGGTTCAAACGCACGCGCACCCCGGTCGCCGGGGCGCCGCCGTGGTTGGTAAAAGTGAAGGCCGCGCGCACCGTCATCCCAGGTTCCAACTCACGTTCGGGCGAAACGTCGAGCGTTCGAAGCCCCTCGGGTAACGTCGGCGATCCCGGAGCGAAGATTTCCGCGAGGGTGCGCATGACGCCGCGTAGCTTCGCCGTGCAGAAAGGATCTCCGTTTACGATGATTGCCTCAAAAGAACAGCGCACCGCCAAAGCGCTCGGCCGCCTCGGCGCCGAAAATGCATTTCAGGTCCTCGCGCGAGCGCGCGAGATCGAAGCGACCGGAAAGCGCGTCGTCCACATGGAGATCGGCGAACCCGACTTCGACACGCCCGAACATATCAAACGCGCCGCTACCGAAGCGATGGGCGCCGGCTACACGCATTATTCGCCCTCGGCAGGCGTTATGGAATTGCGCGAATGTATCGCCGATTTCGTCTCGCGTTTTCGCGGACTCACTCCGGCTTACACGCCCGCAAACGTCACCGTCGGCCCCGGCCTCAAACCGATCGTTTGGAACTTGCTCTCGGCGTTGCTCGACCCGGGCGATGAATTCATGTATTTCGACCCGGCGTACCCCGCATACGCTTCGGCGGCGAGTTACCTCGAAGCGAAGGTCGTTGCGATTCCGCTTCAGGAATCGCGCAACTGGCGCATGGATCTCGACGAACTCGAACGGCGAGCGAGCGATAACACGAAAGTGCTGCTGATCAATTCACCGCACAACCCGACCGGTGGCGTGTTGACGCGCAGCGATTTGGAGCGCATCGCCGAAATCGCGATTCGTCACGACATTCTCGTCATCGCCGACGAGATCTATTCGCGCAATTTTTATCTCGATACGCCGTATCTTTCGATTGCGACGCTTCCGGGAATGCGCGAGCGCACCGTTATCCTCGACGGATTTTCGAAGGCCTACGCGATGACCGGATGGCGCCTCGGTTACGCCGTCGGTCCCGAAAAAATTATCAACGCGACGACGCTCTTTAATAACAACACCTTTAGTTGCGTGACGACGTTCGTGCAGATGGCGGGCATCGCGGCGCTCACCGGCCCCGAAGGGCCCGTTCGCGAGATGAACGAGATGTTTCGCAAGCGACGCGACAAGATCGTCGCCGGGCTCAACGAGATTCCCGGTTTCTCGTGCAAGATGCCCGAAGGCGCGTTCTACGCGTTTGCCAACGTGCAGCAGATCACGCACGACGACCGTAAGCTCGCAACCTATCTGCTCGAAAATGCAGGCGTTGCGCTCACCGGCGGAGCTGCGTTCGGAAAAGCCGGCGAAGGCTATCTCCGTTTTAGCTACGCTGCATCGCTCGAAGATATCGATTACGCGCTCGCGCAGATCGAAGCAACGCTGCCCGGCTTCAAAGCGTAATCCGCGTGTTTTCCGGCTCCGTCAATATCGTCGAAATCGCCATTGCCGGAGCGCTGCTCTCGTTTGCGATACGAACGACCTCCTCGCAGTGGATGCTCCGTCTTGCGTTGCTCTGGCTCGTCGTGTTTGCACTCGCGCACGGCGTTTTCGTCGTCGATCGCAGATTACCGCACGGATGGATATGGAAGCTCGTCGAGATAAGTCCCGCACTCGTCTTCGAAGCGATCTCGCTCCTGCGTCGCGAGTCCCAGCGGCTCGACCGCTACCCATGGGCTCGCGGTAGTAGCGGTAGTAATGGTGGTGGAAACCCGTGATTTTTATTCAGGCGCTCATATCGATCGCGTGGATCGCCTTAGCCATGCGTACCGAGAGGAGCGCTCCGTTCTTACGAGCGACGTGGATTCTCTTTGCACTCGCGCTCGCCGATCTCGCCCTTGCGAGGCTCTCGGCGTTCCAGATGCCCGGCCCTCTGCGAACCGGCGATTTCATTGCCACGTTCCTGTTTATTGCGCTCGCAATCGTCGCCTACGTATACTCCCGCGTTCGCAACGAGCCGCAAAAAGCGCGCCGCTGGCTCTGGGATCGTTCGTACGCCGAATAAGCGGAACTAGAGCAGCTTCATCGCCCGTTTCACGTCGGCGATTACTTCGCCGGCGAGGGCGCGCGTACGCGCGGTTCCTTCGGCGACGATCCGTTCCACTTCGCCCGGATCGCTGCGAAACACTCGATATCGTTCGCGCACCGGCGCGAGATGGGCGTTGAGTGCTTCTGCGAACGCCGCTTTGTCGACGGCGCAACCGAGGGCCCCGCTGCGACATTCGCTTGCGATCCGTTCGAGTGCGGCTTCGGGCACCAACTTCCACAGCGCGAAGACCGGACAGACCTCGGGACGACCGGGGTCGCCTTTGCGCAATTTTAGAGGATCGGTAAACATCGTGCGGATGCGCTGCGTCGTCGTTGCTTCATCGTCGGCGATGAGGATCGCGTTGTCGTAGCTCTTGCTCATTTTGCGCCCATCGGTTCCCGGCACTTCGGGGAATTCCGAGAGCGTCGGTTGCGGTTCGACGAGCACCTCGGAGCCTTCGCCGTAGAGATGGTTGAAGCGGCGAACGACTTCGCGACCGAATTCGAGATGCGCGACTTGATCGCGCCCGACCGGAACGCGTTCGCCGCGCACCACGGCGATATCGCTGAGCTGCAGCAACGGGTAACCGAGAAACCCGTACGTCGCGATCTCGGCGCCGAGCGCTTCGATCTGCCCTTTATAGGTCGGCACCCGTTCGAGCCACGAGACCGGCGTCACCATCGAGAGCAGAACGTGCAACTCGGAGATCTCCGGCACCGCGCTCTGTAAAAAAATCGTCGCCTTCTTCGGGTCGACGCCTGCCGCAAGCCACACGGCAACCATCTCGTTGCGCGCGTTACGAATGCTCTGCGGATCCTCGAAGCCGGTGGTATATGCGTGCAGATCGGCGATTTCAAAGAACGCTTCGGCACTATCGCAAAAATCGCGCCACTGCGTCAGCACGCCGACGAGATGACCGAGATGGAGCCCGCCCGTCGGGCGCATGCCCGACATCACGCGCGGTTTTTTTACGATCGTCATCTTTGGTTTCTACCTTGCCGCCGTTACAAACGTCAATGCGTTATACCGCCTCGCCGAGACGGCCGCGCACCAACGCACGCGCCGAACGGAGCGCATCGCCGATGGAGGAGCCGTCGGCGAGCGCGGCGGCCATACCGAATGCAAACGTGCAACCCGTACCGCGATGTTTTCCGGGTATGCGCGACGCGATGAGCGATTCCGAGCGAATGCGATCGCGAGCCCGCTCGACGAGCACGTCGCGTGGGTCGCCCTCAAGGTGCCCGCCGGTCAGGACCACCGCACATACACCGAGGGCGAGTAGCGAACGCGCCGCTTCGTCCATCTCGGCGCGTTCGATCGAGCGACGCCCGAGCAGCGCGCCGGCCTCGGCGAGATTCGGCGTCACGATGACGTTATCGAGCCGCAGCAATCGCTCGCGCAGCGCTTCGAGCGTTCCCGCCGAGACGAGCGCTCCGCCCGGCGAGGCGGCGAGGACCGGATCGACGACCGCGTAGAGCCGTGCGTGCGCCGCAATCTGCTCGGCAACGAGCGCAACGTGCTCGGCGCTGGGGAGCGCGCCGACGCGGATAGCCGCGATCTGCGGCCACGGCACGCAGCCGAGTTGTTCGCGCACGGTCGCAAGATCGACGGCGTGAAGCGCGCGAACGCCCTCGCCGTTCTGCGCGCTGACCGCTGCCACGACGGTGAAGACGTCGTTGCCGGTATGCGTGCCGAGCTGAATATCGAGCCCGAGCCCCGCGATGTTCCACGGATGCGTCGTACCGATGCTCAGGACCGCTCTCACGCTGCCGCCTCCCATGCGGCGACATAGCGGCGCGCCGCATCGGCGGGGTCGGCGGCCTCGGCGAGCGCAGCGATCGTCGCCGCCATCACCGCACCGCTCGCGCGCACGCGCGCCAGCCGGTCGGGAGTGATGCCGCCGATCGCGCAGATCGGCAGCGCGGTCGCGCGCGCGACCGCCCGCAGGCCGTCGAGGCCGATCGGATCGCCCGCGTCGGGCTTGCTGGCGGTCGCAAAGACCGCGCCGACGCCGAGGTAGTCGACGGCCCGCGCATCGACCGCACGGGCTTCGTCGGGAAGGCCGATCGATAGGCCGAGAATCGCCTCGGGCCAAATCGCACGCACCCGCGTCGGCTCCTCGAAGCCCTCGTCGCCCGGTCCCAGGTGGACGCCGTCGCAGCCCGCCGCCCGCGCCGCCCGCCAGTCATCGTTGCCGATCGCAAGCGCGCCGCGCGCGTGCGCGCGCTCGCAGAAGGCACGCAATCGTAACGGATCGATTCCGTGTTTGGCGCGAAATTGTACGATGCGAATTCCGGCGGTAAGCGCCGCATCGACGATGCGCTCGGCATTGGGAGCATCGTTGACGATCGCATACGGACCGCGCAGCAACGCGCGCGCATCGGCACGATTCATTGCTTGTTTTTGGTCGGACGCAAGCGGAGCCAGAGAACGACGTTCGCCGCTACGTAGAGGACGAACACGCCGATCACTGCGAACGCGAGTACGCGCTGGCCGCGTTGGAGCGCAAGCGGCACGAGAAAACCGAAGCAGAGAACCGCGCCCATCGCCAGCGAGAGCGCGCGCGTAAATGGAAAGAGCGGCCCGGGACCGGAGTTCATGCAGAGAGTCCTATGCGTCCAGCAGTAAGTCGCCGAGCCGCACGAGTTCCTCTTCGTCGGTGAAGCGCAGTTCGATGCGCCCCCCTTTCCCCGCCCGCACGATGCGTGCGGCGGTTCCGAATCGACGTTGCAATCCGTCGACGAACGCGCGCTCGTCGGCGCCGAGTTCGTGCGCCGGGCGCTCGCTGCGCCGCGATGTGGGGGCGACGCTCTCGCGCACGAGCTCTTCGATCGCGCGAACCGAGAGCTGCTCCTCGGCAACGCGTCGCGCCAGCGCACGACGTTTGGTCGGCGGAACGGCAAGCAGCGCGCGCGCGTGTCCGGCGGTAATGCGGCGCTCGACGAGCATCGCTTTTATTTCGTCGTCGAGCGTCAACAATCGCAGCGCGTTAGCGATCGCGGGGCGGCTCTTGCCGATTCGAACGGCGAGTTGCTCTTGCGTGAACGAATATTCGTCGATGAGGTGCGCGAAGCCGTACGCCTCCTCCAGCGGGTTGAGATCTTCTCGTTGCAAATTCTCGACGATGGCGACTTCGATCGATTCAACATCGTTGCTCGCGCGCACGATTGCCGGAATGCCGCTTTTTTTGGCGATCGCACTCGCCCTCCAGCGCCGTTCGCCGGCGATTATTTCGAAGCGGTCGCCGCGCGAACGCACGATGATCGGGACGAGCACGCCGTATTGTTCGATCGACGACGCTAATTCTGCGAGCGCATCGCCATCGAAATGCTTCCGCGGCTGCGCTGCGTTCGGCGAGACGCGGTCGAGTGGAATCTCGCGCACGACGTCACCGGAGATCTCCGTTGCCGCGGAGCTCGGGCGCACGGGCGTCGGCGCGACCCCGGCATCGCCGAGCAAGGCGGTGAGCCCGCGGCCGAGGCCGCGCTTGGGCGCGCTCATGCGCCCGCCTTGGCGCGCACGCCGATCTCTTGAGCGAGTGCGATATAGGCTTGCGCGCCGCGGCTTTTAATATCGAAAAGAATCGCCGGCTGCCCGTACGAAGGCGCCTCGCTCAAGCGAATATTCCGCGGTATCTGCGTTTTATACATTTGTTGCGGAAAGTATTTTTCCAGCTCGTCGATCACTTCGCTCGCCAATCGCGTGCGCCCGTCGAACATCGTGACGAGAACGCCGCTGACGTGTAAATTCGGATTGAGCGCTTCGCGGACTTTATGAACGACGGCGGTTAATTGCGTCAATCCTTCGAGCGCGTAGAACTCCGCCTGCACCGGAATGACGATCTCCTCGGCAGCGGTGAGTGCGTTGATCGTCAGCAGGCCGAGCGACGGCGGGCAATCGATGAGTACGTAGTCGTAGCGCGAGGCAATCGGCTGCAGCGCGGCGCGCAAACGCGTTTCACGCGAAAGCGCGGAGACGAGTTCGATCTCTGCACCGGCGAGGTTGAGCGTGGCCGGAAGCAACTCGAGTTGCGCGACGTCGGTGGGGACTAATGCGTCGTCGATGCGCGTATCGCCGAGCAACACGCTGTACGTGTCGGCGCGCAGTTTGTTTTTCTCGATGCCGAACCCGGTGGTGGTATTTCCTTGCGGGTCGCAATCGATGACGAGCACGCGCTGCCCCTCCAACGCGAGTGCCGCACCGAGATTGACGGCGGTCGTCGATTTGCCGACGCCGCCTTTCTGATTGACCAACGCGATGATACGAGTCAGGGGAATCTCCTTAAATGTTTCACGTGAAACGTTCGGTGCCGTACTCGGGTTCCGCCGATGCAAGATACTCCTCAAGCAACGCGAGGAGCGAGTCTCGCTCGTTTTGCCCGGGTTGCTCGGTAACCTTCTCGAGAAGCAGCGCGAGCGCCGCCCCCACTCTCTTATCACCTCGAAACGACGCGTTGACAAGCCCCCGAGCCTGCATTGCCGCGAGAACGTCGTCGCCACCGATCGCTAAATCGTGGATCCCGAGGGGCGGCTTCCGCGCGAGCTCCGCCCGCACCCGCGCCTCGAAGCGCTCGTTGGAGTCGTCGCGCTTCGGAAGCCCCGAACCAACGATATCTGCGTCGCGGAGCGCGAATTGCCGCTCGAGACGCCCGGCCCCCACGCGTCGGATGAAGCGCCGGAGCGCGGGGTCGCTGAGGTTGGGGTCGGCAACATACATGTGGTTGCGTACTAGCGCCTCGACCTCGTCGATGACCTCGCCGGAGAAGCGAAAACGCTGGAGGAGCGCTCGCGCGATAGCGGCGCCGACCTGCTCGTGCTGATAGAAGTGCGGCCCCGCTTTCGTACGCGGCTTCCCCACATCGTGCAAGAGCGCGGCGAGTCGGAGCACGAGCTCACCTTGCGGCGCAGCGTCGAGCGTCGCATAGGTATGGTCGAGTACATCATACGCATGCCACTCATTCTGCTCGACGCCGCGCCCCTCGAGGATCTCGGGGAAAAGGACCGCCAAGACGCCCGCCTCTTCGAGCAGGCGCAACCCCACCGAGGGCTTTTTGGAGAGCACGAGGAGCTTTTGCAGCTCGTCCATGACGCGTTCGCCGGAGATCGTGGCGGAAAGGGGGGCCGCCTCGCGCATCGCGCCCCGCGTCGCATCGCTGACCGAGAAGTCGAAGCGGGCAGCGAACTGCGCTGCCCGTAGCATTCGCAGAGGATCCTCGCGAAAGGCCGCCGGCGCGATGATATCGATGCACCGAGCCGCAATATCGGCGGCCCCACCGAACGGATCGACGAGCGATCCACCGGGAAGCGCCCGCGCGACGGCATTCATACGGAAATCTCGGCGCCCGAGATCCTCCTCGAGGCTGACGTCGGCTCCGCTCTCGATATTGAAGGCTCGATGCCCCACTCCGGTCGAGCGCTCGCGGCGCGGGGGCGCGATATCCACGCTCTGCCCATGCAGCGTCAGCTTGAGGACCGCAAAACTCTCGCCGACGAGATCGATCCGCCCCAAGCCCTTGAGTCGCTCTCCGATCTGCGCGAACGAAAGGCCGGTGACGACGTAATCGAAATCCTTCGGTTCGGCGGAGGCACCGAGGCGCAGTTCATCGCGGACCCGCCCGCCAACAGAAAAAAGCGTCCCGGGCGGAAGCACGTCGGCGAGCAGCCGATCTATAGGGTGCAGCGGCATCGACTTCATTCTACCCTGCAGCGGCGCCCCCGACGAGTACATCGCGAGGATTGTTTCTCGTGAAACACCCGCGGTGCCGCCATGTCAGCCACCTCAGCGAGGGCAGCCCGCCCCTCGATACGATCGCTTCGCGATCTACTCGGGGTGACACAACGGATCGCCCCTCGATACGATCGCTTCGCGATCTACTCGGGGTGACGGCGAAGCGTACTCGGGGTGGCAACAGCGCGCGACGGCGCCGCGGTGCACCCGACGAGCGCTTAAGCGAGCGCGGTTCGCCCCTCGATACGATCGCTTCGCGATCTACTCGGGGTGACACAACGGATCGCCCCTCGATACGATCGCTTCGCGATCTACTCGGGGTGACGGCG